>NZ_JAFBEX010000001.1 GCF_016908975.1 Neobacillus cucumis
TACTGCTGCCTCCCGTAGGAGTCTGGGCCGTGTCTCAGTCCCAGTGTGGCCGATCACCCTCTCAGGTCGGCTACGCATCGTCGCCTTGGTGAGCCGTTACCTCACCAACTAGCTAATGCGCCGCGGGCCCATCTGTAAGTGTCAGCCGAAACCGACTTTCAACATTCCCTCATGAGAGGGAATGAATTATCCGGTATTAGCACCGGTTTCCCGGTGTTATCCCAGTCTTACAGGCAGGTTGCCCACGTGTTACTCACCCGTCCGCCGCTAACCAACAGGAGCAAGCTCCTATTGATTCGCTCGACTTGCATGTATTAGGCACGCCGCCAGCGTTCGTCCTGAGCCAGGATCAAACTCTCCAAGAAAGTTGATTAGCTCATTTTGTTACGTTGGCTTCATTTCATAAGAAATGAATATTATTGTTTGTTGACGTTTTTGTTTGTTTAGTTTTCAAAGAACAATTCATCGTCACTTTCAAGCGACTTTATTAATTTAACATATCTTAACTTCTGTTGTCAACACTTTTTTTCAAAAAAGCATTGAACCGTCACTTACGAATTTTTTAATGAATGTTCGCAGCGACGGTTATTAATATATCAAGTATTTCTATAAAGGTCAATACCTTTTTTCATCTTTTTGAAGAAATTATGCAATACGATAACATCGATGAAACACACCATGTCCTTTGGTCTCTACATTTACTACCTCTATAAGATGTTTTTCTATTAAGTATTCAATAAGTACAGCAAGATCCACAGAGTAAGGAATCAATTCATTATCAGTCATAATTTCATTAAATAACCACTTTTCCTTTCTCCCTAACACTTCTAATAAATGAGCCGCACCAATAACTGTTCTAGAATGAATCATAAACTCACTTGCTAGAAACAAAAGCTCCAATCTCTTTTCTAATGTTTCTTCACTATTCACTAGTTCTACATATAATTTATAAATTTCCGGCTCAATTTGTTTTACTTGTTGCCAAACCGTAAGTTCAGGATGTAGACCATTTTCTATTATAGCTAATCGGGCTAGATGATGTAGAGAATGAACAACATGGTTATAAGCATCTAGAAATTGACCACTCTCAAATAACGCTTTACCATCTACATACCGACGAATTAATTTAGCAAATTCCAATCCCATTTTGATTTTTCGTCCATTAAACGGAAAATCTCGAAGCTCAGTTTTTAAGTTTATGACGAATTCATTACGATCAAATAGAATTTTTGCTTCATGGAGCCATTCAAATATTTTTCTATTTGTTCCTAATAAGAGCCATTCCTGTAGTTGGGATTCTGTTACGATATGCAAAGCAGCCTTTTTCCCATCATCATAAGTATAATGTTTAATAAATAATGGCTGATCTGCTTCTTTTACAACTATCAACAATATGACATCAAATGTATCAGTAATATGACCCGATTTATGTTTTTTTTCAACCAACAAAACTCCAAGTGTATTGGATTGACTCGCCCTCTCTTGATAAATAGGCCGAAGGATGTCTTCCATTCATCATTCCTCCATTTTATTTAGGTAGCATTATATTTTCGACAGTGGCACTTAATTTCCTTCTTTTACATAAGACAATTTTCGACATTCTTTGTATTTTTTCTTCGAAAATAAATATGGTATAGTTTGTCTAGGAGGGAGAAACATGGCAAAATATTCGAGTAAAATCAATAAAATCCGCACCTTTGCGTTATCCTTAATCTTCATTGGATTTATTGTTATGTATGTCGGGATTTATTTTCGTACATCACCAGTTATTATGACCATCTTTATGCTCTTAGGTCTCATTTTTATTATCGCAAGTACAATTGTTTATTTCTGGATTGGTATGCTTTCCACGAAAACTATTCAAGTTATGTGTCCAAACTGCGGAAAACCTACTAAAATGCTTGGGCGGGTAGATATGTGCATGTATTGTCGTGAACCATTAACATTAGATCCTAACCTCGAGGGAAAACAATTCAATGAAGATTATAATCATCATAAGTAAAGTAAATAAAAAGAGGATGACCCAAGCCTATGGTTTAATAACCATAAAGCTAAAGTCATCCTCTTTTTTCGTTATCATCAATGTACTTCCTTACTAGCACACTCAGGACAAGAACCATAAATCTCCATACGGTGATTTTGAACTTTAAAACCAGTTACATGCGAAGCTAGATGCTCGACTTCATCTAGACCAGGATAATGAAAATCAACGATTTTTCCACAGTTTTCACAAATAACATGGTAATGATGTGAGGTTACAAAATCAAAACGAGCGGATGCGTCCCCATAGGTTAATTCCTTAACAAGTCCAACTTCACGAAATACTCTTAGATTATTGTAAACTGTTGCCACACTCATATTAGGGAATTTTCCTTCAAGCGCTTTATAAATTTCATCTGCAGTAGGATGTGACATCGAGTTTATTAAATATTCAAGTATCGCATGACGTTGCGGAGTAATTCGCACACCTGTTTCTTTCAAGGTATCCAACGCTTCTTTTAAATGATTCATCGTCATGCACCTTCTTCCTAAAAAATATTATTAGATTATAATTGTTATAATTAATTTTACTAGGTCTTTTGTACTTTTGTCAACATTGTAATCTAATAATTACTATTTGTTACTAACTATTACCATGTAATGTTTGTTCTTTTTGTCCTAATTTATTATTTACATATCTTGCTGAAACAAACAAGAGATCTGAAAGTCGGTTTAAATAGGCTAGGACAAGCGGATTTACATCATCACCTAATGAAACAGCACATCGTTCAGCTCGGCGTACGATGGTTCTTGCTAAATGGAAGGCAGCACCTGCAGGATGCCCTCCTGGCAGAATAAAATTGGTTAGTCCCGGCAGTAATGAATCCCATTCATCAATCTGTTTTTCTAATTGTTCAATATCGGAAGGAGTAAGTTTCCACTTTACTTCTTTACCTTTTGGTGTAGCTAATTCGGCACCAACGTGAAAAAGGTTTGTTTGTATTTTATGATATTCATTTTCAATTATTGCTTTCCCTTGAAAATTTTCATTTTTCAAGTAACTTAAAGCAAGACCAATCGCAGAGTTTGCTTCATCGCAAGTTCCGTATGCCTCAACTTTCATGTCATCTTTCGCTACTCTTTGTCCATATATCAAAGAAGTCGTCCCTTTATCACCAGTTTTTGTATAGATTTTCACTTGAATCCCCCTCCATACCAGTATTAACAAAGCACTATTTTCTTCATCTTACACTTATATTTATATTTCGAAAAGTTGTAATCATAATATTGTTTTTCACATAAAAAAAGGGTCGCTATGGACCCAAAAAATTTATCTGAGGAGGTATGCCCTAATAGAATGATATTCAATTTAACGTTTCTTGCATTGGACAAATGCCTTTACTTGATAAAATAGGCTGAAAAAAGTATGTAATATCCACCCTTGAAAAGACATTTAGAATAGACGACTTTCTCCTGCATTAAAGTGCTCCAGACTAGGAATAATAAACGTATTTAGGATTGGAGGAGGAAATAAAAATCATGACTGAAAGCGCCTTATCCATATTCGCTCTTGGCGGTATAAATGAAATCGGCAAAAATATGTATGTTGTCCAGTATGAAGAAGATATTTTTATTATTGACTGCGGTGGGAAGTTCCCTGATGAAAGCTTACTAGGAATAGATTTAATCATCCCTGATATTACTTATCTAGAGGACAATCGGGACAAAATCAAAGCGATGATTGTGACACATGGTCATGAAGACCATATTGGCGGCATTCCCTACTTTTTAAGAAAATTAAATGTACCGATTTATGCTACACAATTTACATTAGGGCTAATCGAATTAAAAATTGATGAGCACAGACTAAAAGGAGACTCCAAGCTTATCACAATAGACTCTAATTCAAAGTTGGATTTTGGTCACGTACAGATAACCTTCTTTAAAGTAAGTCACAGTATTCCTGACTGTCTTGGAATTGTCTTTCATACTCCTGAAGGAAATGTAGTCCATACAGGTGATTTTAAATTTGATTTAACACCTGCTAATAACCAATATTCAGATATACATAAAATGGCGGAAATTGGACAACAAGGAGTTCTAGTTTTAGTATCAGAAAGCACCAATGCTGAGCGGAAAGGACTAACGCCTTCCGAGCAAATGGTCGGTGCTCATATGGATGAAGCCTTTATTAAGGCTAGAGGGAAAATTTTCATTTCTACCTTCGCATCAAATGTTAATCGGGTTCAACAGGTAGTTGAGTCCGCTATAAGGACAAATCGGAAGTTAGCATTACTCGGTCGCAGTATGGTCAATGTGGTCAATGTAGCTATCGAAAGAGGGTATTTAAATATTCCTGAAGGTATGTTAATCGAAGCAGCTGATGTTGATAAAATGCCTACTGATAAGGTAGCCATTCTCTGTACTGGAAGTCAAGGCGAACCAATGGCTGCTCTATCACGATTAGCAAGTGGAAACTACCGTGATGTCGCTATTTATCCAGGAGATACTGTAATTCTAGCCGCATCTCCAATCCCTGGAAATGAAAAGGATGTTTCGCGGATTATCGACAATTTATTTCAACTAGGAGCTAAAGTTATTTACGGTTCTGGGAGTACAACAGGCATGCATGTTTCCGGCCACGGCTATCAGGAAGACCTAAAACTCATGCTGACATTAATGAAACCCACTTATTTTATTCCTATCCATGGTGAACATCGCATGCTTCACCATCACCGAATGTTAGCGGAATCAGTTGGCGTAGAAAAAGGGCATACATTTATCATTAAAAATGGAGACGTCGTGGATGTACGGCATGGTGAAGCTCGCCAGACCCGATCCATTCCTGCTGGGGATACATATGTAGATGGAATCGGTGTTGGCGATGTTGGAGACATTGTATTACGTGACAGAAAACAACTTTCTGAAGATGGAATGCTTGTCGTTGTAATTACTATTAGTAAAGGAGATAGAAAGATTATTTCGGGGCCTGATACCATTACGCGAGGGTTTGTTTATGCAAGAGACTCTGATGAACTGTTAAAAGAGGTAAATCGACTGGTCAAAAAGACTGTTAATGACATGCAGGCAGATAATATCCGTCAATGGAATGTAATTAAGCAAAGTATTAAAAAATCAGTCGGACAATACTTATTTAATCAAACAAAACGAAAACCAATGATCCTCCCTATTATTATTGAAATATAATTGTAATCAATCAAAAAGGATGAACACATAATACATGTATTCATCCTCTTTAATGTGTTTAATTATTTAAATCATATAATCCTGGACTATGTTCATTTGGCATTTCTGGAAGTACCGGAACTGGATATCCTTCTGGTGGTGGAATAACTTGAAGTGTGCCATCATTTCTACTCGGAGATTGTCCCTGAAAGATTTGTCCAATAAGGGTTTCATCCAATCTAAAATTAAATTGGGCATTATGGAAGCCCATTTCAACGTATTTACGACATTCTGGATACTTATTGATATCGTAATTCGGAACAGGAAAAAGTTTTCCCCAATTGACTCCTAATGTTTCTAACGCCTTTGCAAAAGCATTTTGGTGCGCGTTATCTCTGACAATCAAGAACGCTAATGTTTCTCTAAAGGTCTTATTAGAACTCATCTCATAAATACGTGACTTTTGCAGGACACCTGTTGATTCCAGCACTAGATTGTCCAATAAATCGCTAACTAAGTTTCCGTGACTGTAAACATAGCTTCCAGTCCAAGGATTACCTCCCGCATCCACTGGAAGCGAGCTTTGTGCTCCCATAATAAAGTGATGAGGATTAGAGTGTTCTTTAACGGCTTCCTCAAGTGGAGCACCCATGCTTCCTCCAGCCCCAACCGCTTCTTCACCTGATCCATTTAAGAGTTGATTGATTGTTGTTTGAACAAGTTCAACATGACTAATTTCCTCTAAAAAAAACTCCTCGAATTAAATCACGATATTGCTTTTGGTTTCCGCGGAAGTTAGAGCTTTGGAAAAAGAATTGCATCATCGTCCGCATTTCCCCGAATCTTCCGCCCAAAGCTTCTTGAAGTACCTTGGCCGCTGCTGGATCCGGTTTATCAGGGACAATCATGTTAATTAAATCTTCCTTATAGAAATACAAAACAAAACCCCCAAACTGTTGATTACAATACCTATTTAGCATTTCCAAACTGTTCTCTCTTAACCAAAACAATTTGAATAAAGCTAGGAATATTCACGCAATTATGGGGACTAACATTAGACTAAATTCTCTTTTACATACTGTAAGGCTTGTTCCACATGTCCTTGCACTTTCACCTTACGCCACTCTTTGGCTAACGTACCTTCTTTATCAATAACAAACGTTGATCTTTCAATTCCCATATACTCTTTTCCAAAATTCTTCTTTAGTTTCCAAACTTCATACAATTCAGCTGCCTTATGTTCGTCATCAACTAGAAGTAAAAACGGCAGGCTATATTTTTCAATGAATTTTTCATGCTTGTCTTGAGGATCTGGGCTGATTCCAACGATTACACAATCTAACTCTGTAAAGCTTTGATGGAGATCGCGAAAATCACATGCTTGTGTGGTGCACCCTGGGGTCATATCTTTTGGATAGAAGTACAATACCACATTTTTCCCTCTAAAATCTGTTAACCTAACATTTTCGCCATTCGTTGCTTTTAATTCAAAATCAGGTGCAAGATTTCCTACTTCTACTGTCATTTTACCTCTTCCTTTGCTTAGTTAATGATTAGTTATCTTCTTAGCGTAACCAATCTGACTTGATAACACAACTAAACAATATCAAAGGGACTACTTTTCCTTATTCAGCACTACTCTAGCTACAAAAGCAGCCGGCAGTGTATAGCCAATTAAGGCCTCAATAACAGCAACCATCCGTCCTAATCCTTGTGGCAAAACATCACCATTTCCAACTGAAAAAAGCGTCATGGCGCTAAAATAAAAGCTTGTTTCGAAAATATTTTTATGAGGATAATTTATTTCACGCAGCAAAGGCATACCGATTAGATTAAACAAAATGTAAATTAATCCAAAACCGATGATGATTGTTAGATAGACAGCTCCTAAATATAAGAAATTCTCAACCGAGACAAATTTCCCCTTAAGCGTATTCGGAATGAATAATGTTCGCAAGCTCATAAAAATACAAAATATGACGATTGGCAGTAAAAAATAGAACAAAGAACCACCCCTAGAAATGCTACTTACTCTATTTCTATGCGGGCTTGGACATTAAAATATCAAAAAACCGGGGAGCTGCCCGGTCACACTTAAAATATTCATAAAGGTAATTAATTCCCAGCTCCTCGATATTTTTTTACACCTTGATTCCAAAGCATAATCGAGAGAATAAAGAATACAACACCAATAACAGGTGTTAAAAAAGAATACCAGTACCATTCTTGTTTTTCTAAAAAGAAAGCTGCTGGGTACACACCTACAAAAGCAAATGGTAAAATCCATGTTAAAACAAATCGAATTAATTGATTATAGATATTAACTGGATACCTTCCATAATTGCTGATATTATACATCATCGGCATTAGCGACGTCCTGGCATCGGCCCAAAAGCTTATGCAAGCCAGCATTATAAAGACACCGCCATAAACCAGTGCCCCTCCTAAGACAAAAAGAATAAACAAAAACGGATCATACCAATCAACGTCTAAATGGAGCCTGCTGCCGGCATAAAACATAACAGCAATTCCAGTTATTGCTCCTAAGAGGGATTCAAGTTCAATTCTTTCTAGGACAATTTGGAATAGACTATGTATAGGCCTTGTCAAAATTCGGTCCAGTTCACCCTTAACGATATAGCGTTCATTAAAATCCCAAATATTAAAAAAGGTTGAAAAAACCGCAAATGGGACTAAGAAAAAACCATAGATAAATATAATTTCTTCCTTATTCCATCCATGCAATAAATGGGTATGTCCAAATACAACTAATATAAATACAAGATTAATGGCTTGGGAAAGCAAATCCGAGAAAAACTCCACAAAAAGATCAGCCCTGTATTGAAATCTTGTTTTTAAATATTGAGAGATATATTGAAAAAACATGGAAAAATAAAACACAGATTACCCTCCTTGAATAATCAACTGTTTTTTCGCTATATGCCAAAGCAGTTGTATCGGTAAAATTAAGACGAAAACCCAAATGAATTGTTGACCGATGGCTGCCAGTGCCTGATCGTGTGAAAATCCTTTGGTAAAAATCATACTTGGGATATAACTGATCCCTTGAAAAGGCAAAAACCCCATTATGGTTTGAGCCCAACCTGGAAAGAAACTAATTGGCAGTAGAAGTCCGGAAAACAAATCGATGACCACTCGCTTTGCACGAATCAATCCGGCATTATTATATAAGAAGAAGGTCGTTATTCCAGTTAACAAATTTAGCTCTGTATTAATGAAAAAACTTAATAAAATGGAAATGGCAAATAAGCCCCAAACACCTAAATCCCAAGTAAACTGTATCGGGAAAACAAAGTAAACAATGATTAGCCCTGGAGTTGAAAAGAAAAATAGTCTGAAAATCCCTTCCCCCAAACCCTGCATCGTTTTCATTCCCAGATAATTGTATGGTCTGATTAATTCAACTGCTACTTTTCCGTCCATTATTTCTTGAGCCATCTCACGGTCAATATTATTAAAATAAAAAGCCCTTGCCATCCAAGAAACAGCTACATAGGTTGTCATCTGAACGACAGAAAGTCCTTGGATTTGTTCTTTTCCTCCATAAATGGCAGTCCAAAGAAAATAGTACGCACCTATATTAATACTATAGATGAGAATCCCGGTATAATAATCAGTACGGTATGCAAGCATCATTAGAAATCGGATTCTAATCATTTCTATATATTTATCCAACTTCCACAGCACCCTTTTCATAAATATTTCGAATGATTTCTTCTGTCGAAGTCTCGTTTATTTTTACATCTTTAATTTTAAACGCAGCAACAATTTCTGCAATCACCTGTGAAATTAATTCATCACGGTCCTCTACTGTCGCTGTAAAAGTGTGTTCTTTTTCATCCATATTCCACACCACAGGCAGTCCGTTAGTAATTTTTCGTACAGCTGGAATATCAACTGTTTCAAGGAATTGGAACTGTAATTCTTTTTGATCGGCCCATTTTTCTCTCAGTTCCCTTAATCCCCCATCATAAATGACTTTGCCTTCATCTAACATGATAACTCGCTCACATAATGCTTCAATATCTGAAAGATCATGGGTAGTCAAAAGTATAGTCGTGTTGTATTTCTCGTTTATTTCCTTTAAAAATTCACGAATTTTCAACTTTACTAAAACATCTAAACCAATGGTCGGTTCATCTAAAAAAAGAAGTGGTGGGTTATGAATTAAGGCAGCAGCTAGTTCACATCGCATTCTTTGACCAAGTGATAGCTTGCGAACGGGCTTGTCTAAGAGTGGTTCAATATCTAATGTTCTTATCACATGGTTCATGTGCTGGTCATACTGCTCATCCGAAACTTTATAGACTTTTTTCAACAATCGGAATGATTCCTGCACCGCAATATCCCACCATAATTGGGAACGCTGTCCAAAAACCACTCCAATAGTCTGTACAAATTCTTCTCTTTCCTTATGTGGATTCATCCCATTTACCATGATTTCACCAGATGTCGGTGTTAAAATCCCCGTTAGCATTTTAATGGTTGTCGATTTACCAGCACCGTTTTCACCAATATAGCCAACCATTTCTCCTTGCTTAACTGAAAAATTAATATCATTAACCGCAGGGACTACTTTATAATTGCGCGTAAACAAATCCCGGAACGCACCTTTTAAACCGGTACGGCTGGAGTAGGCTTTAAACTCTTTTCGTAAATTATTAACTAAAATTGCATGATCCATTATTATTATTCCTCCTGAAGAATTGCCCTAATGAAATAGTTTAGCCAAATCCTTTTGATAAAACAACTATCCATTATTTCAACAAATTTTCTAAAAATATAAAACAGATAGAAGTCAACAAAAAAAGTGCTAAAATAAGAAGATACATAAATAAGGAGGAACTATTGTGCGATTTACCAATTCTGAAAGATTACATAATGAAGCATTAGAACATATCGTTGGCGGAGTCAACAGCCCTTCAAGGTCTTATAAGGCAGTTGGCGGCGGTGCTCCAGTCGTAATGGAACGTGGTCTTGGTGCTTATTTTTGGGATGTTGACGGCAATCAGTATATTGACTATCTGGCAGCATATGGTCCAATCATTACTGGTCATGCTCACCCACATATAACGGAAGCGATTAAACGCGCTGCGGAAACAGGGATCCTTTATGGAACGCCAACCCCTCATGAAATCAAATTTGCAAAAATGTTAAAGGAAGCCATTCCTTCTTTAGATAAAGTTCGTTTTGTTAATTCGGGAACAGAGGCAGTCATGTCCACTATTCGTGTTGCACGTGCCCATACAGGACGTGATAAAATTATTAAATTTGCAGGCTGCTATCATGGTCATTCAGACCTTGTGCTTGTTGCAGCAGGTTCAGGCCCATCCACATTAGGAACTCCAGATTCTGCTGGAGTTCCAAAAAGTATTGCCCAAGAAGTCATTACAGTTCCTTTCAATGACATTGAACCCTTCAAACAAGCATTAGAAAAATGGGGAGACCAAATTGCTGCTGTATTAGTTGAACCAATCGTCGGAAACTTCGGTATTGTTGAACCAAAACCAGGCTTCTTACAACAAGTCAATGACCTGACCCATGAAGCTGGTGCATTGGTTATTTATGATGAAGTCATTACAGCCTTCCGTTTTATGTATGGCGGTGCACAAGATTTACTAGGAGTGCAACCTGATTTAACCGCACTCGGAAAAATTATTGGCGGTGGTCTTCCAATTGGAGCCTATGGCGGACGTAAAGAAATTATGGATAAAGTTGCCCCGCTTGGAGCAGCCTATCAAGCTGGAACGATGGCTGGGAATCCGGCTTCCATCCTTTCAGGAATTGCCTGCCTAGAAGTACTAAAGCAAGATGGAGTATATGATTATTTAGATCGTTTAGGAGCAATGCTTGAAGATGGAATCTTAGAAGCCGCTAAGGAAAATGGTATTGAAATAACAATTAACCGTTTGAAAGGGGCCCTTACCGTTTATTTTACAAATGAAAAGATTGAAAACTATGAGCAGGCAGAAAACACCGATGGGCAAATGTTCGCTAAATTTTTCAAACTGATGCTTCATCAAGGAATTAATCTTGCTCCTTCAAAATATGAAGCATGGTTCTTAACCATTGCACATACAGAAGAGGATATTGAAGCCACATTACACGCAGTAAGGAATGCATTTTCTTCACTCAAGAACGAATAATTATACATTTTTTCATGCACAAAAGGGAGAGTTAATTACTCCCTTTTTCTAATTTAAATACACCTGAAAACGGTTACATCAACCTGTTTCTTCCTAGATTTGCATATTTTTCAGCGCGCTTTTTTATCCAAATTTTTGCATATTTATTTGATTTCTGAAAATTCTTGTGATAATATTAGGGTATTATTTGTTTTTAAATTTTTTACATCTTTTAATATTATAGAGTTAAAGCTATTTCTAAATTCAGTAGATTATTAAATATATAGAGCCATAGGAGGTGAAGCGGCTTTAACGGTTAACCGATAAAGCCATTAATCATGTCACAAAACTGGACCCCTTCCCTGTTTAAAGATTTCCATAAGCAAGAACATGATGCTTGTGGAATTGTTGCTTGTCTTGAAAAAAGCAAAATCCCGACTAGAAAAAATATTTTTGACTGTATAGAGGCCCTTGTGACGATGAATCATCGTGCAGGCTTTATTAATGGCGAAGGCGATGGCGTTGGAATCCATATGGATATTCCAATCAAGCTTTGGAAGGAAAAATTAAGTGATGCCAACCTTGATCCAAACCTTGTTGATCAAGAAGATTTTGCCGTCGGACATGTGTTTATCAGCCAAAAAGTTAACTGGGAATCTACTAAACAAGAATTACAAAAGAAATTAGAAACATACGAGTTAACTTTAGTTTTTGAAACTAATGAAGTGACAGATTCATCTGCCCTCGGTCCCATTGCCATTCAAGAAAACCCTGTGTTTTGGCAATTCGCTTGTGTATCTGCAAAGAAAGACCAGGATCTCAGCAAGAATCTCTTTGATGCTCTTATAGATATTGAAACCAATGAGCACGTGCATGTTGCCTCTTTAAGTCAACATCATGTGGTATATAAAGTTATGGGTGCTGGAGATATTTTACCTCGATACTATCATGACCTAGCAAGTCCGCTTGTCGCTTCAACCATGACACTAGGTCATAATCGTTATTCTACCAACACACTATCAAGCTTTTTCCGTGTGCAGCCTTTTAGCGTCCTAGGACATAATGGTGAAATTAATACCATTGCCAAGCTGCGTGACGAAGCAAGAATGATAGGTGTTCCGCTTGTTAAAGATGGAAGTGACTCACAGGATTTAAGTCGTACAATGGAGACTTTAATCTGCCGTGATGGATACACTTTATTTGAAACAATGGATTTGTTATTTCCGCCTATCGTTAATGAAATCAAAGCATATCCTGAGCATCTTCAAGATCTATATACGTATCTTCGTGAAGCATGGGGTCATTTTGCTCAAGGACCAGCAGGTATTATTTCTCGTCATGGTGATGAGGCTGTATTTAGTGTAGATGCTTTAGGTTTACGTCCATTATGGATGCTTGAGACTGAAAGCTCTTATCTATTCTCTTCCGAACCAGGAATTATTCCTTCAAGTGAATATGTAAATGATCCTAAACCATTAGCACCTGGTGAAAAGGTTGGTTTTAAATGGAACGGAGAGACATTAGAAGTTTACGAGTATAGCCGTTACCAAAACGAAGTATACAGTCGTTACAATGATCGTTTAGCAATCAGTGAGTCAAGAGCGCGTTTGCAGGCTCCTACATTTAACAAAACGATTACCATGAGTTATCCAGATAAAATCCATAATGGACAATACAAGGCTTTTGGCTGGGAACGTGACCATATCCAATTAATTGAGCAAATGGCCGAAAAAGGTGTCGAGCCTATTCGTTCATTAGGGCACGATGCTCCACTTGCTGCCCTTAATCCAGAGCGTGTAAATATCGCTGATTATATTAAAGAAAGTGTAGCGGTTGTAACAAATCCAGCGATTGACCGTGATCGTGAAACTGAGCACTTCTCTACCCGTGTCATTATTGGAAAACGTCCAGTGTTATTTGCAGCTGAGAAAGCAAATGCTGTTATCGAGCTTACTACTCCATTATTATTGGAAGGAAAAGCTGGATTCGTATGTGCAGAGGAATTGGGACAGCCAAGCTTTGATCAAGTAGTTCAACATTTTCAAGAACAGAAATTAGCTGCTTTCATTTCTACAACCTTTGCAGGCAGTGAGAATTTGGACGACGCATTAGCAAGACTTGCAAATGAAGCCGTTCAAGCCGTTCATGCAGGTAAAAGTTTGCTTATTCTAGATGATGCAAAAGCACACCAAGAGGATTCGTACTGGATTGATCCGCATTTAGCTACTTCAGCTATTGATCAAGCATTAGTAAAAGCGGAATTAAGAAGAGATTGTTCTTTAGTATTACGCTCTGCTGCGATTCGCTCACTTCATGATATTATTACTGTTTTTGGTTTAGGTGCAGATTTAATTAGCCCATATTACATGTTCTTAACGGTTCAAGATGAAATGACAAAACCATTAACAAACCTATATAGTGCCTTAACAAAAGGTTTAGAAAAAGTTATTTCTACCATTGGTATTCACGAGCTGCGTGGATACGGCAGACTATATTCGAGCATTGGATTACATGAAGAAGTTGCCAAATTATTAAATATTGTAAACTTCTTTGGTTCAAGTGAAATCAAGATGGATTTTGAAGCCATGAAGCAGGACGCAATCAAAAGAGCTGCAGATTACCAGAGTGAAAAAGAAAGAGTTGGCAAAACATTCCACCTCTTCCCACGCATCTGGAAAGCAATTGGTGAGGTGGCTTCCACTGGTGACTACAGTGTATATCGCGATAAAATCACTGAGCAAGAGGAGCAAAACCCAACCACTATTCGCCATCTGGTTCAACTTAAAAAGAGCAATAAAGCCCTATCACCAGAAGATGTCGAGCTTCGTGTTGGAGAACATGATTTACCTTTCTTAATTTCATCGATGTCATTTGGCTCACAGAACGAAATTGCATTTAGAGCATATGCCGAAGGTGCAAATCGTTTGAACATGGTGAGTTTGAATGGTGAAGGCGGCGAAATTAAGGATATGCTTGGTAAATATCCAAAGACAAGAGGACAACAAATCGCCTCAGGACGATTCGGGGTAAATGCCGAACTGTTAAACTCTTCCAATCTATTAGAAATTAAGATTGGTCAAGGTGCAAAACCTGGTGAAGGTGGACACTTGCCTGGATCAAAAGTTACTGCAAAGGTTGCTGCAGCTCGTAACGCAACACTTGGTTCTGATTTAATTTCGCCATCCAATAACCATGATATCTATTCGATTGAAGATTTGGCTCAAATGATTTTGGAATTAAAAACAGCGAATGACCAAGCTAAGATTGCAGTAAAAGTCCCTGTCGTCCCTAATATTGGTACAATTGCCGTTGGTATTGCAAAAGCAGGTGCAGATATCATTACACTAAGCGGATTTGATGGCGGTACAGGCGCTGCGAGAATCCATGCCCTTCAATATGTTGGCCTACCAGTTGAAATTGGGGTAAAGGCAGCACATAACGCCCTTTTAGAAAGCGGACTTCGCCATAAGGTTGAAATTTGGGCAGATGGCGGCGTAAAGAGTGCAATGGATGTAATCAAACTTATGCTTTTAGGTGCTAACCGGGTTGGCTTCGGTACATTAGCAATGCTTTCTATTGGCTGTACAACTTGCCGTGGCTGTCATTTGGACACTTGCCACGTGGGTATTGCAACTCAAATCGAATCAGAAGCACAAGCAAAAGAACACGGTCTTCGTCGTTTTGTTCCTAGACAATTAGATTTAGCTGTTCAAGGAATTATGAATCTATTTACTGCTTTTGGTACGGAATTAAAAGCACTTGCTGCATCATTAGGAATTAAAAATTTACAAGATGCTGTAGGGCATTCAGAATTACTTGAACAAATTAAAGGTGAAGATCAACTTAACCTATCATACCTATTAAAACCACTTGAAATTAGCCAATTTGCTAAAGTTGAAGCTTCCAAGTCATTAGAGGAAGTTCAAATGCAAGTTGCAGCTGGTGCAGAATATCTTGATTCTAGTGTTGATGAACTACATTCATCTCGCGAATTCTTAAGTGTAACATCCGAACAACGAGTATTAGGAAGCCGTGTATCATGCCACCGCGTACGCGGCAGATTAGACGGTTCCTATAAGCAATTAACACCAGTTCAACTCAAGTATAAGGAAGGCTCAATTCCAGGTAACGGCTTAGGTGCATATAACTCTGAAGGTATTGAGATTACTGTCAATGGTGGTGGTCAAGACGGTGTCGGAAAAACATCCTTCGGCGGTAATATTCACGTCCTCAAATCTAAAGGAAAAAATGGCCGTTATTTAAATGGTTCAGTAGGTAAAGGATTCGGATATGGAGCTCAAAAAGGTCTCCTTGTTGCTCAGGGAAATGCTGATGCACGTGCGGGAATCCGTCTTTCTGGAGCAGATTTAATTATTGGTGGATCACTTAAGAAACCTATCCCAGAAAAAGAGGCTGGAAATGTCGGTGCAAATGCAAATATTAAAGGTTTTGCCTTTGAATATATGACAAATGGCCGCGGTCTTGTTCTTGGTGACCCAGGTCCATGGATTTGTGCAGGTATGACCGGTGGTGTAGTATATGTTCGACACCAGCCTGAGATGGGTCTAACTAAGGATGCTATAACTCGCCGTGTTGCAAAAGGTGCAAAAGTATCTGTGGTGAACCTAAACGAAAATGGTAAAAAGGATATTAACGAATTATTAGGCAAATATACTGAATTACTTGCGCAAAATGGGCAATCTGAAGAAGCTAATGATCTTCAAAAACTATTAGAAAACCCAGAAAATCACTTTGTGCAAATCCTACCTGTTAAAGAGCAGGCAGATCCATCTGTTTCAACTGAGTGATTAGAAAAGCGTAAGCACCCGTTTAGCGGCGTATGGCCTGGAGTGATTCGACTGAGATAAAGGAAACACGGAGCTCGAGTCGATTCGATGTTGACTTATCGTAGGAAGAAGCACGAAGGACATTAGCCGCTGGGTGCTGAAGCTGGACATTTCTCAAAGTTGATTATTATAACTATATGCTTAAAAAATGTAAAAAACGTCCGCTGATTAAAGTGGGCGTTTTTTACATTTTTTTTATATATACTAAATATATAAATTATGATAATATCTCTTGATTATATGGAGTAAACATTGTATAGTACATATTTGTTATTCATTGAACTGACAAATGAACATTTGAAAGGAAATTAGTTGAGATGAAGTTAGGTGCCCGCATTTTAAAAACGGGAATAGCCATTGCCTTATCCCTTTTCTTAGGTCAGGTGCTGCATTCACCCTCCCCTGTCTTTGCCGGGATTGCTGCAATCTTTGCGATTCAACCAACGATATATCGTTCCTATTTGACTATTATTGAACAGATTCAAGGAAATATTATCGGAGCATTGTTTGCGGTCATTTTTGTTCTACTTTTAGGAAATCACATCATTGTTATTGGTCTCGCTGCTATCGTTGTTATTAGTCTTAATCTTAAGCTTAAACTTGAGAATACCATTGGATTGTCACTCGTAACCTTAATTTCCATCATGGAGACGCAAAGTGGTAATTTTATTCAATTTGCTGGGATCCGTTTCTCGACGATTATGATTGGAGTGTTTTCTGCCTTTTTGGTAAATCTTATTTTTATGCCGCCAAGGTATGAAACTAAACTTTACTTTAAAATTGTTCAGACTACGGAGGAGATTATTAAGTGGATTCGGTTAAGTACCAGACATGACTATGACCACCAATTGCTCAAAACGGATATTAAGATTTTTAAAGAAAGCATCCATTCCATGGAGCAATTGTATACAATGTATAAAGAAGAACGTAGTTATTTTAAGAAAGTCAAACTTGAGAAATCACGAAAGTTAGTTATTTATCGTCAATTGAATGTGACGGCGAAAAAAGCCCTGGATACTTTAAAAAGGCTGCATCGCTTTGAAAATGAGCTTCTACAGCTGCCTGAGACCTTTAAGCAGTCTATCCAAGACCAGTTAGATAGTTTAATTTATCATCATGAACAAGTTTTACTCCGATTTATTGGAAAAATTCCTACTCCTCCATCTAATGTCAAAGAAACAAATTGCATTAATAAAAAGGAGTTATTTGATTTCTATTTAAAGCATGTAAGAGAAAATGATGGGCAAGATAATCCGCATTTATATCATTCCATGCAAATTATTGCCACCATTATAGACTACGGAGAACAGGTAGAACATCTTGATACTCTCATTACAAGCTTTCACATCTATCATCAAAATGAAGTATCCGTTGAAGTATCTGAATAACAACAAGACCCCGAGCAATTGCCCGGGGTCTATTTATATATTTATGTTTTTTTACCTATACTGATGCTTGCTCTTTATTTTCAAGCTGTTGGACTTGGAATAGCTTATAGTAATTTCCCTTCTTTGCCATTAGTTCCTCATGTGTCCCAATCTCAACAATTTGTCCATGCTCAATTAGAACAATCCGATTTGCATGGGTAATTGTCGACAAGCGATGGGCAACAATAAAGGTAGTCCTTTTCTTTGCTAAAGCCTCCAGAGATTCTTGGATTAGATGCTCGCTTTCTAAGTCTAAGGCGGATGTAGCTTCATCTAGGATCAATAAAGGGGGATTCTTTAAAAATACCCTGGCAATAGCCACACGTTGCTTCTGACCTCCTGAAAGCTTTACCCCGCGTTCTCCAACTTTCGTGTTGTATCCATCTGACAGATTTAGGATAAAATCATGAGCATTTGCCGCTTTGGCTGCCTGGTACACCTCTTCCTCAGATGCATTAGGATTTCCTAATAAAATATTATTTTTAACCGATTCACTAAACAATATATTATCTTGAAACACAACACCAATTTTATCTCTTAAGGTTTGTACTTTAAATTGCCGAATATCAACTCCATCCAAGGTTATTCTCCCTTTTGTTACATCATAGAATCGGGGTATAAGACTGACGAACGTTGATTTTCCTCCTCCACTCATCCCAACAAGGGCGATTGTTTCCCCCTTTTTTACATCTAAATGGATATCTTTTAAGACCAACTCACCATTATTTTCATATGCAAAGGAAACATGATCAAATGAAATATCACCTTTTACCTCTCCTAAATCCCGAGCATTCGGTTCATCGACGATGTCATATTTCTCATCAAGAAATTCAAACACCCGGTCCATGGAAGCAAAGGATTGAGTAATCGTAGTGGATGAGTTCACAAGTCTTCTTAAGGGATTATAGAGTCTATCAATATAAGCAAAAAAAGCAACCATTGTTCCAAGTGATAATTGATGCTGAATAACTAAGTAGGCTGAGTAACCAATAACGATTAACGGGGCGATATCTGTAATCGTGTTTACAGCTGCAAAAGACTTAGCGTTCCAGCTAGTATGCTTTAATGCCTTTTCTAAGAAATTTTTATTTTGTTTATCAAACTGCGTTTGCTCAAACTCTTCAATTGCAAAGCTCTTGATTACCGACATTCCCTGAACTCTCTCATGCAAATAGCTTTGTACTTCGGCAAGGGCTTGAGAACGTGTTCTTGTTAATGTTCGAAGATTTCCAAAAAAGTAACGCACTGAGAAGGCATAGAGAGGGAATAATAATATGGAAATGACCGTTAATTTCACATTCATATAAAACATAAAGACAAGCGCAAGTACAATCGTTGCGATATCAAGCCAAAGATTCATTAATCCTGATGTAACAAAGGTCTTAGTCTGCTCTACATCATTGATCACACGAGAAATAATTTCTCCAGCACGGTTATTGGAAAAATAGCGGAAGCTAAGCTTTTGAATATGGGTGTACATTTGGTCACGAATATCATATAAAATTTTACTCGAGGTCCATTGAGCAAAATACTGACGATAATATTCAATCGGTGGTCTTAAAAAGACGAATACAACAACCATGACTCCCATCATTAACAGTAGTTTATGAAGTTTCTCATCTTGAGCGAGTCCCTTATTCCCAATAATATCATCAACCACATACTTGATTAGCATAGGAATAATCAGCGGGATAGAAAATTTTATAATCCCAATGATGATGGTCCATATAATCTGAATACGATAAGGCTTAACAAATTGAAGGTATCTGCGAATACTGGTCAAACAATCCCCTCCTCTTTGGTATGTTACAAAAACAGATAGAACCTGTTGTTCTCTGAACAACAGGTTCTTTTTACAGAGGAAATAATCTAACGTCTGTAAGTTAAATAACGCTCATACCAAATGTCTATAAAATCAGGTGCAAAAGGACCGTTGCGCTGCCGTATCATTTGAATTAATTTGTCAACATTTCTTTTTAATATTTTATCAATGACATCTGGATAATTCATCTCACGCCGATGACGTTCATACTCATCTTCGTCTAGTAAGTTAAAGGTCATATCTGGAAACACTTTAATATCTAAATCATAATCAATATACTTAAGTGCTTCACCATCGAAAATAAATGGTGAACTAATATTACAATAATAGTGAATGCCATCTTCACGAAGCATACCAATTACGTTGAACCAGTATTGAGAGTGGAAATAACAAATCGCTGGCTCTCTAGTTATCCATGTTCTGCCATCTGATTCTGTCACAAGTGTCCGGTCATTTCCGCCTATCACTAAATTCTGAGACCCTTTTAATACTGTTGTTTCTTCCCAGACGCGATGGATGTGCCCATTGTGTTTATAGCTATGTATTTGCATTGGTTCACCTTCGATGGGTACGACCATTTTCTCCCCTACCTTCATTTCTGAACGCTTTGAAACCTAGTTCTTAACCATTTAAATATCGACTACAGGTAACAAAGTAAAATTCCTATTTTCTATTATTATAACGGTTAAGACAAGAATTTAAAACAAAAGAGCCAGAATTCACTGGCTCTTTGTAAAAAAATGTGTATTTTTTTGTTAATTTTGTATCAAAAATTACAAAGAAGGGGTAAAGTTCATTTCCCGATAAGAGTTAATGAGCTCCTCCGTCTGTGTTTCAAAAATTTGTTGTATCTCTTTTAGCTCTTTTTTCATGGACTTAATATCGCTTTGGATGCTCTCTAGATTCGTTTCATTTTGCAGCATCTGAAGCTCTTCTTCGATAAGTTGGCACCGCTCTAGTTCTCCTTGTAGATATAGTAATTTTTCCATTGTCACCATCTGTTCGGAAACTAATCGGTTAAAATGATCCACTTCCCTCACCGCCTTATTTTTGCTATTTATATGTATTCTTGAACAACTGTATTTTCCCTTTGACTATTTATGTAGACAATAAGGAAGTTTTGTCGAATTCGAAAAGCGGAAGCGCCCGTTAAGCGGCGTATGGCCTGGAGAGCATCGACTGAGATAAAGGAAACACGAAGAGCACAAGCTTTTTCGTGTTGACTTATCGTAGAGAGATGCTTGAAGGACACTAGCCGCTGGGCCCTGGAGCTGGACAAGAAGAAAAGCGGAAGCTCCTAAATGAAAGAAGACACTCCTTCGAAAAAGAGTGCCTCCTTTTAAGTATTTTCTATTAGCTTTGGCCGAATTGACCGCTGCCTTGGTTCTTACGAGCTTGAGATTGTTGGTTTTGTTGTCTTACTTCAGAAGCGTTAGTTTCGCTAGCGAATTCAGTTCCGAATTGACCAGCAGCACCAGTAGCGCCAGCTCCAGCAAAACCAGCTGATTGAGCGTTTTGTTTTCTTACTTCAGCAGCATTAGTCTCGCTTGCAAATTCAGTTCCAAAAGAAGAACTTCCTTGTGCAGATTGAGCATTCTGTTGTCTTACTTCTTGGATGTTTGTACCTGCTGAAGTTTTGTTTGGCTGTTGATTAAAGTTTGCCATATTTATCACCTCCACGAAATTTAATATGTCCCTGCTTCGTGGAGAATATCCCCAAAAATTATTTTAAAAAAATTTTTTAAACAAGTAACGAAATTCCACCATCAACAATGATCGTTTGTCCTCTAATCATACTGGATTCATCAGATAAGAGGAACATGACACTATTTACCATATCATCAATTTCCACCATTCTCCCAGCAGGAGTCTTTTCCTTTGCTTCCTGCAACAATTCTTCTCTGTTAGGAAAATGTTTTAACGCCTCGGTATCGACAGCTCCGCCAGAAACAGCATTAACAATAATATTTTTTGGTGCTAATTCAACTGCTAAGTACCTAGTTAAAGCTTCCAGAGCAGCTTTTGAAACACCAACTACTGTATAATTTTCCAAATAACGAATGGATCCAAGCGAACTAATGCTAACAATTTTTCCGCCGCCGTTTCTTTCCATTAGCTTTGCTGCTTCTTGTGCACAAAATAACAAAGCCTTGCTATTAATATTTAATGTCCAGTCCCAGTGCGACTCCTCTAACTCCATAACTGGGCGCTGGACTCCAGATGCAGCATTATTAACAAAAACATCTAATCGGCCAAATTCTTGATCAATTTGGGAAAACATATCTTTAATTTTTGCTACGTCACCAACATTGGCTTTCACAATTAATACTTTCCTGCCCATTGCTTCTATTTGTTCTGCAACCTCGAGGGCGGACTTTTTACTACGTGCATAGTTAATCACAATATCATAGCCTGCTTCTGCTAAACGAAGGGCCGTTGCCTTGCCAATCCCTCTACTGCTACCTGTAATAAGTGCTACTTTTTGTGTCATTCTTAAATTTCCCTTCTATGTATAAGATTAAAGGATTCACTTTTCTATTCATTTTATCTTTTCCATGAATAGAAGACAATTAATATAAAACACTAAAATCAAATACAGTTAAGGGGAGTTATGGGTTATGTATGTAGGACGCGATATGACAGAGCTTTCGATGATGGCTAAAACAGATTGGCAGGATAGTGAATTAGCCTTTTTTCATCATTCCTTTCAGCAAATAGCACCATATCTGAATAGTGAAGGACAGACTATTCACCGTGAGATTATTGAAGAAATAGAAAATCGCGGCGGAATGAAACGTCAAGAAGCCGACTATACTCATGGAACCAAAACAGTATATGATTAATATAAATAAAAGAGGAATAAACGCAGTTTGCGTTTATTCCTCCAAAGATTCCAGATACATTTGAAACATTTTTTGATAGGAAACAGGAAAGGCATACTGCTCCATTTCCTTGATGGAGACAAGCTTCCATTCCTCATTTTCCTGAAAATCAGTTGATATAGTTCCCTTATACACCTTAATATTCCAAATTAAATGAGAAAAAACATGCTCAATTTGACCAATAATCTTTTCGAAGTTGGCTTCTAACTGAAGTTCTTGGTTAAAAAGCTGAACAACTTCCTCACGTTCATTTTGTAAACTGTGATGCAATTCAACGTTAGGAAATTCCCATAAATTTGCAAGTAAGCCTTTAGCAGGTCGTTTATGAATAAGTATTTTTCCATCCTGTTTCCGAAGAACAGCAGCGGCAAGTTGAACATCACGTGTTTTTGTTTTTTTAGTTTTAACTGGTAGTTCTTCCTGAACACCATCGAAAAACGCCTTGCAGTGCTCACGAACTGGGCATAATAAACACGAAGGTGACGTTGGTGTACAGATTAATGCACCAAGTTCCATTAAAGCTTGGTTAAAAGACGAAGGATCATCATGTGAGATTAAGTCACGGACTGCCTTTTCAAATATTTTTCTTGAAGAGGGTTTCGCTATATCATCCCAAATCGATAGAATCCGCGATAAGACTCTCATTACATTTCCATCGACAGCTGGTTCCGGAATCCCATAGGCAATGCTTAATATCGCACCAGCCGTATATGGTCCCACTCCCTTTAGTTCAGCGATTTGCTTTGGAGTATTCGGGACTTCACCATTGTATTTCTCCCTTACTTCCTTTACAGCGGATTGAAGGTTCCGTACCCTAGAATAATAGCCTAGACCTTCCCAAGCTTTAAGTACTTTATCTTCATCAGCATCAGCTAAATCATCAATCGTCGGAAACAGGTTAATAAACCGATTGAAATAAGGGATTACTGTATCCACCCTAGTTTGTTGAAGCATAATTTCTGACACCCAGACCTTATATGGATCTTGATCCTTTCGCCAAGGTAAATCACGCTGCTCTCTTTTAAACCAGGAAATTAAGTCATTTTGAAATGCATTAATATTGATTTTTTCTGAATTTTCATGTTCAATAATCATAACTTTTGTTCCTCCAGATTGTTAAACACCACGAAAAAAGGGAAAATAAAAAGAAAAGCAGAAGCGCCTTGGTCAGCCCTGACAAGCTTAAGACGCTCCCAAAAGGAAGGCGTTTTTTGCCTTCATTTTGGGAGTGGCTTAAGACCTCGAGGGGCTAGGCGCTGGAGCTGGACAATTCCCAAAGACGAATTTTATATGCTTATCTAATAAGAAAAGCGCAAGCGCAAATTCTTACAAAGTAGAAAATGATAATTCTCAACTTTTATCTACGATAAGCGAAAATTACTTTTTTGACAAGATGTTATTAAAGGAGGAATACTTTTTTGGATACTGGAACACATGTCGTAATGGGTATTGCTTTAGGTGGTCTAGCAACTCTGGATCCAGTGGTTGCTAGCAATCATGCTGTCGCTACAAGCGTATTAATTGGGACGATAGCAGGTTCACAAATACCAGATATTGACACTGTCTTAAAACTAAGAAACAATGCGATTTATATTAGAAACCATCGAGGAGTCACCCATTCGATTCCAGCAGTTATCTTATGGCCATTATTAATCGTCGCTGTTATCTATCCATTTTTCACTGGTGGAAACTTATTACATTTATGGGCTTGGACTTTTGCTGCTGTGTTTATCCATGTTTTTGTTGATATTTTTAATGCTTATGGTACACAAGCATTGAGACCTTTCTCCAATAAGTGGGTTGCACTAGGAGTAATTAATACATTTGATCCAGTTATTTTCACTATCCACATTATCGGAATATTTATCTGGTTTCTCGGAGCTAATCCGGGTGCTACCTTTTTAATTATGTATGCTGTGATTATCGTTTACTACATTAGGAGATATATCGCAAAAAATAAAGTCTTATATGAAGTGAAAAAAATCATACCAGATGCGACAGAAATTATTATTGCACCTACCATGAGATTTCATCAATGGAGAATTGCTGCGATGAATAAAGAGGAATTTTTTGTTGGAAGGTCTGTAAATAATCAAGTTGAGTTCCTTGATCGATTCATTCGTGTTCCTGTACCAAATACACCTGTAATTGAAGCGGCTAAGAAGGATAAAAATCTTTCGGCTTTTCTTTCTTTCTCACCTGTATATCGATGGGAAGTTGATGAATATAATGATTTTTACGAAGTCCGCTTTATTGATTTACGTTATCGGAGTAATGGTCATTACCCATTTGTCGCAGTTGTCCAGTTAGATTGCGACCTTAATCCGATCAGCTCCTATACAGGCTGGGTATTTAGCGAGAAGAAATTACGGAAGAAGTTGAGCATCATCCCCAGTTAAGAAGGGCTAAACCAAGCCCTTCTTCATTATTGTCCAGCTTTAGCCGCTGCCTATCGGCTCGAGGTCACAAGCCGATAGGCAGGCGCCTAAAGCTATCATTATTGAATCAAGTATTTTTTATATTTAGGATTTGTTGCAACAAACTCATGTAACTTGTCACCATAATTCTGAATCCACTGTGTAACAATCCGTTCTGCCATTTCTCTGCCTTTGTATTGTCGTCCAGCTTTTGCATAGGATGTTTCAAAATCATCCCATAATAGCTCCACCCATGTACGTGCTTGCTCATAGCTAAGCAGGGAGTTTTTTTCCATTAACATCCTAATTAATCTTTCATGGTACTCATTCATCGATCGAAAACACCTCATTACCATTTTCTTATAACATAACCTTCACTCTACGTGTCAATACTAACGGTACGTGGTTAGCACTTGGAATATGATGCTTTTCACGTTTTTCTCATTCCCTATTTGGAGGTACAGCATGAGAAATAAGGCAACTAATTTCCCAAACCAACATAGTAACAAGCTTGAGGGAGAACCGCGGGCAAAAGCAGAATATGCGTCTACCCGCGCTGACGGCACCATCAATACTCACCCTCAAGAGCGCATGCGTGCATCTGGCGAGCGAGATGACGAATCACCGCAATCTTTGAGGAAATAAAGAAGACTGAAGCGCCTTGAACAGGGCGACAAGCATAAGACGATTCGTCAAGAAGGCTGTCTTTTAGCCTTCTTGACGGATTAGCTATAGACCCCTGAGCCCTAGGCGCTGTAGCATGAGAATTCTCAAATTTCAAAGACAAACCAGAAGTTTTTGCTTCTGGTTTGTTTAATAGTTTATTTTAAAGGAGTCAACATCGAGATAGGTAAGGCCTCTTCTTTACCATCGCCTTGTAATCGGTAGCCCCAGGCAAAAACACCGTTCATATAGTCAATTTTAAAATATTCACCTGGATCCCCTTCGATTTGATAAATCTCTCCAGGCTTGAATGAATCGGGGTCCATCATATACGCTCGAGCCATTTGGACTTTTCTTTCAAGAACAGCGAATTCGTTTACCATTCCCATTTGCTCTGCTTTTCTCGCCTTTTCTTTTAAATCAGCAATTTCCTGTCTTAATTCATGTTCAGTTATTTCACTGTAACGTCTTTCTTGTTGATGCATGAAGCTTCACCCTCCTATTTGATTTTTTTTATTACTAAAAATAATAGGTATTTCGCACATAATTATGTTCGTTTTGCAGACTCTTTAGCTAAATTGGGCTAGTATTTGGACAAGCTGGGGGCCTTTTTCCTGTCCGAATAGCCCCCTTATTCGGACTCTTCAAGGGCATTTCTCCCTCTTCCTGTCCGAATCTCCCTTGCATTCGGACAAGCCTTGGCTTTTTCCGGCTCCTCCTGTCCGAATAGACCTCTCATTCGGACTCTTCAAGGGCATTTCTCCCTCTTCCTGTCCGAATCTCGCTTACATTCGGACAAGCCTTGGCTTTTTCCGGCTCCTCCTGTCCGAATAGTCCTCTCATTCGGACTCTTCAAGGGCATTTCTCCCTCTTCTTGTCCGAATCTCTCTTACATTCGGACAAGCCTGGGCTTTTTTCCGGCTCCTCCTGTCCGAATATCCCTCTCATTCGGACTCGGCAACAACGATTCTTCCTCTATCTGTCCGAATCAACTCGTCTGCTACGTTCTATCCTATCTCCAGACTACCCAAAAAATTTGTCACTCATTTTCTTCCTTCTCTTTCAAAAAGCGCTCAATTAAATCCATGCTAAATCCTTTACGGTACAATGCCTGTTTTATCTTTTGCTGATACTCATATCCATCGAGATGTGCATACTTTCTATGGGCTTTCTCACCTTGGAATCTAACAGCTTCTATTTCGTCATCATCTTGTGCCAGTTCTCCCGGTTCATTTTCCACAATATTTATTACCTCATACGAGTACCCTTTTCTAAGGAGTAACTGCTCAAGCTTTTGTTTTTTGATTTTTGATGATTCCTTCGCATTTTTCTGATAAAATTTCTCCGTTATTTTCCCAGCCTTCTCAATTTGCTGCTTAAACGGAAATTCATCCAACGCCTCAAGTAAAATCCCATCTGGAATCCCTTTTTCCTTTAATTCCATTTTCACTACATTTGGCCCCTTATCGGTCGTATTTGCCTGAGTCCTAACAAAGGCTACAGCATATTCTTGATCATTAATATACCTCTGCTCAGTTAACTTATGGATAACCTCATTAATAACGGGCTCGTCCACTTCTTTTTGGACAAGATAGTCTTCAATTTCCTTTTTCGACCTCATTCTTCTCGCCAAATAATTGACGGCCAAATTGTAAGCCTTACGAATATCATCCTGGTATTGAATTTCTAAGAAGGAAAAGTCATCGAGCTCCATTCCCTTTTTTAACTGAAACTTAATTAATACTTCGCTGTCGACACTGAAAGCAAATTCTTCCCCTTTACCGTTGCCATAATCAATAAATACATTAAAGCGGTCTTGATTCTTCTGCTGTGTGGTGATTTTTGTAATAATGGCCATATCCTTCACCTCAAAATTACTTTACCATACTAATGAATCTTTTTTTTATAATATATCGAAAAACGGTATCATTTTTCGGGAAAAGGTAAAAATGGAAATAAGTACATATGATTTACACTATTTTTCACAAAAAGCTGAAAGGGTTGAGCACAATGGGTGAAAAGAAAAAGAAGGACAGCAGAGGCGGAGGAAAATATACTTTGTCAAGTATGCAAGAGGTACGTTACCAGCGCGATTTTAAGATGGCGGATCGTGCCGCCGGTTTTACGGATAAAAAGACTCGTATCTAAATAAAATTCTAAGAGTTAAATTAAAGATTTTACCATTAATGGACTCCTTTCAAACCGTTAAAACTAATCTTGAGGGCAATTGCTCTCCCATTAGTTTAATTCTGAAAGGGGTCTTTTTCATGGGTCGAACACACGGACAAAAGAGCAATAATAAAGCGTCACTTCCACAAGTTCCTAAAAATTTAAAAACAGATGGACAAGATGTCGAGTATTCAGCTGAACTAGCTGATCAAGCGGATCTTGAGGCTCAAGCAAGAGCGAATGCCGCTAATCAACGTGTAAAAAACAGAAAATAACCTTAAATGTTAAATCAAATAGAAGCAGGGTGAGACCCTGCTTCTTAGTAAAAATAATCTATACAACTAATTTTGCCAAATCGTGCTCACTTTCAAATTCACCAATAATTGGAAAACATACAAGTTCTTGATTCAGTTTTGTTAGCTGCGCTACTTCTTCACTGGTCGCTTTGACAATCCATATTCCTTCTTCTACCTGATCAATTACATTAATTGGCTGCTCATTTAAGGTATTTAACAATCCTTTGATTAACCAAGTTTCTTCTTCCTGGCTCTTTTCTACGATTGAACAGCTTTCAATTGCTGATGTAAACCCTTGGTTTGCCCGTCGATTTTGACAGACATAGACTAAATCCTCGATCACAGCACTCGCTGTTGGATACATTCCAGCCCCTGGTCCTTGAAGGGTTATTTGCCCAACAATATCGGAATAGATATTCACAGCATTCTGCACCCCTTCAACGTGATATAAAGGGTGTTCCTTTCCAACAAGAACCGGTTTAACAGATGCAATTAATTGATTGCCTTTTTTCTTAATACTAGCAATATGTTTAAACCTTAGACCAAACTGTAAAGCAATATCAATTAAATCACTTGTAATGGAGGTAATTCCCTTTCGATCAACATCATGCCAATTTGGATCTTCACCAAAAGCAAGTCGGCTTAGAATCATCGCTTTATAAAAGGCATCAAAGCCCTCCACATCATTTGTAGGATCCGCCTCAGCATAGCCATTTTCCTGGGCTGCTCGTAAAGCATCAGCAAATGAAAGCTTTTTTTCGCGCATTTCAGTTAGTATGAAGTTCGATGTACCATTTAAAATCCCATGAATTTGCTGAACTCTATTAACATTTAATAATTGTCTTAGTGTTTGAATGACAGGGATTCCTCCAGCTACGGTCGCTTCATATCCTACCGACACATTATGTACTTTCGCCAGTTCTAGCAGCTCTTGTCCATAGTGGGCAAACATTTCTTTATTTGCTGTAATAATATGACAGCCACGCTGAATGGCTTGTTTTAAGAAAGAGTAGGTAGGATCTTTATCAACGATCGCTTCAACAACAACATCGACCTGTGGCAGATTTAATATATCCGTAAATTCCGTTGTTATGAATACATCCTTGCTTATATTCCTTTCCTTCTGCTTGTTTTTAACTAGAACTGCAGCAACTTCTACTTTTCTCCCTAAAACGGCTGTGAGCTCTTCTGAATGAGATTGTATCGTCCTATAAAATCCTTCACCGACGGTGCCAAAACCGAGGATTGCCACTTTAATTACAGACATGTTAATCCACCCTTCTAATTCAATTTGGTTTCTACATAAAATTTCTAAAAAATAAGAAAAACCCTCTTCTATAAGAAGAGGGTGCAATCCTCCCCTTATCTTTCAGGTTACATCATAACCTGCAGGAATTAGCACCTTTTCAAGGAACACCTTGAAGGTTGCCGGGCTTCATCGGGCCTAGTCCCTCCGCCACTCTCGATAAGAGTCATTATATTATTTTTCATTAATTTCCAAGTTAAGTTATAAAAAGTATTCTAGTTTAATTATTTGTAAATGTCAATATATTCTCTAAATATCACTTAATAGAATATAAGAAGAAAGCCCGCCAATCGGCGAGCGTGAATATTTCTTTCGTTATCTTAGAAGTTTTCCTTCAGCAAGCTTTATTTGATACTCCACCTGTTCTGGTGCAGTGCCGCCAAAGCTATTTCTAACGGCAACAACATGCTCAGGAGCCAAAACTTTGTAAATATCTTCTTCAAATAAAGGACTGAATTTCTGATACTCCTCAAAACTTAAATCCAATAAGAATTTATTTGATTGAATGGAATATAAAACGATTTTTCCAATTACTTCATGTGCTTCACGGAATGGCAAGCCCTTTCTAACCAAATAATCAGCAATATCCGTCGCATTCGAAAAATCATTATTAATCGCTTTTCTCATCACATCTTTATTCACTGTCATCGTCTCGACCATTGGAGCCAACAGCTTTAAAGAACCCTCAAGTGTTTCTACCGTATCAAACATACCTTCTTTATCTTCTTGTAAATCTTTATTATAAGCGAGTGGTAAGCCTTTAAGAACGGTTAGTAATCCAATCAGGTTGCCATATGTTCGGCCTGTTTTTCCGCGCAGCAATTCAGGTACATCTGGGTTTTTCTTTTGAGGCATGATACTTGAACCGGTACAGAAAGAATCATCTAGTTCCACAAACTGAAATTCCTGGCTTGACCAAATGACCAATTCCTCAGAAAAACGAGAAATATGTGTCATAATTATAGACCCAATCGATAAAAATTCCAAAATAAAGTCGCGGTCGCTTACTGCATCCATACTATTCGGATAAACCGTTTCAAAGCCTAAAATTTCCGCGACTAACTCACGGTTGATTGGGAAAGTAGTTCCTGCTAGCGCACCAGAACCAAGAGGCAGCCAATTAACTCGTTTTAGTGAATCGATCAGTCTTTCTTTATCACGCTCAAACATCCAAAAATAAGCCATTAAATGATGTGCAAAGGATACTGGTTGTGCTCGCTGCAAATGAGTGTACCCAGGAATTAAGGTATGAATGTGCTCTTTTGCCTGACCGACTAATGCTTGCTGAACGTCCTCAATTAATTTAATGAGTTCAGTTGTTTTAGTTCTCAAGTAAAGATGCATATCTGTTGCCACTTGGTCATTACGGCTTCTTCCTGTATGAAGTTTACCGCCGACAGGACCAATTTTTTCAATTAAAAGCTTTTCGATATTCATATGAATATCTTCATCTTCCACTAAAAACTCAACCTCATTAGCATCCACCATTTTCTTTATGGCGAGCAGGCCATCCTTAATTTTAGCTGCATCCTCCGTTGGAATAATACCGCATTCCCCGAGCATTTGAACATGCGCAATGCTGCCAGCAATATCTTCTTTTGCTAACTTTTGATCAAAAGGAATGGATGCTGTAAATTCCTCCACGAGCTTGTTGGTTTCTTTCGTAAAACGACCGCCCCATAACTTCGACATTACTGTTCCTCCTAATAAGAAAAGCGCAAGCGCCTTGGTTAGCCCCGATATAGGGAGATTTATCTCTGGCAAGCAAAGCTTAGCCAGAGATTAGTCTCCCTTAATGCGTACAGAAAACGATAGTTTTCTGTAGCCAAGCACAAGACAAGCCGGCCGAAAGGTTGCCTTTTAACCTTTTGGACGGATTGTCTTGTGACCTCGAGGGGCTAGGCGCTGGAGCTAGACAATTCTCAAAGTCAATTTTATACTTCCTAGTCTACAATAAAGAAGACAGCCCCCGAAAAATGGATTCGAGGGCAATCCGGATTTATTTTAAAATCGTTTCTTTGTTATTTACTTCAGAATAAACTTTAGTTGGCAGTCCCCATAGCTTGATAAAGCCAACAGCCGCATTATGATCAAAAGCATCGCCTTTTGCATAAGTAGCTAGTTCTTCGTTGTATAGGCTGTGTGGAGATTTTCTTCCAACCACTGTATGAGTGCCTTTAAGCAACTTCACACGGAGTGTTCCAGTTACTACCTTTTGTGTCTCATTGATAAACGCATCAAGTGCCGGTTTGATTGGAGAATACCAAAGACCTTCATAAATAATCTTTGCCATTTGCTGTTCAACCTGTGTCTTGAATTGTGTTACTTCACGAGTTAAAGTTAAGAACTCTAATTCCTTGTGGGCATTGATTAAAATTAATGCTGCAGGGTTTTCATACACTTCTCTTGACTTAATCCCTACTAATCTATTTTCAATGTGATCGATACGACCAACACCATGCTTACCGCCAAGTGTATTAAGTGTTTCAATAAGTTGAACTAAAGGAAGCTTTTCACCGTTTAGAGCAACCGGTACCCCTTGTTCAAATTCAATTTCAATATATTCAGCTTCATCCGGTGTTAACTCAATCGGATTAGTCCAATCAAATGCCGCTTCAGGCGCTTCTGCCCATGGATCTTCGAGAACTCCTGCTTCACAAGCACGTCCCCAGATATTAGCATCAATGGAAAACGGATTGTCTAAATTGACTGGAATAGGAATCCCGTTTTCTTCCGCATATTTAATTTCCTCGTCACGGGTCATTCCCCACTCACGAACAGGTGCAACAACCTTTAAACTTGGATTTAATGCTTGGATGGATACCTCAAAACGAACTTGGTCATTTCCTTTCCCTGTACATCCGTGCGCAACAGCCGTTGCCCCTTCTTTTTCCGCAACTTCTACTAATAATTTAGAAATAAGCGGTCTTGATAGTGCTGAAGATAATGGGTACTTTCCTTCATATAAACAGTTTGCCTTTAAAGCAGGTAAAATATATTCTTTTGCTAGTAATTCTTTTGCATCTATCATATACGCTTTCGAAGCGCCAACTTGTAATGCTTTATTTTTAATAGCATCTAAGTCTTTTCCTTCACCTACATCTAAACCTAGGGCTATTACATCATAACCGTACTTTTCTTGGATCCATTTAACTGATACTGATGTATCTAAACCGCCTGAGTATGCTAATACAATCTTTTCCTTAGTCATATCTATTTTAACTCTCCTTGAATACTATTTATGGATTTTTATTCATTCGATAGAATGATTATACAACACATCTCATAAAAAAGGAACCCATTATGCTAGTAAAAGTTTTAAAATTGCTTTTTGTGCATGCAGACGGTTTTCAGCTTCATCAAATACAACTGAATGTGGACCATCAATAATCTCACTGGTTACTTCTTCACCACGATGTGCAGGTAAACAATGTAAAAAGATATAATCTTTATTCGCATGGCTGCATAGTTCTTCATTGACTTGAAAAGCTTGGAATGCCTTTAAACGAATCGCTGTTTCCTCTTCTTGGCCCATGCTGGTCCAAACATCTGTGACAACAACATCGGCATCCTTGATCGCTTCAATAGGATTATTGGTAATTGTTACCGTACTTCCCGTTTCAGTTCCTGCTTGAACTGCCTTCTCGGTAATTCCTTCATTAGGCATATACCCTTCTGGGCTCGCGATACTGATGTTCATTCCAACCTTTACGGCACCTTCCATTAAAGAATGGGCCATATTATTATTCCCATCCCCAATATAGCAAAGCTTCAATCCCGCTAACTTCCCTTTATGCTCAAGGATAGTTAATAAGTCTGCAAGCACCTGGGTAGGGTGCTGCAGGTCTGTTAATCCATTAATAACAGGGACTGTTGCATGAGAAGCTAACTCTTCAACGGATTCATGCGAAAAGGTTCGAATCATGATTCCATCAATATAACGGGACAAAACCTTAGCAGTATCTGAAATGCTCTCGCCGCGGCCAAGCTGAATGTCTTTTGAGCTCAAGAAGATCGCATGCCCGCCAAGCTGGAGCATCCCCACTTCAAAGGAAACCCTTGTACGTGTGGAGGATTTTTCAAATATCATCCCTAATACCTTTCCACTTAAGAAAGGATGTGGTTTACCCTGTTTTTGTAATTTTTTCAATTCCACTGCTTCATTAAGCAAATAAAGGATTTGATCCGTACTATAATCTGCAAGCTGCAAAAAATTCATACCCTTTAATGTTTGTTTGCTAACGATGCTTTTTCCGTCCGCATTAATTGCTTCTAACATGAACGGCACCTTCTTTCTCAAAATTGTAATACTCGCTAACCGTCCTTACTTCATAATCAGCCCCAAATTTCTTTTGCACACCTAATGTCGTTTCAATTGTATCTAGGTGTGTAAACACAGGTATCTTATAGCGGACTGCATACTCACGAATCTGGTAACCAAATTTATTTTTATTACGACCTTGGCTCGGTATATTAATAACGGCTTGAATCGGTTTATTTCGGAAAATATCATTTAAATCTTTTTCATCTTGAACCACTAAATCCACAGCAAAGCCATTAGACTTTAGAAACAGAGCCGTTCCCTCTGTGGCGGCAAGCTTGTAATCTTCTTTCACCAATTCCTTTAAAATGGCAAGACTTTCTGTTTTTTCTCTGTCCGAAATCGAACAAAGGAGGTAACTTTCGTCCTTGATTCCATTGATTAAAGGCACTGATTTTTGAAGGGCTGCTTGGAAACTAGTATCAATTCCTAGTGCTTCCCCTGTTGACTTCATTTCAGGTCCAAGTACAGGATCGACTCCCTTAAGCTTACTTGACGAAAATACAGGTGCTTTAACGGCAAAGTAGCTTGGTTCTTCTAGTAATCCTAAATCTTGGCTTAACTCCGTTAGCGAATCACCTAATTGTACATTTGTTGCCCACTCAATCATTGGCACTCCAGTGACTTTACTAATAATCGGAACTGTACGTGATGAGCGAGGATTTACTTCTAGCACATAAACCGTCTCATCATGAATCACAAATTGGATATTCATGATCCCTACAACAGGTGCTGATTTTGCGATTCTGCCTGCATAATCAATTAATGTTTCTTTTACCTTACCAGTTAGTGAAATAGGTGGAAACACTGTGATACTGTCTCCGGAATGTACTCCTGCTTTTTCGATATGTTCAAAAATCCCAGGAACCACAATCTGTTTTCCATCACTTATGACATCCACTTCACACTCTTGACCAGGTAAAAACTTATCTACTAATAATGGCCACATCTCTGCATTTGAATTTTCTTCAAGCTGGGTAATATATTGTGTTAATTCTTGTTCTGAAAAAATCGTAAACATCGATTGACCGCCAATAACATACGATGGACGAACAAGCACCGGATAACCTAAGACAGATGCTGCTTTAAACAGTTCTTCTGGATGAGAGACAGTTTTCCCCTCAATATGTGGAATTGCTAATTCATCTAGAAGTTGATAAAATTCCTTTCGATCCTCTAAACGATCCACATTCTTAACTGTTGTTCCTAAAATCTTAATTCCTTCTTCTTCTAAATCATGAGCTAGATTAATCGCTGTTTGACCACCAAACTGGATTAACACACCGTCGACTTTTTCTTTTTCAATTACATGTAAGACATCTTCAGCAGCTAGCGGTTCAAAATATAAACTGTCTGCAACTGAATAGTCTGTACTTACCGTTTCTGGGTTGTTATTAATTACGACGGCTTCAAAACCTTTTTTCTTGAGAGCTTTAGCCGCGTGAACAGAGCAATAATCAAATTCGATTCCTTGCCCGATACGGATCGGACCAGATCCAATAACAAGAATCTTTTTCTTGTCAGTGATTTCTACCTCATCACTGCCATGCCAAGTAGAATAATAGTAAGGTGTAATCGCATCAAATTCAGCGGAACACGTATCTACCATTTTGTAGCCAGGCTTCCATCCGAGCTCTTTCCACTTGTCTCGTACTTGTTTTTCCGGAATTTGATAGATTTGCGCTATTAATTTGTCTGCCACATTATTTCGTTTGGCTCTTTTAAGCAGGTCAGTTGGAGCAGAAGTCCATTGATAGGAAGCTAGTTCCTTTTCTAACGCAACGATTGAGCTAATTTTGTGTAAAAACCATAGGTCAATTTCTGTCAGTTGTTGTACTTTTTGAAGTGTGATGCCTCTTCTAAATGCTTCGGCAATGACAAATAGGCGCTTATCATTTGCTACTTTAAGCAAATCAAATAAGGAAGACTCTTCTAATGACTCATAAGCTGTTTGGCAGAGACCATAAACATTCATTTCCATAGAACGAATCGCTTTGTTTAAAGCTCCCTCAAACGTTCGGTCAATTGCCATAACTTCCCCAGTTGCTTTCATTTGTGTTCCTAGTGTTCGGTCGGCTTCAGGGAATTTGTCAAATGGAAAGCGAGGCAGTTTCACCACAATATAATCAATCGCTGGCTCAAAAGATGCAAATGTATTACCTGTTATCGGGTTCACAATCTCATCAAGATGGTAACCAATCGCACACTTTGCTGCCATCCTTGCGATTGGATATCCTGTTGCCTTTGAAGCCAACGCCGATGAACGGCTTACCCTTGGATTTACTTCGATAATATAGTATTGATTTGATTCAGGATGCAAAGCCATCTGAATATTACATCCGCCAATAATCTCTAATTCTTTTATTACTTTTATCGAAACGTCACGAAGCATTTGATATTGAACATCTGTTAATGTTTGTGATGGAGCCACAACAATGGAATCGCCCGTATGAACGCCTACTGGGTCCATATTTTCCATATTACAAACAATGATGCACGTATCATTTGCATCCCTCATGACTTCATATTCAATTTCCTTCCAGCCTTTAATGCTCTTTTCCACTAAGACTTGATGAATAGGACTCGCTGCTAACCCTTTTTTTAGTACAATTTCAAGTTCCTCATCATTATGGGCGAAACCTCCACCCTCTCCTCCTAATGTATAGGCAGGGCGAATGATAACTGGGAACCCAATCTTTTGAACAAACTGAACTCCTTCTTCATAACTGTGAATGATTTCAGATTCAGGGATTGGTTCACCTATTTTTAACATTAAGTTACGGAACTTCTCACGGTCCTCACCATTTTTAATGGATGCCACCGAAGTACCTAATAATTTAACATTGTATTTTTCTAAAATTTTCTGTTCAAATAGCTGAACAGTTAAATTTAATCCTGTTTGACCGCCAAGTGTACCAATTACCCCATCAGGTTGTTCTTTTTGGATAATCTTCTCAATGGTTTCTACATTTAATGGTTCAATATATACTTTATCCGCCACTGCTTCATCTGTCATAATGGTGGCTGGATTGTTATTAATGAGAACAACTTCTATTCCTTCTTCTTTTAAGGCGATACACGCCTGTGTGCCGGCATAGTCAAATTCTGCTGCCTGCCCTATTACAATTGGTCCTGAACCAATTACGAGTACTTTTTTTAGATTTTTATTTAACGGCATAAATGTTCTCTCCCAATGATGCAATCTGACTCACAAAGTCTTTAAAAATATATTCCGTGTCGCTTGGTCCGGGATGTGCTTCCGGATGAAATTGAACGGTTTGAATTGGGTACAATTTATGTTGCAGCCCCTCAATTGATTTGTCATTTATATTTCGGTAGGAAACATCAAATACCTTTTGATCAATACTCTCATCTAGCACAACATAGCTATGATTTTGTGCAGTTATTTTCACCTTTCCAGTATTTAGTTCTTTAACTGGATGGTTTCCGCCTCGATGTCCGTAAGGCAGTTTTGTCGTTTTTGCTCCATATGATAGGGCAATTAACTGATGTCCCAAGCATATACCAAGTGTTGGGTAAGCCTGTGTTATTTTTTTAATTTCCGGGAACCACGCTTTTAACTGCATTGGGTCTCCAGGTCCGTTACTTAATAAAATACCATCCGGGTTTAAAGATTTAATTTTCTCGAATGTTGTTGTGTAAGGAACAATTGTTACAGAACAATTTTCCTCTAGTAGAGCATGAAGGATTGACTTTTTATATCCGAAGTCCATTAGCACTACGTGTGGACCATTATTCTTGAAATATTGAATCTTTTTGGTAGATACTTTATCCACCCACATTGTCGTTTTTAAATCATTAGGCACAATATTTTTCTTTTCTTTTCCTAAATACCCTTTTACCGTACCTCGACTGCGAATAGTTTTGACAAGACGTCTTGTGTCTACCCCGGCAATCCCGGCAACCCCTGCATTTTTAAGCTTTTCTGAAAATTTATTTATAGATTGATAATGACTAGGCTCTTCACATAAGTCACCAATCACAACTCCTGCTAAGGCTGGAGTAATGCTCTCATCATCTAATGCATTGACACCATAGTTTCCAATAATTGGATAGCAGAAAGTAATAATTTGTCCCGCATACGATGGGTCTGTAATGATTTCTTGATAACCAGTCATACTTGTATTAAAAACAACCTCTCCAAGAGAATCCTTTTCAGCCCCCATAAGGATGCCTTCAAATACTTCCCCTGTTTCCAAAGTTAGATACCCCTTTTCCAAAATCGTCACACGCCTTTCTCTATACTTTGGAATGTTTTTTCCAATTTGTTTGTAAACTCATTTATTTCTTCTTTAGTTACTGTTAATGGCGGTAAAATCCGAACGACATTCGGTCCAGCAGTTAAAATTAATAGTTGGTTAGTGATTGCCTTTTGTACGATTTCTAACGCATTAATCTCCACTACTAGTCCTTTTAAAAGTCCTTTACCGCGAACGTCTTTTATAAAAGAGTACTTCTCTTTTAATGCATGTAGCTGTTGATCTAGATAATCAACTGTTTCCTTAACATCTCCGAGCAAGTTGCTCTCAATTATATGTGTAACAGTGGCAAGCCCTGCTGCTGTTGCCAACGGATTTCCGCCAAAGGTACTTCCATGACTGCCTGGTTCAAACCCTTTTGCTGCTTCTTCTTTCGCAATGATGGCTCCAATTGGAAAACCGGAACCTAAACCTTTTGCAATACTAATCACATCCGGTTCGATCGAATATTGCTCATAAGCAAATAATGTGCCCGTTCTGCCAATTCCTGTTTGAATTTCATCCACCATTAGAAGAATGTCATTTTCCTTACAGATTTGGGCGAGCTTTGTTACCCATTCCTTACTTGCTGGAATAACCCCGCCTTCCCCTTGAACAAGTTCTAGTAAAACCGCTGCAGGCTTAAGGCTGCTAAGCTGTTCGAGTGCTGCTTCGTCGTTATATGGAAAATAACTGAACCCTGGCATAAGAGGTGCAAAGCCGTGCTGAATTTTTTCTTGGCCTGTTGCAGCTAAGGTGCCTAACGTTCTTCCGTGAAATGATTGTTGAAATGTAACAATCTCCGATGAACGATTTCCCTTTACCTTATTAGCATACCTTCTTGCCAGTTTAATCGCGGCTTCATTTGCTTCCGCACCACTATTGCAAAAGAAGACCTGATTACCACAGCTATTTTCTGTTAGTAATGCAGCCAGCTTTTGTTGATTAGGAATGTTATATAAATTTGAACAATGCCACAAATTTTGCAATTGTTCTTCTAGCTTTTCTTTTACTGGATTGGGAACATGCCCTAAGTTACAAGTAGCGATACCTGATGTAAAATCTAAGTATTGGTTCCCTTGGTCGTCCCACACGTAGCTTCCTTTTCCCTTTACTAAGGTGACAGGAAAGCGGCCGTATGTGGCCATTACCGGTGTGGTTAGGGAGACAGAAGTTTCGTTCACCATTACGCAATCTCCTCTTCTAAGACAATTTTTGTGCCGACGCATTTACCGTTTGAATAATCTAATAAGCTATTCTTTTCAAAACCATTTATGATTCCAACTTCAGGAATGTTATGAACAAGACCGTCAATCGCGGCTTGAACCTTTGGTATCATCCCTCCATAAATGGTTTCGTCTTCTATCATCTGCTCAATGATTGCCTTTGAGACCTTATCAAGCTTTGTTTTTACCCCGTCATTGTCAACAAGGATACCTGGAATATCACTGATGAAACATAGGTTTGCTTCCAAAGCTTTGGCAATCGCTGAGGCTGCTATATCACCATTGATGTTATAACGCTGACCGCTTGAGTCAATTCCAACAGGAGAAATTACCGGGATAAAACCTTGATTAACAATTCCTTCGATAATTCTGTGGTTCACTTCAACCACTTCTCCTACAAATCCTAAGGTTTTCGCATTAGGTGTTGGAGCTGCTTTTAGCAATCCTCCATCCACTCCACTAATACCAACAGCGGTTCCACCGACTTCTACTAGGTTTCGAACCACTTGTTTATTGACTGATCCACTTAATACCATTTCGACCACGTCTAACACTTGATGGTCCGTTACTCTTAGTCCGTTCACGAATTGGGTTTCAACGTTTAAACTTTTTAATAAGGACGTGATCAGCGGGCCCCCACCATGAACAATAATGGGCGTCCACTCACTAGATGTATGCATTTTTACGATATCTTCATAAAAAGATCTTGGCAGATTTTCTAACACACTTCCGCCACACTTAATGACTAAATATTTCATTTTTGTCCTCCCTTAAGTGCGGTAGGATGCATTAATTTTTACATAATCGTAAGTAAGATCGCATCCCCAGGCAGTTGCACTGTAGTCACCTTGATTTAAGTTAACATATATAACAACATTTTCTTGTTCTAGGTAATTTTTCACATCTTCTTCAACGATTGGGCTTGGAAGACCCTTTTCAAACACTTTGAATTGACCGATAGATACTTCTAATAAATTAGGTACAATTGGAACCCCGCTGTATCCTGCTGCTGTAACAATTCGTCCCCAGTTAGGATCTGTTCCATAAATAGCTGTTTTCACAAGATTAGAAGAAATGATTGATTTTCCAACTGTTTTAGCAGCATCTGTGCTAAAGGCTCCACTTACTTGCACTTCCACAAGTTTTGTTGCTCCTTCACCGTCTCTAGCTATTTTCTTGGCAAGTTCCTTGCAAACAATCCCAAGTCCTTCTACAAATATATCCCATTCCGGATGCGCTTTTGTTAGCTGCTCATTACCAGCTAAGCCATTCGCCATAACCAGAACCATGTCATTGGTACTGGTGTCTCCATCAACAGTGATCATGTTGAATGTTGTGTTGGTTACATCCTTTAGTGCAGCTAACAAATCATCTTGGGCAACATTTGCATCGGTTGTCACAAAGCCAAGCATGGTTGCCATATTCGGGTGAATCATCCCTGAACCCTTTGCCGCACCGCCGATTGAAATGGTCTTTCCATCTATTGTTAATTGAACACCAATTTGTTTTATACAAGTATCTGTTGTTAAAATGGCTTGTTTAAAATTTTCCTCTTGTTCATATTCTGATTGGAGGATTTGTTTGATCCCACTATTAATGCAATCCATTTGCAGCAATTCGCCTATTACTCCAGTTGAGGTGACGGCAACAAGATGCGGCTCTATGCCTAACTCGTTTGCGAAATTATTTTGCATTGCCTTTGCATCAAGTAACCCCTGCTCGCCTGTACAAGCATTGGCATTACCTGAGTTTACAAGTATGGCTTGAACTTTCTTTTCTTTTGCTATGCTTTCTTGCGTTACGATTAGTGGCGCCGCTTGGAAAATATTCGTTGTAAAAACTCCTGCTACTGCTGCTGGAACATCTGATACGATATATCCTAAATCAAGACGCTTCTTCTTTATTCCGCAATGCATACCGCCCGCTTTATACCCTTTTGGTAAGGTTACACTTTCATTTCCAAGTACAACGATCTTGTTAGTTGATGTGGCCTGTGTCAATTTGTTTTCCCCCTTAAGTTACCCTTGGCATTTAACCGGGCTATTTAACTAGTAATTTATTGATTTTTTCATTATGGATACATTGGTAAATCTGTAAGCCCAGTTTGTTCATCCCAGCCATTCATCAGATTAGCATTCTGAATCGCTTGACCTGCAGCGCCTTTTACTAAATTGTCGATAACGGAAATGACAGTTAACCGATTGGTTCGTTCATCCACATGCAAACCAATATCACAGAAGTTTGATCCCATTACTTCTTTTGTTGAAGGAATATTTCCTTCCGGCCGTATTCTTATAAAATGAGACTCTTGATAAAATTGTTTATATAAATCGATAACTTTATTTGTAGAAATTTTTTCCTTTAGGTTCACGTACATCGTACACATGATTCCCCTTGTCATTGGAACTAAATGTGTAGTAAAGGTAACGGTAATCGAATTACCACTCTCGTCAGACAGAACTTGTTCAATCTCAGGAATATGTTGATGTTTTCCTAGTTTATAAGCTTTAAAGTTTTCATTCATCTCCGAGTAATGAGAAGTTAATGACTGACCTCTTCCAGCTCCAGAGACTCCCGATTTAGCATCAATAATAATAAACGCTTCATCTGCTAATTTTGATTTAAGAATGGGTAAAAGACCCAAATTAGTAGCAGTCGGATAGCAGCCGGGATTAGCTATGAAATTAGAATCCCTTATTTCCTCTTTATAGATTTCACTTAAACCATAGACTGCCTGTTTTAAGTACTTCTCTTCCGGTGGTGTGTGTTTATACCAGGTCTCATATTCAACGCCTGACCTCAGCCGGAAATCTCCAGATAAATCAATACATTTTATTCCCTTTTCAAGTAATTCTGGTGCAAGTTTACTGCTTACACCTGAAGGGGTGGCAAGAAAGACAATTTCATTTTCTTCACTTAATCTATTAGCATCAAATTTTTCTAAAGGTTGAACCACAATATTTGAAAGATGTGGATACACATCACTAAATTGAACTCCAGCTTGAGAGTTGGAAACAACTGAACCAATCTCCAAGTATGGGTGCTTATTAATTAACCTAACTAACTCAATTGAACCATAACCCGTTCCACCGATGATTGCTGCTTTCATTTCTTCCACTCCCAAGTCGCTTTCATAATGAATTATTATACATATTTTTATATAATTATTCAACACCTAATTAGCTTAATTTTCGATTTTTACTGAAATTTACTGTGTGTATTTTTGTAAACGCTTACAACACTCTTTGTAAGATTATACAAATTCTATGCAAATAAAAAAGAAGTTCCTGTATGATAGGAACTTCACGATTTTTCTTTATAAAATAACTAATTTATAAACTCGTATGGAGCAGATTCAATACGCTGCGCAGTTCTTGAACGGCTACTTGTCCTGGTGCAGAGGCTTTCTTAGCTGCTCCAAAGGTAAGAGCTGATCCAAAAATTTCTCCCGCTAAGCGGCTAATAACACCTTTACCTGACATAGACATGGTAATGATTGGTCTGTCAGCATACTGTTCATTCATTGTAGTGGTAGCTTCCAGCAATGTTAGGACGTCAGCTGTACTCTTTGGCATAACAGCAATCTTCGGCAGGTCTCCTCCCAATTCCTGAGCCTTACGTAAACGAGTGATAATCTCTTCTTTTGCAGGTGTCCCGTGAAAATCATGGTTGGAAATAATCACAAATACATTCTTGGCATGTGCTGCATGAATTAATTCTTTTACATTACTTTCTTCATTAAATAACTCAACATCAACAATATCAACTAAGCCTGTTTCAGCAATAGCTTTATTTAACTCAAAATAAAAAGCTGTACTTACTTCTTTTTCTCCACCTTCTTTAGCACTGCGGAAAGTGAAAACAAGCGGTGTTTCTGTAAGAATGGCTCTAATTTCTCTTAAAGCCTCCTTCACTTTTTCAAGCTCTTCAACATGTTCAAAGAAATCAACCCGCCACTCAACTACATCTAAATCAAGTGTTTTTAAATAGTTTGCTTCTTCTATCAATTGATTAAGGCTAGTTCCTACCATTGGAACACAAATTTTTGGAGCACCTTCACCAAGTGTGATTCCTCTGACTGTAATTGTGTTTATCATATTTCCCCAGTCCTCTTCTAGTATTAAAATAAAAACTCTTTTCAATCTAGCGTTTTATTGGTCATCGTTACATTGAGCCGCGATTATATAGTTAGCAACATCCTTCGATGTATTTTTTAATACACTTTGAGTATAAGTCAGTAGTTCTATAAAGTCTAATTGAAAAATGGACGATAATCTATAGTTTATATCTATGATTCTAAGTTTCAAAAAATAAAAAAGAAACCTTTTCCACATATGACCATAGTGAAAAAGGTTTCTTTCCGTGAACCATTTATCAAGTATTCCTTTATTTCACACCATACAATTCCCATGCCAGTTTTAATGATTCGACAATGTAATCCGCTACTTCCTCTACATTCTGATTATCAGTAGTTACTTTAGAATGATGGTCCGCGTATATCTCCTGGCGCTTATAGAACAAATCTTCAATTTCAGTTAGTGATTTTCCTTGTAAGACAGGACGGCTGTCAATAAGTAGACTGATTCGATCCTTCCAATTCTCCCAAGATAAATCTAGAAAGAAAACAAGGCAGTTTTCTAAACAAGCCTGTTTGATTTCTTCCTGTAAAAAAGCCCCGCCTCCTAAGGAAATAACCTTCATTTTCTGCTTAGACACAGTTGTAATAAGGCTTTTTTCCCGTTCACGAAATGCCTTTTCACCAATCTTATTAAAGATCTGTGATGTTGGCATCCCATACTCTTTTTCAATTTCCGCATCAATATCAATAAAATCGCGATACAGTTTTTTGGCTACTAATTTACCGATAGTAGTTTTACCTACACCCATAAACCCTATAAAAACAATACTCATCTCTTTTAATGAAACTTCTCGCTGTACCATTAGAATCTCCCCCCATGGTGATAAAAAATAACATTTTTTTCAGAATTTCGTACTATTATCTTGTCATAATTATAATCTTTCCTACTATAGAAAAACAATGGTTATGTGACATTTTGAACATATTACTATCAAAAGAAAAAGACTCCCATTGGAAGTCTCAAAAGCTTCAACGTTCAGTTAGTTTTTCATCTTCGGGTCAAGAACATCTCGGAGACCATCCCCCATTAAGTTAAAACCTAACACCGTCAGCATGATGGCCATCCCTGGAAAGAACAATGTCCATGGCGCTTGGGTAATATAATTCTTTGAATCTGCCAGCATCTTCCCCCATTCTGGTGTTGGCGCCTGTGCCCCCATTCCCAGGAATCCAAGTGCTGCTGCTTCAATTATAGATGTGGCAATGGCTAGAGTAGCTTGGACAATTACTGGTGAAATACTGTTAGGTAAAATATGCAGGAAGAGAATTCGTGAATCCCTCATACCTACAGCTCTTGCAGCCATAATATATTCTTCTTGTTTAACACTCAGCACCCTCGAGCGGACAAGCCGTCCAAAGTTGGGAATATTTATTACTGCTATAGCAATTAGAGCATTTTGTAAGGATGGGCCAAGGATGGCCACAACCGCAATAGCTAATAAAATGCTTGGAAATGCAAGCAAAACATCAAAAACACGCGAGATGATGGTATCAACCCAGCGGCCATAATATCCTGCTATAATTCCTAAGATGGTTCCACAAATAACAGATCCTAAAACAGAGAAAAAGCCAACCCACAGGGAAATTCTAGCTCCATAGACAATACGTGAGAAAATGTCACGGCCAAAATCATCTGTGCCGAACCAATGGTGGCCCGAAGGCGGGAGCATACGGTCGGCTAGTACTTGCTCTTTAAAACTATAGGGAGCAAGTATCGGGGCCAGTATGGCAATCATGATAAAAAAAACAACAATTCCTAAACCCACTAGTGCTAATCGGTTTTTATAAAATGAAATCCATGCATCCTTCCACGGGGTAGGCAGCTTCTCTTCAACTACTTCGGCAGCTATATGTGCCGGTCTTTTTGCTAGCTCAGCCACTCATAAACCCCTCCCTTATTTGGTATATTTAATTCTTGGATCTATAAAAACGTATAATAAATCCACTATTAGATTGATAAGAACAAAGATAGCCGCGATGATTAAAATGCCTGACTGAATCACCGGATAATCGCGATAACCAATCGCATCATATAAATATCTGCCGATTCCTGGCCAGCCAAAGATTGTTTCTGTCAGGATGGCACCACCCAACAGAAGGCCTGTTTGCAGCCCAATGATTGTTAATACCGGAATAATGGCATTTTTTAATGAGTGTTTATAGACTACCCCAAACATACTTAGACCTTTTGCTCTTGCTGTACGGATGTAATCGGATTTCATCACTTCAAGCATGGCCGTACGAGTCATCCTGGCTATAATCGCCATCGGAATGGTAGCTAGCGCTATGCTTGGAAGGATCAAATGTTTGAGCACTACGATAAACTGATCAAATCTACCTTGTAGCAATGTATCTAGTAAGTAAAGATTGGTAATAGCGGATATAGGATCCCGAACATCCTCTCTTCCTGTAGTTGGGAGCCACCCTAAATGTATGGAAAATACCCACTGCTCCATTAATCCAAGCCAAAATATTGGAAGTGATACTCCAACAAGAGCAAGGACCATGGCAGCATAATCAAACCATGATTTTGAGAACCAAGCACTAACAATCCCTGCGTTTACTCCTATAACAACAGCAATACACATGGATACAATCGTTAATTCCGCTGTTGCAGCAAGGAAAGGCCAAATTTCCTGATTAATTGAACCTCTTGTCCTCAAAGAAATGCCTAAATCTCCATGGAGCAATGCTTTTATATATTCGAAATATTGTATATACCAAGGTCTGTCCAATCCTAGTTGCTTTGTCAGCACAGCAATCGATTCTTCCGTTGCTCTTTGACCAAGAATGACTTGGGCTGGATTCCCAGGAATGGCATGGATAATCGCAAAAACAACCAGGGTCATCCCAATTAAAACGGGTATTAAAGAGAACAGGCGGCGGACTGTGTAAGTAAACAATTCTTTTCACCTCTTTTGTATTGAATAAAAGAGAGGGAAAAATCCCTCCCTTTTTACCTTCTTATTTGAATTCAACTTTTGTCAGAGGTTCTGAGCCTGTTGGGTTCGGCAGATAATTAACTACGTCTTTCGCTGCTGCTAATAATGGTGTAGAGTGTACGAGCGGCACCCATGGAGCATCATCATGGATAATCACTTGAGCTTGCTCATAAAGGGCATTACGCTTTGCCTGGTCTGTTTCTGTCTGGGCTTTAATTAAGATATCGTGCAATTGGTCATTGCTGTAGTAGGAATAGTTATTACTTCCAATGCTGTCTTTATCAAGCAAGGTGTATAAGAAGTTATCGGGATCACCATTATCCCCTGTCCATCCAAGCATGAACATATCAAACTCACCTTTAGCTGCTTTCTCTAAATAGGTTGCCCAGTCAACCGATTGTATTTTGACTTTGACACCAATCTTACTTAGGCTTTCTTGAATGACCTCTGCTACCTTTTGTGCTTCAGGCATATACGGACGAGCTACCGGCATCGCCCAAAGGTCCGTTTCAAATCCTTTTTCGTAACCGGCCTCTTTTAATAATTGTTTGGCTTTCTCTAAATCATATGGGTACGGCTCAATGGACTTGTTATAGCCTTCAATCGAAGGAGGCATTGGATTAACAGCCTCTAAAGCCTTACCTCCATAAAACGCATCGATAATCGCTTTTTTATCAATCGCGTAATTCATCGCTTGGCGAACAAGCTTGTTGTCAAATGGCTTATGAGTGGTAGTTAATCCAATATACCCTACGTTCATAGATGGACGTTCAATCACTTGGAGCTGGTCATTTGCTTTTACTGTTGCTTCATCTGAATTGTTCAAACCATCCATTATGTCTATTTCGCCATTAGCTAGGGCGTTAAGACGAGCCGTATTTTCAGGAATGACACGAAAAACAACTTTGTTTAACTTAGGATAGCCTTTTTGCCAGTAATCAGGGTTTTTCTCGAGGGTAATTGAGTCGTTTTCTTTCCAATCAACAAATTTAAAAGGACCTGTTCCAACAGGATGTTCTCTAAATTTGTCACCGTATTTTTTAACAGCCGTCGGACTGGCAATTCCAAACGGAGACATGGCCAAGTTCTTTAGGAATGGCGCCTGTGGTCTGGTCAATACAAACTGAACGGTATAATCATCAATGGCTTTTACCTCTTTAATAACGTGACCTTTATCCCCTTTATAACCACCAAACATGGTGTAGTAAGGGAAGCTGTCCGCGTTTCCATTCATCCAGCGGTCAAAGTTAAATACAACTGCTTCTGCATTAAAATCCGTGCCATCGTGGAATTTAACTCCTTGCCGAAGATTAAATGTGTAAGTTAATCCATCCGGAGTAACTTCCCATGATTCAGCAAGTCCGGGGTGAATAGTGGTGTCTTGGTCGCCATATTGTAGTAGGTTTTCAAAAATGTTGTCGGTTACTTTAAATGTTTCTCCTTCTGTTGAGGTTATAGGGTCTAATGAGGTAGAATCTCCTCCACGGCCATATACGAGAGTATCCTTTTTCGTTTCACTTCCAGAGGCAGGTTCTTTCTTTCCCCCTGCTTGGTTTGATTTGCTGTTGCACCCAGCCAAAAACATACTAATGGCTAGCAAAGCGATCAACAGCAGTTTAAAAGAACTTTTTTTCCTCATAACGTTTGTTCCTCCCAATTATTTTTATTTATTATCATGAATGAGACATATCACTTGTTATATAAGTGACATGCAACAAGATGACCCTTTAGATCATGTTCTCGAGGTCTAGTTGTTTTACAAATATCCAATCCCTGTGAACACCTGGTATGGAAGGCACAGCCTGATGGAGGGTTTGCTGGACTTGGCATCTCACCCTCAATGAAAATCATTTCCTTCTTACTATCGGGGTCCGGAATAGGTACCGCTGCAAGCAGTGCCTTTGTATAAGGATGATACGAATTTTGATATAACTCTTCACTTTCGGCTAACTCTATCAATCTTCCTAAATACATCACACCGACCCGATTACAAATGTGTCTGACTACCCCTAAATCATGGGAAATAAATATATAGGTAAGCTGAAACTCGTTTTGAATATCCTTCATTAAATTTAGGACTTGGGCCTGAATAGAAACATCTAATGCTGAGACGGGTTCATCGGCAATAATCAGCTTTGGTTTCGTCATAAGTGCCTTGGCTATTCCAATCCGCTGACGCTGTCCGCCGCTAAATTGATGAGGATATCGTTTGGCGTGGTAGCTGCTCAAGCCAACTACGTCAAGCATATCCCTTACCTGCTTCCGCCTTTCTTCTTTTGTCCCTATTCCATGTACAATCAATGGCTCTTCAAGAATCTGTTCAATTGAATGTCTGGGGTTTAAGGAGGCATAAGGATCTTGAAAGACCATTTGTATATCGCGCCGCAATCTTCTTAATTCTGACTTTGACATTCTAGTAATTTCTTGATCTTCGAAGAGAATCTTCCCGCTGCTGGCTTCAATCAAGCGCATCAGTAAGCGTCCAGTAGTCGATTTCCCACAGCCGCTTTCACCGACAATACCGAGCGTTTCTCCTTTTTTTACATAAAAAGAAACATCATCCACAGCCTTTACTTCCCCTTGTTTCCTGCCAAAAAGTCCACCTGTTATCGGAAAGTATTTTTTAAGACCATTAACCTCAAGTAGTAACTCCGGCATGCTGATCACTCCCCTCCTTTACTGAATGTAAAAAGCAGCGTACTAAATGTCCATCATTGCTAGAAACATATAATTTCGGATCTTCCGTTTGGCACCTTGCAAAGGACTCTGAACATCTAGCAGCAAAGCGGCAGCCTTGTTTCACTGTACCTGGCGCCGGGACTGTTCCCGGAATACTATAGAGCCGTTCTTTATGTTCTCTTATATCGGGTGCGGATTTTAATAGTCCCTTTGTATAGGGATGCCCAGGATTCTTCAGTACTTCCCTGACTTCACCTTGCTCCACAATTTGCCCTGCATACATGACCATCACTTTTTCACAAATACTTGCAACAACTCCTAAATCATGCGTAATGAGGATGATAGAAGTATTCGTTTTTTTATTTAACTCCTTCATTAGCGCGAGAATTTGCGCTTGAATCGTGACATCTAGTGCTGTTGTGGGCTCGTCCGCTATTAATACCTCAGGATGGCAGGCCATTGCCATTGCAATCATTACCCGCTGCCTCATCCCTCCTGATAATTGGTGAGGATACTCCTTTAAAATCCCTTCTACTCTAGGAATCCCAACAAGCCGCAATAATTCGATACTACGCATCTTTGATTCTTTTTTTGTTAGATTGGTATGTAACCGAATCGTTTCCTTTAGTTGGTTCCCAATGGTGAATAAAGGATTTAAGGATGTCATTGGTTCCTGAAAAATCATGGATATTTGATTACCACGTATTTTTCTCCACTCGCTCTCAGAAATATTCGTTATCTCTTTTTCCTCAAAAATAATGCTGCCATTGTCCACTTTTCCCTGAGGCGATGGTATTAACCCCATTACAGATAAGGCGGTGACACTCTTGCCGCTTCCTGATTCACCAACGATTCCGAGTATTTCTCCCTCTTTTAATTCAAAACTCACTCCATCAACAGCAGGGATATATTTCCCTCCCGATTGAAATGACACTTTTAAATCATTAATTCGCAGAATAGGCCCTTTCTCCACCTTCACACCTACTTTTCTCTTTTCTACTATTCGAAACAAAAGCTTCTATAATCTATTGAATTTTAGAACCAATTATTCATACAACTTTTCGACTTTCCACTTTAAAGAATTGACTAAACTAAAAAATGGTGCCTGACACCATAGTGTCAGGCACCTAGATTACTTCTTGATCCCAGTGTAAATATTTATCGCATCTCTTAAAAATTCAGCTGTACCGGGCTGCTCCTTATCATAGTAAGCAGTAAATCTTTCATCATCAACATACATTTGAGCAAGACCGGCATGGGCCTCTTTACTGTATTCGTTCCAATAAAACAATAACCATTGCTTATGCAGCTCAGCCGCTTTTTGGGCCAATTCTCCTTTAGGATCACCTGTTTTAAAAGCCTCCGCTAAAGTGAGTTTGATTTTTTCAGCTAACGCAGTTACTTCATTATACTGCACCTCGGTCATATTCGTTACCTTAGCATTCGATTGATCTACCTTGTCATTACCATATTTTTGGCGTATTTCTTGCCCAAATTGTTTTTCATTATCCTCAATCATCTTTTTCTTAAAACCTTCGAACTTTTCTTTATTAGACATCTCCATTCTCCCTTCCGTTAACGCAATAGTTTTATCGACATTAGCAATTAATAACTCTAATTGCTTCTTTTTCTCAAGGAGTTTTTCACGATGTTCTCTAAGTGCGGCCGCACCATCAAATGAAGGATCTGTGATTATTTCTTTAATTTTATCTAAGCTGACATCTAATTCTCTAAAAAAAAGAATCTGCTGCAGCCGGTCGACTTCTTCCTGGCCATAGATCCGATATCCTGACGAACTAATTCTTGCCGGCTTAAGAATCCCTATTTCGTCATAGTATCTTAGCGTTCTAGTGCTGATACCCGCCAAAGAAGCCAACCTTTGCACTGTATACTCCACACCATCACCTCCTCTAAATCAACAATACACCTTTACGCAACGTCAAAGTCAATCACTGTAAAGCCTATTTTTAAAAGTAAAGCGCAAGCGCCTTGCTCAGCCCCGACAAGCACAAGACAAGCCAGCCGAAAGGTTGCTTTTTAACCTTTTGGATGGCTTGTCTTGTGACCTCGAGGGGCTAGGCGCTAGAGCTGGACAATTCTCAAAGTCAATTTTTATAATTTCTTATCTTAAAAAAAAATGGTGCCTGTCACCAATTAAATAGAGTGAATAATAATTCTTGTCAGAAATGAGATATTATTCCCAAAAAACTTTCTTTTTACCCTTGGTAATCCTGAATATATTGAATTATCTAGGTTTTTATTTATTACAAATCTATTTTCCAAAAAAAGTTTTTGACAATTCAAAAATACAAAATTATTATAGAATAATGTAAAAGGAGGTTATTTAATGTCAAACATAAATAAACAGAAAATTGTGGATAGTGTACCTCAGAAAGGATTCTTTGGTCACCCAAAAGGTTTATTTACCCTTTTCTTCACCGAATTCTGGGAGAGATTTTCGTATTACGGAATGAGAGCTATTCTCGTTTACTATATGTATTATAGTGTAACCAAGGGCGGTTTAGGCATGGACCAAACCTTGGCATTGTCTATTATGTCCATTTATGGTTCCCTCGTATATATGTCAGGGATTATTGGCGGCTGGTTCGCTGACCGTATCTTTGGTACCTCAAAAGCAGTTTTCATTGGTGGAATTCTCATTATGCTGGGTCACATTGCCCTTGCCATTCCTGGAAGTATCGCCTTTTTCTTTGTTTCAATGGTACTAATTGTCTTGGGTACCGGATTATTAAAACCAAATGTTTCAACCGTTGTTGGTGAAATGTATGCTGAAAACGATAACCGCCGTGATGCTGGTTTTAGTATTTTTTACATGGGTATTAACGCAGGTGCCTTTCTTTCACCATTAATTGTTGGATCTAAAACCATCATGAATACTAGCTTCCACTTGGGATTTGGTATCGCAGCGGTAGGTATGTTCCTTGGACTTATTTTATTCCTTATAACAAAGAAGAAAAACCTTGGACTTGCTGGAACAACGGTAACAAACCCGTTTACATCTGCTGAAAAGAAAAAAGTATATACTTATTTCGCTTTTGCGATTATTGTTATTGCTATTATTTGTTTTATGACGATTCCAAGTGGGAAATTAACATTTGAAGGATTTATTAATATTGTAAGTATTCTAGGAATACTAATTCCAACTATTTACTTTATTCGTATGTACACAAGCCCTAAAACTACATCTGTAGAGCGCTCACGTGTTATTGCATATATTCCGTTATTTATTGCTTCCGTGATGTTCTGGGCTATTCAGGAGCAGGGTTCTACCATCCTTGCAAACTATGCTGATAAACGTACACAATTAGATTTTGCTGGATTGCATATTTCTCCAGCGTGGTTTCAATCATTAAACCCTTTATTTATTATTGTATTGGCTCCAGTATTCGCGGCAATTTGGGTGAAATTAGGAAAGCGTGAGCCTTCCATTCCGCAAAAATTTTCACTTGGCTTATTATTTGCCGGTTTATCCTTTATGGTGATTCTTGTTCCTGCTTATTTCGGTGGAACGGACTCGTTAGTAAATCCATTATGGCTCGTTCTTAGTTATCTAATTGTTGTATTAGGTGAATTATGTTTATCACCTGTTGGACTATCAGCTACTACAAAATTAGCCCCAGCAGCATTTTCTGCGCAAACGATGAGTTTGTGGTTCTTATCAAGTGCAGCTGCCCAGGCATTAAATGCACAGGTAGTTAAATTCTATACACCTGCATCAGAAATGACCTACTTTGGTGTAATCGGCGGTGCTTCCATCGTCCTTGGGATGATTCTATTAATGCTAGCACCAAAGATTCAGGGATTAATGAAAGGCATTCGGTAAAAAAAAAGGTGAAAATCTCTTTTAATTAAAAGAGAACTTTCACCTTTTTTTATTTATCTGTAAGATTATTCAATTCATCCATTAACTGTTTCGTCCGTTTGGCGTTACCTTGGGCAAAGTTCTCAAGTCGCTCTTTTAATACATCATTATCATGAATTCGCTCTGCTGTTATGAGATACGTCCGCATCAACTCTTCTTCCATTTCTTTAGAATTTTCAAGAATGGCTGCAAGTTTTTCCTTTTCTTCGTTATCCTTATCCTTATTGGTAAACGGATTCAAATCCATTGAGAAAGGACCTCCTTTTTTTACTTATATCCTTCCCTAACCAACTTGGATTTATATTATTTATTTAATTGACTATCATATATAACATCATTAAGAGCTTGTTGTAATGTACCTTTGAATTCTGCGATAAAAAAGAGCCCATCCTTAAAAAGATGAGCTCTACTGTTTATAAACTTCGGTTTAAAAAAGCCTTTGTTCGTTCAAATTGAGGATTGGTAAAAATTTCAGACGGAGGTCCAGACTCGATAATCTCCCCATTGTCCATGAAGATAACCCGATTTGCTACTTCTTTTGCAAAACCCATTTCATGTGTAACCACAATCATGGTCATATGCGATTCTGCTAAATTCTTCATTACTTGAAGAACTTCCCCTGTTAATTCAGGATCAAGAGCTGAGGTAGGCTCATCAAACAATAGGATATCAGGGCTCATCATAAGTGCCCGTGCAATGGCTACGCGCTGCTTTTGCCCGCCCGATAAATTAGCTGGATACGCCTTAGCTCGGTTTAATAGACCGATTTTATCAAGAAGTTCCGAGCTTCGCTGCTCCAGGGCGGCAGCAGTTTCCTTTTTCACCAATTTAGGAGCAATCATCAAATTTTCCTGAACAGTGAGATGCGGGAACAAATTAAAATGCTGAAAAACCATTCCCATTTTGGCGGTAATCTGCTTGATTTCAGAGAGTTTTGGATAGACCCCCTCTTTCACCAAATAATCCCCTGCAACACTGATACTGCCTGCGTCAACTTGTTCAAGGTGGACAAGACTTCGAAGCATCGTGCTTTTACCGGAACCAGACGGACCGATGACTGCTACAACATCATTTTTATTTACATCAAAAGTAATATTTTTTAAAACATCTAAATTCCCATAAGATTTTTTGAGGTTTGAAACTTCAATGATTGACATAAATCACCCATACCTTTATTCAAATCTAAATCTATTTTCAATCCACTTGAATACTAGTGTTAATACAAGAGTCATCAAAAGGTAAATAACCCCAGCGACAACGAATGGTACAATGGTAAAATCACGATTGACTGCTGTTTCGGCAAAATGCAATAATTCTGGTACTGCGACTGCATAGAGGAGCGCGGTATCTTTTACGAGTGTAACAGACTCATTCGCGACTGCCGGAAGAGCAATCCGGAACATTTGCGGCAAAATAATTCTAGTTGTCATTTGCCAGCGATTCAGCCCTAGTACTTGGGATGCCTCGTATTGCCCTTTATCAATGGCCAATAGCCCGCCTCGAAAAATTTCCGCAAAATAAGCGGCATAATTTAAAATAAACCCTAAGCACGCTGCAACAAAACGGTCCAAAACGAGATACTCACCGATAACAGGAATCATTGGCAGCCCAAAACAGATAAACAATAATTGCAATAACAGTGGTGTTCCCCGCATAACATAGATATAAGTTTGAGCAAGCCATGACAATGGTTTAATTTGGCTTCTCACTGCTAATGTTAATAAAAAGCCTAATGGAATCGCCAGTACAATTGCAATGAAGAACAATAGGACGGTCATCTGGGCCCCTTCAAGCATTGGCGGCAAGATCGAAATAATATAATCAATAGACATTCAACATTTTCCTCCATTTAGAAAAACATAAACTTACGAATTGCAGGTACCAACTTACATGTTAGACCAGAGTTTCACTTTTCCTATTAACAAACAAAACAGGCTTTCCTACGGAAATCCTGTTTTACCTCAATCGATACTACTTTAATACCTTATCTTCTCCAAACCACTTAGTTGAAATTTTCGCTGCCGTACCATCTGTACTCATGTCATTAAGGGCTTTTTGAAGTTTTTTTAGTAAATCTTCATTTCCTTTTTTCACACCTACTCCGTATTCTTCCGGAGCAAGGGATTCATCTAATATTTTAAAAGTATCTTTTTCTTTTGTCATATAATAATTAATGACAACTTCATCAATAACTACAGCATCCAAACGACCGCTCTTTAAGTCATTTAAAGCTGAAACATTATCTTTAAACTCAGTAATGGTCTTTAATTTTGATTTAATTGGGTTCGCATTTAATGCATCAGATGCCGAAGAAAGTGATTGCAGACCTACAACCTTACCTGCTAAATCAGAAAGTTTAGTGATGTTAGAATCATTTCTAGTTACTACTACCTGAGCATTTTTTAAATATGGCTTTGTAAACAATACCTTTTTCTTCCGTTCATCTGTTATGGTATATCCATTCCAAATAAGATCAATCCGTCCGCTGCTAAGTTCAGACTCTTTTGTACTCCAATCGATTGGCTGAAACTGTACCTTTTTGCCCATTTTTTCGGCTGCAGCTTTTGCTAAATCTATATCAAATCCAACAATTTTGTTATTTTCATCTCTGAATCCCATTGGAGCAAATTTATCATCAATCCCGATGACCAGTGTATTGTCATTCCCATTTCCAGATGTTTTGCCTGAGCAAGCAGTCAAAAGAGAAAATACGGCTGCAATGGCCAAGATAATTGTTGCAATACGTTTCATCATGTATAACCACCTTTTACAAGATTAATAGTAAAAACCCTTTAGTACGTTAACATATTATCATACTAACACATTATAACATTATAATATTTTAAAATACAATCATTTTCCACTTACCTTTATTTCATCATACAAATAAAGGCAGCTCCCGATTAGGAAGCTGCCTTTACTTTTTCTTTAAATTTTTATACCAGTATATTGACTCTCAAGCTGCTTAATTCTTTCAAACAACTCTTGATTGACTGGTGTAGGGATTCCGTATTTTTTACCGAGTTCCACTACTGTACCAGAAAATAAATCAACTTCACTGAACCGTCTAGCCTCGACATCTTGCGCCATCGACGGCTTTCCATCTGGACTTAAAGTTCCTAGTACCCTTAACCAATAATCTAAATCATTTTCCGTTAGCTTAACTCCTTCTCTTGATGAGAGGGCAATCACCTCTCTCATCGCTGAGATCATCATGCTTCTTGCCGGTCCATCCTGCTGCACTTCACCATAGTCGCTTTCAAATACCGCAACCGTTTGATTAACCCCAACATTTAGCATGAATTTACCCCAAAGCCTTTTTCCCATGTCGGGGTCAGTCTCATATGGGATCTCCATTTTTTCAAAAAAATCAGCTAAACGGTTTACCTTTTCCGAATTTAGCACTGGTTCTTTTTCACCAAAACAGAGCATGCCCATATGATCATAAGTTAAACGGTTCCCCACTTTTACAGCATCCATACCTTGTGCCACACAATACAACACTTTCTCAATACCATATGCCTCACCAATTATTTCTTCACTAGTGATTCCATTTAAGAGAGAGATAATCAGTGTTTTCTTACCAACATGGTGTTTTACTGATTGAATGGCCTCATTTAAACCATTAAATTTAACTGCGATAATCAGTAAATCAGCAGGCTCGCACACTTCTTCAGGTGTCATATATTGAAAATGACAGAGTTCTCCATTACAATAGACACCCTCGTCTTGATAACTTTGAATTCGGGTTCGATCAGCGATTATTCTTAAATCAGCCGAAGGGATTTTTTTGGATAATTGGTTACCAAATAAAATTCCTAATGCTCCCAAACCAATCAACGAGACTTTTTTTATGGTCATCATTCTTCACCTTAGATTCTTACAGACCATCCAAAAGGATCTTCTTTTATGCCATTTTGGATTCCCGTTAGTGTATCATATACTTGCTTCGATAAAGAACCAATCTCTCCATTATTAATCAACATTTTCTCGTTTTTCCATAGTAATTCTCCGATTGGAGAGATAACAGCGGCCGTTCCTGAACCAAATGCTTCCTCTAATACTCCATCCTGATAGGCCTGCTGAATTTCATGGATTGAAAGCTTTCGCTCAACAACTGGTACATTCATGTAATTCAATAGCTCGATAACCGATTTACGGGTAATCCCTTCAAGGATGCTCCCATTTAAAGCCGGAGTTATAACCTCACCATTGATTTTAAAGAAGACGTTCATACTGCCAACTTCTTCGATATATTGATTCTCTTTACCATCAAGCCATAACACCTGTGAATAACCATTTTTCTCGGCAATTTCGCCTGCCTTTAAGCTTGCTGCGTAGTTCCCTGCTGTCTTAGCATTTCCAGTTCCGCCAGCAACAGCACGTACATATTCACTTTCCACAGCAATTTTAACCGGATTGATACCCTCTTTATAATAAGCACCTACTGGTGAAAGAATAATCATAAATTGATAGGTTTTTGCAGGATGTACACCCAAAAATGCTTCCGTTGCGATCATAAATGGACGGATATAGAGGGATGTCCCTTCCGCAGTAGGAATCCAATCCCGTTCAATTTGAATTAATTGCTTTAAGGCGCTTAGTGCACCCTCCTCATCAAGTTCTGGCATAACTAACCGGTCATTGGATCTGTTAAACCGTTTAAAGTTTTCATCTGGTCTAAACAATAAAACTTGTTCGTCCTTAGTCATATATGCTTTTAAGCCTTCAAAGACTGTTTGTCCATAATGGAAAACAGTTGCAGCTGGGTCTAGCGTAATGGGTTGATACGGGACAATTCGAGGGTCATGCCATCCTTTGCCTTCTGTATAGTTCCAGATAAACATATGGTCAGTAAAGTATTTCCCGAACTCTAAATTGTCAAATGATGGCTTTTGTTTTTTTTCTGTGCTTAGAGTGATATCAATTTTTAGCTCCTTCATGATTACGGCTCCCATCCTTAGTTCCTATAAATCCTTGAAAATAAAAATATAGTCACATAATTTTAATACTATTTTGATTATTTTATCACATTTTTTTGAATAATGGGGCAAATAAGAAATTATCCAAATAAAAACAATTACTAATATACTCTTCTAAAAGAAAAAAGCAAGTAAGCATGTCACGAGCGACAGAACCTACTTGCTTTTTTTACTATGAATCTCTTACCCCAGCACTACTTTATTGTTTTGCTTGGCAATTTCAGCAGCCACATCCACAATCATGTCCTCTTGACCGCCAACCACTTTTCGCTTTCCTAATTCTATTAAAATATCACGTGAATCCACGCCGAATTTTGCGGCAGCCCGTTTGGCGTGAAGAGCAAAGCTTGAGTATACACCCGCATACCCTAATGTTAAACTGTCTCTTGTAATTTCCTGCGGCACTTGTAACATAGACGCCACAATCTCTTCCGCTAAATCCATCATTTTATATAAATCTACTCCTGTTTTGATTCCCATCCGTTCACAAACCGCTACCAATACTTCTGTCTGGGTGTTACCTGCTCCAGCACCAAGGCAGCGTACACTTCCGTCAATACGAGTTGCTCCCTCTTCAATCGCCACAAGTGTATTGGCCATTGCAAGTGATAGATTGTTATGACCATGGAAACCAATATTAATACCCACAGACTGTTTCAAGGCACGAATCCGTTCACGCACTTGGTCAGGCAGCAGAAAACCCGCTGAGTCTACAACATATACCGTGTCTGCACCATAGCTTTCCATTAATTGGGCTTGTTCTACTAATTTATTAACTGGTGCCATATGATTCATCATTAAGAATCCTACTGTTTCCATTCCTAATTCTTTTGCATAAGCAATATGCTGTGGAGCTACGTCTGCTTCTGTTACATGGGTGGCAATCCGAGCCATTTTCGCACCTAAATTAGCGGCTTCTTTTAATTCATGCAACGTACCAATTCCAGGTAGAAGCAGTACCGCGATTTTAGACTTATCTGCTACCGATACAGCTGCTTCAATTAATTCCATTTCATTGGTACGAGAAAGACCATACTGTAAGGAAGACCCTGCTAGTCCATCTCCATGAGATACTTCGATAAAAGGTACATGGGCACCATTTAATGCTTTCGTTATTTTAAGTACTTGCTCGACCGTGAATTGGTGGTTAATCGCATGGCTTCCGTCCCGTAAAGCTACCTCCGTAATGAGGATATCTCTTTCATTTTTCATTTTATTTCCCTCCTATCAGATCAAACTGTTTCTTTTGTAAGTAGTTTTTTTGCGAATGCCTCAGCAATCTTCACACCTGCTGATGTCATGATATCTAGGTTTCCTGCATATTTTGGCAGGTAATCACCAGCACCTTCTACTTCTAAAAATATAGTCACTTTATTACCATCAAAAATCGGTTCCGTGCGAAGTCGATAACCAGGTACATATGATTGAACCACTTTAATCATTTCTTCAATTGATTTCGTAATGGCTTCTTCGTCCATACTTCCTTCTTCTACAAGTGCATAAACAGTATCCCGCATGATAATGGGCGGTTCCGCTGGGTTTAGGATGATAATCGCCTTACCTTTTTTGGCTCCGCCAACCTTTTCAATTGCTCGTGATGTTGTCTCAGTAAATTCATCGATATTTGCCCGAGTTCCAGGTCCTGCACTTCTACTAGAAATGGTGGCCACAATTTCAGCGTACTCTACCTGAGCTACTCGGTTAACAGCATGAACCATTGGAATGGTTGCTTGACCGCCGCAAGTAATCAGGTTGATGTTATTCTTATCCAAGTGGTCTTCTATATTAACGGCAGCACATACATAAGGCCCTACAGCTGCAGGTGTCATATCGATTACTTTTATACCTGCCTTTTTTAAAACTTTAGCATTATAAAGATGTGCTTTTGCACTTGTTGCATCAAAAACGATATCCGCTTTTAAATCTGGATCTTCAAGGAAACCATCAATTCCTGTATCTACCCCTGCATAACCTAATTCTCTAGCACGTCGTAAACCATCTGATTGCGGGTCAATACCAATGACAGCAGTTAGTTCTAAAAATTCAGAGCGTCCTAGTTTGACCATTAAATCTGTTCCGATGTTCCCCGAGCCAAGGATGGCAACTTTTACTTTTGACAAAATAGATCTCCTCCTAAACTTCCATTTTTATGTATGCACTCACTAAAAGATGAATTATTACCCTAAATAACCTAACCCTTTTGAAATCTCAGCAGCTGCTTTTTTAATCCCATTGATGACCTTTGGAAGCCGCTTTTCATCTAACCTTACCTTTGGGGCAGCACAGCTGATTGAAGCGATTACATTGCCTTGATGATTAAAAATCGGAGCAGCTATACATTTTAGCCCAAGCTCAATTTCTTCATCATCAACCGCATAACCTTGTTCCCGTATCGTTGGTAAAAGCTTTTTGATATCCTCAATATTTGTTGTCGTAAATTCCGTAAATGCTTCCAAGTTGGCTGAGGATAATATTCGATCTGTTTCTTCTTCACTTAGCTGAGACAGAATCGCTTTACCGACACCGGTGCAATGAAATGGGGCCCTTTTCCCAATATGCGAATAAATGGTAAGAGCACTGGGACCTTCTACTTTTTCGATGTAAATAAGTTCATTTCGCTGTAGGGTTACTAAGTGAACGGTTTCATTTAGATCGTCAACAAGTTCTCTAATAATCGGTCTGGCTATTCTGCCGATATCCAGATGTTTTCCTACATAGTTTCCTAGTTCAAGAAGTCTAATTCCTAGCCGATATTTCAAATCATCTGGATTTTGTTGAAGATAGCCTCGGTGCTCTAATGTTTTGATAATGCCGTGAACGGTACTTTTTGATAAGTTCAATCTGTCGCTCATTTCTTTGATACTTAGTTCTGGAGTTGAAGTTAAAAATAGTTCTAGGACATCTGCTGCTCTTTCTATTGATTGAATCAAACGTTCCGCCACTATGGATTCTCCTTTTTGTTCGACATTATCGAATGACGTTCGTAAATATTTAATACTCTTTTATACTAATCCTTATTTGATTATTCTGTCAATACTTATTACAAAAGTTGAGCCATAAAAAAAGCCAAATTTTCCTTAAGAAAAATTCAGCTTAAAATCAATAATTATTCACCATCCTATTTTAGTACAAAGCAGATAATACTCCGGTCTTCACTTAAGTCCCAATCCACGAAAATATCGGCAACAGGATTCCGGAAGATTTCTTCAAAACGCCCATCTCTATGCAAATAGGACTTTTCTAGTTCATCCTTGGTAACTAGCAAAGTATGTTCATATCCCTTAGCGATTAACATCTTTTCAATCTGAACTAAGATCCCTTCTCTTTTTACCACATGTATTTTTGGAGAGATACAGATCGCCTCTGTTTTTTCCGGCCTTTTTTGTACCAAAATACTAATTCTTTCAACCTCATTAATTAAAGGTTTCGGATCAAACGAGATAGGTTGATTCTGACTAACAGGTTCATTAATATCACCTTCGAATTGAACCGTGATCATTCCTGTATTTTGCGGATAATTCCAATCATGATAAAAGCATTCGACATCTTGTTCAAATTCTAATTCAATAATCCCTCTTAATTGGTTAAGGACCGTTTTCATAACGATATTACGCGAAATTTCAATATTATCAGGATTACCGTTCTCAAGCAAAGTAGATTCCAATGGCGACAAAAACCCCCGTATATAAAAAACCAAAAATCGCTCATTCGCATAAGCATAGCAAGATTCCGGACCACGTCCAAAATTTTTCCTTAACAATTTACTTGTTAGACTGCTTATATCCATTAGCTTTTGTTGCAGTGGCACTGACATCCGTAATTCGACCTCACTTTCAACAAGCAAAAAAACTGCCTAACACTATCATGTCCAGACAGCAAAACTTTATTGAATTTTTAAGTATAAACCTTATTGAAACTAAAGATTAAGTAACTTTTATTTTTTTTATAGTCCCACATGATAAATAAATCCTCAATCGTTCGATTAAACATGTCTTCAAATAATTCTCTATGCTGAAAGTATCCCTTTTTAATTTCCCTGACATGGGTAAATAAAAGGTCTGTACTCCCCTGTTCTGATAATAAATAATCCAACGGAAGCATGACCCCCTTTGATTCAATCGCACAAATATTCTGAGTGTATTTAACAATCTTTAACTCGTCGGGGATTTTATGCAGCTTTGAACCAACTATTCTACATAAACGAAATAATTTCCTCTCGAAACTTTCATCAATCTTCACATCAGGATTGAAACTATGATTGACTAAAAGTATAATGCCCGAATTAGAATGATAATTCCAATCTTGATAGAGCGATTCAAAGGGAATGTCTAATAGTTCGGAGGCCTCGTCCATTATTTCTTTGGTCATGGCTTCAATGACAGATGTCCGAAATTTCATCACCAGATTATATTCTTTCTTATCTGTTAAAATTTCTTCGGCAGGCGTCAAAAAATTACGGATATAAACATATAATCTGTTTTCTCTTAAGACTGTATAACATGTTTCCGGTCCTTTTCCAAACCCCCGCTTTAATATTTTACTAACTGAACTGCTCAGAGATAGCAAATCCTCTTGAGTTGCAACCATTCAAATCCCCCTTGATACAATATAAAAAGGCCTAACTTCACAAAAGGAAGTTAGGCCACGGTTAAGACGACTTTTAAAAATTAGTTTCTACCATTTACCATCACAATGAGAATATATTATTATAATAAATAGGCTTTAATCATGTTTCCCAAAACTAATGACAGCAAGACATTAGGCAAAATTAATAATAACATTAAATTCACAGGAAAACAACAATATTAGCTGAAAAATTACGATGAAATAAAAATTATTGTTCTGAAAATAGAGGAAATTCCACATGAATAGTTGTTCCATTCCTACTACTTTCTATAAATAAATCCCCTTTATGTTCTTTTATTATTTGTCGGCTTACCAACAGCCCCAGCCCCGTTCCATTTTCTTTTGTGGTAAAAAAAGGCTGGCCTATTTGATTAAGTATATCTTCAGGAATTCCGCTGCCTTGGTCGGTTATACTAACTCGGACCCGACCGCCAACAAGAGGCATTGCATTTATACGCAGCATCCCCCCCTCGGGCATGGCTTCAATTGCATTTTTTATATAATTAATAAAAACTTGTTTCAATTGATTATTATCACCAATAATCCATGTATTAGTGAAATTAAACTGTGTTTCCATTTGAATATTATTTAAGAGGGCCTGCGAAGCCATTAAGGTAATAACCTGCTCTAATAAACTCTGAAGATTTACCCGCTCATACTTTTGTTTGTTTGGCTTTGCGAGGACCATTAACTCTTTTAGAATTTCTTCAATCCGGTCAATTTCGGAATTAATAATTTCAAAATAGATTCTATTCCCCACGTTTTCTCCCATTAGTAAATGTAAAAAGCCCTTGATGGCGGTAATGGGGTTGCGGATCTCATGGGCAATCCCGGCAGCCAGCTGACCAGCGGTAGCTTGTTTTTCAGATAAACGAGATAAATTATTAATTAAGGCATGATACTCTTTTTCACGTTCCATCGCTAACCTGTTCTGCTTTATAGATGTGATATCCTTAATGACTAGATACGCGCCAAGGTAATCCTGTTCAAAAAAAATAGGAATCGAAGTAACGTTTACATCTAAGATACTTCCTTCAATGACTTGTAGCTGGGCATCAAAGTTATCAAGTTTTTCCTGTTCTCTCCCTTTAAAGAAGGTTTGCTCTTGATTTAAATAGTCTGAAACAAACAATTTATTTAATGTTATCTGATGCAAAGTATCCCTCGAATAACCTAATAAGGGTTCACAAGCATGGCTGGAATATTCAATTTTCCCTTCTAGGTCAACTAATATAAATGCATCACGATTTTTAGATAGGATCGAAAAGTCCTTATCCATGTTCGTATCCCTATATACTTTTAAAAGAACACTCTTTCGATCGGTTCCATGCATTACCATAAGGCAGACCCTCCTTTCTTAATTTATGAAATAAAAAAGCCACAATAAGAGCAGGGAATTCCCTGCAGCTTACTGTGGCTTTAAAATCTAGCATCAATTTCTAGAATTCGTTACCATTTTAAGTTTTAACTATCTTCTCCATTATCCGGTAGAATAGAGCAATTACTCTATGTCCATCTTAACTATATAATATTTTCCCATTTTTGGCAATAAGTTATCAGTATTTTCTTAAAGTTCCATTAAAACCTTTTTCACTTATGTACCGCAAAAGGTTTGGTAAGGACGAATAGACGGCTCAGGCAGTGTACAGTATTCCTCCTGTTCCGGATTGTGTGCATACGGGTTTGAGAGTACTTGTAATAGTTTGTTCATTACACTGTAATCCCCTTGAGTAACTGCGGCTTCAAGTGCTTCTTCTACCCGGTGGTTCCGGGGGATTACCGCAGGGTTACTGTTTTGCATTAACCGATTTGATTCCTCTTCCGTTTCCTTCTGACTTCCAAGTCTGGCCTGCCACCGCTCCTTCCATTGTAAAAATTCAGGTTTCTCAAATAACTTTTTATCATCATATTGAGCAAAGGTTAAGCTGCGGAAAGTATTAGTGTAGTCGACCTGATACTTATGCATTAGATTGAGGAGCTCTTCAAATAAAGATTCATCCTGTTCCCCTTCGTTAAAAATGCCTAGTTTTGATCTCATTCCTTTAAGCCAATTGGTTTGATATAAGTTTGTGAATTGTGAAATAGTCTCCTGCGCTAATTGGACAGCTTGCTCCTGATTTTCATGTAGAAGAGGCAATAAGGTTTCTGCAAATCGTGCCAGATTCCATCCGCCTATATACGGCTGATTAGCATAGGCGTAGCGCCCTTCTCTGTCAATGGAACTGAAAACAGTTGACGGATCATACTGATCCATAAAGGCGCAAGGTCCATAATCTATGGTTTCTCCACTAATGGTCATATTATCAGTGTTCATCACTCCATGAATAAAACCTACTAGCTGCCATTTGGCAATCAAAGCGGCCTGTCGTTTAACAACTTCTTGAAGCAGTGCAAGGTATCGATTTTCCTCACCCTCAATATTGGGATAATGACGCTTTATGGTGTAATCGGCCAAAGCTTGAAGATCATCCACATCGCCTTTACCTGCTGCATATTGAAAAGTTCCAACACGGATGTGACTAGCAGCAATCCGCGTTAAGATTGCACCAGGAAGCAGGGTTTCACGGATAATGGTTTCTCCTGTTGTGACCACTGCCAAACTTCGCGTTGTCGGAATTCCCAGTGCATGCATGGCTTCACTGATAATATATTCACGAAGCATGGGTCCAAGTGCTGCCCGGCCATCTCCCCCGCGGGAGTATGCAGTTCTGCCTGGACCTTTGAGCTGAACATCAACCCTGTCACCTTGAGGTGTTATCTGCTCGCCAATTAAGATGGCCCGGCCATCTCCTAACATAGTAAAATGACCAAATTGATGACCAGCATAGGCTTGCGCAAGCGGTGAAGCACCTACGGGTATCTTATTACCCGCAAACACCTCCGTGTTCTCTTCGCTTTGCAGTGCTTTAGCATCCAAACCTAAGGATTCTGCCAAGGGTACATTAAGAACGACTAACTTTGGAGAATTTACTGGGGTCGGGTTCTGTGTTGTAAAAAATGATTTAGGAAGTCGTGCGTAACTGTTATCAAAGTTCCAACCTAGTTTTGTCATCGGTAGCTCCTTTTCTACATATATTTATATTTATAATTTGTATTAATAGGTGATATTCCTTTTTGATTTCTGCCTCCGTATTATTATTATATCTTTTCGTCTCCAATGTCATGTGAGATATGCTTTTATCAGGAATCAAAAAGGCTGCATCCTTGAAGATAGCAGCCTCATTTTGAATGGTTCACTATATTTTGGTAATCCTGTTTAGTATCCACATCTATAATCGCACCTTCATCATCAATGGGAAGGTAAATATGTTGATCAGCGTATTTAAAGATTGGTTTAGCCCCTTGGTCCCCGTTTATTGTTTTCAGATAAGGGATCATAGGAGCAGAAATAAAAACGGGATGTCCAGGTGTTCCATTAAAAGTTGGTTGAACAATGCTTTTAGATTGTGCCAATCCCTTTTCAATGATTACCTTGAGGATTTGGTCGATTGTGGATGTCTTTAGCAATGGTTGGTCACCCAAGAATACTAAAATACCACTTGATTCATTATGAAAGGAATCTATTGCGGCCTTTATCGAACTACTTAATCCGACTAAGAAGTGCTCATTAATGATCCAATTAAACCGATCATCTTGAACATGTATAGCCTCTCTCAGTTCATCTGCCTTATAGCCCACAACTGCTAATACAGCTTTAAACGGAAATGATAAAACTTTTGTTAAAACAATCTCTAGCATCGGTTTTCCCTCAATCGGAAGCAAAGGCTTAAACTCCCCCATCCTAGAGGAAACACCCGCTGCTAAAACAACTGCTTTTATCGGAACCAAATTTTCTTATACCTCCTCACCATTTTTCTTTATTCTTTTATCATAAATTCACGTTTTAGCACTCAACCTAAACCATATTCTTTTATTTTGTTGTATAGCGTCCCCCTTGAAATACCAAGCAAACTCGCTGCCGCACTTTTATTTCCATACGTTTTTCTTAATGCCTCTTCTATTTGCGACGCTTCGGCATTTTTTGAGGAAATTTCCGTCGTGCTACTTTCAACTTCTTCTTCATTCTTACTAACAATCACTTTGCTTTTTATGTTGTCTGGCAATTGTTCACTTGTAATAATCTGTTTATCATTTAGTAGAACCATCCGTTCGATTGCATTCCTGAGTTCACGCAAATTCCCAGGCCAATCATAGTCCACTAAGTAGCGCATCGTTTCGGGATGAATCCCAGGAGCCATTTTTTTATACTTGGAGCTAAATTCCTTGAAATATTTATCAACCCATGAGGCAATATCTTCTTTTCTTGTCCGAAGCGGCGGAATATCGATTGTTATGACCGAGAGATGAAAGTAGAGCTTTTCATTAAGACTTCCTTCTCTTAGCAATAGGTCAATGGATTCGGATGTTGAGGTTATAATTCGGGTAGGAGCTGTAATCTTTTCTCCCCCTCCAACCCTGTAAAAACTATGGTCGACTAGGTAGTCTAGCAACTTCCCCTGAATGGATAACGGCATTTTATCAACATCTTCAATAAATAACGTACCATTAGAAGCCTGTTCAATCCTTCCAATTTGCAAAGTTTGCTGTTCGGAGGTGTCGATATCCTTTTGAAAACCAAAAAGTTCAATTTCCAACATAGCCGCTGGAATGACTGAACAATTCAAGGTGATAAATGCTTCTTCTGCTTTGGCACCGCCATAATGAATTGCTTGCGCCAGCATTTCCTTACCTGAACCAGGTTCACCTGTTAAATGGACAGGTATGTCAGCATGAGCAACTTTTTGCGCAATTTTCAAGGCCTCTTGAAATCTCGAGCTTCCCGTAACAATACTAGAAAATGGATTTGTTTTAGAGACTAGTAAAGATGAATTTGAATCCAGCTCTTCGTTAAGCCGGATAATATTGGTAATATTATGTTCGGTAGCGACACCGCCGATTATTTCGTTATTAATTATTATCGGTAAGGCATTTATCAAAACATGCGTATCTTTATTTGGACGATGATACTCCCCTCTTACAGGCCGCCCTTCACTCAGTATTCGATGAAGGATAACAGATTCATCATTAAAGTGCTCACCGATTCTTTTACCCAAGATAAATTTCTTTTTTATTTTGTATGTCTCTTCTGCTGTTGTATTCCAGTAAACCACATTTCCTGCTTCATCCACGGCTGTAACAGAATCGCTTATGGTCTCTGCCAAGGTTTTAAAATAAGCTGAACTCTTAAGGTTCTCTTTCTTAAGTTTTGCTATTTCCTTCCCTGATGTTAGAATTCCCATGTATTCCCTTTCATCTTTAAAAAGGACCGGTCTCCTCCAGTCCACTTCCGCCGTAAGACCTTTGTCAGCCGAAACGACTGTTGAGGGCAGCCAGTTCAGATGTAGAAGCCAATCAATAATAGGCGTAAAGTCGTTTCCTATAGCCATCAGGTTATATTCGTAGTTATTAATGATAAAGTATGTTCCACCAGCTACAATGACAAAATTATACTCTTTCAGTTTCTTTTTTATTTCAGTTAATGGTGTACGATCATTTACAATTGTAAAGGAGTAATCCAATTGATATTGTGCACTTTTGAACATACTAAAATCCTTTCCCACTTTTTTTATCACTTTAACACAAAATGAAACGCTATATCCACTTAATCGCTTCATTTTAACTCTCCTTACTGTAAATGCGCAAAGCCAAGATTCCAGTAAAAAAGCTGAATCCGTTGGAACGGATATCAGCTTTGTCAAACAGGATGATTGAACCTTTTCTTGAAATTTCTAGTGGGGATATTAAGCTGATTGTTTATATCGATCAAATTCCCTTTTTAACTGTTCACTAGGTTCCGGAGTAGCCAGACTAACAATCCAGATTGCGGTCAAACTGACAAGGAACCCTGGAATCATCTCATATAGACTTTTCGCTAATACTGGGACATTTGCCCAAATAATGACGGTAATGGCTCCGGAAATTATTCCGGCAAGAGCCCCCCACCGATTCATTCGTTTCCAGTAAAGACTTAATAAAATAACAGGACCAAAAGCAGCTCCAAATCCTGCCCATGCATAGGCAACAAGCGAAAGAATTGTTCCATTTTTATTGAAAGCAAGTAACACAGCAATGAACGATACCACCAGGACCGAAAGCCTGCTCACGAGCAGCAGCTCTTTGTCTGTTGCAGATCTGCGGAAGAATGTTTTATAAACATCCTCTGTCAGGGAACTGGCCGTCACCAAAAGCTGTGAAGAAATCGTACTCATCACCGCCGCTAATAACGCAGCTAACAAAAATCCAGTAATAAGAGGGTGGAAAAGAATTTCACTTAATTTAATAAAAATCGTTTCTGGATCTGCAAGATTTAGTCCTTGTTTTGAATAAAAAGAGATTCCAATAAACCCAGTAAACATCGCTCCTCCGACAGAGAAAATCATCCATCCCATGCCAATTCTCCGAGCTTTTTTAATCTGTTTAACAGATGAGATTGCCATAAAGCGTACAATGATATGAGGCTGTCCAAAGTAGCCTAACCCCCATGCCATTAACGAAATAATTCCCACTAATGAAGTCCCTTTAAAAATATCAAATAACTTAGGATTAATTCCTTTTATCTCAGTAAAAGCCGGTCCAAACCCGCCTACCTCCATAATAGTGACAGTCGGAACAAGAATTAGAGCAACCACCATGATTAATCCCTGAACAAAATCAGTCCAACTTACCGCTAAAAACCCGCCAAATAGAGTATAGCCAATTACTACCGCAGCGACGATCCAAAGGCCTGCCTGATAGTGCAGATTGAACGTTGATTCAAAAAGCACCCCGCCTGAAACCATTCCGGATGAAACATAGAAAGTAAAGAAAACAATAATGACAAGTCCGGAAGTTAACCGCAGCATGGACGACTGATCCCCAAAACGATTTTCCAAATAAGCAGGAATCGTCATTGAATTATTAGCTGTTTCTGTATAAATTCTTAGTCTTGGAGCTATGTAAAGCCAGTTTAAGTATGCGCCTATTGTCAGACCAATGGCAATCCAAGATGCGCTCAAGCCTTGGGAAAACATTGCACCAGGCAATCCCATTAGCAGCCATCCGCTCATATCAGATGCCCCGGCACTTAATGCAGTAACTGCAGCTCCTAGGCCCCTTCCGCCAATCATATAATCTGCTAGATTAGAAGTTCGTTTGTAGGCGAAATAACCAATAAACAGCATTCCCACCAAATAAATACCAATCGAAATAAGTATCTGTGTATTCAATCGTCATCCCCCGTTCTTCGTATCAACCTTAAATTAAAGCGTTTACATTCGTAGAAGACCCCTTGGTTAATTTCCTCGGAAGAGCCCCCCTCCTAGAGAGCTCCCCCGATTTTTATTGTTATGATAGTTTTTTAGATTTTAACTTTGCCTGAGTAAATAACAGTAAGTAATCGTATCCGCCTGCTTTTGAATCCGTGCCAGACATATTAAAACCGCCAAATGGATGTGCTCCAACTAATGCACCAGTACACTTTTTATTGATATACAGATTGCCACAATGCATTTTCTCAAGAGCATAATTGATTCGTTCCTCATCTTTTGAATGGTAGGCACCTGTCAAACCATACTCCGTATTATTATAAATCTCAATTGCTTCTCTCCAGTCAGCAGCTTTGGCAATCGCTAGGACTGGTCCAAAGATTTCCTCCTGCATAATACGGGCTTTTGGATCTAAATCAGCAAAAATAGTTGGTTCAATATAATAGCCGTTCCCTTCCGCTCTTGAACCACCAGTAAGCAGTCTGCCTTCCGTTTTACCAATTTCAATATAGCCCATAATTTTATCGACCGATTTCTGATCTATCACTGGACCTACTGAACAGTTTTCTTCCGGTAGACCAACGGATAGAGCTTTGGTCAATTCTACTACCTTATCCACTACTTGGTCATAAACGGATTCTACAATAATCGCTCTAGATCCAGCAGAGCATTTTTGTCCCTGAAAACCATAAGCTGAAGCAACAATGGCCGCTGCAGCTGCATCCAAGTCAGCTGTTTCATCAACGACAACACCATCTTTCCCACCCATTTCAGCGATGACACGCTTTAACCAAAGCTGACCTGGCTGAACCTTTGATGCCCGCTCATAGATTCGGCATCCTACAGCACGTGAACCTGTAAACGAGATGAAACGTGTTTTTGGATGTTCAACCAAATACTCTCCCACGTCGATTCCATCCCCAGGCATAAAGTTAAGTACACCTGAAGGTAGTCCAACCTCTTCCATTAATTCCACAAACTTAGCTGCAATCACAGGAGTCGCATCTGCAGGCTTTAAAATAACGGTATTTCCGGATACAATCGCTGCTACTGTCGTACCTGCCATAATGGCCAATGGGAAGTTGAATGGAGATATGACAATTCCAACGCCCAAAGGAATATAAGAAATTTGGTTGTCTTCCCCTTCAATTTTAGTAAGCGGCTGATGAATGCTTGTTTCACTCAGACGAATCATTTCCCTCGCATAAAACTCCATAAAATCAATGGCCTCTGCTGTATCCGCATCCGCCTCAGCCCAGTTTTTCCCTGACTCATATACTAGATAGGAGGAAAACTCATGCTTGCGCTGTCTCATTAAGTCCGCTGCTTTGAATAAATACTCTGCACGTACTGCTGGGTCAACCTTTTTCCACATTTCAAATGTTTTCAAAGCTTCCTGCATAGCCTTTTCAGCTAGCTCCTGATTCCCTTTACTAACAGTTCCAATAATTTCATCGACATTTCCCGGATTAATAGAAACGGTTTGCTCTTCAGTAAACACTTTTTCGCTTCCTATTACGATCGGATATTTTTTGCCAAACTCCTTTTTAACTTTTGCAAGAGCTGCATACATGGATTGCTTATTTTCTTCCATCGAAAAATTAGTAAAAGGTTCATTTTTAAAAGGTGTTATTTGAAAAGTTGTTGTCATATTAATTCGACTCCTCTTTATATCAATTTTTTATTTTAGTAGATTTTTAAGTACAAACCATACATTTGCAGGTCTCTCTGCTAAACGTCTCATGAAATAACCAAACCAATCGTCTCCATATGGGACATATACACGGACTTTAAACCCTTCGCTTACAAGTCTTGCTTGAATATCTTCACAAATACCATAGAGCATTTGGAATTCAAATTGAATTTTTGGTATTTGATGCTCACTTACCACTGACTTTGTATATTCAATCATTGTTTCGTCATGGGTAGCTATTGCAGTATAGTTGCCGTTTAAAAGATGTTGCTTAATGATTTTTTTGTAGTTCTCATCCACATCTTTTTTCTCAGGAAAGGCTGCAGTCGGTGATTCTTTGTAAGCCCCTTTTACAAGGCGCAAGTTTGCATTCAGTTGATTTAAGTCGGCAATATCCTGCTCGGTCCTGAAAAGATAAGCTTGAATGACCAGGCCGACATTGTCATATTCCTTGCGAAGCTCTTTGTAAATATCGATTGATATTTGGCAATGCGCATAATCCTCCATATCAATTCGAACAAAATTATTATAGAGTTTAGCACGGTCAAGAATTTTACGCATATTTTTCATACACAGCTCTTTGCTTATATCAAGACCAAGAGATGTCATTTTAAGGGAAAGATTTGAATTAACACCTGCCTCATTAATCGCATCCAAAGTTTGAATACACATGGCAGCAGATTCAAGTGCCTCTTCTTCGGTATAAACAAATTCCCCCAAATGGTCCAAGGTCACAACCTTACCCTCGCTATTTAGCCTTTTCACAGCCTCAATAGCAGATTTAATAGATTCACCTGCTACAAAACGGCTTGCCCCAAAACGCAATCCATATTTCTTTGCAAGTTTATTGGCGGAAGTGTTTTTCCCAAGTGATTGAAACATGTTTCTCATTATTAATTCCAAATCTCTCAATCCTCCTTAAATGGTTATGTAAGTACTTACACTATTTTAATATTTTTTGAACACTTTTGTCTATATATTTTTAATTTATACAACATTGTTAACTTAATAAATTGATTATAAGTTGAAATCAATAGTTTTTGTACAATGTTGTCATATTATCTGACATGTTTTTCACAATTCTGTTTAACTCATAATATAAGATTTTGAATTGCTCTACAAAAAAAGATCCTATCAGAGTTGATTGGACCTTTGGTTTTTAAACATAAAAAAACATCCTATTCTCGTAAATAGGATGTTTTTAGATTATAAGATTAGTAAATATACATCAAAATCGTTAGATCTAATTTAGAACTCTAGCTGCACTATCCCAATCGGACGGATTATATGCAGAGATTTTGACTACGTCACCTGTATGCGGTGCGTGGATATATTGCCCACCACCAATATAAATAGCAACATGATAAGCAGGGTTACCTCTGAATATTAAATCTCCTGGTTGTACTTGACTTGGAGAAATTCTGGTACCAACATTCTGCTGATCTCTTGACACTCTTGGAAGACTGATGCCAGCAGCATTCCTAAACACATAGGAAGTGAATCCTGAACAATCAAATCCGTTTGGCGTTGTACCGCCCCATACATAAGGAACGCCCAAGAATTGTTTCGCGTACGCAATTACTGCACTTGCAGATCCAGAATTAACTGGAGCAACTGGCGTAACCGGTTGTGTTGACTTTGCAGGTGTCTTAACAGGGCTCTTCACTGGTGCTGGTTCTTGTGTTTGAGGCTGTGGCTGAACTTGTTGAACAGTCTTTGGCTGACTTTGTTGAGCACGCTGTTGAGCTTGTTGTTGTGCAAGCTGTTGTGCAGCTTGTGCAGCACGTTGTTCCGCAAGTTTACGGGCTTCTTCAGCCTGTTGCGCTGCCAATTGAGTCTTTTGGGTTTGTAATGTGTTTTTCGCAGCTGCTAATTCTTTTTCAATTTCATTCTTATCTTCTTGAATCTGTTTTTGTTCAGAAGCTAATTGATCTTGGCTCTTTTTTAATTGATTGTATTCATTTTCTAATTTTTGTTTTGCACTTTTTAAGGCTTGTTCTTTTTCATTTAGACCATTAAGCAAATCGGTGTCACTTTGCATTATACTAGTAATCGCAGTAAAACGAGTCAAAAACTCTGAAATGTTATTAGACGAAAGCAAAAGTTCTGCGTAAGTGGCAACAGACTGTTTTCCTTCTAATTGAATGCTCTTTAACCGTTCGGCATAAACCTGTTTGTGAGCATCTAAAGACTGTTGAGCATTTTGGATTTCTACCTTTGTTCCTTCAATTTTTCCTTGTTGAGTTTTTATTTGATTGCTAAGTTGTTGACTTTTATCCATCGCCAAAGAAATACGGTTGTCTAATTGTTCAACCTTCGTTTCAAAGTTATCTATTTGTCCTTGTGTCGCATTGATTTGTCCTTGTGTCACTGGACTAGCAAAAACAGGGGTTGTTTGAATCAGCGTAGCGATTATGGAAGCGGATACCGTATATTTCAATATTTTTCTAATCATTTTAGAATCTCCTCTTATAACCTATGTATATATTCATTCTTAACTTTTTCTTAATATATTCCTAGTTTATAGTTTAAGAGAAGCAAAAACAATGAATGAGTCGATAATGTAATATAATTGTAATTTTATGTAGAATAATCTGTAAAATTATCGACATTTTCTCTTAACCTGCGTAGCATTTTTGTAATTGAACAGAAAAAAAGAAACGGAATTGTAACTAACGGGTTCACTCCAGGTGGAGTTTTACCCAAAATAACAAAAAGAATCGTAGACCATTTCGCATAATCGGAATGTCAGATATAAGCCGTTTTTAATGTTTTTATGCGAAAAAACGCGTTGGATTCAGTAGTAGAAAATAATGTACAATGATTTATGTTCTTTCTAATTAAGGTGCTTTTTTTGTCTAAATCTACTGTTAAAAGTGTGCAATTTTTTAGTTTAAGGATCTGTAAGTATTCATTGTTGATTTTCGTGTAGGTATGAGAATTCATAGGCGGAGAATTTCCGGTTAATGTATAAAGAGGAAGATCAAGAAGTAGAAATAAGCGGAGAAATTCCGTTTAGCTGCTCTAAACAAGACAGAATCCTTAGATTTGAATAATATAGACGGAAAAACTTCCTTTATTTTTAAGGAAATATGTGTATTACCCAATTTAGGCGGAATTTTACCGTTTATTTTTCAAATACAGCAAATCAGCATTTAGTTATAACAGAGACAAGTTTAAGTGATCTCTAGAAATGCATTCCCTACCTGGCAAACAAGAAGAAAACGAAATGAAGTTTCGCGGGGGTAAAGAATCATTTAATGGTGATTTGCAAGATTTTTTTTTGCATATATGAAGGAAATAGATGAATGGGAAAGAGCATCCAAATGATGCTCTTTTCTTTTTAAAATAATGTTATTTTTAAGTAGATTTATTTACCGAATTAGATACGAAAAACTGTGTTTTTATCACTCAACTTCCCATCAAGAGAACCCGTTAAATTGTAACTCGTTTCTTTTTTTATCAATTTTTCTACTGATAACGAAATCCTTGATGTTTAATGGTAGGACTAGTGTTTTTGGCGTATTGTTCAAATCCTTTATCGTAAAATTGAGCAATTTTACTTGACCAGTCACTAGAATCCTGACCACTCGTCCGATTTGACATATAAGTTGAAATAGTTTCATCATATTGATTAATGATGTCCATTTGAACGTTAGCATCATACTTTTCTTTTTGATATGTCGCCTTAAGAGGTAATCTTGGTTTTTGACCAGGAAGCGTCCTTGGATGTCCAATGACTAGTCCTGAAATCGGATAAACATATTCCGGCAGGTTTAATAAATCAACAAAGACTTTTGGATTTTTCCTTACTCCTCCGATTGGTACAATTCCTAGTCCCATCGATTCAGCTGCAATTACGGCACTTCCAATCGCAATTCCAACATCAGTTGAACCGACTATAACTGCCTCTAAATCCTCAACAATTTGAAAATCAGTACCATTCTTTTCAGCTGCCAGTTTCGCCCGATAAAAATCCATGCAAAACAATAGAAAAACAGGTGCCTCTTTCACCCACCTTTGATTACCCGCAGCTTCAGACAATGTCGATTTCTTTACAGGGTCTCTTACCTCGATAACAGTCACTTGTTGACCATTGACCCAATTGGGAGCCGCCATCGCAGCCTCAATAATCTCCTTCACCTGAGCATCACTTACATCTTTCTCAGGGTCAAACTCCCTTACAGAACGATGATTTTTGATTATTTTTATGGTTTCATTCATGTGATCACCCCTAGTTGCATTTAATTCTTCAAAATTCATATTGCATCCGATTAAACATGACTTTACTACAGATATATTTATTATTTCTTTTATTTTAATAAAAAAGAGCCCAATTTAATAAAAAGGAATTGGGCTCTAGGCTAGAACAAACAGCGTTGTTTATATTATCAAATTTTTATCTACCAATCACTTTATTTAAAAATTGGACCAATCTTGGATTTTGATTATTAGTAAAAATTTCCTCTGGTGTACCTTTTTCAACAATGACCCCTTGATCCATAAAAATAACCTGATCAGCAACATTTTGAGCAAATGACATCTCATGTGTTACCACAACCATCGTCATTCCCTCATCAGCAAGGTCTTTCATTACTTTTAGCACTTCACCGACCAATTCAGGATCCAGGGCGGAAGTAGGTTCATCAAATAACAATACAGCCGGATCCAACCCCATCGCACGAGCTATCCCCACACGCTGCTGTTGTCCCCCAGATAATTGATGTGGATACATATTCGCTTTATCTCGCAAACCAACTCTGTCAAGTAAAGCCAATGCTTTTTCCCGAGCAGCTGTTTTTTCTCGCTTTAAGACAATAACTTGACCTTCCATTACGTTCTCAAGCGCTGTTAAATGTGGAAATAAATTATAATTTTGAAATACCATTCCTGTTTGCTGGCGAAATGACGTTACGATCGAAGATGACAATTTTGTTTTCCCAGAAAAATCAATGGACTTATCACCTAACGTTATTTCCCCAGATTCAGGAGTTTCAAGTAAATTTAAGCAGCGTAAAAATGTGGTTTTGCCTGAACCGGAAGGGCCGATAATAACAGCTGTCTTACCTTTCTCGATGGATAAGCTTATTCCCTTAAGGACCTCTAATTCTCCATATCGCTTAGACACTTTTTCAACTGAAATCATAAATCTCCCTCCATCCATTATTTCGCAACGCCTTTTTCATAGCGCTGCTCAAGCTTCGATTGCAGATAAGATAGGAAGGTACAAAAAATCAAATAAATGATAGCCACTTCAATATATAACCAAAGTGGTTCATACGTAACGGAAGCAATTTGTTGACCTTTTTGAAACATTTCGGTAACCGTAATCGTCGCTGCTAGGGAGGTATCTTTTACAAGACTGATAAAGGAATTCCCAAGCGGCGGCAGGGATACTCTTACTGCTTGCGGCAAAATAATTCTTCTCATCGCCTGCGACTTTGTCATCCCAATTGAAAAGGCAGCCTCCCATTGTCCCTTTGGAATGGATTGGATAGCTGCACGAATAATTTCAGAGCTATATGCACCCACATTTAGGGTAAAGCCAATCACTGCAGCCGGAAATGGATTTAACGTGATTCCCATACTTGGGAATCCATAAAAAAGAATAAAAAGCTGCACTAATAACGGCGTACCACGGAAAATCCACACATAAAATCTCGCAATAAAATTCAACTGTTTGTTACTTGAGAGCCGTGCTAAAGCAGTAAAGAAAGCAAGAATAATCCCCAGTGCAAAGGAAACTAATGTTAAAGGGATTGTAAAATACAATCCCGCCTTTAAAAGAGGAAAAAAGGAATCACTAAGGATTCCTATTATCCGGTGTAAACGATCATCTGCCATCAATTTGAATCAATCCTTTACTTAGAAACATCTTCTCCAAAATATTTTTTAGAAATCTTTAAGTAAGTTCCGTCTTTTTGCATATCTGCCAATGCCTTATTTACAGCCTTAACTAAGTCAGGGTTGTCTTTGCGGAATAGAAAAGCGTTTTGTGTTGCATTTGGCTCTGTATAAACAACCTTAATTGGCAATTCAGGACGTTGTTTCTTTAGGTCTAAATAAGAAAGACTATCATTAATAGTTCCGTCAATTCGATTAGATGTTAACAAATCAATTGCTTGGTTAAAACCGTCAACAACAGTATTAGTTGCTCCATGTTGTTCAGCAACAACTCGGTAATTACTATCTAATGATTGTCCAACTTTTTTTCCTTTCAAATCATCCAGCGATTTAATCGTAGTATTATCTGATTTTACAACTAACACTGCCTTTGAAGCGATATAAGGATTTGACATATCATATTTTTGAAGGCGTTCAGGACGAACCGCAACCTCGTTTGCAACCATATCATAACGTTTCGCATCCAAGCCGGCGATCATGCCGTCCCATTTTGTTTCAATAAATTTTGGCTTAATATTTAGACGCTTAAATACTTCTGTTGCAATTTCAATATCAAAACCTGTTAATTTATCATTTTTATCATGATAGGTAAAAGGAGCGTATGTACCTTCTGTACCAATCGTTACTTCACCTTTAGCTTTAATTTGATCATAAAGCGTCTTATTAGTCGATGATGCTGAATCATTCTTTTTATCTGTACTGTTACATGCAGCTAGTGCAAATACTAAAGATAAACCTACAAAAAACAGTAATACTTTTTTCACAATTAATCCCCCATATTCTTATCGGTATTATTACTTTTTTACATTAATCCAGAAATTCTATTATGTCAATAATATTGGTACTATATTACTAAACTATTTTTATTCTCATGTTCTTTAACATTTATAAAAAAGACGAACCCTAAACAGTATAGGAATTATCTTTTAGCCTTTTTCTATGACCTTGACATGGTACCTAATTATAATAGGTATAAATGATTACCATCTTCAATTATTAAGAGGATAATAGCTTATATTACTTTATAAAATAATATATTTTTATAGGTTAAACCTGTAAATTAGACAAATTTTTGATTTTTAGACAAACTTCTCACGTCGAACTATATAAATAGCAGCAGGTGACCCTTATTGGGTCCCTGCTTCTTCTTTTTGTCCTCATTCTTTAGATGATTATTTTAATTTCCCGCCAAATACCGGGAAGAAGCTATGTTCACCATAATCTTGAATGTGCTCTACGTTCTTCAAAGTCTCCATATCTGCATCGCTAATAGCAAAATCAAGCTCTGCATTGTTTCTCATGTGATCTGGATTTGCTGTCTTAGGAATGACTACGAGACCAAGCTGGATCGCATAACGTAGGCAAAGCTGAGCAACAGATACTTCATACTTATCAGCTATTATCTTAACCTCTGCATGATCCAGAATTGCCCCGTGTGCAATTGGTGAATATGCCTCTACCAAGATGTCATTCTTCTGGCAGAATTCAATTAGTTCTATAGGAGTATTACTTACATGGGCCAAGATCTGATTTACCATTGGCTTGATCTCACAGCTCGCAAGAATATTCTCTATATCATCCTGAAGGAAGTTAGATAGACCGATTGCCTTTACCTTGCCTGTCTTATAGGCATCCTCCATCGCTTTCCATACTTCTTTGTTTTCCTCGAAGTAACGGTTCTCATCACGGAATTCCACCCAAGGCTGTGGGCTGTGGATAATCAGAAGGTCAATATAATCCAGTCCCATTTTAGCTAAAGACTCATCAATGGACTGCGCAGCTGCATTATAGGTCTTTGCTTCTGCCACAACCTTGGTCGTGATGAAAAGTTCTTCTCTTGCAACACCGCAGGAACGGATTGCTTCGCCAACACCAGCTTCATTCTTATAAGCCTGAGCAGTATCAATATGACGATATCCGATAGATACCGCATCACGAACTGCCTGTGCTGCCTGCGCATCGTCAAGTAGCCAGGTGCCAAGTCCTAATTTTGGAATTTCTACATCATTTGATAATTTGAAAGTTTCGTTAAACATGCTTTTGTCTCCTTTTTTGACTTTTGCATCTTATTAATAAAGTTTGGACATGTGGATATTATGATCCAGTAAAATCCATGTACGCATAAAAAATTAATACTGTTTGAATAATCAACATCTGTTTATAATTATAAAAAAGCCCTTCATACTTTCAATGGTTAAATTACCGTAATTCGTTGATTACTCAACAAATCAATTAATATTGTTGATTATCTTTAATAAGATTAGTATTTACGAATCTAACAAAAATCTTTTTAGGATGCAAAGCCCTTTTTCTAATTCATCGGAGTCCATAGGTGATGTAAGTGAAATACGAATAAATTGAGGAGATTCATCTTTTTTGACCAAGAAACGATGAGAATGATAAACATGGATTCCCTGGTTTAAAGCCATATGCTCAAACTGGTTTAGCTGCCATTCTTTATGCAATGGTAACCAGCGAAAAAAACTAATAGGGTTTTCGCTCTGATGATTGAATTGAAAATATTGCTGGTAAAGCCGGTTCCGTTCTTGCGAAATTTCCCGCTTTTTCCCAATGATTTGTTCAGCAGCCCCTGTATTAATTAATTCTGTTATAATTTCTGCATTTAAGGCAGACGTTTTGACGTTGAGATTGAAAATTCCATACGTAATTTTGTCAACAAACTGATTGGCGTAAGCGATAAATGCAACACGAATACCAGAGCTGAGTGATTTTGCAATACTAAGAATATAAACAAACCTTTCCGGTACAAAATGCGAAATCGGGAAATAGCCATTTGGTGCCAGGAAAGAGTATACATCATCCTCTATTAAAATAAGTCCCTGTTTATTGATGACCTCTGCTATTTCCTTTCTGCGCTTCATATTCATTGTTACAGCAGTAGGATTATTGCAGGAGGGACTCAAATAAATGCCCTGCAATGGATTTGTTCTGCAGACGGCATCTAATCTCTCCGGCTTCATGCCTAACTCATCTCCCTCAATAGGGATTAATTGGATATTCAATATTTTTGCCAGTTCAATAAAATTAGGATAAGTATTTACATCAACCGCTATTTTATCTCCCGGATGAAACAAGGCCATTAGAATAAGCGAAAACGAATTTTGCCCTCCGGAAGTGATCGCAATATTTTCAATGGGTACCTCCATGTTAAAGCGCTTCATCCACTTTTTGGCTGCCATTCGATGATAAGGCATTCCCAACGGGTGTCTGTAATCTAATAAATTTTCCAGATAATCTTTGCTGGCAATGCTTTTAATTGCTTTTGCGACAGATGAGTTTGTGTTATCTAGAGGTTTGATAATCCCCATCTCGATATAATTCCTATTTTCATCATTGTCCGCCATAAAAATAGCATTTTTTAAATTGGGAGTAACATAGGTTCCCCTGCCGGTAACGGCATAGATTAATCCTTTCACTTCGCAAATTTTAAATGCCCTTGTGACAGTGCTAAGGTTAATATCAAGATAATCTGCTAATTCTCGTTGAGGAGGAAGTTTCGTATTGGGTGCGAGAAAGCCATTGAGAATATCATATTCCATTAAACTGGCAATCGATCGATACAATGGAGGGACAAGCTGTTTTTTATCCGGCTTCCACGACATAGGATAATCTTCAAATGAATTCACGGGCATATTACATCCTCCTCGAAAATTGTATTGCATACAATTATATCATTGAAGCCATACAATGAGGATGTTAAAGTAATTTACATACAAATTATTGCTATAAGTGGGGGAAAGTTAATGAACATAAGTGATAACACTTTTTTGCGGGAAGAAAATAGCTTCCTTGCCGGTGTACGGGATTGTCTGCCCACTGTACTTGGTTATTTAAGTATTGGATTTGCGGCTGGTGTGGTAGAAAAGACAGCAGGACTTTCGATTGTTGAAATTGGTTTGATATCATTGCTTTTATACGCAGGTTCTGGTCAATTTATTGCTGCTGCGATGATTGGAGCTAATAGTCCCACGCTAGCGATTATTTTCACTATTTTCTTTGTGAACCTCCGCCATCTATTAATGAGCGCGGCAATATCGCCATATTTCCGTCATCTTACACCTTTCAAAAACATATTTATAGGTTCTTTACTTACAGATGAGACATTTGGTGTAGCAATGAATGAAGCAGCAAGTAAGAAATGGCTCAGCGAAAAATGGATGTATGGTTTAAATATAACTGCTTATTTAAATTGGTTTATCGCCAATATCGCAGGGGCATTTTTCGGCGAATGGATTTCGAACCCGGAAAAATTCGGTCTTGATTTTGCATTGCCGGGAATGTTCATTGGCCTACTTGTCCTGCAGATGGCCAGCCGAAGAAAATTGCTGGAAGATGTGATTGTTGCTTTAAGTGCTGTTGCCATTGTTGTCGGGGTAAGTTTGGTGACATCCGGAAGTGTAGGTGTGATTGTGGCAACAATTATTGCTTCAACCATAGGAATGGCGGTGGAAAAATGGAAGTAAGATGGTCCATATTTTTAATTATTTTAGGCACAGCTCTTGTAACATTTTTTCCAAGAGTGCTTCCAATTGCTATCTTAAGTCGTATTGAACTGCCAGAATGGGCCATGCGATGGTTGAACTACGTTCCCATTGCCGTTATGGCAGCCTTAGTGGGGCAAGAGTTGATAATGCCAAACGGAAAACTGGAACCTTTGCAAAATAACCTTGAACTAATCGCCGCGTTGCCTGCTTTTATTATTGCCATTGTAACACGCAGTTTATTAGGAACTGTTATAGCTGGAATCATCTCTATAATGGTCTTGCGATTTGTGTTTTAAATTTGAAAAAGGGGACAATTTTTAATGATTGTCCCCTTTTTCACTATTTAGTTCTGAAGAGTTTTTTTCCAATCATCAGCAAATTTTTCCATACCCTGATCTGTTAATGGATGCTTAGAAATTTGTTCAATGACTGTATAAGGTATCGTTGCGATGTGAGCGCCAGCCATCGCTACACGAGTTACGTGATCTGGATGACGGACAGATGCCGCGATGATTTGCGTATCAAAATTATGAATACGGAACAATTCAGCTACTTTTGATACTAATTGTACGCCGTCCTCAGAAATGTCATCCAAGCGGCCTAAGAATGGAGATACATACGTTGCTCCTGCACGAGCCGCTAATAACGCTTGATTCACTGTAAAGATTAATGTAACGTTCGTTTTAACGCCTTTATCGGCAAGATAACGGCAAGCCTCTAAACCAGCTAATGTCATAGGGAGTTTGATTGTAACCTTGTCATCCCCGCCGTTGATTTTAATAAGTTCGTCCGCTTGCGCAATCATTTCATCAGCAGTGATTGCATCTGGCGTTACTTCAGCTGATACAGATTCTACACGTGGAACTGCTTGGCAAATTTCAGCAATCCGATCTTCGAATTTCACACCCTCTTTAGCAACTAAAGAAGGATTGGTTGTAACACCAGCTAAAACACCAATTTTATATGCTTTTTTGATATCCTCAAGATTGGCCGTATCAATAAAAAATTTCATGATTCATTTCCCTCCATTTTAAGAATGTAATAAGCTTTTTGTCTTTTGAAGTAAACCTTTTGCTGTTTGAACAACATTTGCTGTCGTAAAACCAAATAGCTCCATAACCTCGGCTCCCGTTCCTGAAGCACCAAACGTTTCGATAGATAAAATTTCTCCTTCGAATCCTACATAACGTTCCCAGCCAAGGGAAATACCCATTTCAAGTGCGACACGCTTCGTAACAGAAGCAGGCAGAACAAGCTCTTTATACTCTTTCGATTGACGATCGAAGAGTTCCCAACTTGGAATTGCCACAACACGAACGGATACATCCTCTTTTTCTAGTTCAGCTTTTGCGTTAACCGCTAAAGATACTTCCGAACCCGTCGCAATCAAAATCACATCTGGATTTTCACTCGTTTGCGTTAATACATAGGCACCCTTAGAAAGATTCTCTATTTTCGCTGCTGTTTCATGGAACACAGGCAGGTTTTGACGGCTCAGTACCAAAGCAACCGGACCATCCGTTTGCTGCAAGGCATACGCCCAAGCATTTGCCGTTTCGTTTGCATCTGATGGGCGAATGACTGTAAGGCCTGGGATTGCACGAAGAGCAGCCAGATGCTCAATCGGTTCATGAGTCGGACCGTCTTCACCAACCGCAATGGAATCATGGGTAAAGACATAGGTGACTGGTAACTTTTGCAAAGCAGCAAGACGAATAGAAGGTCTTAAGTAATCATTGAACACAAAGAATGTACTCACAAAAGGCTTCACCCCGCCATGAAGGGCCATGCCATTTCCGGCTGCTCCCATTGCATGTTCGCGGACACCAAAGTAAACATTTCGGCCATCAAAAGACTCTACTGCGTATGCTGCCTCTCCCTTAATATCGGTCATAGTAGAGTGCGAAAGGTCTGCGCTTCCCCCAAAGATGGACGGGATTGATTTCACAAAATGATTAATTGCCTTTTCGCTCGCCACACGAGTTGAAATAGCATTCTCTGTATCAAACGTCAAAATATCTTTTGCCTCAATCAGAACTTCACCTGTAATGGCTTGTTCTAGTTCATTTGCTAATGCAGGATATGCCTCTTTATAAGAACGGAACAATTCATTCCATTGTTCTTCTTTCCTAATCCCTCTTTGTTTTAATTCTGCAAAATGAGCCTTTACTTCTTCCGGCACGAAGAAATCTTCCTCATAGTTCCAGCCATATGCTTGCTTTGTTGCTTTCGCTTCTTCTGCCCCAAGAGGATTTCCATGTGCTTTGTTTGTTCCAGCAACTTTCGGACTACCGTAACCAATAATCGTTCTAATCTCAATCAGTGTTGGTTGATCCGTATTTTGTTTCGCTAATGCAATTGCCTTTTCGATATCAGCAACATTATTTCCATCTTCCACGCGTAAATATTGCCAATGAGCAGATTCAGCACGTTTTTGAATATCCTCTGAAAACGAAAGGTTTAAGGAACCGTCCAAAGAGATGTCATTTGAGTCATATAAGGCTATTAATTTTCCCAGTTTCATATGACCCGCCATAGACATAGCCTCATATGAGATACCTTCCATTAAATCTCCATCACCAACTAAAGTATAGGTGTAATGGTCAATTACAGGAAATCCATCTTGGTTAAACTTCGCAGCTAAATGAGCTTCAGCCATTGCCATCCCGACTGCATTCGCAATCCCTTGTCCTAAAGGACCCGTTGTAGCTTCAACCCCATCTGTATGACCAAATTCCGGATGACCTGGTGTTTTGCTATTCAGTTTTCGGAAATTTTTCAAATCTTCTAGAGAAACATTGTACCCAGCTAAATGAAGCAAGCTATATAACATGCTGGAACCATGCCCCGCAGAAAGAACAAATCGATCCCGGTCAAACCATTTTGCATTTCCAGGATTGTGCTTCAAATGGTTAGCCCATAGCGCATACGCCATTGGAGCAGCTCCCATAGGAAGTCCTGGATGACCAGAATTAGCACGATTAATGGCGTCAATTGATAAAGTACGAATCGTATTAACAGCTAGTGTTTCAACGTTATGATTCATCGTTTATTTTCCTCCTCAAATTCTTATACCCTTGCACGTTTAATTCTTCACATTTCTTGTTTTTGCACTAAAAAGCACTTTTTTTCTCATTTAAGGATATAATATAATTAAAAACGAGAAAAAACAAGAAGTATTTTTAATTTTCTTTCAAAAAAATCAATCTTAAATTTGTACATTCCAGAAAAAAATATATAATGTAAGAAAAAACATGCAAAACACTGTGGGTGACTAGAATGTTAAGAAAAGAAAGACAAAGCGAAATTCTACATATGCTTGAGAGGGAAGGAAAAGTAGTTGCTAAAGAGTTAAGTCTAAAATGGGATGTTTCCGAGGATACAATCAGAAGAGATTTAAGAGAGATGGATTCATTAGGTCTTCTCAAACGAGTCCATGGAGGAGCATTTCCTGTTTCTGCAGGTCCTGTGACCTTTATTGAACGAACTGAGGAAAACATAGATGCTAAAAAAGAATTAGCTTTAAAAGGAATCAAGCTTATTAAAGATGGACAAGTTCTTTTATTAGATGGGGGAAGTACAACTAATCTTTTTTTGGCCAAAGAAATTCCCTACGATTTTAAAGGAACTATTATTACCAATAGTCCATCCATTAGTTTGGCAGTATCAAAACATCCAAATATTGAGGTTATCCTTTTAGGTGGCTCCTTCTTTAAAGAATCTCTGGTCACTGTAGGGTTTGAGGTGATCGAGACACTTAAAAATATTAGAGCAGATCTTTGTTTTTTAGGAGTATATTCCCTTCATCCAGAATTTGGTATTAGCATTCCTCATTTAGAAGAGTCTTATGTCAAACGGCAGATGATTAATAGTTCCGATAAAATTGCCAGTCTTGTAACCAAAAGAAAGCTTAATACCATTTCCAATTACTTAATAGGTCCCGTTTCATCACTTGATTACTTGATTACGGAAGATGGATCTTTGAGTTATAATTTTAACAAGTATAAGGAATTAGATATTGAAATCATTTGAATATGGTAAAGTCAATCTTCACCTATGCTCATCCCTACATCTCCTTCAGACGGGACGGCGAGAATCTTTTACAGATTCTCGTTACCATCTGTGCTATTATTTAGCGTAATTTTAACAACGCGCAGCATTCCACATGTCCAGAGTGTATGTGGCAACACATGAGGTGCTGGTAGTTTCCAATCATAATTTTCCACCATGAATGTTAATCTTTTCTCCTTTACAAGACTTTGTTTTCCCTTTAAACTAATGGTGCAAAAACTTTAATTCAACTAGAAGAGGTGTTCCTAATGAATTCGGACCTGAAAAAGCTGTTCCTTCTTCAATCGGTTTTCTTAAGCATAACCGGGTACAGCACAATTTTTATCAGTTATTATTTCTGGAAAAACAGTACAACACTGGGACCACTGATTGCCTTTAATGGCTTAAGCTATTTTTTGTCGTGTTTTGCCTATACAATCGGAACATATTATCTATTCAAAAATAAATTAAAAACAAGTTATTACCTAAGCGCTGTTTCAGCCATCATACTATTTATTGTCCTTCTCTTAAGTTCTCACTTAGGTCATATTTCCCTTCTTGTTCTTTCTGCAGCTTGTTATGGCTGCGTTTTTGGTTTCTTTTATTCCTCTTCCAATTACGCCTTAAGTGTTCTATCGAATCGATCTGAACTCAATACCTTTAATTCGCGTATTGGTTATGTAAAAAACATTTTAATGATTGTAATTCCACTCATTAACTCTTTTTTAATTTATTATTTTAGTTTCGCGGTTTCATTTTGTTTAATGCTTTTAATTTCGGTCTTTTATTTTGTTTCAGTCAGCAAGATGCCCTCAATTGAAGCTGAGTTTAAATCGAAGTTCGTCAACGATTATAGGACTGTTAAAGTGTCCAAACAAATGGTCCCTTTTGGAGTTCTTACAGCAGGTGTATTGGAGTGCATGGCGTGCCTTCAAGTCATTTTGATGGTAGTTTTATCCAAAAATGCGCTTTATGTATCGTATTTAAATGTGTTAAATATTGTAGTTTTAACCATTGGTATTTTCTATATATCGAGATTAAAACAATTGAAAATTGAAACACAATTTGTCATTTATACATTAATAAGTATGGCATTCATTTTGCTTGCCGGCTTCGCAAATATTAAGCCGCTTTATTTGGTGGCAATGGTCGGACTTGTGATTTCTGTTTACATGTATGGGTACACAATGGACAATACCTTTTTCAGATATTTAAATGGCATGAAAAAAGAAAATCAAATCGTGATTCTTTTAAAACGTGAATATTTAATCACACTTGGTCGTTCGATTATGTATCTCGTACTGTACCTGTTTGTCCAATCCATTCATTCTCCTCACCTCCCTTATTTGGCGCTTGGAGTGACGCTGGTACTTGTTTACTCGCTTATTAGATTTCAAAGATTTGATCATGAAAATGAACAACAACTAGCGGCGTAAAAAATTTAAGGTTATCAGAAATTAGCAAAAGTACTACGCAGAAAATACAGTCTGACTATCAACAAGAAACACGTCTGTGGTAAGGAAACAAAAAGAGGCAACTCCCAAAGCGGTTAGTTGCCTCTCTTTAATATGAGTTGCGCCACACACTCCACGTGCGCCGTATGCGGAAACATATCTACAGGTTGAATATAACTTACATCATATTTTGAACTTAAAGTCTGAATATCCTTCGCTAAGGTTGACGGATTACAGGAAACATAAATCAATTTCTCCGGTTTAACCTGCAAAATGGTTTGCAGAAGTTGATTGTCTAATCCCGTTCGAGGTGGGTCCACAACGATGACATCCGGCTTCCAGCCTTTTTTTACCCACTTAGGCAATATCTCTTCGGTTTTCCCAGGTACATACTTTGTATTCGTCAATCCATGTCGCTTGGCATTTTTCTTCGCATCGTCAATCGATTCAGGAATCACATCCATGCCGCGAACCTCTGCTGCCTGATCAGCGAGCCACAATCCGATGGTTCCAACACCACAATAAGCATCGACAATCTTCTCTTTTCCAGTAAGTGCTGCTGCTTTTTTCACCTCATCGTAAAGCTTGACGGTTTGGATTGGATTCAGCTGAAAAAACGTTCGGGCTGACAGTTCGAATTGCAAATCCCCCAAGGTCTCTTGAATAAACTCTTCACCAGCAAGGGCAAGGGTTTCGGCTCCAAAAATGAGCGAGGTTTTTTCACCGTTTATGTTTTGCACGATTGATTTTACTTTTGGTAATCTTTTTTGAATTTCTTCAATGATTGTTTCCTTTTTAGGAAGGTCTTTTTGAGTAGTAATCAGTACTACCTGTAGCTCCTCTGTTTCCACTCCCACTCGCGCAACAATGGTTCGAACAATTCCTTTTCGAGTTTTTTCATTATAAATAGGAATTTGCAGGGCTTGTAAAATCGATTTTACAGTTGTGACAGCTTCATTTGTCTGGGAATGTTGGACCGCACAATGTTCAATATCAATCAGCTGGTGTGAATTCATCCCATATAATCCTGCTAATACCTTGCCATTTTTCTGTGCGACTTGAAAACTGCTTTTATTCCGGTAGCCCCAAGGATTTTCCATCCCGATGGTTTCGCGAATATCGATTTTGTCCACTTTTAGCTGGGTATGCCGCTCAAGGGACTGGATAATAATATCGCGCTTTTCCTTTAGCTGCTGTCCGTATTGCAAATGTTGAAGCTGGCAGCCACCGCATTGCTCATAAAATGGACATGGCGGCTGAACGCGGTGTGGAGATTTTACCCGAATTTTTTTGATCTTTCCCTCAGCAAATTTAGGATTGATTTTAGTTGCTTCCACGACAACTTCTTCACCAGGCAGGGCCCCTGGTACAAAGACCACCTGCTTTTTAAAATATCCCACACCTTCCCCATTAATCCCGAGCCTTTTAATCGTTAACGGAAAGGTTTGTTTCAATTGTATTTTAATACCTTGTTCGGTTTTCATTTTGCTCACTCCAAATTTTTCAAAAGCTTGAATTGTATTATAGCACGATTCATGGAGAAAAGCCGAATTCTGTTGAATCCGGCTTTGATTGATTATTGGGGTTTTGGAAAATCATCAAGACTTTTAAATTTATAGCCTCTCTTTTTCAAGTCTTTAATCGCCTGTTCTAATGCATCGGCGTTGTCCTTGGAAATAGAATGAAGCAGGATTACACAGCCTGGATGGATTTGCTTCATGATATTATTGTAGGAATATTGCCAACCTTTCTGCTGATTCACATTCCAATCAACGAAAGCAAGTGACCAAAAGACATGCGTGTAGCCTTCTTCTTTCGCAACTTTCAACGTTCTTTCACTGAAAACGCCGCGGGGCGGACGAAGGTATTTCATTTCTTTTTGTCCGGTTACTTCTGTTGTTTTAACCTTAACTTTTTGAAGTTCTTCACGGATTTTTGCATCTCCCACAGCTGTGAAGTCGGTATGACCCCAGGAATGGTTGCCAATGATATGTCCCTCTTTCACCATTTGTTTGGCAAGTCCAGGCTGTGAATTTAAAAAGTGCCCTGTCACAAAAAAGGTTGCCGGCACTTTTTCTTTTTTCAATACCTCAAGAATTTTAGGAGTGAAGCCATTTTCATATCCGCTGTCAAAGGTAAGATATAAGATTTTAGAATTGGGATCTCCTTTGTAAAAAGCCCCGTACCTGGCAAGCAGTTGGTCATACTGTGCGCCTGCCTCAGGCGGTATTTCATTTTGGGCTCTTTTAAATCCCCAGTGAATCGGTTGATTGGATACTGCCGCGTATGTACTTGTTGGGAGCAGTAAGCACATAATCGCAAACAAAATCATTAAACGTTTCATCCATGTTCCCCCTATGATTGGTTTATTTTATTTTTTGTTAAAAAAGGGAAAAGGATAATTAGTATTTATAGGAAATCTTTAGGGGGTTGGTAGATGCGGCCTTTTTTCGTTCCGGTAGAAGGTAAATTTAGTAATTCTAATTGATAGGAGGAGGCCCTTCTTGTGGGAAGTTGCAGAAATTCTCGTAGTCCCGAATTGGAAATTGAGGTGTTAATAAGAAGGAAAAAATCATTAATCGCTTCAAGGCCACCCTCCTTTGTAATATTTTTACAAACCGGGCATATCCATTTGTTTCCTTTGTAGTCCATAGGTAGATACACACAGATTAAACAGCGAACCCCTGGAACAATATCTCTTTTATCTATACTCAGCGTTTTAAGAAATCGGACCTATATGGTGTGTGTTTACTTAAAAGTAGTCTTTTAATTTTTCCAATCGTTTTTTGATCTACTCTATCCTTTGAATAGTATTTCTCAAGGTCTTCTATTTTCTTCAAAAGGTTAGCGGCTTTGCAAATCATTTTTTCAGCTTCATTATATCCTAGAGCAATCTTCACTTCTGCTGATGAATTAGTGAAAACAACTACAGTCTCAATGGGAATAGGAGGAATTTGATACTTTTGAAAAAATATTGTAAAAGAATTTTATGTCTGTTCACTTGTGCAATTGGATTATCATAGATCATTTCGAATTATTGACCTCTTGCTTTAACTGGTGTTTTTCTAATGTACGTGTTCCGGAATAGTTTTTTGACTCTATGAGGATGATTAGTCTTGGAGAAAGAAGGTGTGCAACCATTTGGAAGAAGGAATTTCTGACAGGAAGTCGGAGACCGTGAAATATATGATAGTTTTTTTCGGGGAGTAATCCAAGAAAATAGTTTAACGTCCTCTCACCTTTATATCCTGAAGCTAAAATTCTGATTTTTGACTCTACTTCTGCCATCATGGGATGGTTAGTTGACAATCTTCTTTGAGCAGCTTCTGCCTGTTGTAACGTAATCGGTTTAATTAACTGTAAATCGAACAAATTTCTCCCTCCTTCTGCTATTTTATTATCTATTTCGACATCATTTTAAGAATTCCTCCTACTCTATTGCTTCTTTGCTTTACCGCTTTAAAGCTTTATTAAAAAATTCACGGGTGATATTAACAAAAATCTGAGGATATTAACAAATTTCGCATAGATATTAACAAAATTTGCTCCCATAATAACAAATTTCAGGATATATTAACAAATCCGCCCCAGCCCCCACATCCACCTCCCAACCACAAAAAAAGAGATAGGCGCACGCCTATCCCCCAAAACCCCTCTTATTTAAAAACCTTCTCTTTAAATTGAGCTAATTTCTCTAAAGATGACTTATCAACATCAGCATGAAGGCTGTTGCCATGAGAGTCCATCGTGACAACGGCGGTAAAACCTTCAACGCGAAGGTGCCACATCGCTTCTGGAATACCGAACTGCATTAAATCCACGCCTTCAACACCTTTAATACAATCCGCATAATACTGCGCAGCACCGCCAATGGCGTTCAAGTATACGCCACCATGCTCTTTCAAAGCCGCTAACGTTTTAGGTCCCATTCCGCCCTTACCAATGACTGCACGGATCCCAAACTTCTTCATTATATCCCCTTGATAAGGCTCCTCACGAATACTTGTTGTCGGACCGGCAGCCTTCACATGCCACTCGCCCTTCTCATCCTTCAACATTACCGGTCCACAGTGGTAGATAACTTGTCCATTCAAATCAACAGGTGCATCATGATCACTTAAATACTTATGAATCGCATCACGGCCGGTGTACATTAATCCGTTAATTTGAACAACGTCACCCACTTTAAGTGAGCGGATTTTTTCTTCCGTAATTGGGGCCTCTAATGTAATCACATCTGCAGAAGTAGCAGCAGCTGTTTCTTTATCAGCCTCATTCTCTTTAAAATCAATGAATTCACCATCTTGGTAAGCCCACTCTTTAATTTCACCTGACTCAGCATCAACACTCACACCTAAGCGGCGGAATGCCCAGCAATTATAAGCAACAGAAACATAGAAACTTGCTGGAATACGGTTCATAACGCCGATTTTACACCCTAAAAGGGTTGCTTCACCGCCAAAGCCCATGGTTCCAATTCCTAGCTTATTTGCATTTTCCAGCACGTATTCTTCCAATTTACGAAGGTCTTCGTTTGGATTGACATCTTCTACAGAACGGAATAATTGCTCTTTCGCCAAATCATAGCCTGACGAACGGTCTCCACCAATACCGACCCCAATAAAACCAGCGCTACAGCCTTGGCCTTGTGCCTGGTAAACCGAATGCATAATACATTTGCGGATGCCATCAAGGTCACGACCGGCACGACCAAGTCCTTCTAATTCACATGGTAAGCTGTATTGAATATTCTTATTTTCACAGCCGCCGCCTTTTAAAATCAATCGGACATCAATATAGTCTTTTTCCCATTGATCAAATTTAATAACTGGCAATCCAGCACCGAGATTGTCGCCGCTATTTTCACCAGTTAAAGAATCAACCGAGTTCGGACGCAACTTTCCTCTTTTAGTTGCAAGAACAATCGCATTTCGGATCGCGTCTTTCAACTCCAGTTGATTTACACCTATAGGTGTTTTAATTTTAAAAGTTGGCAGACCGGTATCCTGACAAATCGGCGATACTTGCTCGTCCGCCATTTTAATATTTTCCGTAATAGTGGAAAGACTCATTGCAGCACGAGTCCCAGCGTTTTCTTTTTCCTTCGCAGCTAAGACCGCACGACGAACGTCTTTTGGAAGCTTGGTGGATGTTTCAACAATCAGCTCGTACATACTTTCTTGAAATTTTTCAATATTCAATTCGAGTGCCCCTTTCCCTTTGTTCCCCAATTAATCGATTCCCAATTTTACAACTATTTGTACGCTTACATTATACTCTTATAAACAGGAGAATTAAAGAATTTGCTTCCTTTTGGAAACAAGTACAAGTCCATTAAAAAGAGCCTGTTCTTAAACAGACTCCGTTACTTCACGATTATTAAATTCGCGGCATTTCGATTCCATCTCGTCAAGCATAGAAATTAAACGATCAATATCCTCTAAATCAGCATCTTCTGGATCAATCGCATCCAGTACATCAATAAATATATTTAATCGGTGTTTTAAGAAATCAACTTGCGAATTCTTATTTTGAATTGGGCTGCCCAAATAAAACACTCCTTTCATTACCGTTCCATCCTATCGAAATAAAGGAATTTTGGCAATGGGTTAATCCTATTTTGCCCACTTTTATCAAAAAAAGAACCCCCCAGTTTGAGGAGTTCGATAAATTCAACTTATCTTGGACGCTCTGAAGCAGCAAAGCCAAAGGAAACATAATCCTGAACAGGGATCCAAGCACCAATGCCTTGGGAGGTCACATTCTTGATGACAATAAACTTCTTACTACCTTTCAGCATTAAATAAACTTCCCCGTAAGTTACTTTCCCTTTTTCATTTACCCCTGGTGCATAAGCATATAAGTAGCCTAAGCGATTAGGTGGAATATTATAAATATGATCATTTTTCGTCCCGGCACCAATAATAGTTTCAAAAGCTAATGGTAGACGTGTCTTTTCCATTGCCTTTAACAACATCATCTTTTTAACTTCTTCTGCATTCGGAATTTTAGATGTCAATCCGCCTCTTATGACTTTTTGGGCTTCCTGCACATATTTAATTTGGTACGGAACATTGCCGCCACGATTATCAAAATAATTGGTATTAATTTTTTGATACTCCCAATTTGGTGATGTTTCGGATGATTCATAGTTTAAAGGCCATTGACCTAGATAAATAATCGCTCTATAACCTATTGCAAACGGAGTGCTGTTAATACTAGTCTCATTAAGCATCCGAATCAAATCTGGATTTTGAATTTTAATTCTTGAAGAATTAATCAGCTTTTTAGTCAAATCACTTGGCTGCAACAATGGTAAGTCCTGTGTCGAGTTTGGATACGTATTTTCTTTCGAAATATTACGAACGGACGGTGGAACTTGATATTTTACAGCATCTGGTTTTACCGGGGCTTTTTGAGCAAAAGCAGACGGTATAATGGTTAACATTAATAGCAGACACAAAAGTAAAGAAGCATTTTTCTTCAACGGTTGGAACTCCTTTCAGTAAAAACATTAATCAGTCTACTAGTAGTTTTTTCGGAGTTCCGCAATATTATCCATACGGAGTGATGACTTTTTTCACATTACTATGAATATTTAAGTTCTCATTCCTTCGATTGAGTACAAAAGTAACAAAAATGTAATAATCTGATTATTTACAAAATTTTAACTAGGATTTATAATAAACTTAACCTTTTAAAAAGGAGGGCAGTAATCAATCGGCAGACTATTTACTTAGACTAAGGAGGTTGGGATTCCCGTCTTATATGAAATTCAACACTCGTGTTTTTCTATTGATTCACATTAAACATGAAGGTTGGTGATTGATGGTACCCACTAATGAAAGCGATTGATTTTGAACCCTAATAACAAGTGTATTTCATTAAGCACTTGCATGAAGATTTACCCATACATTGAAAAAGTATTTGAAAAAAAGGAGACTCTATACCAATTAGGCATAGAGTCTTTTCTATGTTTACAATAAGAAAAATCCAATCCCCATTATGACATAGGCGGCTAATAACGTTAATCCTTCGAACCAGTTAGATTCTCCGTCATTTGAAATAACCACCATCAATAATACAGAAGAAACCATGGCGATTAACTCCTGCCAGCTAAAGATCAGCGGCATTGACTTTTCAAATAAGAGTGAAACGAGGACAAGCACCGGTAATACAAACATCGCCACTTGCAAAGTAGATCCTATCGCAATTTCAACAGCGATATCCATTTTATTTTTAAATGCCATTAAGACTGCTGAGGCATGTTCTGCAGCATTCCCGACAATGGCTACGATAATGATACCGATAAATAAATCCGACCAGCCGAATGTCTCACCAACGTACTCAAAGGTATGAACTAGATGCTCGGATATATAAGCGACGGCAATGGTTGCGATGAACAGAACCAAAATCGCCTTCCCTTTTCCCCACTCCGGTTCCTCTTCCTCCTGAACCTCTTTAGGGGCTGCTGATTGGTATACACCACGATGGGTAACCAACTTAAAGAAGAGAGCAGCTAAATATAGAAGAATTAAAATGATCGATGTGCCAATACTTAACGTTAGTGTATTAGTTTTGTTCATATTAATCGAAAACACTTCCGGAATTACAAAGGCAATCATGACGGCAAACATAAGCAATCCGGAATTATGTCTGGCATCATATACATTAAACTCCTGACGTTTATATTTTAAGCCCCCTACAAAAAAAGAAAGTCCTGCAACAAGGAGTAGGTTCCCTAATACAGAACCGGTTAAAGAAGCAAGGACGACCTCAACTAACCCAGCCTTTAAAGCAAAGATTGATATAATGAGCTCAACTGCATTTCCAAATGTTGCGTTTAATAGTCCGCCAATCCGGGGTCCTGCCACAATCGCGAGACTTTCAGTCGCTCTACCCATAAAACTGGATAACGAAATAATCGTTAAACAATAAAGGATAAATAGGATTATATTTGACCAATGCATCATTGTTCCAATCACAGATAATGGAACACCTATGAATGTCATTAGCATGAAAATTTTATTCGTCAATGCATTTCCTCCAGTTCACTCCAGATTTTCACTTATTTTTCCCACTTAAACCTAAATTTACCTAAAAATAAGTAAAATGTCTAGAGAGCTGTTGCTCCGCTCCTCCTAAAGGAAAATGTAAGCAAATTCATATCTTATCGCATAGAATATATGGTAAAATAAATAAAAAGAATACATGTAGAGAGTTTGCTGTCATCACTTGATGACAGCTTTCGTGTTTTTTAAGGGTAGTGAATTTGATTATTCTTCTCAATTACTAAGTAAAGGGGAGCTAAATAACGAAAAAATTAGCGGAAATGAGGAGGGAGAAAATGAGTACTGAAGCAAAAGTCTTAACAAAGGGGATTCAGGAAGTCAGTTTTCTTGAAAAAATAAAACCACATATCGAATTAATCGCTGCTGGTTTAAGTGGTGTTTTAATTTTGGCAGGCTGGCTGTTTGATCGATATGGGGAAGGTGTCGAATCGATTATTGCCTATTTACTTGCTTTTGTGATTGGCGGCTTTGCCAAAGCAAAAGAAGGAATTGAAGCCACCTACGAAAATAAAGAATTGAACGTCGAAATGCTGATGATATTTGCAGCAGTTGGTTCGGCGATTATTGGGTATTGGACCGAGGGGGCCGTATTAATCTTCATATTTGCTGTCAGCGGCGCATTGGAAACGTACACCATGAATAAAAGCCATAAGGAAATCTCTTCTTTAATGGAGCTTCAGCCACAAGAGGCCTTAAGGATTACCGATGGTTATGAACAGCGAGTAGCTGTTTCCGAACTATCTGTGGGGGACCATATCTTAATTAAACCTGGTGAGCGCATCCCATCAGATGGGATGATCTTCAAGGGGCAGTCGAATATCGATGAAGCAGCCATAACGGGTGAATCCATGCCTGTATCTAAGAGTGAACAAGCAGAAGTGTTTGCGGGAACGGTCAATTTGTCAGGTTCCATTACCGTTCAAGTGACGAAAGAAAGCACTGATACCCTGTTTCAAAAAATAATTCAGCTTGTTCAGACCGCCCAAAGTGAAAAATCACCCTCACAGTTATTTATTGAGCGATTTGAAGGAACCTACGTCAAAGTGGTCCTGCTCGTCGTCATTTGCATGTTCTTTTTACCCTATTTCTTGCTTGGATGGAGCTGGCATGAGTCTTTCTATCGTGCAATGATTCTATTAGTAGTGGCATCACCTTGCGCCCTTGTAGCATCCATTATGCCTGCTACCCTTTCTGCGATTTCAAACGGAGCAAGACATGGAATTTTAGTAAAAGGCGGTGTCCATTTAGAAAATTTAGGACATTTAGAAGCCATTGCATTTGATAAAACCGGTACGCTAACGAAAGGAAAGCCGGAGGTGACGGACGTAATAGTCATAAACGGACTCAATAAAGATGAACTGATTCTAAAAGCAGCATCGATTGAGAACTTATCAACACATCCACTTGCACAAGCGATTGTTAAATATGCAAAACAAACACTAAAAATGGATTTACTACAACCGGACAGCCTTGAAGATATACCTGGCTGGGGTGTGAAAGCATCGATTAACGGGGAACAATGGAAAATTGGGAAAGCCTCCTTTATGACAAACAACCACTTAGATATGTTTGCTGAGGGGCAGACAAAAGAATTAGCTTGTTTAGGCAATACCTTAGTTTTTATTGAGATTGATGGTGTTCTTAGTGCCATGTTTGCCTTAAAGGACGTGGTCCGGGAAGAAACAAAACATGCGATTCAGGATTTAAGAAAGCAAAATATAAAAACCATCATGTTGACTGGTGATAGTGAAAAAACAGCGCGTGCAATTGCTGGCGAAAGTCATGTGGATGAATTTTTCGCTGAATGTCTTCCAGAGGAAAAGGTTGAAAAGGTAAAACAGCTTAAAAATCAATATAAAACCGTGGCCATGGTCGGGGATGGTATAAATGATGCCCCAGCCTTAGCCGTTGCTCATGTTGGCATTGCCATGGGTGAAGGAACCGATGTAGCCCTAGAAACAGCTGATATTGTCCTAATGAAAAATGATCTTCCTAAAATCGCAGAAGCAATTCGCCTTTCGCAACGAATGAACAAAATCATTAAACAAAATGTGATTTTCTCTATTACAGTTATTATGCTGTTGATATGCTCCAATTTCTTTCAATGGCTTGATTTGCCTTTTGGAGTCATTGGCCATGAAGGAAGTACCATCCTTGTGATTTTAAATAGCCTTAGGTTGTTAAAATCATAAGAAAAGCGCAAGGCGCTTAGATTTCGGCGACAAGCACAAGACGAGCCGGCCGAAAGGTTTGTTCTTTAACCTTTTGGACGGATTGGCTTGTAACCTCGAGTCGATGGCGCCTGGAGCTGGACCATTCTCAAAGCCGAAATTTATACTTTCTATTCAAGTAAAGGACCGGGTGATTAAACACCCGGTCTTTTTATGTTATGGCTTAGTGATAGCCGTTAGATCCATTTGCAGAACCTGAAGTTTTATTCCCTTTACTGCCTTTTCCCTTTTGCTTTGTGCTGCCATCTTTTTTCGTATGCTTGGTCATGGTGTCATCCTCCCTTGTTGTTCGGGGACTATGCCCTCCATGATAGTTTGGACGGAATAAATTTTTTCATGAAGGTAAGTGTTAACAGTTTGTCCGTTTTTTTTCACTATAAAAGGCATTTACTTCTCCGCCTAAAATAATAATAAAGGCGGATAGATATAACCAAATCATTAAAACAATGATCGCCCCAATACCACCGTAAGTAAGGGAATAGTTACTAATATTATTGACGTAAAAAGATAAACCGATTGACGAAATAATCCAGCCTAGCGTAGCAAAAAGCGCACCTGGGAAAGCACTTCTACAGCGGAGCTTTACATTAGGTGCAATCCAATATAATCCGGTAAAGATAAGAAAGAGAATAATGGCACTGACCAGCCAGCTTAACGTATCCCAAACCTTTATAAATTGTGAAGTATAGCCCAATTTTGAGAATAAAAAAAGACCTATTTCCCTGCCAAATACAGGGAGAATGATAGCGAGTAAGAAAACAAAAATCATCCCAAATGTTAATAAAATCGCCATTCCTCGTGCCACTATGAAAGACCGACTTTCCTTCACATTATAAGCCTTATTAAAAGCCCTTACGATCGCGTTAATACCGTTTGAGGCCGACCAAATCGTACCAATAACCCCAAACGAAAGTAGACCTCCATTTCGCTGGCTCATAATTTCCTTCACATTTTTTTCAATTAATTGCATTGCCTCAGCAGGTGCAAAATCACGTATCATCCCGAGCATATCCTGGTGCGGAATCGGGAAATACGGTAGAAGTGTAAATAATACAATCAGGAGCGGAAATAAGGAAAGAAGAAAAAAATAGGCCAATTGTGCACTTAAGCCGGGAAGATCATCTTCTTCAATCCGATGCCAAAGTAATTTCAGCAATGAAGAGCGTACGTTTACTTCCTTGTCCATTTAAATCCTCCTTCTTAATCAGAATTATTCTCTTTCTGTTACCTCTTTTAAAAGTTCCTCTTCATCCTCAACAGTAAAAGTATCTTTTGTTTCTTTAAGTAATTCAGTCACTTGGGGTGTCAGTTCTCTTAATTCCTCTACTTTTTCCGTTATATAGGTTATATCCTCACTTACCGCTTCAAAGGTGGATTTAAGTTTGGCTGCGGTTCTCTTCACTTTATTAGATATTTCATCGGGGTGACAAACCAAATGTCCTAGGCTTTCGGAGGTCTTTTTTACGTTTTCTTTCATCACCTCGCGTGTATTTCGATCTAATAAACTCAAGGCGCCTCCCGCAATTGCCCCTAGCAGCATACCTTTCCAAAACTGATTTTTCCTTGTCATTTTAACCTCTCCTCCGAAGATGATAATTATCATTGGTTTCCATAAAAGAAAATAATACCAATGTATATCATACCATTTATTTGCGGTTATCAAACCGTTCTAATGAATTCTACTCTTAGTCATTAATTAGTTTCTTTGGTTAAACTACAAGAAAGATTAGTATTGACAGATACTTTTTAACATGAAAAGATGGGATTAAAATTGATCAAAAAAGGGTGATAAAATGAATTTAGCAGAAAAGTCTGTTGAAAATGTAGAATTTATGATTGAACAAATAAAAGAAAAATTAAAGGTACTCAACCTTGGCGCCATCAAGCCCTCCCATTTTGATGAAGATATGTACGAAGAGTTAAAAGAGATTTATGAAATGGTTCTTAAAAAGAAGTCTTTCAGTCCGAACGAAATGCAAGCATTAGTAGAAGAGCTAGGAAATTTACGAAAAAAATAAGAAAAGCGCAAGCGGCTTGGTCAGCCCCGATATAGGGAGATTTCGATGGCAAGCAAAGCGTAGCCAGAGATTAGTCTCCCTTAATGCGAACAGAAAACGATAGTTTTCTGTAGCCAAGCACAAGACAAGCCGGCCGAAAGGTTGCCTTTTAACCTTTTGGACGGCTTGATCTAAAAGTGGAGGCGACTGTTCTGGGACTTTAGGCTAAGACTCACCCTGCAAGAAGGCGTTCTTTGCCTTCTTCAGGGGGGGCTTATGACTTGAGTTCCAAGGAGCCGCAACTGGATAAGCTTGTGACCTCGAGGGGCTAGGCGCTGGAGCTGGACAATTCTCGAAGAATAAATTTTAACTCTCTTATCGTTAAAGGAAAGACCCGTTAAGTTTGATATTAACGGGTCTTTTGCTTATTTTTGTTCGGTTAGGATGACCGGACCATCCTTTGTAATGGCCAATGTGTGTTCATATTGAGCAGAGTACTTTCCATCAATGGTCCTAGCAGTCCAGCCGTTAAGATCCATCTTCGTCTGATAACGACCGATATTTACCATTGGTTCAATCGTAAATACCATTCCTTCTTTAATTCGTGCACCCTTACCAGGCAAACCATAATGGGGAACATCTGGTTTCTCGTGGATAACTGCGCCAATGCCATGACCAATAAAGTCTCGGACAACTGAAAGCCCTTCGCTTTCCACATAGGTTTGAATAGCATGACCAATATCGCCGATTCGATTGCCGACAACAGCCTGCTCAATCCCTTTGTATAAGGCTTCTTTGGTTACCTTCAATAGGTGGATTGTTTCTTCTGAAAGCTGACCAACACCGTAAGACCAAGCTGAATCCGCTAACGCACCATTGTAATTAACAACCATATCAATGGTAACGATATCTCCATCCTTTAATGGTTCCTTCCTAGGGAAGCCATGGCATATTTCGTCATTAATACTTGCACAAGTCGCATACTCATAGCCTTTATAACCTTTTTGTTCTGGAGTTGCTCCATGTTTCTTAAGAAATCCATCAACAAATTCTTCTATTTCCCAAGTGGTAATGCCTGGTTTAATTATTTTCGCTATTTCCTTATGACAGGCTGCAAGAATTTCACCAGCCTTCTTCATTGCTTCAATTTCACGTTGCGATTTTAATACAATCATCTGTTTCCCTGCCTTTTTGATTATATTTATGTAGAATTCATTTATTTAGTTCGCTGTATGGTTGATAAGAAAAATTATACTACAGTATTTCTATGGCATACATTTAATATTACCGCTATCTACTTATTTTTTCAAAACATACATTTTTCAAGTACGACTAGGAAAAAATCCTTATTGTTCATGATATTGTAATAATAGTTCGTTCTTAATATGGTACTTCCCTATCCTTTTTGATAGAATGGATATAAAGAAATGGATCCAATGGCTTCATAGGTTTACTTTATTCGGATAAAATAAATTTTAGGTGTGTGAGACTATAATGATCGGTGACCGCGTAAAAAAATTCCGCTTAGAAAAGAAAATGTCACTTTCCGAACTTGCTGAACAGGCGGGAGTAGCTAAATCTTATTTAAGCTCACTAGAAAGAAACTTACAAAAAAACCCTTCTATTCAATTTCTAGAAAAAATTGCTGGGGTATTAAATTTACCCGTTGAACATTTGATTCATGAACAAATTAATAAGGAAGATTTAGATACTGAATGGATGAATCTTGTAAAAGAGGCCATGAATTCAGGTGTTTCTAAAGAGCAGTTTAAGGATTTCCTCGAATTCAATAAGTGGCGCATTAATCAAAACACCAATGAATAAAAAAAGCATTCTACAAGGTTTTTTGTAGAATGCTTTTTTTTAATATGTACCTGATTTAATATCCTCTTGGAGTAAAAAGTTCCGCACATCTTCAATTGATAGTCCGATTGTTCTTGCCTCTAAAATAAGTTTCTCCCATTCTTGATCAATGACATCTGCTTCGTTTTCTGTAATCAACATTTTTACTCACTCCCAAAATACTCATGTATTCCAGGCAACCCGGCCATCATAGCAATTTAAAGATTGCCATAGATCCTCGGCTTTGCGTCCCTGCCTTTCAACAGGTTTGCCCTTTTCTGTATCCTTGCCACTTTGTGTGACATATTATCCAGGTCCTTTTACTCAATCATTAGTATATGTTCATTATATCGATTACACTTTTTGTAATGTGTTGGTTTTTGTCGTACTAACCTAATTTTCAAACAACTTTTTTAGTCAATTTTTTCCATAGTTCTACAAAAACCCTCTTTGTTTTTACAAAAATCTTCCACTTTTTATAAAGTTGAATTTGTCTAAAATGTGACAATAGGCATATAGTATAATAAACATTTAAATTAACTCAATATATTGAAAATATTTAGGGAGTGGTCTGTTTTATGACCATTCTTCATGTTTTGAATTTTTCTATCCCTGTTGCCATTGTCATTATTGCCGGCTTTTTACTGGATAAAATGTGCGAACCAGTTAAACATGAAAAAAAGCTGCTGAAGAACAGTTTGGCACTCCACCCAGCTTTTACTTGTTAAGTTTACGTTGTACTCTCAGTTCATAATTTTTAAAGACAGAAGAATTTGTTTTTACGCCTCGTTTTGACATTAACTGATTAAACCTTAAGAGTTTCTCATTTAATTTTCTCTGAAGGCTATCCTTCTCCTCTTCATCACATTTATGAAGCAAACTTTCTATGCTCATCATTTCTTTCCTTAACTGTCCTTCTTCTTCCGTATAACCGGCATTTTTCATTATTTTATAGGCCATGCGCAGTTCCTCTGGTATTCCAGATAAGTCTTCCTGTACCATTGGTTTGCCAAAACCGGGAAGAGCGTTAAATTCCCCATCCTGATAAGCTTTTCTTATTTTATCTTCTGAAAGAATCTGAAAAAAGTCCATCTTGCTGCCTCCTTTTTACTTCATTTTACCATCTGATTCATGGTTGATAAATTGGAAAAATGATACCAATGTAATCTTAAGGTGGTTGGAGAAACTAGATATGAAGAAGAAAGGAGTGTTTAGATTGGCACGTGGAGAACATTTTGAACACAAAAAGAAACACCATCCTGGTAACTTCCCAAAGGATAGCCTGACAGAAAAACATGTTAAGGAAGCCATAGGGGATGAGGAATTAATTGTTACCCAAGAAGCGTTTAAAAACAGACTGGAGAATGAGGATGAACAGCGTGAAGATACAGGGCGCTGGCTCCCAAATCATATGAAGTAAGAGGCGTGGGTGTTTCACGCCTTTTTTAAATGGTCTTTCATAAATTGGTGAAAGTCTAATGTTTTTAACCATTGTGCTGCCCTTTCAATATCCTTTGAAAAAACTCGATCAGCTTTTATGGAAGATACTTGTTCACGTCCTTTTTCGTAAAACGCCTTTGTTAGTGACGCCATTTTTTCAATACCACGAAATTCTACCGCCTGCATGGCACAGATAAGTTCAATAGCAAGGACTCTTCTTACGTTTTCAATAATCTGGTACGCATGCCTTGAAGCAATTGTGCCCATACTGACATGATCTTCTTGGTTAGCAGAAGAAGGTATTGAATCAATGCTTGCAGGGTGGGCGAGTGTTTTGTTCTCTGAAACAAGAGCTGCAGCAACATACTGCATTATCATCGCACCAGATTGAAGACCCGGCTGCGGGCTTAAGAATGGCGGCAAATTATTTAGCTGCGGATTGACTAGTCGCTCAATCCGCCGTTCCGAGATATTAGCGAGTTCCGAAACAGCTATTTTCATAAAATCCATGGCCAAGGCTATAGGCTGCCCATGAAAATTCCCGCCTGAGATGACTATTTCCCCGTCATTAAAAATAAGCGGGTTGTCGGTTGCAGCATTCATTTCAATTTCTAATTTCTCTTTGACATAATCGAGTGCCTGCCAAGTTGCTCCATGAACCTGAGGGATGCATCTGAGCGAATAAGCATCCTGAACCCTTAATTCCCCCTGTTGGGTCGTTAACAGGCTATCTTGAAGATAATGGCGGATTCTTGCTGCGGTCTCGATTTGTTGTTTATATCCTCTTGCTACCTGCACTTCCTCAGCAAAAGCATCAATAATTCCATTTAAAGCTTCCATTGTCATGGAGGCAATCAGTTCACTTTCAAAGGCTAGCTCCTCTGCTTCTAAGTAACCGACCACGCCCATAGCCGTCATGGCCTGTGTACCATTAATTAGTGCCAGCCCTTCCTTGGCATCTAAGACAACTGGCAAGATTCCCTCCTGCTGAAGGGCAGTTAAGGAATCCATTCGTTTTCCTTTGTAAAAGACCTCTCCCTCCCCAATTAATACCAAAGCAAGATGGGAAAGTGGGGCTAAATCACCGCTTGCTCCGAGTGACCCTTGCTGTGGTACGACGGGGATAATGTCCGCATTAACGAATGCTAATAATTTTTCAATAATCATGGGTCTTATTCCAGAGTAACCTTTTAACAATGCGTTAGCTCGAAGTAAAACCATTGCTTTCGCAACGACTTCCGGAAAAGGTTCCCCTACTCCGCAGGCATGGGAACGAATTAAATTTAGCTGGAGATCCTGTACATGTGTTCGGTCGATTAATACATCGCTAAATTTCCCAAAACCTGTTGTAATCCCGTACACTACACGTGACTCAGAGACAATTTTTTCGACTGCCTCCCTGCTTTTTTGAACAGCCTGCAAACTTTTCGCTGAGGCAGTAACCTTTTTCTTGAGAAACAAGACCTCTTTTACTTGCTTCAATGTTAAATCATCACCCGTTAATGTAATCATTTATCTCTCTCCTCTACCAATTTAGTAGAATAAAGAAAGAGGCTGGATTCCTAAACCATTTCGATTAGGAAACCAGCCTCTTTTGTCAGTTTAAATTTAATGCTCTGGGAATGCCACATCGCTCATCATTCCATTCATTAGGATAATTTAATTGTATGCGGGGAAAACCTTAGCTGTCAATGAGTGGAAATTCGCCAATTTTAGAGCTAATTCTACGTAAAGGAGGAGGTGTTCTATAAATCAAACACTCCTCATATACACCTTACTTCAGATTCAATTTCTTTAAAGCATCTGCCAAAGCAGTATTTACCGGTTCTTCTTCCTTGTTTTGGTTTTTCAGATACTTTTGCACCGTACGTTTATCGACTTTACCAGAAGATTCTTTTTTACGGCGCGCTTCGAATGCCGATAGTTTCTCGCGATGCCCGCATTTACAAACGAAAATTTGTCCCTCTCCTTCGCCGCGAAGCTCCAGTTTTTTATGGCATTGCGGACAGCGTGCATTTGTGACTCTAGATACATTTTTTCGATGTCCACATTCACGGTCTTGGCATACAAGCATTTTCCCTTTCTTGCCGTTTACTTCGAGCATTGGTTTTCCACAGTCCGGGCAACTTTTCGTAGAAATGTTGTCATGCTTGTATTTCTTACTGCTTGCCTTAATTTCAGCTACAATTTCTTTGGTGTAATTCTTCATCTCACTTATAAACACTTCTTTTTTTAGCTGGCCACGAGCAATTTGATCAAGCTTTAGCTCCCATTCTGCTGTCAATACTGGGGATTTTAGCTCTTCGGGGACTAAATCAAGCAATTGACGTCCTTTAGAAGTAAGATAGATATCTTTTCCACGCTTTTCGATAAGGAATGAATTGAATAGTTTTTCAATTATATCTGCACGTGTCGCAACTGTTCCTAATCCGCCCGTTGATTTCAAAGTATTAGCGAGCTGTTTATCCTGGGTCTCCATATACTTAACGGGATTTTCCATTGCCGATAAAAGGCTCGCTTCTGTAAAACGTGCTGGGGGCTTTGTTTGACCAGATGTTTGTGCGATTAGATTCACGTTTAATGTAGAACCTTTTTCAATCCGAGGAAGAATCTGTTCTTTCAGATCATCACTTTCATCGTCATCTTCCAAGTGATTATTATAAACCTCTTTCCAGCCAATCGATAAAATCGTTTTTCCTCTAGCAACAAAGCTTTCCTCACCGATTTTCGCCCGAAGCGTTAATTGTTCATACTCAAACGCGGGGAGTAAGACAGCTAGGAACCGTTTAATGACTAAGTCATAAATTTTACGTTCTTTATCTGTAAAAGCTGAATAGTTTACGTATCCCTCAGTTGGAATGATTGCATGGTGGTCGGATACTTTGCTATCATCCACAAACGTTTTAGAAGCCTTAATTGGCTTTTGTAAGATTTTGTTTGTCAATAACCGATATTCACTAACTCCACACGCTTTTAGACGCTCAGGAATTGTAGGAACAATATCTGATGAAATAAAGCGTGAATCCGTGCGGGGATACGTTAACACTTTGTGCTGTTCATACAGCTTTTGCATAATATTCAGCGTCTCCTTAGCCGAGTAACCGAATATTTTATTAGCATCACGCTGTAATTCGGTTAAGTCATAAAGTCCCGGAGAAAATGACTTCTTCGGCTTCCTTTCAATCTCCGTTACAATGGCATTTTTTGTTCCCAATTTTTTCACAATCACATCAATGATATCTTTATTAAAGCTGCGGCTGTTCCCTTTTGCATCCTGCCAGGTCAGCTTCAATTTATCGGTTGTCTGTGCCTCAATGCCATAATAGGTCTGTGGTTTAAAATTTTTGATTTCCTCCTCTCGTGCTGCAATGATTGCCACAGTAGGAGTTTGAACACGACCACAGTTTAGCTGGGCGTTGAACCGGGTAGTTAAAGCACGGGTTGCATTAAGACCTATATACCAGTCAGCCTCGGAGCGTGCGACAGCAGAAGAATAGAGGTTTTCATACGCTTTTCCCGACTTCAAATGATTGAATCCATCTTTAATGGCTTTATCCGTAACAGATGAAATCCATAAACGTTTTATAGGTTTGTTAATTTTCACTTTTGCAATGATCCAGCGAGCAACTAATTCACCTTCACGACCGGCATCCGTTGCAATTATAATCTCCCCTACATCAGAACGGAGTAATTGGCTTTTTACTGAATTAAACTGTTTACCTGTTTGCTTAATAACGACAAGCTTTAGCTCATTAGGCAACATTGGCAAGTCTTCAAGTTTCCATGTTTTATATTTATCATCATAAACTTCAGGGTCGGCCAATGTAACTAAATGCCCAAGCGCCCATGTAACGATATACTTATCTCCTTCTAAAAAGCCATTTCCTTTTTTGTTACAATTTAATACGCGCGCAATATCTCGTGCAACGGAAGGTTTTTCAGCTATAACAACACTTTTTTTCACTTTATTTAAACACCCTTTCGGTAAACCATTTAACCTGAACTTTAATATAGCATACTAAGTATTAAATTGCAGAATACCATATCTATGGTTGATGCTGCCCAATATTTTAATTTATAAAAAGAAAAGACTACTGTTGTAGTCTTTTCTTTTGGATTGTCGAGAAAGCGTATATTTCCCTGCAAATTGTATTTTTATCTAACTCACTTTTTTAGTTGCTATATTTTAAATCCACCACTAACACATCCCCCATATCATAACGATGGCGTGTTCGAGAGTATTCAAATGGAACACCACTTTCTAGGTACACAACTTGATTTACCTCAAGAATGGGTTCACATTCATTACATTTTAAATATTTTTTGTCAAACTCATCGGGCCGGTCTGCCCGGATACGTCTATTTGCTCCGGCAATTTTCAATCCAAGATCATTTTTAATATATTGGTAAATGGACTGGTGTAAAATTTCTTCTGTTAGATTTGGAATCACATGAACAGGCATTTTCGTGTGCTCGATTGTATAAGGTTCATCATTTAATAACCTAAATCGAATAATATCATAAATCGGCTGATTTCTAGTAGTAATCAACTTTTCACATTCATCCTCGTCTGGAAAACGAACATTGAAGGAGACAATGACACTTGTGATTTTACTTTCATCCCCAATCTGATTGGTTAATCCTGAATATTCATCTGCCCGGGTATCCAACATGGACATCTGCAGTGCATTTTTCCTGACAAAGGTTCCAGAACCCTGTTTGCTATAAACGAGTCCTTCGACAGCTAATAAATCCAATGCTTTCTTTATGGTAACCCGGCTTGTTTGAAACTCTTGGGCCAATTTTTCTTGTTCGGGAATGGGTTTGGATGAGTCATATACTGTATTGATAATCCGATTTCGGATTTCCTCTGCTATCCGTTTATACTTGGCCATTTCCACACCTCAAAATCTATTATGTACCATCTGGAAACAAACATTACTCTCTAATTATCTTAAAAAAGGGAAAATCACCTTGAAGCATATGTTCAAGGTCGATTTTCCCACTACTAAAATAATAACATGGACAAACCATTTTGAATAGCTCTACGCAGCTTTATTAATCTCACTTACACGTTCACTTATCTTCATAAATGGCAGGTAGAGGAAAGCTCCTCCAATAATAATCACAGCTTGTACGATAACAGCTTTCCAGTCTCCAGCAGTTGCCAAATAGGCACTAAGTAATGGCGGCGTCGTCCATGGGATATAAACTACACATTTACTCATGAATCCAATCGCTGTCATCGCATAAGCGAAGATGATGCCTAAAGCCGGCAATAAGACAAACGGAATCATCATTGGGATATTAAAGACGATTGGATATCCAAATATAACGGGTTCATTAATGTTAAAGAGTCCAGGGCCAGTTGCCAACTTGGCAACTTCCTTTGGCGCTTTACTTCTTCCAAAAAGAAAAGTGGCAATAATTAGAGAAATCGTGCTGCCTGTACCACCAATCATTCCAAATGTAGGAACAAAGGCACTATTAATAATATGCGGAATGGCTTGGTGATGGGCATAGGCCAACATATTGTCATTCATATTTGCCAGCAGCAGCGGGTCCAATAATGCACCATTGACAACTGTCTGGTGGATTCCCACCGAGAACAGGAAGTTACCAATGCTGTAAATGATAACAGTACCGAATAAACTGGTTCCAATTTTGCGTAATGGTTCTTGAATCATCGTTGAAATTAATGCGATTAAATTGGTATTAAACCCTACTGTTAAAATTAACGAGATGACCCCAAATAGGGATAAAACTAAGATAGCAGGAATCATAACACCAAAGGACTTTCCGACTGCAGGTGGGATATTTTCCCCTAAATTAATTTCTAGCTTCTTAATATTGGATATTCTGATAAATAATTCGGTTGCCACAAGTCCAATAATAATTCCGGCAAACATCCCTTTCGTACCCATATTGGTAAATGTCAAAATACCAGAAACATCTACCGCTTTTTTGGCTCCATCCGGAATAATCGAAACGGTGTTCGGCATCATAATGACAAGAGTTGCCAATGCAATAGATGCAGATGCAATCGGATTTTTAAACTGCTTATTTCTGGATAGAGCGTAAGCAATCATCGGTGCAATCAATAATCCAGCTATATTTAACGTTCCATTTGTAACAGCCGTTCCCCAATATTGGGATTTTGCCAATACGTCTCCTTTAAAAAACCATGGAAACACAACATTATTAATCAATACCGCTAAGCCAGCTAAAATGAATAAGGGCATAATGACGGCAAAAGCATCTCTTAAGGAACTAAGATGAACTTGGCTGCCTAATCTAGCAGCAAACATGGTGAATCTATCCATAAAAGACATTTTTTCAGAGGAATCCAATTGAGCGTTTTTACTCATCTCTTATTCTCCTTCAATTCGTTTTAATAGATTCAAGTACCGCTAAGTCTTCACCATTACTTTTAATTACTTTTTGCATCCACTTAAAGCTTTTCTTTGGTACACGCTTTAAATCTTTTAAATCATGATTCTCACGGTTGACATACACTACGCCATAGCGTTTGCGCATATCCCCCTGCGAACTTAAAATATCAATCAATCCCCAGCCTAAATAACCAATCACATCTACACCGTCAATAAAGATGGCATCCTTCATGGCCTGGATATGATCGCGATGGTATTCAATGCGGTAATCATCCTGGATTTCATGCTCACCGTCCCAAGACTCAATCACTCCGATCCCATTTTCGATTGGAAAAATAGGCAATTTATAACGATTGTACATTTTATTTAATATATCTCTGAATCCAAGTGGATCAATCTGCCAGTTCCATTCTGTTGCTTTTAAATATGGGTTGTTTTGATCGCCTTTTTCCATATAATAATTTACCGGAGTACCCTCTGGAACTAGGTCACTATTAACAGTTTTACTGGCATAATAGCTGAAAGTCAAGAAGTCGCTTCGAAGTTTCGCTAATTCTTCTAAGTCACCTTCTTGAATTCCCATATTAATGGTTTCATGTTTAACATACGCCATAACTTCACCGGAGTATTTCCCGTATGTAAAGGCTTCCAATAGATTGTGATTGAAAAATTCGTCAATCTTTCTTGCATATAAAATGTCCTTTGGTTTGCAGGTTGCTGGATATACTTCCAAGTATGCCAGCATGCCGCCAATTAAAACGTCTTTATAGTTTTCATGGATATAATTAGCAATATAAGCGTGAGCCATCATGGTATGATGCTGAATTTGATAATTTTCATCCAATGTCTTTTCACCGTTCATATAGCCGCTGATTCTAAAGGCCCCAGACCCCATATGAAAAATATTTTGTTCATTAAATGTGATCCAATATTTAACCTTATGGGCAAAGCGGTTGACCATTTCTTTTCCATAACGAACAAAAGCATCGACTACTTCCCTGCTAACAAAGCCATTATATTTTTCAGCCAAATGAAGCGGCATATCAAAATGATATAAACAAATCATCGGCTCAATTCCGCGTTCAATTAAAGCATCAATAAATTTGTCATAAAAGGCGATACCTTCTTCATTGAAATCTCCATCGCCTAAAGGATTCACACGACTCCAGGAAATTTGAAAACGATAACAATTCATGCCGAGCTGCTGCATGTAATCAAAATCTTCTTCATAACGATGATAACTATCTGTAGCTACTTTCCAATCTGCTGAACATTCCGTTGCTTCTCGAATATCATAGACGGACATTCCTTTGCCGCCTTCATTCCAGGCACCTTCTGTTTGCATACTTGAAACTGAGTTCCCCCATAAAAAGCCATCTCTTAATCTTCTAGTCATTACGTTCCCTCCCATTTAAAATATCGTGTACAATCACATTGTAAATCCTTTATTATAAATTTGTAAATACATTTTTTAAATATGTATATATTTTTTGTTTTGAATTATCTAATTATCCTAGAATTTGTTTTTATTATATTTAATTGATTTAACTGCATTGGTCGATCGTGTCAAGGAAAATAAGCGACATATTGTAAGCCCCAGACTCCTAGGCATGTCTTCTGGTTATAAAGAAAAAGATGATTTCGGCATTAGTCTTGGCGACTTGCTTAAACAAGCGTTACAAAATAACGAGTAATGTAAAAGGCAGGAATATATTCCTTTTTTTCTTGAAAACACTTACATGGGAACGTATGATAAAGTAGCACGAAAATAGAGAATTGAGGATTTTACATCATGAGAATACGGGATTGGGATACAAATTTAAGAGTTCGATTAGGTGCGGAATTAATGATGAATACTACCTATTGGATGTTTTTTCCGTTCTTATCGATTTATTTTGCTGAAGAGTTTGGTAAAAATAAAGCAGGTTTATTATTAGTACTTTCGCAGATTTTTTCTGTAATAGCTAATTTAATGGGTGGATACTGTGCCGACCGATTTGGCAGAAAACGGATGATGGTTCTAGCGTCGGTTGGACAAGGTTTTTCGTTCGTATGCTTCGCCTTAGCAAGTTCCCCATGGCTTCAATCTCCATTATTAGGATTTCTTGCATTTACGATAGCAGGTGTTTTTGGCGCCTTCTACTGGCCTGCAAGTCAGGCAATGGTCGCAGACGTGGTCGATGAAAAAGATCGTGGTGATGTGTTTGCTATTTTTTATACTTCTATCAATATAGCCGTAGTAGTCGGACCCATATTGGGATCTATTTTTTATGTATCCTATCGTTTTCAACTGTTACTCTTTGCAGGATTAATCTGTCATTTAGTTGGCTTAATTCTATCAAAATGGACACGAGAAACGGTCCCTCAGCAACGAAGAACAACATTATCCACCGAGGGCAAATGGTATTATTTTTTAAGAAACCAATTGAAAGATTATAGCTTAATTGCTAAAGACAAGACATTCCTTTTATTCATTGTGGCTGGTGTCTTAGCTGGACAGACTTTTATGCAGTTGGACTTATTAATTCCTGTTTATATTAAAGATTTTGTAAACAAACAAAGTCTTTTTAAGTTTGGAGATTGGTCTGTTGTAGTCAATGGCGAGCAGGCTTTTGGAATTGTTTTAGCTGAGAACGGTTTTCTCGTTGCCTTATTGACCGTTTTTGTAACGAAGTGGATGGGTCGATATTATGAAAGAAACGTTTTTATCCTTTCCTCTATAGTTTATGCAATCTCTATCGTTGTTTTTAGCCAGACACATTGGGTTTGGGGATTGATTTTAGCTATGGCCTTTTTTACGTTTGCAGAATTAATGGGAGCCGGGCTGCAGCAAAGCTTTGTTTCCAAACTTGCGCCGGAGCACATGAGAGGTCAATACTTTGCGGCAGCAAGCTTACGCTTTACCATCAGCCGTACGATTGCCCCTCTTGCAATTCCAATGACTGTCTGGGTTGGCTATAGCTGGACCTTTATCATTCTCTGCCTTCTTGCGCTTGCAAGTGCGGGATTATATTGGGTTATGTTTTATGTGTTCGAAAAACAAAGAAGCAGGCTTATTGCTTAAATCATTTGCTCGATTGACTTCGGTTTATTTTTCCAATTAAACACGCTACAATATAGGAAGATTCTGATAAAAGGAGATATAAATGATGAGCGAATTCCTAAAAAAACTAGAAAAATATGCAGAGCTTGCCGTTAAAGTCGGAGTTAATATTCAAAAAGGTCAAACGTTGGTCATCAATACCACACTAGATGCAGCTGAATTTGTGCGTCTGGTTGTCAAAAAAGCTTACGAAACAGGTGCCTTTAATGTCATTGTCAATTGGACCGATGATATTGTCAGTAGAACAAAATATGATTTAGCACCAGATGAATCCTTTTTAGAGTATCCGGTTTGGCGTGCAAAGGAGATGGATGATTTAGCGGCAAGTGGTGCAGCGTTTATGTCCATCATTTCTTCAAGTCCTGATTTGTTAAAAGGGGTGAATCCGGAACGGATTGCTAATTTTCAAAAAGCAGCTGGAAAGGCGCTTGCTAATTATCGTAAAGCGGCACAATCTGACAAGGTGAGCTGGACCGTCATTGCTGCTGCATCGAAGGATTGGGCAGCAAAGGTTTTCCCGGATGAACCTAGTGACAATCAGGTAAATAAGCTCTGGGAAGCTATTTTCAAAGCGGTTCGGGTAGACGTTGAAAATCCGGTAGAAGCATGGAAAAAACATGATGAGACACTACATGAAAAAGTCCATTACTTAAATGAAAAAAGATATAAAAAGTTACATTATATAGCTCCAGGAACTGATTTAACGATTGAACTGCCGGAGAAGCATCTATGGGTAGGGGCAGGCAGTGTAAATGTAAAAGGGTTTGAGTTTATGGCCAATATGCCAACTGAAGAGGTTTTCACCGTACCATTGAAGACAGGTGTCAATGGTACTGTTGCCAGTACGAAGCCTTTAAGCTATGGCGGCAATATCATTGACCGTTTCTCTGTAACCTTTGAAAATGGAAAAATTGTTAATGTGAAAGCGGAAGAAGGCGAAGAGATCTTGAAGCGCCTTGTTGAAACAGACGAAGGTTCGCATTATCTTGGCGAAGTAGCGCTTGTACCTTTCAACTCTCCAATTTCTGAGTCAAATGTGCTGTTCTTTAATACCTTATTTGACGAAAATGCCTCAAACCATTTGGCGATCGGCAGTGCCTACGCATTCTGTCTTGAAGGCGGAAAGCAGATGTCTTCAGAGGAGTTAGCACAAAATGGACTTAACGAAAGTATTACCCATGTGGATTTCATGATTGGTTCTGACAAAATGGACATTGATGGCATTACAGCTGATGGAAAGACAGAAGCAATCTTTCGAGCGGGTAATTGGGCGTTCTAAAAACTCGAGCTCAACACACCTGCACTTAACCCCCGAACCACTCTGTTTTTTGGGCCTTCGGGGTTATGAACACCTCTTATCCCCCGAACCACTCTGTTTTTTGGCGCTTCGGGGGTTATGAACGTCTCTTATCCACCGAACGACTCTAGTTTTTGAACCTTCGGGGGTTATGAACGTCTCTTATCTACCGAATGACTTTAGTTTTTGAACCTTCGGGGGTTATGAACGTCTCTTCGATCAAATTTATTGACCGCCAATATGCACAATAAAGTAGGGAAACCACTCTCATGGCTTCCCCCTTATCAAACCGTACGTGCCCTACTAAGGCATACGGCTTACCCGTATGTTACAATGTTAATCAAGATTATGCGTTCCAGGCATTTTGCATCTTTCGTAATCGGTGAGGAGTAAAGTACTCTTCGCCTTTTTCTTTTGCTCGTTTTACTGCATTTTGTTGCTTCAGTTTCCCTTTAATTTTCATTTCTCTAACGTAATCCTCAAGGGTATAGCCATAGGCTTTATTCAGATACAGCCAATAGCTGGGTATCAATTTAATTCCTACAAAGAAACTGTTACTCCATTTATAACGCATCTTTTGTTCTTTCTTCTGGTTAGGATGCTTATGAATAAATGCTACACGCAGTCTTTTTCTTATGTATCCATCTATGTTTAGGAAGATATTCCTCATCCATCGAGTTATACAGTGGCTTTTCTGACCTAATTCTTCATTAGCTTTAATGGCTTTAATTATGGTCACATAATAGTTAACTTTCCCTCGTATAATTGGGTTTACTCGATTAACCCATTCTTCTTTGCTTAAAGTTAATGTCTTTCTAGTCTTATCTTTAATTTTCATTCGAAAATCCTTTATAGACTCTTTCTTTGGTGTTACACGAAACTCAGGTTTCTTATCTTTACCTGTTTCCCAATGGTGAAAAGTAAACCCTAGAAAGTCGAAGTCATCTTTCCGAAAATTAACCACTTTTGTTTTCTCTTTGGAAACCTCTAAGCCCATTTCTTGTAGCTTTCTTTTGGTCAGAGATGCAGCCTTCTCTATTTCCTCTTTAGATTTGGCAAATAATAAGAAATCATCAGCGTAGCGAACAAATCTTATACCATTTAAGTCCCACTCCCAGTCTAATTCATTCAAATATACATTAGCCAGTAGCGGGGAAATTACCCCTCCTTGCGGGGTGCCATAATCAGAGTGTATAAGTTTTCCTTCTTCCATGAAACCAGCTTTTAACCATTGTTCAATTAAGCCAAGGACCGTACGGTCCGATACATATTTCTTTAAGACTTTGATAAGATTCTTGTGTGGTATATTGTCAAAGAAACCTTTTATATCACAATCGTAAATATGATTATATCCTTGTTCAATGTTCCAAAGAATTATTTGTAGGGCTCTTTGAACCCCTCGATTTGGTCGGTAACCCACTGACCAATTGTGAAAAAGATTGTCTTCAAATTTTGGTTGAAGTACGTTTACAACGCTTTGTTGGACTATTCGGTCCTCAATTGTTGGAATTCCCAGCGGTCTCTTTTTCCCGTCTTTCTTTGGAATGTATACTCTTCTGACTGGTTGGGCTTGATAGGTCTTCGATTTCAACTTTTCTAAAAGCATCATGATGTTCTCATGCAGTTTAGCATCATAACTTTCTATTGTTTCTCCGTCTATTCCACCAGCTCCATTGTTCGCTTTAACTTGTTCAAAGCTTTGTGTTAGCTTACGGTCGAATAGAAGCTGTCCATAGACACTGTGTAACTTAAATTTCCATTCTTGATTCATTGCGTATTCCATGCCTTTCCTTAATGTACATTCAAACAGTTTTACCGCAGTAACGTGATTGTTAACATTACATCTTGTTCATGGCATAGAGCCATAGGTCGTTCCCCTTCCGTTCACTTGATGTTATGGTCATCAAGCTACTTCCGTACTATGAGAACGTCTGAATTCTCCTCCGTTCTTCGTCACTTCGGATTTCCCTTATAAACTAGAACCCTGCCTGTTTGGTAAGAAGAGAATCTCACGGGGTCATCGCATCTTCCTTCTAAACATACCCTTCACCATCACGTGATAAGCTGCATTTTCTCGCTCTGACTTCTAAAGAAAATACCTTTTTATAGTGGGCTTCCTCATTTTTCGCAAAGTCGCCAACTTATCCCGCCGCCGTGATTCACACTTATTGCATTAGGGTCTATTTCTTCGCCTATGGACCTCTCGGTTTTCCACATCTCCTTCAGACAGCACCTCACGGCAACTGCCCTAGATTAGGCTTCCCGAGCTAGGTCAGTCTTCTCGGGGATGGACTTTCACCATCTGGAATTCTAATTCTTCTCTTTCAACCAGTCGTTTCATCGAGATGACGTCTCTGTCCTGAAAAAGAAAAAGAAGGGCAGTGGATTATTCACGCCCTATGCGACTGCCCGTCGCACAAAAGGCTGCCTAAAAAGGCAGCCCTTCCCAATCCAACTTTAGTTGAAGTGTTATTAAAACTATTAACCCATATCAATTAGCCAGAAGTAAAAGAAGGACAAAATAACTATTTTTGCATAAAGTGTAATAACAAGATAGACATACCATTAACAAGTAGTTGCCTTTCTTAATAGGGTTAGTTAAAATGAACAATTAAGAAAAAAGTAAGGGAGACTACTACTATGTGGAGTGAATTTAAACAGTTTGCCATGAAAGGCAATGTAATTGACTTAGCGGTTGGGGTGATCATTGGCGGGGCATTCGGTAAAATCGTCTCTTCTCTTGTTGCCGATATTATCATGCCATTAGTTGGATTATTAACAGGAAAATTAAACTCTTTTGCAGAGCTTTCCTATCATAGTTTGGCATACGGAAAGTTCATCCAGTCAGTTGTTGATTTCTTTATCATCTCATTTTCCGTTTTCTTATTTGTAAAATTTATTAACCGTTTTAAAAAGAAAGAAGCACCCGCAGAGATTGTGGTACAGGTAGACCGTCAGGAAGAACTTTTAACTGAGATTCGTGATTTATTAAAAGAAAACCAAGAATTTATTAGAAAAAATGAAACATCTTGACCATTCATACGTATATCTTAATAAGAAAGCTTTTTAGGACTTTCTATTCAAATTCATTTTGAGGTGAAGAGTTTTGTATACACAAACATCGACTGAATTTATTCCTTCCGTTTTTAGAACGTTTGCTCTTTCTTTAGCGATCGCCTTCTTAGGGACGATGGCCGGGGCATTTGTCGTGCCGCCTGGATTATTTATGCCGTTAATGATTTTAGAATTTGTAATGCTGATTACCGCTTTTTTCTTTAGAAGGAGAAAAGCCGTTTCCTACGGGTTCCTGTACACTTTTACATTTATTTCAGGAATTACACTGTATCCAATTATCGCTTACTATCTGTCAACGGCTGGGGCAAATGTAGTGGGGATGGCATTTGCCAGCACAACCGTTGTATTTACTGGTATTTCCATTTACGCGGCAAAGTCTAAACGTAATTTTTCTTTCTTAGGCGGGTTTTTACTCGCAGCCATCTTAGCCTTAATCGCCATTGGGATTTATAATATGTTCTTGCCGTTAAGTTCAACTGGACTACTAGCCTATTCTTTTATCGGGGTATTAGTATTCAGCGGTTATGTTCTTTTTGATATTAGCCGTATGAAGCATTACGGTGTAAGACCAGAAGATGTGCCACTGATGGCTTTAAACCTATATTTGGACTTTATTAACTTGTTCATCAGTATTCTACGAATCCTCGGGATTGTATCTAGCAGAGACTAGAAAATAATACATCAGGAGCTCGGTGTAAACCGAGCTCCTGCTTTTTTTCTTTCTAATTACCGATCAGTTGCTTTCGTTACTAACCCTTTCATAAAGATAGAAACGCCAATCTTCTTACAAATCGTTAAATAATGCATAAGTGCTAAAAGAACGGCCCCTGTATTCATGCCGATGATGACCCCATTCATCTGCCAATCATGCGAGGAACCAAGCCAAAGAATTAGACCGATCGAGATAATGGTCGCCCAAATAATATGAAAAAATAATTCTTTCAACATATCAAGACCAATCAAAAACGCCTGCATCGGCATGATAAAGAAATGAAAGAGAAAATACGGCCAAAGTAACTGCAGATAAATGGCAGAGGTGTCAGATTTAAAAAATAAAGATGTTAATTCGGGTGCCCAGAAATAAAAAATTGTCACCGCCGGAATCCCATAAAATAGCGTGATGGTCATAACCTGCTGAAGCATTTTCTGCAAGGTTTGGTAATCCCCCTGGGCATTGGTTTTAGATACAGCCGGTATCAACACAATCATTAACGAATGGGCGATAAAAGCAGGGAAAAAACCAATCGATGCAGCCACCCCCATCAGCATGCCAAATTGCTCCGTTGCGAGAGTACTGGATAAACCAGAATAAACCAAAGCTCCCTTGATAACAAAGGGTTGAAAAGCACCCATAATCGCGGAGAACAGCCGTAATCCTGTCGTCGGAATCGACACTGCAATTAAGTTTTTCCGGACCCCTTTTCGATTCATATTAGAGAAAGGTTTACGCTTTAACTGCTGGAATTGAATGATAAACAAATAGAATAAATATAAAAAGACAATCACTTCACTGCCAATCAAAGCGCAAATAGCAATCAACAAGGACGCCTCTGCATCAAATTTGAAGAAGCGAAATAGAAGAAACAAACCTGCAAGCTGTACAGACTTTCGCAAAAAGTTAGAGACCGCAATTTTCCCCATCTCTTGTACTCCCATAAAATATCCCCTCGCGACAGAGGTGAAGGAAATGACAGGGATGAGAGTCAGCACTAGCCATCTGATATAGGGATGGTAATCATTAAAGACTGGGATAAATGGAAGGAGTGCGGCGGCGGCTAAAAAAAGAATACTGGTAAACGTGATTGTAATGGTTAAGGCATGGTAGAGAATGTTTCGGTGATATCGCTGTTCTCGTTCCGCGATGAATTTTGAAATTGAAACCTGTAATTCAAAGCTCGACAATAAGACAAGCAAAAAAATCGATGGAAGAATCGTCATATACATTCCCAACCCATGTGATCCCAGTTCCCTCGCTAAAATCATATTAATTAGGACTTCAATCATTTCACCTAAGAATGCAGAAGCGGCTAGAAAAAAGATTCCTCTATAATAAATACCCAATTTACAAATCTCCCTTACTCTCATCTCTTTTTATAACTTATGAGACAAGTTCCTTGAATAGTAGGGGAAATTTTTAGAAAACAAAAAGGGCTGATTGCCAGCCCATTAAACATTTGTTGAAATGACTTGTTTACGTTCACTTTTTTTCACTAAATACATCGTCAAGAAAATAATAAATAACAAGCCAATTTGCGTTAAAGTAGTTTCATACGTTGGATATAGCCCAAGCCAGTCAATAAACGGTAATCGCTCCACTGTCGTCGTTGAAAGCACGTTTGAAACTTGGAGTGCATGGATGCTGATCCCTAGAATTTTAAACGCTAAGAAATATATAAAAATCGTTGCTGTTCTAAAAAACATGCGAATCGGAATTTTGACACTATAATGGATAATCGCAAAACCGACAATCACCAACAGGACAATCGCCAGGCCAATTCCTAATAACAATTCTGCTAAACTAATATAAGGGGTAATTCCTGTATAGAAAATAATCGTTTCTGCCCCTTCACGGAAAACAGATAGAAAACTGATAAAGGCAAAACTCATCAAGCTTCCTTTTGCGATCGCCTGCTGCATTTGCTGATTAATATACTGATTCCAATTCCCGATACTTGATTTATTATGGAGCCATGCACCGACTGTCAGCATCATGACCACCGCGACTACTCCGGTAATTCCTTCAATGTATTCCCGGCTTGAAGCAGCCACGAATTTGGAAAAGACGATATTAATCATCACGGCTAATACGGCGCTCGCTAAAATGCCTGCAGCCACTCCGGTCCAAATCCATTTTTGTTTGGACGATTGCCCCATCTTTTTCAAAAAGGCAATCAGTGTTACTACAACTAATAACCCTTCTAATCCTTCTCGGAGTAAAATCAGGGCTGCATCCCACAAAGAGTAACTTGTTTTACTTAATAAAGGTGCAAGCCGATCAGAAAGATTTTTTACAATTTCAGAAGCTTTATCCGCTTTGACATTCTGTGAATTTAACAAACTGATAGCAGAAGGTACCTTTGTTTCCAAATCACTGTACAGACTGCTGTCCCGTGTTTGGACATCTCCCTCGACCATGGGCCAAATTGTCAGGATTTTATTTAAATATTCACTGGCACCATTATAATCCTTTTGAGAGATAGCCTTGTCGGAATCACTTAACAATGTCGCTAAGTCAGCTAAGGTATAATCTCCTTCGACCTGCTTGGATGCTTTTCCAGCAAGAAAGTTTTCCACTTCGGTTCTTAACAGATCCAAATTTTGTGCGGCTTTGTTTAAATCAGCAGGTTCCTGTGTTATGGCAATCCGAATAAGTGCCGAGTATTTTTCAATATTCCCGTATGCTCCAATACTCTCATCGTGAACAACCTTTTCCGAAGTAGTATTCCACTCATTCGTTAATTGTTGATATTGACTCTTTAATTGAGCCGTGTCTCCTTTTTTAACCGAATCCTCCATCAACGTAATAATTGGAAGCAATTGCTTAACTTTTTCTTTCCCCTTTTCTTTATCCTGTGGATTTTGCTCCTCATCATATTGAACAACAGCACTTGATAGTGCTGAAAGACTTTTTGACAGTGCCTCTTTATTCACATCATCTTTAGCTAGTAAACGTTGAACCTCTTTTAATGCTGAATCCACTTTTTGGGCTTGTTTGCTATCGGCTTGCTTAATGGACTTCCATTCGTTAGCAAACTGCCCCATATTTTGGGCTACAACCTTTTTTTCGCCATCTTTAGCCTTCATTAAACTATCGCCAATTAAAACGAACAGTTCATCATGATTCTCTGCTGCTGCTACGGGAAGGCTCAGCTGCAAATAACTGATAAGCATAACCAGCATTAATAAAGGCTTCCATTTTAAACACTTCATATTTTTCGCTCCTCTGTTAAAAGAAAACCACTAGTTAAATAGTGTTTCTCCTATAAAACCACCCTGTTTCGCTCCAGGTAAGCAAGCAAAAATGGCACTTCCACGGTGGGATGTATATTCGTTTAATTTATCCATTTTCGCTAACCGGGTTTGAATCGGGATAAACTGTTTGCTTGGTTTTCGCTGGAAACATAAAAACAATAGACCCGCATCAAAGCTGCCTGTTTTCAAATCCATTCCATCTGCATACGAATAGGCTCGGCGGAGAATTTGCTGGCTGCCATCTCCATGGGATAATCGTACATGAGAATTGCTAGGAATATAGTCTTCACCATTTTCCTTTTTATGATTGAAATCTAGATGATCCAATTCATTTTTTTGCCCTAATGGCGCACCACTGTCCCGATAGCGGCCAAAGGTATTTTCTTGTTCCCGTAAATTTGTGCGGTCCCAGACCTCGATAAACATTTGAATCCTGCGGACAACTAGGTAACTGCCATTTACAAGCCAATCAGGACCATCCCCAGACTGAACCCAAACATGTTGGTTCAGTTGTTTTTCACTATCCACATTCGGATTTACCGTCCCATCTTTAAAACCAAATAAATTCCTTGGTGTTTCATTTTTGGAATCAGCCTGCTTTGTTCGCTGGAAACCTGTTTGGGCCCATTTTAGTGTGGCTTTTCCTCTTGCAATCCGGATTAAATTTCTCACAGCATGGAAGGCCACCTGAAGATCATCCGCACAGGCTTGGATACAAAGATCGCCTCCGGTCCATTCCGCTTCCAATGCATCGAGAGGAAATGCCGGGAGATCCACTAACTCCTTGGGCTGCTTGTTTTTTAATCCAAAGCGGTCTTGGTTGTCTTTTACAAAAAGACTTGGTCCGACTCCAAATGTAATCGTTAAGTTGGACGGTGACAGCCCTGCAGCCTCCCCCGTATCTTTTGGAGGTAACAATTCATTACTTGAAAGTTCACCGATTGCCTTTCCTTCTATCATCAGTGCAGCCGCCTTGGTCCATTCCTTAAACAAATCAGCCAAATCGTCTTTATGAGTAGTTGTAATATCTAATGAAACAAAATAAACATGATTTTGAGCTTTGGTGGTAATGCCACTCTGATGTTTTCCATAAAAAGGGACAGCATCTTGGTTCAATTCAGGACTTGATGCCTTGCTCTCTTTCAGAGCAAGGACCCCGCCAAGTCCTGAAGCCCCTAATATGACCCCCACGCCACCGATTCCGGCGGTTTTTAGGATATCCCGTCTAGAAACCTTTTTTTCAGTTAATGCCTCTAAGCTGTTTAAATTGTTTGTCAATTAAGACGCCTCCGTAATAATACCGATTTGTGAAAGTGGTTCTGCAAGAGCATCAATGGCTTGGCTAAGTTCTTTTACCTGTGCTTCTGTCAATTCTGTATAAAGCATATAGCCATCACCTTTTTTATACTGGTTTAGCAGCTTAAATACATCATCAAAACGAGCGTCTATCTCTGTTGAAACTTCTTTATCTTTTTTCTCAAGTGTTGGCTTTAGTAATTGGAAAATTTTCTCCGCCCCTTCAACATTTGCCGCGAAGTCGTATAGATCAGTGTGAGAGTAGCGATCCTCTTCTCCGGTTACTTTTGATGTCGACACTTCATTTAATAGGTCAACTGCCCCGGTGATTAAGACATCGGGTGTCACATCAACCGTTTCGACTTTTGCACGCAGCAAATTGACATCCTTCATCAATTGGTCAGCCACTTGCTCATAACCCTTTGTAGTGTTTTCCATCCATAATCCTTTTTCAATTCGGTGGTATCCACTCCATTCCGAGGCAGAGACATCCCCTTCACGGGCATCGATTTTTGGATCTAAGTCACCAAACACCTCAGCGATTGGCTCAGCGCGCTCATAATACATCCGCGCTGGTCCATAAAGTTCCTTTGCCTTGTTAAGGTCGCCGTTTTTAACAGCTGTTGTGAATGCTTCTGTTGCCTTCACAAATTCTTCAATCTCGGTGATTGCATATATCCTATATTCATCTGTTACCCCTTTTAACGCTACATCTGATGTGCTAGTGGTTTCCTTTACCTTTTCTGCAGAAGAGGCTTGATCGGAGTTGGAACAGCCAAATAGAAGACTGCTAGATAGTAGTAAAACACCAGATAATGTATGTAATTTCATTTTTTGATATTCCTCCAATAGATTAATAGTGAGAATGATTTTCATTATTAATATAATACCAATAAATGAGAACAATTTTCAATGTTTTTTTTAAAAATTTGAAAAACCTCCCAAATTATTGGGAGGCCTCGGGTGTTATTTTATTAAGGAATGTTTAAAGGCATAGATAACTGCTTGAGTACGATCTTGGACATTTAGTTTGCTTAAAATATTACTAACATGTGTTTTGACTGTTTTTAGAGCAATAAATAACTCATCCGCAATGTCCTGATTGGTCTTCCCCTCTGCCATCAACAGCAGGATTTCCAGTTCGCGGCTCGTTAATTCTTCGTGTGGCAATTGGGTAGTTTTTTGACGCATTTTGACCATCATTTTTCCAGTTACTTCTGTCTCAAGAACCGATTGCCCATTATAGGTTGCGCGAACCGCATTGGCGATTTCGCTGGCCTTTGAGGTTTTCAGCATATAACTTGTTGCCCCAGCTTCAAGTGCCGGATATACCTTTTCATCATCCAAAAAGCTTGTCACAATAATAATCTTAGCATCAGGCCACTCGTCAATTATTTGTCGGGTTGCTTCAATCCCGTCCATTTCCTTCATTACGAGATCCATTAATATAATGTCAGGACGAAGAGCTAAAGCAAGTTCGACGCCTTGTTTTCCATTATCAGCCTCTCCCACTACTTCAATGTCCGGCTGTGCTGAAAGGTAAGAAGATACCCCAATTCTAACCATCTCGTGGTCATCGACAAACACTACTCTAATCATTCACACCATCTCCATTAATTATCACCGGAACCTTTACTTCCAGCCTTGTTCCCTTATTTTTAACACTTACGACTTTTAAGGTGCCACCTATCTCAACCGCTCTTTCACGCATGTTTTGCATGCCATAAGAGCCTGCTTTCATTTCATTTACTTCAAAGCCAATTCCATCATCTACAATCCTTAGAATCACAAGGTCATCCCTTTTCACTAACAATACTTCAAATTGGGTTGCTTTTGAGTGTCTGAGAGTGTTGGAAACTGATTCTTGTAGAATTCGAAATAGGTGGTCCTCTACCCCTTTATCTAATGGGAATTCCTCAAGTTTCCATTTAACTTCCATTGTCACCTTTTGAGATAATTCGATTAACAGTTCCTCAATTCCTTCCTGAAGCGACTTATTCTTAAGAGCAACAGGACGTAAATGTAAAAGGAGTGCCCGCATTTCTAATTGCGATTGATGGATCATGTCTTCCACTAATTTTAATTGTTTAGTTTCACGATCATTTTCTGTTTGTACTTTGGTTTCATTAATGGCTGACATCATCATTGAGGCTGCAAACAATTGCTGACTCACCGAATCATGCAATTCCCTGGCAAGACGATTCCGCTCCTGCTCGATGATTTCCTGAATCCTGGCCTCTTGATCTTCTACCTTTTCAGTTGCTAAACGCTGTGATAATTTGGCCTGTTCAGACATTTGCTTGCCAATTTTATCAATTCGGCTGGCAATCGCTTGTATTTCCGAAACCGAAGGCTTTTCTGTTCCTTCTATTTGTCTTCCTTCTTCTAGCTGATGCAAGGAATGCTCAATCAAATGTAACTGTTTCCTCCAAAAAAGCCCTGAAAGGCCGCCTAAGAATATACCAATGGCAATACTAAAGACTGGAACAAAAATGACAATTGGAATATTCATGAAGTCCCTCGTCCATAATTCCGACCAGTCTCCCAATGGGAAGACATAGATTAAAACCGCGCCAATGACTAATGCCAGCAGAAACGAAAACCATAAACTCCAAATAATTTGCCGCTGGGTTGAACTCATATCCGGCTCACCTCTAAATTTCCAACCACAAGCGATGTCACAATTTTCACTTTTGCCTCTGCATGATCATAGCCAGGCGTTTTTAGATGAAACACTTGATTGAATAATTTCCCTCCGTAATTGCCAAACACGTTGGCTGAACCCACGATACCAGAATGGTGAATGCTTACTTCAGTCTCATATGGAACCAAGATATGAATATTTCCAATAATATTCCGGATAAAAATCACTGCTTCTCCCTTTGGAAGCATAGTAAAGCTAAGATCGATGGTGGTATCCCCAATCCCAGCTTGTATGTTTACATCATCCCATTCATATACACCAAGAGGCGTTTTTTGCTGTCCAAAAGGAATATTATGAAATAATGTTTCATAGCTAATCAACGTTTCCTCTATCTGTGTGGGATCTTTGGAAATTAGCTCTGGTGATAGTTTCTTAGGCTGCTTCTTCTGATTAAAATATTGGATAAAAAAGTGCAATAAAATAGCTAATAATATAAACTTAAAGGTCATCATATTAACAATACTAAGAATAAAAAAGACAATCCCTGCGATAAAAAGAACTTTCCCCAGCTTTTTACCAGACTTCTTCCGTCCTAGATAAATCATCCCGCCTGCAATAAAAAGGGAGAATATCAGCCCTCTGTTAAAAAATAAAATCTCCAAAAGGAGGATCACCATTCCTACCATTACTAACCAGCCCAGATAATCATTTTTTGCATTTTTAAACATTGGCCACCCTCCCTTTTATGTATTATTTCTATCGAAAAAGACGCAGTTGTACTACGCCTGCTTGCTCCGTTGTTCTACTGAATACCGCTTTTCTTATAGAATACCATTTAAAGACAAAAAATTCGTTGTTTCCATCGATTTTTCTTTATTTCATCATACCTTTATTCCTTTCTGCACATAATTGCGCCTAAGCTTGATTTTGTTCTCGGTCTTAAGACGTAGAAAAGGTCAGCCCTTGAAGCTTTTGTTCAAGATACTGACCCTTGCTGGTATTATTTTGATATAAACATCTGTACCCAGTAATAACCATATGAACCGCCCTTAGCGTAACCAACTCCTATCCGCGTATTGGAGCTGAGGATATTAGCTCTGTGACCTGAACTGTTCATCCATGACTGTACAACCGATTGTGGTGTCGTTTGGCCTGCAGCAATGTTTTCCGCTGCTGTCCGGTAGGTGATACCAAAATTCTGCATCATCGTAAATGGGCTGCCATACGTTGGGCTTGTATGACTAAAGTAATTTTTATCCCTCATATCCATTGCTTTGTAACGCGCTACACGAGACAGCTCCCAATCTGCTGTCATGGCTGGAAGTCCATTTTTTACTCGCTCCTGATTGGTCAATTGGATGACTTGATTTTCAATTGATTTTACACCGCTTAAGTCAGGAATCGTAACCTTTTGACCAGGATAGATTAAATTAGGATTCTTAAATTGTGGGTTTGCGGAAATAATTTCGCTAATCCCTACTTGAAATCTGACCGCAATTTTCCAAAGTGAATCCCCAGACTGAACCGTGTAAATTTGCTGCGCAAAAGAAATACTTGGTATACAAAATAAAGATATTATAAATAGAAATCCAAACCAAAAAGATTTTCTCATTTTATCGCCTCCTCGATATATAATTTTGATTTCCAGCTCAAAATATACAAATAGCAAAAAAAAAATTCTACTAAAGTAGAACAGTTTTTGGAGGACTCTAAAAGTGACAAACATTTCTGGGCTGACTTATATTATGTTAATCCTAGCGAGCTACCGATTAACCCATTTGATTGTGTTTGATAAGATTACCGAATTTATCCGCCGCCCATTTGTAAAAAAGATCAAAGTCGAAACCGCTGAGGGTACAAAAACAAAGGAAGTACCCAAATCAATGTTCGGCTACTTATTAAAATGTTATTGGTGTGCGGGCGTTTGGAGTGCTATTTTTTTAGGCGCCTTTTATCTGCTTTTTCCAAAGGTCACTTTTGTGATCATTTTAATTCTATCCATTGCCGGCGGCCAATCCATTATTGAAACCTTTGTTGGAGTGAACATAAAAAAGGTCGATTATTATGCAGAACTTCAGAAAAAAGATACCAGCAAACCCTAGACAAAGTGGAAGAAATAATCCCTCCTGCGCATATATTTAGATATGCTTTGAGCTTTAAGCATATTTAAAGGGGGTAATCCAATGACAATATGGTGGATAACAACGATTGCTTTCGTCCTTTGTCTTGGCATTGCAGGAGGTACCTTTATTCATTTCTTACGGCAAGGACTGGATACAGACGATGCCCATAGAATTGATAAAATTAAATCAGAACAAGATTCCCCATAACCTTCCCTCTGAATTCCCTTAAAACTCGCCAAAACAGCGGGTTTTTTTATTTTTCGAGAAAAATAATGTGTCTTCTGCCTTACATGTTTTTTTCACTTTAGGAAAAATTAAACATGTGAATAATCTAAAGCGGAGGAATACATATGAGTTCAACTGACAACACCCAAAAGAAGTTTCCACGTACCTATTGGCGTGAAATCGAACTACCGACATTTCAATCATTAGACCAAGATATAAATGTTGATGTTGCTATTGTTGGCGGGGGAATTACTGGAATTACCGCGGCCTACTTATTGACTAAGGAGGGGCTAAATGTTGCCATTCTTGAAGCTGGCGGCATTTTAAACGGAACGACCGGACACACAACCGCAAAATTAACAGCACAACACGGGCTTATTTATGATGAGTTCATTCATCATTTGGGGAAAGAAAAAGCAAGAAAGTATTATGAATCAATGATGATGGCGGTTCAGTTTGTCGAGAATACTGTCAAAGAGAAAGGTATTGATTGTGACTTTAGCAAGCAGGAGGCTTATGTTTATGCCACAACGGATGAGTATGCGGCTAAGCTAAAAAATGAGTGGGAGGCATATAAAAGCCTCGACATTGCTGGGGCCTTAAAAGACTCAATTCCATTTAATATACCCGTTAAAGCCGCACTAATGATGAGCAATCAGGCTCAGTTTCATCCATTGAAATTTTTAAAAGCACTTTTAGAGGAAGCTATTAATGCAGGCTGCTCTGTGTATGAGAATACAGTTGCGGACGGTATTGAAGATGACTACCAAGAACCAAAGGTTGTCACTAAATCTGGCCAAAGAGTAACCGCTAAGCATGTGATTATTGCTTCCCATTTTCCTTTTTACGATAAACCGGGACTATATTTTGCAAAAATGTATGCGGATCGCTCATATGCCATCGGGGTCAAGACTAATCAAGAATATCCTGGCGGAATGTATATCAGTGCAGACAGTCCATCACGTTCGATTCGCTATACACCACTTGATAATGGCGAAAATCTGCTGATTGTAGGTGGAGAAAACCACAAAACAGGTCAGGGTGTTGACACCTTAAAGCACTTTGAAGAACTGCAGCACTTTACTGAAGAGGTCTTTGGAATAAATGAATACCAATACCGCTGGTCAGCACAGGATAATGTAACACTTGATAAAATTCCTTATATTGGACCATACACATCTCAACGTAAAAATGTTTTAGTGGCAACTGGCTATAAAAAGTGGGGCATGTCTACAGGAATATTAGCGGCTCATCTTTTAACAGATTTGATTGTCCGCGGTTCAAACCGGTTTGAAGACATATACTCTCCGTCAAGGTTCCAAGCTGACCCTGATTTGAAGAGTGTCATTACTACCAATGCGGATGTGGCCAAGCACTTGCTAAAAGGCAAACTTGAGATGATTGAACGAGTTCCGGATGACTTACAAAACGGAGAAGGTTCCGTTGTCTTGTATCAAGGAAAACGTGCCGGCGCCTATAAGGATGATAATGGAACGCTTTATATAGTCGATACAACCTGTACCCACCTTGGTTGTGAATGTGAATGGAACCATGCTGAAAAGTCTTGGGACTGCCCATGCCACGGGTCACGCTACTCGTATGCAGGAGATGTAATTGAGGGTCCAACTCATAAGCCGCTCGGGCTTCTTCGAAAAGGGGAGGTTTGATAAGGTGAGGGCTGATATTAACAAAAATCGAATATATTAACAATTCTCACCTTTCTATCCCAAATTAAAAGAACGCCCCTTCCCTTCGGAGGAGGCGTTCCCTTTTATTTGCTATTCGGACGATTCCGTTTTAACTCTTCACCAGTTGTAAATTCCACTAATTCATCACTGTCTTTCATGCCCTTTTTACGATTATTATTACGCTGTGCATTGGCATTTCCTAACTTCTGTTTTCCCACACTACCATCTCCTTTTCAAGAAATCTTTTATAGTATGGATGAAACAGATTCCCCCTATTCCTGCACGAAGATAGGTGCTTTTCTGCAACGTGTTATTTGCTCAAAGGCATAAGCAATTTCAATTAATACAGGTTCACTAAAGGCGGTTCCGGCAAATGAAATACCGACAGGTTCTCCGGCTGAAGTATACCCTGCCGGAACTGTTATTGTGGGATAACCTGCCTTTGCACTAATATGTGACCCTTCATCATTTGGAATCACAATCACATCTAATCCACTCTTTTCTAGAGCAAAATCAATCCCTTGCTTGGTGGAATGATATAGATCAAATGCTAATGCATCGATATAAGCTGGCTCCGTTAATGATCCGCTTGTTAATTCTGATTCTACCAGCACATCTTGTCCATATTTCAGCATTTGTTCTTTATTTTTTTTATTAAATTCGATTAAATCAGCAAGTGTTCTAATAGATATCGACGGGGAAAGTTTACTTAAATAGGCATTTAAATCAGGTTTAAATTCATACATCAGAACATCATATTTCCATTCAGCATTTACAGAAGGAATCATGATATCTTCCACTACCTCAGCCTCTGAGTTTTTTATTACCTCTAGTGCAGCTTTCACAACGTCTGTCTTATCTTTAGTTAAAAGCTCAAAAAATCCTTCTTTTGCAATACCTATTTTTTTTCCTTTAAGACCGTCTTTCCGAAGAAAACTTGAAAAGTCTGTACCTATGAAAGGATTGGTTTTCGTAATTGGGTCACGCTCATCCATTCCACAAAGTGCCGTAAGCAATATAGCGGCATCTTCACCTGTCCTTGCCATAGGACCGGCTGTATCCTGTGTATGTGCAATCGGAATAATTCCTCTCCTGCTAATTAACCCAACCGTAGGCTTAATTCCCACCAAAGAGTTCTGACAGGAAGGATTTAAGATAGAACCAGAAGTTTCCGTCCCAACAGCTGCAACAGCAAAATTCGCGGCAATCGCTGCTCCCGAACCTGAACTAGAGCCTCCCACATCGAATTTTCCTGGTCCATATGGATTAAGGACCTGCCCGCCTCTCGAGCTATAACCACTCTTCATTCCATATGCCATAAAGTTTGCCCATTCGGTCATATTGGTTTTACCAATTACAATTACCCCCGCTTTACGTAATTGCTCCGCCACGGCTGAATCCTCTAAAGCAATTGAATCCTTTAATGCCAATGAACCTGCACTTGTATGCATTTTATCGTGAGTGTCAATATTATCCTTGATTAAAATTGGAATTCCATGCAACGGGCTGCGCGAACCGGATCTTTTTCGTTCTATGTCTAGCGCTTCCGCAATATGTAAGGCATCAGGATTGATTTCAAGGATCGAATGAATGGACTTGTCATAAATAGAGATTCTCTTCAAGTACAGCAATACAAGCTCTTTAGAGGTAAGGTCACCACTTGTTAATTTTTCCTGTATCTCACGGATGGTCACTTCTTCAAGCCATTCTTCCAATAATTTTTTCAATTTAGGATTTCGCATGATTTTCCCCTATATTTTCCATATAAAAATGCAAGTCAACGTCAATAAAAAAGCAGTGGAAAAAACCACTGCTTCTTTTTAACGATTTTGCTTTTGTTTTCTTTGGTCTTCCGCTACCATTTTTCCTTGATAAAAAATTCTCTTGTGAAGCGGAATTTGTAATTCCCGGCAAAAACGCTTCAATTCTCGTTCTTCACGTTCGGTTACCAGTGATATGACAGTCCCGTCAGCACCCATTCTTCCGGTTCTGCCAGCTCTGTGGACATATTGGCTGATATCCTTAGGAAAGTCAATCTGGACCACATGGCTTACTCCTTGAATATCGAGCCCCCGTGCAGCAATATCTGTGGCAATCAGCATTTTCATTTTTCCATCACGGAAATCCTTTAACGCGGCTTGTCGTTCTAGCTTTTTCATATCACTATGAAGTATCCCAATAGATAAATCCTTAAATAATAATTTCTCTTTGAATACTTGAATCTCACCAATATCATTTATAAAAGCAAGTGATTTACTATTCTCAAGGCGAGCAATTTTTTCAAGCAGCTTAATTTTATCTCTTTGCTCACACAAGAAATAAATATGTTCCACTTCTCCAGAGGAAGCAGCCTCATCTTTTTCAATCCGTATTACTTCAGGGTCTTTAGTCATTTCTTTAGCTAATTTTTCAGTTGCTTGCTTCATTGTAGCCGAAAATAATACAACTTGCCTGTCTCCCATGGTTGATTTAATAATCTGCTGGACTGTCTGTAAATGCTCTGGAATTAACAGCTGGTCTCCCTCATCAAGGACCACCATCTTGATTTCATGCATCTTTACTTTTTTTTGCTTGATTAACTCCAGTAACCGTCCTGGGGTAGCAAATATAATATGCGGTCGTTTCTTTAATTTTTCAAGCTGTCGTTTTAGGTTTGCACCGCCAATGATGGACGTCCCTCTAATCCCGCTTCCTTCCGACCACTTTTGGAATTCTTGAAATACCTGCATAACAAGCTCTTGTGAAGAGGCCAGTACTACTGCCTGTAAGGAAGGTGTCTTGCTATCGATTTTATGTAACAATGGAAGCAAATAGGCAAGTGTCTTCCCGGTACCTGTAGGTGATTCGGCCACCACATCCCTGCCTTCAAGTATTAGTGGGATGGCTGATTCCTGGATAGAAGTTGGGGCCTGGAATCCTGATTTTTGCCACGCTTCCTGTAAAAAAGGGTGTAAAGTGTTTAACATTTTGTACTCCTTTTATTTCAAAATCATTTTTTACGTTTATTATTGGTTATTACATATCGTATTGATACTATCTTATTATGTGGAAGGTGTCTAGTTTGGAATTATGTTGATGTTTTGAGGTAGAGGATGATCCAGACCATGTGATAGATAAGAACTGATGAATATAGGACACAAGTTGTAAGGAGCAGCTTTCTTACCCTACCTATAAATGGTTTCAGATAAAATAAACCAAGCAGCATAAGCGGAAGGATGATCTTAATAAAATAAAAATAGGACCAGCCTTTGCTAATCACTTGGCTCATCATTGGATTCCCTTCTTTAATTAATCCAGTTGATATTCCAACTTGCGTCAAGATTGCATCTAATAAACCAGCTGCAAGTAAAAAAATACAAGGGTTCATGGCTCCTCCTTTTATGGTTATACTAATCTAAATCTTCTTTATTACGAACAAAAACAAGAAAAGGAGAGGCTGCTTTAAGGCAACCCTAGAAACTTATTAATTTACATACTTCCCACTATCAGGTTTAGCTATTCTTTTAAAATTCGCTACCAAATAGCTAAGGTTCTTAGATAGCTCCTCTCCGCTCATCGGGATTCCATGCCCGGTCACAGCAATCTGTGGCTTTAGGGCTTCCAATTTTTTAACAGACTCGAAAGCCGCATCCCAATCTGTCGTAAAATATCTAGGCGGACCGCTAATTTCCTGTGTTTGTGTCACGACCTTATAAAGAGATTCCTGTTTTACAGTGACAAAGGCATCACCAACTATAAGGGCTTTGTCTTGGTCTCTGAATAAGGAGATATGACCCGGTGTATGTCCTGGAGTATGTATCCATCTCCAGCCTGGCATATTGGGAACCGTTCCATCACTTGGAAGCGCCCGCACGTGTGGACTAATATCAATTCCATGATTCGGAAACATCGGAGACATTCTAGCTACAAGCCCGCTGTCCACACTGGGATCTCCAGGCGGATAATCCTCTTTACCAGTTAAATAAGGGAGTTCTTTTTCATGCGCATATACTGGAATGTCCCAATCCTCTAATAAAGCAGTAAGGGAGCCAACATGATCGAAATGTCCATGGGTTAGGATGATTGCTCTCGGAAAAGCCTTTTCCCGAAAACGTTCTTGCAACATGTCCTTAATTTGAGCATCCGACCTTGGCATGCCTGTGTCAATCAATACAAATTCATTTGAATCACTTGGATTTCCTACAACGACAAGATTGACAATTTGATTCGTGTAGCAATAGACATCAGGAAGCACAGCTTCACCAACTCCGCTACCTACAGATGTCATCGGTAAAAACGAGTCTTCAAATTTATTATCCTGAATCTTATCCACTCAGATACCCCCTTTTTACTATTATTTAACCTAATAATCCAATTTATGTCGGTTTAAAAAAAACCTGGCCAATTACATTATAACAAACATTTAAGTTCTTAATAAAGCATCATTAAGAACCTATGCTAAGGTCCTTAATTTCGAAAGGTTTGTGAACAATGCGGTGATTCGATTAATTAGAGTGCAATAGATGATAGAATTACATCTAGATAAACAAAATATTGGAGTTGAATATGATGTTAAGTATAATTGCATATCTAGCTTCATTTAAAGATTACATTGTCCCATTTGTAGTTTGTCTTTTCCTCATTATTGGTCTCAGCTGCTACTGGTTTGTTATAAGGAAGAAGTTTGTAAAATTTAATAATCATAAATAAGCGTGAATCCTCCTGAATCCACGCTTTTTATCGGTCTTCTATTATGAACGAAATGTCCTCCAAAACTCACCGTTAACATCTATCCATTCCTTAAGTTCATGAAATGAGATCGTAAATGTAGGAAAACCGGCTGCAAATGAGGCAATATCGTAAGGGTGAAAAAAGATATTCAAGCCAGTTTCACTGATAAAAAACGGCTGAGCCGATTGTATACCATGGTATTCATTTGGAAAGAGGTATGAATACTCATCATTACTTTTTATCTGTTCCTCAATCAAATCACTGATTGCCTTAACATATGGACTTCCTGCCTTGAAAAGATCTTTCAATTGATAGAACTTGCCCGTTCTCAGATTTATATGTGCATATTTTTTGATTGGCATCCCATGTGCCGCACAAAATGGATATTCGTATCCTGTGATTTCAAGCACTAATAAATCTTTCATGAAAAAAGTAATCTCAAAATCACCTGTATAACTATATTCTAATGGAGTCGACGGGACTGGTTTAACCCCAGCCATTTCCTTTAGCTTTTCATTTACCTGAGCAGGATTTGTCATTCCTTTAATCTCAGGGTAGTATATAAGATAATCAAAATTAGGCCTATATTTTTGTTCTAAAATGGCTAGTTGTTTCGTTAATGGAAAAATAGATGCTTGTTCCCAAATCAGCTCATTCGTTTGACTAAAATAAATCACGCGTTGATCAATATCACCTTTTATAAGCGTCTTATCAAAACTAAGCCACCCACCTCCGCTTACTTGGGGTAAGTGAACCACTCGATTCCCAAGAGTATCAATAAAGTAGGTATACTGATCATCAGATACAGATGCCAGTCCGTCCTGAAAGTGTCCGATTTCACGAAAAATAAACCCAGTTAATAGATGTCCTTCATGGTCAGCCACTGCAAAAATCGATCTTATACATGCCTGTTTTGGATCGAGCTCCTTCCCAATGGCAAACCGGTTTTCCCCTAAGTATACAATCCCGTTATAATGAGGCTTTATTATATAATTTCCATCAGGTTTAATGAGTCCATATAAGCCTCGCTGATCACCGTCTATACTGACAACAGCACGACTATCAACAAAACGCTCTGCTGTTGTGAAATTTGGCTCCATAACAATGTTTCCCTGAATATCGATATAGCCATATTTTCCATCATTACTTTTTTTAAAGGAGAGAAGCCCTTGACCATAATTGCCTACCCATGCATATGGATAGGTTTGCAATACTTTACCTGTAAGGTCAATTAATTGATACTGCCCCTTTAACGTTTTAACAACAGCCCTTCCCTCAGTAAATTCACTTGTCGATTCATAGATGAGCGGAATCACTATCTTACCTCTTTTATTTAAATACCCATACTGATAATTCCCTTGTTCGTCTGTTTCTGCAGCTTCCACGCGTCCCTGTATATATTCAGGGCTGATTACCGTATAAGCCCTATCGGTAATCACTTTGCCACTTTCATCAATGACTTTGTTTCCTTCTCGGTCATTGACAATCGAACGCCCCTCTGAAAACGACTGAATCGTATCATATTTGGGTTTCACGATAAAATAACCTTGTTCATTAATAATTCCTGATTTATCCATTAGATGAACAATGGCTAATCCATTATCTTGATAATCTTCCGCTTGGTCATAGATAGGTGGAAGCACCACTTTACCTTTCGCATTGATGTACCCCCATTTGGTTCCGCCAATTTCGCGAAAAGCCGCAGGAAATAAATAAACTCCCCTTACTTCTTGATAAAATCCAACCATTGTTTCACACCCATTATTTTTTAATATATATATGAAAATATTAGATAATAAGTGTGATGACAAAAAAATAGCACACTAATGAAGTGTACTAACTTTTATCATTATTAAATTATAGGCTGTGTTAAAGGATATTGTTGATTTCGGAACGATGTTGATTGGAGCGGAAGGCGCTCGACTCCTGCGGGAGTACGGGGCAGAGGAGACCCCACAGGCGCTTTCATCGCCGAGGAGGCTCCCCGGCACGCCCTCGGAAAGCGAGCGCTTGGAGCGGAAATCAACATCCATGTTAACACAGCGAAATAATAAATGATTTAAACTACTTGCTTTAATATATTAATGACCAATATAACGGGCTTCAGGGATTAATTGTTTCCATTCTTCATAAGTAATAATGGTATTCCAGTGCCCAGTCATTTTCGCAACTCCAATCACAACGAAGAATAAAACAAAGAATGTAACCGGAACAACCCATTTATTGACCTTCTTCTTGGCAACCGTCATGTACAATGTATCTTTAATCGGGCATGCTTCTACACATGACATACACGCAGAGCAATTAAGTGAATTTACCTTTTCCAGCTTATGAACCTTTAAACGCTGCGGACAAACCTTTGTACACATTCCGCAGTTGGTACATGTATCAACCTTTCGCTCAATTTTAGTTATTCTAAAAATAGATCCCAAACTAATTAAGGCTCCGTAAGGGCATAGGAACCGGCACCAGAAATTTCTAAAAAATAAAGATAAAATAAAAATAACAATAATGAACTTCAACATAAATCCACTAATATTTAAGAATAACAAGAGCATTTTCACATCGGAGACTTTATTATAATTATCAACTAAAAAACTTTTCGCACTAAAGATATCCATCTGCATGACCATGCTTATAAAAAATAACAACAGAATATACTTAATTGGGGTTAACAGCCACACAAGCCACCTAGGCATATCAACGTTCTTTTTAAATATTTTTCTACCAACCCAGGCAAGTAGTTCATTGACGGTGCCTATCGGACAAATCCAGCTGCAGAAGGACTTCCGAAGAAGGAGCCCTGTCCCCACAAAAAACGAAAGCAACACAAGACCGGCAGGATGGACAACATCAAAATCTCCGCTTGTTAGCCACACCTTTAACGCCACGAGGGCACTAATGGGCAAAAAACCCTCGACAGCTGAAGGCCGTTCAACGAAAGGTGTTTTGCCATTCGTGACAAAATGCTCATAAAATTGATAAAATTGCAAACCTATGTATAGTGAAAATAACATAAAAACAGCTTGAACCGCATATCTCGTAATCTGTATGGGTTTATGTTTTAATTTTTTTCGATACCAAGCCATAGACTTCATACTGGTTCCTCCATTCATTATTAACCTAACTATAATGAACGCGAAATTGGAGGGATGTGATATTAATCATCCGTTTTCTTGGTTTCAAGAAAATGTCACATTACCATTCTTATTTTTGTCAAAAATTTATTAGTCTCAATATAGTACCAATACAAATTGGAATAAGTAAGATACACAATAAAAAATCCAGCGGAACGTTTCCGCTGGATATACTTATTTCTCTACTCCAAAGACAATGTTATTCTGCCTTCTTGCCTCTTCGGTAATTCGAAGAACGATGTTACTCCAATCTTTCAATTGATTATATTCCATTGTATGATGGTTTTGAATAATGTTGGCGATATTGATACATTCATAGACCATGTTTTGTTGTTCCTGGTCCACACTTAAGATTTGACTTTCCTTTGTATGTGAATCATGGAACAGAATTTTCGAAATTGGGGCCGCATCTTCAAGGACAAATGTCCCTTTCTCTCCATTTATTTCACAAGGAAGGACGGAATGTACTATTTTTGAACAGAGAATTGTACAAACAAATCCATCGTATTCTAATAGTAAAGTTCCGCTTCCATCGACACCACTTCGTAAGATTACAGGGTGATAGGATACCTTCTTCGGTTCCCCAAACAGTCCTACTGCTAAATATATTGGATAAACACCTAAATCGACAAGTGCCCCTCCTGAGTATTCGGCAGAGAAAATATTGGGTTCCTCTCCTTTTAAAAAGGCATCATAGCGTGAGGAGTATTGCAAATACGGAAGGATTGCACTTCTTAGTTGGCCAGCCATGTGCAGCTTTTCCTTTAGAATTTTAAAATTTGGCGTGTGGATATTCCGAATTGCCTCAAATAAGAAAACGCCATTTTCCTCAGCCATTTTATAGGCGGTTGCTAATTCAGCTGAATTAGAGAAAATCGGCTTTTCACAGATCACATGCTTTTTATTTTTTAAAAAGATTAACGTTTGTTCGAAATGAAGTGAATTCGGTGACGCAATGTAAACTGCCTGGATCTCGTCGCTTTTGGCCATTTCTTCTAAATCTGTATAATAGTTTGGTGCGTTATATTGTTGGGCAAGCTGTTTTGCTTTTTCTTCAGTCCGTGAATATACCCCTACTAATTGGTATTGTTCACTAAGTCTCGCTGCTTGGATAAAGGCTTCTGTAATCCATCCGGTACCTACTGTTGCAAAGTTGATCATACTCCTACCTCTTCCTATTAAATACTTCAAGATACCATTTTATCCTTTTTAAGCACCTTTTTCCAATATAAACAAGTAATTTTTCATATTCTTCCTGTTTTGAACATGAAATGATGGGAACAATGGAAAAATATCTGATTTTATGTTATTTATATGTAATAGATATTTAGAAAAGTGTAAGGCTTTGAATCATATAAAAGCAGACACTGATGAGAAAGAGGGTTGAAAAGGTGGAAAATCATACATCCAATTTCATAAAAGATATTATGATCAAAGATTTGGAATCAGGTAAACACCAAAAGATTATCACACGATTCCCACCAGAGCCAAACGGGTATTTGCATATTGGTCATGCTAAGTCAATTATTATCAACTTCGGATTAGCTGATGATTTTAATGGACAAACCAACTTACGTTTTGATGATACCAATCCATTAAAGGAAGATATAGAGTTTGTAAACTCCATTAAAGAAGATGTTAAATGGCTTGGATTCGAATGGGATAACTTATACTTTGCTTCGGATTATTTTGAGGAAATGTACAACCGCGCAGTTCTTTTAATTGAAAAAGGCCTTGCCTATGTAGATGATTTATCAGCGGATGAAATTCGTGAATACCGTGGGACATTGACAGCCCCTGGAAAGAATAGTCCTTACAGAGACCGTTCCGTTGAAGAGAATCTTGATTTATTTAAACGGATGCGTGCTGGAGAATTTGATAATGGTCAAAAGGTACTGCGCGCAAAAATTGATATGAGTTCACCTAACATCAATCTACGTGACCCGGTTATTTACCGCATCTCCCATGCAACGCACCATAATACAGGTGATAAATGGTGCATCTATCCTATGTATGCTTTCGCTCATCCGCTTGAGGATGCGATTGAGGGGGTAACCCATTCGATCTGTACAATTGAATTCGAAGATCAACGACCATTATATAACTGGGTTGTCGAACAATGTGCTATGGAGAGCACACCTCAACAAATCGAATTCGGCCGATTGAATGTTACGAATACCGTAATGAGTAAGCGGAAGCTCAAGCAATTAGTGGAAGAAGGGTTTGTCGATGGCTGGGATGACCCGCGCATGCCAACCATTTCTGGTATGAGACGGAAAGGCTTTACGCCAGAATCAATTCGTGCTTTTGTCAAGGAAACCGGTGTTCACAAGGGGTCTGGTGCAGTTGATTCGCAAATGCTCGAACACTATGTCCGTGAAGATTTAAAATTAAAAGTACCGCGGACAATGGGTGTGATTAACCCATTAAAAGTGGTTATTACGAATTATCCAGAAGGACAAATAGAATTATTGGATGCCGAAATCAACCCAGAAAATCCGGATATGGGAATGCGGAAAATTCCATTTTCTCGTGAAATTTATATTGAAAAAGATGATTTTATGGAGAATCCTCCAAAGAAATATTTCCGCCTATTTCCTGGTAACGAGGTTCGCTTAAAACATGCTTATTTCATTAAATGTGAAGAGGTTGTCAAGGATGCAAATGGTGAAGTGGTCGAACTTCGTTGTACTTATGATCCTGAGACAAAGAGCGGTACAGGCTTTACCGGAAGAAAAGTAAAAGGAACGATTCACTGGGTCGAAGCGACACATGCCGTTCCAGCTGAATTCCGTTTATACGAACCGCTTATTTTGGATATTACGGAGGAAAACGATGTGGAAGAAAAAACGTCTTTCCTTGATCATGTAAATCCAAACTCATTAGAAGTCTTGCAAGGCTTTGTCGAGCCGAATATGAGGGAAAGCGTACCGCAGGATAAATTCCAATTTTTCCGCCATGGCTATTTCAACGTCGATCCTAAAGATACGACAGTAGATAAGCTTGTATTTAATCGAATTGTTTCACTAAAAAGTTCGTTTAAGATTTAACAAAAGAGAACCTCTTTTTTCTAATAAAAACAGGTTCCGTTTTGAATAAAAAATGCTCAGGGCTAACCCTGAGCATTTTTTATATTTTCGGCTTAAGTCACCATCGCCGTTCCATAATTCTGTTTTGTACATAGACTCTTATTTATAGGTAAAGAAAGATGAAATGAGGGTAAGTACATGATTAATGTTTTATTTGTATGCCTGGGGAATATTTGCCGTTCACCGATGGCTGAAGCTTTGTTTCGCTATTTAGTCAAAAAGGAAAACTTGGCAAACAAAATCACAGTTGATTCCGCTGCAACCAGTTCATGGCAAATCGGCTTCCCTCCCCACGAGGGAACTCTTAATATTTTAAAAAAGTACAATATCCCCTCTGATGGGCTTGTTGGACGCCAACTAAAGAAAAATGACTTCTGGAAATTCGACTATATTATTGGTATGGACGAAAGCAACCTAAAAAATATTTACAAGATAACCGGCATGCGTAATCATCCAAAGATTATTAGGCTACTTGACCTGACCAGATACAAGAAGGATATCCCCGATCCATTTTTTACAGGTGATTTTGATCAAACCTATCGTCTTGTTTCAGCCGGGTGCAGGGTATTACTCAATAAAATACGCAGCGAGCAAAACTTATAACAACAAGGCATCCCTCTTGAAATAAAACCCTTATTAATAAGGAAGTTGTTTTTGGTAAATAATTAGATAGTTAAACAAGAAATAGAGGAGGACGACAAGTATGCAACAGAAACAACAAACTAAAGAGAGTATGGGTTCTATTATGCAACCAGAATTTGCCGGAACGGATGCACAAAAAGTTAAACAAGAAATTCAAAAAGATGTAAACGCAGGACAAGGTGACATAACTTCCCGAGAGGCGGGAGCAATGCGAGATTAAGAAAAGCGCAAGCGCCTTGGTCAGCCCCGATATAGGGAGATTTATCGATGGCAAGAAAAGCGTAGCCAGAGATTAGTCTCCCTTAATGCGAACAGAAAATCATAGTTTTCTGTAGCCAAGCACAAGACAAGCCGGCCGAAAGGTTGCCTTTTAACCTTTTGGACGGATTGACTTAAATGTGGAGGCGACTGCCCTGGGACTCTAGGCTAAGACGCACACTGCAAGAAGGCGTTCTTTGCCTTCTTCAGGGGGTGGCTTAGGCTTCGAGTCCCAAGGAGCCGCAACTGGATATGTTTGTGACCTCGAGGGGCTAAGCGCTGGAGCTGGACAATTCTCAAAGACAATGTTTATACTTCTTATCTATTAAAAAACCACTCTTAGTGGTTTTTTTGTTTACTGAAGACCTGGTTCTTTGTCTTTTGATACCGGTATATCTAAAATTACTTTTGTTCCTTTTCCCAGTGAAGCGGCGATTGTTAGCTCACCACCAACGGATCGTGCCCGTTCATCCATACTAAACAAACCGACGCCATGAGTCTGCTTTTCTATATTAAACCCTTTTCCCGTATCTTCTACCATGACCCTTACCAAATCTTCCATTTCCCTTATCGTAACCGCTGCTTCTGTAACTTCCGCATATTTCCTTATATTGGTTAATGCTTCTTGTATAATGCGATAAATGGTTAGTTCAATACTGATTGAAAGACGCTTATTTAAGACACAGTCAAAATAAACATCGATATTATAATGGTCAGAATAACGGGATAGAAAAGATCGGATAGCAGGAATTAAACCTAGGTCATCAAGAACTGAGGGCCTTAGCTCCCATGAGATTTCCCGAATCTCCTCAATCAGTTGCGCTGCTTCTTCATGCATCTGATGTAACAGCGGATGATCAACCTCAGCCATAAGACGATTAATCGTAATCAAATGACTATAAAGGTTTTGTCCAATTCCATCATGTAAATTACGTGAAAGCCTTTTTCGTTCTTCTTCTTGCACATCGATAATGGTGGTCATCATTTTTTGCAGTTCTTGTTCGACACGCTTTCTTTCCGTAATTTCATAACGAATAGCTACATATTGATACGGCTTTTCTTTTTCATTTAAAAATGGAACAATCGTAGTATCAACCCAGTAATAGGTGTTATCTTTAGCTTTATTTAAAATTTCACCCTTCCAAACTTTTCCCGATCCGATGGTCTTCCACATCTGTTTGAAATATTCATTTGAGTGGTACCCAGAATTTACAATTCGATGGTCGTTACCAATGAGCTCTTCCCGTGAGTATTTCGATATATAGCAAAATTGGTCATTTACGTATGTAATCGTACCTCTTGAATCAGTTATAGCGACAATGGATGATTCATCAAGGGCAAATTTATAATCCATCAGTTCATTTCTCTTCTGCTGAATATCCATGATTCACAATCCCCCTGATTTAAAGTCCAAATAATCCTTAAGAATCTCTTCCAATACCTGAGCCTCTTCTAGTACCCTTTCCCGCTCAGAATCATTAAAGGATCGATATTCTCGGTTTCCAACCAGTAATACCCCTTTTGGAACATGGTTAAAAAAAAGAGGAACCGCATAGCAAGTATTCAGCTTCTCAGCAAGAGCAATCGGATAATCCGTGACTTTACCTGTAACATGATGAGGAAAATTAGTATGCATCATCGGGGTTCCGCTTGAGATGATTTTACCGGCGATTCCTTTCCCAAAGCGGACCGTTATTCGTTTATATTTATCGTTTAAATTGCCGACAGCATAATGCCACCTTACGTCTGGACCTACTTTATTTTGGATAGCAAGCCCAACAAAATCACAAGAAACCTGTTCCTTTAATTGTTTACATATTTTAATAACGTCTGGTAATTCCTTTATTTCCGTCATCTAAAGGCTCCCTTAAATCCTGTAACCTAAGAGCCCTTTTTTGACGGCATACTCTACTAGCTCAGGACGTGTTTTGAATTGCAGCTTTTCCATTACTTTTCCTTTATGGGTTTCGACTGTTTTAACACTTATCACTAACTGCTCTGCGATTTCTTTATTTGAATACCCTTTTGCAACAAGAGTAAGTACTTCTTGTTCCCGATCTGATAACAGATGATACATATCATTACTATCATGTTTAGCCCCTGCCAAGTATTCTTCCATTAACCGTTTTTGTGCAGCAGGATGAAGATAGGCATTCCCCTTTGCCACAGAATCAATCGCAGACATTAACTCAGAATGCGGTGCACTTTTTAGAATACATCCAGAAGCTCCGCCTTCAATGGCACGGAATAGATATTCCTCATCATCATGCATGGTTAAGATTAATATATTTATCTCTGGCAGAAGTTTTTTTAGCTCTTTCGTTGCGGAGAGACCGTCTTTTCCATGTGGCATACTTAAATCCATGACCACCACATTTGGTTTCAATTTTAGTGCTTTTTTTATCCCTTCGTTTCCTTCGGATGCCTCCCCAATGACTTCCATTTCAGGATTAGTGTTCAACAACATCTTTAAACCGCTTCTAACAACAGCATGATCATCAACTAATAGAATTTTTATCAATGATAAAATCTCCTTTGCTTCTATAAGGGCAGGAATAGTTCAATGGATGTCCCTTCACCTATTTTAGAAGAAATGGTACACTTACCGCCAGTGAGGAGCATTCTCTCTTTCATTACAGCAAGTCCTGATGAATGATGGGAATCTTCATGTTCTTCCAGTTTAAATCCTCTACCAAAGTCTTGAATACTAATCTTTAATTCTGTATCGCTATAAAGAAAAGTCATTTTGACTTTCGATGTATCGGCATACTTAGCAATATTCTCCAGGGCTTCTTGACAAACACGAAAAACGGCAATATTCGAGCGCTCTGGCAGAGACACCTCTTTTCCAACTATTTCTAAGTCCACCAAAATCCCAAATGTTGATGTATATAACTTCAGATAGCTTTTCATAGCCGGATATAAACCAAAGGTGGTCAGGGTAGGAGGATGCAATTCTACAGATAATAGTCTGATTTCCTGAATCGTTTTTTCAATGAGCTGCGACATTTCACGCACATAACTTTTCATACCTTCTTCGGATATAGCAGATCCGACAACCTGCAATCCTGTTAAAATACTATATAAATTTTGACCGACACCTTCATGCAGCTCTAAGGCAATTCGTTTGATTTCTTCCTCCTGTGAATCAATAATATAAGAATTTAGCCTCTGTCTTGTCTGCAATACATCCATTATGGTCCCCCCTTTTTACCTTATTTACTATTCTTAAGAAATCAATCCCATTTGCTAAAAAAAGGCAGGTTCTTGTTAAAAGACCTGAACCTTTTTTAATTGATAGGTTAAACCACTGTCAACATCAAATGCAGACCACTCTTCGTCAGACTCATTGATTTTACTTGTAAGCGGTACGGCAAGAAAATAAAAATCATCAAAATAAAAACGGATATGCGTATGATCAGGACAATACTTTACTTTTTTAATTGTTTTTTTTACTCTTGCAGCCTGATCTCCAGCTTGTTCGTCCTGGATGAAAATTTCAACGGGAACCCCTGTAAACTTTTTCACATCTTCTAGATTAATGAGTTCCACAACTATTACATCCTTTCAAAACAGGATAAATGAACATTTTGTAGCCCTGCAGATATTCCCAAAAGGCCTCTGTAGCATGTTCTTCGATAAATTCGATCGTTTCTTCTTCTGACTGCCATTTGCTCATCCCTTTAATCTCGGCCACAACGATTTCAATGCCTTCACTGGTCTTTTCTTCCAAAAACCAATTTAATCGCTTTTTCGCAAAGGTTTGTTTCAACAGTTCATCAATTTCCCTTGCAAAACCGCCTAGTGTAGGTCTTACAAAACAAAAATCAATATAAGTTTCACTAGTCATGGATATTCACACCTTTTTTATAAATAAGAAAGGCAATCGGAAACAAAATAACGTTGATGACGGCAGCAATGATGGTATTCGTATAATGTTGATAGAAGTATTGATGAACCATCCATTGTGTAAAAATAATGTTTAACATCAGTACAGCTAAAAGGAGTCCAACTGGTACGTAACTACGCTTCATAACGTTTCACCCCCACGGCATAAACCCCACCGTTTTCTACTTTGACATAGATTTCAGGCAGTGGCCGTCTTGGCGGTCCGGCAATCGGTTCACCGGTTTTGACATCAAATTTTCCGTGGTGGCATGGACAAAGCATTTCACCTTCGTCCTTTTTCCAAAACACCGGGCAACGGAGATGGGTACAGGCATTTTGATAAGCCACATATTTATTTTCAGACAACCTGATTAAAATGGCGCTATCGTGTTCTCCTGGAAAGGCAAAGTCAACCGCATCTCCAACGGGAATTTTACTAACATCTGTAATCTTATGCTTAGGATATTTTTTATCACTAAGACCGGTAAGTTCCTTTGCCGCTAAGGCTCCCCATGGGAGAGAGGAAACCGCGAACACTCCGGCTGCCCCCACCAATGTTTTCATGAAACCACGGCGGTCTAGCTTTCGCTCATTATTGCGATTAATATTATGTGTATAGTTATCTTCATTGAACGGGATCTTATTATTTTTATCTGACACGCGAATCCCTCCTAAAACAGTTTAGTGACGCCCTGCAAGATACCAGGAAGATTCACTTTTACATTCGTTTCGCCTTCTAAGTAAGGCATACTTGTTACCCACTTGCCATTATCGAGGTTAAATTGCTTCTGCTTTGCTTCAATTTCCTCGTCAGTCAACCATTGTAATGTATTAGATGGACAAACACTCGCACACATTGGTGGAATTCCATCTTTTGAACGGTCAATACATAAATCACATTTATACATTAAATTCTGCTCTGTATCAAACTTAGGTATTCCATAAGGGCAGGCAATTGTACAGTTTTGGCATCCAATGCATTTTTCAACAAGAGCTGATAAAACGGCCCCCGTTTCATGAATTTGGATTGCCTGTGCCGGACAGCTTCTCGCACATGCCGGATTGACACAGTGAAGACACATAAGCGGCATTGTTTGACGATTAACAAGCGGGTTAACGTCATAAACATAGTTGCGGTTACGCTCTTCGTGCCCACCGCATTGTGTGCAGGCAGCTAAACAAGAACGGCAGCCGATACAATTTTCAAGTTCTAAATATAATCTCTTTTTCATTACTGAACCGCCTCTCTTGCAAGCTTTTCTATCTGCGCTGCACATGCTTTGAATTCCGGCATTCTTGACATCGGATCAAGTGCGGCAATCGTTAGTAGATTAATAGATTTATCGTGGCCAAAATGGTAAGGCACAAATACAGTGTCCTTCCGAATGGCTTCTGTAATTTTCACTTTATATTCTGCTTCACCTCTACGAGTAAAAAGGCGGACATATTCTTCATGTTCAATATTGTATTTCGCTGCTGTTTCTGGGTGCACTTCTACATATGGCTCAGGGCACATGTCTCGCAAGAATTGAATACGGCGAGTTTGATTTCCTGATAAGTAATGGAAGACAACGCGTCCAGTCGTTAAGCGTAATGGATATTTTGTATCCGGCTCTTCAGCAGGGGGACGGTATGGTAGTGCGCAAATTTTGGCTTTCCCGTCCGGATGATAGAACTTTTTATCTAAGAACATATGTGGTGTTCCTGGATCGTTTTCATCACGGCAAGGCCAGAATACTCCGTCTTGCTTGTCGATTTTATCCCATGTTGCACCATAGTAGTCCGCATATCCGCCTTTGGAGGCAAGACGAAACTCATCTGCGACATCTCTAGCTGTTTTTAAGTGGGAGAAGTATTTGCCTCTTCCTAAACGTTCAGAAAGCTCCACTTGAATTTGCCAGTCTGACTTCGATTCACCAAGCGGTTCTTGCGCTTTATTGATTTTAATTATACGTCCTTCTAAGTTTGTCACTGTTCCTTCATCTTCCGACCATGTAACCGTTGGAAGAACCACATCTGCAAATTCAGCTGATTCAGAAAGATAAAAATCAACACAAACCATAAAATCTAAGCTTTTTAACGCTTTACGGACAAGATTTAAGTTTGGTGCAGATACAGCTGGGTTTGAGCAAAGTAAGTATAGGCCACGAATGGTTTTTTGCTCCATTAATTCAATCATTTCATAAGCAGAAACCCCTGGCTGTGGCATTTCTTCAGGAGTAATTCCCCATACCTTGCAGACTTCTTCTACATGTTTAGGGTTGGTAAGTTTACGGTAGCCAGGCAGTAAGTCTGATTTCTGACCATGTTCGCGGCCCCCTTGGCCATTACCTTGACCAGTGAAAGTAGCAACACCTGATTTTGGCCGTCCAATCTTCCCTGTTACAAGCGCCATATTTGTGTATGCAGATACGTTATCTACACCTTTGTGCTGTTGCTCAATCCCGCGGGCGAACATGACAATCGCATTGGGAGCTTTACCGTAAATTTCGGCAGCGCGGATAATTTTTTCAACAGCAATTCCTGTAATTTTGCTTGTGTATTCTGGTGTAAATTCCTTCACTAATTCTTTTGTTTCTTCAAATCCATTTGTGTGATTATTAACAAATTCTTTATCAGCATATCCGTTTTGAATCAAGAGGTTAAGGATACCATTCGCAAGGGCAAGATCTGTACCTGGTCGTAAATCTAAGTGAACATCAGCTCTTCTTGCGATTGGTGTTTCACGCGGGTCAGCTACAATTAAGTAACCCCCTCTTTCTTGGACATTCCATATGCGGAACATGGATGTTGGATGACATTCTGCTGTGTTACTTCCTGCAATAAATAAGCAATCTGTTTCATGTATATCTGTCCATGGTAATGTTGATCCCCGATCGACTCCAAAAGAACGAAGAAAGCCGCCGGCTGCGCTAGACATACAGAAGCGACCATTATAGTCGATATAGCGTGTTTGCAAGGCAACTCGTGCAAATTTACCTGTTAAATAGCATTTCTCATTTGTCATCGAAACACCACTGTATACAGATAATGTATCTTTCCCATATTTCGCTTGTAATTCTATAAATTTCTTTGCGATTAGATCATATGCTTCATCCCATGTTGCTTCGCGGAAACCCTCTTTCGTTCCCTTAAAGGAGGCATTGTCACGGATTAACGGTTTTAAAATACGATCGGTGTGGTTGGTTTGCTGGTAAGCAGTAACCCCTTTAGGACACATTTTCCCTACATTTACCGGCCAATCATAGCGGGGTTCAACCCCAATGATTTTGTTTGTTCTTGTATCAACACGCAAGTTCATGCCGCACTGCATACCGCAATAGCTGCAATGGGTTTTAACAAGCGTTTCATTTGGGTGGCGTACATTTTCGATTTCTTTAAAAAATTTGTCTCTTGGGCCTTTTTCATTAACCTTTTGCATTCTGATTTGCCTCCTTGACCTTTACTTGGTGCGTTGGGAACCCTGAAAATCTTGCAATACGATATTTTCGGCGGCATGACAGACATAATTCTGCAAGATTAAAGCCATCTTTCATGTTAAATTCCATGTGATTGACACCTAGTACATTGATGACATCGTTTGATTGTTCAACGGATACAAAATGATCTCCGCACACCTTACATTTTTTCATTTCTTGTTCACCGTAATGTTCGCGATAATTTCTTGCGAAGACGCTCATTGGACGGAATGGTATATGGGCTAACTTCCCGAATGGAAGGTAAATTAACGTTATTATTACTGAAAATTGGTGAATCAGCGACATTTGCGGCTGCATCCATCCATGTAAAAATATGTTTTGGACCGTTAATAAAAGGCCTGTAACAGAGATAAACAATAATAGATAAAGTGGTAAGAAATCATACATAAACTTTTGTTCTGCTCTCGCCTGCATATTTTTCAAGCGGCGGTGCAGTGCCATACATACTCCTGTGGTAACCATAATGGCGGCAATATTTAAGGCATTATAGGACATCCAAGCAATGATTCCATCTGCTTTAACATGCATGATGTTCATTCCGAACAATACGATGGTATAGTATCCATTATCCTCCATCGTGAAGTACATCCAGCTGAAAACAAGTGGAAAGGTAACCGCACATGCTAGGAGACAACCCCAACCGATTAAGATATGCTGGGTCCAGCGATAAAGTCCCCGGTTACGAATGAAATCGTAAATCGCTAAGTGATTGACTGCTGTTTTTGGAGTGTTTTTTCTGAATAACAGCCTTAAACCTTTTTTGATGATAATTTTGGTTGGTGGTCTTTCTCCCCAAGCAATAAAGCGATAGAAGAAACCTCCGATAAAGACGAGGGTTCCAACCATATATCCGTATAGATTTAGGTCAAAATGGGTGAACATTCTTGTTCCGATAAAGGTTAAAATCAAAAGTCCGACGATGCTTAAAAAAATGGATTTAGCAAAGTGGGAAGCAAAAGCATTATTAAAAGAGCGACCCTCTTTTTTGGTATTTGCTAAGGTAGTTGATTGCATTTTCTTGATCCTCCTCAAAAAAAATAACACATCCGTTTTTCTTACCCTTATTGTAAGAAAAACGGATGTGTTATCTATATCAGGGAAAACCCCTATTATGAGGGGAAAAAACCCCTAATTATTGAAATTTAGACAGAGTTTTGTCACAAATAATAGCAGACCTCAAAAAAAAAGGCTAGGATTAAACCGAGCCATTATTATATATACTTTTTCCGCCACGAGTAGAATAGTAGTCCTAGACCAATGATTATTTGAAAAGAGAAAAAAAAGCATCCCAAAATGAAATTGAACCCGCTCCATAAGAAAATCCAGGTAGAACCTTCTTCCAAGCAAATAATAATTGTGGGATATAGAAGAAAACATAAAGTGAAACCGTCAATCCTACCCCAATTAAATAGAAAATAGAATAAATAAAAACGGTTTTCCTTTCTCCATCAAATACTTCGTCTTCTACCTCATTAAACTTTAATAGCGGAAGTTTCCTTCTTATCAAGCGCTGAGCATTTTCCATTAAATTATAACAGCCAGAAACATTTTCTAATACATAATAAAAATCGGTTTTCATGTAGATGCAAAGTTGATAAATCATTCGAATAAACGTGTCTAAAACAATTATATTCATGATACCCAGAAAAATCTCTGAGCCATCTCCTGCAATAAGTTGACTAAGTAAAGCAATCGATAAGATCACAGTGTCAAAGCAAAGACCTGCCAAGAATAATACATTCCGTTCTTTTAAGGGAAGTTTCCACACAGATGACATATCTGTTTCAAGTACAACTACAAATAGACGATGACCAGCTCCCAATTTAGTAGGGAGGTTTTTTGCTCTTATGGCTAACACATGGCCAAATTCATGAATGAATACTGTTAGAAATGTTATTACAATCCATGCTGGAATATTCAATGCCATATAATCAAAAAGGAACAAATCCTTGTAGTGTGGAAAAAGGTAAGAATGAGTTAGTAAAAGAACTATATTTAAGATAAATAATGTTCCATACAAGTAATACGAAAACTTATTAAAAAAGAACTTACCTATTCTTGGTGATAGCCATAAAAAACCTAACTGTTCCTTTTTCTTTTCTTCTCTAACCACATTTATTCCGTCAATCACTTCAATTAAATGTAAATCTTGTAGTTGTAAGGCAAAATCAACTAAATTAACATCTTCTTTTGGATACTTGTCCTTAAGTTGACATTCAATTTCAGCTAGAATTTTTCCATGGTTAATTAAATTAATCGCATCTATACATATTTCAGGCATTTCATAAAATTCACTTGAAATTTTATTTTCTACAATATAATGTTTTTTGTCTTTCCTTATCTCAATTGGAACTAACCTTAGTGAAGAATTAATTTTTATATTCATTTAGCCACCATTAGTGAACAAAAAACATAACCAACAAGAAGTTGCTTTTACTTTTTTTAATTTACGGATTTTCATGGTTCTCACCTCCTTAAATTAGAGTAAAGCTATAACTTGATCGTAATCTACTTCTTTATTTATACTCATCATGGATTTCTTTCCATTTTGGAAATGCCTTTTGAAAATAACTAACTAATTCAGGGTCAAACTGGGTACCTTTACTCTCTAGAATTCGTTTATAAGCTTCTTCGATAGATAATGCATTTCTATAGGATCTATTCGATGTCATTGCATCGAAAGCATCTGCAATGGACGCAACCCGAGCAAGGAACGGGATTTCCTCCCCTTTTAATTGGTCTGGATATCCTTTTCCATCCCATCTCTCATGATGTGATCGAATGACTTCAATGCCGCTATTTAAACCTACTACTCTCGAAACTGCATCTGCTCCTATAGTAGTGTGGGATTTAATGATTTCATATTCTTCAGCTGTCAGCCTTGTAGGTTTCATTAGGATTTGATCTGGTATGTGTATTTTTCCAATATCGTGAAGTAAACAAGCAAAATTAAAAGAATTAAGTTCTTTTTCGTTAAGTTTCCCCGTTACTTTTGCTAACTCATAGGCATAACTTGCAACTCGTTCACTATGACCTCTTGTATAAGGATCCTTAAGTTCAAGTGTTGCAATAACTCCTTTTACTAATCCTGTAAGCTGTTGGTCGTAAGAAGTTTTAACAGCACTCACGTAGGCTTGGAAGCGGAATAGTAATATAAACGAGATTACTGAGAGCAGAGCCACCATTACTATACCTAACAAAGCCACAGGGGATTTAATAATAATCCCCACAATAATGTATTTTAAAGTTAACCCAACAGACACAGTAATCACAAAGAGTTTACTGACAAATATAGGTGAAAGTAAAATCCAAAACATTTCTATTACATTTCCACCACTGTATAGTTTGGGGTTATCAATATACGTTACAACCTCATTCAAGAAATATAAGGAAGTATAACTAATGAAATAGATAAATTTTATATAGTGTGGCTTTTGTTTCTTTATCAGATAGTGTGCTAATGGTATTAATGCAAACATGAAAATATAAACCCAATAAATCAATTTACCCGGTGTATCACCTTTTAGCTGGGGAATATATTGCGAGATAAAATTAAATAAAATATCAACGGTAATAGCAATAATAAAAAATAAAACTAAGAACCACTTTAACGTCCGGGTTTCTTGATTTATTATATTACGATCAATTATTTGTTTCTTCATTTGTAAACCTCTCATAAGGATTGTAATATCCCTTTTAAGTTTGATAAAATTGACCACAAATTAACTCAAATATCGTCAACCTTTTCCGACACTTTCCTACATTATAAAACATTTAATTTATTATAAGTACAATAAATTCGATGGATTTATGTATAAAAAAGAAATATTTTTAATCAAAAAGTAGAAATTGTTCTTTTTCAAACAAATTGGAATATCCGGTAAAATATTAGTTATTTTTATTAATAATCGGTAAAATTACTATAACCTTAGTTCCAACATTTAGAAAACTTTCAATTTTAATTTCTCCAAAATGATCATTAATGATTTGATTGGTAACCATTAAACCTAAACCCGTTCCATCCTTTTTGGTAGTAAAGAAAGGTTCGCCAAGATTTAGGATGTTCTCATTAGCAATACCAACTCCTTCATCTTGAATCGATATCGTTAATTTTTGCTGTTTATCGATAACTTTTACATGGATCTGAATCCGTCCTCCGAGAGGCATCGCTTCAATTGCATTTTTTATCAGATTAATAAACACTTGTTTTAGTTGTTTTTCATCGCAATGAAGCGGCGGCAATGGTCCAGCCATAATGGTTTCAATTGTTATCCCCTGTCTCTCTGCCTGATACTGGATAATTGATAAGGTGTAGGCAACAATTTCCTCAATGCTTGCCTTTTCAAACATAATTTTTTTTGGCTTTCCAATATACATTAGATCATCAACAATTGAGTTAATTCGATCAATTTCCTGAATCATAATGGGATAATAGTCGTTAGTATCCGGAAATCTCTCATGTTGCAGTTGTGTAAAGCCTTTTAAAGAGGAAAGGGGGTTACGAATTTCGTGTGCGATCCCTGCAGCCATTTGACCTATGACCGCTAACTTCTCTTTTTGACGTAATTCTTCATAAGCATTTGTCAATGATTTAATGTAAGAATTAAATCGAATTAGAACTGTATAAGCGATTAAGGCTAGGATAATATATATAACAATCGTCATTAATACCTGCATACTTTGTAAAACCAAGCCTAAAATGATTTCTTTGCCTATAAGACCTAGTGAAACAACCCAAAAATATCTCTTATTCACAAAAATCGGGCTAAAAAGAAAGAATAAAATCTCTACAATATTTCCAGATGAATACGGGACTTTTGTCCCCCAATAGGACATTAAGGTATCAAGAAAATCAATACCTAAATAACTATAAATGTAGATATACTTTACAATAAAGGGATTACCCTTTTTTAAAAAATAAACACCGAAAATTAGAACCGCCATAATTAAAATAAGGCTTCCCATACTTGTTGGAATCATAGTCTTTTGTTTATATATTACTGAGTTACTACTTATGAAGTAAAAAGTCTCAAAAGAATAATACACGATATAAAACAACCATAAAAATAATACAATCGCCTTTTTCTCTTCAAAAATTAACTTGGGGTTACTATTTCCCTCTTTCATATTTTTCTCCCTAAATAAATCTGTAATAAAAAAGTTAGCTATTTATTCCTGCTTCCATTCTACCATCATTCATGAATAAAAATGACATATTTTTTGTCTAAACTGATGATTTTCGACATATTTCGATTTTATTTGAACAAAAAAAGAACTTGCGAGAAGCAAGTTCTTTTTCCAATTATTTAGCTGACTTTCTCCATACGGCCAGCTTTAGTGTTAAGTGTTGAATGCCTGCGTCCATAACCAAAATAAACAAATAATCCAATTACTAACCAGATACCAAAACTTACCCAAGATATAGCTGGAAGCTGTAAGGCAAGATATCCACAGAAAATGAAAGCAAGAATTGGAATGTATGGCACGAATGGTACACGGAAACCAGTTTTTGAACCTTGCTTATTTTTACGTAGATACATGATCCCAATCGAAACGGTCATAAAAGCAAATAATGTACCAATATTTACCAACTCCGCAAGTCTTCCTAACGGAACTAATCCTGCGAAGATTGATACTAAAATACAAGTGATCCATGAGTTAACCATTGGTGTTTGCTTCTTTTTATCAATTTTAGAGAATACTTTTGGCAATAATCCATCACGGCTAATTGCGTAGAATAAACGTGTTTGTCCATAAATCATAACTAATAATACAGTAGTAATACCGGCAAGTGCTCCTAGAGAAATAAAACCTGCTACCCAGTCTTGGTGAATATAGTTTAGTGCAAAGGCCACTGGGTTTTTAACATCTAACTTTTGATAAGGAACAATCCCTGTTAAAATGCCCGATACAACGATGTATAGTACCGTACAAACTAATAATGAGGCAATGATACCAATCGGCATATTTTTCTGTGGATTTCTTACTTCTTCCGCTGCAGTTGAAACAGCGTCAAAACCGATATAAGCAAAGAATACAGTAGCGGCACCAGTTGCCACACCTGAGAAACCAAACGGCATAAACGGAGTCCAATTTCCTGGTTTTACATACCATACGCCAACAGCAATAAATAATACAACCACCGCTAGCTTGATAAGAACCATAATTGTATTTAATCGAGCTGACTTTTTTACACCTTGCGTTAATAACATTGTGATTATAAAAACGATTAGGATTGCTGGAACATCAATAAAAGTTCCATTTGCAGGGTTGTAAGCACTTGTAATCGCCTTAGGAAAATGGATACCAAATCCTGCTAAGAGTCCTTGTAAATAACCGGACCAGCCACTTGCAACTGCTGAAGAGGCAAGACCATATTCAAGAATTAAATCCCAGCCTAAGATCCAGGCAATTAATTCACCAAATGTTGCATAGCTGTAAGTATAAGCACTTCCCGAAACCGGAACGGTTGAGGCAAATTCTGCGTAACAAAGAGCTGCAAAGACACAGGCTAATCCTGATAAGATAAAAGATAATATTAATGCTGGGCCTGCATGTTCGGCCGCAGCCACCCCAGTTAAAACAAATATACCAGTACCAATAATGGCACCGATGCCGAGCATTGATAGATCAAAAGCTCCTAATTCCTTCTTTAATGTTATATCTTTTTGACCAACTTCTTGGATAAGCTGTTGGATAGATTTCTTCCTGAATAAGTCCATATTTGAACCCTCCTTGGGTCTATTTTCTAAAATTTCTGAAAGTATTAACCGAAAACTTATATTTGAAATAATATAATTATTTTTCAGAAAAAGCAATAAATTTTTAAAAAATAAATTATTTCAAAATAGTTCCAATACAGAAATTCCCACATCTATTAAGGTAATTGGTTTTATTTTTTACTATAATTATCTTTCCTACGCAAAACTTTCACTATTTCAAGAAAGTATTATCCCTATTCCCAACGTAACAATAACAAGAACTAACTAATGCAACAAAATCATCACCCCATTTAATTGACATAACCTAAAATTTAGTGTAATATAATCATTTGTGCTTCACATTATAAAGTAACTTGTAAGAGAGAAGATAAAGCAATATAAGAATTTTACTGGCATTCTGCTTATGTTTTAAGATAATAACTTATTCACACTGGATCGGCCTCGGAGCCGTTAGGATGTAAGAGAGGTAGGGCTTACGTCGTTTAGGTATAAACCATCAGGTGGAAGAATAACCGCGGCAAACTTGTTATGAACAATTACAATAAATAAAATTTTTACCTTGCTATGGTCAAGATTTATACAACAACCATTCACAAGTTACAATAGATTCTTAAATGAATCATCTTCAAAAAGAAGGCAGAGGGATTATCCCTCTGCCTTCGTCCAATTTATATATTTAATTTCGAAATCACGATTGCTTGTTTCCCCATTTGCTCCCAAGCTTTAATAAAACTTTCACGATTTAATTTCATATTTTTTCCCCCATACGGATTATTAATATAGATATAATTTTTATCATAACCAGTTATAGCTACACTATGTTCACTAAAGGTAATTTTGATTTTACCTTGGGGAGTATTCCAGGTTTGAAAGACCGATGCCGGTGTAAAGCTGGACGTAGTTATAATCCAGACAGGACGCCCTTGTCCTACCTCTTTTAGAATATTCGAAAATGGTTTACCGGTGAGATTAACAGCTCTAGCGCCCACATACTTTTGCGCAAGTTCAAAAACCGGACCATTATATACACCAAGTCCAGGACCGTGTGCCATATCTCCAACAAACCCAACATTCGGATTTCCTTTTAGACCATCGCTGTAGGTAAACGGGACTGTTTTTATATTTTTGGCTAACTCATTCTTTGTTACCTTTACACCAGAATAGTTCAGAATCATCGCAAGACTTGTCACTTCACAGCCATTATATAGAAGCGGTTGATCCATTTGCAGGATTAACGGCACATCAAGTACAATACTATCAGGTAAGCTCGGAGCCTTCTTTGCCTGAAGTTCCAATTTTCGTGTTGGTAAAGCGGCAGCTTCAATCACCTTTGCAGCAGCTTGACGTTCAGACATGAACGCAAAAATTGTCTTACCACCAATTAATGAAAGTGAGAGAATCACAATCGTAATAAGAAACTTTTTCATTGGCAATTAACCATTCCTCGTTAGATTCTTTGTTGTTCATAAAATACTATTATATAACAATATCAAATTATACCTATTGTTTAAAGTAAAACATTTCCAATACACATTATAATGTGCTTTACTTAATTTATCCTTAAAATAAAATGGAATTCCCTTAGGACGGAACAACGACTTCATTCTTATCTGGCATTCAAAAAATTTTACGTGAGGATCTTACCTATAAAAACAGCAAAGGCACAACCAGCTCATCAAGCTAGTTGTGCCTTTTTTATACACAAAACTTCAGATTGCCTACTATGAGAACGTCTTGATGTTCCGCTGATTTTCCTTATCCCTGTACTTTTAGTATAGGCGGCTTGTCCTCTTTTAGTTCAGGAGGTAGTTCTAGCCGTTCTACTTTGTTTACCACAAAGATGTAAGATAATGCTCCGATGAGTAAAACTGCACCAATAAAGAATAGAGCAGCACTGAAGGAGTGTGTTGTACTTAAGATATATCCTACTACGATTGGAATGACAATACCGGCCAAGTTACCGGATGTATTGAAGATTCCTCCGCTTAGTCCAATAATTTCTTTTGGTGACATATCGCCAACGAGTGTCCAGGTTGCCCCTGCCATCCCTTTGGCGAAAAACGCAACGGACATAATAAGCATAATAAGTGCTGGGGATGATGTATAGTTCGCTAAGACAATGATACTCGAAAACAAGAATCCTATGATAATCGGGGTTTTACGCGCTGCCCCAAGAGACTTTCCACGTTTTAACAAGTAGTCAGATATGTATCCGCCAAGAATACCACCGAAAAACGCACCCGCATATGGAATCGAAGCCATAAAGCCAACCTTGAGCATAGACATATGCTTTTCTTGCACAAGATAAGTAGGGAACCAAGTTAAAAAGAACCAAACAATCGTGTTAAGGCAAAATTGCGCGACATAGATTCCGATCATTTGTCTGTTGGTCAATAGCAATTTTGCATGGGCCCACTTGATTTTAATCGGCTTATCACTTGCATTCGCCAAGCCGCCGCCTTCAACGATATAATCTATTTCAGCTTGATTTGCTTTTGGATGTTTTTTTGGTTCGTGAATATTCCTAAACCAAACAAACGAGACCACGATTCCCGCTAAACCAGCAACTATAAAAATCATATGCCAGCCATATTTTTGTAGAAGCACAGCTAACACAGGCGTAAATAACGCTAATCCAAAATATTGGGCCGAATTATAGACAGAGACAGCCCGTCCGCGTTCATTCTGAGGAAACCACATAGCGGTCAATCGACTGTTCCCCGGAAACGATGGCGCCTCTGCAACCCCTACTATAAATCTTAGAATGAATAACATAAGAAAACCGCTAACCCACCCTTGAAACAAGGTGAATAGTGACCATACAAACAACCCAACTCCATAAACAACACGGGCTCCAAATCGATCCAGTAACCATCCGCCTGGGATTTGCAGAAAAGCATATGCCCAGTTGAAGGCAGAGAAGGCAATTCCTAATGACACCGCATCCAATTGTAGATCTTTGTTCATTACAGGGGCCGCAACACTTAGTGCCGATCGGTCTATATAGTTAACGGCGGTCGTGATAAATAATATAGCCAAAGTCAAATAACGTACATTCGTTTTCTTGGTAATCGCTTTCAAATCCTGCATGTTGACACTCATAAAATGCCCCCCTAAATAAGTGGATATTCTCCTTCAGAGTTTTCACATATTAATAAACTTGACTAGCGGAAAATTTTTGCAAGGTGATAGATTAATAGCTTTTCTTCAATCATCTCCTTGCATCTAATGAAAAGGCTGCGATCGGTTACTCGGACATTCGTTAACCTCCTTCTATATCATATACAATTTGCACCACTGGTGAAAACCCTTACACAAATTATCACTTAATGCATACATTAATGTCAATGTTTTTTTAAAATTTCATATAACTTTAACAATTGACAATCTTAGTTTAACTTCTATAAAAAGCATTAAATCAATAAAAACCCACCATACCATACTAAATACCTAATTTTTTAAAGGACGAAATAAATATAAATTTTAATAAAATCTATTGACGTTAATGTATACGTTGTTTAATAATGGACGTATAAAGTCATTAACACACAATCACTACTTTACTCGTTCACAAACTAAACATAAAAAAGGAGCGTTACTATGGAAGCAATGATGGAAAAAGTACAGCAAAAAGAAAAAATGACAGGCCTAATGTCAAAGTTCATCTCTCTTGTCAGCTACAAACTTCCTGATGATGTGGAAAATAAACTAAAAGAGCTAAGCGAGGATGAAAGTAACCCTCTTGCAAAAATCATTTACAACACCATGTTTGAAAATCAAAAGCTGGCTTCTGAATTAAAGAGACCTTCATGTCAAGATACAGGCGTTCTTCAGTTTTTTGTAAAGTGTGGCCAGAACTTCCCATTAATTGGCCAATTGGATCAAATTCTAAGGGACAGTGTCTATAAGTCAACTAAAGAAACACCTTTACGACACAATTCTGTAGAAACATTCGATGAATACAATACAGGAAAGAATATCGGGAACGGCTCACCTAGTATCTTCTGGGAAATTGAAGAAGACAGTGACAAAGTGGAAATCTACACGTATATGGCCGGAGGCGGATGTACCCTTCCCGGAGTTGCAACCGTTCTCATGCCTGGCGAAGGCTATGAAGGGGTAGTTAAGTTTGTATTGGATCGCATGACAAGTTACGGAGTCAATGCCTGCCCCCCACTTCTTGTAGGCGTTGGCGTCGGTACTTCAGTTGAGACAGCAGCTTTAAATTCAAAATTAGCCTTAATGAGACCTGTTGGAAGTCGTAATGAAAATGAGAATGCAGCAAAGATGGAACAACTTCTTGAGGATGGCATTAACGCCATCGGCCTTGGACCTCAGGGACTGAAGGGATCGAAATCAGTAATGGGTGTTAATGTAGTCAATACCGCAAGACATCCTTCTACAATTGGAGTCGCAGTTAACACAGGATGCTGGTCCCATCGAAGAGGCAAAATCACCTTTGACCGCAATTTAAACTATGAAATCAGCACTCACGAGGGGGTAACACTATGAGTAAGAAAGTTTTAACAACACCGATAAAAGACGAAGATCTTAAGGATATCCGAATTGGAGACATTATCTATCTAACAGGCACCATTGTTACCTGCAGAGATGTTGCTCATAGAAGGCTCATTGAAGAAAAAATTCCATTACCTGTTGATCTTAGAGGGAAAGCGATTTTCCATGCCGGCCCTATTGTTAGAGACCTTGGGGATGAAAAATATGAAATCGTTTCGGTTGGCCCTACGACCAGCATGAGAATGGAAAAGTTTGAAAAGGAATTTATTGAAGAAACAGGTGTAAAACTCATTGTCGGAAAAGGCGGAATGGGAAAGAACACCGAAGAAGGCTGCAAAACTCACAAAGCGCTGCATCTCGTCTTCCCTGCCGGAAATGCGGTTTTTGCGGCAACTAAGGTGGAGCAGATCACAGAAGTTCACTGGAAAGACCTTGGAATGCCTGAATCTCTTTGGGTATGTGAAGTGAATGAATTTGGTCCTCTGATTGTTTCCATTGACACAGAAGGTAATAACATCTATGAAGAAAATAAAGTGGAGTTCAATAAAAAGAAGGACGAACAATATGAGTTAATCGCACAGCAGGTTCGATTTATCAAGTAATCCATTGTTTCTTCTCTAAATGGAAGAAAACTTAATCTTCCAGAAAATGTTCAAATACAAAACCGCGTTTGACATATCTTTACTATTGCTCATCCGCTCTGTAATGGGTCGGATGAGCTAAGATTATTTTATCAATAGATGGAGTTGGTATGGTATGGTCATGCAGGTACTACAAAAAACACAATCGATCGTTCGCTATCAGACAAGTAAGGGGAGCATCTTTTACGGAATCGTTGAGGATGACGAAATTTTACAATTGTCCAGCACTTTCACGGAAATTGTCAATAATGAAATCAAATTTGATGGCGTAAGAGTGAACTATCATGATGTGAAAATTTTGGTGCCCGTAGTACCCTCAAAGGTGGTCAATTTCGGCTGGACCTATGCTGCACACGCGAAAGAGACTGGGGGGTTGGCGAATCTCAAAGAACCGTTTTTATTCTTAAAACCGGCATCTTCCCTCATTCCTAATCAAGGCAAAATCATTCTTCCGGCAAGTGATTTAACCCAACAAGTGGAAATGGAAGGTGAAGTAGCCCTTATTATTGGAAAACGCGGCAAAAATATAAAAGTAGAAGAGGCATTGGATTATGTTTTTGGCTGTACGATCTTTAACGATGTAACCGCAAGAGACCTGACAAAAAAGGATCCCCAGTTTACACGCGGCAAAGGGTTTGACACTTTTGGTCCATTGGGTCCGTGTATCGTGACAGGTATCGATCCAACTAATTTACAAATCGTGACCACTTTAAACGGCAGAGTCGTACAAGACGGGAACACGAATCAAATGTCACTTTCCATCCCTTACTTAATTAGTTGGATTTCAAAGGTGATGACCCTAGAGCCAGGTGATGTTTTGGCAACCGGTTCCCCTTCTGGCAGTTGCCCAATGAAGTCAGGTGACGTGGTTTCGGTGGAAGTAAAGAAGATTGGGAAACTTAGTAATTATGTGATTTAGCATAGAGCTGTTTTATTAAAAAAGCTGGAGCAGATTTCTAGTACGTCTGCTCCAGCCTTTTTCTTTTTAATACGACTAAGGTAGGGATCGGATAATTTCTAATATTTCACTACGGGCTCTATGACGGTGTGATTGTAGCATTGTTTGTGCAGCATCCGGTTCCGCTGCCCGCATAACCGCCACAATGGCCCTGTGGTCCATGATGGATCGTGTTGGATTAGGGCGAAATTGAATCGTATAAAGTCGAGCACGATAAAGTTGATCAGATTGACTATCCATAACACCTCTAAGACGAGGATTTTGAGCTAAATCGACAATGAGTTGATGAAATTGCTCATCAAGGTCAGTCCAAAAAAGCAGATCGCCCAATTCTAGTGCTTTTTCTTGTTCTTCAATCAACCGATCCAGTTTGTCTAATTCTTCAGGGGTAGCACGCATAGTAGCCAGTCTGCCGGAGACCCCATCAAGCACTTCGACCACATCATAAATATGTTGAAGATCATCTGCTACAATAGGGGCTACAACAAACCCGCGGCGAGGTATGAGCCGTACCCATCCTTCCATCTCTAAACGCACTAAAGCTTCACGAACTGGGGTTCTACTCATCCCCAAGATATCAGCCATTTCCCTTTCTAATACGGTTTGTCCTGGAGGAAGTTCAAGTTGTCGTATGGCATGCCGCGTTGCAAAATACGCACGCTGCGGTAAGCGTGATTCCCCATTTTTATCTAATCGATCTAAAAACAATTGAATGTTTTGTGAAAGAGCAGAATGATCAAGTTCCTTCATATGATAAATAAACTCCCGAAATATATTAGTACAACTCTTATAAGAAATCATACCAAAATATCAACAATAAATTCAACGTAGAAACACGGGAACCGTTTGATTATTTAACCCATTTTTTCTGAAAGTCAGCCATATCCTCATACTCTTTTTCCAAAGATCGTGAAACACGGATGTATATCTTGACTAGGTCTTGATAAATTTCAATATTATCTTCAAGCGGCTCATGCTCATGAGTAGAACCCACTAATTCAGACATGATGGAAAAGTCATCAATTTCCCCAAGCGCATACATTCCTAAAACCACTGCACCAAGACAAGAGCTTTCAAAACTCTCAGGTACAACCACCTTTTGGTTAAAAATATCCGCCATCATTTGGCGCCATAGTTCTGATCTTGCAAATCCCCCGGTGGCTTGAATTTTGCTCGGTACACCAATACTTTCTTGCAAGGCAAGAAGAACGGTATAAAGATTTAAGATCACTCCTTCTAAGACTGCTCTAACCATATGCTCCCGTTTATGATGGAGTCCAAGTCCAAAGAATGAACCCCTGGCGTTGGCATTCCAAAGCGGTGCCCGCTCTCCGGCAAGATACGGATGGAAAATCAGTCCATCTGCACCTGGTGAAACACGGGAGGCGATCTTTGTCAGCACTTCATATGGATCGATTCCAAGGCGCTTTGCCGTCTCCACTTCTGCAGATGCAAGTTCATCCCGTACCCATCTAAAGGTCATTCCTCCATTATTGACAGGTCCGCCAACAACCCAATGGTTCTCGGTCAATGCATAGCAGAAAATTCTGCCTTTAGGGTCCGTAACCGGTTTATCCGTAACTGTTCGGATGGCACCGCTTGTCCCAATCGTGACAGCGACAACCCCCGGGTCTATCGCATTAACCCCTAAGTTTGACAACACACCGTCACTTGCTCCTACAACAAATGGTGTTTCTGTTGAAATCCCCATTTCATTAGCATAATCTTCTTTTATTCCTTTTAAGTAAAAGGTGGTAGAAACAGGTTCCGATAATTGTTCGCTGGAGATTCCTGCAACACTTAAAGCCTCTTCATCCCATGTCAGATTCTTTAAATTGAACATCCCCATCGCTGAAGCTATGGAGTGGTCGACCACATAATGACTAAAGAATTTATGGAAAATAAATTCCTTAATCCCGATAAATTTACTTGCACGGGCGAACACATCAGGATGTTCTGTCCGCAGCCAGGCTATTTTCGCCAGCGGTGACATTGGATGAATAGGTGTCCCTGTTCTCATATAAATTGCAAGTCCATTCAATTCATTTTTGATCATCTCTGCCGTTTTTGTTGCCCTGCTGTCAGCCCAAGTAATACATTTCGTTAGCGGTTTGCCGTATTCATCAACAGCAATAACGCTATGCATAGCAGAGCTGAATGACACAAGTGCAAGATCTGTAGATTTAATCCCGCCTTTTTGTACGGCGACTTTAATTGTTTCTATCACAGCAGCCAATATCTCGTCCGGATTTTGTTCTGCTATTGCAGGGGAGGGGCTATAGAGTGGATATTCTACATGATGCATTCCAACCACGGTTCCGTCCTTCTTAAATAGAACTGCTTTCGTACTTGTCGTGCCAATATCTACTCCTAAATAATGAGGCTGGCCCATTTAATCGCCTTCTTTCACATGTTTTTTCCCGAATTTTATATTATGGTTGTTTAACTTAATTGATTATGAAAAAAATTTTTTCTAATAATTTATTTTACGAAAAAATATTTCTTTTAATGTTATTATAGTCGATTATCAGGATTTTGGAAACCGTTTTCGCACCAACTCTAGAAAAAAATTTTTTTCATTTCCTACTACTTTTTTGAAATCAATACTTCAACTGCAGTGTATAGTTCTGCTCCCAATCATTCTCAAAAAAAAATTTTTCATGAAAACGTTTTATGATATACTATTTGGTATATATAAACCTTAAAAAAGAGGTTAGGCTTATGACAAACAACTGTTTTAATAAAATACGTTCCTACTATCCACGATTTAGCGAAAAAGAGAAGCAAATTGCTGACTATATATTAAAAAATCCCGAAAAGATTGTTCATGGCACAATAAATGAAGTGGCTGAGGATCTCGGAGTTGCAGATGCAACTGTATTCCGTTTTTGCAAGCGCATTGGATTTAAAGGCTATCAGGCAATGAAAATTGCACTCGCTTCAGAAACGAATATTCCCAGTAAAGAAATACATGAAGAGATTACTGAGGAAGATAATGAACAGGAAATCACTGAAAAGGTCTTTAAGTCAAATATTCAAACAATGGAAAATACGTTGCAACTGTTGGATAGAGAGACAATTAAAAAGGCAGTCGAATTGATTTCTACTGCGGATAAAGTTCATTTTTTTGGAACAGGCGGTTCATCCATCATTGCAATGGATGCTTTCCACAAGTTTGTACGAACTGGAGTTAAAGCGTATGCTTTTACTGATTCCCATTTTCAGCTCATGGCTGCATCCCAGCTTACTCCAAAGGATCTGGCCGTGGTAATATCTCATTCCGGTACAAACTCAGATACGATAAATATTCTTACTGTTGCACTTGAAAACGGTGCTAAAACAATAGGGATTACTAGTTTCCCAAAATCGCCGATCAGCCAAAAGGCCGATGTGGTGCTATTAACCAGTTCGGAAGAAACCAAATATCGGTCTGAAGCTTTGGCCTCTAGAATTGCACAGTTAAGCATCATTGATGTCCTTTATGTAAATATCATGATAAAAAATAAAGAAGTGTCACAAGAATCTCTGGAAAAAGTGAGAAAAGCTATTTTAAAGACTAAAATTTAATGGACGGCTAAAAAGCGATCAAGTGACTGATCGCTTTTTGCGTTATTCTATACCCATTTTTTCTGAAAGGAAGCAATACTTTCATATTCCTGCTGTATAAGTCTTGAGCTTCGAATATAAATGGGCGTTAAGTCTTTATATATGGATACATTTTCACTATTTGGAGTATGGTGAAAAGTAGCTCCAACCATTTCGGAAACGACATGGAGTGAATCAACTTCACCTATACTGTATAACCCTAAAATTGCAGCACCAAGACAAGAACTTTCAAAGCTTTCGGGAATGTAAACATCATGATTAAAAATGTCAGCCATCATTTGCCGCCAAAGCTCCGACCTGGCAAAGCCTCCAGTGGCATGGATTTTTTGAGGCTCTCCGATTAATTCAGACAAAGCTAACAATACCGTATATAAGTTAAAAATGACACCTTCCATGACTGCGCGAATGAGATGTTCTTTTTTATGATGCATCCCCAGTCCAAAAAATGATCCTCTGGCGTTAGAATCCCATAATGGTGCTCTTTCACCGGCTAGATATGGTAGAAATAATAAACCATCAGATCCCGGTGTCACTCTGTCGGCTATTTCGGAAAGGACATCATACGGGTCTTTCCCCAAGCGTTTCGCAGCCGCTGCTATTGAATCTCCCAGCTGTTCCTTTGCCCAGCGAAAAATCATCCCGCCATTGTTTACTGCTCCTCCAATCACCCAATGATTTTCTGTCAGCGCATAACAAAAAATCCTTTCTTTAGGGTCAGTAATTGGCCGATCTGATACCGCTCGTATGGCCCCGCTTGTTCCTATAGTAACGGCTACTACTCCTGGTTCAATCGCATTTACTCCTAAATTCGATAAAACGCCATCACCTGCACCTACAATAAATGGGGTGAAAGGAAGCAAGTTCATATCTTTTGCAAAGGCTTCGTTTAACCCGCTCATTTTATGTGTGGTAGGAACGGGTTTGGAAAGTTGATCACTTGTCACTCCGGCCACTTTAAGGGCTTCCTCGTCCCATGTTAAGGAATAAATATTAAATAAACCCGTTGAGGAAGCAATCGAGTAATCAATTACATACTCTCCGAAAAGTTTAAAAAAGATATATTCTTTAATTGAAATAAATTTATAGCTTTTCAAAAAAAGCTCAGAATAATCATGTTGCAGCCAAACCAGCTTTGCGAGCGGTGACATCGGATGAATAGGTGTCCCTGTTCTAAGGTAAATTTCATGACCGTTCATTTTGGTTTTTATTTTTTCAACCCAGTCCGAACTTCTGTTGTCTGCCCAAGTTATACATTCTGTTAGTGGTTTTCCTTCTTTATCAACAGCAATGACGCTATGCATGACAGAACTAAAGGAAACACAAAGTATATCCTTTGGATTTACAAGACTTTCTTGCATCGTTTTTTTGATGGTGTTAATGACTGCCCGAAATATTTCTTCCGGATTTTGTTCTGCCGTTTCCGGAGTAGGGGAATACAATGGATATTCAATCCTGTGATTGGCTATGACAGTTCCATCCTTTGTGTAAAGTACTGCCTTTGCACTTGTCGTACCAATATCTACTCCGATCACATATTTTGTTTTCACTACTCTTCCTCCTTAATTAGGAAAAAAAAAATTCAATTATTGTATTAAGTTCGCGAATTCTCTTATATGTATCGTTCCTCTTATCACCTTATTTCAAACGGAAGGATTCTATAAAAAATTTTTCTTTACTCTCTGAGTATACAAAAATATTTTTTATCATCAAATGTTTCCTTGGAAAAATTTTTTACTTCCTGGATCTAATCAAACCAAATACTCCCTCTAAAAGAAATAGAGGGAGTTTTTGGACTATTATACAAACATATTTACGATTAAAGCAACCGCAAAAGCGACAAATGATAGAATAGTCTCCAATACGGTCCATGTTTTAAACGTTTCTTTCACGCTTAATCCTAGGTATTCTTTCACCATCCAGAATCCTGCATCATTTACATGTGAGAACATCAATGATCCTGCACCGGTTACAATAACTAGCAGTTCCAAGTTAACTCCGGTCATATTTTTCACCATTGGTGCGACAATTCCAGCTGCTGTTGTTAAAGCAACAGTTGCTGATCCAGTTGCTATACGGATTAACCCTGCAATAATAAATGCTAAAACAAGCGGTGAAAGGTTCATATGGTGTGACATGTCCCCGATTGTTGTTGCTACGCCGCTATCAATGAGGATTTGTTTAAATCCGCCGCCAGCTCCAATGATGGCAATAATCGAACCAACTGGAAGAAGGCACTCTTCTGCAAATTTCTTAATTTCGTTTTTATCATAGCCTTGACGAATGCCGAGGAAATAAAATGCTGCGAAGCAAGCAATTAATAATGCAATTAATGGGCTGCCGATAAAGCTAAAGAACTTTGTTATTCCCGCAGATAATCCAAAATAAGGTGCAAACGATGATAAAATGATCAATATAACAGGAAGTAAAATGATAAAGAATGAAATTCCTGTACCAGGCAATTTTTTTGGAACCTTGATTCTAATTAATTCAGGTTCTCCTTCTGGAATCACGCGTTTATGAACCCACTTTGCAAAAATAGGACCAGCTATGATTACTGAAGGAATGGCAATGATAAGTGAATATAAAAGGACTTTGCCAAGATTCGCATTATAGATCGCTATTGCGGCAATAGCCCCCGGATGAGGCGGTACTAAACCATGAACAATTGACAACCCTGCAATTGCAGGAAGGGCAATCAACAAGATGTTTTGTTTTGATGTTTTGTGAATAGAAATAACTAATGGAAGTACAATTAAAATTCCGACCTCAAAAAATACGGGTATTCCGATAATAAACCCTGCGAGCATCATTGCCCATGGCAGCAATTTGACTCCAAATTTTTTAACGAAGAAATCAGCAATTTGGATTCCCGCACCAGATTCGGCCATCATTTTTCCTAAGATTGTTCCTAGTGCTAAAATTCCAACTAAGTGTCCTAAAGTTCCTCCAACACCTGTTTCGATCCCGCTTACAATTTTATCCATCGATAAACCTGAAAATATAGCGAGAAATAGAGTCGCTACCGTTAAACTAATAAATGCATGCCATTTGAACCATGATACGCCTAAAACAACTAAAATAATTGCTAATAAAGTAATAATTAAATGATACATAATGTCACCTTCCCCTAATGTTTACCCGCTAAGTTTTTAGTGAAGTCAATCTGCTTTAATAATTTTTCCAATTGGAAGAGTATCATTCCACCTCAGATCTTTTATTTAGGTTTTAGCAAATTACTCAACTATGAAAGCACTTTCAATTTCTATTTAAATTATACGAAAAAATATTTCTTTTATCAATATATTTTTGAAAAAAAATTTTTTAACAGAAGAAAACATGAAAACGGTTAGAGACCTGTGAAAAATCTAAATTCTATAAATACCTTTTTATATGGAAATTAGTCATAGTAGATTAATTTTGTGGGTTTTAGGAAGAAAACAGTAAAGAAAAAGAGGATGCAATTGCTGCTATCCTCTTGAGCTGTTGCATTCGTTTCATGAGACGCTCAGGTGTTTTCTTGATGGTATTTGTTTCATTAATGTTTTATTTTCTTCACAACCTGATTAATAACTTCAGAAAAAACTAGTCCAAAGGCAATTGAACCTGCCACCATGAGGACTTGTGCTGATAGTGCAATGGCATCGTTAAAGTTATTTTCGACAATATTTCTCATAGCATCGTATGCCAGCCCGCCGGGGACCAGCGGAATAATTCCGGCAACACTAAATATAATCACTGGCATTTTATAAATCTTTGCCATTTTATGACTGAGGACTGCTATAAATATCGTTGCAGCCACCGTTGCTAAAATCGCATCATTTTTATATTCATAGAGAAAATAATAAATTAACCATCCACCCATCCCAATTAAACCGCATTTTAGTAAGGATTTTTTTGGTGCGTTAAACAGGATTCCAAATGCAGCTGTACCAAGGAAACTAGTTATAATTTGTGAAAGAATATTCACCCTTGCTCACCTTTCTACTGTAAAAATGATAATACAAACGCAATTCCAGCCCCAATGGCAAAGGCCGTCAGAAAAGCCTCTGCCCCTTTAGAAAGCCCTGAAACCAGATGCCCTGCCATTAAATCCCGGATAGCATTAGTCACTGAAAGCCCAGGCACCAACGTCATTACCGAACCGATGATAATCGTATCTAATTTATGACCTAGACCGATTCTAACAAAAAGTAAAGAAATTAATCCGATTAAGAATGATGCTAAAAACTCTGAAAAGAATTTAATCGGTACAAAGCGATGAAAGGCCATAAAGCTTATGTATCCTGCTCCACCAGTAATCATAGCAGGAATAAAATCATTCCAGCCTCCATTTAACATGATCATAAAACAGCCACTTGACACTGAAGCTGCTGCAACTTGATAGCGCATCGGGAAGGTCACATTAAGATTTTCGAGATCCTTTAATCTGTTCAAGGCTTCCTCCAAATTCAATTCTCCGCTGCTAATGCTTCGCGAAATACTATTTACTAAGGCTACCTTTTTCAAATCGGTTGACCGTTCTGATATTCGTATTAGTTTTGTTTTGGTTGGTTCCGAACCCTCCGCGGAGAAAATGATACCCGTTGGCGTGACATAACTATGTGATTTTTCAATACCAAAAGAAGCGGCTATCCTCATCATGGTATCTTCAACACGATAAGTTTCAGCGCCGCTCTGCAGCATAATTTTCCCTGCCAGCAAGCATACTTCCATAATTTCATATGTCTGTTCAACTATTTTGTCCATCTACTACCCACCACATGTTTCAACATTAATACTTTAGTTTATATCAAAAGAAGTGTCTGAGGCAATCCTTCAAAAATAACAAGCAGCCTTATCATTGGATGGGCTGCCTGTTATTTTTACTGATGCCATACTTTCATTAAAACCAAATTCAAGATTACCACTACACCGTAGATTGAGGCAAATGTTGTTTTGTCAATTAACAGCAAAGCAACAACTGGTAATCCGAAAACAATTATCTCTAGAAACAGAAATGAAGTTCCGCTTAGTCTACATGGTGCTTTCGGGGCACCGAACATTCCCCAGATGATGGCTAAAACAAGCGGCGAACCAATCGCGAAAACAAACTTTAGAAATGTCCCCTGTGGCGTTTGAAATCCCCAATAACCAATTATCACCAACGCCATAATCTCCAACAAGAAACGTACTACCAAGTTTAATTGTTTCATTACTTCCATTGTCCCCACAACCTTTTATACTTACTTATCTAATCTCCATTTAAGTATTCAACATAGGTGTTCTTTTCCCTAATTTTACCATTAACATCCGCCCTTTTTTTACTTTTTGAAATTTTTTTGGTCAACGATTTAGATTAAATGCTTAATTCAGGTACAAAAAGAGAATATAGCTCAGTCACCCAATTTCAAGAGAAATGGGTAAAATAAAGCAAGGTTTTCTTTAAAATTGCAAATCATAGCAAAAAAAATAAGCATCCGCTTAAAAAAGCCGGTTGCTTATTTTTTCTATGATTTATTTTACGACTGCATGTCCGCCAAATTCATTTCTTAAAGCAGCCACAACCTTACCAGTAAAGGTATCTTCATCAAGCGAACGATATCGCATCATTAGTGACAAAGCCGTAACAGGCATCGCGGTCTGGAGTTCAAGCGCTGTTTCAATCGTCCATTTCCCTTCTCCAGAAGAGTGCATCACACCCTTAATCGAATCAAGCTTAGGATCCTTTGAAAAAGCATTTTCCGTTAGCTCCATCAGCCAAGAACGGATTACTGACCCATTATTCCAAACACGGGCAACTTTTTCATAATCAAAGTCAAAATCGCTTTTTTCCAAAACTTCAAATCCTTCTGCTATTGCCTGCATCATTCCATATTCAATTCCGTTATGAATCATTTTCAAGAAGTGACCGCTGCCGCTCTTGCCTGCATATAAATAGCCATTTTCTACACTGATATCACGAAAAATAGGTTCAATAGTTCTGAAGATTTCTTTATCTCCGCCAACCATCATACAAGCGCCTTCTCTTGCACCTGCCATGCCTCCGCTTGTTCCTGCGTCAAAGAAATGGACGCCCTTCTCAGCAAATTCCTTTCCTCTTCGGATGGAGTCTTTATAGTGGGAATTTCCTCCATCAATCACGATATCACCCTCGCATAACAAACCCTTAAGCTCCTCTATCACTTTTTCCGTAATTGGACCTGCTGGAACCATCAACCATATGATTCTAGGAGCAGAAAGCTTATTTACAAGCGCTTTAATGGACTCAGCACCAACTACCCCTTCTTCACTAATTGTTTTAACCGTTTCATTATTTACATCAAATGCAACTACATTATGTTTATGCCCCATTAAATTAAGGGCTAAATTATAACCCATTTTGCCTAAACCAATTAAACCGATATTCATAAGAAAAACCTCCGAAATAAATTTTAGTTTATATACTTATTATATGAAATTTTTTTTCATAAATCAAACACACTTTACAAATGCTCGATGCATCGTCGATTCATGGGGCTTATTTTATGAAAGCTAACAGGGTTGAATTTTACGGAACGAGTGGATTAAGTGTAGTGGCAATGGATGCCTAACACCCAATGGTTATAATCTTGGACACTAAAAAAGGATGACCTAACATAATTAGGCCATCCCCCCTTCATTACTCACCAATATTATTTTCAAACCACTCCTGTAGCTCCCTTACGGAAGTAAAGCTAAAGATTTCCTCACCATTCTGGCCATTGTCAAATCCAGTATTCCCTCTTAAGGTAATTTGTCCTTCATCCTCTGAAACAAGGATCGCATAGGGATGATTAATGTTTATATACCTTGAATCTAAATCGGTATCCAGCCAATTCTTGCTACGTAAAAAGGCATCAATATAATCCATGGATTTTCCCTCCTATCATGATTATTGTTCCAAACTACCAAAAAAAGAGACAATAAAAGTCTTTTATTAAACTCAATTATAAAAATGATTAAACAAAGATATTAGTCAACAAAAAAATAGCAGCTTTTTAGGCTGCCATTATTTCTAAATATTCACTTCGAAATGGTTATCAAACAACAACCGTTATTGGTTGTTTGGAGGGGATAATTTCCCTACATGAATTCATGATTAAATGACAGCTTTTTGTTTCATTTCTCGCCGATGTGTACGCAAGTGAAGCAGTTCATAGACCAACGGAACAATACACAAGGTTAAGATGGTCGAAGTAACGAGTCCACCTATTACCACAACTGCAAGACCTTGCGAGATTAATACTCCTTCAGATGCTCCTGCTGCTAAGGGAATCAATGCACAAATCGTTGCAATAGCAGTCATCATGATTGGGCGAAGTCTCGTCGTTCCTGCTTCAAGCAACGCCTGTCGAATACTCATCCCAAGAGCTCTTTGTTGTTCGACTCGCTGAATAAGGACAATTGCGTTTGTCACAACAATACCCATTAACATCAAAATACCAATCAGCGACGAGACGCTAAGCGGTTGATGGGCGATGAAGGTTCCAAAGAACGCACCTATTAATGCGACTGGCATAGAGAAAAGAATGGCAAATGGTGCCGACCATCCTCCAAACAGAACCAGCATGACAATGTAGACAGCACCAATTGCAACCAGGATTGCCTCAATAAGTTGAGTAAAACTCTGATTTTGCTGCATAACGGATGACGATTGACCAACTTGAACTCCAGAAGGAAGTTTTAATGCATTAATTGCCTTCAATGCGCTCTTCAATATTTTACCGGTGTTCTGAGTTGTATAATCACCTGAGATTTCGGCATACGAATCTCCATCTTGATGTAATACGGATGTCGGCGTTTGCACACTGCTGACACTTGCAACATCACCTACCTTTACAGTTTGACCGGTCGATGTACTGATTGGAAGTCCCTGAATAGCCGCCAAATTATTCAATGCAGTGGAACTATTCAACATAACATTCATGTTATATGTTTGTCCGTTAATATTTACGGTACCAATATTTTGCTGAGAAAGATAGTTTCGGACTGCACCTGCAATTTGCTGTGCAGTTAAACCATAATTCGCGGCTGATTCCATATTTGGTACCACGCTGATTTCAGGTTGAGTTTCCGCCAAGTTGCTTTTTACATTAGCCAAGCCTGAAAAGTTTTGCAATCGATTCGTAATTTGAGTTGCTGCTTGCGATATAGAGGCCTCATTTGAACCGTTAACAACGATATCAAACGATGTACCGCCCCCACCACTCATTTGTCCCTTAACCTGAATAGTTGTTCCATTTGTTGTTAGATTTGTTGTTTGCTTTCTGACTTTTGCTAAAAATTGGTTGACATTCGCAGTTGCATTTAATGCAATATTTAACGAAGCGGTATTGGTTGCTTGTGTACCGCCACCTCTCATACCCGTTCCGCCACCACCTACAGAAGTGTTGATGCGCGAAATCTCTGATGAGTCCTGTTTCAGTGTCTGTTCTACTTGTTTTGCCTTCGCATCTGTTACATCTAGCGTTGTCCCTGCCGGCATTGCAATCGAAATGGTAGCAGATTGCTGCATTGAATTTGGAATAAAGGTACTTCCCACAAAAGGCAAGACCATCAGTGACGCCACAAAGGCAATGACTGTTCCAAATATAACCCAACCTTTATGGTTTAAGCACCAATTCAGAATTAAATGATAGCGTTTTTGCCATGGACGTTGTACCAGCGTTGCTGCTACAAACGGATTATGACTGTTTGCTGGTTCTCCCTTCTGCATTTCCGGATGAATAATTCCATTTGGATTGTCATTCGTATCCAACCAATCATATGCAAGATTCTTAACGGGCTTACGAACTACAAACAACCATGCAAGAATTGGTACAATCGTCAAAGCAACAATCAGTGAAGATGCTAATGAACACACAACCGTTAGCGCAAACGGGAAGAATATTTTCCCAACCATTCCCCCAACCATACCAAGTGGAAGGAAGACAGCGATGGTTGCCAATGTAGATGATAAAATGGCATTTCCAACCTCTTTTGTTGCGTATAATACTAGTTTTTTGCCAAATCCTAATCCGTTTTTCCACGTTCGATAGATATTTTCAATGACAACGATACTGTCGTCAACGACACGCCCTGTCGCCACCGCAAGTCCTCCGAGTGTCATGATATTAAGTGTGACACCATAGCGGGCAAGTAAAATAATCGCTGTAAGAATGGAAATGGGGATGGAAACAATGGCAACAACTGTTGTTAAAAAGTTTCTCAGGAACAACAGGATGACAATCACCGCGAATACCGCCCCTAAAACGGCCTCCCGTACCATTCCATTTACAGAATCTGTAATCATTTTCGATGAATCATATAATGGTACAATATTAACTCCTTTTGGTAACTGCTTCTTTAATGTTTTGAATTGATTATTGATTTCTTTCACCACAGTTACTGTGTTAGCATCTTCGGTTTTGGAAACAGACACTAACATACTCTGCTGTCCATTTGTCCTATTAATTGATCCTCCAGTAGGAGGCTGCATTGACACAGTCGCAATCTTAGAGAGTGAAATAGTGTCAAGTGTCGTTGATTGAGAATTAGTAGTATCGGTACTTATTGAAGGCTGTTTTAGCTGAGTTTGCTGTTTTGCAGTAGGTTTGGTCATGCCGCCAGTCGCACTGGATGCGCTGGATGCTGTGCCCATTTTTGACTGGATTTGCGTCAATTGCTGCTGAAGCTTTGTTTGTGCATTCTCTAAGGCCGTAATCTGACCCTGCAGTTTGGCAATCTTTTGCGGGTCTTGGCTTTCCTTCGGCTGCGCCATTTGGTGATTAAGAGACAGCTCTGCACCAAAAATTTGCCCCTGAATTTGTTGTAGAGAGGTGAGCATCTGGTTTTCAGCCTGCAAAAGCCCTACGCCTTGACCTAGTTGACCTACACTTTGGCCAAGCTGACCAACTCCTTGCGCAACCTGACCAACACTTTGAGCAACTTGGCCAATCGACTGTCCCATTTGACTCAAACTATTTCCAAGCGCTTTTTGCATGTTTGCTGATTGGTTAGCTGGAATACCAATTTGTAAGTTTTGAATATCCGCCAGTGATTTAAATGTTGAGTTTAATTGTACTGGTTGAACTTTTCCATCTGCAGTGGCAGTTCCAAGTGGTACAGACGAATTGTCATTCTGCAAATCCTGAAGCACCTTTTGAAGAGTTAAGTTATATTGGCTTAGTTTTGCAGGATCAAATTGAATCATCACATTGTCTGCATCCGCACCTGCTGCACTAACAGTTGCCACTCCAGCTACACCTTGCAGAGAAGGCACCACATTATTATTGACAACATTTTTAAGCTCTTCGCTCGACAATTTGTTGGATGCAACCGTAAATGTCAGAACCGGGGTATTGCTGAACGAGAAGGATCTTACATTTGGTTTCGTTGCTGTGGATGGCAACTGAACTTGGTTGACAATCTGTTCGACAGTTTGTAAGTCAGATTTTAAATCTGCATTCATATTTAATTGAAGCTCGATTTGCGAGACATTCGCTACCGAGGTTGATGTAATCGTTTGTACATCTTGTGCACCATTAAGGGCCTTTTCAATTGGCTTTGTCACATCTGTTGCTACTTGGCTGGGAGATGTGCCTGGGTATGTCGTCATGATCGAGATAATAGGAACCGACATATTGGGCATAAGGTCTTCCTGTAATCCAAAAGCTGATAATATGCCGCCAATTGCAATCAATAAAACGAGAATAACAATTGCAACGGGGTTTCTAAGAGAAAACTTGGTTAGAAAATGCATTTGTTGTCATCCTGCCTTTCTAGTTAAAACTCTATATTTTATAAGCATACAAGTAACAGAATATAATAGTTTTGTGTCCTCTGTGTGACCTAATCACATTAAAAAATTTCATAAAGAAAACTCGCCGATTGGCGAAGACAGAGGCGTAGTTGCCCTTATGCCTGATAGGAAAGTTATACTTTCCTATCGGCAAAAAAAGCAGTCCGCACAAGGACTGCTCTCTAAATGATCTATTCATTATTCAAACAAATTCTAAAGATAGTTTCTTTCCCTTCCTCACTCTCGACGGAAATACTCCCTTTATGCAAATCTATAATTCTTTTCACTACAGCCAGTCCAAGCCCATAGCTTTCACTCGCCCGGGTATGCGCTTTTTCACCTCGATAAAACCGTTCAAAAATATGAGGGATATCTTTTTTAGGTATATTTAAACCCGTATTGCTAATAAAAATTTCAACATGATTACCCTGATCATATCCTCGAACTGAAATTCTGCCATAATCAAAATTATATTTAATAGCATTTGTATATAAATTGACCCACACTTGATTCATTAATGATTCATCGGCAAAAATTTCGAGTTTTGGAATATCAAAATCAATTTCAAGATTTCTTTCCATCCATAGGGATTGCATGGCAACAAGCTGATTTCGTAATTGTCGATCCACCTGGTAGTGTTTTGGTTTAAAAGGTGACTTGTTCGCCTCAAGAATGGATAGATTTAATAGCTGTTTGGTTAAACCCGAAAGTCGCTCACTCTCAAGCAGAATTTGTTCCAAATAAAGCTGTCCTTCCTCTGGCCTTACAGCTTCATCCTTTAATGCGATGGTCATGCCCTTTATTGCAGCAAGAGGTGACTGAAGCTCATGGGATACATTTGCAACGAAATCCTTACGCATTTGCTCTGTATTATGTAATTCCTTGACCATATAATTAAAGCTTTGGGCTAATTGACCAATTTGATCTTTGCTCTTTACATCCAAATGGATTTGAAAATTTCCTCTAGCAAGTTCATTTGTTGCATTGGTGATGTGAACAAGGGGTCTCACTAAAAAACGGGTAGTAATTAGAATAAGAGAGATTCCAATAAACAGTACAATTAATAATGATGTTATTAAGATGTTTCTAATCTGACTAAATGGTTCTTTTAGACTCGGTTTAATAAATAGAGCAAATTTAGCATTTTTCCTGTCCGATGGCAGTCCAATCAGCATTTTGCGAGGGCGATATTCCAATTTCCGATATACATTACCTGCTACAACATCCATAATCGTTTTTTTACTTAATCCACTTAAATTTGGAGCGCTTGGAGTTTTTAATACTAAACCATTTTTATTATAAAGATAGACATCATAAGACAGGTTAGTGCTTTTAAGATATTCATTAAAGCCTTTATTCCCCAAGGATTGGTATAAATGAGTCATTCCTCTTCCCTGGTCCATTACCTCAGTTTCTCGGAATTTAATAATTTGATTTTGATAAATAAGTGAAGTAATTAAAAAGGAAATGATTAATGACACGATAATAACAAAAAAGTAATTCAAACAATTTTTTAAGTATATAGACTGGATCATGACAATACCTCTAATTTATAACCAAGTCCTCTAATCGTACAAATTTGGAGAATGTCCTCATAATCTTTAAATTGCTTGCGCAGTTTTTTTATATGAGTATCAACCGTTCTTTCATCACCTTCATAATCAAGCCCCCAGATGCTTTCAATTAATTGATCTCTGGTGAAAATTTTCCCCGGATGGCTAGCTAACATAAATAGCAGATCAAATTGCTTTATGGGCAATAGGAACTCCCTATCTTTAATCTGAACTTTATAGCTATCACTATTAATCGTCATTTTATTAAAAGTAATACTGCGGTCCGAAGCAACACGATACCTTTTTAACAATGATTTTACCCTCATAACAAGCTCAGCTGGATGAAATGGTTTCGTTACATAATCATCAGTCCCCAGTTTAAAACCTTTAATCGAATCATCCAACTCAGCTCTAGCAGTTAACATCAAAACCGGAATATCATAGAAGGCTTTTATTTTCTTACAAAGTTCAAAGCCATCTATATTTGGCATCATGATATCAATGACTGCACAATCAATTTTCTCTTGTTCCAATATGTCGAGTGCTTCTTTCCCGTCACAAGCAATTTTTATTTGAAACCCCTCATTCTCCAAATAAAGTTGCGTAACCCTCCGGATATTAACATCATCATCTGCAATTAGGATCGTCGTGTTCATTATCTATTTCTCCTTTTTAAGATACTTCTATTTTAACCAAATTTAATCCCTCCTAGGGAACAGTTTCTAACAAAAAAAAGACGGTCTATTTTATTAAAGACCGCCCTTTTGGAATTAAATTTCATTTTGAATTTTTTCCCTTTGAAGAGTAAAATCCCTATTTTGATAATAAGTATTCTTCACTAATATGTTGGGGCCTAAGCACGCTACCCCAGGACAAAAATTTACATTTGTTATTTTACATAGTTACATAACTTTCCGATATTCTCTACTTCGACAGAAACTACGTCACCTGACTTCATTGGACAACTCCCTGAAGGTGAACCAGTAGCTAAAATATCTCCTGGTTCCAGCGTCATGATCTGTGAAATCCAACTAATAAGGTAAGGAATGGAAAGTGACATCTGATTCGTGTTGCCATCCTGAACAACTTTGCCATTTAGTGTGGTAACAATTCGTAAATTGGTTGGATCTAGACCTGTTACAATCCAAGGCCCCAATGGACCAAAGGTATCAAAACCTTTGCCGCGGGTAAACTGGGGATCCTTTTTTGTAAGATCTCTTGCCGTTACATCATTAAAAATGGTACAGCCAAAGACATAATCCAATGCCTCATTTTCTTTTATATTTTTTCCGCGTTTCCCAATAACGAGTGCAACTTCCCCCTCCATTTCTACCTGTTTGGTTAAATCACTGGAAGGAAGAATGATTTCCTCTTCATTGGGAATCAAGGAAGTTGTCGGCTTTAAAAAAAGAAATGGTTCCTTTAGATTAGCTTTTCCCCCCGTCTCTTTTGCATGTTCAGCATATGTCCAGCCGAAATTAACTACTTTTGAGGGTGAAACTGGCTCCAAAATTTTGACATCATTAAATTTAAGTCTTACACCATCAAATATTAATTTATTGTTTACAATTTCAGTAAAACTACTCGACAATTGTAAAATTTCGTCATCCTCAACCATTCCGTACAATACCTTACCATTATGTTTTTGATAACGAACTATTGTTTGTGTTTTTTGTAGTACCTGCATTCCTATACGATACCAACCCAATTCATTATAGTTTAAATAATCGAAACTCCTAAAAAAATAAGATAATCTATTATTTTTCCAGTTCCTATTTTATATAGAGTGGAATCTAGTTAAAAATGGGATAAGTTAATTTTAAAATCTCATCTGTATGAACTCTCACATTTTTAACGACAGTATCATTAATTTTATTGTAGAGTACGTGATTTTTTGAGTTTGGTAGAAACGTTTGTTGAGTTTTCACCATTTTACTTGTAGCCTCATAAAAATCTTTGTAAATGGATAAATGTTGGCATACACAGATAGCAGCACCTAAACACGCACTACTGCTGCCTTCCCGTCTGTGAACTGGCAGTCCAAAAAGATCAGCAATAATTTGCATAATCACATCACTTTTGGAGCCACCACCTATTACAACTACATCATTTAACCTTACATCTATTTCATCTAACATATCATCAATATTGTTTTTGATATTAAAAGCAATTGCTTCCAAAATCGAACGATAAATGTGGTATTTTGTATGGCGCTGATCAAAACCGATCATGACACCTTTTCGATATGGAATAGATGGTGTAGATAACCAGTCTAAGATGGTTATCAGACCGTCACTGCCCACTGGAACCTCTTGCGCTTTACTATTTAAGTATTCCTCTTCCGATACACCTTGTTTTCCAGCTTCTGTAACGAGTTCTGCACCGATTAGTTTTTTAAACCAGCTCACTGTCCACATACCGCGTCTGATTCCATTTGATTCATAAACATATTTAAATGGAATACATGCGAGCGTAGGAAAAAAATTAATCGCATTTTCCTTATATTTATTTCTTAACAACATAGACGAAATAAATGTTCCAAGAGATATCATAATGGTCCCTTCGTCCTTAATTCCGGAGCCCAAAGCCTCTACAGCTTTGTCATTTGATGTTGCAACTACTGCTATATCATTATTAAAACCAAACTCAAGAACCAATTCTTTTCTCAGCGTTCCTAACTTTTCGCCCGGCTTTACGAGATCAAATACCATCTCTCTTTTCAATCCATTTGCTTTAAAAACTTCATCGTCTTGGGACCAATCTAACGTTTCGCGGTCTAGTGGCCAATGAACTTCATAATTTGAAGCAGTGTCCTTAAATTCCCCTGTCAACCTAAAGCCTAGATAACCAGAAGTAGTCGTTACATACTTTACTTGATCATCAGTGTGTACATATGGTTTGTTAAGTCTAGAATCCATCCAGCTTATTACAGGATACGCTAGATGGCCATCTTCTTTTAACAAAACACGACAGCACCGAATGGTACATAAGCCAACTCCGGCAATCTCTTTTGGATTGCCGGTAAATTTAGCTAGACAGTTTTTAATTGCTCCATACACACTGTCCCATAAATCATCATCAGGATGTATGACTACGCCTGGTTGAGGTGATAAAGTCTCTTTTAAACTATAAAAGCCAAAAGCAACTTCATTTCCTTCTAAATCATATATAGCTACTTTTGTGCTTTGCGAGCCATTGTCAATTCCCATTACATACCTGCTCATACGATCACCTTATGTTAACCTTTTATATATTTTTGGCCTTCTTCTTGAGGGAAAATGGTACCAAAATTCATGATCCCATTTGGGTCAAAAGCTTCTTTTAATTTTTCGAGCATATAGTAAGCAGAACCATGCTCTTCCAATGTCCACTCGCTGCGGTATTTTCCAATACCATGGTGATGACACATGGAACCGCCAAGCTTTAATGTTTCTTCAACAATGATGGTTTGGATCGGATGGTGATAAATTCTCATTTCATCCTCTGGTGCACAATTAATATTGTAGTTGTATACAAAGTACATATTCGTTCCGTTTAGATAACTATGGGATGAATGTCCACCAAGCATTGTTATATCTTCTTTTCTATCAAACTCTTCCCTTATTCTTTTTATTACATTGTGATAAATCTTTACAATGTTCTCCCAGTCAGCTGAGACTTCTGTTGTAAAACCGTCATGCTTATCATGATCAATCATTGTTTGGATTTCATGATCAATGCGTTCCTGCGTCCAGTTCAAGTTGTTGAACCAATTTTCGATTAATTGGTCTTCCACTTTTTCAATGATTCCTTCCTGAAACTTGGCAACTGCTTCTTCAATCGCTTCACTCGTTGCCTTGACAATACCTACTGGCCCTTCAGTCATAAAAATCAACACACATTTATCTTTATTGAAATGAGAAAAATGTTGCCTTGCATCTTCTTCGGAATAGACACGTGCAACCGATGGTCTAAAGCCATTTGTAATAACTTCTCGTAAAACTTTGATACCTGTATCAATATCTTTTAATAAATAACCGTGGAAAACATTGTTTTCAGGGTAATATTTAAAGATTTTAATTGTAACTTCTGTTATATAGCATAATGTTCCTTCATTTCCAATGACAATATGTCTTATATCTGGTCCTCCTGCTCTTCTTGGAACATTTTTTATTCTTGAAATTTGGCCGTTTGGAAATACACATTCTAATCCCACAACCATATCCTCAATTGCACCGTATAAAGTAGAAAATTGTCCAATACTTCTCGTTGCCAATAATCCACCATACTGTGCAACTGGTTTCGATTGTGGAGAGTGACCTGTAGTGTAACCTATTTTACGCAACTCATCTTCTAACGTTTGTAATTTCACACCTGCTTGTACAGTTGCTTGCATATTATATGGATCGATTTTGATGATTTTATTCATTCTGGATCCATCAATTACTAAAGCCGTTTCTTTCCAGTTTTCAAGGCCGCCTTCTGTAGCGGTTTTACCGCTTCTAGGAATAACATTGATCTTGTTTTTATTACAGAACATTAGAAGTGACTGAACTTCTTCTGCAGAGTGCGGGTATACAATTGCCATTGGCATTGGAACATCAAGGACTTTTTTAGCTTTTGCATATTTTTTATACCGATCTGCTGATGCATCATAAAGTGCTTCATGATCTGTATTGATCTGTTCTACTGAAATAATAGACTCTAATTCTTTTAATAACTGTTCTTTAACATTATTTTCTGTCTTTAGTAACTGTTCATTAGCCATTGTGTATTTCTCCTTTTTATCCGTTTCTACTTCTCGTTATCTTACTAAGTATCCACCATCAACATTTACTAAAGTACCATTGACATAATTTGAAGCATCTGAAGCCAAAAATACAACTGTACCCATTAAATCTAAGATATTTCCCCATCTATTTGCTGGAATATGATTTAAAATACGTTGATTCGCCTCTGGATTAGCTCTTGTCTCTGCTGTTACCGCTGTAGCAAAATATCCTGGTGCAATTCCGTTCACTTGAATATTAAACTGAGCTAATTCATCACAATAGGCTTTCGTAAATCCTGCTAAACCGTGTTTAGTTGCAGCATATGCTGGTGACCATTGACCTCCAAGGTATGAAAACAGGGAACAAGTATTAATGATTTTTCCACTTTTTTGCGGAATCATGTACTTTGCCACTTCATGAGATAATTCAAAACCTGCCGTTAAATTAACAGCGACCATTTTATCCCATTGGATTCTAGTAAACTTGGTTACATCTGGTTCGTTAATACACATACCAGCGTTATTCATGAGAATATCTATTCTTCCATAAGTATTGATACATTCTTCCGCAACTTTTTTACAGGCACCCTCTTCAGTAAGGTCTGTTAGCATAAGATGGTACTTAACACCTTCTGCCTCAATCATGTTTTTTGTTTCACCATTGTCATCAGCGATGCTAACGGCAAAAATGTCCGCGCCTGCTTTTGCAAGTGCAAGTGCAAAACCCTGTCCCAATCCGGAATTTCCTCCTGTGATAATGGCTACTTTTCCTTTTAAGCTAAAAAAATCCATCGAGAAATCATTAATACTTACTTTTTCAGTATTCATGTTTATACCGCCCTCTTAATCTTAATTGATCTCTTTACCTTCTGAATTGGCCACAGATAATGCAGGTTTTTTGTCAATTGGAAATTCAATTACCGTTCTTCCGACATTAATAGAACAACAATCATGAAAAGAGTCAAATGCTTTATTAATATCATCTAACTTTATTCGGTCTAAAACTAGATCGTCCAGATTAAATCGACCATCTAAATATAGCTTCGAAATGATAGGAAAATCTCTAAAAGGCTGTGTATCCCCATAAAAACTTCCTTTAAGAACCTTCCCTACACGATGAAAGCCGCCGGCTGGAAGGCTTAGAACCTTCGAAGGGTTAAAAGCCCCAACAATGACTACGGTTCCACCCTTTCTTGTTCCTTTCCAAGCACTTTCAGCTGCATTTGTATTTCCCGTACAATCAATTGCATAGTGGACTCCAAATCCGCCAGTTAATAATTTCAATGCTTCTTCCGCATTTTCTTCTGCAACATTTACTGTATCAGTCGCCCCAAATTTTTTCGCAATTTCAAGATTGGATGCCTTTACATCACAAGCAATAATTTTGGAAGCACCGGCAATCCTAGCTCCCTGAATGGCATTAACTCCAACACCTCCGATTCCGAAAATAGCGACAGTTGATCCAGGTTTGACACCAGCAGCATTAACAGCCGCACCATATCCTGTTGCAACCCCGCATCCAATTAAAGATGCTTGGGCAAGGGGCATTTCATCAGGTATTTTTACACATGACATTTCAGGAACAACAGCATATTCGGAAAATGTGGATAATAAAGAATTATGATAGACTTTTTCTCCATCGCAGCTTAAACGGGATGTTCCATCTAGCAATGTGCCATTAAACATAGGACCAAAAGCTGATTCACATAAATGAACATTTCCTGTAATACAAAACTCACATGTGCCACAATAAGGGACCCAGCTTAAAGCTACTTTATCACCCGGTTTTACATTTTTTACATTTGGCCCCACTTCCTCCACTATTCCTGCCCCTTCATGCCCGAGTATGGTTGGAATCGGTGTGGTTTCATCGTTTAATGCATTTAAATCACTATGACATACACCAGTTGCTGCTATTTTTACAAGCACTTCATTTGCTTTAGGTTCAGCGATCTCAACTTCTTTTACTTCTAATGGTTGACCATAACCAGTCATTACGGCTGCTTTCATTTTCATCATCTTTTCACCCTTTTATTGTTAGTAAGCAAACCAAACTGCTTTTGTTTTTGTATAGGATTGTAATGAATGGATGGCATATTCTTTTCCCCAGCCGCTTTGTTTCCAGCCGCCAAATGGGCTTGCAAAGTCATAGCATCCATACTTATTTACAAATACCATTCCAGCCTCCAATTTTTTGGCCACACGGTTTGCTCGGGAAACGTCATTTGTCCAAAGCCCGGCAGCCAAACCATAAATGGTATCATTTGCCATTTTAACAACCTCTTCCTCCGTATCGAATGGAATCACACAAAGGACAGGTCCGAAAATTTCTTCTTGAGCAATTTTCATTTTATTGTCTACATCAGCAAAAATGGTCGGGCGTACAAAATATCCATTCGCATTTTCACCCGTTAGATCCCGTTCCCCGCCAGCAACAAGACGAGCGCCTTCTTGAATACCGCTTTCAATATAGCTTAGAATGCTTTCCATATGTGCTTTTGAAACTTGGGCACCTTGGTTTGATTCTGGATCGAATGGGTCTCCTAATTTATAACTATTAGCAAGTTCCGCTAAACGATTGACCGCTTTTTCATAAATATCCAGTTGAACAAACAGTCTTGTTGGTGCAGAACATTTCTCACCTTTATGAGTAAATAATCCATAAAAAGAACGTTCAATGGATGCGTCCACATTAGGAGCATCACTGAAAATAATATTCGGTGATTTTCCTCCGAGTTCAAGTGTAATTGGTTTAAGATTGGAGTCTGCAGAATCGTGAACAAGCTGCTTGCCGACTCCAGTACTTCCGGTAAAAGAGACTTTATCAACATCCATATGACGGGAAATATATGAACCAATCTTTCCTTTCCCAAGGATTAGATTGATGACACCTGGAGGTAAGATATCAGCCTCATGAATAATTTCAATTAGTCTTATTGCTGAAAAAGATGTTGTACTAGATGGCTTAAGGATTACTGTATTTCCCATCGCAAGCGCAGGAGCAAGTTTCCAGGCAGCCATATCGATTGGAAAGTTAAATGGAACAATTTGACCGCAGACACCGATAGGGTCTCTAGTTGTTACGCTTAAAAAATCCCCCTCAACAGGATTATTTTCACCATAATACTTATCAGTCCAGCCTGCATAATATTCGAACAACTCCAAAGCTTCCTGAACATCATCCTTATACGCTTCCGTGTATAGTTTCCCATTATCCAGTGCCTCTAAAGTCGCTAATTCAGACTGATGTTCTTTCATGAGTGCACTAATTTGGCGGAGGATTTTCGCCCTTTCTTTCCGTGTTACTTGACGCCACGGACCTTGATCAAAAGCAGCACGGGCAGCAGAAACTGCCTTATCAATGTCTTCTTTTGTTGCTCCTTGTATTTTCCCTATTACTTTTCCAGTTGCTGGATTAATAGATTCAATCATTTCGTTACTGCTGCTGTCTGTCCATTCTCCATTGATGTATAACTTTTTGGTTTCTAGTAACCATTCTTGTGCCCATTCTAATTTTGGTTGTTCGATTCCTTCAAATATTTTTTTATTCTCTAATTTAGTCAATTTCAAGACCTCCACTATTTAAAAATTCCTTTACACCTTTCATGCCCTTATCCTTCATTAATTTTGATACAAAGGAATATCCATGCTTCTCTTTTAATTCAACTACAGATGGTATAAAACTATTAGCATACTCCTCGCATTTTTCCTTATTCACCTTTATGCCATCCAAACACTTTTCGCTAAATAGGTTAAGTGATTTTTCTAGCATTTTCATAGCATCTAAGATATTCCCTCCGGACGCTCCTTCAAAAATGTTTAAATCTAATTCTCCATGTTCTAAAGTTGCCTGGACTACTCGGTCACATCCTAATACCTGAAAGCAGCTTTGAATCAATGTTTCCGGAATGACTGGATTTACTTTTCCCGGAAAGAACGACGAACCAGCCATTAAGGATGGAAGAATAATTTCAGAAAAACCAGCTTCCGGTCCGGAAGATAACAGGCGTAAATCTTTCCCTATTTTGATTAAACAGGTGGCAAGTAATGTTAATTGTTTGGAGACATTTGCAAGATCATCGATGTTTTGGGCGGCATCAAATAAATTTTCTCGTTTTTGAAGCTGAAAACCAGTCACTTTTGAAATGTTACCAATAACTAATTCCTGATATCTTTTAGAAGCTCCACTACCCGTTCCAATTACTGTGCCACCTAGGTTTACCTTTTTCAAATCCATAACACTCTTTTTCAGCGATTGGTGTCTTCTTGATAACACAGCAGCATATCCGCTGAAAGAATCACCTAATTGAACCCTCATTGCATCTTGTAAACATGTCCGTGAAATGGTTGTAACTTCAATACATGAATCTGCCATTTTATCAAGAGAAGCCTGGACTTTTCTTAAAGATAATTCGAGCTGCCCATATTCTTTTATAATGGCTATCCTCATTGCCGTGTGACATACATCAGAAGTAGACTGAGAGACATTCACATGATCGGTTGGATGAATAGGGGAATAACTCCCTCTCTTACTCCCCGTCATTTCATTTGCTAAATTTGCGATGACTTCATTTATGTTCATATTTGTACCAATTCCCCCGCCACCATGGAGAATATCAATCGGAAATTGATCCAAATGCCTGCCGGAAATTACTTCATCACATGCTGCAAGAATACAAGATCCAAGGGATTCATCTATAGCAGCTGTTTCTATATTAGTAAGTGCAGCAGCCTTTTTAACCATTGCAAGTGATTTGATATACGTTGGATATAGACTTAATGCTTTACCAGAGAATGAAAGATTTTGTAATGCCCGAACTGTTTGAATCCCATATAATAAATGATTTGATATTTCAACAGTACCAAACGAATCTATTTCACTTCGTTTTTCCGAATTTTCAATGATAGTTATGAAAATCACCACCAAAGCAAAAGAATTTTATATCTGCCCAATTTCAGCTTCTATTTCGCTATTCGAAGCTGGTGTGTGATGTGATTAAGTGTAATGTAGCCAACCACTCGCTCACTGTCATCCACTACTGGAATTTCAGTTTCTCCTGATTCAACCAATTTGGTAAACGATTGAGTTAATGGATCATCGATGCGAACAGCAATAGCCCGATTGGCCTTGGACCCTGTTGGCATTAATTCAATGACATCCGCTACCGTAAGCAAGTTCATTCGGCGGTAAATATCCCGATTTCCAAGTAACTGTTTGACAAAATCGTTGGCCGGGTTTGTAAGTAGTCGATAAGGAGAATCAGCCTGTACGATTTTTCCTTCAGCCATCACCACAATTCGATCCGCTAAACGAAACGCCTCGTCCACGTCATGGGTGACGAAAAGGATGGTCTTCTTTAGTTCCTTTTGGATACGAATAAGTTCATCTTGAAGACTTGTTCTTGTAATGGCATCAATGGCGCCAAAAGGCTCATCCATCAAAAGGATCGAAGGATCTGATGCCATGGCCCGGGCAATCCCAACCCGTTGCTGCTGTCCTCCTGACAACTGGCGGGGATAGCGACTACGGAACTGTTTTGGATCTAAGTGCACAAGCGTTAATAGTTCATCAATTCGTTTGTTGATTTTGGCTTTCTCCCAACCAAGCAACTTTGGTACAACGGCAATATTGTCCTCAATCTTCATATGGGGAAACAGGCCATTTTGCTGAATGACATACCCAATGCCTCTCCGTAAGTTCTCTTCTTTCATCTGGGTAATATCGACACCGTCGATTTCAATGGTTCCGGAAGTTGGTTCATAAAGGCGGTTTACCATCTTCAAGAGTGTCGTTTTTCCACACCCGGAGTGACCGAGGAAGACGATGAACTCGCCTTCTTCGATTGATAAATTTACATTATTTACCGCAGTGGACTTAGCTCCCCGGTATTTTTTTACGATATTTTTAAAAACGATTCCCATTTCCTCACCTCCAAATTATATAGACCATAACGGGTTTTCAATTTATTTCAATAATCCATTTTTCGTTAAGAAGTCTTTGGCCACATCTTTGATTTCTTTCTTATCGGGTCCATCAACTTCCCAATCCAGCTTTTGCATTTGCTCATCAGTCAGTAAGGACATTAATTTTTCAAGCGGAGCTTTAATTTGTGGATATTCCTTTAACTTTTTGTCACTAATGATCGGTGCAACATTGTAAGCAGGGAAAAATTCAATATCATCTTTTAAGACAACCAAATGATTTCCAGCGACATCTCCGTCAGAACCCACCGAAACGGTTACATCGGATTTTCCTTGCATCAGCGGCTGATAGCGCAAGCTATAGTCAATTTGGAATTGATTCTTAAATTTAAATCCACCTTGATCCTTATAGTATTTTTGCAATCCTGGCAATGCATCTGGGCGGACATCAAATTCTTGCGGGAAAGAGAGCACTAGGTCTTTGCTGTGTTTCGCTAAATCTGAAATTGTTTTTAAGTTATATTTTTCAGCAGTTGCTTTCTTTACGGCAAATCCGTAGGTACTATTCAGAGGTGCTGGCTGCAGCCATTCAATGTTCCATTGTTTAAATCCGTCACTAACTTCTGTCAGCACCTTTTTCTGGTCCTTTTCCAACGGTTTCTTTAAGATATCAACCAATCCTGTGCCAGTGTACTCCGGATACATGTCAACTTGACCGCTTTTAATGGCTTGGAAAGTAACATTTGTTCCTCCAAGGTTAAGCTTACGTACAACCGGAACATGATTGGCTTCCAATATGTCCGCAAACATTTCCCCTTGAATGTAATTCTCTGTGTTATTCTTTGAACCTACTACAATCGGATCCTTTTTCCCGCCAGAAGCACTTGTCGATTGGTTTGAACTTCCGCACCCTACTAAAGACAACACCAATGCACCAGTTAATATACCTGTATATATCGTTGTTTTTTTCATACTTTTCTCCTCCTTAACGTTGATAAATCGTTACTCTTTTTAATAGCAAGCCAAACAATGATTCACTTAGGACAGCTAACAAGGCCACGGGAACTGCCCCTATCATTAAAAGCCCAGTATCAAACATTGCAATCCCATTCATAATGTAATTCCCTAATCCTCCGCCACCGATTAAGACGGCCAAAGTGGCACTAGCAATAACTTCAACCGAAGCGGTTCGAATGCCGGCTAGCATGACAGGCAAAGCTAAAGGGAATTCGACTTTACCAGTGGTTTGAATTCTACTCATTCCCATTCCATATGCTGCTTCCCTAATTAAGGGATCAATTTCTTTGAAGGCCACATAGGTATTAATCAAAATTGGCGGACAAGCAAGAACTGTTAAGGCCAACAAAGCTGGCTTAAATCCAACACCGAGAATTGGCATGGCCAAGGCCAGAATCGCAAGGCTCGGGATAACACGTGTGATGTTAACAAGATTTATAACAGGTTCTGCTATTTTTGTAGTCTTTGAGATGTAAATTCCCAACGGAATACAAATGACCATCGCTACAAGAATGGAAACTAGACTCAACGCGATATGCTGAATGAGATTTGAGTAAAAAGCGTGTGCATTGGTAGAAAAATAGTTTTGAATTTCACTGAACATGATTACTATCCCCCTTTCCTAAGCCATTTTCGGACGGAACATCCATTCAATTCCGCGGAATAATAAATCTGCAAGAATTGCCAAAACGGCAATACTGACTGTACCGGCGATAATTTTGTCTGGGTAGGAACGATACAGTCCATCGAAGATTAAAGTACCAAGCCCGCCAGCTCCAATCCAAGCTGCCACGGAACCAATACTGATTGTTGAAACAGCTGCCACACGAATGCCGGCGATAATAACAGGAACAGCTAGCGGAATCTCAATTTTCATGAGGACTTGTCCTCGATTCATCCCCATCCCTTTGGCCGCTTCCAACATCAGTGGGTCAATTCCCTTGATTGCCGCGACGACATTGCGGATCAAGATCATTTGCGAGTAAGCTACTAAACCTACTATAGCGGTCTGTACATCAAGTCCTGTAACCGGTATCAAAAATGCGAATAATGCAAGACTTGGAATGGTATAAAGGATTCCGAAAAAGCCTGTCACAGGAAAATACAATCGTTGAAACTTGCTGACAAGAATACCGAGTGGAATCGCAATGAGCAACGCTATCCCCAATGCAATGACTGTCATCGATAAATGCTGTAAAAAAAGCTGCCAAACACTGTCAAAGTTAGTAAATAAAAATTTCATGTTCTCTCACCCTCTTTTTCCCACACTTCATTTTCTTTGGTGTCCATCCCAAATACTCTCACCTCTCTTTGTTTATACTTTTATTAATGCAAGTACCGTGCCAACTTTACATATACCTTGTAATGTCACTATTTCGACACATTATTGAGCATTTTCCGCTAAATTTCAAAGTGAACTGCACAAAAATTTTACAGTTTTGTTGTTGGATTTTTGTGCAACCGCTTACTTTTTTGCAAAAAAAAGAAACAGGACGTCCTTTCGACCTGTTTCTCATCTATATTCGCTGATAAATTCGAGGGATATTCCATTTCGTTGGTGATAATACTATTGCCTCACAATAACAAGTCTAATGCTGCAATAGATGGTGATCTCTTAAAAAAGTCCAAGCCGTTTGGGCAATGTCCTGGTGTTGAATGTCTACCTTGTATAAAAGTTCCAGCATATTTTGGTTCGTCAGGACATTTGAAATTTGTGTGAGAATTTCCCGCAGTTCCGGTTTTTTCGTCAATGTTTGGTTTAAGATCACAGGGGCCGCATCGTAAGGAGGGAAAACATGACGGTCATCCTTAAGTATGACGAGATGATTGAATTTAACTCGTGCATCATTCGCCATGCCGACCGCCACTTCAACCCGCCCTTCTAGTACCGCTTGCGATAAGAGACTGGTATCAACGGCTATAATTTTATCATTTGGTACGGAAAACTGGTACACTTGCTCCAATTGCTTAAATCCATCTACCCTATTCAGGTACTCCTCATTCATGGCGATTTTTATCGAACCATTATCACGACGAATATAGTCAGCAAGATCGCTTATGGTTTTTATATGAAGTTTATTGGCCAAATCCTCGTTTACGAGGACCGCCCAATTGCTGTTCATCTGACTCCTTGGCAGCCATATGATGCCCCTTTTCCCATCCTCTTTTGCTACCGCTTGATATGCCTTATCCGGATTAAATATTGGGGGCCTTTTTAGGTAGTTAACCTGAGCCGTGGAAGTATATTCCCAATATAAATCAACTTTGCCATTCTCCATGGCAGAACGGATTGCTGGACTATCCAAAAATACCAATTCTTTCACATGATAACCGTGTGCCTGCAACACTAAAGATGTTATTTTCATCAGAAGGTACTGCTCAGTCATTGACTTTGAGCCGATGGTAATTTCCCCTTTTTGAACGGGTCGTCCTTTGGAACCAGAAATGTAGGATCCCTTGCTCAAAGGACTGCATGCGCCTAAAACACTTAGCAACATGAGGATCAAGCAAACGCGTCCAATCTTCATGCTTTTCTCAGCTTTTTCATTTTGTAAATTAGCGTGTTACGGGAGATGCCAAGCAGGTCAGCAGCTTTCGTTTGGTTTCCGCCACTTTCCTGAAGGGCTTTTTCAATCAACTGCACCTCCACATTATCTAAGGTTTCTTGCAGGTTTATATTTGAAAAAGTAGAATCTTTTTTGACCATCTCTTTTTTAATTGTTTCATCAAATGTTAGGTCTTCCGGCTCAATGCTTCCTGACCTTTTTAAAATATGCGTCCGCTCCGTTACGTTTAAGAGTTCACGAATATTGCCCGGCCAGGCATACTCGCAAAGTGCTTGCACCGCTTCAGTTGAAAAGGAAAGGGCTTTTTTATATTTTTGATTTAGGCGCTGAAGCTGCTGGTTTAGCAGGAAAGGAATATCCTCCTTCCGCTCGCGGAGCGGGGGAATCTCAATTTCTACAACATTCAGCCGATAATAGAGATCATTGCGGAACTTCCCATCTTGGACAAGCTGGCGAACCGGTTTATTTGTTGCCGACAAAATGCGAATATCAACGGCTTTTTCTGTATGGCTCCCGAGGCGCATCAGCTTTTTCTCTTCGATTACGTGCAAAAGTTTTGCTTGCATCGGCAAGGAAATTTCACCAATTTCATCCAAGAAAATAGTTCCTCCATTTGCCGCTTCAAATTTGCCGGCACGAGATTCAGTGGCACCTGTAAACGCCCCTTTTTGCACACCAAACAGTTCACTCTCCAACAGGTTCTCAGGAATAGCCGCACAATTGATCGAGATAAAAGGCCCTTCTGCTCTCTCGCTGTGGCTATGAATCCATTTGGCCAACGCTGTTTTGCCAACACCGCTTTCTCCCAGCAACATAACGCTTGCATCGGTTTGAGTAATCGGTTCCAACCATTGAAGCACCTGTTTCATTTTTTTACTTTGCCAAATCAACTCTTCTTTTCCCGGGTGGACAGGATTTAAGGAGAGCCTTTTAACTGCTTCAGTTAGAACTTTAAGTTCAATTGGTTTGTTAAAAAAATCCTCAGCTCCAAGTTTCATGGCTGCAACTGCATTTTCAATGTTCCCATGAGCAGTCAACATATAGACAACAGTTTCAGGAGAAATCTGTTTAATTTGATGAAGTACATCAAGTCCGGTTGTATCTGTAAGCATAAAGTCAAGAATGACAACGTCGACTTTTGTCTTTTTTACAATGTCAACTGCCGTCTTGCCTTGATACGCTTCAAGTGTGGAAAAACCTTCCTTTTTTAGTTTGTATGCAATATTTCGGCACAGTTTAACTTCATCGTCCACGACAAGTACAACTGTCGGATTAACCAATTGTTCGCTCCACTTTGTGGTAATCACTGTTGTCAGTCCCCTTCCCAGTTCGTTTTGGAAAAATACATTGAATCGTCGTACCTTGTCTTTTTTCCGTATTACTTTCGATTTTAATGGATCCCCCATGTTCGATCATAATATCTCTAGCAATGGTCAAGCCTAAGCCTGATCCTTGTTTTTTAGTGGAATAGAAAGGATTAAACAGCCATTCAAGGTCTTGCTGAGAAATGCCCTCTCCCGTATCACTCACAGTGACGATTAAAGTGGCATTTTCCACCTTGCGAATTTTAATTCGGACAGTCCCACCGTTTGGCATAGCTTCCATACTATTAAGAAAGAGGTTTAAGAAAACCTGCATCAGTTTGTTTGGTTTCGCGAGAATCGGTGGAACCAACTGTGGATAATCGCGTACCGCCTCTACTCCCGCTTCGTTGAATTTGATCCTCAGCAAATGAATCACCCTATCAAGCAGATGGTCCATTTTCACCCAGGTTTCATCGTCATTTTTCGTACGAGCAAAATTAAGGAAATCTGCCACTATTCCGCTCATCCGACGTACTTCCTCATCAATGTCGTCGATAAAAGTGGCAATAATGTCCGGTTCTGCTCCTTCGCAAAACTCCTCCTTGAGCAGTTCTGTAGTACTAGCCAGCACTGCAAGCGGGTTTTTCAATTCATGGGCAATACCAGTGGTGATTTGACCAATGGTTGCCAGTTTTTCACTTTGCTGAAAATGGGTTTCCCACAACTTCAATTGAGAGATATCCTGGAGAACGGCAATCATGCCATCTTCAAATGGTGAAGTTACTAGTTTTATAATGTGCCGTTTTCCTTTTAAGTCGGTAAGCTGAAATTCTTTTTCACCTACTGGGTATAAAGGCAGTTCAAATGGAAGCGATATCATTTTTTTGCCCTTTAATTGTTGAACATTTATACCGCTTAATCTAGCAAAATTTCCGTTTATATGGGTGATGGTTCCTTTCGGGTCAACTGTAATAAGAGCGTACGGAATAGATTCAATGACATCATGCAAGAAGCGCTCGTTCTTCTTTAGACCCTCGCCCATTTTATGCATAGTGGTGTACAGAATACCCAATTCATCTTTGCGCTTTTTGATTGGCACCCTCTGGAAAAAGTCCCCTTTTTGATAATACTTAGCCCATTTGGTAAGCAGTACAATAGGGTAGATCAAACTACGCAAGCCAAAGATGATAAAAAAGATGGAAAACAAGAAAACCGCAGCAAAACCTGCTTTTAAAGCAAGTGAAAGTTTGGTAATGGGTTGAAAAGCTACCTTCTCTGGTACACCTAGTGTAAGACCCCAATTACTCCACATTGTCTGGTATGCTACGATGCTGGCTTGTCCGTGATAGGTGCTCTCCTTTGTTCCTTCTTCGTCGAGCGCAAGCTGACTTTGAACAGCATCTGTGTCCATCTTCTTACCCCATTCCTTCCTGTCAGTCGAAGCAATCACGCGACCATCCTCGTCAAGTAAAGAGGAAAAACCGCCTTGTGTGTCGCTAATACTTTTAAGGACATCTGACAGATAGTCACGGCTTAGTTCTGCTACAAGGACTCCTTGGAAGGTGTGACCTGCCGTAATAAGCGGAATAGCTACGGTAACCGCATCTTCTTTTCGATAATTTTGGATTAGCCCTGAAACAGTATATGTATAAGTCCAGCGCATTTGTTCAAACTGTGGGTATTGATAGATTTGTCCGTTTCCTTTTTCATTAAAAGGCGCCTCAAATTGCACTTGTTTATTGGCATCAATCAGGTAGATAGAATGAATAATGGAGCTCTGGGAAATGGTATGTTTCGCCCGTTCAAACATGGTTTCCCGGCTTTTTGTATCAGCAACCAACTGCAGCTGGAGTACGACGTTGTTGACCTCATTATTTAACCTATTAACAAGGGCTCCTGCACTGATTTTATTTCGATGAATAATATCCGCTTCCAATACTTTATGCGCATATCCGACAATGACCTGATAGATCACAAAAGAAGGAATCAGAAAAACAGCGGAAAAAATGAGCAAATATTTTTTTGTTATTGTAATTTTTGTGGTTCTTATCATGGCCTCTCCTGTATGTTCATTCTTCCCTAACCTTTATATTTAGAAAAATTACACTCTACTACTAAATAATATACAATAGTAATGCTAAATGACAATTAGTAATTTTCCGTAAATAATTTCCTCTTGTACAGGATGTTGAATCAAAGCATATGGGGTCATTTTCCAGAAATAATATCCACTTCCTATTTACTAAAGTTTATAATAAACAATCTAGTATCCTTTGAAAAGTAAAAATGGTGGCCTATTAAGGTCACCATTTAGTAAACTACTATAACTTAGTAATTTTCGCCTTTCTCATCGTAAAATCTTCATTTTGATAATAACTATTCTTTACCAGTATGTTAGGTCCCAAGCAGGCAACTTGCGGACAATGGCAGCTCAATCCCTTTGCTATATTTGAGGATTGCCAAGTTTGATAGGTATCAAGTAAAGTAGTGGTTTGAATGTTCCCAAGAGGCGGTGTGTCACCAAAGTCGGTCACGATAATATCCCCTGTAAAGATATTAACATTCAACCGCGACCGACCATCCGGATCATTCCGAACCGTTACATTTTTGCTTTTATATAACCGCTCCAACAACTTCAAATCTTCCGGGTTGATGCTGCATGCATAAAATGGCAACGTCCCAAACAACATCCATACATCTTCATCCCTAATATCCAGTAAATGATGAATTGCCGCTCTTACTTCCTCTAGTGGAAGTGTTTCAAGATTACTAGCAAAATCACTAGGATACATAGGATGAACCTCATGTCGTTGACATAACATCTCGTCAACGATTTGCCGGTGAATTTTTTCTAAGTGTGGAAGAGTTCGCTTGTTTAACATAGTCTCTGCCGAAACCATGATTCCTGCTTTCACAAGCTCACGGCTGTTTTCTATCATTCTCGTAAAGTATGCTTCCCGTTGTTTAAAATCAGGCCGTTTCTCCATTCTTGCAAAACCGCCCTCGACAAAATCATCGACTGTGCCCCAGTTATGTGAAATATGTAAAACATCTAAATAAGGGACAATTAGTTCATATCGTCCTAATTCAAGGGTTAAATTGGAATTGATTTGGGTACGTACGCCACGCTCATGAGCATACTTTAAAATTGGTACCACATAATTTTTTACGGAGGATAAGGAAAGCATTGGTTCTCCGCCTGTAATACTTATGGAACGAAGTGCCGGAATCTCATCTAATCTTTTTAAAAGCAAATCTAACGGCAATGCTTCGGGATCCTTTGTCTGTAGTGTATAGCCAACCGCACAATGTTCACACCGCATATTGCAAAGTGTTGTCGTGGTAAATTCGATATTCGAAAGTAGTGTCTTCCCATACTCTTCAACATCTAAATAAGCTTCCCATGGGTCATATTGGGGGGCTATTTTTTTTCTAGTTAACATATAAACTCCTTAAAAATCTGTCTTAAAAACTTTTTTTATTATATCTGATTTAGAGGTAAAACGGTTGTATTAACTATTACAAAATTCTATGTATGAAAAAATGTGTCTATTCAAGGAACATTATCCAAAAAGACACATAATCCGACCTTTTTCGTTTACAATATACAAATAATATTAAACGTTAGAATGGTGGTAATCTTTATGGAAATGCAACCTTTACATGAAGCGGAAAAGCTGGCCTTAAAAAAGATTAAAATCTTCCGACAAAGCATCCTTCGTTATCTTTTACGGGCAATGCTTGCGAGCATGTTTATCGGTTTTGGTGTAATTGTAGCCTTCAAGACAGGCAATTTCTTCTTTCTTAAAGATTCTCCTCTTGCCTATCCTATGGCAGCACTTACCTTTGGATCAGCAATTATTTTAATTGCATACGGTGGCGGTGATTTATTTACGGGTAATACTTTCTATTACACCTATGCTGCACTGCGTAAAAAAATGGCTTGGGTGGATGTTATAAAACTATGGATTTGCAGCTATATCGGAAATATTTTAGGAGCAGCCGTGTTCGCCTTTATTATTTTCACTACCGGACTATATGCAGATGCTTCTGTTAATGGCTTTTTACTTCATGTCGTAGAAGTGAAAATGCAGGTTCCAACAACTCAGTTATTCTTTAGAGCAATTCTTTGTAACTGGCTAGTTTGTATGGCCTTTTTCCTTCCAATGGGTTTAAAAGGTGATGGACCAAAGATGTTTGCCATGATGTTATTTGTATTTTGTTTCTTTATTTCAGGATACGAGCATAGTATTGCCAATATGTGTACATTCGCCATCGCACTTGTATTAAATCATCCTGGGACCATATCTTGGGCGGGGGTTGTTCATAATTTAGTGCCTGTTACGATTGGCAATTTAATTGGCGGTGCGGTTTTCATGGCGATGATGTATTATTATGCCAATAAGCCTTACTTAGCGGAGTATGATAAGGAACAGGAGATTAAAAATTAGGCCCTGTTTAACATATCGACAAATTCCCAGGGAAATATCAACAAAAACAATGAGTTATCGACAACAATTATGAATATTCTAAAAATAATAATTGTTTTAGTAGAGCTGGATATTTTCCAGCCCACTATTCTCTACTTAACACATTAAGGTACACTTTGATCATAAAGTAGCTGACTTCTTCAGGAAGAAGTTCTTTTATTGGTTTTAAGCGACTTCTCCCGACTTCTGCTACAGCCTGCTCTAATAATGGCAAGTACTCATCCGGAATGCATTCTCTGATATTAATGTTCATTCCCTGCTGTGCACATTGAATCATATGCTCCTCAATGGTTTGGAGTGATAGGTCTCGGCGTTTCGCAATTTCTTGGAGCGAAAGATTTTCTTGGTACAAGTTATACGTTTCGATATGAGAATCCCGAACGGTCTTTTTGGCCGTTTTTTTCGTTGTATTTGTTGCCGGGAGTACCTCGCTTTGATAATCTGGATGTTCTTCGAGAAAATCACGAATGGCTTGCAGGAATTCTAGGCCATATTTTTTCAGCTTGTTCTCACCTACTCCACTTACCTGTAAAAATTCCTCACTTGTTTTCGGCTGTTTAGCACACATATCCTTAATAGCTGCATCCGAAAAGATGACAAATGGCGGCACATGTTCCACTTCAGCAATTCGCTTCCGAACTTCTCGTAATTCTTCAAACAGCGGATCATTTTTTGAAACTTGTTTAACCTGGACTGCTTCTCTTCGATACACCTGCTGCTTGCCTAAAAGGACATCCTTTCCTTTCGGTGACACAAAGATCGTTGGAAATTGCCCTTGCTCAATAGCGATTAATTCCTGTGAAATGAGAAACTCAATAAATTCCCCCACTTCTTTTGTACTCTGATTATTCATAATTCCATATGTAGACAGATGATCAAAGCCTAACTCGGTAACTTTTTTGTTCTTTGAGCCTGTTAAGACTTGCGCTGTAAGATTTTTTCCAAATCGTTGCCCCATACGAATCACACAGGACAAGACCATTTGTGCCTCTTTAGTTACATCGATTTTAGTTCTAGCATCCAAACAATTTCCGCATCTGCCACAGCTCTCTGTTTCCGTTTCACCAAAGTATTTTAAAATAAACTCCTGGAGACAGTTCTCCGTATGACAATAATCGGCCATCTGCTGCAGTTTTTCCAGTTCTTGCGTCATCCTGCTTCGGTCACTGGATTGATCGATTAAGAAACGTTGAACTTGTACATCCTGCGGGGAATAAAGTAAAACACATTCACTAGCCAACCCGTCTCGCCCCGCACGGCCGGCTTCTTGATAATAACTTTCCATATTTTTCGGCATTTGAAAATGAACGACATAACGAATATTGGATTTATCAATTCCCATTCCAAACGCGGAGGTCGCCACCATAACAGATGCTTTATCCTCCAAAAAGCGTTCTTGTTCACGAGCCCGCTCAGAATCTCCCATCCCTGCATGATACCTAGCAACATTTATTTGTTCCTTACGCAATTTTTCGTAGAGCTGATCAACATTTTTCCTTGTGGCAGCGTAGATAATGCCCGCTTCTTGTTGATTTTTTTTAAGATAACTGAGGAGATACTTTAGCCGATCCTGACCTTTGATCACTGAGAATGATAAATTTTCCCGTTCAAATCCGGTGATAATGCTATTTGCTTGGTCAATTTGAAGTGAGTAACAAATGTCCTCCCGAACTCTTGGTGTTGCCGTTGCGGTTAGGGCAAGGACTGCTGGTTTTTGCGGAAGGCTGTTGACCATCTGCTGAATATGACGATAGCTAGGGCGGAAATCATGCCCCCATTGGGAAATACAGTGTGCTTCGTCCACCGCCACTAATGGAATTTCCATCTGGCGAAGGTCCTCAATAAAATCATATGACTCTAATCTTTCAGGAGCTATATATAATAACTTGTATTTCCCCTCTTTTGCTTGATTAATTCTCCTATTGGCTTCTGAAAAACTTAATGAGCTATTAATAAAGGTAGCTGGGATTCCTACTTGGATGAGGGCATCGACTTGGTCCTTCATTAAGGAAATGAGTGGGGAAATCACGATTGTGGTACCTGAAAGGACGAGGGCTGGAATTTGATAACAAATGGATTTCCCACCTCCTGTCGGCATGACACAAATGGTATTCCGTCCTGTTAATACCGACCGGATGACTTGCTCTTGTCCGTTCCGGAAGGCGCTGTATCCGAAGTGAGTTTTTAGCAGGGAAAGTGCTTGATCGAACAAAATGAGTTCTCCTTTCTCAAAATACAATTTAAGTAACTGTCTTTATTATACTGCTTTAGGGAGGGAGGTGCTTTAATAATTTATTATCTCAGGGTATGTTTTATTGAACGAGAGTAAACTTATTCAATCCCAGAGTATTTTCCTCTTATCCGCGAGTAACCTCTTCTTATCCACGAGTAATTTTCTCCTATCCGAGAGTATTTTTTCTAAACGAGAGTAATCTCCGCTTATCCGAGAGTATTTTCCTCTTATCCGCGAGTAACCTCTCCTTATCCACGAGTAATTTTCTCCTATCCGAGAGTATTTTTTCTAAACGAGAGTAATCTCCTCTTATCCGAGAGTATTTTCCTCTTATTCGCGAGTAACCTCTCCTTATCCACGAGTAATTTTCTCCTATTCGAGAGTATTTTCTAAACGAGAGTAATCTCCCCTTATCCGAGAGTATTTTCCTCTTATCCGCGAGTAACCTCTTCTTATCCACGAGTAATTTTCTCCTATCCGAGAGTATTTTTTCTAAACGAGAGTAATCTCCTCTTATGCGAGAGTATTTTCTTCTTATCCGCGAGTAACCCCCTTCTATCAACACAAAAAATAAGACTATCGGTATCACCAATAGTCTTAGATTGTTTTTATTTAAAAATATTACTTAAAATCTCTAATCTAAAACCAAATTTCCTGCAGCACTTTAGGATTAATCTAATCTTTCTATAATAGTGGCATTCGCCATCCCGTGTCCCTCACACATCGTTTGTAATCCATATCGTCCGCTAGTCCGCTCGAGCTCGTGCATCATCGTAACCATTAAGCGTGCACCGCTGCCGCCAAGAGGATGGCCTAAGGCGATGGCGCCGCCGTTAGGGTTTAGCTTTGCCGGGTCAGCTCCTGTCTCCTTCAACCACGCTAGCGTTACTGGTGCAAAAGCTTCATTGACCTCGAATACATCAATATCATGAATCGAGAGACCTGATTTTTCTAAGGCCTTTTGTGTCGCCGGAATCGGTCCAGTCAGCATCAAAGTTGGGTCAGACCCGACAACCACTCGTGTATGGACGCGGAAACGCGGTTGCAAATCAAGTTCCTCCGCTTTTTCCCGAGACATCAATAAAATAGCAGCAGCACCATCACTAATTTGGCTGGAGTTTCCGGCATGAATTACCCCGTCTTCCTTAAAGGATGGACGTAGCCCCGCCAAAGCTTCTAGAGAAGTTCCTTTTCTTGGTCCAGAATCCTCTGTAATCACAGCCGTTGTTCCGTCTGGAAGGGTCACTTCGATTGGAAAAATCTCTCTGAAAAAATATCCTTCTTTCTGTGCCTTAAGAGCTTTTTGATGACTCTCAAGCGAGAATTGGTCCAGCTCAGCACGGGTAAATCGATATTTTTCAGCAATCCGTTCCGCAGAAAATCCCTGATGAATCATTTCATACTTTGACCGTAAATTCGGGCTAAACGGTTCGTCAGCTCCCTTGTAGTTAGACCCCATTGGAACACGAGACATACTTTCAACCCCTCCGGCTATAACCACATCCATGTCTCCGGAAAGGATAGCTTGTGCCGCAAAATGAACGGCTTGTTGACTGGAGCCGCATTGACGATCGATTGTCGTACCTGGAACCTCGATTGGGAATCCGGCAATTAACGCAGCTACCCGTGCAATATCACCGGCCTGTTCTCCTGATTGGGTAACGCACCCTAAAATAACGTCATCAATAATCGCTGGATCAATTCCTGCCCGATTAACCAGCTCTTGTAAGGTTAATGCAGCCAGATCATCAGGCCGTATATCCTTTAACATCCCATTTTTTCTTCCTACTGGTGTACGGACACCTTCAATAATTACTACATCACGCATCTTCACTCTTCCTTCCTATAACCCAAGATTATTAACATTCCGGTATAAATAGGTAGTAGCCGTGTGGGATTCTACATATGCATAGGGAAATTTAGGAATTTCCCACAATTATGGGGACAATTCTACATACAAAATGGTAATTCCTCCAAAAACAAAGAGAAATTCTTCCATTATTTATATTAATTTCTATTCTGCATGATAACGCACTATGTACTTCTATTGTAATAAGTAAAAATTCTTTTGAATTTTTTTGCACTTATTTATGCAACGGCACAAAAAAAATAGATTCATAACCCATAAAGAGAGAATCCTCAGCGGAAAGGATTAATTTTCAACCGTAAATACGATATGATTATTCTATATCAACAATAAGGTGGGAGTTACTAATATGAGCAAACGGAAAATTGTAATTACACAAAACCTTAAACCGGAACACATAGCACAAATAAAACACATGGTCCCTGAATGGGACGTTATTGTCGGCAAAGAGCCAGCCCTATGGAAGGAACATGCTAAAGATGCTGAAATCATTGTCGGCTGGAAAGGTGGTTTAGCAGATTATTGTCTTGAAGAAGTGTCCAGTCTTAAATGGCTGCAAACTTGGAGTGCCGGAGTAGATTCACTTCCCCTCGAGCGGCTTCAAATAAAAAATACGATATTAACGAGCGCCAACGGTGTACATGCCTACCCGATTTCGGAAACTATTTTTGCCTTAATGTTAGGTCTAACAAGAAAAATCCATACCTATGTAAAAAATCAACAAACAAAAACATGGGACCATTCCAGCATCAAACTCGAGATTCATGAAAAAACAATTGGAATTATTGGCGTTGGCGAAATTGGAAAAGAAACGGCTAAAATTGCCAAGGCATTTGGCATGACGGTACTTGGTGCGAGGCACTCCGGAAAACCTGCTGACTTTGTCGATGAGATGTATACTTCAGACCAATTAGATCAGCTGCTGCCCAAATGTGACTATGTAGTGGCCATACTACCCCTTACACCAGAAACCCATCACTTATTTGGGGAAAAGCAATTCAATCAAATGAAGTCCTCTGCCTATTTTATCAATATAGGAAGAGGAGAAGTTGTTGTGGAGGAGGACCTAGTACAGGCCTTACAAGAAGGCACCATTGCAGGTGCAGGCCTCGACGTATTTGAGACAGAACCACTCATGCCAGAAAGTCCATTATGGGAGATGGACAATGTCATTATTACTCCACACACTTCAGGGTCCACAGAGCACTATAATGAACGAGTCATTGAGAATATTCTCATTCCAAATTTAAAGACCTATCTAGACGGAAAAATTCCGAACATTAATTTGGTTAATTATCATAAAGGCTATTAAATGGGTGTTAGAAAGACAGCAAAAACGGAATTTACTATCTAAAAGAATATCACAACAAATGGCAGAATGGCTGTCACAGAATAATAAATAATAGAAAAAAACATTCCGAAATAAAAACGGAATGTTTTTTTCTACTTTTTTAATATATGGTTTGCATTCCTTTACCAGCCACTGTCATCCATTCAAATTGACGAAGTCTTACTCCGAATAGGGTTAACGGATCGCGGAACATCTCTGGATTGGCGTTCATTTTATTAAGTAGATCCTGGTTGGACTCAATACCTACTCTTGCTTCATCTACAGCAGCTGTTAATCTATTTAACGGATTTCTGAAAAATAAAGTAATATCCCGCTCTAGAGATTTTTCAAATAACTCAAACGGCTGGAAAAATTGCTTACTTACATCGGCAATCGTTTCGGCGTAATCATCATTTTCTACAAAAGCTTTGTACTTGTTATAAAGCATCGCTGTATTTTGCGATATTGCACCAAACAATTTGCCAGCGCTTTTTAATAAAAATTGTGATGGCGTGCGGCGGAGAAGGATATTGACAGCTTCTAGCTGGAATCGGCTAGTCATACGATCTATGTCACGAAGCCAGTCATCCAGAACCTTAATATCACAAACAAGTGCTAGATGATCTTCCCCATACATTAGATTGAAGCCCTCACTCAATTCATTTAAATATTCCTGAGCCTGATCAAATTCCTCTTTACTAGTATTAATCCATTCCTGTAAGGAGTGATAATATTTAGGCAGAACCGTTAGTTCCAAGTATTCTTGTAGTCGGCGGTTCATTTCATTGTTCAAGTCCAGATGAATATTACTAAAGTTGCTATCCTCTTTAATAAGAGAAGAGCACTCTTTTAACATGGCAGGAACGGCCTTTTCAATATCCTTTTGAATTGATTCCCTAATGGTCTGGTACGAGTTAGAAATGGCACGTGTTTTCTGTACTACTGTATCCTTAACCTGGTTAACCGCCCCATTTAATTTCGTGTGCATTTCTTCATTCCAGCGGATCGATTCTACCAATTGATTTTCAACATCAATCCGTCTTTGTAAAAGACTAGCAATAGTGGTTCGGATAAAATACAACAGCTTTGCCAGACGTTTATCCTCTAAGTTTCTAGTCACTTTGATTGACTGCAGAAACTCTTTAATATCCTTCATCTGCTGACCTCTCTCGTATTGCGAAGAGAAGGCAAACACGGTTGCATCCGGTAAAATTGATTGGATCAAGGACTTGGTTTCTTGGTAAATTCTTAGAGCTTCCTGCTCATCGGCAATAGTATCCATCTTGCTTAACAGAAAGTGGACCGGAATATCAGGTGCCAATTCTTGAATTTGCACCAATATCCCGCGTTCTTTATCCCTAAACGGTGCATTCCCATCAATCACAAACAAAACAGCATCGGCCACATGCAAGTTTTTCAACACTTCAAAGCGGTCATTGTGGTTCCCCTTTAATCCTGGGGTATCAATAAAGGCCAGTTTATTTTCCTGCAAAAATTGATTTGGAAGCTTGAAATCAATAATTGATTCTAGAGCATGACGGCGGCGGTCCATTCGCTCTTGAAATTCAGTAAAGCCTTCTAATCTAGAAATCTCTCGATCGGTAATTTCAATTATTTCCTCCTCTTTACCATCCTTAAACATAACGATAGAAGAGGTTGGGCTATCCTGGAGATCTTCTCCTAAAACACTGTTCACAAAAGTCGATTTTCCACTTCCTGATAAGCCGGTAACAAGAAGATGTTGTCTATCAAAATCGACTAATTGTTCAACCAGCCATTTATAACGATTATTCGCACCCATATCATGTGCCACTGCCCAATCAATGATGGTGTCAAAAAGGGCTAAACTTTCTTCAAGTTCATCGATATCAGTCTCAGTTACACTAATCAGCTTTTCCGCCTCAGTAACAATGGATAAACTAATACTTGTTGGAAACAATTCATTCCAGGAAAGCACTGCCGCCGCGGCTATCACGACATTTCTTTCATCCGCTAAGCGAAGCCAGTTGGTCAACAAATCTGGAACAAATTCTTGCAGCATTTTTATATAATATCTGCCTTCAATCAAATCGAAATATTCATGTTTATGAAGCTTTGATAGCTCGTGCCAGTTATCTTCTCTTTCTAAATCCAGTTGGAAGAATAACTGGTTTATTTCTCTAATCCACGTAAAATAGGATTCTTCATGTTGGTAGCTTTTCCATAATGAGGATACGAGTTGTTCAAACTTTTTCTTATCAATTTGAAACAATAGAATTAAGGCTTGGGTAAAATAGCCCGGGGCGTGGGCTTTGGTAACTCCCTTGTCTACATAGTCGTTTAGTATTTCAAACCAACTTAGCTCCCCAGAACGCATAGCTTCGGATATGGCCAATTCCACAGCATTATTCCAATCCTGCTGTCCTTCAAAAAAGGCTCGGGCAATCTCAGTCACGTTTGGATATTCTGGGTTTGCGGCAATGGTCCTTTTGATCGTAGAAATGGCTGCGTCCGTCTTACCGCGCTCAAAATACAGTGAAAATAGCTGCAATGCGACTTCTGTATTTAATGTATCATTGTCAGTTGATATGGTAGTGTAAATATCTTCTGCTGTAGATAGTAATCCCAGTTCATAATAGGCATCCGCTGTATTTTTCTTTGCCCATGGCACGAGTTCATCCGTGATGTTTTCCCATTTAAAAATGGCAGCTTCGTAATCTTTATGATGAAAATACACTTCCCCTTGGGCAAAGCGTATTGCTGATAGATTTGGGAGGTCCTTGCTTGCCTCTTCCTGAAACTCTTCACCTAGAACGCGAATCGGATGAATCTCTTCATGCTCATTTATGAACATTTTATAATACGTTTTTTGTTTTAACTGATCCTCTAGCGTCATTTCTTTCCCTCCAATTGCAAACACTCTATGTCATTCATATGGAAAAGAGCCATAATTATTCCATATACTATACGACGTACAAATGAATTTTAAGTCCCAATTAAATCGATTCTAACAAAGGAATTTTTTAAAATCATGTCAGTTGTATTTCATTTTAAAGACAAACACTTTACCAGCTTTTCAGAATTATTAATAAACTAAGTATAGCACTTTTCCTTCCGGTGAAAAATAAATATACGCAAACTTCCTTTTTTTCCATTTTGCACCGTATAATGAAACAAAATAACTTAAGGGGAAAATAGAGTTGGAACAAGAACAGGCTATCCAAATAATCAGACAAATAGAGCTTTCTAATCCATACGGATACGAGATTAAAAAGCTAAAAACAGTTGGCGGGATGCTGCCCAAGTTTCACCAATGGACAAATGGAAAGAAAGTATTAGACGCATATGAAGTGATCCGCTCGGATCGTGAGACTGGCTATTATCTTTTATTCATTGATTGGCATCGTAATGACAACTTTTATTTAGTCATTTATACACATAATAAATCCACCACTTGCGCGGAGATACGGCAATTAAAAGAACTTGAAGATGGATTTTATTTGATTTGGTCCTACAACCCATTAAAACGGGACGGAAAAAATGACCAAAGAAAAGCCTACTTTAAAAAAATGTTTGGATCGACTGCTGTTCATATTAAACTGCCAACTAAACCAACAGAAGTGGAAGAATTCCTCACACAGCTGTTCAAGTTGTGTCAAAATCGGATTAGAGCAGATAAAATTACGGAAGTGTTTCATTTTGAATGATTAATATATGGTTATCTTTTCATATTATAAAATAATTCACTTCCCTGAGCACAACAAAAGGGGCCTTTCTAAAAGGCCCCCATCCAATCTATAATACCTTACTCAAAAATGTCTTCGTCCGTTCCTCTTGTGGATTGTCAAACAACTCACTCGGAACCTTATCTTCCACAACCAAGCCGCCGTCCATAAAAATAACGCGATCGCCCACTTCTTTGGCAAAACCCATTTCATGGGTAACCACCACCATCGTCATTCCCTCTTTGGCAAGGTCCTTCATTACTTCTAGTACCTCTCCAACCATCTCAGGGTCGAGAGCAGATGTAGGTTCATCAAACAACATAATCTTTGGTTCCATCGCAAGAGCCCTGGCAATCGCCACGCGCTGTTTCTGCCCGCCAGACAAAGAATCAGGATAGGCATCCGCCTTATCTTCTAGTCCAACTTTCCGTAACAGCTCCATCCCTTTTGCTCTTGCCTTATCCGCAGGAATATTTCTTACCTTCATAGGAGCTAGCATGATATTTTCAATCACCTTTTTATGAGGAAAAAGGTTAAATTGTTGAAACACCATCCCCACTTCGGTCCTAATTTTGTTAATATCCGTTTTTTTATCGGTAATATCTACACCCTCAATTAGGATTTGTCCGCCCGTAATGGTTTCTAACATATTGATACAGCGAAGAAACGTCGACTTTCCAGAACCAGAGGGACCAATGACAACTACAACCTCTTGGGGCTTAACCGTTACATTAATATCCTTAAGAACCTCATTGGTTCCAAATGACTTTTTTAAATTTTTCACCTGAATCATTCTGTTGCAAACCTCCTTTCAAGTTTACCTAATAGGAAGTTAAGAGATAAAGTTAACATCAAATAAATTGCCGCTGATGAAAGATATGGCTCCCACGGACGCATATACTCCCCTTGCATAGCCTGTCCCCAGTACATTAACTCAGGAGCTGCAATCAATGCCGCCAATGAAGAATCTTTTATTAATACGATAAATTCATTTCCAAGTGGAGGAATCATTCGTTTAATAGCTTGCGGCAGAATCACATACCTCATAGCTTGTACATGTGTCATCCCAAGCGAACGAGCAGCTTCCATTTGCCCTTTATCAATCGATTGAATACCTGCTCGGAAGATTTCTGCTACATACGCTGCCGAGTTCAAGGAAAGTGCTAAGATTGCGGCCACGATTGCATTTGTCGTACCGAGTATTGCTGGTACTACAGCAAAATGAATTAATAGAATTTGCACCATTAACGGTGTGCCTCGGAAAAAGTTTATATACCATCTAAAAGGCAAGGAATATAGCCTTTTTTTCATCATTTTCCCCAAACCTATAAATAAACCAAGGATAGTACCAATAATAATACTTGCGATTGAAAAACCAATCGTTAATAATGTCCCTTTTAAAAGTAAGGGCGCATAATCTACAATAATATCCCACCTGAAATCCATTATGATCCCTCCGCCATCTGAGTAGGCTAATTAGTTTAGTTAAGCAAAAATTGCGTAACTGCCTATGAATATAGAAGTTACGCAATTTCATTAGTTTACTTTTGTTGTTCTTTTAATGTTTGTGTATCTGGTTCCACACCAAACCACTTTTTATAGATTTTTGCATATGTTCCATTGTCAATGACTGCCTTGACTGCCTTATCTAGTTCAGGCTTCAACTTACTGTCTTTTGGTAATAGTAGACCATAAAATTCTTTTGAAAAAGCAGTATCATCTTCAATGAATTTGAAATTATCTTTTGGATTATTTTTAACATAGGTTTCAATAACTGTGTTATCAGCAACAACTGCGTCAACTCCGCCATTTTCCAATTCAAGAATGGCTAGATTGTTATTTTTAAACTTCTTAATATTAGGGTTATTTTTTCCAAATAATTTTTCTACTACTGCTTGTCCAGTTGTTCCATTTTGTACGGCTATCTTTTTGCCCTCTAAATCCTTTGCACTTTTAATAGAACTTCCTTTTGGAACTAAGATTTCATTTTTGGATAAGAAATAAGGAACTGTAAAGTCATAGCTCTGTTGACGCTCTGGTGTAATGGTAATCGCAGATGCAGCAAAGTCTGCTGTTTTCTTTTCAATCTCAACAAAGATTGGATCCCAGCCAACATGTTCAACATTTACATTGTATCCAGCTTCCTTAGCAACTGCGTTAACAAAATCCACATCAAAACCAACGACTTTCCCTTGTTTTTGGTATTCAAATGGCGCATAGGCCGCGTCGGTCACAACTCTGAGTGTTTTCTTCGCACTTCCCTCATTTTTACTAGTACCACACGCTGATAGGAGCAGAAGTAAACCGACCACCATTAAAGTAGAAACAAATTTAAATTTTTTCATGCTTAAACCTCCTATTTATTTTTTTATAATAATTTTATTTTTAATTTTTAAACTATAAATGATTATAACTTGTTTTGTTTTTTTATTCAATATTTTATTTTCTTACTATATTAATACGTTAGTAGACTAAATTCAACCTATTATATAGTAGGTTTTATTCGAAATTCATTAATGTAAGCGTTTGTTTAAAACTATTATTGTAGAAATTACCATGCATAAAAATAAACATTAAGCATTTATCTCTAAAAATTATAATTCCAAAATTATGTAAAATATAAATCTTTTATAGATAAATAGTTCAAATTGCTGAGTTCAGGACCATTTCCCATAGGCATTCGCCGTTTCTCTCTATACCCCATCACATAATCTATAACGTACTATATATAAGGAGAGATGCCTATATGATGAATCCCTACGGTTATTATCAATGTCCACAAATACCCGTTGAGTATCACACCTATGTTCCAGTAGATCAATATCATTCCTATGCACCTATTCATTCCTATACACCAGTCGATTCCTATACACCAGTCGATTCCTATACACCAGTTGACCTATACGACCCGAATCGGCAACCTCAGCAGCTTGAACGTCGAGTTAATCAGCTTGAAAGGCAAAATGAGCGTCAAGAAAGAGAAATTAATCAGCTTCAAAGACGGCTCCAACGTGTAAATCAACGTCTAAGAGCAGTTGAGAATCGCCTCCATATTCCATTTACACCCTTTGACGGAGAATTTTAATTCATCTTAAGAACCGGTCTACAGCCGGTTCTTAGATTGTCGAGAATTGGTATTTTTCTAGGCAATTTTTTTATTATGTCAGTATCTAATTACCAAATCCATTGATGAGATGCCCTTACATTTGGGCCTGTTGATTTCCGCTCCTGGCACTCGCTTTCCGCAGGGAGGTCCTGGAACCACCTCGGCGCTATGGCGCCTGCGGGGTCTCCAGTGACCTCTCTATCCCATAGGAGTCGAGTGCCCTCCGCTCCAATCAACCGGAAGGCAAATCAACCTAATTATTGCAACGAACTTTTTCTAACCTTGCCAAGTGTATTGCAATCTTATTTTTTGAGCGTGTACATTAGGATAGTAGTGGACTCTTCTTGGATTCTCATAACCCTTACAAGTTGTTGTTCTGTATGTTAATTCCTGGCTATTAGGTCAAATGTATAAATCTTGTTATTTTACATATGTAAATTTCCACTAGTTTGGTTGAAATCCTTATTGAAAACACTCTGTTGATTGGCGCGGAAGGCACGAAGACTCCTGCGGGAGTACGGGGCAGGGGAGACCCCGCAAGAGCGAAGCGATGAGGAGGCTCCCCGGCACGCCCGCGGAAAGCGAAGAGCCTGGAGCGTTAATCAACACTCTTGTTGAAAAGCCGAAATATACTAATCATATTAAAACAAATTAACGCAGGGAATTATTAAAGTAATTGAATAAAACAATATGCTGACGAGCGTTTTTCAACAGCCTAAGAACCGGTCTACAGCCGGTTCTTTTCATTGGTTAGAATTTCTTTCAAAATCAATCCAGACTTTTCAAAATATCCTGTCAACCTTTCTAACATCTTCACTGACAAAAGCAGAAAAATCAGTTAATTTTTGATTATAAACATATCGAAGGGGGATAATCGGATGAATCAGAAACATGAAATTAAATTAGCGCTGCAAATCTTACAGTTAGATAAATTACGAGATGAATTATATGAAGAACTCATGAAAACAATGGGCTCGAAAGGACATGAACTTTTAAGAAAACTTCAAAATGCCTAGTATCTAAAGGAGGGAAAGAAAGTGACAACCCACTTACGAAGAGGCCTTGAAAGACTAAAGCAATTTTATATAAAAAAATTAGAGAGTACAGATTTATTTTATACACCTGTTGAGCTTCAATCTCTGACAGTCAGCGAACTGGAAATTCTATATAAAAAGTCAATGTCCTCCAATAAATAATGTCCTTCTACTCCAATATGATATTTTCCAATCAATCAGGCAAATAAGCACAAGTATCCATTTTCATGTAAGGAAATGTAACATATAATAATAAAAATATTCAAACTATAGGTAACATGGGGTGTGGTGAGCAACTAAAATGGGAAAAGACTTATCTTACAAAGACAAAAAAGTTATAACGATTGGCATTGTCAGAGATTTGACGGGACTTTCCGAAAGACAAATACGATATTACGAAGAAAGAAAACTAATATTCCCTGAAAGATCGGCTGGCGGTAGCCGCAAATTCTCCTTTTCCGATGTAGAATTATTAATGGACATCGCTAACAAAATTGAGGACGGAATTCAAACACATGAAATCAGAAAAGAAATGCTTAGGGAACAGAAGAAACAAAATCAAGATGAAATTCGCCGCAAAATGATACAAGGACAACTCAATGCTCAATTTGGGTTACGAAGAAGCTCCCCTTAACTTTCAAAAGCCTCGATTTCCACACAGAAACGAGGCTTTTCCTTTGCCTATTTGGTAAGATTTTTCCCCTTATTTTAAAAACCATGTTAGAAAATCTACCACATTTATAGATACCACCCCCTCATTCATGTGAAAATACAACTACAGAGGATGTTATAAAAATTAACATCATTTAATAAAGGGGGAGTACAAATGGATACTACATTCTTAATGAACAGCCTTTGGGTTATGTTAGGTGCGATACTTGTTATTTTAATGATCGGAGGTTTTATTCTTTTAGAAACAGGTTCTACCCGGATGAAAAACGCAGGTCATATTGCAGGTAAAACCATCTTAACATTTAGTATCGGTTCTATTATTTTCTGGGCAGTTGGGTTTGGGTTGATTTTCGGAAAAGGCAACCCACTGATTGGATTATCCGATTTTTTCTACTCAGGTTACGAGATAGATAGTTTGTCACTTTCAGGTGCTGTATTCTTTATGTTCCAATTAGCTTTTGCTGGTATCTCTTTAACGATTGCATTTGGGGGATTTGCTGAACGAGCTAAACTCAGTGCATACCTAGTATTTTCAGTGCTTTTCTCAGCCATCGTATACCCTCCTATCGCTCACTGGATTTGGGGCGGCGGTTGGTTAGCTGAGCATGGTGATCAAGACTTCGCTGGATCTACGGTTGTTCACTTAACTGGTGCAATGGCAGCACTTGCGGCTACCATTATATTAAAACCAAGGATTGGGAAATACAACAAAGATGGTTCTGCTAATAACCTTGCAGGTCATAACCAAGTATTCACAGCATTAAGTGTACTACTTTTATGGGTTGGCTGGTTTGGATTTAATGCCGGTAGCACACTATCTGTTGACAAAGGATTCTTTGGATTTGTTGCCTTAAATACAAATCTAGCTGCTGCAGCTGGAACGGTCGCTGCTATGATTATTTCTTGGATGGTATTAGGTAAAGCAGATGTGCCAATGATGTTAAACGGCGCTTTAGCAGGTCTTGTTGCCATTACAGCATCTTGTGCTTTCGTTGATACATGGGCAGCAGTAGTAATTGGCTTTATCTCTGGAATTTTAGTATTTTATAGCATTCGCTTCTTCGAGAAATTTAAAATTGACGATCCAATTGCAGCTCTATCCGTTCATGGGACTGCCGGTGTTTGGGGAACCTTATCAACTGGTTTCTTTGCTACAAAAAAATTAGCCACTGTTGGTGCGCCAGGATTATTTTATGGCGGTGGATTACATCAACTTGGGGTTCAAGCATTAGGGGTTTTCACTTGTGGAGCATTCGCTTTTATTGCCTCATTTATTATTTTAGCCATCATGAAGAAAGTAATGAATGGATTACGTGTCACTGAAGAGGAGGAAATCATCGGTCTTGATATGAGTGAACATGGCAGCTACGGATACCCTGAATTAGTAAAAGCAGAACAGCAATTTAAGGTTCAATAAATAAGAAAAGCGGAAGCGCCTTGAACAGGGGCGACAGGCATAAGACGAGCCGGCGGGAAGGCTGTTCTTTAGCCTTCTTGACGGATTGGCTTATGACCCCGAGCCCCTAGGCGCTGGAACTAGACAATTTTTATTACAGCGGTCATTCCCTTTTTTCTAAAGGGTCTGACTGCTATTTGAATTTTTAGGGGGGTACACGATGCTAGAGAGCCCATATCTGGAAACTCTTCAATACCGAGGGTCAGCTATGCAACATGTTTGTCATGACCACTTTCAATTAAATGCATTGCATGATGAAATCTTTCAGCGGGTAGTATCGATTGCACTTAGACAAGTCACTGATCATAGTGGACCACCACCTTCACCGTTCACCTTCTTTGTAATGGGTAGTGCCGGCAGATTAGAACAATCAGTGTGGAGTGATCAAGACCATGGGATTATTTATCTTGATTCATCCGATGAAAACAAATCTTACTTTTTACAATTAGGAAAAGAAATTTCAAAAGGCCTCTATCAAGTTGGTTACAGATATTGTGACGGCGGTGTTATGGCTAGCAATCCATTCTGGTGTAAATCACTTCACGAATGGGAGCAGGAATTATCGAAATGGATAGTTGAATCGAAATGGGAATCAATTCGCTATTTACTCATCTTTCTAGACGGCAGAACAATGTATGGAGAAAATACCTTTCTTCAAAAGCTTAAAGACCACATTTATTTAAACATGAATCAACATAACCTATTAGCAAAATCACTAAGTAATACACTTCATCTAAAAAAAGGGATTAACGTCTTAGGTCAACTTTTAGTAGAAACTCACGGAGTTCACACTGGAAAATTAAATATCAAAGAAATCGGCCTTTTTCCATATGTGAATGCAATCCGCCTCCTTTCGATGAAAGAAAAATTACACGAAACATCTTCATTATTTCGACTCGAAAAAATACCAGCATTCTATTTTCCTGCAGGAGAAAAAGCATTTTTAAAACAACAATTTATTAAACTGCTAAACTATCGACTACTATTTTCAGACCATAAAGACTATGATTCCGGACATTATTTAACTATTAATAAGCTAACAAAAGAACAGATAAGAGAATTAAAAGACATCATTAAAAATGGAGCTGCCCTCTTTCATCATATGAAAAGGTTACTAGAAAAGGATGGTTCAAATGAGGATGAATAATATGATTCAATTTTTTCGCCAATTATCCGGAAAAGTGAATTCAAACCTTTACGCAAGCTTACAAAACCAATCTTCTCTGCAGCAGATGGCTTTCCTTCGAGAATTACAAAGAGAAATGAAACAAAAGAACAACTTAGACGTCCCATTAAATGAGTTAAAAGTCGTAGTCTTCGATTTAGAAACGACCGGTTTTTATCCGGAAAAAGGCGATCAAATCATTTCAATTGGTGCCGTCAAGATGACGGGAAACCAACTCCGAGAACAAGAAACATTTTATACGTTAGTCCAATCAACTCTTCCACTATCGGAGGAGATTTCGGCATTAACGAATATATATGATGAAGACTTAAGAAACGCCCCAATAGCAGCAGAAGCCCTAATGCAATTCTTCCAATTTATAAAAAGCGATCTTCTTGTTGCCCACCACGCCAGTCATGAGCAGGCTTTTATGAAAAAAATAACCAGCGATGTATTACGAACACGATTTGACCACCGTATTGTAGATACTTCTTTTCTCATCCGTCTCTCAAACCCCTATATGAAATCAGCTCCACTGGAAGAAGTTTGCGAGGAATGCGGCATAAAGGTAGCAGATCGCCACCACGCCCTAAGTGACGCAATTATGACAGCAAAAATTTGGAAACATTATTTACAGCTGGCAGAGGAAATGGGTTTCCAGTATTTAAGACAGGTTTATGAATATTTGGCAAAAATTGGTTGATGAACTACTATACTAATCTAACATTTTCCCTGATTTGTTTAGTAGTTTCCAACCAAACTTTTATCCCTCTCTTCCCTACTTATACCTGAAATTACCCCGAATTTTCTCCTCTCACTTTCAAAGAATAAAAAATTTTTTAAAAATTTTTTATTCATAAATTCCTTATTAGACCAATAATGAAAACGCTACCAGATTTTTAGATTTGTTTGAATTGTCAGATTTTTATATTGACCATGTTCTCGTTTGGTTGTATGATAATCGAAACTAAATCATCAATTAACACCCAGCCTTTATTCCTACACAATGGGAAAAAGAAGTTGGTAGAAAAATTGTCATAATCGACGGAGTGGTTTGGTATCCTAAAACCATACCTTTGTCAGTTAGGAGCTAAAAAAATGCGTAGCGATATGATTAAAAAGGGAATTGATCGTGCTCCCCACCGCAGCTTATTATATGCAACAGGGGTAAAAACGAGTGACCTCGAAAAGCCATTCATTGGAGTTTGTAACTCGTATATTGATATTATCCCAGGACATAAACACCTTAATCATTTCGGTGAAATTGTTAAAGAAGCGATCCGGGAAGCCGGAGGTATTCCATTTGAATTTAATACAATCGGTGTCGATGATGGAATCGCCATGGGACATATTGGAATGCGTTACTCCCTTCCAAGCCGTGAAATCATTGCCGACAGTGCTGAAACAGTAATTAACGCACACTGGTTTGATGGTGTTTTTTACATTCCAAACTGTGACAAAATCACCCCAGGGATGTTAATGGCAGCCGCAAGAACAAACGTACCATCTGTTTTCGTTTCTGGCGGTCCAATGGAGGCTGGTGTCTCACCATCTACAGGAAAAAATCTTTCCCTTACTTCAGTTTTTGAAGGTGTTGGTGCTTACCATAATGGCACAATCAGCCAAGCCCAGTTGCTTGAGATTGAAACAAATGCCTGCCCTACTTGTGGCTCATGTTCAGGAATGTTCACAGCAAACTCCATGAACTGTTTAATGGAAGTTTTAGGAATGACGGTTCCTGGTAACGGCACGATGGTTGCCACTTCCGAAGAAAGACATGAACTAATTAAACAAGCAGCTAGACATTTGATTGATTTAATCAAAAAAGATATTAAACCTCGCGATATCATTACAAGAGAAGCCATTGATAATGCTTTTGCACTCGATATGGCAATGGGCGGTTCAACTAATACGGTGTTACACACATTGGCGATTGCTTATGAAGCTGGTATTGATTATGATCTTGGCGAAATCAATAAAATTGCTGAAAGAGTTCCATACCTTTCCAAGATTATGCCAGCATCTGATTATTCGATGGACGATGTTCATCGCGCAGGCGGTGTAAGTGCCATCATCAATGAACTTTATAAAGTTGAAGGTGCTTTGCATGATAACTGCCTAACGATTACTGGAAAAACTCTTCGTGAAAATGTGAAGGACGCAACAATCACAAATGAAGCTGTCATCCGGACAAAAGATAATCCATATAGCCCAGTTGGTGGACTATCCATCCTATATGGAAACATTGCTCCAGATGGCGCCGTAATCAAAGTTGGTGCTGTAGATCCTTCCATTAAAACATTCTTAGGTGAAGCCATTGTGTTTGAATCCCAAGATGAGGCATTAGAAAGCATTCATAATGGAACGGTTAAAGCCGGCCATGTAGTGGTCATTCGCTACGAAGGTCCTAAAGGCGGTCCAGGAATGCCGGAAATGTTAGCTCCAACCTCAGCTATTATGGGCCGAGGCTTAGGAAAAGAAGTTGCCCTCATCACTGACGGTCGCTTCTCGGGGGCAAGCCGCGGAATTTCCATTGGTCATATCTCACCTGAAGCAGCAGAAGGTGGACCAATCGGTCTCGTTGAAAATGGTGACAAAATAATAATTGACCTCGATGCACGTTCCATTGAACTTATCGTGGATGAAGAAGTGTTAGCAGAGAGACGTCAAAACTGGATTAAACCAGAACCAAAAATTAAATCTGGTTATCTTGCACGATATGCTAAACTCGTAACCTCTGCTAACACAGGCGGGGTAATGAAGATATAGAATTTTGAAAGACCATGGGAATACCTAGTACTCCTCCCCTTCCTTAAGGAAGCTAAAGTACTACATGTGTGATTTTATTTTTGAAAAGTAAATAATTGAAATCGATGACGGGAATAAAGGAATAAGAATTTGTATTTTCAGAGAGCTGGGGTTGCTGGAAGCCCAGTAATACAACTTATTCTGACATCATCCCTGAGTGTTGGACTGAAATGATTTTCAAAGTAGGTTCAATCAGGTGGTATTCTTGATCCACCTGTTACCAAAAGAAGCGTTATCTTTAGTAACGCTTCCTAAGGCAGTATTCGTGAGGATACTGTAAAAAACGGGTGGTACCGAGAAAATGAAAGACCTTTTCTCCCCGATTATTCTGCTTTGTTGTTATGATGCATGCAGTTAATTCGAGGAGAATAGGTCTTTTTTACTATGTTACAAAGATTTATTTACAAGTATCAAGTTTTACCATTAAAATTTTCTGTTTATTTACAAATTTCTATATTATAATAATAAAAAACGACATATTTACACAAATCGCAATTTTTCGACATCTACATTCAATTTTTACCTTTAAGGAGGGATTAAGACGTGAAAGTAGAAGCAAAGAAGCTTGAGGTCCAAACTAGTACCGAGCCGAGAACCGGCGCAGACCTACTCATCGACTTACTAAAAAAAGAAGGGGTAGATACACTATTTGGATATCCCGGAGGCGCAGTACTGCCAATATACGATGCCATTTACCGGGCCCGGGGTACAATCGAGCATGTTCTCTTCCGACATGAACAAGGAATGATCCATGCTGCTGAAGGGTATGCCCGAGTTACTGGCAAACCTGGAGTCGTCATTGCTACCTCAGGACCTGGGGCAACCAATCTTGTGACAGGAATTACTGATGCAATGATGGATTCCCTGCCCCTTGTTGTTTTCACCGGGCAGGTGGCCAGAAGCATAATCGGAACGGATGCCTTCCAAGAAGCTGACATTATGGCTATCACGACACCAATTACCAAACATAACTATCAGGTACAATCCATCGAGGACCTCCCGCGCATCGTCAAGGAAGCTTTTCATATTGCTTCTACCGGACGGCCTGGACCAGTCTTAGTCGATGTCCCTAAGGATATTTCAGCTGGACTATTAACCGAAGAACCTGAAGAAGCAAGCATAGATTTACCTGGATACCAGCCAACAACAAAGCCTAATCCAATACAAATTAAAAAGCTTGCCGATTCTATTTCGAAAGCAACGAAACCTGTCATTCTTTCTGGAGCCGGTGTTCTCCATGGAAAAGCATCTGCCGAGTTAACAGCTTTTGCAGAAAAACATCAAATTCCAGTTGTTACTACTTTACTTGGACTTGGCACCTTTCCAGCAGATACCCCCCTCTCATTAGGAATGGGTGGAATGCACGGAACATATGCAGCAAACATGGCAATTTACGAATGTGATCTGCTTATCAACTTCGGAGCACGATTCGATGACAGACTAACAGGTAACTTAAAGCACTTTGCACCATTTGCAAAAGTGGCGCATATCGATATCGATCCTGCTGAAATTGGTAAAAATGTTCCAACACATCTTCCAATCGTTTCTGATACAAAAGAGGCACTTAACGAACTGCTAGAGCAAGAATTTGAATCACCAAATACGGCTGAATGGCTTGAAAAATTACGCCAAAATAAACAAGAATATCCGCTTTGGTATAAACATGATCCAAATGGCATGTGTCCGCAATGGGTAATTGAAGCAGTCCACAAAGTAACAAACGGTGATGCTATCGTTTCTACCGATGTAGGGCAGCATCAAATGTGGGCTGCACAGTATTACACCTTTAAGCAGCCGCATCGCTGGATCACTTCTGGCGGACTTGGAACTATGGGCTTTGGCTTCCCTGCTGCGATTGGCGCACAAATTGCTGAACCGGATAGTACGGTTGTGGCAATTGTTGGTGATGGCGGCTTCCAGATGACACTTCAGGAATTAGGGATTATCTATGAAAGAAATCTTCCTGTAAAAATCATTATTGTCAACAACGGTGCCCTAGGTATGGTTCGCCAATGGCAGGAACTCTTACACGGAAACCGGATTTCAGAATCGATCCTTCATACACAGCCTGATTTTGTCAAACTTGCAGACAGCTATTCGATTAAGGGTTATCGGGTTAATAATGAGGAAGAACTTGTTACAGTTTTACCGGAAGTATTTGCTCATAATGGTCCGGTATTAGTTGATTGTCGTGTCCTGCAGCAAGAAAAAGTATTCCCGATGATTGCCCCTGGAAAAGGAATTCATGAGATGATTGGGGTGAAACCATGAAACGGATCATAACAGCTACAGTCCAAGATCGAAGCGGTGTCTTAAACCGCGTCACTGGTCTCTTACAAAGACGTCAGTTCAATATTTCAAGTATATCTGTTGGTCCATCTGAAACAGAGGGCATTTCAAAAATGACCTTAGTAGTAGAGGTTGAAGACGAACAGCGCCTTGAACAGGTGACGAAACAATTAAACAAGCAAATTGATGTTTTAAAGGTTTCAGATATTACTGATAAAGCAATTGTGGCACGTGAGCTCGCTCTAATAAAAGTAGCTTCTACAAGCCAGCTTCGCAGTGAAATCAACGGAATCATTGATCCGTTCCGTGCCTTAATTATTGATGTAAGTAAAGATAGTCTAGCGGTTCAAATTACAGGTCGTCCTGATAAAATTGATGCCTTAATTGAACTGCTCAGGCCATATGGCATTAAAGAAATTGCCAGAACTGGCTTGACCGCCCTCCAACGTGGTCATCAGCCGCAAGTAAACGATCTAGCAACACACGCACTATTAAAATAATAATATTCCTGAAAGGATGATTCACAATGGTAAAAGTACTTTATAACGGAGATATTCAAGAGCAGGTTTTACAAGGAAAGAAAATTGCAGTTATCGGATATGGCTCTCAAGGTCATGCTCATGCTTTAAACTTAAAAGAAAGCGGCTTTGATGTAGTAGTTGGTTTACGTGAAGGAAAATCATGGGATAAAGCAGTTGAAGATGGTTTAGAAGTTACTTCTGTTGCTGAAGCAACTGCTGCTGCTGAGGTAGTTATGGTTCTTCTTCCAGATGAAATGCAACCAAAAGTATATGAAGAAAGCATTAAAGCTAACCTTCAAGCTGGTAATGCCTTAGTATTTGCACATGGTTTTAATGTTCACTTCAGCCAAATCGTTCCTCCAGCTGATGTTGACGTATTCTTAGTAGCACCAAAAGGTCCAGGACATTTAGTTCGCCGTACTTATACAGAAGGTGCCGGAGTTCCAGCTCTATATGCAGTTTACCAAGACTACACTGGTCAAGCGCGTGATGTTGCACTTGCTTATGCAAAAGGTATTGGCTCTGCACGTGCAGGTGTATTGGAAACTACTTTCCAAGAAGAAACAGAAACAGATTTATTCGGAGAACAAGCGGTTCTTTGCGGTGGTGCTACTGCCCTAATCAAAGCTGGTTTCGAAACATTAGTAGAAGCAGGTTATCAGCCTGAAGTTGCTTATTTCGAGTGTTTACATGAATTAAAATTAATCGTTGACCTTTTATATGAAGGTGGATTAGAAAACATGCGTTACTCTATCTCTGACACTGCACAATGGGGAGATTTCGTTTCTGGACCACGTGTAGTAAACGAAGATACAAAAGCACGTATGAAAGAAGTATTAAAAGATATCCAAACTGGTAAGTTTGCTCAAGGCTGGATCTTAGAGAACCAAACAAACCGCCCGCAATTCAATGCGATTAACCGCGCAGAAAACAATCACCAAATCGAGGTTGTTGGCCGCGAACTTCGTGCCTTAATGCCATTTATTAAAAAGCCTGTAAACGCAAAGAAAGAAACAGTGGGTAATGGTTCACGTTAATATCCATTAACTCAGCAGTAGACATGGTTCGATATGCGAGACAGAAATTCCCGCATATCGAATGGTCTGCTGAAGATGCATCACGATCTGATTTGATTTTCTAGTTCAAATTATTACAAAGGTAATTGATGCAGGTGCAACTGTCATCAATCTCCCAGATACCGTAGGATATACAACTCCTGAAGAATATGGCCGGATGTTCCGTTATATTAGAGAAAATGTTCCTAATATTCATAAAGCTGCTCTTTCTTGTCCGTGTCACGATAATTTAGGAATGGCCGTTGCCAATTCCTTGGCGGCGATTGAAAACGGGGTTACCCAGGTCGAAGGTACGATTAACGGAATCGGGGAACGTGCGGGGAACGCTTCTTTAGAAGAGATTGCCGTTGCCTTAAATATCCGTAAAGATAAGTACCCTTTTACAACAAATCTCGTCTTAAAGGAAATCAAACGTACTAGCAATTTAGTCAGCCGATTGACAGGCATGATGGTCCCTCCTAACAAAGCAGTTGTCGGACGAAATGTCTTCGCTCATGAATCTGGAATCCATCAGGATGGCGTCTTAAAGAACGCCTTAACCTATGAGATTATCACCCCTGAATTAGTCGGAGTTACTTACAATGATTTAGTTCTTGGAAAACATTCCGGTAGGCATGCCTTTAAAGACAAGATTGAACAATTGGGCTATACCTTATCTGCTGATAAACTTGCCGAAGCGTTTACTTCATTTAAACAATTAACGGTCGTAAAAAGGAAGTAACCGATGAGGATTTATTTACAATTTTAACGGATATTCAAACAGCGACAATCGATGAAAAAAAATATGAATTAGTTGCTTTTCAAGTCCATTATGGTTCAGCCAACCTCCCTACTGCCACTGTTGCCTTAACAACCCCTGAAGGAAAACGGGTTGAAACAGCACGGATGGGTTCTGGAAGCGTTGAAGCATTAATGAACACTCTTGAAGCACTAATTGATGAAGAAATACATTTGACTGATTTCAGACTAAGTTCTGTCGGGCAAGGACGGGACGCACTCGCTGAGGTCCATATAAAAATGACAGTAAACAACTCAACTGTCAGTGGACATGGCTCTGTACAGGACGTCTTGGCGGCATCAGCAAAGGCCTTCTTGAATGCAGTCAATCGTGTATTTTTTAACCAAAAAGCATTGATTCAAGAACCAGTACTATAAAAAGTTATAATAGAAAAATGAGGAGGTTGCTTCTAGTGAAAAAACATATTGTCTTACTTCCCGGTGATGGGATTGGCAAGGAAGTCATTAATTCCGCAAAAGACGTATTACAAGCGATCGCGGAAGAATTTAATCACAATTTTAGCTTTGAAACCCATGAAATCGGAGGAGCAGCCATTGACCTGCATGGCACTCCCCTTCCGGATTCAACAGTATCAGCTTGTAAACAAGCAGATGCTGTTTTACTAGGTGCCGTGGGCGGACCAAAATGGGATCAAAATCCTTCCCATCTTCGTCCAGAACGTGGCTTGCTAGGGATTCGGAAAGCACTGGATTTATATGCAAATTTAAGGCCGATTAAGGGATTCAAAAATCTTCTTCATGCATCCCCACTGAAAGAAGAAGTGGTGGCAGGAAGCGACCTCCTCATTGTACGTGAATTAACAGGCGGGCTTTATTTCGGTACACCAAGTGAACGGCGCGATAATGGAACTTCTGTAGTCGACACTCTTTCTTATACTCGCAAAGAAATTGAAAGAATCGTAGAAAAAGGCTTCCAGGCTGCTCAGCAACGCAAGGGTCACCTTACTTCTGTTGATAAGGCCAATGTCCTTGAATCCAGCAAAATGTGGCGTGAAGTAGTTGAAGAGAAAAAGGCTCAATATCCAGATGTTGTGGTTGAACATCTCCTAGTTGATGCCGCTGCAATGAAACTAATCACGAACCCAACTCAGTTTGATGTTATTGTGACAGAAAATCTATTTGGGGATATTTTAAGTGATGAAGCTTCTGTTTTAACTGGCTCGATTGGCATGCTTCCTTCAGCAAGCTTGCGTGAAGACGGCGTTGGACTGTACGAACCAGTTCATGGTTCTGCACCTGACATTGCTGGCAAAGGAATTGCTAATCCATCTGCGATGATTTTATCCGCTGCGATGATGCTTCGTTATTCATTTGATCTAAACAATGAAGCAAAAGTGATTGAAGATGCAGTGCAGTCGGTTCTTGACTCAGGGTTCCATACAGGCGATCTTCAAATTGCAGAGGGACGCCAAGTAGGAACTGCCGAAATGACGAAGTTAATTGTTGATTATATTAAATCGCAACATGCGTCTAAATGCATCGCTAGTTGTTATTATTAATTCTTTTATAGGGTAAACCATTTTGTTAAATGGTTTACCCACAATTTTTCCATCTATATAAATCTACTATCGTGAGGAAGTGTGGCTATGCAAACACCAAAAACGATTATCCAAAAAATTTGGGAACAACATGTCGTTCATCAAGAAGAAGGAAAACCAGATTTACTTTATATTGATTTACATTTAGTTCATGAAGTAACTTCCCCTCAAGCATTTGAGGGCTTACGAATGAACGGGCGCAAGGTACGCCGCCCTGATTTAACTTTTGCGACCATGGATCATAACGTACCAACACGTCAGCGGCTTGTTATTAATGATCCTGTTTCAAAAAATCAAATCGATACCCTACAAACGAACTGTCAGGAATTCGGAGTAGAACTTGCCGACATTCATCATCCTGATAATGGAATCGTCCATGTAATCGGACCTGAACTTGGTCTTACCCAACCAGGTAAAACCATTGTCTGTGGTGACAGTCATACCTCCACGCACGGTGCATTTGGTGCCTTAGCCTTTGGTATTGGAACAAGCGAAGTAGAACATGTTCTTGCCACCCAAACCCTTTGGCAGGCAAAACCAAAAACCTTAAATGTAAAGGTAAATGGAAAACTTGGTACAGGTGTTACAGCGAAAGATTTAATCTTAGCGATTATCGGTAAATTTGGTGTTCAGTTTGGAACTGGTTATGTCATTGAATACACTGGTGAAGCCATCCGAGCACTTTCTATGGATGAGCGTATGACAATCTGTAACATGTCAATTGAAGCTGGTGCTAGAGCAGGATTAATTACTCCAGACGAAACGACTTTTGAATACTTACGCGGTCGCAGGTATGCCCCACAAGGTGAAGAGTTTGAAAAGGCTGTAGAAAAATGGCGTGCACTTGCAACAGATGAAGGCGCAGTTTATGATACAGTCGTTGAAATTGAAGCAGCTGAAGTGGAACCACAGGTGACTTGGGGAACAAACCCTGGCATGTGTCTTCCAGTATCCGCTAACGTTCCAAGTCCTGAGGATGCGGACAAGCCAAGTGAAAAAGACGAAATTAACCGTGCCCTTGAATATATGGGACTAGAAGCTGGACAGCCTCTTTCAAGTGTGGCAATCGATCATGTGTTTATCGGTTCTTGTACCAACTCAAGATTAAGCGATTTACGTAAAGCCGCTGAAGTTATCCGCGGACGAAAAGTAAATTCTGGTGTCAAAGCGATTGTCGTTCCAGGTTCTTTCAGCGTTAAACTGGCTGCTGAAAAAGAAGGCATCGATCAAGTATTTATCGAAGCTGGTTTTGAATGGCGTGAAGCGGGCTGTAGTATGTGTCTTGCGATGAATGATGATATCGTTCCTCCAGGCGGACGCTGTGCTTCTACTTCTAACCGTAACTTTGAAGGTCGTCAAGGAAATGGTGCCCGTACACACCTTGTAAGCCCAGAAATGGCTGCAGCGGCTGCGGTAGCTGGCCATTTTGTTGATGTTCGTCAATTTACTGCACAGGAGGTCATTTAATATGGAACCATTACGTCAACATCAAGGTCTTGTCTATCCATTAAACCGGACTAATATTGATACTGACCAAATTATCCCTAAGCAGTTTTTGAAACGGATTGAACGCAGTGGCTTTGGTCAATTTTTATTTTATAACTGGCGTTTTGATGACAATGGGAATCCACGCCCTGATTTTTCTCTGAACGATGCCAAGTATAAGGGAGCTTCCATTCTAGTTTCTGGTGAAAATTTTGGCTGCGGCTCTTCTCGTGAGCATGCCCCATGGGCGGTTCAAGATTTTGGATTCAAAATCATTATTGCCCCAAGCTATGCTGATATTTTTAAAAACAACTGTGTGAAAAATGGGATTCTCGCGATTGTTGCTAGTGAGGATCAGGTTCAGACTATTATCAAAAAGGCTGAGTCTACTGAATATACATTAACTGTTGACCTTGAGGCACAAAAAGTATACGACAATGAGGGCTTTGAACTTACATTTGATATTGCCCCATACCCTAAAGAAATGCTGCTAAATGGCTGGGATGAAATTGGCGTAACTTTAACCTACGAAGATAAAATTAATCAATACGAAGCAACTAAAAGATAATGCGCAGGGCCTATAAGCCCTAGCGCATTTTTCATTTTAAAATTCTGGCAGCCGATCAAGATTGTTTTCTTTGATGCCATCCGGCTCACTCCGGATGATGTCCCGCCCGTATTTATGAAAAACATCAACATGAGCGAGCTTCCCTGCCTTTGCTTCACTTAATGCGGTTACATAATCAAGCTCCCGCCCCGAACTTGTTTTAAAAGCAATAATATCACCATCATCATTTTTTTTAACAGCCACAAATTCCTCTTTTCCGGAGCTATTGCCTTGCATTGCTTCGATTTGTGCCTGCTTCTCACTTTGTGCCTTATACTCTTCGTAAATTTTTTGATAATCTTTCTCTTCCATTTCTTCCACCTCCGAACATTTGTTAGTTTTTTTCATTTTGATATCATTTATCCATTACTTTCAAAATGTCAAAAAATGTTCGAAAAGATTGCAATGCTGTTTTGAGTACCAATTTTATAGAGCTTTTATCTGCTGATTCCTGCATCTAGGATCGAGTAGAGCCGCACTTATCGGTTGGGGGGATCAGGTTAAGCACCCGATCTGATAAATAAACGGAAAAATTCCGCTTAATTAGAAACTATTATTAAAAAAGGCTTAAATAGACGGAGAGATTCCGCCTATTGACTCGAAAAATACGAAAATAGGGAATTTTGCCTTGCATAAGCGGAAATGCTCCGCTTATTTACCCCGAAACGAGCTCCATGCTACATTTAACCGAAAAATTTCCGCTTATTTCACTTTCGATGGTTACTCAATTAAGGACAAGACATCTTATTTAAAGAGGAGTGAGTTTTATTTTTTATATACCAATATGGATGCCAATATGACTGTCTTTTAGGTACCTATTTTTAAAAAAGCACCTCAAAACGGAAACCTTTATAAATCGCTATGAAAGGTTTTTTTCAAGGAATGAATTTTTAGATTCTGTCCTTCATAAATTGAATAAATTCTCTTACCACTGATAGTTCGACTGTGGATTCCCTATAATTCATCCAGCTCTCCATGATATATTCTTCTTTTGCCATTTGATCTAGTTCGATTATATGGACAGGATCACTCGGCTCTAGACAAAACGCTGGTACAAAGGCAACACCTAATCCATTTATCACCATCCGTTTGCCTGTTTCTACATAATCTGTTTCCATCGTAATCATTGGTGCGGTTTTAAACATAGCTGGCCACCAGTTGGTGAACACCTTTTTGATGGACGGGGTTGCAATATAAATCATATTCTCGGAAGGCAAGTCTTGCAAAGTCATTTCTTCTTTTGAAATTAAGCAGATTTTGCTACTATCAATTAAAACCTTTTACCCCGCACTCTCGATACCGATATGGATTTCCCCTTCTTCCAATAGTTTCATGATTTCGATACCTAACCCTGTTTGGAGTTGAATTTTCACTTTCGGAAAGACCTTGTTGAAACTGGCTATAATCGGCGGGAACTTTGAAATGGCAAAGTTATTCGAAACCCCAAGCCTTAAAGTTCCTTGTACATCCTCGGCCAAATTTTGGACTTGATCAATCATGCTATCCCTGTCATGTAAGAGCCTCTTAGAATTTTCTACTAGAAATTCCCCCTGCAGCGTGAATTGGACACCCTTATTTCCCCTAATCAAAATCGGAATATCTAAATCTCTTTCCAACTTATTAATTCGGTACGTTATGGCTAGCTGTGAAAGATATAAACGTTCTGCTGCCCTTTTTATATTTTTCTCCTCGAATAGAATTTGCAATATGTCAAAATCCCGAAAATCCATATCCTCACCCACTATAATTTCTGTTATAAAATATTTTTTGTATTTTTAATAAAAAATCAATATTTTCATTGATAGCGATTTCATATTAGTATGATTGTATTTTACTATTGTCATGGTCGGTGCCTGTCACCTCTTTTACGTTTTTCATGATGAGTATCATGGTTAAAATGAAAATGATGTTGATGATGATGATGAGGGCAATAATGACTGGGTTGATGTGTATACCTGTTAGGACTTGTAGAATGACCATGGCGGTTAGGGCTGTTAGTAGGGTTGTATCTTTAAAGGTAATTATAGCTGCTAGGAGATAGCCAAATGGTTTTCGTTTCATGAGTAAAGTGGCAGCAAGGACTCCCACCGGTACCACAAAGCCAAGGTCTAATGCTTGGATGATTAGGGTGGTGTAATGTTCTAAACCCTCGGGTGCCGTATGGTTTATCAAGGACGGAACGACTTTCCCAAGCCACATCAATCCAAACACAAAAGAAACAACAAATAAGAAACCGCTGATAAATTTAACTGGAAGTAACTCTTTAAAAACACGTGGCAAGCTCGGAATATCCATGGACATCATCGTTATGGTAAAGGCAAAGAAACTAGCCGACATGATCATCACATAAACAAGAAACATGGGGTTATACATAGAGAGGAATGAATAAGAAGCGTAGGTATATAAGAAGTAGCCAAGTGTTCCTGTTAGAAGCAACCTCCCCTTCACCAAACCTCTTTTAGTTAAAATAAGTGCAAATATGAGCAAAGGAATGCCTAAAAATAAGGTCACATAATCCTGTGCGATAGTCTGTGTGGCCATTGCAATGGAATCGTGCTGATAGAGTCCTTTTCCATAAATCGGCACACTTTCCCCAAAAATAGACTTAAATTCATATTGTCTCTGACCTTGGTTTTTAACTATAGCAAAGGCAGCAGCAACAAAAGAAAACAGAGAAATCAGTACGACCAATAACTTATCGACTGTAGATTTTTCATCTTGTTCCCTCCTTTAATCATCCTCACTCCCATCGTAAACCAAATAGTTCCTTTTCTCTAAGAACACACTAATTTTTCACAAAAAATTCGGAAATTTCTCCTACTTATGTTAGGTGCAAATCACGGATTTTCAAATTCAATCCTGAACAGGTTATACTACATTTTAATAAGCCTTTTTGGAGTGAAAACAAATGCCGAATTTTGATAAAACCCATGATCCACGCCAAAATAAAGTGCTACTTGAACAAATGGCTGGAAACAGGCTAGATTTAGATAAATTGATCCATGAATCTTTATTGCTTGGATCATGTAACAATTCCATTGTACCTAAGCCCTTCGGTACCCCCTCCGTATCTATTTCTAAAAAACTAACTGCTGAACGGTATGAAATTTTAGAACCAACACAAGTAATGCTAGACCATCATGGCAATGTTATTCCCGATTGGAAGGAAACCCTAGATAAAGAATATAAGCAATTAGATGAAAATACTAAAAAAGAAATCAATGTAGTGGATTGTGGTGCCATTGGTGATGGAAAAACAGATTGTACCGCTGCTTTTAAAAAGGCAATCGGAAACGGCAGAGTTAAGGTACTTGTCCCCCCTGGAATCTATATCACGAAAGGGATTAGACTGCCATCCTGGACATGGCTTATTGGCTCAGGAATGGGCAAGACCACAATTAAACTTCACCAAAACGCTTCTAAGGGAACAAGATTAATTACAAATGCGAAACATTGGAAAGGTAACCATCACCTTTGCGTTCAGGGAGTTAGTCTAGATTGGAATGTCGAAAGGCTCGGCGCTGTACCTAAAACAAGTACAAGGGGGAACCATTCCAGCTGTTTAACCTATGCAAATGTTACCTATGGCTGGGTGAAAGACGTGGAAGCCATCAATCCTGGTCTTCATTGTTTTGATATTTCTTCAACAATATACAATTATGCTGGTGACGGATATCGAGCTCGGGGCGGCAGTAAATACATTTGGCTAGACCATTTGACTGGTTACGGTTTTGGTGACGACGGAATCACAACACATCACAGTGATTATATTTACATCTCCAATTCTCATATGTGCGATCCAAGCGGCAGAGCCCATCAACAAGGCTTCTCTAATTCAAATGGATTTGAAATTGATGACGGTTCACGGAATGTTTTATTAGTGAACAATTCAAGTGCCAGATGCTTTGGCGGTGTAGAGGTAAAGGCTCATGAGAATTCCTCTGCAGCATCAAATGTCACAATCATTGGCCATATTTCGATAAATGATAATCGTTCGTTTAACTTCCGCCATATCGGCCATCATAAACTGAACGATTCGGAATCGAAAAGTGCTTATCATATTACTGCTATAAACCTCGTTTCAATTGCACCCGTTTTTTCTGATTTATATCAGGATTCTACACCACGCGCCATGGTGATCTCTGCCTATAAAAATGTTGTGATAAACCATTTTACCGTTATTGGGGATCCTGAATACGACTTTAGGGGCAACCCGGTGATTGCAGTGCAATATCGAGCAAGAAATGTGATTTTGAATAACGTTACGATAAAAAATTTCAAAAACCGCGGGGCAAGCATTAAGGTTTTTGGTGGAGAGAACCGCGCTGATTCCATTAAAATACAAGACTGCTCTCCAGAAGACATTGTGGTAGGGTCAGGCGTTCAAGAGATTATCATCAAAACAAAAGGAGCGAATTGAAAAAAGCGTCAAATCTTATTTTTGACGCTTACCTTCTTTTTCAATCACTATTTCATCTACCAGCTTTTCAGCCAATCTTCGGTATAAATTACTCATATGAACAAGGGACGAAATCATAAGTACCTGTTCCAAATACCCAGCATCTTCCTGGTTAGCTTTTGTAACTTGCTCTTTTACATCTTCCGTTAGCTCTTCAATATCTTCCATAAATTCAACAACATTCTGGCTAGTAAGTTGTAGGTGACTCGAATAAAAAGTATCTAAATCCATTCCTTCATTCATCATCTTTTTATTAATACCACTTAGTGTCACTTTTATATCATTTATGGAAAGAGCCCCCTTCAGCTGATAAATTAGGCTCATTAATATTAGATGCTCTTTCGAATATTTTTTATTTTGAATCGGAAAAATTAATTTTCCTTTTGCATAATTGTTGATCATGGTTTTAGTCAGAATCTTATCTTCTTGATTCCGTTTTGTGTCGTTAAATTTATTTTCAAACAATTGAATAACCTGGTCCATATATAAATCAATGTTAGGTATTTCATCCAAAGTTAAATTAGTTTCAAGAGCTAACGAATCGACGATATGTTTGATATTTTTCATTTTATAAACCCCACTAACTTAATCGATAATTTTATTATACATAATAAGTTAAAGATTGACTAGGTGTTGTTTTATTAGTATTATTATAAGTAGTTATCGAAACTACATAATGTGTTAGGAGGTAAATAAATGCATCAATACATTCGGGAACCCATAAATGGATTAACCCATTTAGCAGGAGCTGTTTTATCGTTCGTTGGCTTGCTGGCAATGGTCATTAAAGCGGCGATGACAACCCCAACTCCGCTAGCCCTTACAGCTGTGATTATTTTTGGGGTGAGTATGATTTTGCTCTACTCCGCATCGGCAACCTATCATATGGTCATTGCACAGGATAAGGTCATCGCCTTTTTACGCAGGCTAGATCATTCGATGATTTTTGTCTTGATTGCGGGAACGTATACACCATTTTGTTTTATTAGTTTAAATGGTAAAACAGGGGCCATGTTATTTTCGATTATCTCTGCTGTTGCGATTAGCGGTGTGGTGTTTAAAATGGTTTGGTTTAAATGTCCGCGCTGGATTTCAACAGTCTTGTATATTGCAATGGGCTGGATGGTTGTATTTGTTTTCTCTCCACTATCTGGAAGTATAAACCCCAACGGCTTGTATTTGCTTATTATCGGAGGTATTTTCTACACCATCGGCGGAGTCATTTACGGGGCAAAACCAAAATTTATAGAGACTAAACATTTAGGCTTCCATGAGATTTTTCATATTTTCATCTTACTTGGGACCTTAGCGCATTTTCTATCCGTTTACCTATACGTCATTTAAACGCCACTTAAACAGGGCGTTTTTTATTTTGCAAAAAGGTTACTTTTGGATATATTTCCCTCTCTAACTCGTCGAGGTGTCCTCATGATCACTTCATGAGGACAGGGTACCCTCTCCAAGCTCATTGGGTTGTCCTCATGAACACCTCATTTGGATTAATTTTCCCTCACTCAACAGTTTGTCTGTTAAGTTCCTCCACCAGCACTCGAGCATGATTATAGATAGGCTCCTTGGCACCATACAAAAGTGTCACTCTACCCTCAGCTGCCAACTGAAGTATCTGCCCTACCAAATCACGTTTCTTTTCATCACTGCGAAGCTCCTCGAGATACCTGCTGCGAAACTCTTCGAATAGTTCGGGTATATGACAAAAAGACTTCCGCAACTCATTACTCGGGGCAACCTCCTTAAACCAATAATTCAACTTCACAGCATCCTTCGAGATCCCCCGAGGCCACAGCCGGTCCACCAAGATTCTGCAGCCATCCATCTCGTCATATGGTTCATAAACCCTTTTAAGGAAAATATTACACATATAATCACCTCACTCTGTCTCTTCCACACGGACAGTGTCCACGAATGGTGCCTGACACCACGCCAAAACTAATCTTCATCCTTTACGTCGATACTTTCTGGAATCGGTTCGTTCAGGTATTCCTCAACCAGCTGTTTGTATTTTTCAACTTGCTTTAGATGGGTGGCAAATTGATCTTTGTAGATGAGGTACTGTTCACCATCAAACAGGGCACGAATTTTCTTTAGTTGGATGAGGCTCTTGACCTTCCCCTCTGGTACCGATAAATACTCTGCAGTTTCTTTTATAGTTAAATACACATCCATAACTCCTTTTAAAACAAATTAAAGTTTAAATCCAGGCCGATGATTTAGGAAGTTCTCATAAGCAAAGCCTCTTACCTCTTCTTCCTTAAACTGCTTCAACAATTCATTAATCAAATTTTGACTTTTTGAGGCATCCTCTAAATCAATAACAAAAGTAGAAATTCCATCAAAATCTGAACCAAGTCCAATTTGCTTCACGCCGCCTAATGAACAAAAATAATCAATATGTTTAATCAGATCTGAAATAGTGGTCACTCCACTTTCCTTAATAAACGGAGGATTATAGACCACATGAATTAACCCGCCCCGCGCAAACATCGCTTTCGCCTGTTCATCCGTTAAATTCCGGGGATGCTCGCAAAGAGCACGGGCATTGGAATGACTGGCAATCGGATACTTCGCTAATTCGATAACATCCCAAATCCCATTATCACTAAGATGAGAAACATCTGTCAGGATCTGATGCTCGTTATTAAACGCCACAATCTCCTTACCAAACAAGGTTAATCCCCCTCCGCGCGGTTCACCAGCGCCATCAGCAGCCAGATTCGCTTGATTCCAGGTCAATCCCACCGAGCGAACCCCAAGCTGATAGAGAATATGAAGCTTTGCCAAATCATTGCCGATTGGATCAACACCCTCAAGAGTTAACATCGCTCCAATTTGTCCCGGTTGCAACCGGTCAAAATCAGACCACTCTTTAATATGAACCATATCCGGATTTTTTCCGAGCACTTCCTTATAAAAATAATCAATTTGCTCAAGTGCCACTTGGAATTTCTGATCACCTTTGATGTCCGGCTCAATAAAGATTGCAAAGCATTGAACTTTGACTTGACCGGCCTGTAACCGTTTCTTATTGGTATCAAGTTCTTCGGCATCAGCAAATCGTAGTACGCCTCTACCCTCTTGGAGTTTCATCAATGCATCACAGTGCAAATCGATAATATACATATTTTCCAAAACTCCTTTTTATTTAAATTTTATAATAAAAAAAGCCAAGTATAAAAAATACCTAGCCTCTCATTTCCTCAGCCATCCTTTTTACCTTTGGCAGGACCTTATCCCAGATTTCGGCACTTGCATCGCGGTACTTCGCTCCATCTGTCATCGTTGAAAAATCCCCTTGCAGAATATGGAGCGTGGTCTGTTCCTCTTCTTCCGCTAGTTGAAAAGTAATTCCATCTTCGTCTGTGACAGCTGGCCTTTCCTCCATACGAACATCAAATACAGTAAATCGAAGAAGTTTATCTCTCTCTACAGCGGTTACATTTCCTTCCACAATCACGGTCCCATCCTGACCCTTCCAATAAACCGGACTGCCTAGCTCCCATGTCGATTCAAGATGAAACTGCGGCCCGCCGCTTGAAAATTCCACCGCCCATTGACCATTATACTCACTAAGCGTTAAAACATCCCAAACTATTGTTGCAGGAGCATTAATTTCAATCGCCTTGTCCACAAATAACTTTGTCATATAACCCTCCAAAACTTGTGATATTAATAAATCTATTATACTTCACTCTGCTCTAAAAAGAAAAAATCGGCGATGGTTCACCTAACCAAATGCCTATTAATATTTTCTAAGAAAAACAGGATCTAGTTTTAAGATTCTCCGCCGAATGATTTCATGACAGATGGATTGCACCTTTTCAATCTCTTGGGTCGAACTCGCTAATATCCTTAGGGCAAATCCTGGAACAGAAAGCATCGCAAGACCAATTCTTACTGTCGTGAATGCTTCGCAAACTACTTGCAGCTCATCCACAATTTCTGTATTAACCCGATAATCAATCACAGTCATTGATCCAAAATGAGTGTAACCCTCCAACATACCAAGCATGTTAATATCTTTATCATTCTAATTTAATATGATCAAACATTACCAGCCTATTTTCCATATAAATTTCCATCTTTGACTGGAGGAAATCATATTGAAAATAGGTACCATCAGGGGCCCAGCCCGGGGTGAAAATATCTAAGCAAATAAAAGATGCATCTTGCTCCATCCTAACAACCATGTTTTGCTTATAGCGTGCATACTGATAGGCGATTACCGGGTCTGGCAAGTATTCTAAGACACTGCCACTATTCAAATAGATATGGGTCTTCTGTAGAGGCGGGCAATTCCTAGTTTTATACACTTTTGTTGATGATTGTGTCGTCGCAACCGCTCTTGCAGCCTCATCCACACTTATGTCAATTTAGTATCTCCGTCAACATACCCTCCACCGGGATTCATGATATAGAAATAAGCCTCTCCGCTGGTCGTAAGGTACACAGGTCGCGTTATTTTAAAAGCTCCCTCCGTATAGGAATCTTTTAAGATTGTTTTCTCTCCCTTTCTTACACTTTTTAAGCTTAAGTATCCAGTCAGGACTTCCACCTATTCTAAACCTGCCAATAATACATTCCTTTTGATCCAATCCATAACTTGGTCTAGACCTGTATCCGTCTTTAAATTGGTAAAGATAAATGGCTTGTTTCCTCTGGCTGTCTTTGTATCTGCCTCCATGACCTCCAAACTAGCCCCCACATAAGGAGCTAGATCAATCTTATTTATGATAAACAAGTCGGATTTAATCATCCCCTGACCGCCTTTACGTGGAATTTTTTCCCCTTGGGCCACATCGATAATGTAAATCGAGAAATCGACCAGTTCCGGACTAAAGGTAGCAGCAAGATTATCACCGCTACAGACTTACCATCTCTTGCTCCTTCCATAATCTCGTACGTTATCAGTGCAACTGCTTCCGGGTAATTGAGTTTTAAACCTCGATCCTTACGGCGCCTAGCTAAATCTGCAGCCACAACAATCATTAATTTTTCCTGCTCTCGCTGGGTAAGCTTCATTTCCTTTACCTCTCTTCCTTCATTACAGACAGACACCCATTTTTTCATTTGTTACTCCATTTTGATCGTCATAAATCACTTTACCTCGCAGCATTGTCTTTTTAACCCTTGTTGAAAATACCCGACCTTCATAAGGAGAATAGACATTTCGAAATCCAAAGGACTCCTTACTCGCAATAGTTGTTTCATCTAAGGAAATGAAAACTAAATCTGCATCTAATCCTGGGCTAATTCTGCCTTTTCTGCCCGCTATCCTAAAGCGGTCTGCCACATTAGAGGTTCCTAAAGGCAAAATCTGTTTCAGAGGAATTTTTCGTTTTAGCGCCTCATCTAACATGGGAAGCCACGTAAATTGAACCCCTTGAATACCACCCCAGGCATCCCATATACTATTGGTTTCTTTCATGGAATAAAGACATGGTGAATGATCGGAACCAATCGTATCAATCATGCCGCTTGCCATACATTCCCACAATCCCTCCACCTCTTTGCGCGGTCTTAAAGGAGGTGCACATTTAAGAATAGCTCCTTCTCTAAGAAAATCTTCTTCATCAAAAACCAAATAATGGGGACAGGTTTCAACGGTTACATTTACACCACTTTTTTTAGCCTCCTCGATGAGACCGATTACCTTTGGTGAACTGATATGAACAAAATGAAGAGCTGTGCCATATTTAGCGGCCAGCTCTAAGGCATAGCTTACTGCCCTTTCTTCTGCTAAAATAGGCCTGCTTGCTAAATAAGCAATACGTTCATTCCGCCATGGATGCTGCTTATTAATCGCTGTAAGTTTAACAATATCCTGTTCCCATTCTGCATGAAGGGCAAGGATTTTTTCATGCTCTTTTGCCGCTTGCATCGCTTTTTTCAAATCCTGGGGAGATAAGTGTTGAAAATCATCAATTCCACTCTCACTCATAAATGACTTCCAGGCAATCACACCCTCACTCATTTGCGCTAATTCTTGTCTATTGTGAAGGTTAGTAGCAGTCATTCCGCCCCAGAGAGCATAATCAATATGGGATAAAGAGGTTAAATACTCTTTCTTGTTAAGTAGATTTTCTAAATTAATCGTAGACGGAGAACAATTCAGCGGCATATCAAAAATCGTGGTCGTTCCACCCATTGCAGCAGCTCGGCTCCCTGTCTCAATCCCTTCCCATTCCGTTCTCCCGGGATCATTAAAATGAACATGGGCGTCAATAAATCCAGGAACCACGAGGCAGCCGCTAGCATCAATCATATTCTCCTTGGTCTCAAGAATGGGACCTGCTTCCCCTTCAACAAGATCAGCAATTTTATCGTCCACAATTCTGATGGTCATCTCCTGAAAGCCGTCTCCAGTAAAAACCAAACCATTCTTTACTAATAGCTCGGTTATTTTCTTATCCTCCTTAACTTCATCTGTCAGCACTTTTGTCATCTGATCCATCACTCCTCGATGTTAGTAACCTCTTTTTCTTTTAAGCTTGCAATCGCCTTTTCAACGGCTCGAATGATTCCACCATATCCCGTGCAGCGGCATAAATTCCCTGAGAGGGCTTCCTGAATTTGTTGCCCTGTCGGATTGGAATTGGAATCCAGCAGAGCCTTAACGGCCATAATCATCCCTGGGGTACAATAGCCGCATTGAAATCCTCCTTCTTCTAAGAACGCCTTTTGAATCGGGTGAATTTCCGCTCCCTCTAATCCCTCAATCGTGCAAATGGATGCATGATTGACCTGATATGCCATAACCAAACAGGAGTTTACTAGTTTGCCATTCAAATGAACGGCACAAGCACCACAGCGGCCAATTTCGCAGGACATTTTGGTTCCAGATAACCCCAAATCTTCTCGCAAAATATCCATTAGTCTTGCTGCAGGTGCTGTCTGTAATCGATGCTGGACACCATTAACCCTAAGTTCAAGCTCTATTTTGGTGCTTTTCGGCTGTAATTCTTCTATACTCTGGGTGACATTCTTCATATCCATTGTTGCATCTCTCCTAAACTGACAGATTTCAGTAGGAATTCAGGAGAAACAGGTAATTTGTTCACCCAGCAGCCCGTCGCATCATAAATCGCTCGAACGATTGCCGGAGCAACCGCAACCGTCCCAATTTCTCCTACCCCTCTTGGTCCAAATGTGTCACCTTCCACCAATTTTTCAATCGCCTCAACATGTGTTTTATATGGAACATCACAAATGGTCGGAATAAAATAGGTATCAAAATTATCGGTTAAGTAGAGTCCCTTCTCCATAATGGCTTCCTCCATCAAGGTGTAACCTAAGGACATGACACCTCCGCCTTCAATTTGACCTAGATACCCCAGAGAGCTGACAACCGGACCTGCTGCCACCGCTTGGTCGATGGCTCCTACTTTTACCTTGCCTGTTAACAAATCCACTTCAACTTGGGCCATTACAGCTGCAAAGGCATACAGATAATGGCTGCCACCAACCGTTGCATCAGGACTTGTTGGAAAGTTAAACGAAGTATGGATAGTAATGGAATGACCATTTGGCATTTTCTCTGCCAGCTCTGTAAAGGTGATACAAGGACTTGATCCCTCCATATCACCACTCCTCCATAATCCGCCCGGTCCCATTCGAAGCAGGTCTGAAGAAATTCCTGTAATAAGGTGTGCAAGTTCAAGAATCTGTTTCCGAAAGGAATCCTTCATTCTTTGCAGTGCATGCCATACCATACTGGTGGACCTGGAAGCAGTCGATGAACCGCTGACCGGTACCAAAGTGGTGTCCCCTATCACAATCTTAATATCTGTTTCTGTACACTCGAATTCTTCTATTAATAGAGTTTCAATCACAGCCAACAGACCTTGACCGCACTCTTCAAATCCAAATGCTGCCTCAATCTTCCCTCCTTTTGTAAAAGAAAGCCGGCCCCCGGAAGGATCGATGCGGTTGATACCAAGTCCTCCTCCGTGCATCGTAAGGGCGATCCCTGTCCCTCTCACCCTCCATTTATCGGGTGTTCCCTGTTTCCAGTCCTTAGCCTTCTCTTTAGAGACGCGTTCAATTGCTTGAAGAACGTCTAATGCTCCATTTGTGGGTGCTATTTTTTGACCTAATGGACCTGGATCTTCAGGCCTCCTTATATTTCTTAAACGGAATAAAAAAGGGTCCATGTTCAGCTTATCGGCAAGCCGGTCCATTTGCCCCTCTAATGCAAAAGTGATCTGATTCCCGCCAAAGCCGCGAAACTCACCAGCTACACCGTTATTGGTAAAAACAGATAATCCCTCGATCTCAACGTGAGGGATCATATAAGGACCTGGTGCATGCTCAACCGCAAAATCTAAAACAGCCGGACCTAATGTGGCATAGGCCCCAGTATCGGCAATAATTTTCACCTTATGTGCAAGAATATTTCCCTCTCGATCTACTCCTGTCTTCATCGTTATTTTCATAGGGTGGCGTTTAATACCGGCCCTGACAGATTCTGGTCTGCTGTTATGGATCTTTACAGGGCAGTTTGTGACGAGTGCCAACAGCGCCCCATAGGGTTGAATATTTAATTCATCCTTCCCTCCAAAAGATCCACCCATTGGACTCGAAACCACCCGAATATCCGTTTCTGGCATATCAAGAATTCTCGCCAATTGGAAACGATCCTTAAAACCATGCTGCGTACCGACGTAAACTGTTAGTTTCCCATCTGGTTCTGGAACAATCACACCGCCCTCTGTCTCCATATACGCATGCATTTGTCTTGGTAACTCATAAGTTTCCTCGACGATAATCGCTGAATCTTGAAAACCTGTTTCCACATCTCCTTTTTGATAATAGGGATGATGAAGAATATTTCCTCCTGGATGAAGCAGCGGAGCATCCGGCTTCAAAGCTTTTTCAGGACTATCAATTACTGGAAGCTTTTTATACTCTACCTCCACTAAACGTAAAGCCTGTTCAGCCCTTTCCTCTGTCTCTGCTGCAACTGCTACAAGAGCATCTCCGACATACCGGACGCGGTCTTCACAAAGAACTGGCTGATCTGGAGAAATAAGTCCAAAGCCGTTCAACCCAGGTATATCCTCGTATGTCACAACGGCCCTTACTCCAGGGAGTTTCCTAGCTTCCTCGACGGAGATGGAGAGGATCTCGGCATGTGGCTCCCTGCTTCTTAAAACTTTTCCATACAGCATATTAGGAAACGATAAATCAGTCAGGTATTTCATTTTGGCGGTTACTTTTTCGTGACCATCAGGGCGTACCCTTCTTTTCATCTCTGATAGGCTGGTTTGTATGCTCATAAGATCCCTCCTTTATTAACCAGCGAGACTCGCAATCTTTGAAACAATCATATTGGCTACGACTGTTTTTTTATAATCCTCAGTTGTAAATGCATCTGTGTCAGCATGAAACTCTGCTTTTATTGCTTGAAAAAGGTTGGTTAATAATTCATTTGTTAAAGTTGAACCTTGCAATAATTCTTCACATTCGTACAGCCTTTGAGGCTGTGTTGTACCTCCTCCTGCCGCAAGCCGCACATACACTGCCTCCTTTTGCTCATTTAGCTGGCAACAGCCGGAGATTGTAACAATACTAGGGGTAAACGCCTCTCTAAACCCGTGCTTTTTATAAAAGAAGCTTTTCCTATCAAGTTCAAGACGATCTGGTACGAATATAGTAGTCAGAATCAGGTCGTTTGAGGAATATCTGCACGTTGATAACGTTTCAGATTGAACATCGCTTCCATTGTAAAAGGAAACGGAAGCATCGAGGGCGAAAAGGGCGGGAATTAAATCTCCAAATCCACCTGCAATATTCCCGCCAATCGTTGCCCGGTTACGTATTGCTGGTGCCGCTACATTTTTTACTGCTTCCTCTAATAGGGGGATTTTTTTGATAAGTGAAGGATGATCCTTACACGCCGCTAGTGTAGTTAATGCACCAATACGGATACCAGCTTCTCCGTTAAAAATGACATTCTCACAGCCCTGCATTTCTTTCATTTGTTCCAAACTAATTAAATGCCCGGGATATTCCATCCCTTTTTGCCACTGAGTCTGCAAGAGTGTTCCTCCCGCGATGATACACGCATCAGAGCCTAATTGTTGTTTTAATTGCCAGGCGCTGACAACATTATCTGGAAACCAAACTGCAGGTGAGTTTAGCATTGTCGCTCCCTGCCTAATCATATGTCGGACCAGCTCCCTTCTTTAGCTACAACCATTTCTACACTCTGAGAATTCTTTCTTTGTATTAGTTCGGCCACTATACTGATGGCGATTTCTTCTGGTCCTTCTGCCCCGATAGATAATCCAGCAGGGCTGTTAATGTCCGGAGGAATTTCACTGCCCTCAAGCAGGCGCTGTGTCCTTTCTTTGGAACCCAGTATACCTAGATAAGCTAACGTTTGATCTTTTATAAGATTCAGCAATTCTTGATCTCTTTGAAAATGATGTGTAAGGACGATGGCAAAGTCTTGATTGGACAATGCAAGCATGGGCATCACTTCACCGGGAAAACCCACGATTACTTGATTTGCATCTGGGAAAAATTCCTTCTTACATAACGATGAGCGCCAATCCACCACAAGTACAGAAAAGCCGGCTAGAGATGCCATCTTGACTAATGGGACTGCATCCCTACCAGCTCCAAAGACAATTAAACGCGGTTTAGGCTCAAAGCAATGGATATAAAAATCAGCTGATAATTCCGAAAAGCAGGTAATTCCGCTTTTTGGAGTGCTTTGATGCAACTCATTTAAAAGTCTTTTCATTTGTGAGGATACTCTGCCATGCCATTTGCCAAATAGTTGTTGATCATCTGTGATAAACAAATAATCGGATACAGAATAATCTTTGGTTAACTTTTTTATCATTGTTACTCTTTTTCCATTTTCAAGATGGAATTTTAATTTAGAAAGATGCTCACGAAGGCAGGCATCAATTGGTTCCAAAAGGACGCTGATGACACCATTGCAGCCTGCCCCCCATGAAAGATCGTCTTCCGCCCTTAAATCATAAACCACCGTTTTGGTAGTTCTTTGGTTAATGATTTCATGCACCTGATACGACAAATCCGTCTCAAGACAGCCGGCACTTAAAAGACCTATTTGAGCTCCATCTCCTCGGAACAACATAGAAGTACCTTCTTTTCGATAAGCTGACCCTTCTACACGAATGATCGTAGCAAGAACACTGTTATGGGCAAACTCCTCAATTGCCTCTAAAATCTCATGAATCTCTTCCATTACGAGACCCTCTTTCTTTTTTTTATTTATATAATAGACCTCCTAAAAACATCCATTTCCTTTTTCTCTAATTTGGGTCTCAGAATGGAATAGTGAGAATATGTACTTAATGGTAAGTGTTAAACTTTCTTTCATCAGCTTTGCACTAATAATATCCAAATGGGGAGATAGCTTCTACATTGGTGTCATAAAACCTAACATGAAATTTATGGATATGAGAAAATACCTCTAGATTTTAATAGTAAAAACCGAAAAAAGTCTGTAAGAAATCCTTACATCAATAAAGAAAAGATGTGTGAGTTATTGAATAATATATTTCAAGTTTAAAAGGAAAAAAGTGCTTTTTCCTCATTTCAAAAAGATAAATGTTTAATTTAGAAAAGATTGGAGAGATTATTATGTCAGTGGATAAATTTATGGAGGAAGCCATAGATGTAGCTCTAACAAATGTGATGAACAGCCATGGTGGACCATTTGGTGCCATTGTTGTAAAAGAAGGAAAGATTATTGGAAGAGGGCGTAATGAAGTGACAGCTTCAAACGATCCGACCGCCCATGCTGAAGTACAAGCGATTCGTGAAGCCTGCCAGCATCTAAACACCTTTCAGCTTGATGATTGTGAAATCTATACGAGCTGTGAACCATGCCCCATGTGCATTGGTGCCATCTATTGGGCTCGTCCAAAGGCTGTTTATTATGCCTGCACAAAAGAAGACGCAGCGAAAATTGGCTTTGATGATCAATTTATATATGAGGAACTCGCACTCCCTATGGAGTATCGTAAAATCCCAATGAAACAAATTTTCCCTGCCAATGGCGACCTGCCATTTAGAACGTGGGAGAAGTCACAAAACAAAGTTGAATATTAATCTAACAAAAGAGGATGTTGAATAATGGAGAGAAATCAAATAACGAGAAGAATCTCTGTTGCATCTGGAAAAGAACCTGCTGATACTGTCATTAAAAACGGAAAAATTATCGATGTTTTTAATGGGGAGATCATAGAAGGAGATATCGCCATTGTAGATGGTTATATTGCAGGGATTGGAGACTATTGTGGAAAAAACATTATTGATGCAAAAGGCAGTTATATATCTCCTGCTTTCATTGATGGTCATGTTCATATTGAATCCTCTACGGTAACAGCCAAGGAATTTGCTAAGGTCCTTCTCTTACACGGAGTTACGACCGTGATATGTGATCCGCACGAAATTGCAAATGTATCAGGTGTTTCCGGCATTCAATATATGCTTGATTCCACTGAAAACCTTCCTTTTGGCTTTTATTTCATGCTTCCTTCCTGCGTTCCCGCAACAGCCTTCGAACATTCTGGTGCGATCCTTACAGCTGAGGATTTAAAGCCTTTTTATAATCACCCGCGCGTTCTAGGATTAGCAGAAGTAATGAATTCCCCCGCTGTTGTAAACATGGATCATGATATGCTAAAAAAAATATCTGACGCAACAGATTTGGGTAAAAAAGTAGATGGGCATGCAGCAGGTTTAAAGACGAGTGATTTAAATGTATATATGTCCGCAGGTATTCGAACCGATCATGAGAGTACCACGGCTGATGAAGCAAAAGTGCGTCTTCGTAGGGGCATGTATTTGATGATTCGTGAAGGCACGGTAGCGAAAGACTTGCATCAGTTAATTCCGGCCGTGAATGAGCGCAATGCCCGCCGGTGTCTATTTGTAACAGATGATAAGCACCTTGATGACCTTGTTCACGAAGGTAGTATAGATCACAATGTTCGGCTGGCCATCGCTGCAGGGCTCTCTCCTTTAACTGCTATTCAAATGGCCTCTATAAATGCTGCAGAATGTTTTGGTCTTACGGATAAAGGAGCCATTGCCCCTGGGTATAAAGCGGACTTCATCTTTTTGGATAACCTCGAAACAATCAAGATAACAGAGGTATATAAGGATGGATTGGCAGTCGTGAAGGACGGTTTACTGTGCATTGAAGTTAACAACAACATTCCCTCTATATCTGAAGCGATTAAGAAATCTGTTCATTTTGCAGATTTAACCGAAAGTAAGTTTGATATCCCTTTAAAGGGGAGCAAGGCAAATATCATTGAGATTATTCCTAATAGCCTGGTAACGAACCATAGAATTGAACAGGTTGAAACCTCGGATGATGGATTTTTTCAAGCGTCGGTTCGGAACGATCAATTAAAGTTAGCTGTTATTGAACGTCATCATATGACTGGATTCATTGGCTTGGGTATTGTGAAAGGTCTAGGTCTGAAATCAGGTGCTTTAGCGACCACCATTGCCCATGATTCTCATAATCTTATTATTGCGGGAACGAACAATTCTGATATGATAGTGGCGGCTAAGACAATAAAAAATATGCAAGGTGGGATGGTCGTAGTGAATCAAGGAGAAGTTATTGCCTCTTTAGAACTATCGATCGCCGGGTTAATGTCTGATCGCCCTTATATGGAAGTGTATAAGAAACTAAATGAGATTAATGCGGCTCTTTCTAAGTTAGGAGCTCACGGTCACTTTAATCCATTTTTAACGCTATCCTTTTTATCCCTGCCAGTCATACCGGAGTTAAAGCTCACGGATCAAGGTCTGTTTCAGGTTTCAGCATTTAAGCATATTAGTAATGATGTATTCAAATAGCGCGTTAACTAGAGAGATGTTTAAATCTTCATTTTTTGTAGAAGAACACACGATACATTTTTAGTTTTGAAGGTATCGTGTGTTTTTTGTTTAGTTTGGCGGAGATGATGTATGTTAGAGCTTGAGGAGTTTTCAAATTGAGATTTGCAGCTATAGTCTTGGGGTGTTTGGATGGATGGATGGTTTGGACAGGGGGCGTTGGGTTTAGTCTTAGCTTCTTGAATCTATGGGGCATTCGGACAGGGATCTTCCATTTTGGGCTTATACTGTCCGAATACCCGGCTCTTTCGGACTGGGATCTTCCATTTTGGGCTTGAACTGTCCGAATAGACTGCTCTTTCGGACAGAGACCTTCCATTTGGGGCTTGAACTGTCCGAATACCCGGCTCTTTCGGACAGAGACCTTCCATTTGGGGCTTGAACTGTCCGAATACCCGGCTCTTTCGGACTGGGACCGTAGATTTTGGGCTTGAGCTGTCCGAATACCCTGTCCATTCGGACAGAGACCTTCCATTTGGGGGCTTGGACTGTCTGTATTCAACGGATCATTCGGACAGTTCTGACTGAACTTTCCCTTCTCCTGACCAATTACCCTGCTTAAACCTAGTCTCTCCTCAGACTGTCTAAAATCCCAATGATAGTTAAAATCCTATAAAGCAATCGATTCCTGATTACTAACCACTTTTTTACTATAATAACGGTCAACCATATAGCCGTTTAACGAGGCGAGTATCTGCTGGAACAGCATAGCAACTACAACCGGGACAGCCACCGCTGCAGGGAAAAAGGAAACAGCTAAAACAGCTCCCGCGCTAATATTTCTCATCCCACCTGTAAACGTTAGAGTAATGACGGTCCCCTGTTCCCTTTTCATTAATCGTCCTATGAAGAAGGAAAATAAATACCCTGTTAACGCAATGAAAAAGACTACTACTATTATACCAACCAGCTTCAGATTAAAGTTTTTCAAATATGGAGCTACAACTGCTCCATTCAACATCACAACAATTCCAAGGCAAATTTTTGAAAAAGGAGCAAGCGTGGGACCAAATTGTTGTTTAACCTTCCCTTTTGTAAGCTGATTTAACGTCATACCCAACAATGATGGGATGACAACCATTCCCAGCATTCCTTTCATAATACTAAACGTATCCATCTCTACCTTTTGCCCAATAAGCAAGGAAAGAGTCAAGGGAACAATGATTGGAGATAATAATGTATCTATTAAAATAATCGATAAGACCAATGGGATATTCCCTTTATAAATAGAAACCCAAATAAAGCTCGTGACCCCTGTTGGAATGACCATACCTAGAACAAGACCTGTAATTGTATACACATCTCCTGAAAAGGCAATATGACCAACACCCCATGCCCAAAGCGGCATAAGAATGTGTAAGATCGACAACGCTAAGATAATAGGAAATGGATGCGTAATAACATCCTTCAATGAGCGAAAACTTGAACTCAAACTGCCTTCAAAGGTCATAAAGGCAAAGAACCATGGAATTAAAAAAGAAAAGTCTTTTAAATAAGTGCTGAGCAGCACACCTAAAACAACACCAACTGGGGTAATAAGTGGCATAATTTTGACAAGTCGTTTATTTAAACTTTGCAGCATGAACGTCTCTCCTCCCGTAACAAAGATAACACAATTTTATAGACGGGAAGGGAAAATTTTTCGGATATCGAAAAATTTTCTTTAATGCCTTGGAGCCCAAAGAATAACAGTCACACCAAGCAGGCATATCACGGCACCAATCCAATCGAATAGATCAGGAGTCTTTTTATCGACTCCCCAGCCCCATAACACAGCTAGTACAATAAAGACGCCCCCATAGGCAGCATAAACTCTTCCAAACGATGGGAAATGTTGAAAAGTAGGGATTACTCCATATATGACTAAAATCATTCCGCCTACGACCCCATACCACCATGGCTTGTCCTCCCGCAGCCATAGCCAAATCAAGTATCCCCCGCCAATTTCAGCTAATCCAGCAAAAATAAACAATATGATTGCTTGTATAATAAGAACCACTCACCTTTAAAATCTATAATCTATTTCAATCTATACATTATCCTACAACTAATTGTTCTTGGGCAATCTCCCCCTTTTCCAAGGTCCACATCCAACCCATAAGTAACCATATTCCTCCTTATTTCATAGGGTATATTGCCTTGTTTTTTGAAAAGAAAGGAGAAAGACATGTACTTCAACCCTTATCATTATTACCCGGTTGGTCCTCCCACTCCAGCATACCCGACATATACCGTTAATTATCCAGTCTCCCGTACGTATCCTTCCGTTGATACAAAGATATTTGAAGGATCTATCAAATCGTTTCGCCTGTTAATGGAACAAGGAAGTATCTTATTAGACCGACTAGGAAATGTTTCATTTGCGCGAAAAATTATGAGTGCGGCACAGCAGGGAAAAAATGCCGAAGTAGATCAATTAATTAAAACAATCGGTTTAAAAGTGCCGGTTGTAACTCATTTTACACCAACTGGCGTAAACTTTACCCTAACCACACAAGTTACTCAGCAGCAGCCGATTCACTGCTGTACCTTGACGGTTGCGATGCAGTGGGGACACTAACAGGCCAACTAGCTTTAGGAAATAGCTGCCGCTCCAAAAGCTAGCGCGGCTATATTTTTTCTTAATGTCTTATACAAGCCTTCAAAGAATATGGTAAAAGAGACCACAGGTGAATTCCTACTATTGTTATCGGACAGTTGGGTGTACAATGTAATCTGTATTTAATAAGTTAATAGAGCAAAGGGGACACAGGTTTGGAGGATAAATCTAATCAATACCAAGAACAAACACTGTTTAGTATTTCTTGGCCACTTTTTATTGAACTTTCGTTACATATGGGGATCGGCATTATTGCCACCTTCATGATAGGTCATTACTCGGATTCAGCCGCAGCAGGAGTAGGGGTGGCCAATCAGCTATTAAATATCTTTATTCTTGTGTTTAATGTAACTTCCATTGGGGGGACTGTTTTAATCAGCCAGAACCTTGGTGCTGGCCGCCTAAAAAATGCTAGAGAGTTGGCACGTACAGTTTTTGCCTTGAACGTTTGGTTTGGTCTCATCGTGGCGGCAATCGTTTTCTTCTTCGGTGAACAGCTTTTACAACTGTTCAATATTCATGGTAAAGTATTTGACTATGGATTAACCTTTCTTCGGATTTGCGGCATTTCCCTCTTCTTCGAATCCATTTCTCTTGCCCTTAGTGCCGTCTTACGGAGCCATGGGTATACAAAAGAATCGATGCTCGTAACGATGATGATGGACTTTATCAGTATAGGCGGAAATATCCTTGCGATTACCGGGATTTTTGGTTTACCCATTACCGGTGTAACAGGAGTATCCTGGGCCATTGTGATTGCACGTGCTTTTGCCGTTTTAGCCTTAATTTATCTAGTATATAACCGCCTGGCTTTAAAACTGGAAATACAGGATGTGTGGAGTGCTAAAAAGGAAAATATAAAAGGGCTGCTGGGTATTGGCATCCCGTCAGCAGGGGAGAATCTTTCCTATCAATTCTCTCAGTTGATTATTACCAGTATCGTTGTATCAATGGGCACTGCTTCCCTTACAGCACGTGTTTATGTGTTAAATATCAACTATATTTGTTTCCTGTTTACTGTGGCCATTGCCCAAGGAACACAGTTGTTAGTTGCCCGATACATTGGAGGCAAGCAGTTTGACCGTGCATTAAAGCGCGGTATTCGCACCTTAAAAATTGCCATGGCTGCCTCAACACTAACAGCCTTGGTCATTGCATTGATTGGTTCTCCTATATTAGAAACTTTTACTAAGAACCCAGAAATCATTGCGATCGGTCTACCTGTCTTATGGGCCATTGTCTTTGTGGAACCAGGAAGAGCCATGAATATTGTTTTGATGAGTTCACTTAAATCAGCTGGCGATGTTCGTTTCCCAGTAGTAATCGGCATCTTGTCTATGTGGGGGATTGCGGTCTCACTGAGCTACCTGCTTGGAGTGCATTACGGTCTAGGATTAGTAGGTGTTTGGCTTGCCTCAGGTACGGACGAATGGCTGCGGGGATGTTTCGCTTTAAAGCGGTGGTTAATGAAACCATGGGAGCGCCGCAAGTTGGCAAAGGCTGAAGTTACCATATAAATAGTAATGGCCGCATGTAAAAAGACGATTCGAATTTGAATCGTCTTTTTGATTTAGCTCTCCATTTTTATTTCAAGAAATAGACCCTTGTTTCATATGGCTTTAAGGTACTTTCTCTTCTTAATTTCTTATCGGCAGTATCATAATTATGCAAAACCAATTCAGAGAAAGAATACAAGACATTGGCAGGAACTTTCATTCTAGTTGATTTTTCACTAAAATTGTTAATCACGATCGCTTTACGTCCCCCAAGACGACGAGTGTAAACAAATAAGTGCTTGTGATTCGGTAATAGCAACTCATAGGTTCCATATACAAACAGTGGGTTATCTTTCCGTAACTGAATCAACTTTTTATAAAAAGATAGAATGGAGTCAGGATCATTTATTTGAGACTCAACATTAATCTCTTTATAGTTTGGATTTACCCCTAACCATGTTTGATTAGCAGTCGTAAATCCTCCCATATGAGATGCATCCCATTGCATTGGAGTCCGGGCATTGTCACGGCACTGTTTCCAAATAATCGGCATTATTTCATCATGTGAGCGTCCCTTTTCGGTTTCCACCCTATAATAGTTAACCATTCCAACATCATTGTAATCTTCAATAGATGGGAATTGAACATTAGTCATCCCAATTTCCTGGCCTTGATAAATAAATGGTGTACCCTGCATGAGGAAGTATAAGGCCCCCAGCATTTTGGCACTTTCTTTCCAAAGTTTTTGGTCATTTCCCCAGCTTGAAACGCGGCGCGGCTGGTCATGATTTTCGATGAATAAGGCATTCCAACCTCTGCCTTCTAAGCCCTTTTGCCATTTTGTTAAATTTCTCTTTAATGCACGTACATCCACACGTCCATCGCCATCTTTATCCCAAAGACTTAAGAATTCAAATTGAAAAATCATATTGAAATAGCCGTTTTCTTCCCCGACCCATTTATCAGCATCATCAAGCCCTACACCGTTTGCTTCACCAACAGTCATGATGTTGTAGTTTTTGATGGTTTTTTGCGAGAATTCTGTAAGAAATTCATCAATTCCTTCCACATTCATCATCTTTGGAAAGCAAGATACATAATCCAAATTTTTAGGATTTGGCATATCAGGGAATCCCGGTTCTTTTTTAATATGGGAAATGGCATCTACACGGAAACCGTCAATCCCTTTATCCAGCCACCAATTGACCATATCATATAAAGCATTTCTGACTTCAGGGTTTTCCCAATTTAAATCTGGCTGACGAGTGGAAAAGATATGCATAAAATATTGATCCGTTTCCTCATCATACTTCCAAGCCGGACCGCTGAAAATCGACTCCCAATTGTTTGGTTCTTTTCCATCCTTACCATCTCTCCAGATATACCAATCACGTTTTGGATGATCCTTAGATGAACGTGATTCAATAAACCAAGGATGCTCGTCACTTGTATGATTAATAACCAAGTCTAAGATTAATTTCATTCCACGCTGATGAACCCCCTCAAGGAGTTCATCAAAATCAGCCATTGTCCCAAATTCGTCCATAATATCTTGATAATCGGAAATATCATAGCCATTATCATCATTGGGAGATTTGAACATTGGCGATAACCAAATAACATCAATTCCAAGCTCTTTTAAGTAATCCAACTTGGAAGTAACACCTTTTAAATCACCGATTCCATCGCCGTTGCTATCCTTAAAGCTTCTTGGGTAGACCTGGTAGGCAACACTTTCTTTCCACCACTTTTTATTCATATGGCACCTCTAATACTTGATGTTTTTCCTGAGGGTTATACCCACCACATTTGAGAAACAGGCTGTTCAATTAAGACAGATTTTAAATTGGTCACAGCTCTTGCGAATCCTTCATCAATGGACATAATTGGATCTTCATGCTCAATACTAACTACATAATCATATCCATATGTGCGAAGGGCGCTCATCATGTCAGACCATTCTTTTAAGCTATGTCCACAGCCTACCGAACGGAAGGTCCATGCCCGTGACTGCACCTCTCCATATGGCTGCATATCTGTTAACCCATACATATTCACATTTTCTTGATCAATGTAAGTGTCCTTTGCATGGAAATGATGGATCGCATTTTCTTTTGCTAAAATTTTTATCGCTGCTACTGGGTCAATTCCCTGCCACCATAAGTGGCTCGGATCTAAATTAGCTCCAATTGCATCACATGTTTCTTGGCGCAATTTTAATAATGTATAAGGTGTATGAACTAAAAAGCCCCCATGAAGTTCAAGTCCAATTTTCACATTGTTTTCTTTTGCATATTGGCCAACTTCTTTCCAATAAGGAATCAGCTTTTCTTCCCATTGCCACTTCAGAACATCACCGTATTCATTTGGCCATGGAGTAACAGGCCAGTTTGGATACTTGGCTCCTTCGTGGTCACCTGCTGTACCTGAAAAACAGTTTACAACGGGAACATTCAGTAACGATGCCAATTTAATGGTTTTTAAAAGTGTTAAACGTGAGTTTTCAGCAAATTCTTTTTCTGGGGAAATGGGATTTCCATGGCAGCTGAACGCACTGATGATTAAACCGCGTTCTTCCACTTTTTGAATATATGCCCGTCTTGCCTCTTCATTTTCCAATAATAAATCTAAATCACAGTGACTGTTCCCAGGATAGCAGCCGGTGCCGATTTCAACTGCATGTAAACCTGCTTTTTGGACAGTATCTAACATTTCCTCGAAGGATTTTTCCGCAAATAATACAGTAAAGACGCCTAGTTTCATATGAATATCTCCTCACTTTTTAATAGTTGTGATTTTAATATAAAAAGGACAGAGTTGACCGCGAACTGCTGCCAACTCTATTTTTATGCTTTTGTTAACATAGATGTTGATTTCCGCTCCAGGCGCTCAGCAAAGCCGCGGGCGTGCCGGCGCGAGCCTCCTCGGCGCTTTTGCGCCTGCGGGGTCTCCCCTGCCCCGTACTCCCGCAGGACATTGGAATTCTTCCTCGAATCCGCCCGCGCACGAAGAAAATGCGATAGCATTTTCGAGGAGTCGAGCGCCTTCCGCTCCAATCAACATCGTTACAAAATCAACAATCGCATTTTAAAAATCTATCTTACTTGAACAATTTGCTTTGTTTCGTTTGATTTAAGAGCGGCGAGAATCACCTCTAAGGACTTCATTCCTTCTTCACCCGTTACAGCAGGCTCTTGATCTTGTAGAACGGCATTAACAAACTTCTCGATGACGTGGGAATTGCTCTGACCTCCAGCATCATTCGATTGGATTTTTCCTAGCTCATATTTAACGACTTCACCAGTGCTATATTGAACAACAAGAGAATTAATCGGATCATCTTCTAGGCGAAGGATCGCTTTCTCCCCATAAATAATCGTTGAATTATCTTCTTTGCTCACATAGGCCCAGCTTGCCGCAAGTGTACCGATGATGCCGCTTTCTGTTTTCAGTACGCAAACGGCATTGTCGTCCACATCGGCAAAATCCTTTGCATTTGTTTCAACAAATGAACCAACTTCCGTAATTTCTTCACCAAGTACATATCGAATTAAATCCGCTTTGTGGACACCTAAGTCTCCCATGGCCCCGACGAATGCTTTTTCCTTTTGAAAGAACCAGCCCTCTTTTCCTTCGACACTCCAGTTTTCCGGACCACCATGGCCAAAAGCTGTGCGGAAGCTATAAATCTTGCCGATTTCTCCACTTTGGATCAATTGACGGGCTTTCTGGTGGGAAGGTACAAAGCGCTGATTATGACCAATCATTAATTTTTTTCCGTTTTTTTCTGCAGCAGCAATCATGGCCTCTGCTTCTTCTTTAGAAGTTGCCATTGGTTTTTCGCATAGCACATGGAGCCCAGCCTCTAAGGCAGCAATCGAGATAGGCGCGTGAAGGTAGTTTGGTGTACAAACACTCACTGCCTCCACCTCGCCACTTTTCAAAAGCTCGTTATAGTCTGTATAGGAAATAACTCCATATTTTTCCGCTACTTCCATTGCCCGTTCTTGATTGATATCGCAAACAGCCACAAGTTCCACATTGGGATTGACTTGATATTCTGGCAAATGGCGATGCTGAGCGATACTTCCGCAACCGATAACACCAATTCTTAACTTTTTCATCTTAGTTTCCTCCCTTAATTTCTTCGAGTGGTTTAGCATTTCCGTAAACTGGCCGCTCGCGTTTAACGGGCGCTGCCCATTTCACCGCATTAATGATCACTTGCTGAATTTGTTTATTATGATAAGTCGGATATGTTTCATGACCGGGTCTAAAGTAAAATACTTTTCCGTTTCCGCGCTTGTAGGTACAACCGCTGCGGAAGACTTCTCCACCTTCAAACCAACTGGTAAAAATCAGTTCATCAGGCTGCGGGATATCAAAATGCTCCCCATACATTTCTTCATGTTCTAATTCAATATATTCAGGGATTCCTTCGGTAATAGGATGACTTGGACTCACCACCCAAAGGCGTTCCTTTTCACCGGCTTCCCTCCATTTTAAATCACAGCTTGTTCCCATTAAGGTCTTAAAGATCTTTGAAAAATGACCGGAGTGAAGAACAATTAGCCCCATCCCATTAAGAACACGCTGTCTAACCTTCTCGACAATTCCATCTTTTACTTCACTATGTGCAAGATGTCCCCACCATACTAATACATCGGTGTTATTTAGAACTTCATCTGTCAAACCATGTTCCGGCTCATCAAGAGTAGCTGTTTTTGTATCAAAACCTTCAGACTCGAGGAAGCCAGCGATTGCTCCATGGATCCCTTTAGGATAATTATCTCTTACGACTGGATCTTTTTGTTCATGACGGTTTTCGTTCCATACCGTTATTTTCAACATGATTGGTCACTCCTTTTCAATGTCCACTTTTAATTTTAAAGAATGCTAGAATAATTGAAACTGCTTACATTGACAAACAGGGTGCAAAATATTGAACAATCTTATTTACTTATCAGATGAGGATGCTTTGTTTTTAAATAATTCATACTCATTTCGATACTTTCAAATGGGGTACGCCTGCTTACATCTTGCTCAACAATCCACCACTGAATATTCGTTTCTTCTCCCATTTGAAGCACTGCTTCAAGGTCGACACCCCCTGTACCAAGTTCCGCAAAAAATTGTTCTTCATCTGTGGTCATATCTTTCAAATGGATAAGCGGTGTTCGATTCTTATATTTTTCTATCCACTCTGCCGGCTTTTGGCCCGCTTTAGTCAGCCAATAAATATCAAACTCTGCCTTGACCATCTCAGGGTTTGTTTTATCAAAAATGGCTTCAAGTACCATGCGACTGTCAGATAAACGCTCTAGTTCGAAATCGTGATTATGGTAGCAAAGCGAAATCCCTTCACGGCGGCAAGTCTCACCTAATTGGTTTAAAATCGAAAAAAGTGCTTTATAGTCATTTTCACTACGTCGATCTGGCATTAAATAGGGTACTACCACATATTTGCTTCCTAATATTTTTTGATCTTCAATCACCTGTGCTAGATTGCTTTCCAATTGTTCAAGTGGAACGTGACAGGCTGCAGCCTTAAGTCCGACTTCATCTAATAAACCTTTTAATTCCATTGCTGTTAATCCGTTAAACCCAGCAAGCTCAACACCATCAAAACCAAGCTCTGCCACCTTTTTTAAAGTACCTGCGAAATCTTTCGCACTTTCTTCACGTAATGTGAACATTTGTAATGCTACTGGTATGTTTCTCATCCTTACTCCTCCATTTCAAAAACTCACTATTTGATAACAGCTTATTTTGTTTATCTATAGTTACACGTAGATGATATAATTTAAATATCTACTATTTTGCTACATTTTTTAAAGCGAGGAAAAAAATGACTACAAATATCCTTTTTTGCGGCTATTCCTATCATACAAAGGGCTATCACTCCCAATATAAAGCCGGATACCCATCCTATCTGTTTCGTCTGCAAACAGAAGGAATATGTGAGGTAGTCGTAAAAGGAATAAAAATAAAACTACAAAAAGGTGATCTCCTCCTTATTAAACCGGGAGATCATTATGAACTTCTTGTCTTAGATGATCAAATCAGCGGAGACTATCACATAGGCTGTGAGGGAACGTGGCTCGACGAATGGTGGAACCGCTCAGATAAACCGCCCATATCTCACATTGATTTGGATGAAAAGCTGCTGGTTCTATGGCGCCAAATCATGATGGAAAAACGCCGCCCTGACTCTAACCAAAACGAAGAGCTCACCGAGTATTTATTCCGGGCACTTTGTTTAACCCTGGAACGAGCTGTCAGTGAAACCGTCCCCTCCTACCATTATCCTTATCCAGTTACACGGATGATGCGATATATTGAGGAGCATGCTACAACCGCGTTTAAAGTGGAGGATGTCGCAAAACATGCCGGACTTAGTGTCTCAAGGTCCGTTCATCTATTTAAAAGCTCTGTCGGGAAAACTATTATGGAATACACTCAGGAAATCCGCTTGGCCGCTGCCCTCGAGCGAATGAAATACACGACCCATACACTTGAACAAATCGCTGAGGACTGCGGTTTTGGTACCTATCCTTATTTTCACCGAGTGTTTAAAAAGAAATATGGTGTTGCCCCTGGAATGTACCGCCGGATGGAATAATAAGAAAAGCGCAAGGCGCTTAGACTTCGGCGACAAGCACAAGACGAGCCGGCCGAAAGGTTGTTCTTTAACCTTTTGGACGGATTGATCTAAATGTGGAAGCGACTGTTCTGGGACTCTAGGCTAAGATGCACCCTGTAAGAAGGCGCTTTTTGCCTTCTTCAGGGGGGGATTAGACTTCGAGTCCCAAGGAGCCGCAACTGAATAAGCTTGTGACCTCGAGCCGATGGCGCCTGGAGCTGGACAATTCTCGAAGTCCAAATTTATACATTCTTGTAAAAAAGGCTAAAAACATCCGTTTTTCTAGCCTTTCCTCTTCTTATTATCTAGTTTTTTGCTGGTACAAGATCAAAGTCTTGAATGACTTGGTTTGTTTCAGCAGATTTAAAAATGGTTTCCATCAATCGAAGGACACGTAAAACTTCCTCGTTTTTCACGATTGGTTCAGCACTTCCTTCAACCACTGATACTACATTTTCATAAAAGCTTTCCATCGTTTTTACGACTTTAGGCAAATCAGATGTACTCACGGCTTTTTCAGATGGAGGAGCCATGGTCTTTGTTAAGCCCTGCCCTGCTTTAATCGGTTTTGGGGCTTCTACTTCTCCCGAATTTTGAGTCACAATTTTACCATTAATATCCCAATCATGAATGACCGCTGTACCTTTTGTTCCTTTTGTATACCAACGCGGCAGTTGAATGAAGTTAGTGGTTCCAACTTCCACTAACGAAGTGATACCGTTCTCAAATGTGATAAACACTTGGAACCCATCATCTACGTCGTCTCCTAAAATATAACTAAAATTAGCATAGACACTGGTAATCTTGCTATCAATCATAAATAAGAGTTGATCTAATAAATGGACACCCCAGTCTAGTAGCATCCCGCCGCCGTACTCTTTCAGGTGGCGCCAATCTCCAGGAATCCCATTCGCCCCTTGAACCCGAGATTCAATATGAAAAACATCTCCGATAATCTGTTCGTCATAAATCTTTTTCATCGTGAGAAAGTCTTCATCCCATCTGCGGTTTTGATGCACTATAAATGCACGGTCATTTATTTTAGCAGTTTCCATGATTTCTACTAAATCAGCACTATAAATAGTAACGGGTTTTTCACAAATAACATGCTTTCCGGCGTTCAAAGCTGCGATGGCAATATCTTTATGTACATCATTAGGGGTGGCAATAAGAACAAAATCAACCGCATCATCAGATAAAACAGCAGCTAAGCTTTCATAGGTCTTGTATCCATCAGCCATGGAAGCTGTTCTTCTATCCTCCGATATGTCATAAGTTCCACTTACCTCTATGTTTTGGTTTCCTTTTAATAGGTGTTTTGCATGATAACTCCCCATACCACCATAACCTACAATAACTAAATGATAGTTTTGACTTGTCATTTTTGATTCTCCTTTTTTTACGTGGAATCGTTTTAATTTCTAAATTAATCTTATATGGTTTATAGGTGCTAGAACATAGACCATCTAATGAAAACATATACTATTTTGCTATTATTCTTTTACAGAACCAGAAGTTAATCCTGATACAATTCTCCTTTGGAATATGAGAACCATAATGACGAGCGGAACACTTACTACGACTGTTGCGGCTGCAATTTCACCCCATGGAATGGTAAATTGCCCCTGGAACATAGCAATTCCAATCGGTACCGTCTTATACTTATCGTCTGTATTGATGGTAAGGGCAAAAAAGAACTCATTCCATGCTGCAATGAAAACAAGAATAGCGGTTGTAAATATTCCTGGTAATGCAAGCGGCATAATAACCTTCCAAAAGGTTTGCATCAAAGTGGCCCCGTCTATTTTGGCCGCTTCTTCAAGATCGAGCGGTATTTTACGGAAAAAGGTTACTAAGATCCAAATCGACAGCGGCAGCGTGAAGGTTGAATATGGGATAATCAGTCCTAAATAGGAGTTGGTGAGTCCAAGATTCTTTAAAAAGATATAAATGGGTGTAATCGTTGCAATTTGTGGAAACATCGAGACTGATAGAACAATCCCAAGGATAAATGTTTTTCCTTTAAATTGGAGTCTCGCAATGGCATATGCAGCAAACGACGCAACGATAACGGCATACACCGTTGTAATGGTTGAAACCACTGTACTATTCCATAAATATCGTAAAAACGGATGTTCAAAGAAAACCGATTGATAATTCTCCAATGTCGGATGTGAGGTGTAAGGTGTGAATGCCTTATCCCCAAACAATTCAGTAGCTGGTTTTATGGAACTAATCAGCATCCATAAAAATGGAAACATGACAACAAAGACAAACAAGATGAGAAACACATAAAACAATGGACTTGCTTTTTTCTGCATGTTAAAATCCCCCCTTAAAAAATGGTGTAAGGTCGATTCCCCTTATCGGTCATTTAGTAAATCTCTGCCCAAAAACTTGATATAAATCATTGAAATAATGGCTACGCAAATAAATACAATGACAGAGAGGGCAGAACCATCACCAAAATTCGTTTGAGAAAACATCACTTTATAAGCGAGAATAGAAATGGTTTCAGTAGAGTTGGCAGGTCCACCACCGGTTAGAACGTAAATCAAGTCAAATACGCGGAAAGCGTCAAGTGTTCTAAATAGAAGTGCAACAAGTATGCTTGACTTTAATAAAGGCAAAGTAATTTTCATGAATTGTTTCCATTTTCCTGCACCATCAATGGAAGCTGCCTCATAAAGGGAGTCCGGAATGGTTTGGAGCCCCGCTAATAGCAGCAAAGACATGTACGGAGTGGTCTTCCATACATCAGAAAAGATGACCGAAAACATAGCTCCCGTGTCAGTTACAAGAAGTTTTTCCATCTTATCAACTAACCCAATATCGGCAAAAATTTTGGCGACAATACCATTTTGACCATCGTATAAAAACTTCCACATAAGTGCGGAAACTGCGGTAGGAATAGCCCAAGGAATCAGAATGCTTGCCCTAATGAGACCACGTCCAATGAATGCCTTATTGATTAAAAGGGCAATCGCTAGTCCAAGAACGAGTTCCACAAAGACTGAGATAATTGTAAATGTGGTAGTATTTCCGATTGCCTTCCACATTCTGCTTGAGGTTAAATTCTCTTTATAATGTTGGAAGCCGATAAAATTAGGCTGTATAAGCGCGTCTCCATATCCTGAAGCTAAACCAAGGAGTTTCTTCTCTTGAGAAAACTTAACCTTAAGGGATAATTTCTGGATTTTATTATCGATAATTTCAGATGTATTTTCATATTCCTTAGCCATTGTTCTGTTAATTTCTACAATGCTTAAATCGGAGCTAACCTGTTCAAAATTCATTAACTTATCGTTAACGGAATCATATTTTGAACTGATATCAGATTTACTGTGAATCTTTTTATCTAAGGATTGAAGTTGATTTTTAATGGGTTGAAGCTCTTTGGCGCCATTTCCATTCTTGATTTCATTGTCAATGGCTCCAATTAAAAACGGATAGTTATTCAGATAGCGTTCCAGGTCGATATCATAACTTAAATGGACTTCTGATTTTGTAGGATTGTTTAATTTTAAATCAAACAAACTAAAATAAAAGGATTGCAATACAGGCCAAATGGCTATGAGGAAGATTAAGATCATAGCAGGTGCCACAAGATAATATCCTGCCGTTTTCTCCGTAAAGAGTTTTTTCATTTTCTTTTTCGAGGTCATAGAGGTATTTCTAATGGGTGCTTTATAATCATCTGTTTCTACTTTAAGGGCACTATTTTTCACGTTAACCCCTCCTTTTTAGGGATTTAAACGGATTAGCCCTCCAAGAGGAAGGCTAATCCCAGCTTCTAACTATTACTTCTTAAGGGCTGCCTTCATTTCTTTTTCCATATTTTGAGCCGCTTGTTCCACGGTTTGTTCCCCTGCAATGGCTTTTGAAATATTAATTTGAATAATCTCAGAAATCTCAGGGTAATTTGGAGCGACTGGTCGAGAAACTGCTGCACTTAAGCCTTCTACGAAGCCTTTATCAGCAAAAGTTGGGTTCGCTTTAAGAATCTCTGGATCTTGGTAAAGCTTTGTAATAGTTGGAGCGTGTCCGCCGTAGATGGCATCAATCTTTTGCCCCTCAGCTCCTGCCATAAACTTTAAGAATTCCCAAGCTTCTTTAGGATGCTTGGAATACTTATTGATACCAGCCATCCAACCGCCTAGTGCCGCCGCAGATCCTTTATCACCTGCTGGAAGCGGTGCTACACCAACCTGTCCTACAATCTTGGACTTGTCTTTATCATTTGCACTAGCATATTCATATGGCCAGTTACGTAAGAATACAGTTTGGCCTTCAATAAAGGCTTGGTCTGATTCCACTTCAGTAAAGGTTGTGACATTACCTGGTACTACCTCTGACTTAGCTACCTCAACTAATTTCTTTAAACCTTTAATTGCTTCTGGACTATTAACGGCTACGTTGCCATTTTTATCAATAAATGCTCCGCCATAAGAAGCAACAAATTCTACAGCATTACACACAAGACCTTCATATTGTTTAGCTTGGAATACATAACCAAATTGTGTGTTACCTTGTCCCTTCTTTTCCTTTGCCTTTGCCAATAACTCATCCCAGGTTTTTGGGACTTCGTCTGCTTTAACTAAGTCTTTTCGATAGTATAGTAGACCTGCATCAACAAATTTAGGAAGGGCCCATTGTTTGCCGTTAAACTGGGCTGCATTTAAAGCTCCCTGGTTATATTCACTTAAGTCAATTCCATCCTGCTGGATAAAGCGGTCAAGTGGAAGCACATAACCAGCCTGGGCAAATTCAGCGGGCCAAATAACATCCATATCAATAACATCAATTTCAGAAGATTTCGCATTAAAAGCCGTAATATATGCATCATGCTGCTTTCCTGTATCGGACGGCATTTCCCGGAACTCAACATCAATATTTGGATGGGACGCTTCAAAGGCTTCCACCATTTTTTCTGTTCCCTTTGTTACATCCTTCCCACGCGCATATACTAATTTTACTTTTTGCTCTGTTGCTGTCTTGGTCTTATCTCCAGCTGACTTTTCCTGTGAACTTGTTTGGTCGGAACTACAAGCAGCTAGTGCCAAGGATAATGTAGCAAATACGGCTAAAAGTTTTGCTTTTCTCGTCTTTTTCAATGTTCTTCCCCCTTATATTGAAATCGATTTCAATTTTGACATAGTTGAATCTCTAATTACCAAATCATAGGGTAATAGAATCTCTTGGTGGGTGACATCTTTTTTTAAGTTAATATAATCAATCATTACTTCCATTGCTGTCTTTCCAAGTTCTTCAATGGGTTGTTTAATGGTTGTGAGAGCCGGCTCTACCACTCTAGCAATGGGCTGGTCATCAAAACCAAGGATGGCAATATCACTTGGTACATTTTTACCCATCGCTTTAGCTGCCATAATCATTCCCGCTGCGACCTGGTCACTCCCAGTAAAAACGGCTGTAGGTGCATCTTTCAAATTCATCATCGTTCTGAATACCCTTTTACCGTCCTCAATGTCGAATACATTTGAAAATATCCATTCCTCATGAACCAAAAGTCCACTTTCAACAAGAGCTTTCCTGTAACCGGCCTGTCGATCTTTAGCTAAGTTACTTTTATCACCACAGGTACACGCGATTCTTTCATGACCTTGTTCAATTAAGTGCCGTGTTCCTATGTAGCTCGCCTCAAATTGATCCATCCGAATAATTGGTACATTTGAGTTTCTTTCATATTCATTGCATAGGACCATGGGGCCAAACGCTGAATATGGTTCAATTTGTTTCCAATCATTTTCATAGGAAGTTAATATTAAACCATCTACTTGTTTTGTTCTTAATAGTTCCAGGAAATCCAGTTCCTTTTGCTTACTATATCTTGTTTGGCAAATAAGTAACTGAAAATGGTTCGTAGTTGCTACCATATCCATCGCCTCTAGTAAATAGGCGAAAAATGGATTGGTAAGGACCGGAACTATTATCGCAATGGTGTCTGTTCTTTGGTTCCGAAGCCTTTGAGCAGTTGTATTTGGAACATACTTTAACGATTCCATTGCTTCCCGAACCAACCTTTTCTTATGCTCCGTTACATTTGGGTGGTTGTTAAGTACCCTTGAAACGGTAGCTCTTGAAAGCCCTGCTCTTTTTGCTACATCAGCAATCGTTGCCAAACAAAATTCCCCCTTTTCCCTCCTCTTAAAAAGATTTCTCTCTACTTGTAATCGATTTCAAGTAAGCGATTACATTTTTTACTTTAATGGATTTACCTCCCAATTTCAACATAATTTTTTATAAAAGTAATAGATTTCAAAGTTTATATAATAGCCTTAAAATCTATCTAAATATTCAAGTCAAATAACCTTGGTTGACATTAAACCAGGGTTATAATGGAGTATCTTATACCATTATTCGGTACTTTTTATTTACTAAAATATATGGCCTCACCTGTTTGAGCAGATTTATAGATGGCTTCTAAAATTTCAGTAACTACAAGTGCCTCCTCGGGTTTAACGACCGGTTCCGTATCATTTAAGATACTTTCAATCCACATTCTTGCCTCAAGTTCAGCAGCACTTTCCGTTTCACCATCATAAAAATCAACACCTTTGGCATCCAAATTGATGTGATTTGTATATAACTTGCTGAAATCCTCTCCATTGATGCGAAGACCATCCCACATATCTGCACCGCCTTCTGTCCCGCACAGTGTACATTTGGCTTCTCCTGTCTGCAGCATATTAATGGCCCAGCTGGATTCAAGCATGATGGTGGCACCATTTTCCATCGTAATATATCCGAAGGCCGAATCTTCGACCTTAAATTTCTCTGGATCCCACGGTCCCCAAGCATTTGCGGCATTCTTCTTTTGTCCAAGCTTATGAAAGATACTACCTAATACCGCTTTAGGTTTATAATTATTCATCATCCATAGGGTTAAATCCAGTGCGTGTGTGCCAATATCAATTAACGGACCACCGCCTTGCTTCTCTTCATCAAGGAATACACCCCAAGTTGGAACGGCACGGCGGCGAATCGCATGGGCTTTCGCATAATAAATCTCGCCTAAATCACCACGTTCACATACCTTTTGCAAGTACTGACTATCCGTACGAAAACGGTTTTGGTACCCGATTGTTAATTTCTTTCCTGCCCTTTTTGCAGCTTCAACCATTCTTCTAGCATCGGCAGCTGTTTTGGCCATTGGTTTTTCGCACATGACATGTTTGTTCGCTTCCAATGCCGCAACGGTGATATCTGCGTGCGAATCATTAGGTGTACAAACATGAACCACATCAATCGTCTCATCCTTTAATAGTTCTCTATAATCCATATAAACAGCAGCACCCTCAGCACCATATTTAGTAGCTGCTTCATCGGCACGCTCTTCTTCAATATCACAGAAAGCTACCATTTCTACCTGTGATAGTTTTGCCAAACTAGGCATATGTTTCCCCTTCGCAATACCACCGCATCCAATGATACCTACCCTTAATTTTTTAGTCATGTTCGTTTCCTCCATCCATTCCTTTGTCTTGTTTTATCCCCCAGAAAGAAAGCGCTCAAAAAATATAAACTTATCATACATGGTACAGAATAGATAAAACATAGACCATTTAATGGAAACATATACTATTTTGCTATTTTTGCAATCGGGCTTCCTACGAACACAAAAGAAAAAGCATTTCGTGCGGTACGCGCTTCGAATGCTTTTCTTTTGGAACTTTATCTAATTGCAGTTGAAAGGGTCCACTGCTGGCGCTCTAAATCTGGATTCCAATCGTTTAGTGTCAAGAAACCCTCTTCGGATATTTCAAGTGCCCTCCCGTTATGAACAGATGTAATTGTTACAGTTCCATTCTCATTTTTTGTAAGAATCCAGCGCTGATTGTTATAGCCTAGATAATTATAGAGCTGAATTTTATATTGCCCCGTATCCAGGTCAAGCGCCCTGCCGCCCTCAGTACGTATCGAATAAGAACCGTATTCGTCACCAGTTGGAATTAAAGTCCAATCTGTAGCTTTGTCAGCATCAGTTATTGTCACAGGCTCACCGTTCTCTGACTTAGCTGTATAAAGTGCTTTGCCCAGTACTTTATTTGTAAAGCTCGTAACAGTTAAATCAGCTGAGGAAGGATTGCTGACATTCACATTCTGATAGGAAACTTGCCCTCCAAATACATTTAACCCAAAATGTCCTTCTGCAAAGGTCCCATTTTGTAAATCGATAATTTTTTGTCCATCTACATGAATCTGGATGTGAGGACCTTTCGCTTCTATTTTTACTTTATATGTCTTACCTGGTTGAATAAAGGATGGCACTTTTGCAATAACCATACGGTCCTCAAAGCGGCCGTCAATTTTGTAAAAAAGACGGAACGATTTCATATTTGGATCAAGATTGAAGTAATAACCGCTTCTGCCATCTTCACTTGCCCGGAATAGAATAGAACCTGCTCCTCCTGATTGTCCCAGCATCATATCTGTTTCATACGTAAAGTCTCCCGCTGTTTCCTTTGCCACATAGTTTGCATCACTTGTATACGTACCACGAATTCCATTTTCGGTTATGGTCCAGTGGGAGGAAGATAGATCTGATTTCCATCCTGTTAGATTGGTATAGAATTCACCATCATACACTTTTATAACAACACTTGAAGAAGCCTTTCCATTTGGTAAAGTGGCAGTAATAGTCGCTTCTCCTTTGCTTCCTGCTTTAAGCACGGCTTTGGAGTCAGCTGCGGAGGCAACCTTCACTACATTCGGATTACTCGATTTCCACTCAATTGGCTGAGCTCCCCTTCCTTTTCCATTTTTCACGGAAGCAAATAAAGTAAGCGAATCACCAATATTCATCTCTCTTTGATTTGAATCCATAACAATACTGGTGGCCTCATCTCCGTATGGGTTCCAAGTATTGGAGAGCGAATGGACTTTTAAGGATACAACCTTCACCTCGCCGCCCTTTGTGTAGAAGTTGATGCCTCGACTTGATGGATCGGGAAAAATCACATCAGAAAAAACTACTTTCCCATCATTAGCAAATACCTCAATCGAAGAATCATCTACAAATAGATTCAGTTTGATATGTTTATTATCTGGTTTTAAAGGTGCTTCATGTAAAGTGGAAAAAAGGCTGGAGAAATCAGTCTCTCCTGATTTTGCACGATCGACAAATAATTGATTGTCCTCTGTTTTGTACCCAACAACTGTTTTTTGGTCAGCCCCCTCACGAACATGAAAACCAAATTCAGTTGTTTTACTGTCTGCAGGGATTTCGACCTCCGCTTCTATTTCAAAAGCGCCTGAATAGATTCCCTTCATCAAGCTGGAAGCATTGGTCGAATTGACTACTTTATTTTGCGCCTGAAATAGGGTACTGCGAATAGACTGCAGTTCTTTAATCGGTGCTTGTGCAAGTCTGACTCCATCATCAGTTTTCACCAATTTTACCTCTCTTGGAATGGTCAGTTCTCCCTTCCATCCTGTCGTTGGAAAGGCGAATGGGTAATCCCAGTTGGTCATCCACGCCAACATTACACGGCGGTTATCAGGCATATTGGCAAAGGACGTCGACGCATAGAACTCCTTCCCGTAATCCGTTTTCAGTACCGCACCCGCTGGATTATCATTAATAAATTTCCCCTCAGCTGTTAGATTACCAATAAAATACTCCGCATCGGATCCTTGTGTCTTCGGATTGGCTCCTGTACTGATCATCAGAACCCATTTCTTCTCCCCTGTGCCGTCTACCGGAAGTTCGAAAAGATCAGGGCATTCCCAAACACCGCCGCGAACATAATCTCCATAACCAAAATTATCGGTAAGCTTCCACTCTATTAAATTAGTTGAAGTAAAGAAGCGAATGTGGTCTCCTCCGGATACAACCATGACCCACCGATTGTTTGCATCGTCTCGAACCACTTTCGGGTCACGGAAATCCCATCCGCCTGGATCGTCGCCATTCTTGCCAGGATTCTCAATGACAATGGAGTGTTCCGTTGAGTACTCCCATGTACGTCCATCATCTGTACTGTAGGCAAGACCAATCCGTTGATTACCGTTTGGTCCATCTGGATTAAATGAAGTGTAATACGCAATAAGCCCCTTACCACCCGTATTGGTGAATAAACCGGAAGCATTCGTTTCATCTGCTATTGCAGACCCTGACCAAACATGCCCAAGGTCATTCCATGGTAAAGCAATCGGGAGACGCTTCCAAGTCACCAAATCCTTGCTTACCGCATGTGACCAGGTTCCCCCATCCTGATGAAATAAGTGATACTCGCCTTCAAAATATACAAGCCCATTCGGATCACTTACAGATCCTCGAGCCGGTGTATAATGATAATCTGGTCGATATTTTTCCGTATAGTAGCTGGATGCTGGAACAAGATAAGCATCTTGGAAGTATGCAGTACCTGCTTTAACGGTAAAACCGGCAAAGCCAGTGCTGAAGGTCGTATCCGTCACCTTTACAGCTGCATCGGTATATCCGTCAATATACAGCTCAATTTGACTGCCATTTGTGATAATTTCAAGATGGTGTTTGGTACCATTCTGAGTCGTATAGGTACGGTCAGATGTCTGAAGTACAGTACCGTCCGCTTTCTCCAATTGTGCTTGGACAGTGCTTCCTTCTTTTCTTAGCACCGCCTGGTATCCAGTTGTTCCTTGCTCATTTGAACGAAACAAAAGAGCTGCTTCCGATTGATCTTCATCAAAGGATATATTTCCTTCAAGAACAAAGTCGCTTTCACTCTTATTATAGATTTTCTTTGCTTTCACACCATCAACCGCCATTCCCTTCAGACCTTTGATGGCGGGTTCCCAGCTTCCTTCCTCATATTGAGGAGAACCTAGATTAGCAGAAAGTTTGCTAACGCTTACATTTTGAAATAAGGCTGATCCATCCCATACGTTGAGTCCAAGTAATCCCTTCTTATATAGATTGTTATGAATATCAATGACAGGAGCATAATGATCCCCCCAATAAACTTGGAGATGATCACCAACCGCCTTTACCTTCAGATGATAGATCCCTTCTTCTTGCAAATTCACTTGGTGTTCGACTTTTAATCTCGACTCATCACGAGCATCACGAAGACGAATAATTCCAGCATTTGGCACGATTTGCAGCATGTACGAGTCCCAGCCATCTTCATTTGATCGGAACACTAATGTGGCATCTGCGTTCTTGTCGATGAGTTTTACATCGGCTTCATAAATAAAATCTTCCGAAGTAACACCCGATATCGCCATGACATTTTCTTTAGGTTCTGAAGTGAGCAAAAGTCCCTGTTCAGTGTCTTCTAATATGCCTTTCCCTTTCACTTGCCAGTCTGTTAGATTTGTATTTGCTTTGGTTGTGCTTTCATTAATAGTTGACCCCTCCCCACTTTCAGTCGATACAGTTGCCCTGCCTGTCGTAGGATGAGTAAAAATCGTTCCCATTGCAGCCGTGATTAGCACGATTGACAAAAATACAAAAGTCCATTTTTTCAAAGTCGATTGCATCCTTTTTCCTCTCTTCCAATTACATTAATTACTAGATTCATATCTTTATTAGGGCCGATTATAAATTCACTTTTTTAGATTCCATCTCATCAAAAACTGTATCTTCATATTTGTGCTTTTTACCATTTAGGATGTCTTTAACTTTGACAGGCAGGCCAATAGTTGCGGATTCTAGTGCAGCAAATACAACGCCTAATGCTTCTAGACCTCTCTGAGCACTAGAAATAGGGGTCTTATTTTTAACTATTGCATCCCATAATTCCACATAGGAATGGGCAAATGGATGTTTAACAATATCCGATGCATATCTTTCAATTAGCTCTGGTATTAAAATTCTTTTTCCATCTTCAAGTGCTACATGCTGTCCCGGACGAAGACATCCTTTATTTCCATAAATCCATACACCTCCAGTTCTTTCACCATGAGCCGATGTGGCACACATCCAATGTCCCAGTCCCCCATTATTAAATTTAAATACAGTGACCGCAGTATCTTCTCCAGTAGGTTTAATTGTCACTTCACCATTACTTAATTCTTTTTCAAAAATTTCTGTATAGGCAAAAACCTCATCAATCGCACCATTAATTTCAGTAAAGAAGTGTGCTCGATGTACACCGTGATCATTAATCCAGCCAGCCCCAGCCTTACCCTTCATATGCCTCCACGGAGTACCAGCGAAAAATCCTCGATTTAAAGAAACTGTCGCATAATCCATAATGAAAGAAACAGAACCAATTATTCCATCTTTTACGGCATTTACCATCGCGACATTTGCTGCACCTAATAAGCTTGGTTCTGAAACCGTTAGAACACGATTATACTTTTGGGCATCAGAAATCATTTTGTGACCAAAAGACGGGGAAATGGCTAACGGCTTTTGTATCTGCACATTTACCCCCGCATCAAAACAATCTTCAGCTACTGTATGATGCAAATCATGATTAACCAAAATAGAAACCGCATCTAATTGTTCTTTTTCTAACATTACACGATAATCAGAATATACAGCAGGCCGTTTTCCTAACCGTTTTTCCACCTCTAAGGCAAAATATTCAGCTCGTTCAACCTGAATGTCACATACTGCTGACAATTCAAATGTTTCAAGTCCTTTTTTCTTTAACTCCACTAATCCTTCAACATGCTCAATTGAAATAACTCCACATCCAATGAAGCCTAATTGCATGAAATGCCCTCCTATTATGTGTTTTATGCTCAATTAATGACTGAAAAAGGGCAAATCTGCCCTTACTCAAATAATTCATTTAATTTGAAATAACAATTAACTTCAGCAGTTCAGAAAAAGCTAGTCATTAAAAAATCGAAGCCAATTGAACGATCGCTAACGAGGCTAATTTAACTTTCTTATCTGTGGTATATAATTCAATCCCTGTACTTTTAGGATCAGGGAAGATTAAATCCGTGATCACCATTTGGCCATTGTTCGCAAAAATTTCGACGGATGAACTATCAACAAAAATTTGCAGTTTAATTCTATTATTTTCCGACTTTAACGAAGCTCCATGCATACAAGGAAAATATTCGTTAAATTCAGTAACCCCCGAGTTAATCCGATTAACAAAAAGGAATTCATTTACAGCGTCATATCCTATTTTGGTCTCGTTTGAATCAGAATTTCGAATTTTGATACCAAATTCTGTTGCCGACTGCAGTTCAAATTCAGCAATAATTTCTAAAAGATTTCCACTAACGTCAACTGAAACATTTTTCTCTGGTTCAAGAATGAACTGATCCCATGACTGTTTTTCCCCTCTGATTTTTTCAAGCTCAGCCACTGGAGCTTGAATAAGTCTAACGCCATCGGAGGTTTCTTTTAATGATAACTCCCTCGGAAGGGTCATGGCACTTCTCCACCCGACGGTTGGGGTTTCATTCGCATATTTCCAATTACTCATCCAGCCAATAAAGAGCCGCCGTCCATCTTCATGTGGAATATCTGACCATGTTACTCCAGCATAATTATCTCTTCCATGGTCAAGCCAAAGAACTGTGTCATCAGGGTTATCATTGGTAAACGAGATACCATCAAATTCACCGATAAAGTACTGTGTTCTTGAACCCTCGGCAAATGCAGTATCATTACCAATACTTACAATCATCACCCATTTGCTCGAATCCTTTTTTCCGTCAACCGGTAACTTAAAGATGTCAGGACACTCCCAGACACCAGCATGGGATCCAGCTTGAGCACCGAATTCACTAGCAAACTCCCAAGATATTAGGTTGTCTGAACTATAAAACCTTACATGGTTCCCCGCAGCCAGAACCATCATCCACTTATTCTTATCCTCATGCCAAAATACTTTCGGATCACGGAAATCAGTGATAGATTCCTCCGTTAATACGGGATTCCCTTCATATTTAGTCCAAGTACGGCCATGATCCTTACTATAGGCAAGACTCTGTCTCTGCCTTGATCGATCTGAATCCGGATATTGGTCAGCATGTGTAAAAATCGCTACTAGACCAGAAGCACCTTGAAAAAATCCTGTTGAATCATTCCAATCAACTACCACACTGCCAGAAAAAATATCACCATGCCCGTCAGGTTCCAATGCGATAGGAAGGTGATCCCATTGGATTAAATCCTTACTTACGGCATGGCCCCAATGCATCGGACCCCATGTTGTTCCGTAAGGATGATGCTGATAAAACAAATGGTACTCCCCGGCATAGTAAACCATCCCATTTGGATCATTCATCCAGTTTGATTCCGGTGAGAAATGATACTGCGGACGAAATTTTTCTTTCACATCAATTTTATTCATTATGATTCAATTCTCCTGTTCATATAGAATTTGGTTGTCTCTTAATGCATTAATTTCTTCCACGGATGGCATAGCCGGGATCGCCCCCTTTTTCGTTGTTGCTAATGCTCCTACCGTATTTGCAAATGATACCATTTGCTCTACATCTTCCAAACTCAAATTAGATAGCAAACGATTATTCTCAAGTATTTGATAAAGGATGCCCGCTAAAAAGGCATCGCCTGCACCTGTTGTATCGATTGACTCCACCTTATAACCACCGCATTTTCCTACTTTTTCTCCTAATCGAAAATAGCAACCCTCAGCCCCCATCGTAACAAAGATTAATTCGGTATGGTATTGTTTATAAATATAATCCGTTCCTGTATGAGGGTCTTTCGAGCCGGAGATAAATTCAAGCTCTTCTTCAGATATTTTTAAAACATTGGCATATTGTAAACCTACATTAAACATAGCCTTTGCATGACTTAAACTCTCCCAAAGATTCACTCTTAAATTAGGATCAAAAGAGATGAGATGACCCTTTTCTTTCGCATACTTTATCGCCATTAAAGTGGCAGAAGCAGCAGGTTCGTGTGTCATTGATATCGACCCGAAATGGAAGATACGCGTATGATCTAATAACTCTAGATTGACTTCTTGCTCCTTTAACATCATATCCGCCCCAGGATTACGATAAAAACTGAAAGACCGATCCCCTTGTTCATCTAAATGTACAAAAGCTAGTGTTGTATTTGTCTCATTCGAGAACACAAGACCCTTCATGTTGATGTTATTTCTCCCTAGAACAGAATGTAAATAATGACCAAACTGATCATTACCTACCTTACCAATAAACGCAGTTTTTTTTCCTAACTTAGCTAGTGCTGCAAGAACGTTTGCTGGGGCTCCTCCTGGATTCCTTTCAAACTGAACTTCACCACTTTCTGATTTACCTGCTGGCGTAAAGTCTATCAATAATTCACCCACTGCCGTTACATCGAACATGTCTACTCACCTAACTTTATAAAAACTAAGCCGAACAGAAACGAAATTCTGTTTCGGCTTGGAAGGTCATTCTTTAATTTAATAATTTACTAACTTATTCCCCAGCATTATACTTATCTAGAGCTTTTTGTTTAATGTCTAATAGTTTTGGAAGTCCGTTTTTGTCCAATTGTTTTAAATAGTCGTCCCATTGTTTTTCAATACCGCCTTTTAAAATCCATTCCGCTTTCTTTCTTTCCACATATGGTTTTACCACTGTCTCTAGTTGTGTTAATTGATCTTGATTGTCTTTACTTAAGAAAATTGGTGGATAATTATAGGTTGCTTTCATAAAGGGAACATATATTTTATGCAAGATATCAAGTCTCCAAGCAGCATCATCTGGCATGGTCGTTACCGTTCCATAGTAGTTATTTAAAACGGCCAAAGGTCCATCAACATTTGTTTTTTGTCTTATATCCCAAGGTGAAGCGGAACCAAGCGGTAAATGTTTTAGAGAACCATTGCTGGTAAGTTCAAAGATATTTTGTTGCTTCTTATCTCCATAAGTACCCCAGTTATTTTGTACAGATTGAATTGGTTCATAAGCCTTGTCAATCCATTTTGCTGTTAATTCAAGATTCTTGTTTGCACTTGTAACGACCATTCGGCCCCTATCAAAACCATATCCATTGGTCCTTGCTACATTGATCTGCCCATCTGGTCCTTTTAATGGCGGAAGTGGAACATAATCTTCATTATTACCAGAAATATTGGCTCTGTCCCACGTAAAGTATAAGCCGTAGCGACCGTTTTTCCCTTTGGCCACATACGTATTCCAATCTTGCGTAAAGGCCTCCTTATCGATTAAACCCTTTTGTTGAAGCTGGTGAAGCCATTCAATTCCCTTTTTATATCCCTCTTGGTTTGCTGTATACATGACTTTCTTATCTTCTGATACTACATAATGATCATAGTTATCGCCTGATCCGAAGGCACCTAAGAGCATAGCCGGATCTTCACCGCCATGGTTGATCATGAACGACATCGGAATGATATCATTTTTCCCCTCAGGCTTCTTTTCTTTAAACGCAATTAAGACTTTTTCTAACTCATCAGTAGTTGTCGGCATTTTTAAACCTAACTCATCTAACCATTTCTTATTAATCCAAGGTATGTCATCTAACGCTTGAATCGCTTCTTTCCCACTGCCAAGTTCCTCTATCCATGGGAAGGAATAGATATGTCCATCCGAAGCAGTGATTAATTTTTTATATTCCGGACGAGTATCTAGAACTTTCTTTAAATTTGGCATATATTTATCAATTAGTGTTTCTACAGGGACAATAACTCCTTGTTTGGCGTATCTCAGAATATCATTATCACTTAAGCCAGCATGAAAAACGGCATCCGGTAGATCACCACTAGCAAGCTCCAAGTTTCTTTTATCTCCAAATTGTTCCCAAGGATAATTCGTCCAATCGATATGAACATTTGTATCTTTTTCTACTCTTTTCCAAATTAATTTATCATTTGGATCCTTTGGCGCAATTGGTGAACTTTGTGTTAAAAATTTAAGTGTCACCTTTTTATCTAATGGAAAATTGATATTTTTCAGTTCATACTTTGGTGATGAATTGGCCCCATCTGCCTCTTTTTTCGAACTGGCGGAATTCGAACAACCTGAAGCTAGTAAACTTGTAATGAGCGCTGCTGTTATTAAAAAACTCATCTTTTTCTTTTTCTTCATGATCTTTCACCCCATTTAATAGTTTAAAATTAATTTTTTAACCCTTTATTGAACCCACCATTACTCCTTTTTCAAAGTACTTTTGGAAGAATGGATAGATTATGATTAGCGGCAAACTGGAGATGACAATACTTGAATACTTTACCATCTCCGCAATTTGCTGCAGCTGAGCTGTGTTTTGTGCGTCTTGAATCATGCCAGGTCTAGGCTGCATTTGAACAAGAATTGATCGAAGGACAATTTGTAAAGGCTGTAAATTCTCGCTTTTTAAATAAATCATGGCATCAAAATAAGAATTCCACTGTGCGACAAATTGATATAACACTAATACAGCTATGATTGGTTTACTTAGTGGAAGCAATATTTTAAAGAAAAACTGGATTTCTGATGTACCGTCAACAATAGCGGCTTCTCGTAATTCATCTGGGATGCCTTGAAAGTAGGCTCTTGCTAAAATAATGTTCCATACATTTACAGCTCCTGGTAATAAAATGGCCCAAATCGTATCCAGCATATTTAAATTTTTGACTAGCAGATACGTTGGGATTAATCCCCCGCCAAAAAACATCGTAATAATAAAGAGAGTCATCATCAGTTTTCTGCCGACAAAATCCTTCCTTGATAATGGATAAGCGGCGAATAACGTGATTGTAACTGAAATAATCGAAAAAGCAGTGGAGTAAAAAAGTGAATTCCTAAAACCTATTAATAGTGATCCATCTTTAAATACTCGTAAGTATCCCTGAAGTGTCCATTTGGATGGATTAAGGGTAATCCCACTGTTTAACAAAGTTGCTGGATTTGTAAACGATGCCAAAATGACATAAATTAATGGGATTAAAATAGCAAATACGATTAAGGTCAGGATAATCCCGTTTGTTGTTAAGATGGCTTTATCAGCCCTCGTTTGATGCTTAAACATACCTCTCACCTCCATCTAGTAGATTTATATACCTTCTCCTTCGTTTAACCGTTTTACGATTTGGTTAACGCTGATTAGTAAAATGACATTAATCACAGCGTTGAAAAGCCCAATTGCAGTTGAGTAACCATAGTCCCCCATCTGCAAGCCAATTTTATAAACATAGGTTGGCAATATTTCAGATGTAGGAAGGTTCATTGATGTTTGCAATAAATAAGCTTTTTCAAACCCAAGGCTCATGATGTTTCCGGCAGCTAAAATAAATTGAATCACCATAATCGGTTTAATCGTTGGCAAATCGATATGACGTATTTGCTTCAATATATTAGCTCCATCTATTTTTGCAGCATCAATTAAGTCTTGGCTTACATTGGAAAGCGCTGCTAAATAAACAATCGAGGCCCAACCTGCAAATTGCCAAATATCACTTATAATATAGATCGACCTAAAATAACTAGGTTCTGTCATGAAAGAGATACTGTCTCCACCCAAAAAAGTGATGAATCGATTAACAGGTCCAACCGGTGATAGGAAAATAAAAACGATCCCGACTACCACAACGACTGAAATAAAATTTGGAGCATATAAGACTAATTGAATATTTTTCTTAATGGACACTCTTTTAATTCGATGAATCATAAGTGCTAGAATAATAGGTACAGGAAAGCCAAATATTAATCCAAAGGCACTTAATTTTAGGGTGTTCTTTAAGAGATCCATAAAATCTGGGGTGCTCATAAATTTCTCGAAATTCTTCCATCCAATCCACGGACTCCCCATAATTCCTTGTAGTGGATTAAAATCTTTGAAGGCAATTATGGCTCCGTACATGGGTACGTATTTAAAAACAATAAGCAGGATTAAGGCTGGAAGAACAAGGAGATATAATTGATAATTGGTCTTCATATACTTTAAATTCCTCGACATTTTGGTGCCCACTTCTGCTTTCCTTATTTCGTTTGAACCATTCTCTACCTTTTGGTATATCTGTTCCACAATTGCTTCCTCCTCTCAGGGGTATTTTCTTCTTCTGACTTTACTTTAACAAAATGACTCCTATGAATATTTCAATATTTTCGGATTAAGGTATTTAATATCTTCGGCACTTTGAAATCGGTTACACTTGAACAAATAATAAAAAAACCTCTAGTTTTGAACTAGAGGATACTTTTTATGGATTCTGTATTTGTTTTAAACTAGTGTTAATTTTCTCCACCGCTTCCTTTGCAGAAGCCCCTACATCATTTCCGCCAAGTCCAACTTCTTCAAATAAGGTCTTTAGGGCGTCGCTGATCACAGGATAAGCCGGGGTAACCGGGCGGTTTTTAGAAAATTTTTGCGTTTGTTGCAAAAAGATATTTTTAGGATATTGATTAAATTCAGGAAAGTCTTTAGCAACAGAGTACCTAGCAGGTATATCACCCGTTTCCTTCACATACATTTTTATCCCTTCATAACTTGTAACATACTTGATAAACTCCCAAGCTTCGGTTGAATTTTTAGTTTTGGAGGAGATACCGAGGGCCCAGCCTCCATTTGGAACAACCTGGTACTTCTCTTTTGGCAAAGGGGCAACCCCAAAATCTTCGCCTAATTTAAATTTGGAATTATTCTCCAGATCCTTCAATGTCCAAGATCCAAGAACAGTCATCGCGAGCTTCCCTGATATAAATGGGTCTGGCGGTAATTCAAAACCGGCCACTTTATTTTTATAATATAAATCTTGATAAAATTGCAGGGCTTTTAAAGCCTCTTTTGAATCCAAATACCCGCTTGCAGTTGTTCCATCTGGACTTAGCACGTCCGCTCCAAACTGCCAAAGGAGAGGCATTTTAAAATAAGCAGGAGACTCGCCATCATTAAAGCCCTGTGCTGGATCAATCCCATAAACTCCCTTTTCAGGATGGGTTAGTTTTTTGGCAATCTGCAGCACTTCCTCCCATGTCATTGGCTTATTGGGATCGCCTGAAGGAAGAGGTATGCCTGCATTTTTAAAAAGCCGCTTATTATAAAATAATGCAATACTAGATTCAACGAGAGGAGCCAAGTAAATGGCACCCTGAAAACTCATTCCTTTTAATGTCGATTCAGGGATATCCTCAATATGTCCCTCTTTTCTCATATATGAATCTAGTGATAATAAGGAACCTGTATTGGCATAAAGGGCCAAGGTCGGGCTGTCAATTGTCAGCACATCCGGAGGGTTTCCAGTGGCCAGCTCGGTTCGCAGTCTTATCTCATAATCACTATAAGGAAATGATTTCATATGGACTTTAATACCAGGATGAGCCGCTTCAAAAGAAGAAACTAATTTTTCATATGCTTTATTTTCTGCTGCGTTTCCATTATTGCGCCAGAAGGTTAGCACGATTGGGTTTGTTTTATTTCGTTTTTCAACATTTTCTGATTTACTGCTAGAGAATGTATCAAAAAAAGATAGCACATACAAGGAACTACTTATAAATAAAATGGCAAAAATAATCAAAGATAACCATTTTTTCATCTACATTTCCTCACCTTCCTGCTTAAAAAAATCAAACTTATGAATCTAGTGAGTTTCGGAACTCAACAGGGGTTTGTCCAAAATACTTTTTAAAAACGGTACTAAAATACCCTGAGTTAGAAAAGCCAGTCAAGTTTGCCACATCAATGATTTTAAGCTCTTTATCTTTAAGGAACTGCCGAGCCTTCTGTAGTCTTAATTGAACAAGATAATCGCTGAAATTCTGTCCAACAGTATGTTTAAACGTTTCAGATAAATGTGCACTATTGATATGAAAGAGTTCCGATAGCATGGAAAGGGAAATTTCATTTGCGTAATGCTGTTCCAAATATTGCTGAACACTTGCTACGATAACTTTTCCGTTTGAAAAACGCGCTACATGGACCTTCTCGATAATTAGCTTCGCTAATTGAAGAAGATGCTCGATTACTTTAGTTTGCGAATTGAGTTCCCAAATGCTTTGCTGACAATTCCACATTCCCCTTTGAAAATCATTTGTTTCGATATTATATTTCCTTGCGAGTGAGCCTAACAAAAATAACACTCGATTAGCCGCAAAGGTAAAGGACATAATTGAGTGGTTTCGGTTCCCTTCCAATAAAATGTATATATTTTCTTTAAATACCTCGTAATTGACACTTTCAATTCCATTAGTTAACTTTCTTTCAATCTCGGGTGAAAACTCAAATACTTCTTCTTTTACATTCGACCCATCCAATACCTGTGATTGTGAGCCGAGTTGGCTTTGGCTCCATGCAAGTAAACTCGAAATATAACCAGTCTTAAAATTTGTAATTCCACAAGTCACATTTCCAATTCCTACAACCGTTTCTAATTTCAAGAGTCTCTTAACCGTCTGTTGTATTTCCTTTACTAGTCTTGAAGGACTGTCTCTATTGTCGGAATCGAGAACCTGTAAAAATTGAATCATATTTGCATAACTAGGGTCATAAAACGAATACGTTTTGGGATGATCTTTTGCAATTTCTTTACATAACATCTGAAAGGGAAGCCATAGTTCCTTTAATCGATTCGGATTGTATTCTTTTTCTCTTATTTCTACCGTAACAAATTGTACTTCTCCTTCTTCATTTACAAGATCTTCTAACTGCAATTGGCGCAATCTCTCTGTTACCATGTTTAGCTCTAGCCATTCCTCTTTTACAAGGTAGAGTAAATATTGCTCCTGAACTTCTTGAAGCTGAGAATGAACAAGCCTGCGCAATCGAGCCGATTCTGCTTGGATCCGCTTCTCTTCTTCCACTTCCTTACGAATCTTACTCAATACCTCTATTAATTCATCAGGGGCAACGGGTTTCAACAAGTAGTCTTTTACCCCTTCTTTCAATGAACCTCTTACATATTCAAAATCAGAATAACCCGATAAAACAACTACCCTTACGTTCGGAAATTCTTGTTGACAACGTTTCGCTAATTCAATTCCATCCATAATCGGCATCCTCATATCCGTAATAACCAAATCGATATTCAAATACCGAAGCAATTCAAGCGCTTCTACTCCATTGTAGGCCTCTCCAACTATTTGGAATCCTTCTTCTTCCCAGTTCACTTTCATTCGTAAGCCTTTACGAATCTGAATCTCATCATCTGTGATGATTACCTTCAACATGTCTATCACCCCGATCTGTATTGATACATAACGTAATCCTTGTACCTGCATTCCTTTCAGATTCAATCATATACGAGAAATTTGGACCATAGTAAAGTTTCAAACGACTTAGTACATTTCTTAGTCCAATACTGCTCCCTTTACTCTTAAGGATACTATTTATATCATTCTTCGTTACGACACTCATTAGATCAGAGATCACTTCTTCAGACATTCCAATCCCCTTATCTTCAATTACAATAAACACCAAATGATTACTTTGCTTGGTTTTAATAAAAATTTCTGCGGATGTCTTTTCAATAAAACTATATTTCACAGCATTCTCGACGAGCGGCTGCAAAATAAATTTAATAATAGGAAGACTTCTTATCTCTAAATCTTCTTCAATCCCAATTGATATAACATCTTCATATCTTAGCTTCAATATTTCAGTGTAACTGCGGATATACTTTAACTCTTCTCCCAAATTTACTACATCACTATGAGTATTCAAGGAATATCTCATCATTCGGCCTAAGTGAACACTTACATCCATAACCTGTTTATTTTTCCCTTGCATAGCTAATCCACCAATAATTTCAAGCGTATTATTTAAAAAGTGTGGATTGATTTGTAATAATAAGGCTTTATATTCCGCATCTTTTTGGCGTAAATTTGCCTCATATTCTGTTTCAATTAAATTTTTCAACCGATCAATCGTCTGATTAAAAACTGTTATTAGGTAACCCACTTCGTTATTAGCTGATTTTATGGTCGGCATAAAGCGTTTGGCACCAGAAAAATCACCGTTTTCAATATACCTCATTGCTTTTGCCAATTTACCTAAAGGGCTAACAATATTCGAAGAAATCATATAAGAAGCTACAATCGTAATTAAAAACACGATCGCACTAGTTAACAGCAGGTTCCGTTGTAAACGCATGACCTTAGCGAATAATTCAGACTTGGTTACTTCACTAATTAAAACCCAATCGCCTACCCCTAACTTTTGATAAAAAACTAAATAGGTTTCTCCATGATCATTCGTTTCGATTAATCCCTTTTGATTTTTATCATCGCTTAATTTAATTAAGCTTTGTTTCAAAACCATTTTAGGAGTTCGGATCTTTCCAGGCAGAATATTTTCGCCATTATGATTGATCAAATAAGCATGTCCGTTTGTTCCAATCTTGGTTTTATTCAATGATGTTTCAAGCAATTCTGAAGGAAAATTCACCTTAATCATTCCATATGAAACAAATGTATTCATATCAAAGAGGGGTAAAATATAGCTATTAATGTGACCCTGAGTTGGCTGAAATGGATCAACATGTGACCTAATATATCGCGTTTTATTTTGAGAATAGTCTTTATACCAATCTACTTGATTTAAGTTTGGGATATTTCCCCAGGTCCCTGTACCATCATTCAAAACAACTGAAATCGACATGCCATTTGAATTGTTTACCCTCATTGACGATAACAACATTTTGAGTTGATTCTTCTGTAGCAGCCTCTGTCCATCGGATATATTGGTATTCTTGCTTTCTAGTTTGATCCATTTTTGTGTCGTTTGGTTCACGAGTACCTGATTCCCTAAATCTTTCGCTTGCGTTGTGATGGAATCAATAAAAAGCGAATATTGGTCCATAGCCTCCACTGTCAGTTCCTGAGTCTGTTCCTCAATGATGGATGTAAACCAGCTTGGTATAATAAAAGACAATATAATTAACGGGATTGTTAATAAACAAGTAAATACGATAAATAAACGATTACGTAAGGAAAAAAACATATCAGTCCCCCTGAAGGCTTAAGTAAGCCCTTACAGTATAATACATCTCTACTAATCTAGTTTTAATTTTAATTTAATTTAACATATCCTTTCCTATCATACCATTGTAATTTTATTGGGAAATTAGGTCTTACACAAAAATAAAAGTGACCCAAAATGGAGATGGATCTCCTTCGGGTCACTGCTTTATATTAAAATAAATCACATAAAAACGATGAGCAACATTTCTTCCGTTGTTCATTGTTTTCGATACGACTCTTATTCACTGCACGCTTTTAAATGCCAAACGTAACTTTGGAAATCTCCATGTATATTAGCAGGAATACTTAAACCTACATAGGACAGCTCATCCCCGCCAAATATTTTATCGGTTCCAATCACTTGGTATTGTTTCGTATCATCAATTCCCTTAAGCTTTAATACAGTTGTTGGCGCAGCTGGTTCAGCTAATACCCGGAAATAGTAGACAACGGCTTCAGACTTGTCCTTAGTAGTAAAAAGCCAGGCTGTTTCATTTCCCTCAAATGGGCTCTGCAGCCTGTAAAAATCACCAAACTGGATTAGTTTACGAATCTCTTTATAGTGAGCGACCTGCTGTTTGACGATTTTTTCTTCCTCATCTGATAGTTTTGTTAAATCCAGTTCATATCCCAAGTTTCCGGACATCGCGACATCACCGCGCATCTCCATGGAAGTGGTACGGTGCACCTGATGGTTCGGAACCGCAGATACATGAGAGCCCATGGTAACGATAGGGTAAACCAAACTCGTACCATATTGAATTTTTAAACGTGAGACAGCTTCTGTATTATCCGAAGTCCACACCTGCGGCATGTAGTAGAGCATTCCTGGGTCGAATCTTCCCCCACCACCTGAGCAGCTTTCAAATAAAATATGAGGGAAAGATGTAGTGATTTTTTCCATCACTTTATATAAACCGAGCATGTATCGATGTGCCGTCTCTCTTTGTCTATCTGCAGGAAGAGAGGCCGAACCAATTTCTGTCATATGACGATTCATATCCCATTTCACATAAGTGATCGGCACACTTTCTAAAATATCGCTAACTCGCTTGGTAATTTCATCGCAAACATCTTCCCGTGAAAAATCTAGAATGAGCTGGTTGCGGCTCTCTGAACGAAGTCGTTCTGGTACATGGAGGCACCAATCTGGATGTTCACGGTAAAGATTGCTATCAACAGATATCATTTCCGGCTCAAACCAAATTCCAAACTCCATCCCCATATCCTTGACCTTTGATGCCAAATCATCCAATCCTTCAGGAAGCTTTCGATGGTCGACGAACCAGTCTCCTAGCGAAGACTTATCATTATCTCTTTTCCCAAACCAGCCATCATCTAGGACAAATAATTCTATCCCTAACTTACTTCCAGCCCTGGCAATCTCGAGAATTTTTTCAGCATTGAAATCAAAATAAGTCGCTTCCCAGTTATTCACTAAGATTGGACGTTCTTGATCCCGAAAGTGCCCTCTTACCAAGCACGTTCGGTACAATTCATGGTACGTTCGTGACATATCTCCAAGACCTTCAGCAGAGTACACCATCACTACTTCCGGCGTCTGAAAGCTTTCCCCGGCCTCCAGCTTCCAGTTGAAATCAAATGGATTGATCCCCATCGTGACACGTGTATTACTGAACTGGTCTACTTCCGCATGGGCCAGAAAATTCCCGCTGTACACAAAGTTGAATGCATATACCTCACCAAAATCTTCAGTGGTACCCTTTCTTAACAATGCTATAAATGGATTATGCTGATGGGAACTGGCCCCTCTCGTACTTTCAACCGATTGAATGCCATGGCGAAGAGGCTGTCGCTCGATATGTCTTTCTTTTACATGTGCACCGTGAAGATGTAAAAACTCATATTCCGCATCACGAAAATCAACACACATACTTAATGCACGTAAAAGCTTTAATTCTTCAGATCCTTCATTTAAAAAGCGGACCGAACGGGTAATAACATTTAATCGTTCAAAGACAGTATAACTTAAGATCACTTTTAGACCGATTAGTGAATCTACCATCGTAATTTCAAGTGTTTCTGCCTCATCTTCGCTCTCTACATAAGTTGCTGGTAATCCTTCTAAAGGTTCCTTTCCTTTAAATATGGAATGTGATTGGTATCTCAAGTCTGTAATTGTTGAGCCATTTTCCTGCTGAATTTGATAGGCCGGTTTTCGGAAATCAGTGTTCCCATACTGGGGATACTCTTGCGGAAGAGTATCCAGCGAGAAGGTCCGTTCATCTTTATGCAAATAAGGGTTGCCGGAAAAACCACGGTCTAAAAGCTGTAGAAAATTAGAGTTATGAAAAGTATTTATTTTGCGGCCCCAGTAACGGTGCAATAAATAGCCGTCACGGACAACCTCCATCACATAGCTTGTGTTTTTCGCCTTTAAATGAAATATTTTATTTTTTGAATCAAATTGAATTCCCACGCACAAGTCAACTCCTAATACTATTTAATTGCACCTTTTACAACACCGCCAATAATCCATTTTTGTGCAAAGATATACACGATAACCATTGGGGATAAAGCTAATAAGTAAGACGCAAACGCTAGGTTAAAGTCAGTACCAAATTGAGACTGGAAGATATACTGGGCTAGAGGCAAAGTCGCGTCAGATGGATCATTTAAAATAATTAACGGAAGCATAAAGTCGTTCCAAGCCCATAAGCATGTTAAAATGCCTACTGTCGCATTGATTGGGGTTAACAATGGGAAAATGACCTTCCAAAATACTCCCCACGTACTGCATCCATCCACAATCGCAGCCTCTTCTAATTCTTTTGGAATCGAGCGGATATACCCTGTGTAAATAAAAATATTTAAAGCAGCACCGTACACAATGTATAAAAATATTAATCCACCTTGATTATCCATCCCAAGAGCGGAAGTTTGTTTTACTAGTGGTAACATGATAATGGGAAAAGGAATAAACATAGCACTTACAAAATAGTAGTAGAGTCCTTTAAAGAATTTACGGTGTAAATTTCTTGCTATGGCGTAAGCAACCATTGAATTCGTTAAAATCGTAAAAACAACGGTGACGACCGTAATAATCGCACTGTTTTTAAATGCGGAAAAAAAGTTCGTTGCTTCAATTGCCCTTGTAAAGTTTTCAAAATGCAGCCTAGTCGGTAAAGATAAAACTGAGTCAGCTAATTCAGACGGTGATTTTAAAGCGATGGAAACAGTGATATACAAAGGGAAGAGAATAAATAATGAACCTAGAGCTATTAAAGTGGTAACGGTCCAATTTGTCTTCTGTCTTAACATTACATATCCATCTCCCTTTTTTGTAATACTTTAATTTGGAATACAGAGATTACTACAATGACGATAAAATAAATAACCGAGTTTGCAGATTGATAGGCAAATTCTCCACCAGCGAAACCACTTTTAAAGATTAAGAGTGAAATCGACTCAGTAGCCCGTCCAGGTCCACCATTAGTCAGGGCAACAACTTGGTCAAAGACCATTAAGAAGTTTTTCATCGATAGAACCATATTGATCGTAAAGAATGGAGCAATCATCGGAAAGGTAATCTTCCAAAATTCTTGCCATTTATTCGCTCCATCAAGACTTGATGCCTCATATAATTCACTTGGAACCGTCTGTAAACCTGATAAGTACAAAATGACATTGAAGGCGCATGCTTGCCAAACAGCCACAATGACGATTCCTATCCAGGCGAATTTTTCACTACCTAAAATATTCGCTGTCAGAAATCCAAGATCCAGTTTGGTCCCTAATTGTGGAATAACATTAGAAAAAATAAAATTGAAGATAAATCCAACAATTAATACGCCTAGTACATTAGGCAAGAAATATACAGCACGGAAAAAGTTCTTTCCTTTAATTTTGGCGTTTAATCCCATCGCAATAAGGAGACTCAAAACATTTACGATTATGGTAGAGACAATGGCAAACTTAAAAGTAAAGAGATATGAATTTAATATATTTCCATCTTTAAATAGATTCAGATAATTTTTTAATCCGACAAAGTTGTAATCTAAACTTAATCCATCCCAGTTTGTAAAAGAATAAAAAATGCCTTGTAACGCCGGAAATGTGTGGAAAACAAGAAAAAGAAGAAAAGCAGGCACAGTCATCAAATAGAAAGGAATGTCTTTACTTTTCATTTTTTTCCTCTTTTCACCCGATTCAATAGTGGTAGTCTTATTAAGATTTTTTAAGGCAAGCTCGTTTTTACCCATTTTTACACTCCCTTATTGAAAACGGAGAAATTGAGATTCCCCAATTCCTCCCTCTCATTATTGTCGGTTTGCTACCTTTTCCCATTCCTGATCCAAAGTTGATAAATATTGCTTTGTATCTTTGTTTTGTACTAACATTTGTAATTGTTTATCAAGCGCAACAGCTGAAGGTACATAATGATCTGGGAAATCTACTAGTGCACCTTTTGCAATACTATCTTTTAATCCTTCTAACTCAGGCGCTTCCTGTACAATCCCTTTCTTTGCTGAAAAGGCATTCTGCTCTTTAAGGTATTGTTTCATGTTATCGTCACGTAAAAGGAATTCAATGAATTTTCTAGCTTCCTTTGGATGCTTCGTTTGAGATGATTGTGTAAGGACTACGTCTACCCCGGATACAACCTTGGAATCGCCTACTGGATATGGGAATACACCTAGGTCTATGTTTGGATTAGCCTTTTTAATTTCCGGTATTGCCCAAATTCCTTGAAGATACATAGCTGATTCACCTTTTGCAAATGCTACGTTTCCATCATTGTACGCTTTACCTGTTTGATCTTTATTTCCGTACTTAAGTAGTTCTAAAAACTTTTTAGTTGCTTCTTGATGACCTTTTACAAATGTGGCTTTCTTAGCATCTAACTTTTTGAAAAAGTCTTTTTCTTGTGTGTTAGCAGCTAATACGTTATAAGCTGGTAACGCTGTCCATGCATCCTTAAAAGTAAAATAGAATGGGATTTTACCAGCAGCTTTTACTTTTTCTGCGACGGCAATAAATTCATCCCAGGTTTTCGGAACTTGCAGACCTAACTCTTTGAAAATAGCTTTATTGTAAATAACTGCATCCGCATTAGCTACATAGGGGATGCCGTAAACTTTATCTTGTTTAGAGATATCTTTTAACATGCTGATATATGCAGGCTGAATATCGTTTAATAATTTATCGTTCGTAACTTCCTTAAAAGCACCAGCCTTGGCAATGTCAGAATAGGAGATATCTCCGCCTGTTCCCATTACGTCAGGAATATCACGTTTTGCTACACGTGTTTTTAACACAGTTGTTGCATCAGGTGGATTAGATTGAACGACATCAATTGTAGGATTTTCTTTTTCAAATTTTTTAATCAGTTCATCATAGGTGCCTCTTGCTTCTGTTTTGTATTGCAGAAACTCAATTTTCACCTTGCCATTAGAACTGCCTGAAGCTTCATCATTACTCCCACAACCCGCTAACATAGAAAGTGCGATCATACCAGCTGCCACTACTGAGATTGATTTTTTCATAGAAAACCCTCCATGATATTAATAATTTTTTATATAAAATCTAACAAAAGGGCTGACAGCGGTTACAAGGTGAATGGAACCGCCGTTTCTCTTTTATTATTTTTTAACAGTTACACTTTCTCTTAAAACAAGGTCCGTTGGAATGGTCACTTTCAACGGAATTGTTCTTCCTTTCAAACGGTCATAAAGCAACTTTACTGCTGTTTTCCCCATTTCATCTCCATAAACTTTTACAGTTGAAAGAGGCGGATTCATGAATGCCGCTGCTTCGATATCATCAAAACTAAAGACTGATACATCCTCAGGCACTTTCATATCGGCTTCATGTAAAGCACGAAGAACACCCAATGCCATCGGGTCACTGCCGACTACAATCGCACTTGGCGCTTGACCGTTTTCAAGTAATTGTTTTGTTAAATTGTATCCACTTGTTGGTCCCCATTCTTCTATTAAGACTTTATCTGGGTTGTAAAGGTCCTTTTCTCTCATAACTTTTTCAAAGGTCATTTTCCTTGAATCTTCTTTTTCTTTCGTCTTTTGATGGCTTACACCAAAAACCATCCCTCTTCCGCCTAAATAAGCGATATCAGTATGACCAAGCCCAATCAAATGCTCCAGTACTTTTTGTGTAGCTCCTTCAAAATCCGATATCACCACGTCAACATTTGAATCTAGAGGCAAATAGTCTACCGCAACAATATGGTTATTTTCATAGTAAATCTCTTTTAAATCTCCGATATCTACATCTCCTAGAACAATTAGTCCATCAAGACCGCTTAGGGCTTCAGCGGTAATATTGCTCTTTCCGACCATCATGGTCGTGACGATATTTAGCGAATATTGATTACATGTACTTTCTACACCAAGGCGAATGGATTGGAAATACGGGTCAATTGTTTCATCATTTAACATGATGACGCCGATATTATAAACCTCATTCGATTTCTCTGTTTTTCCACTCTTTTTGCGTAATGGTTTATAATTCAACTCATTGACGATTTCAATTACTCGTTTTCTTGTATCATCTGATACGGAAAGTGTGGGATCATTGTTTAATATCCTAGATACCGTCGCCGTCGACACATTTGCCTGATCGGCAATATCTTTTATTGTTGCCATTTTCTCTCCACCATCTCTTTTTAGTTAAATTAACTAAATTTTATATTATCAATATATCAGAGATTACGCTTTCATTCAACATATTTTTTATAAAATCATACATCTTCTTTCATTTTTTTTGTATAATTGCGCTTTTTTTCATTAGTTTCGTTAATTAGTTAATATAAAAAGAGTAAACATAACTAAAATATTAGTTATGTTTACTCTTTTTATCTAAATCTAGCTTATTGAAAATGTAGTTCTCTATATTCGTTCGGTGTTACACCTTCCACCTTCTTAAAAACCTTCCGAAAATACTTATCGTCCTGATAACCAACCATCGTTGCGATTTCATAGATCTTCATCTCACTATTTTTTAATAAGGATTTTGCCCGCTCCATTCGAATCTTCACAACATAATCAGAAATATTTACATGAAACTCCTGCTTAAACTTTCTAGAAATATATTCTCTGCTAATATAGAAATGACCCGAAATCTCCTGCAGTTTTACATCACGATTGAAGTTGGCCTGTAAATATTTTTCAATTTCATAAATGACATTATTGTTTTTCTGAATTGACTTGCGCTTCACTCTTTTTAGGAATATAGCAATTTCACGGACAGTTCGCTTAACATAGCCCTGCAGCTGAAATGTTCCGTTTTCATCAAAAAATTGATCAACTCTGTATTGAATAAGATTGTAAACTTTTATAGGTATCTGATAATTTTCAAACCAATGATAACTCATCACAAGGTATTCATTTTCAAGTTGGAGCAGCTGCCCCCACGAAAAATAGTTTCCCTCTGAATAATCTTTAACAATTTTGGTAATCAAATCTTTGAATGCTCTAATTTCACCTGTTTGAATCGCTAGCTCAATTTCAGAGGAATACACAAATAAGTTTTTTATTAATGGTGTCTGAAGTACATCTTGTTTGTAAACTTTGGTTTCTTCATCATCTAAAATATTGCTGTTTAATAAAACCTGTTTTGCATGCTGATAGGAAAGAATTAATCTTTTCCTATCCGTTACCTCTATACCAACGGAAATATGACACGCCACACCAATAGTTCTCTTTATTGCTTGAAAGATTCGTTCTAATCGCTTTTCTATTTGAGCAAATTGCTTCCAAAAAACAATCAAAATTTCACCCTTTTGAGCTAGGTACCGAAAAGCAATTCCACATTCTTCTTCGTGTAAAACTTCATTTATCACATTCAGAATTGTAAAATAGGTTAAATCACGGTCACCTTGAAATGCCTCAATTGCCTTTCTATTTAAACGAACAAGCGCGACGAGATAATTTTGCGCTCTAGAAAACCCAAATTCCTCAAACAATTCTTCCTTAAGATTATCATTCATTAATTGAGTTAGCTTTCGATCTCGATAGACTGGCTTCATTTCATTAATTAGCAGGGAACTGGTCGTCTTTCTTTCTCTATCCTCTTCCTCTTTCTTCCACTCCTTTACCACTTTATCTAACGTTTGATTTAAAATGTCAGGATCAATGGGCTTTAATAAATAGTCAGAACTGCCAAAATGAATCGCTTTACGCATATAGTGGTAATCATCGTATCCGGTTACAACAATGGTTTTGCTGGTAGGCTGATTTTCCTTAATCCATTCCAATAACTGTGTTCCATCCATCTTGGGCATTTTCATATCGGAAAAAATAATTTCTGGTCGAAGCCTTTGAATAAGCTGGATGGCTTCCTCACCATTCCCCGCTTCATAAATCTCCGTGATCCCATTCTGCTCCCATGCACCGAGAAGCTTAATGCCTTCACGAACATGTTTTTCATCATCGACAATTAAGACCTTCATGGATGTATCACCTCATTATGAATAACTTTAGGTATCATAATCGTAACGGTAAAGCCGCTCTCTCCTCCACTAGTGACAACCATTTCTACCCGGTTACTATAATAAATCATTAAACGTTCATAAATATTTTTCAACCCTATTCCTTCACCCTTCTGATATTCACTTCTCCCGACATCCGATAATTCTCGGCGAATATTTTTAAGCTCTTCCTCTTCAACACCTATTCCATTATCTTTAACCGTTATGGAGAAAAAGTCATCAGATTCACCTTTTGCTGAAATCATAATCGTTGCTGTTTCGACCTGCTGATCAAAGCCATGTTTAAAGCAATTTTCCACAATGGGTTGTAAAATCATTTTCGGTACTCGTATCTCTTCTACACTTTCCTCAATATCCAGCTCAAATTCAAACTGATCATCAAATCTTTGTTTTTGTAACGTAAGATAGGATTTAACATGGTTGACTTCCGCTAATAATGGGACAATATCATCCTTCATATTCATGCTGTAACGCATGATATTTGATAATGAATTTAATAGCGAGTAAACCGGTACCGCTTTCAATTTTAATGCAAGTGTTCCTATCGATTGAAAGGCATTATATAGGAAATGCGGATTTATTTGTGACTGAAGAACCCTTAATTGGGAGGATTTATTTTCAATCTCCAGCTTATATTCTCGTTCTATTAATTCATTTATTTTTGCAATCATCAGTTTAAAATGCCTTCCCAACATCCCGATTTCGTCATTTCCTAATGACTCAAAATCTGCTTCAAACACACCTTTTTCTACTTTTTTCATATTCGCTATTAATACTTTAATTGGAGCTGTGAGCTTAAATGAAATGAACATGGTAGCAAATAATACAATAATAAGCGTAATCATAACAATGATAATATTAGTAAATACAGTCTGCCTTGCCCCCTGGTAAAGGACATCATAAGGAATTCGTTTAACAATGTACCAGTTTTTAAAGGAATCAGAAAATTGTTGGTAGACAATTACTCCCGAAAACTTATCATCTTTCCGTTCTAGACTTTCACTCTCCTTCGGTTGCTTCTTTATTTGTTTAAACCATTCTTCATTATTGCGCTTGCCAATGGCATTGTTTTTTGAGGAGTATACGATAACACCCTCATCATTCATAATGTATAAGTCTTCAACCCCAGGAGTGTATAATCGACCAGCAATGTCTCTTATCTTGGAAAGATTTATATCTATCGATACAAAACCTAAAATGTCATCTAACGGTACATCTCTTATAATGGTATGAAAACTTAAAACTTGATTCTTTTCTGAGTTAGGAATCACGGACAAGTTATTGTAGCTATAAATCTCATGGGGTGGTTCAATTACAGAAAAGTCATGTGATTTGCTTAAGCGTGCATAGAAAGGATTGGACAATATATTCTCGTATTTCACTCTTCCGCTGATTGTCGAGTGGTAATTGGTATAAGAATCTTTTCCTTTATTTATATATAGAAGCATCTGTTCAATTTCCGGCCGGGAATTAAATGTATAAGCAAGCATTCTTCGTACTTCCTCTTGATTACTGCTTATGTTTTCCGAAATCCCAACCCTCATTACTGACATAAAAGGCGTATACCGATATAGAACGGTCGACAATTGTGCGACGTCCTCTAAATAGGTACTAAGCTCCGCTCCCCCCTTTACAATTAACTCATGATTCGTGGTTACAAATCGGTCATTAATAGACTTGGTTGTTTGATAATAAGTAATTGTAATGGCTATTCCAAAAGGGAGTATCATCACAGCCATTAAAGTAATAATTAGTTTTTTCCGAATCCCCCATTGCATAAGCTCATGCGCTAGTTCCTGTTCACTCGAACTAGCCTCCCCCCTTTTCGGTTTTATCCTGAATTCTCCCTCATTTTAGCATAAGTGTTCTTGCATTACAGGGTGTCTACATTAATCTAAAAAAATGCCATGTTCAATATTTTCCACCCTACTGGTCAATGTAAGCCGTTTCATATTTTTCAAAGAACCCCTAGAATCACATTATAGGAGGTGCAGTCAGTGAATCATCAAAGTGAATTAAAAAGTTCAACTTTATCTGGCAAAACTAGTATCAGGATTTCAGAGTCAGCTTCTTTAAATAAAAGGAAGAAGCTCAAGGATGCAGGATTATTTGCTCTATTTGTCGGTCCCGTGTTGTTGGCATTTACAGTTATTGTCCTAATCCCTTTCTTTACGGGTATTTATTACGCCTTTACCGATTGGAATGGTATCACAGGAGACATCAAATGGGTTGGTCTTGATAATTTTAAATACCTGTTTACAGAGGACCAACAATTTCAGGATTCCTTTATCCTAACCACCAAATATACCGTTGTGGCGATTATTTTAACAAATGTCATTGGTTTTGGATTGGCCATACTCGTTACACAAATGTTTAAAACAAGGAACATCCTCCGGACCGTTTTCTTTATGCCAAATATGGTTGGCGGTCTTTTATTAGGCTTTATCTGGCAGTTTATTTTTGTAAAGGGTTTCTCTTCACTTGGGCAATTAACACATATTCCATTTTTCCAATTACCATGGTTAGGGGATGCTAATACGGCATTTTGGGGAATTGTGATCGTCAGTGTCTGGCAGGGAGCCGGCTACATAATGATCATCTATATTGCAGCATTACAAAATGTTCCCCAAGAATTGATTGAAGCAGCCAAAATCGACGGAGCGAATCGCTGGCAAATTCTTCGACACATTACCATGCCGCTAGTTGCACCGGCTGTGACAATTTGTTTATTCTTAACTACAGCTTCATCATTTAAAATCTTCGACGCCAATCTATCATTAACTGGCGGCGGTCCATTTAAATCAACTGAGATGTTAGCACTAAATATTTATACTGAAGCTTTCGTTAACAACCGCTACGGTATCGGTGAAGCAAAGGCCTTAATCTTCTTTATCGTAGTTGCAGCGATTACCGTCCTCCAAGTAACGATTTCGAAGAAAAGGGAGGTTGAATCCTAATGGGTAACAGGTATACAAGTAAAACTTTTGTCCTGGAGATATTTGCTATCCTGCTGGGTCTAGTCTTTTTAGTTCCATTTTATTATTTGCTATCAAACTCCTTGAAACCGTTCGCTGAGATACTATCAAATACATCTGCATTACCAAAAGTATTTATGCTTGATAACTATATTAATGCTTTTGAAAAATTGGACTACCTAAAAGTATTTTCTAATTCCTTAATTATTACGGTATTAAGTAATATTGTTCTGATTATCTTTTGTTCAATGGCGGCTTATATGCTTGTTCGAACAAAAAAAAGAATCAGCAATATCATCTTTATGATCTTTGTTGCCGCGATGATTATACCCTTTCAATCCCTCATGATCCCGCTGATTAAAACGGCAGGAAATTTTGGATTATTGAACAGCATCTGGGGACTTGTCATTATGTACCTAGGGTTTGGTTCAGGAATGACCATCTTCTTATATCACGGTTTTATTAAGGGGATTCCAGTAGAACTAGAAGAAGCAGCCATCATTGACGGATGTTCTAGACTAGGAGTGTTTTGGAGAATTGTCTTTCCATTATTGAAGCCTATCACGGTAACAATCGTTATTCTCAACAGCTTATGGATTTGGAATGACTATTTATTACCATCATTAGTTCTTCAAAATCCTGAATATCGAACCATTCCTTTAGCTACCTTCTTCTTCTTTGGACAGTATACAAAGCAATGGGATTTAGCATTAGCAGCACTCGTTCTAGGAATTATTCCTTTGTTAATATTCTTCTTTTCGATGCAGAAACACATTATCAAAGGAATCACTAGCGGTTCTATTAAGTAAGATTGGCCCCTGCTGTCCTATATTTGACAGCAGGGAGATATATAAATTAAATAGATAATATCAGGAGGGCAAACAAAAATGGCATTTAAAAAATATTCAATCGCAGCGGGGATTTTATCGGCTTCACTTCTTTTAGGTGCATGCGGTAACAGCGATAGTGCATCCGGTACAAAAAAGGATAGTGGCAGCAAAGATGGGAAAGTAGTAGTTGATATCTTCAACGGAAAAGTTGAAATTGCAGACCAACTGAAAGCGTTAACAGATAAATATACAAAAGAACACCCAAACGTTACGTTTAATATCGAATCAGTCGGAGGCGGTGCTGATGGTGCTGCAGCCCTTAAAGCAAAATTCGCCTCCAATAAAGCTCCTGATATCTTTGGAAACGGCGGTTATCAAGAAGCGATTACTTGGAAAGATAAATTAGAAGATTTATCAGATCAGCCTTGGGTAAAGGATGCATATGAAGATGCCTTAAAACCAATGACAATGGATGGAAAAATCTATGGCCAACCCGTTAATATGGAAGGTTACGGTTTTGCATATAACAAGCAATTATTTAAAAAAGCAGGAATTACGGAGCTGCCTAAAACCTACTCCGAGTTAGAAGCGGCAGCGAAAAAGTTAAAAGCTGCCGGTATCACTCCATTCTCAGTCGGTTATGCGGAATGGTGGGTATTAGCAAACCATGGTCTTAACGTGCCATTCGCTTACGAAGAAGCAGATGAACCGAATTTCATTGATGGGTTAAATAAGGGGACCTCAAAAATTGCTGGCAACAAATACTTTGAAGACTATTTTAAGCTTGTTGACCTAACCGTTAAGTATGGTAACAAAAATCCATTAACAACTGACTACAATACAGAAGTCACTCAATTTGCTAATGGTGAGACAGCAATGATTCAACAAGGTAACTGGATTCAGCCGATGTTAGATAAATTAAATCCTGGTATGGAAGTGGGCTTTATTCCACTAGCACTTACAGACGATGCAGCTCAAGCAGATAAACTAATGGTGGACGTTCCAACGAACTGGGTAGTTTATAACAAAGCACCAGAAGCAGACAAAAAGGCCGCAAAAGATTTCTTAAACTGGATGGTCACATCTGACGAAGGTAAAACCGCACTTGTGAAAGACTTTAAATATGTTCCAGCATTCAAAACGATTGAAGCAAAAGCTGAAGATATTGGCCCACTAGGCGCAGACCTTCAAAAGTACTCGAAAGATGGTAAGACTTACTCTTGGCAGTTCATGAAGTATCCTGATGGCGCTGGACAAGAATTTGGTGCTACATTACAAGCATATGTTGGCGGCCAAAAATCGAAAGCAGAGGCCATGAAAGCACTTGATGCAACATGGGCTAAGTTGAAGAAATAAGAAAAGCGCAAGGCGCTTAGATTTCGGCGACAAGACGAGCCGGCCGAAAAGTTGTTCTTTAACCTTTTGGACGGATTGATCTAAATGTGGAGGCGACTGTTTTTGTTTTGGGACGGAGGCATAAGACGCACCATGTAAGAAGGCGTTTTTTGCCTTCTTCAGGGGGTGGCTTATGCCTTGAGTCCCAAGGAGCCGCAACTGGATAAGCTTGTGACCTCGAGCCGATGGCGCTTGGAGCTGGACAATTCTCAAAGTCGAAATTTATACTTTCCTATTTTAGAATAAAGGCTCTTCTCATAATGAGAAGAGCCTTTGTTTATTTTATTCGCTGTCCGGAGTGTTCACCATAATACCGGCCACTTGTGTTAATCGTTCATAAAAAGCTTGTCCTGCTGGGTTCCGATCGAGCCTGATTTCATGAAAAGCTTCTTTCATACATTGTAGCCAATGCTTTGCTCTTGTAGGTGTTACTTCAAAAGGCAGATGCCGTGCTCTCATGGCTGGCGGCCCGAATTCCTGACTATATAGGGCAGGTCCTCCTAAAAATTGCGGCAAGAACATACGCTGTTTTCTTTTAATTTCTTCCATGTCACCTTGAAATAATGGTGCCAAGACGGGATCCGCATAAACTCTTGGGTAAAAGGCTTCTACTAGCTTATCAATCGTTTCCTGCCCGCCAATTTCACTATAAAGTGATTTAAAGTTGTTATCCAAGTTTCTCACCATCCACTTTTATATTTCCCCAATATAATTAATAATAAAGAAAAAAGGGATGGAGTTTTGTGATATAAATCACTACTTTAAGGAAAGAAAAGCGCTGGAGCTAGACAATTCTCGAAGTCAATTTTATTCTTTCTTATCATCGAAAAAATTGCCAGCGCCTCGCAGCGGCTGGCAGTTCTTTTAGCTATGAAGAATATCCTCAATTCGAGCTAATTCTTCGTCAGTAAATTCAAGGTTTTCCAAAGCGGCAACATTTTCCTCGATTTGACTCACTTTGCTCGCCCCAATTAGAACGGATGTTACTTTTCCACCGCGTAGTACCCATGAAAGGGCCATCTGTGATAAGCTTTGACCACGCTCGGACGCCATTTCGTTTAATTTTTGAACCTGTTCAATTACTTCAGGGGTGACATGTTCCTTCTTTAAGAATCCTGTTGAACTAGCTGCCCGGGAGTCTGCTGGAATTCCAGTTAAGTATTTATTTGTTAACAAGCCTTGTGCCAACGGACTAAAGGCAATTGATCCAACACCATTTTCTTGTAGCACATCTTGAAGACCATCCTCAATCTCTCTGTAAAACATTGAGTATTTAGGCTGATGGATTAATAGTGGTGTACCAAGCTGGTTCAAGATTTTAATTGCTTCTGCAGTTTGTTCCGCACTGTATCTAGAAATTCCGACATAGAGCGCTTTTCCTTGACGGACAATAGAATCTAACGCCATCATGGTTTCTTCTATTGGAGTATTTGGATCTGGACGGTGTGAGTAAAAAATATCCACATAATCGAGTCCCATTCGTTTAAGACTTTGATCTAAGCTTGAGATTAGATACTTTCTAGAACCCCAATCTCCATATGGACCTGGCCACATAGTATAGCCGGCTTTTGTGGAAATAACCATTTCATCGCGAAATGGAGCAAAATCCGTTTTTAACATACGTCCAAACATTTCTTCAGCAGATCCTTTAGGTGGACCATAGTTATTGGCCAAATCGAAATGGGTAATTCCCAAATCAAAGGCTCTTCTTAGCATATCCCTGCCATTTTCGTATGTATTAATGCCGCCAAAGTTATGCCATAGACCTAAGGAAACTGCCGGAAGCAATAAACCTGAACGCCCAGTACGATTGTATTTCATAGTTTCATAACGATTGTCATCAGCCTGATAAACCATAGTAATCCCCTCTCTCTTCTCTCTATGTAAACCCTTCCAATATTATAATAAAATTTGGTTTATTTTTCACTTTAATTGATTTGATGGGGGGGATTTGTGTCCTTGATTTGTTTGATGAAGGACACTTTAAACGTTCTCGGGCGGCATTTTGTCCTTCATCCCCTTATTGAAGGACACTTTCCTCGTTCCTCAGGTCCATTTTGTCCTTCAAATCTTCTATCAAAGAAACCTTGACCGACTCTTGGATGCAATAGTCCTTTGCAAATGAAATCATTTTTCCCCTTTATCTAATTCTCTCCAATTCTTCCAAAAATGCCGGTCTTCTTTTATGTCTTTCTCTTAGCTCTGTAATAAGCTGATGAGAATGGATCGTCCCACATGCCTTTTTATAGGTCTTGATTAAAGCACACACTTTACGATATTTTTTTCGATCCGTCGCTTCATCGGCAGATGCCATAATATATTGAATAAACAAATCGTTTACTTCTTTTAGGTAATCCTTCATTAAATACGGATAATACTCGGTTATCGTCAGAATATTATCCTGACAATAGCGCAAAAGCTCTGCTGTCAAATTTTCCTGAATTAAGATGGAAACATAAGCAGACGGCTGGTACTTTTGCCTTCCAAATTCGATCAATATTTCTTTCAAAACCGTTTCCCATTCACCTGAAGAATACAGTTTTTTTAGCTCTTGATAGTATATAAATTCACCTTTAAATAAAAGTTCTTTCGCTAATTGTCTGCTCTTCAACCTCACCAAGCATTTCATAAGCCTTATAGCGGTATTCCTTCCAATCTTTCACAAGACCGCGATAGTCTTTATCTACTGCCTCCCCCTCTATACAAAGCTGGACAACCTTTTTATACTCTTCCAATTGGAACTCCAAAGCAATGGCCTTTTTACGGAACTCACTAATATTGATATTTTCATAAATAAACTGCTTGGCAGCTTCCAATCCTTCACATTTTTCGATAATGTCAAGCTGCAGCAGTTTCACTTCTTTATGATCATATTTAGCATTCCAAGAGGTTCCTGCCTTCTCTAAAAGGGTATCTAATTGCTTTTCTAATTTCTTTCTTAATTCTTTTTGATTTAAAAAATGAGTACAAATCCTTAAAAGGTCGTAGCGCCAATCGCTCCAGTCATTATAAAGAGTTTTTTGTGCTTCTTTTAAAATAGCTTCAAAAAGCTTCTTTTGATCTTGTTCAGAAAAAAAGTCTAAACTCGCTATAACAGCTTCGTCCATTAGTCTTAAAGCCCAATTGATGATACCTCCGGCAGAGCCATCTGAGTCATCCGAATGCTGAAGCATTTTAACGACGGGCGATAAGACCGTAAGAGATAACAATACAGCACTTTGTGAATTACCCATTTCTAGTTTGTTACGCGCCTTTTGCAAAGTCATTTCAGCTCCTTGTAATGCTTGACCCAAATGGCGCCAATCAATAAATCCTCTGTGTTTAGCTCTATTAATATATTCTTGAATCAGCTTTTTAGCTGAAGTGATTTCCTCTTCATCAGAGCTAAATTGAAACATCAATCGTTTTTCGATATCTGGAAATTCCTCTATTACATCAAGAATAATCTTAATTAGATTTTCCTTGGTTTGATTTAGCAGGATGGACCTAACACCCTTCTCCTCTGGTTTCACGATGGTTGTTACTCCTTCCTTTTCAGGCTTTTTCTCTCTTAACGCATATAGAACAGCTGCTTTGTGCTTACAATATTCGTTCAAGTCATAAGGACAATCACAATAAGCATTGACTACAACTTCATCATTTAGATATATGTCAACATGATACACTTCCGAGCCATCTACTAGGGCTTTATAATGAATTTCGTCTGAAGTAGTAAGATTTAGGACTTTCCCTTTTTTTAAATAAGCTAGGCCGCGCTCGAGAATTTTATCATCCATCCACTGCTCAAAATTAGTTAATTTCATACGCTCACCCCAAGAGATAAATTAATTACTATTCTATCATTTTCAATCTTCTTAAGTCTTCTAAGACAAAAAGAGCTTGTCCACACTCAGGACAAACTCTTGCTAAACTTATTCTAATTTCTCACCATTTGTAGCAATAAGCTCTTTATACCAATAAAAGCTTTGCTTACGGATACGGCGTAAGTCTTTCAAATCAAACTCTTCGCGGTTCACAAAGATAAAACCATAACGCTTGCTGCAACCTTGATGCGTACTAATAAGGTCAATGGCTGACCATGGGCAGAATCCAAATACCTCGACACCATCGGTAATCGCTAATTGCATTTGCTCAATATGCTTTCGTAAGAAATCAATGCGATAAGGATCGTTTACCACATCACCTTCCTCGAGCTTATCGAATGCACCTAATCCATTTTCTGTAACAATCAATGGAAGGTTATAGCGATCATAGATTTCTCTTAATGTGTTTCTAAAACCAACCGGGTCAATCTCCCAGCCAAACTCATTCTTTTTCAGGTTCGGATTGGTTGCACCTTTATAAACACCTTGCTCTCCAATCGTGATATGCTGGTCTCCTGTGTGACCAACATCTGTACCGTCTCCTTCACTTGCCGCAACCGTTTGGGAAGTATAATAGTTAAAAGCAATAAAGTCAGGCTTCGCACTTGCTAAAACTTCCATATCACCATCAAGAATGGTTGGAACATAGCCTTTTTCTTCAAAGTAGTTCCAAGCAGTTGTATTATAACGGCCAAATACAGCCATATCTAAGTAAAGCCAGTTACGAATCGCTGAATAATTTTGAGCAGCCATAATATCTTCCGGCTTAGAGCTTGCTGGATAGATGGAGACAATGTTCGGTGCCGGACCAATTTTTGCATTTGGCAGCATTTGATGGCACAAATTCATCGCTTTTGCCTGCGCCACGAGCATGTGGTGGTTTTGCTGATACAATTCCTTTTTAGGATTTTCTAAGTTAGGGTCAACGGTACCAATCGCATCACCATGCAGGATCATCATATTTTGTTCGTTAATAGTTAACCAATAGTTTACCCGGTCACCGAAGTTTTCAAATAAGGTTTGGGCATAAACTTCAAAGGCATCAATGGTTTCGCGGTTTGACCAGCCGCCTTTTTGCTGTAGGGCATATGGCAAGTCAAAATGGTACATCGTCACAATCGGTTCGATCCCATGTGCAACGATTTCATTGATTAAATTATTATAAAACTCGATTCCTTTTTGATTCAGTTCTCCAGAACCATTCGGATAGAGTCTTGTCCAAGCAATTGAGAAGCGATAGGCTTTATATCCCATTTCGGCTAATAGCGCAATGTCTTCTTTGTAATGATGATAATGGTCGCTGGCAACTTTAAAATCGGTAGTGCCTTCTGGGTATTTCGCCATATCGATGACAGATGGACCTTTTCCATCTTCATTCCAGGCCCCTTCGATTTGATATGCTGATGTGGAACCGCCCCAGAAAAAGTCCTTTGAGAATGGTTTAAGTTTAGAGTGTTTCATGTAAAGTTCCTCCAGTTTCAAATTGTTTTTTCAGAATTGGTCTTTATTGACCGAGATTCTCTTTATTCTTGGTCTTCAGGGGTTATGAACCCTTCTTTATCTACCGAACCTACTCACTTCAGTCAAGTCCAGTAAATTGTGTAAAAATTGTCAACAATGAAACTTAGGCTTACATAAAATTATGATAAGTGGACTTCACATATTTCGAATTAACATTGAGTGGCGGGCATGATAGCCTGGAGGGCAAGCCAGGGGTTGTTAAACTCCTGGCTTCCTGGCTTTACATCATGCCCGCAGAGGCTCAATGTCAATTCGAAATTAGGCCATCCACCACACCCTAAAACTACTTTCTTAAGTATTTCAAAATTGAGATAATTTGATTCCAATCGGGACCTAACGAACATGTGTGTTTACTCATTTCCTACAGGTAATAATCTTTTATTTGCTAGTTCTTCTGCAATATCCATCAATACTGCTCCAATCAATCTGAACGCTGATTGTGTATTGGGGAAAATTCGTATAACTTGTTCCCTTCTCCTAACCTCTTGATTTAATCGTTCTAACGAATTTGTACTACGAATAAATAGGCGATATTTAGAAGGTTGGTTGAGGTATTGAATGGCATCTTCGAAGCCATTTTCTAATGTTTCTATAGCCTTTTCCAGTTTTGGATTTTCTCCAAAACTCTTTAAAAACTCTTCTTTGAATTTCCTAGCATCTTCAACTTTTACAGCATCAAATATTCTCTTTAAGCCTATTTTCACATCTTCCATGTCTTTTTTAGGCAATTGACTAAAGATATTGCGTCTAAAATGTACCGTGCAGCGTTGCCAAGTAGTCCCTACAAATTCTTCCGCAATAGCCTTTTTTAAGCCCTTATGTGAATCTGATATGATTAATTTAGGTGATTGGAGACCACGTGATTGTAAGTATTGAAAAAATCTCTGCCAGGCTTCATAGCTCTCCGTGTGATCTACCTTTAAACCTAAGATTTCCCGGCCATTCTGTTCATTAATCGCCGTGGCAATATAAACAGCCTTAGACACCACACGGTGATGTTCCCTGACTTTGATGTACATGGCATCAGCATAAATATATGGATAATATGTTGTGTTAAGAGACCTATTAGCCCATGTATTAACAATTGGATCAAGCTTCTCTGTTAGAGAAGAAACAAAAGATTTTGAGACGTTCTCCCCACATAATTGTTCCACAATATTTTTTACCTTACGAGTAGACACCCCATTTACAACCATTTCAAGCATGGAAAGGGCAAAGGCTTGGTCACACCGGGAATATTTTTCAAATATAGTTGGTGAAAATTCTCCATTTCGCGTACGAGGCACTTTCAAGGAATTTTACCGATACTCAATAGTAACTCCCGTTCATAGTAACCGTTTCGGTAGTCACGACGATCCGATGTACGTTCGTAAGTCCCAGCCTGTAAGTAGTCATCACGTTCTTTTTCCATAACTGAATTTAAAACTAGAACTACGGAAGCTTTAACAACAGCGTTTAAATCCGAATTCATTACGTAGTCTTTTAAATCCTCAATATTTAGGTTAAACTGAATTTGAGTCATAATTAATTTCCTCCTCATGTTTTCGTCGCTGTTAACATTGTTGACTAGAGGAATTAATTTGACTCCTTTTCTTTTTACACAATTATACGGACTCTATCCTCACTTCATGGCTTTCGGGGGTTTTGAACCCTTCTTATCTACCGAACTTCCCGTTATCCCTGGTCTTTGGGAGTTATGAGCCCTTCGTCAACAGAAGATAACTAACTTTAATTCCTTTTAGCGTTATGAACCAGCCAACCACTTTTTATAAAAAAGAAAACCGGAAGCCATCATGGCTTACCGGCAAGCTTCAGTATTAAAGCTGTTCGCCATTCGTAGCAATAACATCTTTATACCAGTAGAAAGACTTTTTCTTGCTGCGTTCTAATGTACCGCTGCCGTCATCGTGTCTATCAACATAAATAAATCCGTAACGTTTAGACATTTCACCAGTAGAGGCACTCACTAGGTCGATACAGCCCCAAGGAGTGTATCCCATCAGGTTAACACCATCTTCAATCGCTTCAGCCATCGCTTTAATATGGTCTCTTAAATAATCAATACGATAATCATCATTGACGGAGCCATCTGCTTCCACTGTATCTTTAGCCCCTAGACCATTTTCTACAATAAATAAAGGTACTTGATAACGGTCATAGAGTTTGTTTAATGAGATACGAAGACCTTCTGGGTCAATCTCCCAGCCCCAGTCACTAGCTTTAAGGAATGGATTTTTCACACCGCCGATAATGTTACCGGATGCACTTTCTTCATTCGTTTTTTCTTTTCTTTCAGTGCGGGACATGTAATAACTAAATCCGATATAATCAACCGTACCTTCTTTAATGATCTCCAAGTCTCCATCTTGAATGTCTAATTTAATCCCATTTTCCTCAAAATAACGTTTGGCAAATGCAGGATATTCACCACGAACCTGAACATCTCCACAATAATAGTTGAAAATTTGTTCCTCTTTTAGAGCATACATGACATTTTCAGGGTTGCTATCGAAAGCATAAACTGGTGCATAAACAAGCATACATCCAATTTGTGAACCAGGAATGATTTCGTGTCCAATTTTAACAGCTAAGGCACTAGCTACAAATTGATGATGCAATCCTTGGAAACTTTCTTGTAAACGAGCTTCTTCGCTTGATGCAGAAAAACCTAAGCCGAAAAGTGGGAAATGTGTTGCTCCATTAATTTCGTTAAATGTCATCCAGTACTTTACTTTATTTTTATATCGATCAAAAATGGTTCTTACATAGCGCTCAAAAAAGCCAATCAATTTTCGATTTTTCCAAGCACCATATTCTTTAATAAGGTGTAACGGTGTTTCATAGTGAGAAATAGTCACTACTGGTTCAATCCCATGTTTGTGTAACTCATCAAATACGCGGTCGTAAAAAGCTAAGCCTTCCTCATTAGGAGTTTCTTCGTCTCCTCTTGGGAAAATACGTGACCAAGCAATCGACATACGGTATACCTTAAAACCCATTTCTGCAAAAAGAGCAATATCTTCTTTATAGCGATGGTAAAAATCAATACCTTCATGGTTTGGATAGTGATACTTACTTTCGTCAATCTCATAATTGAAACCAGGTTTCATAAGAAGTTCTAAACGAACTTTTCCACCAGGAAGCACGTCAGCTAGGTTTAAACCTTTACCGCCTTCTTGATATGCTCCTTCTAATTGATTAGCAGCGGTTGCTCCACCCCATAGAAAACCTTCTGGAAATTTACGATTCATCATCAGACACCTCATTAATTTTTATAACTCCATTGGTTAGAGTTAGTTTTTAAACTAAATATTATGTAGCAAGTCAGGGGAATTTGGATTTCCCCTGGCTTGGAATTACTGTAATGCTAGGAAAGCTTCACGAGTGTTGATTTTCCCTTGCTTAATCGGTTCAATTAATTGATAACGGTCCGTATTGGTAATAATGACAGGGGTAATTAAGTCATATCCTTCTGCCTTGATGGCATCCATATCGAACGTTACAAGTGTTTGACCCACTTCCACCAAATCACCGTTTTTCACATGTGCGGTGAAGTGTTTTCCTTCTAATTTAACAGTATCTAAACCAACATGGATTAAGATTTCAGCTCCATTATCACTAGTAATACCAATAGCATGTTTTGTTTTAAAAATAGTGGTTACTTTTCCAATAACAGGAGATACAACCTTTCCTTCTTGCGGCTGGATTGCTAGCCCCTTACCCATGATTTCAGTTGAAAACGTTGGGTCATTGACTTCACTTAATGCTCTTACTTCGCCTTTTAGTGGGCTGAAGACTTTTTCTGCTGCTACTACTAATTCAGACTTAGTGTCAACTGGAGTTGTTTCAGTTTCTGGTGATGTATTTTGATCCTCTTCACTTTCTACATCCTCAAAGCCCATAATAAAGGCTGCAACTGCACCAGCTGCAAAAGCAATTGGGAAACCTAAAGCTGCCCAGACAAATGTATCACCGACAAAAGAAGCTAATCCTGGTAAACCGGCATTACCACCAAGGATAAAGTATTTTACGCCAAGGGCACTGTAGTAAGCTCCCCCAACGGCACCACCGATAAGACCACCAATAAATGGTTTCTTTAAGCGCATGTTGACACCGTACATAGCCGGCTCGGTAACACCCATAACAGCCGTTAAGCTTGTTGTCATTGCTAAAGATTTAAAAGATTTGTTTTTAGAGCGTAATGATACTGCAAATGTTGCTCCCGCTTGTCCCATGTTGGCCATAAACATCGAAGGCATAATAACATCATAACCTTTAGTGGCAATATTGTTCATGGCAATTGGTAAAAACGCATAGTGCATACCTGTCATAATGATTAAGGACCATGTACCACCTAATAGGGCTCCTGCAAATAGTCCTGCGTGATCGAATAATGCTCCTACTCCTGCAGATAGCCAGTTTCCGATAATCGAACCTAATGGACCAACAGCAATTAAAGTAACTGGGACCACAATCAATAATGTTAATGTTGGAACAAAGATTAGTTTGAACATGCTAGGAATAATTCGGTCAACCCATTTTTCTACATAGGCTGCAATCCAGATGGCAAGTAAGATCGGGATAACAGTGGAAGAATAGGTAACTGCCGTTACAGGTAGACCAAGGAAGTGAACCGGCTTACCTGCACTTAATAATGCTGTAATATTTGGATGTAACAGCGCTGCTCCTATGGCCGCTGCCACATAAATATTACTGCCAAACTTTCTAGCTGCACTTACTGCCAGCAAGATTGGCAAGAAGTAAAATGCACCATCACCAATCGCATTTAAGATAGTGTAAACTTGGCTCGTATTTGACAGCCAGTGAAACGTTAGGGCAATCGCGAGAATCCCTTTGATCATACCCGCACCAGCAATCGCTGGCAAGATGGGTGTAAACACACCTGAAATTACATCAAAAATTGCATTTATTGGGTTTTTGCTTTTTTGAGATTTCTTATTAGTGCTGTCTGCCTTAAGTGAGCTGTTATCTAAAATAGCGTTATATACTTTTGGAACATCGTTTCCGATAATAATTTGAAATTGGTCACCGCTGACATTCGTCCCCATGATTCCTGGAACCTTTTCTAAACTTTTACGATCAACTTTGCTTTGATCATGTAAATTGAAACGTAATCTTGTCATACAGTGAATAACGTTCTGAACATTACCTTCACCACCAACAAGTTCTACAATGCTTATAGCTGTTTTTTTGTAGTCCATGATTTTTCCTCCTGATTTTTTGTAAAAAAATAACCTGAGTAACAAGAGATGGACTTGGCACTATGGTCCTCCCTTTGTTCCTCAGGTTTTGCCTGCATTACCAGTAACAATCCTGTGTTAAAAATATTAAACTAGTAAAACTGCCGAAGTCACTTGTAAGAGCTAGTCAGTCCTTACAAAACTTCCATTTAGGAATAAAAAAAACCTAAATTGAATGCCATAAACAATCATAGTTATATGACAATACAATTTAGGTTTTGCCTGCTTGATCAGTAACAATCCTATTAAATGAATATTAATTTGTGAATTTATAATAGCACACGCTTTCAATATAAGTCAACGCTTTCTTTCAAATAATTTAGGATCTATTCACTACACGTTCAATATGAATCGTAAGATAGGCCATCTCTTCTTTTGTTAGTTCATGGTTATGTGTTTTTTTGATAAAATCGCGAATTTTCTCCACACATGCAAAAGCTTCTTTTTGTTTCTCTTTTACCATCTCATAGAGAAAGTCATCCCCGCTTTTGTGGGTAGTTTCCGTATACAACCGCTGCGCAAAGAACTTGAGATGGGTAAGAAAACGGAAATAGTTTAATGATTCCTCATCAAGCTCTATTTTGAAATGATATTTAACAATATTCAAAATATCTTGAATTAATCTGGTCATATTAACAACGTTTGGCATTTCTTCATTCAGCTCAGCATTGACAATATGCATGGCAATAAATCCCGACTCATCCTCAGGAAGCGAAATTCCAAGCGCCTCTTCTATCATCTTTAACGCCTTTAAACCGATTTCATATTCATCCGAATAAATTCTTTTGATTTCCCAGAGCAATGGATTAGAGATGGTTAAGCCCTTTTGGTTTCTCTCAATCGCGAAGGTGATATGGTCCGTTAACGATACATATATGCTGTCATTTAATTTTTTCCCCAGTTTTTCCTTCGCATATGAAATAATCTGTTCAGAAATATCCATGTATTCCATGGGAACATCATACAGAAGCGTTTTAAATTTTTCCGAGACATCCTTATTGTCTAATTTAAAAATCTTCTCAATCTTTGATTCGTCTACAAGATCACCAGGTCTTTTTTGAAACGCAATCCCCCTGCCCATAACGACAAGTTCTTTATTGTTGGGATCGATCACACTGATAACATTGTTATTAATTACTTTTGCGATTTTCATGTCAATCACCTTTGAATGTTATTTTTCTAAAAAATAAAACCTAAAACTAACGTCAATAACATTAGTCTTAGGTTTTGCCTGATTTAACAGTTACAATCCTATAAATTTAACTAAAATTCTATCACCAATTATACAGACAATCAATATTTAACCTACACAGGATAGGAAAATAGACCCCATCTTTTTATGGAAGTAGTCTTTTAATTAGTGATTTTGGTTTTTTTCGGACTTTCTCAGCAATCATTTGGACCACGTACATAAGGACCGATTTGGCCATAAAGAGAATAGCCATTTGGTAATGCTTTAAACGAACGAGCGAGGCGATCCCCATTCTTTTTAACACGTACATTCCTGGATAACTAAATAAAACGTCCATGACTAAATTCACAAGAAGATAGCGAAAGAATTTACCAAAGGTAAATTTTAATATCCAAATCGATCCTATAAAAAAAGGACCAAATAGGAGAGGCAATTCTCCCATTACATTAGGAATTAGTTTTTCGTAAAATCTCCACCAAGCTCTCCTTTTAGCCACTATGCTTTCGACAGAAATCCAAACGATGATAAAAAAGGCCCCAGGTAAATAGCGTTTGAAGTTTCTTTTTCCTAACATTGGTAATGACAGCCATGGGACCAGCATCATCACTAGTAATATCCATTTATTATATTTCATCAATCGCCATTCCTTTTTTTATTTTTAATATGCACAATACTTAGTGGTATTATTTACTATCTTGGAAAATAAATCCTATATTCAATAGAAGTTTCGAAATTGTTTTAATTGTGTTCTTTGAGACAGATAGGTAGCGATTTAATTTTTCAAAATTTATAATCATTAATAGGAGGCGAATAAAATGATTCTACGACCAGAAGCAAATGAATTTCCGGAATATTATGTTCCGTATGTAAAGTTAGTTCCAGAAGGCGACTTGCTAGAAATTTTAAAAGATAATTTTGAGAAAACAACTGCACTATTCGAAGGATTATCTGAAGAAAAGGGACTGTACCGTTACGCCACAGGAAAATGGAGTATCAAAGAAGTCCTTGGTCATATGGCTGACACGGAAAGAATTATGAGCTACCGTCTGCTTCGAGTTGGCCGTGGCGATAAAACACCACTTGCGGGCTTTAATGAGAACGACTATATTGCAGAATCTAATTTTGATGGACTTCCTATTAAAAAGCTTTTAGAAGACTTCACCGCCGTACGCAATGCTACCATCACCCTAATTAACAATTTGCCAGAAAACGCATGGGAGAAAATAGGATTCGCAAACAACACAGAAATCACCACCCGTGCCATTGCCTACATCATCGCAGGTCACGCACTCCACCACCTCAAAATAATAAATGAGCGCTATTTGGTGACAGGCACCATTAAATGATTTGGCATCAAGTTATAGGGGAAACCTCCATTTTGGTTTCCTTTTTAATTGCGAACATTTGTTCTTTGTTTTATAATTGAAATATCGGTAATAATAGGAAATGGGATTCATGGATTTGTTGTTCAAGCAAAAATTCTTGAAGCATTCCTTGTTTCCAGTTATCGAAATAGAACTAACCTAAGGAGATGGAGATTATGTCATTACGTTTGATCCCTTATTTAGTAATGGATGGCAATGCAAAGGAAGCAATTCAATTTTATCAAAAGGCTTTAGATGCTCAGGTTCTCTTTAGCCAATCGTTTGGAGAGATGCCGGAAAATCCAGAATTCCCTCTACCTGCAGATGCAAAAGACCTTGTTAGTCACGCAACCATTAAGGTTGGTGAGACAGAAGTAATGTTTTCTGATAACTTCCCTGGTACACCACATCAGAGCGGAAATCAGGTAACTCTTTGTCTTTCTACGAATGATGCTGAACAGGCACGCAAGTTCTTTGATGCTTTACAGGATGGCGGGCAAGTAGGCATGCCGCTTCAAGAAACCTTTTTCAGTCCAGCTTACGGATCTGTAACGGATAAATTCGGTGTCAACTTTCAAATCTTTACTGAGGGCAGACAATAATTCCAACACTTTCCGAAACGTTTCATTCAGCTTAAGACATATACATAAAGGAATAATACAATAGAAAACCGGCTTTGCAGCATGTAATTCATGCCGCAAAGCCGGTTTTTCATTTTTTATAAAGAATAAAATTATGGCCGTTATAAATGAACCTTTACTTCTACTCCAAAATGGTCGGATACAATCAGTTTATTAGTATTGTTAAAGATTACATTTGAAAAATATGTCTCAACTGGCTTATTACTTAAGATTAGATCGATTCGCAGGTCATTCTCATTATCGTTCCAGCCTTTAATTTTTCCCTTAACTGTAGTACCTTCATCCTTTTCCTTAGCCAAATGGTAGGTGTCATAAAGACCGTGACTTAGTAAATATTCATATCCCTCACCCTTGAGAGCAGCATCATTGTTAAAATCCCCCATAAGAAAGAATTGTTCATCCCAATTCATTTCTTTCAGTAACTTGTCCACCTGTACTTTAAAGGGCTCCTCCTCATCATGCCACCATCCCATATGACAAGAATAGAAGGTGTAAGGTTTATCCTCATAAAGGATTGTCGCTCCTACAGTTCTTCTTGTCTTCCAGTTACCAGCATAATCCTCGCTTTGCGAGACATAAAAGGAGTGCTGTTTGAGAACCGGATGCTTAGTTAAGAGGGCGATCCCTTCTTCATAAGTTCCATTATTAACATAGTGGGTTACATCCCACACAAACGAATATTCTTCGTTACCGAGTTTTTTTAGTTCCTGCAGAAGTACATAGCCATAATTGTTCTTTTTTACTTTCCCATCCACATACTCTTCCGCGATTGCTTGACTAACCTCTTGCAATGCAATTACATCATACGAGTTTCCGCTAATCGTTTTTGCTAGATGTACAATCTTATCAAGTTGATGTTCCTCTTTCCAAGAATGACAATTTAATGTTAAAAGCTTCATATTCACCACACCCCGATGTCGTTTAACCCGTATTTTACCATACTCAGCTAACGGGTAAAATCAAATGAGCTTCTTACATTATTATTGTGTGAATACCATTAATGGTGACAGGCACCATTTATAACATCATTAGCTGGTGCGGGCAGATGCTGGTTGGTACTTTCTCATAGGACCTTTTTCGAGTACTTCTTGTAAGTAAAGGTTTCCTTGTGGGCTTGTTTTCTTTAGCAGGTCCATTAGATATGTAATATCATCGAGCGCTCTATGTGTTTGGTGATTAGTAATATCATGGGCCTGTAATAATGTCAAAAGTTTTCCGTTCGGGAATCCGTAATTCTTCCAAGGGATATTTCTCATCGTGCAATACCATTTTAATTCATTAACTTCAGGATACATGTGGTATAAGAAGCTGCGGTCAAAGGAAGCATTATGGGCAAATACCGCATCAGCCCGATGGAAATAGGTTTTGATCTTTACATCATAAAAACTTTTTCCTTTGACTAACTCATAAGGAATCCCATGTACTCGAAAAGCGGTATTATAGTTATTCCGAGCTGTCTGTGAAAGAGGCTCTCGCAGGAAGGAATCTTCCTCAATAATCTCGATGATTTTCCCTGTTTCCTTTCGGTAAGTAAATAATTTCAAAGCTAGTTCAATCACTTCGTCCTTTGTTGGTCCCAAACCAGTTGTTTCAACGTCCAATAATAGTCCAAATTGTTCCGATCTTTGCATCATGATCATTCCTTAAAATATAATTAACTACATTATAACAAAGCTAAGATTTTAAAACATAACCATTCTACCAAGTGCTAAAAAAAGGAAAAAGACATTCCCACAGAATAAGAATGTCTTCCGTCTTATTTTTCAGTTAGTTGCTCTTTTTCGATTATATCCTTTACAACATCTTTAATGGTCACATTCCCAAGCGCCTTCTCCAATGCAGTCTGGGCGATTGAAAAGAAAGGGCCGATTGCATCTTGAATATTTCTTCCCACTGGACAAGCAGGATTTGGATGTTCGTGGATACTAAATAATTCATCTTCCTTCACTACATCAACCGCTTTATAAACATCAAGTAAAGTAATTTGTGATAAATCCTTCGCTAATTCAGCTCCTGCAACCCCAGGTCGTACATTTACCAGTCCAGCGTTTTTTAACATCCCCATAATTTTTCTAATTACTACTGGATTCGTATTTACACTACCTGCTAAATACTCAGATGTACTTACCCCACTTTTATTTATCTCAATAAGGGATAATATATGAATGCCAACAGCAAACCGACTGCTTATAGACACATATGCCACCTTCCTTTTCATTTAAAAACATTTCTCCATGTAATTATTCCGATTACATGTTTATTATACCGCAATAGCCTGGTTTCAATCAAAAAAGCAGTCATTTTGCCGTTGCTTTCCCCTTATTTCCAATTAATTATTGTTCCCCATCCCCTTTAAAAATCCTTGTATGATGATGGTCAGGCTTTCGTCTAAGTCCAAATTCATTTTAAAGCCGCCTTTTTGCTCTAATGCAGAGAATCCGTGCAAAATACTGCGTAAACCTCGGACAGTATGCAAGGCCCTTTCTCCCTCCAACTGATATACTTGCAGTACACGAATGGATAGATTAACAATTTTTGCCCCTGCCTCTTGTACCTCTTCATCTTCAGGGTCTGGTGCAAGAAGCGTTGCCTCATAAATCCCCGGATGGTTTCGAGCAAAATTTACATAGGCTTTACTCATGGCTAGAACAGCTCTGGGTCCAGCTTCTCCAATAGCAGCATCTGCAATTTCCTCATATAGTTGGTTTATCCCATAAATGGCTAATTTTTTTCGTAAACCTTGCAGACCATCAAAATGGTTATATAGTGAGGGAGGACGAATTCCTAATTTTTTTGCCAAATTTGCAAGTGTTACCTCGGGTATTCCTAGTTGGTCAGCGATTTCTCCTGCGGCATCTAAAATCGCCGTCAATTCGAGTCCAACTTTGGGTCTTGGTGACATAACTATAACTCCTTTATTCCATTTTCCGATTAAAAGCATCGATTGCTTTTTCCATCATAAACATAGGTTCTTCCACCATTTCTCCGTGACCAACTGCCAAAAGCTTCGGCTGATAGCTGATCATTTTTCCTGCACTAGCCAATGCTGTTTTCTTACTCCAAGTTCCAAACGCAGGGAATGGGAACCATGGTTTCAGATCACCAGCAACAGCAATGCCTCCTCTTGTTTGGAAAGCATCTCCTGCAATTAATGCTTTAGTCCGTAAATCCAGGAATGACATTGATCCAGGTGTGTGCCCCGGAGTTTCTATTGCTGTTAATGAACCTACTAACTCGCCTTCCTTGAGCAAGATATTGGCCCGGGTTTTTAAGCTTTTCGGTACTCCCCCTTTTATCGGTGTTTGATCTTCATGCGGATCAAGGGAACGGTCATTATTCATTAGTCTGTAATCTCGGGATGAAATATAAACAGGCACCTCAGGCAGGGCTTCTTTAAGCATATCAAGTGCCCCCACATGATCTTCGTGAGCATGTGTTAAAATAATTTTTGTGATTGGCTTCCCTATTGTTCTAGCAGCCTGCAAAATACCTTTTGCACAAAAACCAAGCGCAGCATCAATTAGCGTTAGTCCATCAGCTTCCTCCACTAAATAGCAGTTAACTGGAAAAACCTTCGCCATAAATGTTACTTGATACAGAAAACCCTTTTTTATTACCCTCATTTATTCCATCCCCCTTTTAACTAATCCCATTAGTTTTATGGTTTTATTTTAACTAATACTATTAGTTAAATCAACAATTTCTTTTAAAAACGCACTAAAAAAAGCGTCTCCTTCTTTATATTAGTCAGAGGCGCTTTTTTATTCAGGACTTTTAGGAAACAGCATTGGCTTTAAAAACTATTATCCTCATTCAATTCTTGTTTATTTACAAACCAAGCGGTAACCTGTGTGAGAATGGAATATGTAAAAAAGAAATTCATGGCCCATACATTTACGAACGGTACAATGCCTCCAAACTCAATTGTTTCATAGCCTTTTAATTTCATTACAATCATCGATTCAATAAAAATAAGTACAAAACCAACTACTCCCGCAACAGCTGCTTTTACCATTAGCCTATACCTCCTAATTTGCCTTCTTTGGATTCATATATCCTATTTAAACAATAACAATAGTGGATTTTAGACAATTTTGTGAACACTGATAATTCTATTATATGTCAAACTCCAATAAACACAACTATTCAAAAGTAAAAAAGTGCCTGACACCCAAAGGGTGTCAGGCACTTTTTTTACTCTGCTCATAATGTTATTTTTCCCTTTGACCTGGTTGGTATGTTCCATGGCCGTGGTGGTAACCATGCCCTGGAACATAGGTGCCATGTCCATGATGGTAGCCATACCCCGGATAATAACCGCCATGCCCATGATGATAAGCTTGACCTGGATAGCCGACGTATCCATATGGGTATCCATGACCTGGATAATAGCCACCGTGTCCATGATGATATCCATAACCCGGATAATAGCCGCCATGTCCATGATGGTAAGCTTGACCCGGTACACCATATTGTCTCTCCATTCTAATTCCCCTCCTTTGTCACTTTAGTGTATGTCTACATGACAAAATCGGAATAGGTAATTATCCTAAACCTTCAGAACTTAATAATTTTGAACTATAATAGGTTGGAAAATTTATTGTCATTTAAAATTTGTGATTTACTTTTTTTGAGGTTAAAAGGAGGCCAACTTAAAAACATAATCTTCACAACTTCCACATAACTTCCCCCTATTTTCCACACAAATTTCCACTATGATAAAAGCATCTTATTTAGGAAATAGGTTCAACCAGAGCTCATTTCTTAAAACTTCCCATTTTGGATTGGTGCCAACACCAATCTATTTTTTTGTTTTCAAAACGAATCTTCACAACTTCCACATAACTTCCCCCCATTATCTACACAAGTTTTCACTATTATAAAAGCATCTTAATTAGGAAATTAGTTCGACTAGAGCTCATTTCTTAAACTTCCCATTTTGGATTGGTGCCAGCACCAATCTATTTTTTTGTATAAAAAAAGACTGCACGAATGCAGCCCCCTTTGCAAAGTCGAAAATGTTTGAATTTCACCCAAAAGTAGAGGAAGTACATAAATTCCATCCCTTCGGAACTTATTTGTAAAACTATTGAGGCCGATCTATTTCAAACATCTCTCCGATTTTCGCATAATAATTACCAGCCAGTCGGCTTACTGCAGCTAAGCCCTGGGGATCAATCCTTCCATTCTCATAAATGTCACTTTTAATATGATATTGAACAATTCTGCCGATGATAAGATCGCAGCCAGGAGAATCGGTCCCCCCCAATTCAAGGGTATGCTCTACTCTACATTCCATTCTAATCTTAGCTTCCTTAACCCCTGGAGTAGCGATTTTGATACTTTTTACAGGAGTTAAATTCGCTAATTCGATTTCACTTTGATTAGGCGGTAGGCTGGCAGCTGTTTGATTGACGGAAACAACATTATCTTCATCAACAATATGTACCACAAATTCTTTGTTGTCGATTATATTTCTCGCTGTATCCTTTTGTCTTCCTCCCGAACGTTGGACAGCTAATGAAATCATCGGTGGGTTGGCTGATACAATGTTAAAATAACTAAACGGAGCACCATTCAACACTCCATCCTTTGACAAGGAAGTAACAAAAGCAATCGGTCTAGGGATAATACTTCCAATTAAAAATTTATAATTATCTCTCTCCGTATTTTTAGAAGGGTCAATAGCAATCATCATAAAATCCTCTCCTTACCCAGTGTTTTAGCGTACATTCAACTTATTCTTATATTATTCCCCAATTTTATGCAGTTTGGAATTTTATTAACACAAAAAAGCTGCCAAAATGGAATTTGTACATAAAAATAAAAAAAGCTTTACCTCTTTTCTTTTGAAGTAAAGCTTTTTTAATCTAGGCTTATACTCTTTGACTTTTTGCAGGCGATCTTCTTAATTCAAATCGGGTCTTCTCCGTTCGATCAATTTGCGTGATAGTACCGTCATGAATCGTTATCGTAATAGAACCAAACTCAATATTCTTTAATGCTTCTAGAATCACCTTTGTTCTTTCTTGATCGACTACTGCCATCATTCAACACTCCCTCTAATTTATTAATATCACATCAGAATACTTGGTTTTATAGACAAAAAATTTTAAGTTTCGATCAGAAAGACAACAATGTGGACTGCACTTACTAATAGGATAAGCCAACTCACCATCACTCCTTTCGATTAAAAAAGGCTTATACCCCCACTTTAAAAAGCGGGGAGTATAAGCCTTTGGTGGTCCAATCAGCTCTATCATATTTGTTTATTGTTCAATATAAGCTTGAATTAGTTTTATTTTATTCTGACTTTTCCGAGGTGTCAAGTGGGTTTTGAAATAATTCTAAATTTTTAGGTTTTATAAATTAGGAATTTTTTCAAAGTTGAGGCGATACGCTTTTACAATAATGCCATCATTGGCAGGTTCAAAGTCGTATTGTGAGATATGCTCAAATCCAAACCGTTCGTATAAGCTAATTGCGCTTTTCATAAATGCTCCTGTGTGCAAACCAATAGCCAAATGACCTTTTGCTTTTGCCCGTTCGATACATTCAGAAATCAGCGCGGTTGCAATCCCTCTACCTTGAGCTTCGGGGTCAACAGCGAGCATCCGAATTTCTGGATAATCCAGCTGCTCCACATTCCCTTCATAAGCATCCGAATGGGCTGGATATAAAACCACACTGCCGATGATTTTCCCATCTAATTCAGCCACTATTCGCTCAATATCCGAATTAAAATTAGCATCGGAAGAAATAGCTGCCTTAAGTGCCTTCCAATGGTCTTCTGGAATGTTTTTGACATGGACTTCATAAGCACGTACCCTTTGCTCTCGAATCAGCGGAAATTCCTCAACTAAAGCATCTCGTATTAACATGTTCCTATACTCCTCCATCCGCTTTCTCATTTTATTAAAAATTTTTCTAACTTATTACTTAAAACTTCACGATTATGCGGAGAAAATAGTCCTGAAAGGTCCGGCCCCTTCGGTAGAATATGAAAGCTCTTTTGATCATTGTTGGCGATATGATTCGATAAATGATAATGTCTTTTAATTGCATCAAAATCAGTTGTATCGCCAAATCCTGGTGTTTGGTATAAATCCCGCAAATAACCCCAAAGGTTTGGAAAATCAACAATTCGATTCCGATTGGCCTTGAAGGCAGAATAATAGGCTGCATCGAAACGGACGAGCGTGGCATAGAGTCTAACATCGGCATCAGTAATATAATCACCAAATAAGAATCGTTGGTGTGAGAGGAGTTCTTCTAATGCATCTAATCTAGCAAATAACGTATCATATGCTTGTTCATACGCCTCTTGTGACTGGGCGAACCCGCATTTGTAAACTCCATTATTTACTTCATGGAAAATAACATCATTTAGCTGATTAATTTGCTCTCGCAAATGCAGAGGATATAAATCTGGGGCATTCTCACGGTGAAATGGCGCCCAAACGGTTTCAAAATAGTTGGTAAGTTTAAAATAATCGTTATTGACGACCCTTTGCTCCACAAGATCGACGACAACAGGGACTGTAGGGCGCCCTGAATAGTCCGGATCGGTTTTTAAATAAATATCACTTATATAGCGTATCCCTAAAACAGGATCGACCCCATCCTTGTCCAAAGAAAATTCCCAATCCACATGCGGCAATTTCGGCCTCATTGGGCTCGCAGTCCCTAAACTGATGACCTCTTCCAAACCAAGCAAACTTCGAACAATGACGGACCTATGTGCCCAAGGGCAGACCGCTGACCATAATAGCCGATATCTCCCCTCCTCAATCGGCAGCTCACCCTCATTGTGCCCAAACGGAGCAGTAAATCTATTCTTCTGTCGGTTAAATGAACCATCAGCTTTAATTTCACGTACACTTTCTGACATGATCAACATCCCCTCCTATATATGGAATTAATTTTAGGGGGGTTTACTTTTATTAGTCAACACAAATAACTGACTTTATGAAATTTTTCGAAAATGAAGTTCAAAAAAAAAGCCTTGCTTCTAGCAAGGTCTGGTTTTCTAAATTTTTTTAATAGAACGCCTGTATTGATACTGCCCCCATTGGTAATGGATAAAGCAGCCAACACAAAAGCCCAAAATGGCTACAAATGCTGCCACCCCAACTAGGATCGTAAAAGTAAAGCCCAACGTATTCCAGCCTAGAAAGAAGCTAATAAAACCGATTGCCAGACAAGATACAGCGATTTTTTGATTAAACTGCTGCTGCTCCCAATCTTCAGGAAGATATGCCTCAGGCTCTTTCCTTAAGAATCGTTTGGCAAGCTGCATAATTGGATTAAACCCGAATAATAGTCCACTTAAACCAGAAAGTAGCGGTATTAATAAAAGCCATTCTATACCAGTGACCCATGTGAGCACCACGCTTAAAACAATAACCCACTGGTTTGTTCGTACTAGAGGCCTAGGAATCGAACGAATATTGTCAGTCAATTAAAATACCTACCTTTCTCATTGGAATTGTATGTTTAATCTTCCATCCAGTTTAAATGGAAATTAATCTTTTGTATACTAAAACGCCCGAACTACTTTAATCATGTTATCCACTTATTAATATGTCCTAGATCATAAAAAAAAGGCAGGCAAAGTTATTTTGCCATACCTTCTATGCTTAAAATGGTTTTAGTATCATAAGGGCGATGATAATGATAAAAATTACATTTTCAAGGTTTTCATAACGAAATAAAATTTTTGATAAACGCCAGTATTCATCAGGAATTTTTTCACCTTGATAGGAGTCCAACAAAGCCTTTACAGGTTTGGACATTGGCGATAAAACGATTGGTCCAATCGCAAGGGCTGCCAAAAATAGCACAAGACTTGTTACATACCATCCCGTGTGAAATAGACTTGGATTTAAAAAACCTAATGTTAAACCCGTAACCAACAGGAGCGCCCCGCCAACCATCACAAATATATGGAGCTTATGTCTCAGCCTATAGGAATGACGCAGTTCGGTCATATTAGTTCCAGCCTTCACCACAGTTGTTAAAATAAAACCCGGACCCATACCGATGATTGCAGAAAAAATATGAATAAATACAACCATTTTGTAGAATGTAATCACGACCAAAAACCTCCATTATCAAACCTGACGTTTCCATTCTACCATAATTATATTCTCAACATCTTTATAAAACCTTAAAAGGAGCTTGGATTTCCAAGCTCCCTTTAAGGTGAAATTATCGAAACAGCCCCTCTAGGCTTCTTCACTTTTTTCTAATACCCTTGACCCTTTGAAAAGTGGAACAAGAAATAGAATTCCAAGCACGAAAAGCAGTGTGGTCGTTTCATAAATGGCGACTAAGGAAAAGGTCTTTTTTAGCCAACCACTTGTTGTCATCGTAATCACCATACATCCCATGAATATCGGATTTAAAATCCCGTTAACCCGGCCAATAAAAGCTGAATCTGTATTCTTAAGAATCATGGTGTTAATCCCGATATGGACACACGGCATAAACAAACCACTGATAAATTGTGCTGCGAGCGTTAACCAAAACAACTCGGAGAACCCCATGATGAAAAACCCGAGCGCACTGACACTCATTCCAATGGCAAGCAGAATCTGCGGAGGAGTCTTTTTCGCAACGCCGACCGTTAGTCCCCCACCCAGAATCATGCCAATTCCAAATGCCGCCATTAGCCATTGCAGCTGCTCCTTTGGCAAACCGAGCTGTTCAGTAACTAGAAAAACAGCTAACGGCTGAGTAAGACCTAAGGCCAATCCTGCTGCCGCAAAACAACCACTAAGCAAGGTAAGAGCCCTGCTCTGCCAGACATATTTAAATCCTGCCTTCATCTCTTGAAGGACGGTTGTTTCTTCAGAATTGGCTTCTACTTCGTAGTCTGTCGGAAGCCTAATTAAAATCCCTGCCGAAAGTAAAAAGGCTACTCCCATAATGGCAATCGCCACATTAATGCCAAAATGTTGGTACACAAAGGTGCCAATTACCGGACCAATGATCATAAACAAAGCGAAAATGGTTTGGTAAATAGACATCCCCATTTGGATCAGTTCTTCTTCTACATGAAGTTTAAACAGCTTCATACCGGCAGGCTGTGAAAACTGCGACAGAATAGACGATACCAATGTCGCAAAGAAGATGACCTTCCACCCGCCAAAGAATAGGGCCAGCAGGACTACAAAAATCGAAATCGCACTGAGAAAATCACACCAAATCATCGTTCGTTTTGGTTTCCAGCGGTCAGCGAAAGTCCCGCCAATAAAAGAAAACAGGAAGATGGGCGCAAATTCCGCTACCGAAATTAATGACACTGCGACAGGATCCTCATTCGTTTTTTCCACCACATATAACAGGATGGAATAATTCCGCACCCAAATCCCTATTTGGAGAAAAAAGGTCGAGAGCAATAAAGTTTGGATGACTCGATTCCGAAATAAAGCCCCCATTGTAACATTTGCATTTGCTTGTTCCACATAAAAACCTCCTGACCGACTATTCAGACAGGAGATAATACAGACACAAAAAGGCAAAGCAACCCAATTACTTCGCACTATTTAAAAAAGCCCGCACTAATCCTATCCAGAATTTGTTCGTATTATCTGAATTTTCTCCAAAAATAGGATTAGTCAAACATTGGACTTAGAACACCCTTTCATAAAGACGTAAATTTATTTTACTTTATTCCTAATGGCTCTTCAAGGTAAATTTCCAATTTTTTGAAGAATTATTCTTCAGTAAGCTCCTCAGCCAAGTGTTTAAGGTTATACTCTGTATAATTATTGAGATTAGGACTATTGTTTAAAAGCTGGTATACATCCCATTGTGCCTTTAGAGGCTGAATATAGTGTTCAGGAACCACTAACCCTCTTTTTCTTAAATGTGAATAAATGCTTTCCGTCATACTCAACGACCCCTCTCCTGTTAAGAATTGACATACTAGCCCCTCTAGTTCATTATATCAAAAGCACCTTATTTTGGTAGCGTTTTCATTTGATTTTAATAAAAGAAAACAACGCTCTTCCTTTGATACGTACCGTTGTTTTAAACCTACTTACTTTTCCTTTTTGAGATGTAAAACCATATAAGCATCATCATAATATTTCTCGTTTATTTTTAAAGCCTTCTTCTCTAGCCCAAACTGCTTAAAGCCGAGGTTAGCATAAAGCTGTTTAGCACTATGATTACTTGCCGTTACATTTAAATTAATTTGTTCAACTTCAGAAAGGTCCCTGGCTTTATTAATGGCCGCTGTCAACAATGCTTTCCCTGCTCCGATTCCTCGCTTGCTTGGGGTTACATACATGGCAAAAATATTCGCTTTATGACGGACTTTTATCCGTTCCTCCTGAAGCAATGTCACCATCCCAATCAGTTCACCCTTTGCAAAAGCACCAAACGTGTAGTTCCCTTTTGCAGTAAAGTTTCGGGCCGTTTGTTCCACAGGATTTTCCCGTTGAACAGATTCTTCATAACTAGATAAAAATGCCTCAGAATGGTTCTTTAATGCTTCTAGTCTTAGTGTCCAGTAGGTTTTAGCATCCTTAGAGGTTAATAACCGTATTTCCATTTACTCGCTCTCCTTTTTACCTCCAATATTTTGTCAACATAAGTTACAGCTTGATATCGAATCATAGAAAAAGGAGGGTCATATTGTGAGAAAACTCTTATTCAGTTTAATCATCACGTTTGGTTATTTGGATATAGGTTTATTACAGCTTCCCCATGAGGCCGCTGCTCAGCAGAAACCTATTCCGTCTTATGCAAAATGGGGTACTTTAGCAATGAAAAAAACAAAAGAAAGGTATCCCAATGCCAATATAATCGATTATCTTCATGTTGGCAGAGTAACAGGTCCACATTCCACCACTGAGAAATTCAAGCTTTGGTTAAAAGATAATCAAAAAGAATTCGGTGTTTTTGTGGACATTGAATTTAACCCAACCACTAACGAAGTGATTAAGACTACTTTTAAAGAAACCACACGATAAATGAAGGAGGACATTTTGTTGTCCTTCTTCTATCTTAGTTATGCATTTGGACCAAATACTCGATTTTGGATGTCTGGTGTCTCTTGTTTTTCTACTCGTCGCTGTAAAGTGTCTTGCAAGCTTGGAGCTAAAAACTCACAGGCAGCCAGTTCCTTTAATTGTTCGAAGTCTTGTTTTTGACCATGCATGATTTCGTTGCATTTTCCGATGGTCCATTGTGGATATGGTCGCTGTAATAAGGTGAAAGCTTCGCCAGCCTTCACTGAACCTTCTTTTAGGACACGAAAATACCAGCCAGTTCGTCCAGTGTTTTGGATTAACAGTGCAAGGTTCTTCGTTTTAAAGCGGCGTGCGGGTTTCCAGCAAGGCTGCCTTGGCTGTGAGACTTGAACAATAGCTTCACCGATTTGGTAGATATCACCGATGGCAACCTCATCTTCATTCATATTTTCCAGAACAAAATTTTCACCCATTCCTCCAATGGAAATGTTGGTAATGTTATGATCCGTTTGCCAGTATGTATAATGTTCAGAAGAATAAGCAAAAACAGCCTTCTCCGGTCCGCCATGATTTTTCTGATCAAATTGCTCATCACCTGTCAACCCTGTTTTTCCAACCCAGACCGCATCTGTTACTGGTTCTTTGAAAATAGCACTAGTCCATTCTCGGTCCATCGCTTGTTTGGCATTTTTTATTCCAACTGTTTTTGGCAAACCAGCATAAACCTTTTGTAATCGCATCTCCTATCTCTCCTCACGTAATGCTTTTGTAAGCATATTAATGGTTCATTATAAAAATAATATTAAACACTCCAATTCATTTTCCTTTACGTTTTTTACTTATTCAGCTTCCCAGTGGATTGGTTTTGTAAGTGATGGAGGCAGCTTTGTTTTGGCGTCTCCTATTGCAGCATTAATTTGAGCCTGAGTGAGAAAAATACTCCCTGTCAGGTCTGATCCACTCAGGTTGGCATCGCGAAGGTCAGCTCCAATAAAATCTACATTTCGAAGATCCGCTTCCCTAAGGTCAGCTGCTATGAGATAGGCCCCTCTCAGGTTCACTCCTCTTAGATTTGCTTTTTTCATTTTAGCTCCGATGAGGTTGGCACCTCGGTTTTTCTTTTGTTTTTGCTGAAACCCGGCACGGACGAGTTTGCTTGTTTCTAATAGTAATGTATTTACTTCCGCTCTATGCTTCGATACATCGAGCTCTTTGAGTAATTTAGAACTAAGTAGTGTCAGCTTTTCCGTTTGATCGATGGCTTGAAGGAGTTCGGAGTGAATCATTTCGGTCTCTTTCAATGACAGTGCTTCTGTTAGGTACCAAAGCATTTCATGAAGCTGCTGCATGATTGGGAATACAGCATACATTTCTTTGGCTGTTTCGGGATGTTTCCGCCAGTCTTTTCCTTGATATGTGATTTGTGATACTTTTTGTCCAGCTCCAAAACACTCATAGACTGTGCAGCCTTTAAATCCTTTTTGTCTAAGGTTCTGATGGATGCCGCAGCGAAAATCTGGTTGTAGATTCTTGCATGGTGTGCCACCTTCTTTGTCTAATGCAAAATCCGCAGAAGCGGCGAACGGCAGGGCCACACAGCATAAGCCGAAGCAGTCCTCACACTTCGCATGAAGCTTCTCGCTAGAATGTCCATTCCGTGAGCTAGCTAGCTGATTGGGCAAAATGTTCACTTCCTTTCAATTACCTATTACTATAAAACAAATCTGTATGTGATGGGAGTAGTTTCCTGTCGCTTCAAAAAAAAAATAAAAAATACACAGGCGATCCGCAGAATCGCTTGTGTATGAATGAATCCTACTGATTAGTTTTTGAATCAGAAGAAGACATACTTATATAACTCCTAAATGCCTTCCTCCATACCCAATACCCGTACTCCATAGTCGATAACGCTAATCCCATCCAATCAAATAGATAGGAACCCGGATAAAAATCATATGTACTCTGCTTTCCATCGGCTTCACCTGCAGCCATTTTTTCTAGGTCCAGCTTTTCCAACGTATCCAATGACTGATTGACTTCTTTTTCAGTAACCTTAATCGCTTTATTTACAATTGCCACCGCTTCAGAAACCTCAACAGATTCATCCGGTCGATCCTCATTTACAACTTCCTTAAACACGTTGCCAACATGTATCCCGGACATCGATTTCATCGCTTCTGTTATTACCTTTGCTATCTCTTCCTTTGAAAAAACTTTAATGGAGATCCACCCACGCGGATCAACCTGATAACCATGCTTCTTTATGGTTTCCTCCGACATATACTTCCCGATCACGTAGCCATTTCCACTTGGATGTAATTGCGTGGCCAATACCTGACCCTTTTGAACACTTTCAGGATATACAAAGCTTACCTTTCCATTTCCAATCGTCTTTTCCTTTAACTTAAATGAATGAAAAATAGCCTTTTTTTCCTCAAAAGATAACACGCCAATGACTCCCTTCCAAAATACCCATGATTTTATTAAAAAACAGGTAAAACTAGTTAAGAAACAGTCATTCAATTTACGAGTAAAATTTGCCAATATTAAATTTATTATACCAGATTAATAACCGTGAGATGGTATTAATCAACATTTATCTACAATACTATAGTTAAAAAATATGGCGTGATTGTGAATGTTTTTGATTGGTAAAGAATGTTTATGAATGATTATGGTTGATTTTTATCTAAAAAGTGAGTATGATAAAAACACCAAGTAATTCATGAAAGCGTTTTAGGAGGCGGATACATTTGTTAGAGCCAGAACGCCATCAAATCATTCTAGAAGCATTAAAGAATAAGAATACGGTTAAACTTCAAGAGCTAGTAGAGTTAACGAATTCATCAGAATCAACCATTCGCAGAGACTTAACTCAATTAGAAGAAGGGAAATTTTTAAAAAGGGTCCACGGTGGTGCAGCCAGACTTCAAGGAAAGCTGCAAGAACCTAGCATGACCGAAAAATCTTTCAAAAACCTTCAAGCAAAGCAAGTGATCGCTCAATACGCTGCAAGCCTAGTAGAAGAAGGAGATTGTATCTATTTGGATGCAGGATCCACTGTTTTTGAAATGATTCCTTTCCTCCCTACAAATATTGTTGTTGTCACAAACGGACTTATGCATTCAAATGAGCTACTTGAGAAAAATATAAAAACATTTTTACTAGGTGGGTATATTAAACCAACTACCAAAGCCATGATAGGCCGCGGTGCATTTGAGAGCCTAGAGCAGTATCGTTTTGATAAATGCTTTATGGGCGTAAACGGAATACACTCCCAATTAGGGTACACAACTCCGGACCAAGAAGAGGCCATGATTAAACAGCAAGCTATTAGTCTATCTCGTGAAGCCTATGTTTTAGCAGATGAGTCTAAATTCTCAGAGATTGCATTTGCCAAAATAGCTGACCTTCATGAAGCGATGATCCTCACAAATGAGTTAGACCTCGATACGAAGGAGCAGTATTCTAGTAAGACAAAGATAAAGGTGGTTACTTCATGATTTATACATTAACGTTAAATCCTTCACTCGATTATATTGTTGAGCTGGATCAAGTCACTGTAGGCGGATTAAACCGGACGAAAAAAGAAACTAAATTGCCTGGTGGTAAAGGGATTAACGTATCCCAAGTCTTAAAAAGACTAGAGATGACGAACATAGCCCTTGGATTTATCGGTGGTTTTACAGGAGATTATATTGAAAACTACTTAAAGTCGCTTGAAATTAACACCGATTTTATCAGAATCGATGGAGATACCAGAATTAATGTAAAGGTAAAGTCTGATTCGGAAACGGAAATCAATGCATCAGGTCCTAACCTTTCGAATGAAAACTTCGAAGCCTTAAAGCAAAAAATTAATGAACTAACAAGCGAAGATACCATTATTTTGGCAGGAAGTATTCCTTCCACAATGCCAACAAACACATATGAACAACTAGCGAAAATTTGTAATGAAAAAGGCATAAAATTTGTGGTTGATGCGGAAGGAGACTTATTAAAAAAGGTCATTCCATTACAGCCATTCTTAATCAAACCTAATCATCATGAGCTTGGTGACTTATTTAATACAACACTTTCCACTTGTGAAGAAGTCATTCCATATGGAAGAGAGCTCATCAAGCAAGGTGTACAAAATGTGATTATCTCACTTGCAGGTGAAGGTGCCGTCCTTATTAACAAGGATCAAGCCATCATTGCTACCGTACCAAAAGGGGAAGTCAAAAGCTCAGTAGGTGCTGGGGATTCAATGGTAGCAGGCTTCTTAGCAACCTATGAGAAAACAAAATCGATTGAAGAGGCCTTCCGCTTCAGTGTTGCCTCAGGGAGTGCAACAGCATTTTCAATCGGTCTATGTACACCTGAAAAAATTGAAGGTTTACTACCGCAAGTAAAGCTCGAAACAAAATTATTCTAAAGGAGAATGTCTATGAAAATAACAGAGCTTCTAACCAAAAATACGATTAACCTAAACATAAATGGTACACAAAAATTAGATGTTGTTGAAGAGTTAGTTACAGTATTGGATCATGCTGGCAAATTAGCAGACAAAGCTGAGTATAAAAAAGCGATTTTAGCCAGAGAAGAGCAAAGTACAACAGGGATTGGTGAAGGAATTGCCATTCCCCATGCAAAAACAAAAGCAGTTAAGCAAGCTGCGATTGCCTTTGGTCGATCAACTGGCGGAGTAAACTATGAATCTCTTGATGGCCAGCCAGCCCACCTTTTCTTCATGATTGCAGCAACTGAAGGTGCTAACAATACTCACTTAGAAGCATTATCTAGGTTATCAACGATTTTATTAAATGAGGATGTTCGCAAGCAGCTGCTTGCAGCAAAATCCGAAGATGAAGTGTTAGATATCATCAACAAGTATGATCAAGAAGATGAAGAAGAAACACAGTCCATGACTGGGAAAAGTCAGTTTATTGTTGCCGTTACCGCGTGCCCAACTGGAATTGCTCACACGTATATGGCAGCGGATTCCTTAAAAGCAAAAGCGAAGGAAATGGGTGTCGACATAAAAGTCGAAACCAACGGTTCTGGCGGAGCGAAAAACGTCCTGACAGCGGAAGAAATTGAAAACGCTGTTGCTGTTATTGTCGCTGCTGATAAAACAGTAGAAATGGCCCGTTTCAACGGTAAACACGTGATTGAAACTGCGGTTGCTAACGGAATTCGCAAACCAAAGGAATTAATTGAAAAAGCCTTAAACCAAGATGCTCCTGTTTATCATGGTACTAGTTCTGCTGCAAGCAATGAAAGCGGAAAACAAGGCAGAGGTGTTGGTGCAACGATTTATAAACACTTAATGAACGGTGTTTCCAACATGCTTCCATTCGTTGTCGGCGGTGGTATTTTAATCGCAATCTGTTTCATGTTTGGCTTTAATGCCTTCAAGCCGGATGATCCAACGTATAATCCGATTGCTGAAGCCCTAATGACAATCGGTGGCGGTAATGCCTTTGCACTTATGGTTCCTGTTCTTGCTGGTTTCATTGCCATGAGTATTGCAGACCGTCCTGGATTTGCAGCTGGTATGGTTGGCGGTATGCTGGCAAATGCCGGCGGCGCTGGTTTCCTTGGAGGACTTATCGCAGGTTTCCTTGCTGGATATTTGGTAGTAGGTTTGAAAAAAGTTTTAACTTTTATGCCTGCTTCTCTTGAAGGTATTAAAACGATTCTTTTATATCCACTATTAGGTATCGCCTTAACTGGATTTATCATGTTATTTGTTGTCAACAAACCTGTCGGAGCTCTTAACCAAGGGATTTCTCACTGGTTATCAAATCTTGGAACTGGAAATGCTGTTTTACTTGGAATTATCCTTGGTGCAATGATGGCCTTTGATATGGGCGGACCTATCAACAAGGCAGCATACGTATTCGGTACTGGATTATTAGCAAATGGTGTGTATGGGCCAATGGCTGCAATCATGGCGGCTGGTATGGTTCCACCACTAGGAATTGCGATTGCAACCACTTTATTTAAAAAGAAATTCAGTAAGCAAGATCGTGAAGCTGGTAAAGTTAACTACATTATGGGACTATCTTTTATCACTGAGGGTGCGATTCCGTTTGCAGCAGCAGACCCGATTCGCGTTATCCCTTCTGTAATGGTGGGTTCAGCTGTCGCAGGTGCCCTATCCATGATGTTCCATATCGGCCTACGCGCTCCTCACGGCGGCGTATTCGTAATGCCACTTGTAAGCGGCAACTGGTTATTATACCTGTTATCAGTTGTAATTGGAGCAGTCGTTTCAGCCTTGCTACTTGGTATCTTGAAAAAGCCTGTAACAGAATAATAGATTCAAAGCTCGATTTCCACATTGGTAATCGAGCTTTTTTCATGTCCATCCCTTTTATTACTTTTTCAAAACCATTTGACCTTATTTCCTAATCGGTTTTATAATAAAAGTGAGTAATCACTCATTTTATTCCCGAAGGGGGTTTTTGGATGACAGCATCCATCGTCTTGAAAGATGTGAGTAAAAGTTTTGGAAAAAAAGAAGTTTTGCATAATGTTAATTTATCGGTAGAGCCGGGACAGATCTATGGTCTAATTGGACCGTCTGGTTCTGGTAAAACCACCATGGTTAAAATGATCGTGGGAATGGACCGACCCACCAAAGGGAATGTACAGGTATTAAATACAAACGTCCCTAACTTAAACCTATTACAAAAAATTGGCTATATGGCCCAAGCAGATGCTCTATACACTGACCTGACCGGAGAAGAAAATTTAGCTTTCTTCGCTTCCCTTTTTAAGCTGAAAAAAGACGTACAAAAAGAACGAATTGCTTATGCCGCTAATTTGGTCAATCTTACTCCTGATTTAAAAAAGAAAGTTCAAGACTACTCTGGTGGAATGAAGCGAAGGCTGTCATTAGCAGTGGCCCTTATTCAAGACCCCCAAGTCCTTGTATTAGATGAACCAACTGTCGGAATCGACCCTGAGCTTCGGTTATCCATTTGGGCTGAAATCCGGCGTTTAAAGCACGAGGGTAAAACCATTTTAGTCACGACTCACGTGATGGACGAGGCGGAAAAATGCGATTATCTTGCTATGGTTCGAGATGGCGAAATTATTACAAGTGGATCACCGCAGGAACTTAAGAAACAGTATGGAATAGCCACATTAGAAGAGGTATTTTTAAAAGCTGGGGGCGGTAAAAAATGAGGATTCTTGCCTTAGTGAAACGGATTATTCATCAAATGCTACGTGACAAACGGGCGCTTGCCCTAATGATGGTGGCACCCCTATTAATTCTCACCCTGCTCCATTATCTGCTTGCAAGTAATACGGTTAACCCGAGAATAGCAGTTACTGGAGCAGACGCTTCCCTTGTGAAACAACTAAAAAGTAAAGATATTATTGTTAAAGAATATAAGGAGCATTCCAACTGGAAACAACTTATTGATAATGACAATATAGATGCGATTCTTCAAGTCCAAGATACTAAGATTAGTTTAACATTAGTGAATGACCAACCTTCCGCCACAAAAGCCCTATTAATTAAAATCCAACAGGCGATTGCTGCGGAAAATGCCAAAAAACAATCAGCAAAAATGTCCCAATTCCTCGGGCAAGTTCAGAGTAAGCTTCAAGGGGCACCAATTACCATCGAGCAAGCGAAGGCTCCAAGTATTAAAACGACCTACATTTACGGTGATGAGGATACCACTTTTTTTGATCAGTTAAGTCCTATTTTAGTTGGGTTCTTTGTCTTCTTCTTTGTATTTCTTATTTCCGGTATTGCTCTACTACGGGAACGGACCACCGGAACATTGGACCGCCTCCTTGCCACACCGATTCAAAGAAGAGACATTGTTTTCGGTTACCTATCAGGTTATGGTTTATTTGCAGTTATCCAAACCTTTATTGTTGTCGTTTACTCGGTCAAAGTATTAGATATTATGCTCGTTGGCTCGTTTTGGAATGTTGTTATTATTAACCTATGCCTGGCACTCGTTGCATTATCCCTTGGGATTCTTTTATCGGCTTTCGCCAATTCTGAATTTCAAATGATGCAGTTTATCCCCATCGCCATTGTTCCACAAGTCTTTTTTGCAGGGATTTTCCCATTCGAAGGGATGGCGGACTGGATGCAAGTCATTGCAAAAATTATGCCTCTCTATTATGGCGGGGATGCATTGGTTTCAGTTATGTATAAGGGTTTAGGTTTCAGCGATATTATCAAGGACCTTCTTGTCTTGTTAGGATTTGCTCTTGTTTTTATTATCTTAAATATAGTAGCTTTGAAGAAGTATCGTAAAATTTAAAGGAGATAGCCATGTTTGAACAAGAAGAAATGCTGATTCAGCAGCTGTTTGATGAGGAAAAATTAACGGAAAAGCAAAGGAAGATACTTCTTGCGGCGATTGAATCCTTTTCTGAAAAAGGGTATGCTTCCACTTCGACAAATGAGATTGCTAAAAAAGCTGGCGTAGCGGAAGGAACGATTTTCCGTCATTATAAGACCAAAAAGGATTTATTGATGGCTATTGTGGTCCCCATCATGGCGAAAGTGGTTGGTCCCTATATTGTGAATGATTTTGATAAGGTGCTAAACAAGCAATATGACCGCGTTGAAGATTTTCTAAGGGCTACCATCGAAAACCGCAGAGAGGTGTTAAGGAAGCTTCTGCCTGTTGTAAAAATCATGCTTCAAGAGATTCCCTTTCAACCAGAATTAAGAGAGCAATTTATTGACCTTGTGGCTAAAAATTTATTTGGCCGTGTATCGAAGATCATTGAAGGCTATCAACAAAAAGGTCAAATTATTGAAATACCTGCCGCTAGTGTGGCCCGTCTCATGATGACCAATGTTATGGGATACCTATTCTCAAGATATATCTTGTTCCCAGATGCCCCGTGGGATGATGATCTGGAGATAGAGCGTACGATTCAATTTATTATGCATGGATTAGGAAAAAAAGAAGAATAGGCCTAATCATTTTTTCAATATGGTAGAGTGGAAAGGAACTAAACAGGTTGAATTATAAAATTATGGAACGAGGAAGTTTTCAAGTAGTCGGGGTTAAGCGGGAGTTTTCCTGTGTGAATGGCGAAAACCTTAGGGAAATCCCTAATATGTGGAAAGAGGTTCATGCTAATGGCACAAGTGACTTATTAGTTGAACTGAATAATGGAGAAATTAATGGTTTAGTAGGAGTTTGTATCGACAAACGTGCTATGAAGCCTGAATTTATGGATTACTGGATTGCAGCAGAATATGAAGGTCCGAAGCCAGAGGGCTTAGAGATCCTTGATATCCCAGCAGCCAAGTGGGGAGTATTTGAAGTTCATGGTGCAATGCCAGATTCCATGCAGAATGCTTGGAAACAAATTTTCTCGGAATGGTTTCCATCAAGTCATTATGAACATGCGGCAGGTCCTGAATTAGAGGTCTACACTAATGGGGATCCTTGGAGCCCGGATTATTACTCTGAAATTTGGATTCCACTAAAATAATACATTCTTAAAAAGCGATGCCCTCTTGTGCATCGCTTTTTTTATGTCTTTAAGTAAGCAAAATTAACCGGCTCTTGAAGCATTATTCTTGTGTTTGAAGAGCTAACTTTAATCCTAAACCAACGTAGACTACCCCTATTGCCTTTCCAAGCCATTTTTCGCTCAGTGTGGATTTTAGGACTAACTTATTGCCAATTAAGTTGGTAAGGAACACTAACAGTGTCGTATAAATGATACTCATTAGTACAAATGTTAAACCGAGCAGCAAAAGCTGTATGGTAACGGGAGTACCGTTACTCCGAACAAATTGAGGTAAAAATGCTAGGAAGAATAATGAAGTTTTGGGATTTAGCAATTCAATTAACAATGCCTGGCGAAAGAACCCATTGGATTTCAACATCTGCATTTCTGGTTTCTCGACTTTTTTCTTCTTTTCAAGCAAAGCTCTAATTCCTAAGTAAAATAGGTAGGCAGCACCTAAATATTTAACTATTTCAAAAGCAAATGCAGATGTCATTAGAATAGCAGAAAGACCAAGAACAGAGGCACACGTATGGATTAAGTCTCCTGCTGCAATTCCCAGCCCGGTTAACAATCCATTCTTTTTACCGCCTTTTGCAGTCTGCGAAATGGTTAATAAAACAGCTGGACCTGGAATAAGAAATAACATGAGAACTATGAATATAAAGGTGACCAATACCAAACCAACCTTTCTTATAAAATTAAATTATGGGAAGTACATGAACTTTAAGTAATATATTACGTCCATGTGCTTCCCATAGATAATGAAGAGTTCTTACTTAAACTTCATTTTATACTGAGCCTGGAATGTTTCTCCTGATTCAAGCACATTCACTCCAAATTTCTCCTTCAGATTCCCTGATGTATAATAGGTATCAGCAATACCATACCATGGCTCAATGCAAACAAATGGAGCCATAGTCCCCTCTGCTTCCATATACTTCGACCAAATTCCAACAAAAGGAAATCCATCAAACATGACTTCTACACCATGACTTGATTGATTTGATTCTAGCGTAATTTTATCGATATTACTGTAAACAAGAGCGTCATTTACAAATAGAGAAGCAGTGAGTGGAATCGTCGAAATATCACTCGCATCCCCTTTCTCATGAATAAGAGAATTCTTTAGCTCATATTCCATCACACTCTTATTTTCAGCAGGAGTAAAGTTCAATCTGTAGTCCTCAATGGTTTCATTTTCTAAAAGCGGCAGCCTAAATGCGGGATGAGCACCAATCGAAAAATACATTTCTTCCTTATTTTCATTCACAATTTCCCATTGAACAACCAGTGATTCTTCATTGAGTATATAACGAATAATCGCTTTAAATTCGTAAGGATACACTTCCAGGTAACGTCCAGCAGACTCAAACACAAAAGAAACATCTGCTGCTGTTTGCTTTTGCACCTCAAATACAACGTCACGTAAAAAGCCATGTTGTGACATCTCATAGACCTTTCCATTAAGTTCATATCGGTCTTCTTTTAAACGCCCTACAATCGGAAATAAGACCGGCGAGACGCGTCCCCAGTAGGCGCTATCCCCTGTCCACATATAGTCTAGCCCATTTTTCTTATGCTTTACCGATCGTACTTCGGCTCCATTACTTGCTATCCCTACCTTCAGCCAATCATTTTCAATTTCAATCATCATCTTAATTCCCTCTTCTCTATGGTCTGGAATGTCATACTTTTATTATACTGAAAGACTCCTCCCAAAAGAAAAGAGTCTATAATTTATCTTAAATCCCTGTAACCTTAAATGCAAAATGCTTCTTTCGTTTACAATGAACATCCGCTGCCATAGCTGGAATGGAAGCATGGGGACGGTTCTTCTGCTTCCAGAGAATCAAGAGAACCGTCCCCATGCTTCCTTTATGTATGAGAGGAAAGGTTTGGAATAATTGAATATAGTCTGATTTTTTTATAGGATAAGGAAAGTGAAAAACTTTTTAGAAAAGAGGAATTAAGGATGAATTTACTCTGGGATTTTGATGGCACCCTTTTTGATACATACCCAGCTCTTGTGGAGGGTTTCGTCAGTTTAAGTCAAAGAGACTTGGATCGCACCGAGGTATTGAGATGGCTGAAAAAGGATTCCAAAACTGCCTTTAAGCATTACGGCATTTCTGAAGACCTGCGTGGTGAATACCAAAGATTATATAATTTGCACTCTGTAAACAGCCTGCCTTTTGATGACGTTGAGAAGGTATTGGCAGCGGTCGATCAAAATGTTATTGTGACACATCGCGATAAAGAATCCACCTTGATGCTGCTTGAGAAATTTGATTTATTAAAATATTTTCAAGAAGTCGTTTCCGTTGAAGAGCAAGGATTTACTAGGAAGCCGCATACCGCTTCCTATGAATATATTCTAAAGTCTCGCCATATTGATTTGGTGGTGGGAGACCGAGATCTAGATTTAATTCCTGCTCGTAATCTCAACATAAAGACAGTGGCTTTTCAAAATCCAAACATTGCTGCAGATTTCCACCTTGTTAATTATGCAGATTTTATCCCGAAGGTATTAAATCAATTATAAAGAGGTCAATCCCAATTAAAGGTTCTTCATACCTCTATGGAAGGGCCTTTTCTACTAAGAATAATTCACATTCTGAAAGTACAAACTATCCCAAACTAATTGTCATCTGGGAGAAAAGTAATGTCGGGATTTTTAGAAATTATTATTAGAACGATAACTGCTTTTATTATATTGTGGATATTTATCCATTTACTCGGGAAACAAACTATTTTTCAAAAAGCCTACCATCTATTTATTGCTACGATTACGATGGGTACAATTGCAGGAAACTTAGCGTTTAATTATAAACTAAAATACCAATACTTTATCCTTTCCTTCGTCATCATGGGTTCCGTTATTTTCGCCTTAAATCTCCTCGCTGTCAAAAGCAGGCGGCTTCGTGAACGGATAGCTGGAAAACCTACTACCCTCATTCAAGAGGGAAAAATTCTTGAAGACTCATTACAAAAAATTGGTTTTTCAATTGATTTGCTAAAACAAGCATTACGGGGAAAAGATGTCTTTAACATCGATGAAGTCGAGTGGGCGATTTTAGAAGTAAATGGGTCCCTGTCTGTTTTGAAAAAAGCAGAATATCAGGCTATTACCCTGAAGGATTTAAACATGAACCCTCCATCATACCGAATTCCAATAGAATTGATCATGGATGGCAAGGTCTTGTCCTATAATCTCTCCAACTCCCCATACAACGAAGAATGGCTAAATACGGAACTAAGGAAAAGAAATATCCAAGTGTCCGAAATCGCCTATGCGGTCGTCGGGACAAAAGGAAATATATATATTGATTTATTTCAAGATCATCAGCAGCCATCAAAATAAGATGACTGCTATTATTTTCTATTAAGGACTTCCTAACTTCCCATTGTTTATACAAAACTGTTGTGAAAATAGGTATTTTATGATTCTATAAAATATGACTAGGGGGGTTTGACTTGAGAGGGAAAATAAGACTCATCACGACCATGCTCATCTTTGGAAGCATTGGAGTTTTTGTCAAAAATATTGAAATGTCTTCAAGTGAAATTGCATTTTTAAGAGGGATAATCGGCAGCCTTTTTTTACTCGGTACGAGTATACTTGTAAAGCATAAACCATCGCTTAAATCACTAAAGCAAAATGCACTTTTACTCTTATTATCTGGAGGGGCAATCGGTCTTAATTGGATTTTTTTGTTCGAATCCTATCGTTATACAACGATTTCTAACGCCACCATTTCCTATTACTTTGCACCTATCTTTGTCATGATTCTAGCGCCCTGGGTGTTAAAAGAAAAACTAACACCCATTAAGATTGGATGCATTATAGCAGCTATGATTGGATTATTCTTAATCGTAAACCCAGGAGGTGAGGGGCAAAATCACACTCTTGGTATTTTCTATGGTTTATTAGCAGCGGCACTATACGCTAGCGTAATCCTAATGAACAAATTTATTAAAAACTTATCTGGTTTTGAGATTACATTGGTCCAATTAATGGCGGCCGCCATTGTTCTCTTGCCTTATATTGGATGGCAGGGAAATCTTACTTTTTCAGGGCTAAACTCTACTTCTGTTATCTTTATCCTGATCCTTGGTATTGTTCATACAGGGCTTGCTTATTTTTTATATTTTACTTCGATACAAGATTTAAAGGTCTCCACTATCGCCGTTCTAAGTTATATTGACCCGATATCGGCTGTCATTATCGCCGCTATTTTCTTGGGTGAAAATATGACGGTATTTCAAATGATTGGTGGTATTCTGATACTCGGATCAACCTTTCTAAGTGAAAAACTAGAGCTAAAAATCAAGACTCCCACTACGACTCCTTAATGGGAGTCTTTTATATTTGTATTTCATTAAACGTTTGTTTAGTTTCACCATCCCTTTTTTATCAACGTGTCTAGAGGTTTAATTAAACGTTTGTTTAGTTCCTTTCTATTTTTGTATAAAGGTTGTTCAAAATATTGTAAAAACATTTCGAACAAACTTTGAACTTATCACTATAGCCATGTTACTAAAGTGAGAAAAGGATAACTGCAGCTGCATTCTTTGGTCTAGTGATGAACTTTACTTTCTTCCTTGCAGGAACTGTATCTCACAACCCTAGAGACATTTTCTTAGGCTTCATCATCTTAACTGCTGGTTATAACGCTGGTAGAATTGGTTTAGACCGTTGGGTTGTTCCTTTCTTCAGAAAAATGGCTAAAAAAGAAATTGATAATCCAAAACATAAAGCAACTGCTTAACATAACAGGTAAAGACGATTCGGAGCTCCGGATCGTCTTTTTATTTCTGGAATTCTTCTTACAAAACAGTAGATTTTAGGAAGTTCATAATTCTGTAAAAACATTTCGAACAAACTTTGAACTTCTCCCTATTGCCATGTTTTTTAAGTGAAAAAGGAATATAGTAGAACCATAAAGAACAAACAAATAAACAAAGAAAAAGAAGGGTGGAATCATTCATGTTTAACAAATTTTTAAGAGAGAATAAAATTTCTGCAGTGATCTTAACTGTATTACGTTTATATCTTGGATACTCTTGGATCACAGCTGGTATTGGTAAATTAACAAGCGGCGGATTTGATGCTTCTGGCTTCATAAAAGGAGCCATTGCCAATCCAGTAAAAGGTCCAGATGGTGCAGTGGTATTTAGCTGGTATGTGGACTTCTTAAAACATTTTGCACTTCCAAATATTGATGTGTTTAACATAATCGTACCTGTTGGGGAAACATTAATCGGTTTAGGCTTAATCTTAGGCTGCTTAACTACTGCAGCAGCATTCTTTGGTCTAGTGATGAACTTTACTTTCTTCCTTGCAGGGACTGTATCTCACAACCCTAGAGACATCTTCTTAGGCTTCATCATCTTAACTGCTGGCTATAACGCGGGTAGAATTGGTTTAGACCGTTGGGTTGTTCCTTTCTTTAGAAAATTAAGCAACAAAAATGCTGATGTTGAGAAATCTAAAGCTACAATATAAAACAGATTAAAAGACGATTCGGGAATTCCGAATCGTCTTTTTTATTATTTATTAAATCAGTCCCATACGAGTTGTCGATGGCACATAGCCATTCGCCCTGTTGATTTTTCTTAAATAAATATGTTGCCCTTCTGGCTTGGTCACACTTCTTAATAAAATATTTTAATTCATGTTCCTAATTGATTCCCACCCCTATTTTAAATGCTTTCATATTATTTTAATAAACAATTAATATGCCCATAACAATTAAGACACACTTTGTTAATATTGATGCTTTAAACTTTTTGTTAGTGGGGGCAGCATGCGTGGCTGCCATGGTATTGGGCGTAGGCGGAGCCGGTACATAGAAGGGATGGCAGGATTATCTGACTTTTTTCAATCCCTATATTTTTTCTACTATCATTTCGAATTCTTTTGATATGTTTCACTTGTAAAATGACGACACCATGACATTCAATTCTATATGACCTTTTGTTTAAGCTTGCTTAAATATTTTCTGCAGCTTTAAGCAAGCTATAAATGGAGGTGAATGAAACCTATGGAAAAAGCAGACATCGATGGAGGAAATCAAATGAAGTATAGTATCTGGGATACTGCTACAGACGAAAACCTTGACATTACCAAAGCAAACATCACTTCTGCATTAAGCGATACTAACCTAGAATCAAAATTAAATCATCGTAAAGACGAAAAGCAACCATAAAAGGTTGCTTTATTTTTTTCTAGTAATTCCCTAGTTTATTTTTGTTTTTACCAATGAGGTTTAAATTCCCAATAATAAACAAAACTAATGAATATTAAACCTAATAAAATAGGAGTTAAATTTGAATTAATCAATTAGCTTTAAACTATACTATTTTATTCATTGCCCTTATCTTTAATACTGTAGGATGCTATTTAATTCTAAGGAAAAATCCACTGCGTTATGGCATGGTTTTAATCATAAGTTTGACGTTACATCATGTTTATGCCTCTCGTTTTATTTCATGGACTTTTATCGATTTGTCCTCCCTCTTCCACTTGTTCTTCCAGTTGTTTCCATAAGCTACAGCTTCTTTGCGTTGTTTATAATTAGGTATAGACCTATATAAGGACCTTGCCATTTTTCTTTATTACACTTACATTAATTTTTTCAATCGAAGTTTTTCTAAAAGACTATGCAGGATTTATTAGATTTAAAAATGGCTGGGATTACTGGGACTCCTATTCACTATATTGGGTTTTTATCAGATTATTTGACCATATTGGTGAATATTTTACCTTTGAAATTCAGTAACCCTATTAGGTCAGACACCATAAAGTACTGGGGGCTCTTCTTTGGTGTAGTCATTTATTCCTGTATAGGAATTTATATTTTATATCGAGTTCGAGTATTATTGCTTAACCTTTAACCCCAACAAGGAAGAGAACACGATTGCTTGCTCAGGTGAGACTTCACAACCAGCCAGACTTTCGATCGCAACATTAAGCTTTTCAAATCGGCAAGTACTAATATCAATGCCTTTCAACAACGTCTGCTCAAAATGAACATCATTTAGGTCACATTCAGTAAACTTTACTTTGTTAAGTTTAGTATCATAAAAGTTTGCGCTCTTCAATGTACTCTGCTCAAAAATAACCTGTTTTAATTTAGCATCAACAAACTCACTGAAATTTACCAAGCAATTGTCAAACGTAACATTTCCCAGATTTGCATCGGTAAAATCCACACCCATTAATTTGCAGTCCTTAAAGGTTACACGATGGATAACCCCTTCGGTAAAACAAGCATTAGATAAGTCACAATTTTCAAAAACAACATCTGTCATATCAATTCGATGTAATTTGGCATTGATAAAAGATACATGTTTGAAAACCACTCCAAAAAAGATAACTCTATCTGCCTCGAACTCATCTACCTGTCCGTTTGAAATCAAGCAATTTATAAGCTGAGGGTCTTCTTCATAGTAAATATCCTCGAAATTTGCCTTCGCTAAGTTGGACGAGATTTTGGGAACTTCTATTTTAAAGCCTTTAGACATAAGAACACCCTTTATTAAGTTATTTTTAAGTAACCATACCACAAGTCAGCATTCTATAATAAGTCTTTTAATTTTGAAATAATTATGTCAAACGAAAAGAGATTGGAGGTCCTCCAATCTCTTTTTCCTAATTAACTCTCCGATAATGAACGAATTCTTCTTAATGAAGGAAACAAATACATCCAAATACCGGCAACAAGAATCGTCCCAACTCCGCCAATAAAGGCTGCTGGAACCGTCCCCATAAGACCGGCCATCGTTCCTGACTCAAACTCACCAAGCTGATTGGAAGTCCCGATAAAAAGCGAGTTCACGGCATTCACCCGGCCGCGCATCTCGTCAGGCGTTTGCAGTTGTACGAGGGAAGAGCGAATGACTACGCTTATAACATCTGATCCCCCGATTAGTAGCAACGCAATTAAAGAAACAATCAAGTTTGATGAAATGGCAAACAACATCGTTGCCAAACCAAAAACCGCCAGAGCTCCAAACAATTTAAGTCCAATATTATTTTTAAGTGGATAATAAGCCAGCACTAGCGATACTAATAAGGCCCCCACAGCTGGTGCGGTTCTCATTAATCCCAGCCCCCATGGTCCTGTACGCAAAATATCCTGTGCATATATAGGTAACAATGCTGTCGCTCCACCAAGCAGCACCGCGAAAAGATCCAATGAAATTGTCCCTAGAATAACGGGATGGCGATAGATAAATTCTAGTCCAAGAAAAATCGAACGAAATGAAACTGGCTCCGATTTTCGTACGAATTCATGTTCAGGACGAACCAGATAGGTAAGAATGGCTCCAATCAATAACGCGACAGTCGCTGTACTGTAAACATAAGAGGCTCCTAATGAAAAAAGCAAACCTCCTATCATTGGTCCTAAAATTTGCGAGGTTTGTCCAGCGGTTGTGATTAGGGAAATAGCTTGCTGAAGAATTTTATTTGGTACCAGTTGCGGCAAAAGTGCTGCCGAGGTTGGTCCTTCGAATGAACGGCAAGCCCCAAGTATGGCCGCTGCTACCAAAATTTGTTCACGTCCCAACCATCCGCTTAGATTTCCATATAAAAGCATTGCAGCAATAAAGCTTTCGATCATCAGACAAATGAACACTATTTTTCGACGGTCAAACTGGTCCGCAATCTGACCAACAACAAATGTTAGCAAAACCATCGGAATAAATTGGGCGAGACCCACTAACCCTAAACTGAAAGGATCATGCGTTAAGTCGTACATTTGCCATCCGATGGCAACAGACAGCATTTGGAATGAAGTGGATGCTAATATTCTTGAAATCCAATAGTTTCTAAAAGATGGTTCTCTAAAAAGTGATTCACCTGAATGAAGCAAAACAAAATTCACGTCCTTTTATTCAATTATAACTATAATTTTCTAGCGTCCATTATACTCCTTTTCTCGTCTGAATTCATTCCTTCCGTTCTTTAAGCAAATACAAAATAAGGTACCCTCTCAGAATTACCTACATCATTTCCTAAAATATATGCTTTTTCCTCAATTTTTAATTATTTCCATGGAAATCCAACATTTTTCCGCACAATTCAAATTATTTTCAAGCAAAATCCCCTTTATTATCCTCATTTTTGACCATTTTTTAAGCTATAATAATGAAATGGATAATATATTTAAGACTCTATGAATATTTGAAACAATTAGGACTTGTTCATATAAAATAATTTTTCGAAAGGAGTTAGCATGTTGAAGCTAAAACGGATAGGTAGTGTATTATTTACTATCATTCTAGTATTAATCTTTATCCTATTCTATTTGGACTCTAAACCCTCGACTTCTACAGAAAAAGATAAAAGTAGCTCTGTTCCATTACCAACTGAACTTAATCCGATTGTGAAAGAACGGACGGATCAATTAATACAGCAGGCGGCTAGGAAAGGAATTGTCGTCGTTATAACAGATGGTTTCCGCAGTTCGGCAGACCAAGACAAACTTTATCAACAAGGCCGTACAACGACTGGCAATATCGTCACAAATGCCAAAGGCGGAGAATCCTATCATAATTATGGACTTGCAATTGATTTTGCCTTGCAAACCTCTTCAGGTGATGTGATTTGGGATCGGCAATATGATGGAAATGGCAATAGTAAAGCAGATTGGGCAGAGGTAGTTCAAATGGCGAAAGCGCTAGGGTTTGACTGGGGCGGGGATTGGAACGGATTTAAAGACTATCCCCATTTAGAAATGAATTTTGGCCTCTCGATCGCTGATTTACAAAACGGTGAGAGACCTGCCGGTACAACTGTGACAGCAGAACTTGACAATTAATGCTAGGATGATTAGCACCGCAACTGCGGTGCTTTCTTGTTTTTTAAAAGGGAATAAATCGTTTCAAAAACTCAATAAAAATTAACACCTCATCTGTAGCTGCTTTTGTTAATAGATAAGTTGAAGATGTAGGACGGATGATTTTATCTGGTTTAATTTCCACAAGTCTCTTCGAAGCAATTTCCTCCTTCACCACTGTAAGAGGTAAATAGGAAACCCCAAGCCCTTCTTCGATGAACCGTTTCGTTACTTCTACCTGATTAACTTTCATCGTTTGTACGTTGGGATAATGTCTCTTAATCTCGTTCAAAAAATCATCCCAATAATCGGGATGATTATGGGTGATCAACCTATATTTATGTAGGGCAATATTTTCATCCAGCGAAGATTCGTTAGGTCCAACTAAGATGACGGATTCCTTGTGAACCGTCTCAGCTTTAACATTGGTCTGAACAGGCAGAATACGGGTTAGACCTAAATCCGCCTTTCCTAGGCTTATGACGTTACCAATCTCAAACGAGCTTAGGACATTAATCAGCACTTCGATATTTGGATTCTCATCCATAAATCTTCTTAATAAAGCAGGTAAAAATGACGATGCAACCTGTGGTGCCGCTGCAATGATTAACTTTCGATTATAACCCTGTTTCCAAGCTTCGAAGTCCTGCATCCCCTGTTCATAATTCGAAATTAACTCCCTGGCATAGAATAAAAATTTATGGCCAGCTGGTGTGAGGACCACTTTTTTTCCGATTCTCTCAAATAATTGGATGTAAAGACTTTCCTCGAGCCTTTTAATATGTTTGGTTACTGCAGGCTGCGTCAGAAAAAGTTCCTCCGATGCTTCTCGAAAGTTTTCATATTTTGCAGAAATGATAAAAGTTCTAAGCCACTTAATATCCATAGTGCTCCCTCAAGTTAATAACAGTTTGTTATTAACATCCTCATTTTTTGTTAATATCCATTCTTTAACACCTTTATTATAATCGAATCAACAGTAATTGTTAGTTTATTTTAAAATTTCTTATAAAAGGGAGCGTTGTACTATGGAGAAAATAAAAGACACTTGGAATGCATCTTTATATGATACTAAACATTCATTTGTATCGATGTATGGGGAGAGTCTATTTCAACTATTAGCACCCCAGAAAGGACAAAAGATCCTTGATCTTGGCTGTGGAACTGGCGATTTAACAAAGCAGTTATCTGATTTAGGGACAGAGATGACAGGTGTGGACCAATCAGAACAAATGATTAAACAAGCAATAAATAAATACCCCCAAATCCGCTTCATTGTCCATGATGCAAGAGAGTTGGAATTTCGTGAAGAATTTGATGCCGTGTTTTCGAATGCTGCGCTTCATTGGATTAAACAACCGAAGCAAGCATTAGATAGTATTTATCATAGCCTAAAAAAAGGCGGTAGATTTGTTGCTGAATTTGGCGGTAAAGGTAATGTGGAAGGTCTATATAAGGAAATCATTAAACAAATTGAAGCGGCAGGTATCCATTTTAAAACAGAACAATTCCCTTGGTTTTTTCCGAGTATAGCTGAATATTCAACTCTAATGGAGGAAGCAGGATTTAGAGTCACTTTTGCTCAACATTTCGATCGGCCTACCCCACTTAATGGAGAGAGCGGAATTAGAAACTGGATTGAAATGTTTGGCAGCAGTATGTTGGAGGGTGTCCCAGATGCTAAAAAAGATGGCATCATTAAGGGCGTGGAGAACAATTTAAAAAGCGATTTATATATTGACGATAGGTGGATAGTAGATTATAAAAGGATACGTGTGATTGGGATTAAGGAATAAGGCAAGAAGGGCTTTAGTTTGCCCTTCTTTACTTTTCTCCAGATTATGTTTTTTTTACAAATAAAAACGATAGAAATTTAAAGAAAAACTGAGAAAAACTATAAGATGCACGCTTACATTGGAAATATTCCCGTTTTCATGGCAAATGTTTCCGTTTTCTGGAACTTTGTCAATTAAGCCTTTTATGTAAGATAATAAACATATAAATTTTGAAAGGTGGTAATAAAATGAAAAAGGCAATGGAAAACTTTATGAATACTTATGGTAAATATATGGCGGCATCCACATTCTCATTAAAACCATGCAGCAAAAAGGAATTAGAGTTTATGGTAAGTTTGTTTAGAAACGATTCTCAAAGATAAGTAGAGATTCGTTTTTTTTTTGGAAAAAAGTCGAAGAAGCTTGTTAAATTTGGTTCTCTTAAAAGTTTAATCCTTTACTAACCCTCCTCTTAATTTTGACACATCGAATTCCAGATAGCCTTTTAAACAGCTCAGCATAAATACCCAGCCTTCTTTATTATCTAACACCTGAGCGACGAAATTCTCATCCTCTACATTAAACCCTTCTTCAACTATCTCGATAATGGTACTAGAATGAGCTACTTCTTTAAGAGTAATGGTGACAATATGCCCCTCTCCATTTGCCCCCCACCGGTACACGATTTTCTTATTAGTCTCGATTTGGAGCACTTCTATATCCAATTGTGCATTGTACTCCTCATATCTGACTGTAATGATTTTACCTTCTTCCCATCTTTCAGAACTCGATGAAAACCAGAAGTTCCCGATTTTCGCTGGGTCTACAAACGCTTCAAATACTTCATTAGCTGGCTTTTGTATTTTAAACTTTGTCACATTATTCATAGACTGGATCATCCCTTTTTTAGTTTAACTCTTATAATTTTTGTACTTGAATCTATTTCTTAAACCTGGTTGCTTTTGTGTTAGCGATTCTCTTACTAATTCGCTGGATTTTTTCCTCCCCCCTTCTTAAAATTTAAGTAAATTTCAATTTAATAGTTCTTTTATCGTTCTTTTTAGTGTACTGATAAGTTATTAATAATTAAGGTGTAAATTTTTTAGAAAAATAGGAGGACCAAATGAAGGCTATCGTTTATAACAAGTATGGAACGCCTGATGTTCTTAAGTTGACGGAAGTGGAAAAACCCATCCTTGAGGACAAGCAAGTATTGGTAAAGGTTCATGCAGCTTCTATGAACTATGGTAATCTCGTTCTTTTAAAAGGAAAACCGTTTTTAGCTCGCTTTGCTTTCGGCCTCTTAAAACCAAAATACTCTATCCCAGGGGGCGATATAGCTGGTCGAGTAGAAGCGGTTGGCAAAAATGTGAAGCAGTTTCAACAAGGAGATGAGGTGTTTGGGGATCTATCACTCTCCGGCTGGGGTGGATTTGCCGAATATGTATCGGTTCCTGAAAATGCATTAGCTATAAAACCTGCCAATTTGTCTTTTGAGGAAGCGGCTGCAGTACCTATGGCCGGCGTTACAGCGCTACAGAGTTTACGCGATAAAGGCAAAGTACAGCCAGGACATAAGGTATTGATTAATGGCGCCTCTGGCGGTGTTGGGACATTTGCCGTACAGATTGCCAAATCATTGGGTGCCGAGGTAACCGGTGTATGCAGTACAAGAAATCTGGATATTTTGGAATCGATTGGAGCAGACCATACTATTGATTATTCAAAAGAAAACTTCACGGAAAGTATAGACCGTTATGACCTGATTCTTGGTGTGAACGGTCATCACGCTATGTCAGCCTATAAGCGTGTTTTAAGTTCTAATGGGATTTTTGTGCATGTCGGTGGTTCCAGTTCGCAAATGTTTCAAGCTATGGCACTGGGACCGTGGATTTCAATGACGGGGAAGAAAAAAATGGGCAGTTTTTTACAAAGGGCAAACCAACAAGATTTGATTTATATAAAAGAACTGGTAGAAACGGGTAAGGTAAAGCCAGTTATTGATAGAAGTTATAAGTTGAGCGAAATTCATGAAGCCTTTAGGTATTTTGAGGAAGGACACGCGCAGGGTAAGGTTGTTATCACTGTTTGATTTTTTGCTTTATTGGTTTTATTAGGGGGAGTTTGTCTGTGCTACATTTGTATTCGGACTCGCCTTGGCTATTTCCAGCCTGCTGTCCGATTCACCCTTGCATTCGGACAGCACTTAATTTTTTCCGTCTCACCCTGTTCGAATCAATTTGTCCGATTTACCCCTGCATCGGACAATGTCTATACCTTCCATCCCAGTATATAAAAAAACACGAATGGTTCTCACCATCCGAAAGATTTTGTTATTAATCAGAATCAAAGGGCAGCCAAGTTTGTGACCACTTTTCAATCTCTCTAATAATTGGCTCTAACGCTAGCCCTTTATCAGTTAGGGAATATTCTATCCGAACTGGTGTCTCGGGGAACACTTCACGTTTAACAATTCCTTGATTTTCTAGCTCTTTAAGACGCTCCGAAAGAACCCTACCACTTATCCCCATGGAAGCTTCTAATGTACAAAAGCGTTTTGACCCTGTAAGCAGCTGATAAATAACAAGACCTGTCCAGCGCTGACTCAGCAATCCCATAGCTTTCTCGAATCGAGGACAAATTTCCGGCTGATTCATGATTTCCCCCTCCTATTCATAATTATCATATTACAAATAACAACAAAATTACAATACATAATAAATTTATTTGACACAACTAAGTTTCAAAAATATAATTAGTTACATAAAGTAAGTAAGTTATTTAATTTTAGGATAAAAACATAATACAAGAAACTCAAGTTCTTAACAATAGATCTGATAAACACGATATTAAATAAGGTGGTCCTCAATCATGAATCTTGCAACAGATGTTTGTATTGTCGGTGGTGGTCCAGGCGGCGCTCTATTAGGATATTTGCTTGCGAAGAAGGGTATTTCAACCATCGTTCTCGAACGTCACTCAAGTGTAGACAAAGAATTTCGGGGCGAACATCTCAACCAAGACGGAGAACGTGTCTTAAAAAAATATAATTTGTATAATAAAGTACAAGAAGCTGGATTACTTTTAATGGAACGGGTTGAATATTGTCATGATGGTCAGGTATTAAAAGCCATTACACCAGCAAATGGAGAACAGCATGTCGGTATCCATGTCCCTCAGAAAAATCTACTAAGTGTTTTGATTAATGAATCTAAACCATATCAAAATTACAAGCTTTTGATGGGGACAAAACTAACTAAGTTATCCTTTAATACACATGGGTATGTAACAGGATTGAAAGCCATAAAAGACGATCAAGAACTGATTATAAAAAGTAAGATTGTCGTTGGTGCTGATGGTCGTTTTTCAACGGTTCGAAGACTTTCGGAGATTCCTTTTTCAACCATTAAACATGGGTATGACCTTCTTTGGGCAAAAATTCCGAGCCCACAAGGATGGGAGCCAACGATAAAAAATGCACTGGTCGACGGAAAGCAGCTAGCTTTATTTACTCAGGATGGCGGATTTATTCAAATTGGCTGGAACATTGAAGAGGATTCCTATCCAGCATTGAAAAAGCAATCCTTTGCTCCGTTTATTGAGCAAGTGATTAAAGCATTTCCAGAATTAGCTGAAACTGTACATCGGCACATCAATTCATGGGATGATTTTATTTTATTAAAAGTTCAAAGCAGTCAATCTTCTACCTGGGCAAAGGACGGAGTTGTTATAATGGGAGATGCAGCACATACCATGAGTCCAACAGGTGCCTTTGGGATTAACTGCGCCCTACTAGATGCAGATGCGTTAGCCGATGTGGTTGAAGAAGCACTCGACATAAATGATGTGAGTACCACTCAATTAAGAAAAATAGAACAGCGACGTGCTGACGTAGAAAGATTACAGATGCAGCAGTTGGTAAAAGAAAAGACTTATCAAGACAATTTTAAGGTAACTGCTTTAACCTAATAAAAAGAATAAAACGAGATTGGGGAAATGAATGATGGAACAGGTTCAATTAAAGGAGAATGTCCTTTCATTATTAGAAGATAAAATCAAATTAATAAGAAAAGATATGGAAGCTATTTATCTAGTCGGTCCAATTAAACTGCCGGTTAATTTATATGGGGAAACCATTGAGTTTAAATGGTACAGCTGGCTAAAGACTGAAAATGTAACCGATGATTTCCAACAAGTCATTCATCAATTATCATCTGCAAAACTAGCAGAATTTCAACAATCAAGCGTCCTTGTTTATGGGGACTTTGAATATAACGAAGATGCGTTAATTAGAATGCACTCTATCTGTCACACGGGTGATATTTTTGGCAGTAAGCGCTGTGATTGCGGTTTCCAACTAAAACAGTCGATGAAAATGATCGTAGAGCATGGAACTGGTGCACTGTTCTATCTTGCAAACCACGAAGGCAGAGGAATTGGCTTATTTAGCAAAGCGATGGCCTATATTCTTCAAGAAAATGGATATGATACAGTTGAAGCGAATGAAGGCTTAGGTTTTGCTGATGATACAAGAAACTATGATGATGCCATCGAAGTGCTGAAAGCTTTAAGATCCAAGCCAGTCACACTTATTACAAACAATCCGAAAAAACTTAAAGCCTTGAAAAATGCAGGTGCCCCCCTTGCTGGCAGAACTCCTTTATGGGGCGATATTTCCGAGTATAATGAGAAATACTTAAAGACAAAAGTCAAAAAATCAGGACACTTGGAGTAGTTTGGGCAAGAAGATTAACGGGATGGTGTTAATCCCATCCTGATTTGGCAGGAGGATATGGTTGGATGATGAATGATGAATTTTATATGCAACTGGCATTGAAAAATGCCCAAGCCATGAAAGGTCAGACGGATCCGAATCCGCTGGTTGGGGCTGTCATTGTTAATGACAACCGTATCTTAGGGGTTGGAGCTCATATGAAAGCCGGCGAACCACATGCCGAAATTCATGCACTTCGAATGGCCGGGGATCACGCAAAGGGCGCGACCATTTATGTAACACTTGAGCCTTGTTCCCACCATGGCAGAACAGGTCCTTGCGCAGTCGCACTTGTCGAGGCAGGAATTAAAAAAGTCGTGATTGCGACACTGGACCCTAATCCAGTTGTTGCAGGAAACGGTGTGAAAATCCTTAAGGATGCTGGAATTGAAGTAGTAATTGGGATTTGTGAGGAAGAATCCCGCCAGATGAATGAAGTATTTAATAAATTTATTGTTGAGAAAAAACCCTTTGTTACGTTAAAAGCCGCCACCACCTTAGATGGAAAAACTGCTACCCATACAGCAAGCAGCAAATGGATTACCTCAGCAGATGCACGGCGCGATGTCCATCAACTGAGAAGTGAAAATATGGCGATCCTTGTTGGGGTCAATACGGTGATTGAGGACAATCCAGAGTTGACGTCAAGAATTCCAAATGGCCGGAATCCGATTCGCGTAATTTTAGACTCTTCTCTTAGAATTCCTTTGGATGCGAAGGTTGTTACGGATCAGCAGGCCGCAACGTGGGTTTTTACGAGTGAAAATTATGACAAAGAACAACGTCAGCATTTAGAGGATCTTGGAATCCCAGTCTTTGTAACAAGCGGGTCAAATCAGGTCGATCCAACAGATGTGATGAGTATCTTAGGAGAAAAGCTAGTTTCCTCCGTGTTGATTGAAGCTGGCGGGACAATTAATGCTGCTCTCTTTGAAAAACAATTAATCGATAAAGTAATCTTATATACGGCTCCGAAGCTAGTTGGCGGTAAGGAAGCCCCCACCTTCTTAGAAGGAACGGGAATGGCTGAGATGGGCGATGCCGTTGAGTTAGAAAATCTAACTGTTACGCCAATCGGGAAAGACTTTAAATTTATTGGATATCCTATTTACTAAGAAAAGCGCAAGCGCCTTGGTCAGCCCCGATATAGGGAGATTTATCGATGGCAAGAAAAGCGAAGCCAGAGATTAGTCTCCCTTAATGCGAACAGAAAACGATAGTTTTCTGTAGCCAAGCTTAAGACGCTCCCAAAAGGAAGGCGCTTTTTGCCTTCATTTTGGGAGTGACTTAAGACCACGAGAGGCTAGGCGCTGGAGCTAGACAATTCTCGAAGTAGAAATTTATACTTTCTTATAATTAAGAAAATGGACGGTGTCAGGCACCATCCTTTTTTTTATCAGGCGAGAAATTCATTTACCGAAAAGGGATCAATTGGACTCTTTGGGGCTATGAACTGACTGTTCTTTTACCCGTATCGGAGATAGGACACTCTTACGGGCAATGAAAGACCTTTTCATTTACCCAAATCGATTTTGGGACTCTCCTATGGGTAATGACAGTCCATTTCATTTACCGAAACCCAAAAAAGAGTATCCTCTTGGTAAATGAACTAAAAAAAAAGAAAGAAGGATTTAGATGAGATTTGGTTTCGACATTGATGATACATTAATCAATTTAAGAGAGCATGCCTTTCACATTTATAACAAAAAATTAGGGCAAGAAATCGGCCTTGAGGTTTTCAACGCCTTAAACAAAGTGGAGATTCATGAGCTATTTGGAATGACGGCGGAAGAAGGATCACAGATGTGGAAAAATACCCTAGAGGAAATTTACTACACTGATTGTCCAGCCTTTCCTGGTGCAGTGGAACTACTTCAGGAGCTTGACAGACAAGGACATGAAATCTTTTATATAACCGCTCGATACCAGGAGCATGGCGAGCCGACAAAAAAATGGTTAATCGATCACGAATTTCCTGTTCATGATGAGCGTTTCTTCTGGGGAATGAAGGACCATGAAAAGGTGAATATTATTAAAAAATTACACTTAGATTTTTACTTTGACGACAAGCCTGAGATTTTAAATACCCTTTCAGAAGAAGCTGTGAAAGTGTATCTGAAAGATCAATCCTATAACCGGCATGAAACAATGCCACGGATTGTCAATTGGCCGGATTATCAAGAATTTATTAAACTCTTAGCAGACTAAAACCAGCCATCGTTTCCCCATTTGCTCCATCACAAACCCATTATGATATACTATTAAAGGTTTGTTTTTAAGAGAGGAGTTACACCTGTGGAGTTACAACATGAATCAAATGCACGAACCAAATCATTTTATATCGTATTTTTAATTACTGGAATTGTTCTAGTAGCTTTTAATCTGCGTCCGGCTATTACTTCCGTAGGCCCCTTAGTTGGCATGATCCAAGATGATGTTGGACTTGCCCATTGGAGCGCGGGTTTATTAATGAGCTTTCCACTACTTGTTTTCGCTGCCATGTCCCCTATTGTTCCAAAAATAGCGAATCGGATAACGAATGAGCGGACATTACTAGTGGGTTTGATCTCACTTTTAATCGGTATAGGAATTCGGTCCATCCCAATCACGTTCTTCCTTTTCACTGGGACACTTTTTATTGGAGCAGGCATTGCAATTGGAAATGTCCTTTTGCCAGCTGTCGTAAAGGATAAATTCCCCGAGAAGTTTGGCCTAATGACAAGTGTCTATTCTACTTCAATGGGATTAGTTGCATCATTAGCATCTGGATTAAGTGTTCCTTTAGCCACAGATTTAAACCTTGGCTGGCAGGGAGCACTCCTCGTGTGGGGAACACCCGTTATAATCGCAATATTGTTATGGAGCTATCTTCTCAAGTTTAATCAAGAAAGTCATGCTGGTATCAAAAAGCCGGCTGTTAGTTCTGCGGAAATGTGGCGTTCACCTTTAGCCTGGCAAATTGCCATATTTATGGGTTTTCAGTCCTTCTTGTTTTATGTAACTGTATCTTGGTTACCAGAAATCTTACAAAGTCATGGGCTGAGTATGAGCACAGCTGGCTGGATGTTGTCCATTTCCCAGCTAGTTGGATTGCCTGCAAGTTTCTTTATTCCTGTAATCGCAGGACGTTTCCGTTCTCAGGTATGGATTGCATTTATTTTAGGGTTGTTATCTATTATCGGGTATGCTGGATTATTGTTTGGTTCTTCTTATCCCATCCTAATCATTAGCATTATTTTTATCGGCTTAGCATTAGGCGGCAATTTCCCACTGGCACTAAGCTACATCGGACTTCGTTCCAAGAGCGCCCACCGTGCTGCAGAGTTATCTGGTATGACACAATCAACAGGATATATCCTAGCCGCCATTGGTCCTATGTTGATTGGGTATTTGTTTGATTTGACCCATTTGTGGACCATTCCACTGGTTGCTCTAACCATGATCTCGACAATCATGACAGTATTTGGGATGTTATCAGGCCAAAATCGATATGTATAGAGCCAACAGTGAGCATCACTGCTGGCTTTTTAAATGTAATTAAGCATTTGGTTTTTAAAGACTTGATTTATAATTGACTTACAAGCTCATTCATGGTGTTTAACTTAGAAGAAAGATCAATAAACCATTCTTCATCCCCTGTAGCTAAAGCCAAGTCAATTAGAAATTGAATTTGGGCCTTGTTGTTTACTTTAGATTTAGGAAGTTTCTTAACACTTCCACTTAAAATGGGTACTGTTTTTCCAATAATCTCGTGATTGTCACTGGTAACGACCGTTACTTTCACCACTTCGTAAACATCCAGCGAGTCAATATAACCTATGATTAATTCCCCGTCCCGTAATGTTCCCTTAACCCAATCACCTGTTTTTAATAACATTCTGTTCACCTTCTTAACTATATAGTCATCAGAAATTCATATCGAATCAAACTGTAATTTTTTTTATTACAATTTGATTAAAAAGAAATGTGCGACCAAATATCGCTATTCCTCTTGATTAATAAGATCGATTACTTCTTTTAGTGTATAGTCCTTTAAATATTCACACAAATGTTCTTCCGCACCTAAGAAAACCGAAAATAAGACTCTTTGCATATTGGCACCTACAATACATCGCTGATTTGAATCAGGACACTTAGGCTGCAGTGCACCTTCAGAGGTTATTTTATAAATATCCTTGAGATTTACTTCATCTAGCTCCAGTGCAAAAATAAATCCTCCGCCTGTTCCTTCTTTAGATTTGATAAATCCATGCTTTTTTAACAAACTTAGCACTTTACGAATCCGCACAGGGTGTACACAGGCGCTCGCTGAAATGGCATCACTGGTTGACATCCGGTCGGGCTGCAGCGCAAGAAAAGTTAAACTATGAATGGCTAGTGTAAAATCACTATTCATGGCCTGCCCTCCTTAAAATTTTTAAACTGCTAATCACTATTTCATCTATTATTAGCATCATTAATCATGTTTTTTAACGCACTGTAATACTAAACGTTACAGATTAACAAGTCAAGTAATTAAACACCAGTGCTCTCGTGCACAGTCATATTCGTTCTATTAGCTATTCCATTGTTTTTTTACTTGTTCTTCAGCTATCCTCTTAATGTAATCCCAAGTCATTTCTTTTTCCACGATGACATTGGTATGATACTTACGATCTTTATAATTAACGGTAACGAAAACTTCAATCATCTGTTTTACCTCCTTGTTCAATTGGCCATTTTTTGCATTTCAGAGTTCAAAAATGTGCGAAGCTTACGAGGTAAAAAACTGCGGATTTCCTCGTCATTATATCCAACCTGTAATCTTTTTTCGTCCAAGATAATTGGGCGGCGCAACATTTTTGGGTGTTCCTTGATTAATTGATAGAATTCATTGAGCGGAAGAGATTCAATATTAATATTTAATTCCTGAAATGTCTTCGAATTCGTTGAAATAATTTCACTTGTCCCTTCTTCTGTTAATCGAAGAATTGATTTTATTTCATCGACGGTAAGCGGGTTGGCTAATATATTTCTTTCAATATAGGCAATTTGATGTTCTTCAAACCATGCTTTCGCTTTTCGGCAAGAGCCACAGCTTGGGGTTGTATAAAGAGTCACCATAATTTAACACACTCCTTAAGATTGAAATGGAAATTCAAATCATTTAAAATGTAATAAAAAAACTTACAGTTCAACGACAAAAACACTTTTTTATTACTATATTTAATTCTGCAAATACTACGTATTATTTATGTTGTACTGTAATAATAATATTTACAGTTAGTAAAGTCAACTGTTTTTTTCTTTTTGGACTTAACAGCAATAATCATAAGGATGGAGCGGTGGCTTTGCAGGAAATACCCAGTTTGGTTTGTAATGTGGGCCTTTCCAATGCCATGCACCCAATGCAGCTGCACAGGCATCGATCCAATGACTTGGCTCCTCGCACATATCAGGAAGTTCCATTAAATTTTGGTGACCAAGCCAGTTCCAAATAAACCTTCGTACAGACAAATCTTGTTTGTAGGTTAATACATTGGCAAAATCACTTTTAGAGAGTCTAGATCCAATAACAGCCCCTGGATGAACTTCAACGATGGATACAGGATAAGGAACATTTAGATTCTCGATTTCTCTGGTTAGCTTTATTCCTCTTAGTGTTAAATAGACCATTTTATTTAGAGTTGGGGGCATAATCGATCCCGGCTTCATCCCTAATCCAACAATAAACTTTCTCAGCTCCCTATCACCTTGCCGGTCCCCTCCTCCATCTTCATAAGATAAAGGGGCATCCATGCCGACCACGACTTCTCCTAAATGAGCTTGTTCTGTTACTTCATTTAAAATATCCTGATCGCTTATATTATTTTTCCATTTAACAAACTTCAATTGATTTTCTTGTTTTTCAAATACAGTAAGTACTGTATCTCTATGATTATTTGGACCTGATAAATCAATGCCCATGATTCTCATATCTAATCACCCATTTCTATAGATCTATTCCAAAAGCTCTTATCTTCTGGAAAAATTTTATTTACTTTTCATAGATTCATTTTATATTTTAACCGTAAATGGATAAAGAAGGGATTGTTATTTTCTTCATTTTAAAGGAGTGATTTAAAATGAATCAATCAATTGCACTTCTCGGAAAAATCACATCAATTCTTGCAGGAATTCTTCTCATTATTGCCCATACACTGAATCTTTTGGCGGGCCACTTTGGCTCAACTTCTGGGAGTCTTCTTACATTCCTGGCACATTTGATTCTTATCTTCGTATTTTTTTGTTTATATATTTATCAAGGGGAAACCAGTGGAGTGATTGGATTTTTAGCTATGTTACTTGGAAACATTGGCAATATCATCGTCACAGCCATTGTTTATGTTGAAATGGCTGAGGCCTCAACTGAAAAAGCAAGCTTCGTCTTCACCACAGCCGTTAATGAACCCATCCATACGTTCGGCCCTCTTTTGTTTGTAATTGGAATGATTCTTTTAGCAGTTTCGATTATTCGCGTAAAAGTACTACCCACTTTTTCAGGCTATTTACTGCTCATTGGGACGATTGTGTTTGCAGCAGCCAGTGTAGCAGGTGATTATCAAACAATCATTGAGGTCATGGGGGCCGTTTTTACAGGGACTGGCTTGATAGTTGCCGGAATAAAGGTCAAATCATAGATTAATAGGATTCTTAATAAATAGCATAAGAAATGACGTGTGCATTGGCACACGTCATTTCTTTTCAAAAAGATGAAGAATTTCAAATGTAAGATAAACTAATCATTTATGTACTCAGCGTTAGATTTCCTTAGATGACAGTGGTAAAAACAGCTTAATCCCCCGTTTATTAAAGGGCAGTATTTTTAAATCCGCTATGAGGTGACTGATGTAACCTCCAATACATGTATAAGAAACACCCTGGATTTCAAGTGAAGCCTCTAAATTAGAAGCAATAATTCCAAAGAAAACAATACCTAAGATTGAATGGGTATAGCTGCGGTGAGACGTAAAAGAAGCAATTACAATATAGATTCCTAGTAGAATTAACCATAGTTCCCCTAAAGAGAAACCTCCCACTATGACCGCAATTCCAGTAATGGTTAACATATGTTTTTGCTTAATTAAGGATGAAACCACTACAATCAAAAATCCGATTCCGACTCCCAGCCATCTCTCTTCTACTGCTTTCTCCATAAAACTATATAAAATCAGCATCAATCCAATTATCAGAGCAGATAGCCGAATCACCTTATGGGACAAAGTAATTTTTCCGCGAAGCTTCCCGTCAATATCTAAATCAGGCATTAATCCCGAGACTCCTCCTAATCCGATAAACAAGAGGGTCACGGACGGAGAGGTTTGAAATGAATTAGCAATAATAAATCCTGTTGCCGACCCAATTACTGCATGTGATGTACCATTCAATGTAATTCCACCTTAAAAAAATGTAGTAAAACAAAACAGACATTAACTATTGTATACCAAAACATCTGTTCTGTTTAGTCATTTTTAATAGACCTTAGATTAGAAATTTGAATGAATGGCGCATATCCCAACTTATTCGATTTCAATTAATTACTTTAACACACTTTTTGTAACCTCAAATGGTCTGCAATGAGTGCTATAAATTCAGCATTAGTTGGTCTTCCTTTTAATGGGCTGACCGTGTTGCCGAAAACAAAATTTAATTGCTCAAGATTCCCTCTATTCCACCCGACTTCTATTGAATGTCTTATGGCTCTTTCCACGCGACTTGGGGTTGTATGGAATTTGCTTGCAATGGAAGGATAAATTACTTTTGTTACACCATTTATTAACTCGAGATTTTGAAAAACGATTTGAATCGCTTCTCTCAAAAATAGATACCCTTTTAAATTCGCTGGAATTCCCATTGAACGCAGAATGTTAGAAATCTTTATTTCTAAATTATTATCTAATTTCGATTGCTTCTGTTCCATTGATTGGTCTTTTTTAAAATAACCATGTTGAGGATAAATAGTTCTTATCGCATCTGATAACTGATCCAGTTCAAATGGCTTCAATAAAAAATAGGATGCGCCTAAACTATTAGCCTTTTGAATAATATCCTCTCTCCCCATTGCAGTTAACATTAACACCTTTGTATCTATTTTATCTAGGTTAATTTGCTCCATTAAAGAAAGTCCATCCGAATGGGGCATGATTAAATCTAATATGACCACATCGGGATGTTCGTTTTTCACTAACTTTATTCCTTCAAATCCATTATGGGCAGTTCCGACGATCTCCATGTCATCCAAAGTGGATAGGTGTTCTTTAATTAACTCAGTTAGTTGAACATTATCATCAATTACTGCTACATTTATCATCTCTCTTGTTCCCCCAAATAAATATTCTTCGACATTCATTATTTTTGACAATTTCATATATAAAAACAAGGAAAATATTCCAACAGGATTTTTACTTTTGAACATATATTAATAATAAATTGATGTTTGGTGTCGATATGTAAGAAATACTGTAAATAGAAAGGAACTTTCTTACTAGTTAATATGTAACATGAATTCATTAAAGTCTGGTATGTTTCAGCGCTTTTGTGTTTCCTATTTCATCTAGGATTGCTGAAAATACTTTCTTTATAATTGAATCGCTTGCATTCCATTGTTATCCACAATTGGCTAAAAGAAAATATACAATCTGAATGCAAAGCCTTTTACTTTTAAATGAGTTTCCTTTATGATAATTAGCGTTCTAATATTTAGTAACTCGAAATATAAGGGAGGGGAAATAAATGTGGATTCGGCTCATTCCCATTGTATTATTTAGTGTAACAGCCTTATCATTACTGACCTATCAATCATTTGAAATTGTGCATGCTTTTTTTGATTTCTTTTCTAACGACTCTAACAATTTGGATGCATAATATTAACCTTATATAATACAACCCCTTCTCGAGCGAGAAGGGGTTTAGTATTGTGTTAGAGAAGCCCACTCACTTATAAATTGAGTTAATACACTGTAAATCTTCAACAATAAATATTTCAAACGATTTATGAAACGGTAAACTTATGTTAAGAATTGGAAAATCATATTCTTTTTTACTTGAAAGCTTGTATTATAGGACTGTACTACAAAATGCAAGCATTCAAGGAGGAATAAAAATGAAAACTTTCAAAAAATGGTTATTTACTTTGATGTCAGCATTGTTGTTACTTGGAGCCGTTACTGCATGCTCGAGTACTAGTTCAAAAACGGATGATTCAAACACCCAGCAAACCGATGATGGTTCGCAAACAGACGATAGTTCTCAAAGTGGAGATGGAAGTTCTGGTCAATAGGGATCAAAATGATAAATGAACGATACGGCTTTTGCCATCTTGTTTAGTGAAGATTCTATAAGGCTCTATCTCCAACAGGAGTAGGGCCTTTTTTATTTAAAGAAAACTTTACTGTTTTTTAATCTAAACTCAAAAATTAAAGACTAGAATTATGCAAAGAATCCGATGAAATAACCCCAAAAATAAGGCAAGTAAAATAGTATTCATAAAGGAAGGATGATATTAATGTATATTTCCTATAGAAACTATGAAGGCGGTATTAATAATTTGGTGATAGTAGAAAGCAATGGAGTGGTTACCTCAAGTTTAAAAGATAAGGAAACAGCCGTAAGAACCCATAAAAGAAAATTAAAACGATTAAAGGCTAAACAAAAGTGACAACCGCAAAAAGAAGCGGCATTTTCCAAGCGAGATTTCAAAATAACTAGGACAGTCGTTAAACAATCAATATGAGCTAAATCCTGTTGAGTTATGGTCGTTAAGTTATAGCGTCAACACGATGCCCTTTTTTTTAAACAAATAAGCGATTAAGAGTATATCTGTAAAATAGGGAAGGCGGATAGCCCTCTGCTGCGAGGGCTATCCGCCTTCCCTATTTGTTATCGTTTTTCAATATAGTTTACAACATCACCGACTGTTTGAAGAGTCGCTGCCACTTTATCACTAATTTCGATTGCGAATTCATCTTCAATTTCCATTGTCAGGTTCACCATATCTAACGAATCAGCATCGAAATCCTCTTTGAATGAAGCATCTGGTCTGATATTCTCCATTTTGACACCAAGTCTGTCTGCAATTAAAGGCTTTAATTTTTCATATGTAGTCATTGGGGCATCCTCCTAGCTATATCATAACCATCATTATAGCAACCTAATTCAAAAGGTAAAACATGCAAGTATTACCAGTTCGAACGAAAATTTATAAAATAGAGGTTTATTCTACACTATCGTCTAATTATACTTTATACAAGCTCTCTCATTCTGAGTAGAATAAACAAAAAACTGCAGATATTTGCTTCTACAGTTTTTAGCGCAAAATATTATATACACACTCACATGTGTTGGGTGTATAGCTGGCTTCTTTTAATCCTTTTTCAAAATATCCTCAAATACCTCTTGTGCAGCCCTTTCCCCAGACTCAACTGCACCATTTAAATAGCCTGGATATTTAATGGATGTGTGTTCACCCGCAAAGAAAATATTTCCTTCCCTTTGTTCCAAAACACCAGCAAATTTGGTATGTTGTCCCACCTTCAAATAGGAATAGGAGCCTTTGGTCCATAAATTGCTAAGCCAGTGATCGACCGTGGCTAGTCCATTCCAATTGCTTATACTTCCTGGCAAAACGAGGTTTAACTTGTCCAAAAATTTTTTAGTCATTTCCTCTATTTTGTCATTTGTTAACACCAACAGTTTGGCAGCCGTTTCTCCTCCTGTAAAGTTAGCCAGAATTCCTGATTTACCTTGTTGGGCTCGTGATGACTCGAATGTCTGCTGATAGCCCGCATCTGCAAACGTGTCACCGTTATTTCCAAGCTCATGCCAAAATCGGCTGACGAATTGGACATGCAGCTTTGTATTGACTCCCATACCTAGCTCTTCAATCGCCATTTTTTTTAACGGGCAGAAGCTTGCACTCTCATAATCTATCGTTCTTAAAATACTAATAGGTATTGCGAGAATGACTTTGTCCGCAAAAACCTCCCATTCCTTTTCATCATTTTGAAAAACAAGCCGTATTTCATTTTGGCCATCATGTTCAATCTTTTTAAGCCTGGAATTAAGTCTAATTTGACCATTAAGATTCTGTGCCAAAATGTTCGGGAGCTGATCATTTCCACCCCTAATATGAAGGCATTCATCTGAGTCTCCGTAAATTTGAAATTGTTCCCTTTGAGCAAAACCTAATAAATAAAGTAGATTTAAGGCACTTTGCTTACTGGCATCAGCGCCATTTTCAATCGTATAGGCCAATGCTAATAATTTACCAAATCTCGAATGAATGCCTCCTGGGACGATTTCATTGATATAGTCAACAATGGACATATGGTCTAACTCAAATCCCCGCTCTGTATAACAATGATAAAGTGTCGTTTCACCTGCTTCTTTTAGATCCTTTTGAAGTTTGGGATAGATTTTTCTAAAATCCTCTGTCACTTCTTGAAAGGAATAATCGGCCCCATCAATAAAATAAAATGGTTTGGTACCTCTAGGTTCTGCCATGGTTAAATGATCTAATTCTAGTCCGAGCTCTTTGGCCAAACCCTGAATCTCTATATGACATGTATCAATGAATTCACCACCGCGCTCGACAATCTGCCCTTCATTAAAAATACCCCTTCTTGTCCAACACCGTCCCCCAATCCGGTCCGCGGCTTCATAAATAGTAGAGGTGATTCCACCCTGCCTCAGCCGATAAGCACAAGTAAGTCCCGCCAAACCTGCTCCGACAATAACAATTCTTGAAGCCTTTTTTACATCGCCATGGAATTTAGATGACGGTTGTCTTTCCTTTTCAATAGAAACAAGTTCTATTTGAGGACTATTGCCTTCCGGTTGAGCAGCTTGTCCACTAAAATTTTGTTTTTTCCATTCTGTTCCTGCCAATACAAATGATTTCTGCAGGATACTTGCTAATGGTGTTCGTGCCAAGAAACCAGCTCCTTTATGCAAAAAATAAACCATGCTTATTTATTGAAAAACCTATCGTGCGATAGTAATTGTTCTTTCAATAAAATATGCATGGTTTCTTTTATTTGCTATAGGAGAGGGGCCGATTTAACATCCTTTAAACTCCGATTGCATCTTACTGCTTTCTGCTTTTCTGTAAATATAACACCAGCTCTGTGCGGTTTTTGAGCTCAAACTTGTCGAGAATCCTGGAAATATAGTTTTTGACCGTACCTTCCGTTAAAAATAACACACTCCCAATCTGTTTATTACTTTTTCCTTGCATAATCAGTTCCACGACTTCGATTTCCCTCGGTGTCAACGTATTGCTCAATTGATCTTTTATGCTGTTTTGATTACTAGATGTCTGTTCCATGGAGTGGAGTACTTTGGAAATTTTTGAGCTGACTTGCGAATTTAACAACATACTGCCCTCACAAGCCGACTTGATTGCTTTGATAATCTCCTTGGAGCTGGAGTCCTTGAGAACATAGCCATCCGCACCATATTTAAGTCCATTGAATATATACTCATCTTCATTAAAGGTAGTTAGAATAATGACTTTTAAACTCGGATAAGTTTCCTTCACGATCTTTAACGTCTCGATGCCATCCATCACTGGCATCCGAATATCCATGAGAATAATATCAGGCAGCTTATTCTCCAATAATGCAAGCAATTCTTCCCCGTTCGAGGCTTCTCCTACTATTTCAATTTCTTCGTGTAGGCTCAAAATCATCTTTAAACCTTCTCTAACCATCTCCTGGTCATCGACAATCATGATTTCTGTCATTTCATTCGCTCCACCTTTCTATCATTGTTATCTTTTAAGCAGGTATTTCCGCAAGCATTTTAAATCCTCGCCCTTTTTCCGAATAAAAACTCACTGTCCCATTCAGTAAACCAATGCGATCTTCAATTCCTTGCAGACCATTAGATTTTTTGATTTGACCGCAGCCTTCGCCGTTGTCTTCCACAGCAACTCTTATCTTTTCACCACTTTTAGTAATGTCGACTAGAAACTGTTGGGCCTTGCCGTGCTTCAAACCGTTGGTGACCGCTTCCCGAACTGAATTATAAATACAATTTTTCATATCCTGACTGCTAGTCTCTACCTCTTCATCAAAATTCAGCGTAAACTTTAGCTTTCCTGAGGTTTCCAAGCTCTCTATCATATCATTCAGTAATTCCCCAAGCTCAATTTGGCTGCTTACCGATTGATCTTTCAAAATGGCTACTGCCTTCCTGAGTTCATTAATCGATTTTCGTGAAAACTCATGGGCTTTCGCAATGGATTCCCCAGCTTTCTGAGAGTTCACCTCCATCATATTTTCCGCAAACTCCAAATGCATGCGCAGGGCAATCAGAGAATGTCCAATGGAGTCATGCATTTCCTGTGCAATTCTTGTTCTTTCTTTTACAATCGTAATTTCTTTCAGTTTGGCATGCGCCTCCACCAATTCAGCATTTAACAGTTGTCCTTTTTCTCTCTCCAAACTGACGGCCCGAAATAAATAGACCAACATGAATATCGCAATGTAGGAGATTAATGAAGTTTGGACATCCGCTTTCGCCGCTATCATTCCGGCCAAATAAACCAATACGTGAATTGATACAATACCTTTCGGGATCGACCCGCCGGATAAAAATATCTCTGCAAGAGGAAAAACATAATAAACACTCGTTGCAGCATTATCAAACATCACCATATAGATACCGATCAGGGCAATGTTCACTAGCATGGAGACCGTATAAAGAAGACGATTTCGATTCCATAAGCGATAGCGGGTTCTGAAAAAATCATTCGCTTGCATCAACAAAATACCCGTTATCCACGCCGCTTTCATTTCAACTGAAAGGCCATCCCGAGTCACAATATCATAAAAAATGGATAAGATAAGCACTGTTTTAAAGGCCCAAAGCATCTTCCCAGACTTACTGTTAAGCATCCTCTCTCCTCCAAAATTTTCTATATAAAACTATTATACTATTTCATTTACTTGAAAGGACATAACCCATCGTCATATCAAAATGATGACTAAAGTCATATAGCAATTGTTGACGAAGGTGACTACATCGGAGGTGGTCAGCACCCTTATAATCAAGGTGTGATAAGGAAATCAAGACCAATTTTAAATAAACCCACTTAAAAAGGAGAATGAAAAATGAACGGATCAGGAATTTATGGATTGATGTTTTTGATTGTAGGTTTAGTGGATTGGAGTCGTATAAGTGCGATGGTTCGACCAATTCAAGGATCAGGAATCAAAATATTACTCCCAATTATCTATATATCTCCCGTATTAACTCTGTTTTCAGAACTGCCTGTGCAATTGAAAGCATGGGAGATTGTTATTGCAGCTCTATTCGGGGTATTACTTTCAATTCCGCTTATGTTTACTACAAAATATGAAATTCGCCAAGACGGACAGATTTATGCACAGAAAAATAAAAGCTTTTTTATTGCATTAATTGCTATTGCAGCTATTCGTATCGTGTTAAGACAGTTTTTTTTCGATATTGACCCAACAAGTTTAAGTATGCTTTTCTTTACAGTTGCCTTTAGCTACGTTGTACCTTGGAGGATTGTTTCCTTTGCAAAATTTCGAAAGGTAAAAATGTCACAAACCTTGGATGATGTGCTTCCATCCGTTAAAGCCTAAATTCTAATCCTTGAAGTAGCCATTTTTATTATTTATATATTCTAAATTAAAGGGACTGTATGTAATGAATTCTTCGGTACAAACTCAACTTGCCTCATCCTCAGGCTTGAAGAACTTGTTAGAACGCCGACCATTGCTTTCATTCTTTGTCATGTCATATGCTTTTTCATGGATAACACTCATTCCTTATATCTTATCCCAGTGAAATATCTTTCCCAATACACAAGCATTTTCGGTTTTCTTTGCTCTTAATTCGTTTGCCGGGCCGTTATTAGCATCGTATATCATGCACAAAACGATAGGAGGAAAAGAGGCCTGGCTAGATATAAGAAAAAGCTTGAAAGAAATCAAAGCTGGCTTAAAATGGTATCTATTCATTCTTATTGGCGTTCCTGCTGTGATGTTTTTAGGGATCATCGCCTTAAACGGTGGAACACTGCCGAGCTTTCATGGGCTAATATCTTCTTTCTTTATTGGATATCTAATCCAATTTGTTATTATTTTCCTTTTTTGTGGGCCATTGTCTGAGGAACTAGGGTGGCGCGGTTTCGCCTTAACGCGAATGCAATCAAGATTTGGAGCATTGAAAGCATCTCTATTGATGGGAGTATTGTGGGCCTTATGGCATTTGCCGCATTTTATAACAAATACTCAAAGGGGAGGACCAGGGACCAGTTCATCTATTTTTTATATCAATTTACCGATTTTCATTGTGTTGTGTATAGCGATTTCTATCATTTTTACCTGGGTTTACAATCATACGCAGGGCAGCCTATTTTTTGCTACCCTGCTGCACACCAGCATCAATGGTCTTAGCATAATCCAATCACATCTTTCAGGACCAAATTTGACTACCACGGATTTACCGTTCCTTATAGGATTTTGGGGTCTAGCTTTACTCATTCTTATTACTACTAGTGGTCAGCTTGGATACAACTCCAGTTCAAAATAATATAAATGGAAAGATCCATTTGCCCTTTATGATAATTTGCTAATTTTTTTTAAAAATAGGCTCTGTTATTTTTCATTGTTGATGTTCGTGTAGGTATGAAAGTTAATAGACGGAGAATTTCCGGCTAATGTATATGGAAATAGCTAAGAAAGCAGATAAAGCGGAGATTTTCCGCTTAACTGCTCAAAATAAGACGAAATCCAAAGATTTGGAGAATATAAACGGAAAAACTCCCTTTATTTTTAGGGAAATATGGATATTTCCCAATTTAAACGGAATTTTACCGTTTATTTTTCAAACACAGTGAAATCAACATTCCGTAATAACAGAGACATCCATGCAAACAAAATTTGCTAGTGGTGGCGAGTTTATCATTTATACCCTTTTCATCCAGATATTCAAGATAATCACTTTTTAATATTTCAGTTTGATATGCGCTCTTAATAAATTGATCAAACTTTCTATCGTACTGTGAATATCCAGGAGCCCAATTATAGTATTCTATATTTTCATGTTCAAAGTAGGGTATAAAATCTAACAACTTATTATATTCCATCATCTAGCTCTCCCGTATTGTATATTATTTAATTGATTTGTGAGATAATGAAGTTGCTACCAGTCAATATCTTCTGGATACTCTACAATCTAACCTGATCATTTGAGCTAACCCAGATATTCCTATAATATTATGCCTAAAATTTATAGTTTCAAAAACCCATAAGCCTCGATTCACCAACTACTTACTTACTTTTTTGATATTGAAATTTTTAAAATTTTCCAACTACATTCTGATGAATTACAAATATTTTAAAGGAGAAAATCATATGGGGAAAAGGAAGAAATCTAAGCAAAAGAATAAAGAGAACTTTGGTAGTGCCGAATTTTATTGTTCTAAATGTAATCACAAATTTGAAGTCGACTGGGAGACGATATGGGATATACAAGAGTGTACACATGGATATGTAGGCTACCATCTCAATGACACATTTATAAGTTGTGAAAAATGTGGTGAAATTTGTAGTGATGAAAAAAGTGTCCCAAATTCAAGATCTGCAGAGTTTATTTTAGATGACAATCTACCCTTTTAAGAAAAAGGGGGTAGAATCTCTTGTTGCCACAAAAAGAAACAAGAGAACCGCCTACCCTTTGCTTTCAATTTTCTAAAGTAAGCATCTATACAGACCTTGGAACATCTAATATTGAGGCTCCCTCATATGGCACGATATCTTTTATAACACATAAATGGTACATTATTTCTTTAAGAGGTTTACCAAATTTCTTTTCTACCTTTTCCTGATATTCCTGATTTGACAATAATATCCCTCCAAAATTCTTGGTAATTTATAAATATGTAAGGTTTTTTCCCATACATAATTCTTCCCTTTCCTGTGTTTTTAATATTTTAAATCCAAACCTTTTATAAAATTCTGTTAACCGTTTTATATACTTTTTTCTTTCAAGACCTCCAATATTACTTTCAAGTGGTGCAGGTTTTAGTGCTAAATATTCTGCTCCTATATACGACCAATATTTCAAAAATTCTTCCATTGCAATCGATCCCCAACCCTGCATCTGAAATTTTTCATCAATCTTAAGAGTATTTAAAATAATTATTAGACCATAAATTTCTTCCGTCTCTCTAAACCCAGTAAGAACATCTAGTACTTCATAGGCATCTCCTGATAAACCATCACCACTAAAAACAACATCCAACCAATCATTAAAATGATAAGTATTATATAACAGAAAACTAGCATGACCTATATTAATATGGTCTTCGGTTTCTATATTTAATAGATTTAGGTCCGCCCTATAATCAATAAAGTTTAGATCCTCATCAAAATCTGACCTATAACTAACATTTAGGAACCAATCACTCATCTTCATCACCCATATTATTTTTATTCATTTTGTTACACTTCGAATCCTCTTCTTCTTTGTTATAAAAAAGTATCAAAATTATTCACAATTGAAAGCAACTTATAATGTTAACATGTTCAGATAATAAGCCTACTCTTGCTCTAACTAACCTAAACAAGAGTAGGCTTTATATTTTTTAAAATAGTATTCCTGTTTCCCTCAATATTCCTGATTAAAATACCTCATTTAAAAGCCTTATAACTATTCTTCAATAGGCACCATGAAATCATATTCAGGCACTCCATATTTAGAAAACATCTTTTCCCTATATTCATCAAATGATAGATAAAAATTTTCAGGAGGATTACCTAATAATATTTTAAATACTCCGTTTTCATATGAAACTAAGTAGCTCTTCTTTTGATCTACAATGCCATCCATGAAAGATGCTTTATACTCTTCTATTTGCGCATCTGACAAACGTCCATTCAACATCATTTTTTTACGACTTCCGTTTTTATCTGTCAAAATAAAAACCCCGTGTCCATCATTCTTTTCTTCCTTGTATTCAACATCATTTGCCTTATAGGATTCAATCGTTTTGGTGTAATAATAACCACACCTCAGGCAAAAAGTGTATTTCTCATCTGTTTTGTAATAATAATCTTCAATTGCCGAACGTCCGCAACATGGGCATTTTAGTGCATACATATTAGATGCCACGAATTAATTCTCTCCTTTAATATTATGAACTCTTGTAATAAACTCGACTTGATTGTTACTTATTGGAAGTAATTTGAATGTAAAACGAAGTTAAAAAGTGAAAGTAAAAGGTAACAGAAGATTGTTGAAGAAAATAGAAGTCTATTCTAGATGTGATAGAAAAAAGGTTATGTTAATCGAAGAATTTGAGGATGAAACTACTTTCAGTTTACAGCAAATCCCTTGGTTTTCAATAAATACCCTTGACAACAATGTGACAATTCTTTTGCTTAACAAAAAAGAAGCAAGAGAACCGTCCCCTTGCTTCCTCTATACAAAGGCTTGTTTTAGTTGTTTTCTTGCCCGATATAGCCGGGTTTTGACAGTTGTCGATTTCAAATCGAGCAAGCGGGCGATTTCGTTTTCCTTTAAACCATATTTCACTTTGAGGACCAGCACTTCTTGAAATTCCTTAGATAAACTTTTCATTGACCGGTCCACATCTTTTTGAAACAGGCGTATAGCGACCGCTTCCTCAGTGTTCACCCAATTTATATGATGGCTCATTGTTGGTTCCATTTGGATAGAGCCAAGTAGCAGACATCTACATCTTTTTTCTGATCTTAAAAAGTCAATTGCAGTCCTGGCTGTAATGGTAGACAGCCAGGCACCTATTTTTTTCGTATCTTCGATTGTATCTATTTTTTTAAATGCTTTTATAAATGTTTCCTGAACGATATCCTCGGCCCATAGCCTGTCATGTGTGTACTTAAAAGCAATATACAGCAGACGGTTTGCGTACTTATTATAAACTTGATTAAAATCAATCGTACTCATTTATCGGCTCCCCTATTTAAAATGATCCTTTATAAAATCAGGAGCATGCTTTTCATCAAAAAACAAGACTTCATAATAATGGCCAGTGCGGAAATAAAAGACTGCAGTGTAATCGTTATTGGAATCCGTGCTTGTGTTATTTAGCATTCGTTCAATTTGCCCCTTATTGGTTACATCCAAGGTATCTGTGCTTTTTTCTATGTCCGTTTTCACTTTTTCAATATCTTCTAGATTTTTGATTCCACCTTTGGCTACAAGTACATGAGTAACATCATCTGAATTTGGCGTTGCGTCTTTCAGTAATTCCTTTTGCTTTAGCCATTCAGTCAAATTTTGATAGTTAGGCTTAAATTCCAAGCTCAGAGAGTAGTCATTGCCTAGATAGACTTCAATATTTGAGCCCTTGAAGTAACGGCTATCTTCATATGATTCTGCCAGTATATCTTTCTTTAAAGCCTCTATCACTTCTTTTATATCCTTTGAATTAGACAAGGTGACTCCGTTTGAAACTGGTCCTGATCCAATGGTCAGAGTTTTAATCTTATTTTCCTTTAATTTAAAAACCTCATTAGCGGAAAGCTTATATTCCTTTGATTCATAGATTGGTTTGAAAAAATCCTCATACAGACGTTCATTTACACTGTATTCCCTTGTCACTTTGCTTCCATTTTTTAATTCATATTGGACATAGTAATTCACTGATTGGGAGTTTTCCTTCTGCTGATTGATATTTTTATCAGTGAGAAGTTGCTGATGAAGTCTGCGAACGGCCTCTATATTTGCTTTTTCCTTCATCGGCAATGGCGTATAGTATTCTCCATAAATATCACCATTTGGATTAAAAACAAATTGATTGGAAAAAATGACGTTTTTGATTTGTGCTTCTTCAGGAACTTTATTTTCATAGATTCCTAGAATGTGAACTCCTATAACAACGACGGCGGTTATCGCTAAATAAACAATTAATCCTTTTATTCGTCCAAAAACCCTCCACGTTTTTCTTAAAATCATTTCAGCTCCTAAATAGCCTATCACAGCCCCGATGACATAACCGAAAATGGTCCAGCTAAAACTTCTATAGGAAACTTCTTGAAAGTACGAACCACCCAGAAGCATCATACAAAAGGTAACCCCATATTTAAAAACAGAATGTATTTTTGGAAAGGCAATCGCTTCTGAGGCTGCTTCTAGGTTTCTTTTTTTATAGAAAAATAGTGAAACTCCATAGAGCACTATGGTGAAGATTATGTAAACCATTGCATCATTCCATTGAAACTTCCTGCTGTCGAGGACAGCCGCATACGTAATGGGAGACAATTTTTCCAGCTGTCGATTGAGAAAATAATCACTTGGAAATCCATAGAGTACTATTTTTAAATTAAAAAACAACAACATCGTCATCCCGATTGGGAAAAAGAGAAAAACATAGCCTAGAACAACCTGGATGATTGACATTCCTGTCATCATGGCAATAAAAACAGTGGCTGAGTATAAAAGCAACGTGATTACTAAAGTTGTACCAGCCCAGTAGAAAATATCCTTAACATTAAATAAGTTACTGAAGTCCAAGGTGTTATGTATAAGTAGGATGAGAAACGTAATTAAAGCTACTGGTAAGATTAAAAAGACCATCCCGGTTAAAGCATAATGATGAAAAATCCTTCTCCTTTTAAGCGGAATGCTGTGCATAAGGTCTGCTGCTTGCTTCACATGAAGAAAGCGAAACAAGAATACCGCCAGGATGACAGGGACAATCACCATTAGCCCAATTTGAAAGGTAAAATTAATGAGAAAAAGATTGTTAGGTTCTGGATAATAACTTTTAGTCTTATCAGAATAGATCATTAATAGCTGAATTGGCAGAATAAATAACAAGCCTAAAAAATAAACAATCGAAACCCAGCCAGTACTTCGCCCAATTTGGAGCAGCACTTCTTTATTAAACCAAGACGTTCTTGATGGCATAGCCGATATCCCCCATTTCATATATAAAGATCTCCTCAAGAGTTAGAGGCAGCAGGTCAAAAATAACAGGGGTTGTTTGGAGAATTTGTTTCTCTATTTTTTCCCCATCACCTCTGACAATGAAAAGGAACACACTTCCTCTTTTTTCTGTATGAAGTGGATTAAGATTTAATAGCAGCTTGTCTGGAGGAGTTCCATTTTTATAGGCAACCTGTATTTTATGAATATCTGCTTTCAGATCATCCAATTCTTTTTCGATTAAGAGAGAGCCTTTATGGATAATCCCGATATGATCGCAAATGTCTTCAATTTCACGAAGATTATGTGATGATATCAAAATGGTCATTTCTCTTTCGGCGACATCATGAATTAACAAATTTTTCACCTTTTTCCGGACAACAGGGTCAAGACCATCCAATGGCTCATCCAAAAGGAGGATCTCCGGGTTGGCGGAAAGGGCAAGAATGAAGGCAATCTGTCTTTGCCACCCCTTTGAGAAGGTATGAATTTTTTTATTCACATTCAACTCAAATAGCTCCGCCAGCTTTTGAAACCGCTCTTCCTCCCAGGTTGGGTAGCAGCTTTTATAGAAACGGGCCATTTGCTTTGTTGTATACTGCGAGAAGAAATAGGGATAATCCGGTATGTAAAAGATCTTTTGCTTTAAACTGATATTTTCAAATACACTTTCCTTATTAATGGTTACTTCTCCACAATCCTGGCGATATATTCCTGCTAACAGTTTAATTAATGTGGTTTTCCCAGCGCCATTCGATCCGATCAGACCTAAAATGGAGCCTTTGTTAATGGATATATTGACATTTTCTAGTGCGGTAAAACGGTTAAATTTCTTGCTAACACCTTTCATTTCAATCATTGCCTTCGCCTCCCCCTTTTGCATTATCAAGGTCTTGAATTATTTTGATGATGTCACTAGCTGAGATGCCCAGATACAAAGCTTCCAAGACTAGTTTTTCAAGATCCTTTTGTACAGCCTCTATTTTCTCTACATCCTTTATTTGATTGTTTGGATTGACGAAGCTGCCTTTTCCTTTAATGGAGTAGATAAATCCTTGGATTTCTAATTCGCGATAAGCCTTTTGAATCGTATTCGGATTGATTGTTAGTTCTGTTGCTAATGTTCTTACTGATGGCAGCTGTTCATCTGTTTTTAATATTTCATTCATGATAAGCTCCTTCATTTTATCCACCAACTGTTCATATATCGGCTTGCGGCTCCTTATGTCTAGCTCAAACATGGCGGGGTGCCCCCAATCTGTACTAAGTGTACTATTATCCGCAGTACAGTTTGATTATATTCCAATACTTTCCAAAAAGGAAGATTTTTTTTCAATTTTTTCAAAAATCTATAAAGAGAATCTCGTAATTCACTTTCATACTCGGATTCTATATATACCTGTCACATGGTCCTTTTCACAAGAAAAAGGTCTAAAATCCCTTTTGTCCAAAACTCTTCCATTTCTTTTGAATATAGTAAAGTAGATTCTATTAATGGGAGGAGGGTGGGAACTATAACGTCTTTAAAACCTGTAAAATATTTGGAGACCCTATCTGGAGACGCTGCACATTTATTTTTATTTAATGATGGAAATCGTTATGTGGTAAAATGTAAAAACAATTTTCACGGAACTAGGGAGCTAGTCAACGAATTCGTTGTCGCCAGATTAGGGCAGCTGCTTTCTCTACCTGTCGTACCATTTGAAATTGTCCAAATGTCCAAGGGGCAGATTCAGACTATCCCGAAGAAGTTTTCTTCCTATTACAAATCAGGCAGCCAGTTTGCTAGTCTATTTTTAGAAAATTGCATCGGCCTATCTAAGGAACCTCCTCATCCGACTAAAGATGAAGTCAACAATCACGAGGTATTGGCCGGAATTTTCGTCTTCGACCATTGGGTGCATAACCGCGATCGGACAAAAAGGAACATTCTTTTGGAGCAGCTTCCGGGGGGCAAATATAATATTCATATGATTGATCACGGAAAATGTTTTTCGGGAGGATACAAATGGAATGAGGCAACGTTGCAAAAGAATAAAAAATTTAAGAAAGATTCGATCGTTCATATTTGGGCAGCAGGGCTGCAGGAAGATTTAACGATCGTCTCTTCATATATTGAACAAATCTTGGCTTTGCCAGAAGAGTCAATCAAAGAAGTAATCATGGAAATTCCCGAGGACTGGGACGTATCGCTCCAAGACAGAGAAGCGCTAATTACCTATCTCAAAGAACAGAAAAAAACATTTGCCGATTCGGTATATAAGTTTATAAGGAAATTTGGGAATGTCTGAAAATTAATTGATTGCCTAAATATATTTAGTCACAGAAACTCTATACATCCCGAGTGTATGTGGCAACATATGAGGTGCTGGTGATTAGTCCCCTTTTTTTGTTTATCTAAAGCCTTGTTTCTTCTTGGCAACGGAAACCTTTCGTTGAGAAAATTTCCCGATAGCCATCCATGAATCGCTAAAAACTAAAAAAATCGCAGCCTATTTATGGCTATCTTGCTATACACCAGCATCAATGCTCTTATTCAGATAGGCTCTTTAACTGGTTTGGATGAAAATGAAACAAGAAAGCCGATTCTTCTGTTAAAGTTATAAACAATAATATAAATTCTATTAAGAAGCAGGTGTTTAATTTTGTCCTCTGAAAAAGAAGTAAGGCTTTATTTTGTACGGCATGGGGAAACCCAATATAATGTAGAAAAACGTATGCAGGGATTTTGTGATTCTCCACTTACAGATAATGGGATTGCACAGGCTAAATCTGTAGGAATGGGGTTGTCTGATATAGAATTTAAAGCTGTATACGCCAGTGAAAGTCAGCGAGTAATCGATACTGCTAATCATGCTATTGGCCATCGAAAAATTCCTATCATCACTGATCCGCGTCTAAAGGAAATGAACTTTGGAGCTCTAGAATCATTACTAGAATCGGAAATTATCGCAAAATATGGGAATATACTCGATAAATTATTTAAGCACAAAGATTTAAATATGTCAGCACCAGAAGGAGAATCATATATCCAGCTTTTTTCACGAACAAAGGCTGTTATTAATGACATAATTCAAAAGCATAAATATGATGGTGGAAATATTCTCGTATTCTCCCACGGGGTAACCATCGCCAACTACTTAAAGCAATTATTGCAAGCGAGCCATTATACTCACCATGATAATTGCAGTATCACTATCGTTAAATATTTTGAAGATAGTTTTCATGTTGAGAGTATTGCTGACACAACATTTAGAGATAAGCACTATCTAAAAAAATAAATTGCAACGGCATTTCACGTTCTACTTTTAAACGCCGATTTGCCCATCACTAAAAAAGAGCACCCCCATGGATGCTCCTTTTTTAATGGTATAAAACCAAATCCTGTTCATTAGCGGTGTATACACCACGATCAAAACGAACAAGCACTAAACCAGTTTTCAAATAACAAGGCTGAATTACCACTCCGATGTTTCCATCAAAACGACCCTTTCTAATGACTTTATCATGTGTATGAAATTTCATTGATAGCCCTCCCTGATTTAGCAGATTGATTTGTGTATTGGTCCTAATTTAACTATCTAAAATTAAACAAAGCGTAAATCCATCCCAAGTTTTTGATTTCCTCCTTCCTATGAATCGACTATACAGCTTTGCCATCCTTCTGTTAACTCTTTCGTAAGAATTCCTAACATGGTTTTCAAGACCGGAGTTAAACTTCAAAATTGTTATTATTCAAAAAATTTTCAATTATTTTTTTAAAATCATACTTGACTCATCGGAATAGTAAAGTATATTATTAATTTAATAACATATCGATAGGCCGATTGGACCACCAAAGGCACCTACTCCACCACGGGATAGGTGTCTATTTTTTTAAGGCAATATCTGAAAATTCAATAAATTATTTATATGATACTAAATTGGAGTTGTTTTTATGAAAATAAAAAGTTATCGGATCGCAATGCGATCAATTTTAATTAGCTATCTACTTATCCTTGTCATATTGCCCATATCTGCAGTTTACGAAAATGGTTTTTCACTTGGATGGGGTCCCTTTTGGAAAACAGTTTCTGGCCCTATTGCCTGGAGTGCCATTCTCTTAACCTTTAAACTTAGTATTTTAACTACCTTAATCCAAGCTGTCATTGGAACATTTATTGCTTTTGTACTGGTTCGCTATCAATTCTTAGGTAAGAGTTTGTTAAACAGTTTCGTAGATCTTCCATTCTCCCTGCCAACTGCTGTTTCAGGTTTAATGCTGCTTACACTTTTGGGACCGCTGAGTCCTATTGGAAAATGGCTGCAAGGAATTGGGGTTGATTTGCTCTATAATCAAGCGGCCATAGTGATTGGAATGGTTTTTATTACCTTTCCATTCGTTATCCGTACGGTACAACCGATGATTGAACAAATTGACCCATATGAAGAACAGGTAAGCTACACCTTAGGGGCAGGGAAAGTCTTTACTTTCTTCAAAATACTCCTTCCATCTGTTGTACCTGGAATACTTGCAGGAAGCATGCTGACCTTTTCCCGTGCACTTTCTGAATTTGGAGCTATTTCACTAATCTCCGGTAATCTTCCGGGAAAAACACAAGTTGCCTCTGTCTTTATATACGGTGAAATTGAAAACTTTAATACACAAGGGGCGGCTGCCGTGTCCATTGTTCTTGTCACTTTTTCTCTCATCATTTTATTACTTGTTAACATTTTTCAAAAAAGGAGGGGCATCCAAGTATGAGAAGAGTCTATATTGCCATCACAGTCCTATTGTTTGCGCTCATACTCATCCTTCCATTTTCAAGTATTGTCATGAGTGTTTTTCAAAAGGGAGTGGGTCCTTTTTTCGAAGCAATTAAGAGACCTGAGGCCCTACATGCCTTTAAAGTGAGTCTCATTATCGTCCTATTTGTAGTTGTTCTAAATACGTTAATTGGTGTTTGGCTTTCTCTTGAAATTACTCGTGGCACTTGGAAATCCAAATGGGTCCGTCCGATCATAAACGTCATAATTGACCTACCTTTTTCAGTTTCGCCCGTTATCGGAGGCTTAATGATCATTCTCCTATTTGGTCCTAACACCATATTAGGAACGTTCTTTGAGAATGCAGGAATAAAAATCACCTATGCCCTGCCAGGCATGATAATGGCAACGGTTTTTGTAACCTTCCCACTGATGATTCGAGAAATTGTACCTGTATTAACAGAGCTAGGAATTAGTTCTGAGGAGGCTTCAGCGACATTAGGAGCAGGTTCGATTCGTACCTTTTTCCAAGTTACTTGGCCATCCATTTGCTGGTCCGTTTATAACGGTTTAGTTCTGACAATCGCTCGGTCCGTGGGTGAATTTGGTGCGGTGTTAGTGGTATCTGGGAATATTATCAATCAAACTCAAACGGCAACCACTTTAGTTTATCAAGATTCTGTAGATAACAATGTTATCGCTGCAAACAGTGTAGCTTTGCTGCTTGGACTCTTTTCGGTTGCGGTACTGCTCTTTTTGGAATGGATGAAAAGAAGAAAGGAAGATAAAATTCATGCACATTGAGGTTAAAAACTTAGAGAAAAGTTTTGGCAAATTTCAAGCCATTCATAATACTAGTTTTCAAATTGAGAAAGGCCAGCTGGTCGGATTACTGGGACCTAGCGGCGGTGGAAAGACTTCCCTTTTACGCATGCTTGCCGGACTTGAGCAGCCAAATTCAGGGGAAATCTATTTTAATGGTAAATTAGCGAACTCTTTATCCGTTCAAGATAGAGGGATTGGATTTGTTTTTCAAAACTACGCCTTGTTTAAGCATATGACCGTATTTGATAACATCGCTTACGGCTTGAAGGTAAAAAAGCAAAAGCGCGAAGCCATTAAGGAAAGAGTCTCTTACCTGCTCAAATTGATGGAGCTTGAAGGTAAAGAAAACAAATTTCCCCATCAGCTTTCAGGCGGACAAAGACAACGGGTGGCGTTTGCTCGAGCACTTGCTCCCGAGCCTCAGCTCCTTTTACTAGACGAACCGTTTGCGGCAATCGATGCAAAAATCCGTAAAGAGCTGCGTATTTGGCTGCGAAACCTAATTAACGAATTCGGTATCACGACTATCTTTGTTACACATGACCAAGATGAAGCAGTTGAAGTGGCTGATCAGATTCTTATTGTTCAAAAGGGAACCATTGAACAGCAAGGAACTCCATGGGACATTTACAACAAGCCAGCATCATCTTTTGTCGCTTCTTTTATTGGTGAATCTAACAAACTAGATGTTCCAGTTTCTCTTACTGGATTTCCAGAATTGGCGGATTATCCAAATTCAAATTCTGATATACAGGTGCTGATTCGACCAGAATGGATTGAAGTACGTCCTGAGAATACTTCCCATCTTAAAAGCGCTGGTCAAGAAGGAACGGTTAAGCACGTACACTTTCGCGGTGACTCTTGGTTCATAGAAATAGAGATTACGGAAGGTCTAAAGGTATTTGCTTACCAAGCAATTAATCAAGAAGTGTTTCAACCTGGTGACAAGGTTAACTTACTAATTCACAAGCTTTCGGTATTTACACCTACAGAAACTAGAGTGTTGGAGAATCGTGCTAAAATCGATCCAATGCCTGTTTTTATATAACAAATAGAAGGGGAGAAAAAACATGAAAAAAGTATCTTTAATTTCCACAGCAATTTTATTATCTGCGTCAGTGGCACTTTCTGGCTGCTCGAATTCAAGTAGTAAGTCCGAAAAATCGGGGGGATCAACTTCTTCAACTTCGACGAATGAAACAGTTACACTTACGATTGGAGGATATTCCACAATCAAAGACGAATTTGAAGCGATATTCCCTCTATTCCAAAAGGAATGGAAGAAAGAGACTGGCCAAACAGTCGTATTTAAGGAATCCTATCAAGGCTCAGGATCACAAGCACTCAATATTACCAATGGGTTTGAGGCCGATATAGCTGCTTTATCTCTTGAAGGAGATATTGACAAGATTGTAAAAGCAGGATTAATCACCCATGATTGGAAAAGCGCACCACACAATGGTATTATTACAGACTCCATTGCAGCATTTGGAGTCAGAGAAGGAAACCCTAAAAACATTAAAGATTGGTCTGACTTAACTAAATCTGGTGTTCAAGTAGTATTTCCAAACCCTAAAACTTCTGGTGGAGCCCGTTGGGATGTTAATGCTATTTATGGAGCTGGTTTGAAAATAAGTGAGGAACAATCAGGTAAGCAAGATCCTGCACAAGCAAAAGCATTACTTAGCAAAATTTATAAAAATGTGAAATCGTTAGATAAAAGCGGTGAAGAATCCATGTCAACCTTCGACAAGGGGACTGGAGATATTATCATCACATATGAAAATGAGTTACTTGACCGTATTAATTCTGGCAGTAAATATGAGGAAGTTATTCCTAAGTACACGACTTCTATTGAAAACCCAGCAGCTGTTGTCGATAAATATGTTGATAAGCACGGAACACGTAAGGTAGCCGAAGCTTTTCTAAATTTCCTTTGGACACCTGAAGCACAAAAAGTGTTTGCTGAGAGCGGCTTCCGTTCTGTAGATGCTGATGTTGCCAAAGCCTATGCTGATAAGTTTAAACAACCAGAGGGGCTGTTTGATACAAGTTATTTAGGAGGCTGGACAAAGGTTGGAGAAGACCTTTACGGTGACGGCGGGATTTGGGATCAAGTTGTAGCTGGTAAATAAAAGCTAGATTTGTTAACAATTACATCCACTCCTTTTCAGATTAGACTATAAGAAGCTAAAGGGCTTGGTGAAAACCAAGCCTTTCTTGTTTTTGTGCTTCCTTTTTAAAGGAATGATATAGGACGTGGTTTAAGTATTTGTATAGTGTTAGAGCGATATCTTTATGTTTATTTATATAATTGTGGTCGGTCTCAAAACCTTCACATTGAGGATGTTCCGCCCCTGCATTTTCAAGTATCCCCACTAGCGGGTCATGAAAATATGGTTTTGGCAACACCTCATCAAGCGATCCGTCCCTATTTGATTCCTTAAGTTAGTCTACTTTTTGGGCTGGTCAAGTGCTTGATAAGCTAACTGGTACTTTCCTCCATCAGCCACTTCTGAATGGTACAAAGCTTTGAGGGCATTGTTTTTTTCAAGACCGTGTTCTGCTTTCAAATCTTTTAATCGTGTATGCAATTCTTTATTATCCTTGATCAGCTGCTGCATTTGCGATTTCGTATACTTCAAAATACTTAACTCCTTTCATAACTCAAATCCGTTCCCCAAGTATAGCATGAATAATCTTTATTTAAATAATTTATATATTGCAAATCCTATGGAAGACACACCTCACGATTGTTACCTGACCAGTTTCTCTTGCTCCACAAAAAAAGAAGCAAGAGAACCGTCCCCCTTGCTTCCCTGTCAAGTGTAATTGCTTCATGAAGAACCACTAGTAGCCAGTGGCCCTCGTTTTTCTTTTCTATTTTTTCTTATGGTTCCCACAACCAAGAGCAGCATGGGAATAACAATCATGTTGATAGGAACAACGTATGGAATAAAGAATCTTTTTGGGTAGCCCACTGATGAAACATCAATATTAGGATAAAGGCTTGTTGAAAGAGGAATCAGGGCTATGGCAATGAACCAAATGACCTTTCTCCAATCTTTTAAATGAAATAATTGACCAATTCCATGACTTGTAACAAACAGGAAAGTTGAAAGTTTAATAAAAACGCTTAACATCCAGATTACAGTTAGAAAAATTTCGACATTTTGCAGAAATTCCAAAGCGGAAATGTAGCGTACCATCTCAAAATATGGATACCATAATCTTGATGCTAGACCACTTCCAAACACCATAATGACCTCTAACGTATTTAACATGATAATAAACGAGACCATGGCAATGCCTCCGATGGTAATCTTCACACCTTTCTTAGGGTCTTTCGTAAAAAAGAGAAGCATCATGATGACGTTAGTCTCTCCCAAAAAACCAACCGGTGCAAAGCTTCCCTCTACAATTTTCCGCCATCCAGAGTCAGCATAAATAGGAAATATTTGTTTCCACTCTATATTGCTTAAACTAAGTAACATCGTAAAGATAATCACGAGGAAAATAACAGGACCAATGAACTCACTGCATCGCGCAATACCTTCAATCCCGCCTTTATATGTAATATACACCATAAGATAGATCATCAATAGAATCAATACCAGCAATGGAGTATTTCTAAATAGGGTCATTTGGATAAAATCAGATGATTCCCGAAGGATGATTCCCATTGTAGGTATGAGTTGGATGAAATAAGGAATCACAATAATCCTTCCCAGCCATTTTCCTAAAATGGTTTGACAGTATTCAATAAATGTTTGATTTGGGTATAGCAAGCTCAATTTACCTGCAATAATGGTTAACCCTATACTAGCTGCCCCAGCAATAGCGAAACAAATCCATGCATCTTGTTTTGCCGCAGCAATGGCAGGTGTTTGCGTCAATAAAAGGGTCATTCCTATATCCAAGATAGCAATAATCCAAAATAATTGCTTGGGGGAAATCTTCATTTCTTTATCTCACTTTCCATTAAATGTAATGGTGGACCTGTTGATCCCACTTGATCTACGTTTAAATCCGCTGTCACCTTCACATCTGCCGCTGCAAACTCTTTCTCCCAATTAGCTTTTATTGTTTTCCAGTAAACTGGATACTTCCTATGAAAAGCATTTCCTAGTCCAAAGATATCTGCCCTATAATCTTTCTGAATACGCGAAATCGTTTGAGTCACTTTCTTTTGTGCATCTCTATTTAAAGCTCGTTCAACGGCCTTTAGATGACTGGGATTTTTTAAATCTAAATTTGTATTATTCTCCCTAATAACCCCTTTTCCAGAGAGATAAATGTTAAATTTTATTTTATCCCCTTTTAAAGAGGGTTTTATTTTACTTTTATATTTTCTTCCGACGAAGCTAATAAACCCCTTCCCTTCAGGTATATAAACGGTTAAAGTGTTCCTTTTTAATTCCCCTCTAACCCAATAATAGTTTCTTACTTCAGACGAGGTTAAAGAACCAATCATTTGAAGTTTATTATTAAAAATCGCTCTTCCCCTTATTCTGATGGTCTTTGGCGGTACTTGCCCACTGTCCCCTTTAGTTGAAGAATGGATGATTTCTAATATCGGCAGAGTTGCATTACTGCCTTCCGCATTGGCATCTATCAAAAATTGTTTATAGGAGGAGCTTGCTCTTCCACTAATTCTTTCTAGGATTTTCAAGGGTGCTAAAGCGGGGATATTTTCTAATGGGTAGGGAACCGATAAAAATTCCTGGGCAGTGGATTCTCTAACGACAAATAAATCTGTCCGAATCCTGACTTCTGGGTTACGGCTAAATTCATCTGCAATTTTGGCAATCCCATCCCTGGCTAAATCCTCCCCAAAGGCAATCACCCTTCTATGACTGGCAAATATCATTCGTGAAAGTTTGTTTTGCATATTCTGCGAAGTTTCAGTGGCTGTTTTACCCGTAGCTGATTCTAGAAAATATCCCTGCCCTGCAGAGGTGCTTCCCTTTCCGCCTCCACCTGAAGCACCAAGTTTTGCTGGGACCACAATTTGTGCACTACTTGTAAAAGTACCATCTTTATTAAGGTCCATACCCCACCCCAAAACAATGGCCAGGTCATTTAGTTCACGTCGATCCCAGCAGCCTGTAGTTATAAGGGTGACGATAAGCAAAAGAAATAAAACGATTCTTGAATTTTTCATTTTGTTTCCTTCCCTCTGTTTACACTTGGCTTTTGCCCTTCTGGAATCCTTTGTTTATTCTCACCTGATAACAGAGGACGTTCATTCATGCTCCACCTTGGCGCACGTAAGAACACATCTCTAATTACACCACTACTTTGTGGAGCTACAGGGCCTAAATAGGGGACACCAAAAGAGCGAAGATTAATTAGATGAATGAGAATAGAAACGACTCCAATGACAATTCCATAGAAACCAAACATACCTGCAAGCACCAAAATAGGAAAACGAAGGATACGATAGGCAAATCCCAAGTTATAACGCGGAGTTCCGAACGATGCAATCCCTGTTGTTGCGACGACAATAACCATAGGGGCAGATATAATTCCTGCCTGAACCGCCGCCTGGCCAATGACAAGAGCCCCGACAATACTAACCGCCGAACCGACTGGTTTTGGCAGCCGAATCCCTGCTTCACGCAAAGCTTCAAACATAAATTCCATCAACAGCGCTTCAATCACTCCTGGAAATGGAACACCCTCCCGTGCGGCGGCCACACTGATTAATAAATTTGTAGGAATCAGTTGTTGATGAAAGGTAGTAATCGCCACATAAAGGGATGGAAATAATAAGGCGATATTTAATAAAGTGAAGCGAATCCATCGAATAAAGGTTGTGTATATAGAGCGTTCATAATAATCCTCTGCCGATTGTAATCCTGTCCAAAAAGTCATCGGTACAATCAAAACATAAGGAGTATTATCAACAACAATGGCTACTTTACCTTCTAATAAACTAGCACATACGACATCCGGCCGCTCCGTATTTTGAACTTGTGGAAAAGGAGAAAAAGGGACGTCTTCAATGAAGTCCTCTATATAGCCACTCTCTAATACACTATCAATCCGAATTCGACCGATTCGTTTTCTTACTTCCTCCACAATCGAATCCTGCGCAATCCCTTCAATATATAAAATTTCTACTGAAGTTTTTGTATACTCTCCTAAAGTAAATGATTCATTTTTAAGCTTAGGGGATTTTATTCTCCTCCTAATTAAGCTCGTATTGATTCTAAGTGTTTCGGTAAAACCATCTCTCGGACCGCGAATAACGGTTTCTGAAGGAGGCTCTTCTATGCCCCTTTTTTCTAATTTCCCTAGTTCGGCAATCAATGCCGTGCTTTCTCCTTCAATTAGAAAAGCTGCGTTGCCCATTAACACTTCATCCACTACTTCAGATATTTTCGAAACACCTTTCACCTTTGCAATAGGAATAAGCTGTAAGCGAATAATCTCCCTGATTGATGATATATTTTTCTGTGCAAGCCCCCCAAATAGTATAGGTTTTAAAACAATTTCATCTAATGTCTTGGTATCGCATGAACCAGTGAGAAAAACTAATAAAATTTTTGAATGATTATCTAAAGGAACGGAACGGAATTCAATATCATTACACATAGCGAATTGATCTCTTAACATCTGCTCATTAGAGGACACTGCGGCACTTAATTCGTCGTTTTTTGAAGATGAGGAATTATACCTATCGGTGTTGTTTTTGCTCAGCTTTCGAAAAAATCGCATATTCGATATCCCCCATTCAAAACTATTTTCCTCCTTAGTTGGTTAAATATACCTCCCAAATCAGGTTTATCTACTCTAAGGAGATTAAAAAATGAAAGAAAAAGTTACCAAGGGTTCTACACAAAAAAACCCCATCTACGCATTTAACAGTTAACCGTTAAATACATAAAATGAGGAAATTATCTTTATTTTATAAGCCATAGAAAATAGGAGACTATCCTTTGTAATAAGGTGGAACCCTGAGCCACTCATGCCGATTCAAATAATCCTTTACAGTTAAACCTGCCATCGTCTTTTTTATCATAATTTTTGAAAAAAGCAAACCAACATCTGCCCGAATCGACTCTGAAAGTCCCCTGGCTGCATACATCACACCTGAAGCAAGATTATAGGACATTAAATTGGCTCTTTCTTCATCATTTAAGGCAGCCCCTTCCGGAATATTTGGAAAATCACCGATTGGTTTTTCCGGAGTCGTTTGCGGCAATGGAATCCCTTCTTTGATTAGAAACTCTCTAATTTCATTTCTAATGGGGATATGCACCGTTTCCCTTATATCCATTAATAGTTGCTTCAGTTCCGGGTCTTCTGAGAGATTGTAATGTATTTCTTCACTTCGCAAGCTCGTTTCCGTCCCTAATAGAAAAAACCAAAGATTGGATACTTCCATCACGTTCAATGGTCTTTTTTCTCCGTCTATAAAAGGTTGAAATGCATCATGTATGACTTCAAATAGATTCATGCTTATAAATCCCACCAAACATTGGATATATTTTGTTCTGAAGGTATTTTTCCACATGAATACAAAAACATACAAACTAAAAATAACTTTGAAAAAGCTTTTCTGCCGTGCGTACTGCCAAAGCTTGTGTAGTAAGTGTAGGGTTTGGCCCACCTAAACTATTAAAATGAACACTATTATCCGTAACATATAGCCGTTTTACTTGGAATGCTTCACCATTTTCATCCACTACAAAGCCCATTCTCATTGTACTTTCCATATGAATCATCATGCCTGGAGGCCAATTAGACCAAATGACTTTTTTGGCACCCGCTTTTCGTAATAATTCAGCTGCCAATTTTACCAACTCTTTGCGCTTTCCACGAGACCGTTGGGTGGGGCTATAGCTTATGACAGGGACTGGTCCATTTTCATCTCTAATCAATGGATCCACTGTCACCCCGTTCTGTTGAATCGCTTCATCGTCAGTAGATACTAAAATACCTAACGTTTGTCGGTAAGAGGCCATCACCTCCTTTAATTCAAAGCCAAAAAGACGACCTTTCACATCCCAAGGATCTTCAAGTTTAGGAGTGTTTAAAAAAGAATACCCAGAATCACTAATTCCATAAAATGATGCCGTTAATCCCGGACTCATCCCAACCGTTTGTAATGTGCCAAGCCCTGGGATATCCAGTCTTGCTCCACAAGTATTTCCTACAAACGGATTAATTTCGGTACTTCCCACGATTGAAAGCAAATCTTTTTCGGCAAAAACACCAGACACCCAGTCCATATAATGGCTAACTAACCCTCTTCCCACCCAAGGATTTTCGGGCAAGCCTGAATTTAACCATAGGCGTGGACTTTCAATTGCCCCCGAAGCCATTACTACTATATTGGCTTTTATCTCTTCCCGTTCCCCTGTCCAAGTGTCCCTTGTGATTACACCAATGGCTTTCAATCCATCTGAACTGTTTTTTTCAGTCATTATTTTGATTGCAAAAGCATTTGGACGTATGCTGACATTTCCGGTTTGTAAGGCCTGAGGAACATAGCTAACATTTGTGGATCGCTTTGCAATTTTATCGATTGATGGACCATGCGGACAGCCGTTAATGCAGTGTCCTGCAAGTGTGCACCCTTCCATCCAGGCTAGTTGTTCATTCGAAATCTTTGGATTGGTGATATGTTTATTTGGCGGTAAGATGGCATTGGGTTGCAGTCTATAGCCGGGGACTGTTATATCCAGTGCCGGAATCATCTGCCATCCTGCCTTCTTAGCACCATGATAAAATAATTCTTCCTTGGCGGTTACTGCCGCAAATTTTACTGGTAATTCCGCTTCTACTTTTTCATAGTAAGGAATCAGTTCTCGGTAAGAAATCGGCCATACATGATCTACAGCCATTGGATAGGCCCGGGGACAATTAGCTGTATAGGTTTGAGTTGTACCTCCGACACCTGCGCATTGCCAAATAAATCCTTCCTGATTTGACCTTCGAAACCATGGGGCCTTGCTTCGGTCAGCGGGACCCCAGCGAAACCTTCCAGAAACCAGGTCATTCATATTCATTTCATACTTATTTAATAGTTGTTTATATAAATTCACATCCAAATCAGCAGGGGATGTGCTTAATTGATCTCCAGGTTCTCCATTTGGATCGGGCCACCTTTTGTTACCATACCACGGACCTGCCTCCAGAACTAACACCTTTAATCCTTTTTCCCCCAACTCTTTAGCCATAACAGCTCCCCCGCCGCCTGCCCCAATAATAATCACATCCTGATTTCCCATTAGGCCTTCCCCTTTTCATCTGGCATCAATGCTAAAAACCCACGAAAATCACGATAAGCAAAAGAAGGGCCAGGATAATTAGATTGCAGCCACCCAAGTGGGAAATGTTCCTCTCTTCTAAACTCAGGTGTAAACAAACGTGTTGTTCCGTATCCCGCCCATTCTGAATAAAAGCCAAATAGTGTTAGTTGATTAATTGAATCCACCATACTGCAGACAAGTGCCGGATTATTTTGATAAGGAGGACTTAAGATTTCAAGATTGACTTCAAGGCGTTCGATAAGAGTAATGGATTGGAGTCGATCTATCAGTGATAAATGTGAGAATGGCCCTCTACATTTAGAATGATTAATTTGAGGCGGATACACATTTTGTCCTGTCTGAATAAGTTGGGTGGCGCCTATGTCTAACAATTCAGCAGTTGACCTCGCCATTGACTTTGTGTTTATTCTTGTTTTAACAAAAGGACTAATTGAATGGTTCAAAATCCAAATGACATATTCATAAACCTTCATTTCCAATGCTCCTGGCACTTGAACAGGTTTCGCTGTTAGAGGGTTGGCTGGGATAATTGCTTGAACAAGCGACTGAAAAGTGGATCTGATATAACAATCGGTAGTTCTGTCACTTCCTTTTGTCCCCATCATTAGCTCCCCTTCAATTACTTCACAGTGATTCCTACCATTCCTAAATATTATTTAATTGCTCTTTTTTCTATGTCAGGAAGTTTTTTGTAGCCAATTCTAGGGATTGAAATGATAATATGTAAACAATGGAGGGATTCACAAATGAACACACAACACTGGATGAGCAGACAGTTTTTTAGTTTTTATGTAACATGGGGCGTGTTTCTTCCCTATTGGACAGGCTGGATGATTCATACAAAAGGGATTTCGGTTTCACAAGCGAGTTTTATTATGAGCATAGGATTGGTAGCAAGAGGTCTTTCTACTTTATTTGCGTTTCCGTATCTATCAAGTAGATTTAGTAGTAAGACATTATTAAATGGAGCAGGAATTGGCACAATCATTGCTATTCTTTGTTGTATCCCAGCAAGTTCCTTTGCTGCCCTGCTGGTGGCGAACTTAATTTTTCATTTCTTTTATCCGGCGTTGATGCCTGCATTAGACAGTGCAGCTGGGATTCTTGTACAGAGCAAACAATTAAAAAATTACGGAAAGAGCCGATTATGGGGTTCTATCGGTTTTGTCGTCGCGGGCATGATCTTAACCATTTTTACAGGAGCGCTCGGAGATAAAGTGATCGTATGGGCCTTGCTATTGGGCATATCGGTTTTTGTGTGTCTTAGTTTGATGCCTGCACCGGTTGTTTTATCGGATAAACCAAATACAAATCATTCAAAAAAAGCTGGCATATTAAGTTTATTTCGTGTGAAGCACTTTATTTTAGTCATGATTATCGTGATTTTACTGCAAGCGGCACACGCTTCCTATTATAATTATGGTTATATTTTTCTCCAAGAAATCCATGCACCCCGCTATCTAATTGGCGTAATTATTAACATTGCAGTAATCGCGGAAATCTTTTTCTTTTCAATTGCTGATAAGATGTTTCGAAACTTTTCAGTTGGAGCCATATTGGCTCTTGCGGCACTTGGTTCAACAGTACGCTGGATATTAATCTTTGCCTTTCCAAATGTGATTGTTTTTTCGATTGCCCAAACCTTGCACGCATGCTCTTTTGCAATGGGGCATTATGCCTTTATGAAATATTTAATTAAAAATATTCCACATGCGCAAATACCAAAAGCGCAAGGTATGTATTCCGCACTCGCTCTTAGCTGGAGTACCGCGGTGTTCACAATTTTTGGCGGGTACCTTTACGAAATCGAGCCAAGGTACGCCTTTATCGGGATGGTTGTTTGTACCATACCATCCATGCTGCTTGCTCTAGGTTATCGGAAATTAGAGCATAAAAAAGAAGCTGCTGTTTCTATTTAAGGAATCAAGAGAACCGTCCCCATTGCTTCCATTCATTTTTTTTAAATCATCTATATTTGTCCACGATCATGGAAATAATAGAAATTGTGAGTTTTTAGCAATTAGGTTCTCACTAGGTTATCTAACTGAGAATAATATTGGATAATTGAGGGATTTTGATTTTTCCACTTGTCATGGTACATTTGGTGAAAAACATTAATAGTAAAGTGTTTATAAAGTTAATGTATATTGCTTGACAAAATAATCACCTGTATATGATAATATTTATTGAATTAGAATTATTATTAACAACATATTTAGGAGGATTTCCACTATGTCATTAATCGGAAAAGAAGTAGAAGCATTCACAGCACAGGCTTATCAAAACGGTGATTTCATCACTGTATCTGAACAAAACTTAAAAGGCAAATGGAGTGTTTTTTGTTTTTACCCTGCAGATTTCACTTTCGTATGCCCTACTGAACTAGAAGACCTTCAAAACCAATATGCAACATTAAAAGAGCTTGGCGTAGAAGTTTACTCTGTTTCCACAGATACTCATTTTACTCATAAAGCATGGCACGATAACTCACCTGCTATTAGCAAAATCGAATATATTATGGTTGGTGACCCTTCTCAAAAGATTTCTCGTATCTTTGATGTACTAGATGAAGAAGCAGGTCTTGCTCAACGCGGAACTTTCATCATCGATCCAGACGGTATTGTTCAAACTGTTGAAATCAATGCAGATGGCATTGGCCGTGATGCAAGCACTCTTGTAAACAAGATTAAAGCAGCTCAATATGTTCGTAACAATCCAGGTGAAGTTTGCCCAGCTAAATGGCAAGAAGGCGGCGAAACACTTAAGCCAAGCCTTGACCTTGTAGGTAAAATCTAAGGATTACTTTTGTAAGGTTAAAAATACTAAGGGAATTGGAAGTATCCAATTCCCTTTTTCAGTACATAAAATGTTTTTATATTATAAAGCCTATTATATACGTATTTTCCGCTTGACAATATAATCACTTCTATATGATAATAATTATTGTATTAGAATTAATATAAATTAATTAATTATAAACTGACTCATAAGATAAATTAAGGAGTGAGAGATTAATGGTACTAGATAAAGATATAAAAGAACAATTAGCCCAATATCTGCAATTGATGGAAGGCGATATACTCCTAAAAGTAAGTGCAGGAACCGATAGCGTCTCTAGCGACATGCTGGCTTTAGTGGATGAATTAGCCACTATGTCCTCTCACATTAAAGTTGAAAAAACCGAGTTACAAAGAACTCCTAGCTTTAGTGTGAATCGTATTGGAGAAGACACTGGGGTGACTTTTGCTGGTGTTCCTCTAGGACATGAATTTACTTCATTAGTTTTAGCTCTATTACAAGTTAGCGGCAGAGCCCCTAAGGTTGACCAAAAGCTTATTGATCAAGTGAAAAATATTAAAGGCGAATATCACTTCGAATCCTATATCAGCCTTACTTGCCACAACTGTCCTGATGTGGTACAAGCATTAAACATCATGAGCACGCTTAACCCTAGCATTTCGCACACCATGATTGATGGTGGAGCGTTTAAAGAAGAGGTAGAAAGCAAACAAATCATGGCGGTTCCAACTGTATTTCTTAACGGTGAATCCTTCGGCAGTGGCCGTATGACACTTGAGGAAATCCTCGCTAAAATGGGCAGTGGTTCTGATGCATCTGAGCTTTCTGACAAGGAACCATTTGACGTGCTCGTTGTTGGGGGCGGCCCTGCTGGTGCAAGTGCAGCTATCTATGCAGCACGTAAAGGTATTCGTACAGGTATTGTAGCTGAACGCTTTGGCGGCCAAATCATGGACACCTTGGGTATTGAGAATTTTATCGGTACGAAATATACAGAAGGTCCTAAACTTGCAGCAAGTCTTGAAGAACATGTCAAAGAGTACAATGTGGATGTCATGAATTTACAGCGTGCTAAGCGTTTAGAGAAGAAGGATCTTATTGCCATCGAACTCGAAAACGGTGCAATTTTAAGAAGTAAAACCGTCATTCTTTCAACTGGTGCCCGCTGGCGTAATGTTGGAGTCCCAGGTGAAGCGGAATTCAAGAACAAAGGGGTAGCCTACTGCCCGCATTGTGATGGTCCATTGTTTGCAGGAAAGGACGTAGCTGTTATTGGCGGCGGTAACTCTGGCATTGAAGCAGCAATTGACCTTGCAGGCATTGTGAACCATGTAACCGTCCTTGAGTTTGCTCCAGAATTAAAAGCTGATTCTGTCCTTCAAGAGCGTTTGAACAGCCTTCCTAATGCAACGGTTATCAAGAATGCTCAAACAAAGGAAATTACCGGAACTGACAAGGTGAATGGGATTACTTATATTGATCGTGAAACAGGTACTGAGCATCATATTGAATTGGCAGGTATTTTTGTTCAAATCGGTCTTGTACCAAATACAGATTGGCTTGAGGGAACACTTGAACGTACTCGCATTGGTGAGATTGTTGTAGATAATCATGGCGCAACAAGCATCCCTGGAGTATTTGCGGCAGGAGACTGTACGAATAGCCCGTATAAGCAAATCATTATTTCAATGGGTTCAGGTGCGACTGCAGCATTGGGTGCATTTGATTATTTGATTCGAAATTAATTTTATATGTCATAACAAAAAGGGGAATTGGATACAACCAATTCCCCTTTTTAGATTTTAAATTGAGATTTAAAAATATGATTTCTCCTATTTCCCCTCTTTAAAGAAATTCATGAGTGAATTTTTCGAATATTAAAAGCATCCTGGGAAGATATAAATTGTCCAATTGGCTTACCTATAATTCCTTCATCTAAATCAAATACTAACTTCCCTCTAACGAAGGTTTTAGTCACCCGGCAATTAATCGTTCTATTATGGTCTTCATAGTTAAAGGTGGGTTATTTTATATTGGTAATTTTTCCCTCTGGGGGATTACAGAAAGTACTGGAGTAATCTCTTCTTATCCAAGAGTAAATTTCACTCATCCGAGAGTATTCTCCACGTTCGAGAGTAAATTCTCTTCTTCCGAGAGTAATCACTCCTTATCCAAGAGTAAATTTCACTCATCCGAGAGTAATCCCTTCTTATCCGAGAGTATTCTCCACGTTCGAGAGTAATCCCTTCTTATCCGAGAATAATCTCCCCTCACCCGAGAGTATTTTCCACACTCGGGAGAAAATCTTTTTGTCACCCATCCAAAGAGCTCATGGCACTAGCCTCTAAATCACTAGATAATCTGTACCTATACTAATAATTCAACCTTTTCTGGGATAGTATAATATTCCAAACAAATATAATCATTTTAACTGTTTTATATAAGAAAAGGACTGGTTTTTCAGGAGTTGAATGAGGAATGAAAAAGAACTTACTTGTCTGTCTTATTTGCCTATCTATCACAGCATTTCCCTATTCTGTTTTAGCACTGCCACTTCCTAGTACAGATAATGATTATCGTCCAATTTCAAACGATATCATGGTCATTGCGCATCGAGGGGCATCTAATTACGGACCGGAAAATACCCTGTCCTCCTATCGACAGGCCATCATGATGAAGGCTGATTATGTAGAAATCGATTTACAAATGACTAAAGATGGTCAGTTGATTGCCATTCATGATGAAACACTCACTAGAACCACCAATGCCAAAGAAATTTTTCCGAACCGCTCACCATGGAGAGTAAAGGATTTTACACTAGAAGAAATCCGCCGTCTAGACGCAGGTTCATGGTTTAACAAGGCGAATCCGAAACAGGCAAGAGTTGAATACACTAAGCAGCATGTCCCTACCCTTGAAGAGGCGATTGAATGTGTCAAACAATATAGATACGGAAATGCCGGTCTTTACATTGAAACAAAAGCACCAAGCGTTTACCCAGGAATGGAAGAGAAAGTAATTGAAGTCTTAAAAAAGACCAATGCTCTGGATGACCGAAAGCTCTTCCTCGAATCCTTCAGTGAGCAAAGCCTTCGAAAATTGAAAACTCTTGAACCTAATTTAAAGCTAATTCAGCTGTATAACAGAAATATGCTTGCAGGCAAGGAGATTGACCAAGAGTTCAAACGAATTTCGGATTATGCTTTTGGTGTAGGTCCTTATAAAGAACTTGTTGGACGCAAGTTGATAAAGGCCGCCCATCAAAATTATCTTTTGGTTCATCCATGGACTGTTAATTCACAGAACGAAATGGTTTCCTTGCTTTCAATTGGCGTTGACGGTCAATTTACCAATAATACCGATCGGCTTGTGGATTTACTGGAAAAGCCATTAATTACACACGGAGTTGCTAATGGGGATGTAACCGACACATCAGTGATTTTATGGACACGAACCAATAGAGACGCAAACGTTCAATTTGAAATTTCCACTGACAGGCTTTTTAAAACCAATACCATTGCCAAAACGAGCCATGCGGATGATAAGCATGATTTTATCGTAAGTATAGAGTTTATCCATTTAAAACCTAATACCAAATATTTTTACCGTGCCCATGTAGGATCCAGCAAATATATGGTGACTGGTTCTTTTCGGACGGCCCCAGCTGAAAATAGTAGATAAGCATTTGAGATTAGCATGATCTAATCATAAAAAAAGCAGCTCCATCACATCGATGGTTGCTGCTTCTGTTTTAAGGTTTCATGGTCTTCCAGCTGTCCACATGGTGAACTGCTATTCCGCCGAACCCAGCTGTATTGTCATAAAAGCTTTCAACTTGGGCTAGCTCCTGATTCATATACACTTCTCCTTCTTCAAAAAAGGAGATTTCATCACCTTCATCGGTCTGTCCTGTTTCCACTCCAATTACTAGCTGCTTATTATATTTTCCAGCAAGAGAGATTTCAGCTTTAACCAGGTCCATAATCAATGAGGCTGAATCCCGATAAGCCATAACTGTAATGCTATTTGTATTTATAATCACCCATTCAGCAAGAGTCCCTTTTCCATAGATGTTTTTATAGGGAACTCCATCAAACCAGAACGGGATGTCTGCTTCAAGTGGAAGGCCCATACCTGTTGCACTGCTATTCGCCTTTAACAATAAGGCTTGATAAGATTTAATGGTTGCAGCCTGGTTTGTGGACCAGCCGCTGTATAAATATGGTTCAACATCTAAGTGGACGCCATCAAACTTTTGAAGTTCGGAAGATCCATTTTGATAAGTCTTTAGCCAGTTCATCAATTGATCTAAGTTTTGATCGCCTTTTGGCGCAACCCAATTCGGACCGCTTTCAAGTGCGTAAATCTTCATGCCTTTGGCAGATGCTTTTTCAATAAAGCTCTGGTAAACAGTGATTGGGATATCACGATCAATTTGCACATACACTTTGTTCACGTTCTTGCCTTTAAGAAAAGTGAGTGTGCCTGCTTCATCATTCACAATTTCCCAAGGGTTCCATAACCAGGTCGCACGTGTTTCCGTTTCCGAAGCTTTGGCACTACCTCCCCAACCATTTGCAAAAATGGCGAAAAAAATAACCGCTGCCATCACTACATTTTTCATTTTAATCCTCCACTCTGTAACCCAAGGCTCACAGAATGGAACCTGACAACCATACGTATTACTACACTTAGGCCCATGGCTTTGCGTCCTTCCCTTTAGGAGAAGTTTGCCTTTTTCAAAATTATATTTTCTTTATTATACTTTACTTTTTAATATCCTGGAATAAGAAAAGCGCAAGCGCCTTGGTCAGCCCCGACAAGCGTAAGACGTGCCCTAAAGGAAGGAGCTTTTTGCCTTCATTTTGGGAGTGGCTTAATAGAATCAAAGGGACGGTTCTATTGCTTCGGAAGCAGGAGAACCGTCCCCATGATTTCAACCATAATGTGGGATAACTTGTTTAAAAAGTTTTCTAAATTGCTCCCGATCTTCTTCCGTTAAAGGTTTGGGCCCCTTTGTTCGCTTTCCGCTTTTTCGAGCCATTGCACTTAAATACCTTGTTTGTAATAATTGATCAATGTTTTCATTTGTATAGCTAAATCCTTTATGATGAAGGACTATACATTTTTTTGCTAATCCTAGCGATGCAAGACCATAATCTTGCGTCACAATAATATCTCCCATTTCTGCTAACTTCATAATTCGGTAATCGGCAGCATCAGCACCAGAATCCACATAAATAGTTTCTACTCCTGATGGTTGTTCCACATTGGAAAAATGGGAAAAGCTTGTTACTAGGATCACAGGGATGTTTGCATTCCTTCCTTCAGAAATAATAATATCCTTTACTGGACAGGCGTCAGCATCTACATAAACTTTCATCTCTATCTCTCCTGTAATGAAGTTCGAATTAATAGTGATACTATTGATTAATTGAGCTTTTGTCAAATGGGGTAAACAAAGGGACGGTTCTATTGCTTCTAGAGCAGGAGAATTATGAAAACGGCAACAAATTAGAGTCTATTATGAAAGTCACCAATTCATAATGAAAAAGCACAGGGACAGTTCTAATGCTTCTTTAAGCAGGAGAACCGTCCCTGTGCTTTTTTTATAATTATAAGAAAGTATAAAAATCACTTCGAGAATTGTCTAGCTTCAGCGCCTAGCCCCTCGAGGTCTTAAGCCACTCCCAAAATGAAGGCAAAAAGCGCCTTCCATTTGGGAGCGTCTTAAGCTTGTCGGGGCTGATCAAGGCGCTTTCGCTTTTCTAATTTAATTAATTAGATAATACGAGCTGTTACGATTCCTTCAATTTGGTTGATTTTTTCTACCAATCCAGGAATGATTTCGCCGTTTACTTGATCTTCAATGTCAATCATTGTATATGCATATCCGCCTCGGCTGCGATTTACCATGTCAGCAATGTTCAGGTTGTAGCTTGAAATAGCTGAAGTGATCTGTCCAACCATATTTGGAATGTTTTTGTGGAAAGCTGCGACACGTCTTTGTCCGGTATATGGAAGCTCAGCGTTTGGAAAGTTAACTGAGTTTTTGATGTTTCCTGTTTCCAAAAATTCCTTCAACTGACGAGCTGCCATAATTGCACAGTTTTCTTCTGATTCTGCTGTTGATGCTCCAAGATGTGGTATGGAAATGGTGTTTTTCAATTTTAACACTGTTTCATTCGGGAAGTCCGTAATATATTTACCAACGATTCCTTCTTCTAATGCAACACCCATATCCGTTTCGTTCACTAATTCACCACGTGAGAAGTTTAGGATATGAACACCAGGCTTCATAATGCTGAATGCTTTTTGGTTAAACATTCCTTTTGTATCATTTGTTAATGGAACGTGAACCGTAATATAGTCCGATTCAGCAAATAACTGTTCCATTGTCATCGCACGCTGTACATTACGTGACAAGTTCCAAGCAGTATCGACGGAGATGAATGGGTCAAACCCGATTACGTCCATATCAAGGTCAAGTGCATCATTTGCTACAAGGGCACCAATGGCACCTAATCCGATAACACCAAGCGTTTTTCCTTTTATTTCTTTTCCTACAAATTGTTTTTTACCTGCTTCTACAAGCTTCGGAATTTGGTCGCCCTCATCTACCAACGTCTTTGTCCAAGCCACACCGTCAAAAAGGTTACGAGATGAAGAAATCAATGTAGTTAATACCATTTCTTTTACCGCATTTGCATTAGCACCTGGTGTATTAAAAACAACAATTCCTTTATCAGTACATTTGTCGACAGGAATATTATTGGTACCCGCCCCAGCACGAGCGATTGCCTTTAATTGATCACCGAATTCGAGTGAATGCATATTAAAACTACGAACAACAATTGCATCAGGGTTTTCACTTTCATTGTCAATTGTAAAGTTTCCCTTTTTAAATACCTTTAACCCGCTTTCTGCGATGTTATTCAATGTTTTAATTGTTTTCACGTTGTCTACCACTAGTGTGCTCATCTTGTATACCTCTCTTTAGATATGATATTTTTAATAAATTTCATTCATCCTAACGTCATAGAAAAATCCTATTTTTCACATAAATAGAAGATTACAGGTGACCGCCTCCTAATATACAGAAAGAGGTAAGGGAAAACAATGATTCCCTTACCTCTGCCCAGGCGAACGGCTTCGACACTATGTGCTCCCTCACGGTGATCCGTGTTTCGCCAGTCACACATAGCCTTTTTCAACTGTTTTTATAATATCAAATATTCGAATACTTTTCAATTAGTAAAAATTTCACTTTATGGGCAGATCCTATTTATTTTTTAACATATCAAAAACTTGCTCTACATCTTTATCCCCACGTCCGGATAAGTTCACAATTAACACATCATTCGCTGTTAATTCTTTTGCTAGTTTAACAGCGTAAGCTACCGCATGAGAACTTTCTAGAGCTGGAATAATCCCTTCTGTCTTACTAAGGAATAGAAAAGCATCTAACGCTTCCTGTCCTGTAACCGTTACATACTCGCCTCTTCCACTTGTTTTTAAGTAACTGTGCTCTGGACCTATTCCAGGATAGTCAAGTCCCGCTGCAATCGAGTAAGTTGGTTTTGGATCACCATTTTCATCCAACAGTGTCAAACATTTAAACCCATGGATAACTGCCGGAACTCCTTCACTTAAGCTTGGTGCTTCCGCTGGTTCAACCCCAATTAGGCGGACATCTTTTTCATCAATATAATGGGCAAATGCGCCGATCGCATTACTTCCACCACCAGCACATGCAATAACAGCAGTTGGCAGTTTCCCTTCTTTTTCAAGGATCTGGCGTTTGGATTCTTCACTAATAATTGATTGAAAATGTTTGACCATTGTCGGATAAGGATGCGGTCCAACAGCTGATCCTAATAAATAGAAGGTATTCTTATAGTTTTGGACTAAATCTCCTAATGCCTCATCCACAGCATCCTTTAGGCGGCCTTGGCCCTTTGAAACTGGAACAACCTTAGCGCCAAGTAATTCCATGCGAAAAACATTGAGGGCTTGGCGTTCGGTGTCTAGCTTGCCCATATAGATTACACATTCCATTCCAAACATAGCACATGCGGTTGCAGTGGCGACACCGTGCTGACCTGCGCCTGTTTCCGCAATAATTCTTTTAACGCCCATTCGTTTGGCTAGTAAAATCTGCCCAATGGCATTATTGATTTTATGGGCTCCTGTGTGATTTAAGTCTTCACGTTTTAAATAAATTTTTGCACCGCCTATTTTTTCCGTTATATTTTCGGCGTATGTTAGAGGATTTTCTCTTCCTATATATTCTTTTAAGTAATACTTATATTCTTTAATAAATTCCGGGTCATCCTTATAGCGCAAAAACTGTTCTTCCAGTTCGTTCATGACGTTCTGTAAATCCTCTGGAATAAAACTTCCGCCAAACTCACCAAAGTATCCCTTTTTCTCGACACTTACCTTCTCCATGCTCTTCTCGTCTCCTTTGAATCTGTCCTCAAAAATTGATTGCGGAATATTCTAACTATTATTTTATTATTCTATCATCTTACCTCTTTCTAGCAAACTATTTTTATTTGGAAATAATAAATGATTTAAAAATGAGAAAGGTACCTTTGGGAATGGACCAAAGGTACCTATTTTAGACTTTGAGGAAATCTGAAAAGCAGCTATTGTTATTCGGAAAATTTCTTAAAAATTAATGTTGCATTATGTCCGCCAAAACCTAATGAATTGGAAAGAACGACTTGTACATCCTTTTTCTTTGCCACGTTTGGAACATAATCTAAGTCAAGTTGTTCATCAGGTGTCTCATAGTGAATAGTTGGCGGGATAATGCCTTCCTTAATGGCTAAAAGTGAAAATATAGCCTCAATTGCACCCGTTGCCCCTAACATATGACCTGTCATTGATTTAGTAGAACTCACAGAAAGTTGATACGCATGTTCTTTGAACACTTCTTTAATGGCTATTGTTTCATATAAATCATTATAAGCGGTGGATGTACCATGTGCGTTGATATAATCCACTTGTTCCGGCGCGATTCCGGCATCCGCTAACGCTAATTTCATAGCACGCTGGGCACCTTCTCCTTCAGGAGCAGGGGTTGTAATATGATGGGCATCACCTGTTGCCCCATAGCCAACCAGTTCACCGTATATCCGAGCTTCACGGGATAAAGCATGCTCCAATTCTTCAAGGACCAAAATTCCAGCACCTTCACCAATGACAAATCCATCCCGGTTTTTGTCAAAAGGGCGGCTCGCTGTGTTTGGATCTGGATTTTTTGATAGAGCCGTCATATTTGAAAAACCGGCAACGGTCATTGCTGTAATCGTCGCTTCTGTGCCACCGGCAATCATCATATCCACATCTCCCTTTTGAATGACGCGGAAGGCATCACCAATCGAATTGGCCCCGGACGCACATGCTGTAACGGAACAATTGTTCATTCCTTTGGCTCCAAGTTCAATAGAAACTTGTCCTGCAGCCATGTCTGGGATAAGCATCGGAATAGTAAAAGGGTTCACCCTTCTTTGGCCTTTTTCAATAAATTTCTGATGCTGTTCCTCGAATTCTCCTAAGCCTCCAATTCCGGATCCAATCCAAACACCGACCCGTTCCGGTTGTATATTGACACCGATTTTAATTCCTGCATCCTGAACAGCCATTTTACTTGCAGCCACGGCAAACTGACTGTAACGCCCCACTCTTCTTGCTTCTTTTCTATCCATAAAAGCTTCTGGTGCAAAATCTTTTACTTCCGCAGCTATTTTAACATCCACTTTTTCTACATCGAACAAAGTCGCAGGTCCAATACCTGATACTCCATTTTTAATGTTATCCCATGTTGTAAAAGCATCATTCCCCAAAGGAGTGACAGCTCCAATACCTGTAATCACAACTCTCTTCATGTTAATGCTCTCTCCCACCCTTTTTTATCATTCCATTACATTTTAACTAATTCAGGGTAGTTGGACAAATAGGGAATCATGGGGAATCATGGGGACGGTTCTTCTGCTTCCGGAAGCAGGAGAACCGTCCCCGTGTTCGTTTTAAAAAAATTCCCAAAAGTTTATTAAACCTACTTGATTAATCGGAATAATTAGATTAAACTAACAACTAATAAAAGATTTCTAACACGGTAATAGAAATATCCAATTGGTCAACCAAAGGATACGGAAATGATTTTTTTCATTCATTTCTGTATCCTTTTTTATTTCTATAAAACAGGAGGGATCTTGTAAAAAATAAAATAGCAAACTTATCCCACTGGTCAACCAAAGGATATGGAAATGATAGTTTCTTAATCATCTCTGTATCCTTTTTTATTTATCACATTTTAAAACAAGGAGTGTTTATTATGGGTCATCCATCTATTTATCCAACAGGAGCAACTGTTTTTAATCCTCAAAAAGCTTGGAGCGGTTACACGATTTTTCAAGCAGCCGATCATGGCGCCTTATTAATTGATATGAATGGAAAAGAAGTTCACTTATGGAAAGGGCTTCGCGGGTTTCCGAATAAAGTGCTCCCAGGTGGTTATGTTTTGGGGCATACAAAACAACGGGATCCTAAATTTAGTTTTCAAGATGAAGCAGATTTAGTTCAAGTAGACTGGGATGGTAATATTGTTTGGAAATTTGACGGGCTTGAGTACATTGAGGACCCCGGTCATGAACCACAATGGATGGCGAGAGCCCATCATGATTACCAGCGTGAAGGAAACCCCGTTGGATACTATGTTCCGGGATTAGAATCAAAAGTAAACAGCGGAAATACCCTGATTTTAGCTCACCGAAACGTCCATAAGCCTGAAATCTCTGACAAACCACTCTTAGATGACGTTATCGTTGAAGTTGATTGGGAAGGAAATATCCTTTGGGAATGGTCTGTAAGTGATCATTTCGATGAGCTTGGATTTGATGAAAGTGCCAAAAATGTTTTATTCCGTGATCCGAATTTAAGGGGCTTCGGAAATGATACAGACGGAGATTGGATGCATATTAACTCCATGTCTACAATTGGACCTAATAAATTTTACGATCAAGGTGACGAACGATTCCATCCCGATAACATTATCTGGGATGCCCGAGAATCCAATATCATTGCGATTATTGATAAAAAGTCAGGAAAAATCGTTTGGAAACTTGGACCGGATTATTCGACTCCAGATGTGAAGCATATCGGATGGATTATCGGGCAGCATCATGCCCATATTATTCCGCAAGGCTTGCCAGGTGAAGGAAATCTGCTTGTATTTGATAATGGCGGCTGGGGTGGTTATGGTAATCCGAATCCTGCATCTCCTTATGGTATAAAAAATGCGGTTCGTGACCACTCAAGAATCTTAGAAATCAATCCAGTAACACTTGAAATTGAATGGCAATATACCCCTACGGAAGCTGGGTTCCAAGCACCACTAGATTCATACCGGTTTTACAGCCCGTATATCAGTTCAGCCCAAAGGCTTCCTAATGGAAACACGCTGATAACGGAAGGAGCAGACGGCAGAATATTCGAGGTAACACGCGAACATGAACTTGTTTGGGAGTATATCTCCCCTTATAAAAACGGTCGAAACTCCAATATGGTTTATCGTGCATACCGCCTGCCATACGAATGGGTGCCACAGCTTGAAAAACCAGATGAAAAGGAGATTGTGCCTCTCGATGTGGCAACATTTAGAGTACCGAATGCGGCAGGTATCGGCACCGATTCCGTCGTTTCGGTTGCAGGTACCGAAGAATCTTATGAAGAAGGAGCACTTTGCGTTGCAAGAATAGATGAAACCATTAAACGCCAAACAGATAATAGCTAAGGGGCTGAATAAAATGAAAAAGATAAAATCTTCTATTATTCTATTTTCTATATTTACTAGTTTACTAATAGCCGGATGCTCTAACTCCTCGAATCAAAGTTCGGGGAGTGCAAAAGCAAACGGCAAAGAATCCAATACCATTCGAATGGCCATCGATACAGCTGCAGGAGGCTCGCTTCAATTTAGGCAAGCCGAAAAACAAGGCTTTTTTAAACAACAAAATGTCGATGCTAAGCTTTCCAATTTTGCCATGGGCGTAGATACGATCAATGCTGTTTTAACAGAGCAAGCAGATACCGGCATTGCCGCTGATTATGTTGCCATTAATTCATTGGCAAAGGGAGATTTGGTAGTAGTAGCAACCCTAACGAGAGGAAATGAAAAGACTCAAAAGGCCAATCAACTGCTTGCAACTGGCAATATTAAAAGCGCTGCTGACCTAAAAGGAAAGAAAATAGGAGTCAATAAAGGAACCGTTAATGAATACGTTTGGGCGCAGTATCTGAAAGCCCATGATTTAAGCGAAAAAGATGTCACCTATGTTCCTTATAGTACACCAGATGAAGCGATTGTTGGTGTGAAAAAAGGAGATATTGATGCAGTATGGGTGAGCGGTGCCCTTTTAGAAAAATTTAAAAGCATTAGCGGTGTTCATCAAATTGATGATTTAACTGGAGCTGGAGTAACGATTGATAGTTATCTTCTTGCTAAGAAATCGTTGGTTGAAGAAAATCCTAAAGCCGTTGAAAATGCATTAAAAGCCCTCAACGAAGGGGTCCAATATGTTCAAGATCATAAAGAAGACACAGCCAAGCTTGCATTTGAACAACTAAAACTACCAGAAGACGGTGTTTTAAAGGATCTTGATAGAAATAATTATGTTCTCGGCTTTACCAAGGAAGATGCTGCCCATTTAGAGGATATGAAAAAGTGGATGGAAGATAAAGGGATATTGAGCAAGTCTTTTAATTTGGATGATAAGTTGAGTTTAGATCCACTTAAAAAGGCATTACCTGAGTCTGTTAACTATTAAGAAAAGCATAAGTGCCTTGATCAGCCCTGTCCAGCATAAGACCAGCCGCCCGAAAGGTTGCTTTTTAACCTTTTGGACAGATTGGCTGTTGACCATCCAGGGCTAGGCGCTAGTGCTAGACAATTCTCAAAGTCCAAAACTTTTATACTATTAAAAAAGGAGGGGGCCTTATGAATACTGCCCTTAAAGAAATTGAAAATCCCCCAGTAATTTCTATTTCTGGGTTATCTCAATCGTTTAATGGGAATTCTACCTATATTTTAGAGAATGTAAATTTAACGATTGAACGCGGTGAATTTTATATCCTGCTAGGTCCCAGCGGCTGCGGAAAGTCAACACTGCTTAGCATCATAGCAGGATTTATTAAAAATACGGCTGGAGATATTTTAGTAGATAATGAAAAAGTCCATAAGCCTGGTAGAAATCGTGGCGTTGTCTTCCAGCAAGCTGATTCCGCCCTCTTTCCGTGGTTAACCGTTAAAGAAAATGTGGAGTTCGGGTTAAAAATGGAGAAAGTTCGAAAAACCATTCGGGAGGAAAAATCCTCCTCCTTTATTGAACTTGTTGGCTTAAAAGGACATGAAGGGAAATTTCCAAAGGAACTCTCTGGAGGAATGAAGCAGCGTGTCCAATTAGCACGGGTGTTAGCCAATGACCCTGATATTCTACTAATGGATGAACCTTTTGGCGCTCTAGATGCCATGACCCGACGAACGATGCAGCAAGAATTGGTGAGAATTTGGAAAGAAACGAATAAAACGATTATTTTTGTTACCCATGACATTCAAGAAGCACTTTTACTTGGTCAAAGAGTTGGTGTTATGTCTGTTGGTCCTTCTTCCAATATCTCTACAGTATATGAAATTCCTTTAGCCTATCCAAGAGATTTCACAGACAAAGAATTTCATCATCTTTATCAACAAATCCAATCACATTTTGATTAAAAGGAGGGAAAAAGAAGTGTACGCACAAAGAAACGAAATAAAAAGAAACCAAACTTCCATGCCGAAAATTCGATTCCAGTTTTCTCTTATAAAACTGATCTTAAAGAGTGGCTTGTTAGGCTGGCTAGTAGTCCTTTTGATTTGGAGCATTGCTGCTGCCCTTTCTGATCCCCAGTTTTTGCCGAGTCCATTAGTCGTTTGGCAAGGCGCGGTGGACCTTAGCAAAGATGGATCCTTGTTCTATTTCATGTGGGCCAGCTTTTTAAGGGTGATTATTGGTTGGACGCTAGGGAATTTGATTGCCATCCCAATTGGTTTATTGATTGGTCGATTCACAGGTCTTAGAGTTTTGCTCGATCCGATTATCAACTTTGTTCGCTTTATTCCTCCCCTTGCCTTTATTACCTTATTCATGCTTTGGTTCGGAATTGGTGAGCAATCCAAAATCTTTTTAATTATGTATGCCACCTTTTTTATCGTAATCATCAATACGATTACTGGCGTCCTGTTTGTGGAAGAAGATAAAATTCGTTCCGCAAGAAGCATGGGAGCATCAGAAGTGCAAATCATGTTCCATATTATCATTCCTGCTTCACTACCCTATATCTTCACTGGAGCTAAACTTGCAATGGGCTCCTCCTTCATGGCCATCGTGGGAGCTGAAATGGTTGCCGCGAATGAAGGGATTGGCTACATGATTTGGAATGCAAGACTCTACTTTAAAACCGACTGGATCTTCGTCGGCCTCGTCACACTTGGCTTAATGGGCTTTTTCATGGACCGGGTCCTAACCCTAATTGGGAAAGTCGTACTCAAACGATATCAAGTCGTCAAAAAGTAATAGAATCATGGGGACGGTTCTCCTGCTTCCGGAAGCAGGAGAACCGTCCCTTTGATTCCTTCACTTCAATCTAACTCTAAGAATTCACTTATTCTATCAACATAGCGATCTTTTGAATAGGTTCTATATAAACTACTGGATAAGCGGATAGGATCACCAAAAAAGTATCGTTCATAATGGGTTTGTCTTGTACCAAATGAGCTCATAGTAAGATCCCATGCCAAGCGGAAGACCTTAACTCGGTTCTCAGCCGTCATACATTGTGCTTGGAGATATTGGTCCAGGTCTGCCCTAATTTCAGAATCAAAGGCTTTCTCGCTTGGTAATGACACCATCCCGCTAGCCCCAATCAATTGAACAATTTCGCTGAAACGGGGATATATTTGCGGGAAAATGTTACAGGCTACCTGCAGGGGCATCATACTAGGACGCATCAACCCCCACTCATCTATTTCTGCATCATTCTCTGACTTTTCTAACAGCGCTTTCAACGTTTCAAGACCTACAATGATTTCGGATAGTTTCCCATGAATATGTTGATACTCACTTACATTTATCGTTTGGACCAGAAGTTGAGCCACGCCAAGGATAAATTCTGTTTTAACGATTTGTCTTGTGACAACTTGATGGTAAGCAAAGGTATGAAAGGAACTTCGATTCATGAAATCTATCGCTGCTTCCACGTTATCGTAGAAGAATACTCGATCCCATGGGACTAGTACATTATCAAAAACAACAATCGAATCCATTTCCTCATAACGAGAGCTAAGCGGATGATTAAAAGATGATTCTCCCCCCACAAAAGACTCTCTGCCAATAAATTTTAATCCTTTTGTATTGGAAGGAATGGAAAAGGCAAAGGCTTCATCGGTATCAAGAAATAAACTTGGAGCCGAAATGACCAACACCTCATCCGTTAAACCACCTTGAGTAGCAAGTAACCGAGCCCCTTTTATGACAATTCCTTTTTCATTTCGATCGATAACCTTAGCTGAGATTGGCTGGTCAGAGTATTCCAAATAGCCTTGGGAACGATTTACTTGGGGTGTAATAAATGTATGTGTGAACGAGAGGTCTTCATCCATGGCTCTTTCATATAGGGATTGAATATTTTCAGGGAAGCAATTTTTTCTATTTTTTAATAGGGGTGCTGATGAGGCGAAACTCATAATTGCAGTATTCATATAATCCGGACTTCTTCCCATTAATCCATGGGTAGAAAGCGCCCATTGTTCAATCATCTTTCTTCTACTCTTTAAATCTTCTTTTGTTTTTGGCTGCAAATACGACATGCCAATCGGTTCTTCTTTATTTGGTAAAAAGAAAGTCATCTCCGGTTTAAGAGAAGGGTCATTTTGCAAATCATAAAGAGATGCCTTTGAGTTCAGTATCCCTTTAAAGGCAGGGTGCTCAGATATTTTCCCCTTGACCTTTTCCCCATCAACCCAAATTTCATTTTTCATCTTATTTAAACGATCAATAAACTCTTTTCCATTAATGATTCCCATTTTCTCCTTACTCCCTTATGTGAGATACTTCCAAATCGTACTAGCATAGTTAGTCTTATTTTATTGAAAGTAAGGACAGCTTGTTCCTGTTGGAAAAGCCTTGTTTTAAAATGGGTGAAAACATGGGAATCATGGGGACGGTTCTACTGCTTCCGAAGCAGTAGAACCGTCCCCATGATTCGTCCCCATGATTCCAAGATTCTAAATATCCCATTTGGCCGCATGGAATAACGTGCTGCCACCCTCCGCAAAGAAACGAATTTCTCTGCTGTCTGTTTTAGGGAAAATCCGGCTCGTAAATACTTCTTCTCCATCATTGATAAAAATTTCTACAGAAGAGATATCCACAAATAAATGAAACTTAATTTTAGGGGCATCCAGTGAACACTTCCGTTCTGTCCCGAATGCTTCCCCGACCGGTGCCCCAGAATGAGTCCGATTTAATACAATCTTTTTCTGGCGTGCATCATATTTAAGAATGGTTCTTTCATTATCTCCTGCTCTGAACTCTATACCAAATTCATCCGCATCAAAATCTTCAAATTCACAAACCATTTCAAAGGTCGTTCCAGTGAAATGATTATACACCTTCTTTTCCTGGTCCAAGACATCTCGAATCTGTTGTTGTTCCTTACGGAGAGATTGAAGTTCCTTTACTGGCTGTTGGATTAGTTTGTCACCGCGAATCGTTACTTCCCTGGGTAACGTCAAGCAATGGGCCCAACCGCTTTGATCTGTCGGATAATCAATTTCCGGCAATCCCATCCACCCTATTAAAATTCGGCGGCCGTCTGGTGCTATCATTGTTTGTGGAGCATAAAAATCAAAGCCTCTATCTAACTCCTGAAAAGCATTATGCGTAAATGTTCGATCCTTTACATCCAAGCGAGTACCAAGAAGATAACCTGATTGATAAATATTATGGTAATGATCGCCATCCGGTTTTAACCCCTGAGGAGAAAAAATCAAGACACCTTTATCCTGCAGTACAAAATAATCTGGGCATTCCCACATATAGCCAAACGAAGGTAAATTGGTCTGGACTTCCCCTGCAAATTCCCAATGAAGTAAATCTAATGAGCGATACAAAACTACACAACCAGTTTCATTTTCCCGCTGTGCACCAATGACCGCATAAAATTCCTTTCCTTCTTTCCAGACTTTAGGGTCACGGAAGTGGTCCGTATAACCAATCGGCACCTTATCAATCACAGGCTCCGACGACTTTTCAATTTTCCCTGTTTTATCCATAGTGGCAAGGCATTGATAAGGGTGTCTTCCCCATTCCTCATCACGGGCATTGCCGGTATAAAGTAAATGCAATTTCCCATCATGTTCGATGGCACTTCCTGAATAAGCACCATGGCTATCGTAGCGATTAGATGGTTCAATTCCAATCCCAACGTTCGACCAATGAACCAAATCCTTTGACTTCGTGTGATACCAATACTTCAACCCGTGTACTGGTCCAAATGGAAACCATTGATAAAATAAGTGATATTCACCGTTATAGTAAGAAAAACCATTTGGATCATTCAATAGACCTGTTTCAGGTTGGATATGAAAGGTTTGCCGCCACTTACATTCCATCACTTCCGAACGCAATTTCAATAATTCTTCCTTGCTGGCATCCTCTATTTTTCGATAACGCTGTTCCTTAGTCCATTCCATGCTGTCAAACTCCTTTAACCAATAAAGGAGAATCATCTGATTCCCCCTCATCCTGATTGATTTATGCTACTGACTTCTCAATATTCACATTATTTTTTTTAGCATCATACTTCGCTAATATAAGGGTAACAGTAAAGGCTACAGCTATCGAAATGACCATTCCAATCACATAATATAGAATGGAACCAGGCTTCATTGAAATGATTCCAGGAAGACCCGCAGCTCCTAACGCAATCGCTTTTACCTTAAAAAATGTGACAAAGCCTGAAGCGACACCAGATCCAATAATCGCTCCTATAAACGGATATTTCAGTTTTAAGTTGATTCCGAACATCGCAGGCTCAGTAATACCTAGTAGTGCTGAAATTCCTGAAGCTGAAGCAAGACTCTTAAGCTTTTTATCTTTGGTCACAAGTAATACTGCAAGAGTTGCCGCACCTTGAGCTACGTTAGACATCGCCGCGATTGGGAAAAGAAACGATCCACCCGTTTTGGCGATATCAGAAATAAGTTGTGTTTCAACAGCCACAAAGCTCTGATGCATACCTGTGATTACGATTGGTGCATAGAATAGCCCTAAAATTACACCGCCGACAAATCCTGTTGTGTCATACAGCCAAACAAGTCCATCCGTAAAGAGGTTGCCAGCTGTCCTCATAACTGGTCCTACAAGGGTAAAAGTTAAAACAGCCGTTACCAAAATCGATAATAGTGGTGTCAATAGATTATCTAATGCAGAAGGAATTACCTTACGTAAACTAATTTCAATTTTTGCTAGAATAAAAGATGCGGCTAACACGGGTAACACTGTGCCTTGGTATCCTACCTTTTCAATATCAAATCCGAGTATATGCCAGACGGGTACTTTATGATCCACTAAAGCGGCTCCGTAGCTATACGCATTTAACAAATCCGGATGCACCATAATCATGCCAAGAGCGGCTCCTAAATAAGCATTTCCGCCAAATCGTTTTGTTGCAGAAAACCCTATTAATACTGGTAAAAATACAAATGCGGCATTCGCAAACGTATTAATCATCGCCGCTAGGTCGGCAATTCCTGGGTTGGCATCGATTAAAGACTTTCCATCAATAAATAAATCTTTAGCTGTAAGTAAGTTATTTAATCCCATCAATAGACCGCCCGCAACAATGGCTGGAATAATGGGAACAAAAATATCAGAAAGCAGTTTTACTAATTGCAATAATGGGTTTTGTTTTTTCGCCCCAGCATTTTTCACCTGACTCGTTGTCATCTCATTTATCCCTGTAAGATTTACAAGCCGTTTATATACTTCATTGACAATCCCCGAACCTAAAATAATTTGAAATTGTCCAGCTGTAGAAAACGTCCCCTTGACCGTCTCAATAGCATCTAATGCTTCTTGGTTTACTTTTTCTTCATCATGTAATACTAAACGGAGTCGAGTAGCACAATGTGCTGCAGCTGAGACATTTTCTTTACCGCCAATTGCTTCCAAAATAGCTTTAGCTATCTTTTTGTGGTCCATGATTCATTCTCCTTTGTTATAGGTTTTTTAGTATGTTTCCCCAAATCATTGATAAATTTTCTAAAAATAGAACCGGTTCCATTGAGGGTTAAAAAAAGAGGTTCACAAGTTTTGGAACCGGTTCTATTTTTATGTTTTGAAAAACGGTTCTTTTTGGAACCGATTCCAAACATATTATAATTTATGATTCGCTAATTTGTCAACGCTTTCTCGTTCAATTATTTTATGTTTTGATACAAGAAGGGGAGTTAATTCTTCATTATTAATTAATTTCACCATACTTTGGGCAGCCAATTGTCCTGCCTCTTTATAGAAAAACTGAACCGTTGTTAAGCTGGGATGGATAATCTCTGTTACATCATATCCTCCAAATCCGGTAACGGATATGTCTTCTGGTACTCGAATCCCTTTTAAATGGGCAGCTTTTATAACTCCGAGCGCTATGTTGTCGGTGGCACAAACTAGGATAGAAGGATTGAACTCATCAATAATTTCTGGTGCTTTTCTAATCGCTTCTGCCATCCTAAAGCTTGTCTCATAATATTTTACTTCACAGTCACCGGCCTCTTGAATAGCCTTTTTAAATCCTTCTTTTCTGTTTACACCGACTGCAATATCGTTTTCTGTCACACCTAAAAAGGCTATTTTCCGATGTCCTTTGGCCATTACATATTTGCCAATATCATAGCCAGCTTCAAAATCGTTATGAATGACACTATATACATCTTGATGCTGCTGCCCAACGAGGAGAATGGGTATTTGCAATGTCTGGAAAGCTTCGATGTGTGTATCCGTGATTTGGGTGGCTAACAAGATAATACCCGCCACTTTTTGTCTGGCCATCGTATATATATTTTCAATTTCTCGTTCTAGATCCTGACTCGTGTTGGAAATGAGCATTTGGTAATTCAGTTCTCTTAGCTGTTCGTCTATTCCTATTAAAGTTTGCGAGGTAGCATAAGAATCAAGCCGAGGGACGATTGTCCCGATAATATTAGGTTTCTTAGCCTTTAAGCTTTGGGCAAATGTATTGGGAACATAACCTGTTTCTTTTATTACTCTTTCAATCTTTTTTTTAGTTAGTTCACCGACAGACCCACCATTTAAATACCTAGAAACCGTACTTTTTGCAACACCTGACAAACGGGCTATGTCTGCAATGGTCTTCATATCTTCATCCCCATTTTCATCTGAACAATTCTCTTTTTCATTTTCTTATTTAGTATAAAAGCTTTTTTCCCTTTAGGATAGTCATTTAGAATGTAAAATAATCAGGGGAAAATCATGGGGACGGTTCTACTGCTTCCGAAGCAGTAGAACCGTCCCCGTATTTTCTTTATGGAATCAAGAGAACCGTCCCTATGATTCCACCCATGATCCTATGACAATATAATCCAGCTATTAGCAATATTGTCCATGCTTTTCCTAATCTGTGATTTAGAGTAGCGGTTTATGATTATTATGTAAGCGATTCCACTAATAAAGAAAGGAGCAACTTTAAATCTAGAAAACTACATAGTTTCTTAAGTTCTTGAATGAAACTAAAAAAATCTCAATTATGAAAGAAGAGGGAAAAATGAAGAAAATAAAAAAAATTGGACAAACTTCATTAGTTTTAGCCCTGTCAGCAGCTATGCTTTTCTCTGGCCCCATGATGAAAAAGACAGTCTATGCATCTAGCGGAAATCTTGAAACTCCTGCTACAAAAGCAGCTGCTTCCAAGGTAGCAAAGCAGATTGAAGATGAAGGAATTGTGTTACTGAAGAATGTAAAAAATACTCTTCCATTAAAAGCACCAAACAAAAAAGGGATTAAGGTGAATGTCTTTGGCACTGGTACCATCGATCCTTTCTACGGCGGAGGCGGATCCGGTGCGATAAAGAGCGATAATATTGTTTCTTTTTATAATTCACTCGATGCTGCAGGAATTAGTTACAATTCCAATTTACACGAAAAATATAATAATTGGTATGCTGAACATAAGACTGACGGTACCTCTAGCGGCGAAGGAGGAGCAACCGGTATGTTCCTAAGTTCCGCCGCACATGCCGAGATGCCAATGACGGAAATCTCTGGTAGTGACTGGCAATCGTATCAGGACTACTCTGATACAGCTGTAGTCATGATAAGCCGCTCCGGCAGTGAAGGCTCAGATTTAAAAAAGAATGATTTAAAACTTCAGCAAAATGAGGCCGCAATGCTGTCAAAAGTGACGGCAAATTTTAAAAATGTAATCGTATTATTGAATATCAGTAACACACTCGAAATGGGCTGGCTGTCACAGGATGAAACACTTACCTATTCAAATTCAAATGGTATTCAGACTATTACTACTGCACTGGGTGATTCAAGTAAAACCTCCACAACAAATGCACCTGCATATTTTATTGATTCCAGCAAAATTACATCCGCAGCAATCATATGGTCCCCCGGCGAGGTTGGAATGAAATCCGTAGGAGAAGTCCTAACTGGAGCAGTGAATCCTTCCGGTAAGCTTGCAGATACCGTTGCGTATGATGTCGAATCAGCTCCTTCCTATCAAAACTTTGGGGACTATGCTTATGCAGATAATGCGAATTCTGCAAGGAAGTATTTTCATGTAGATTACAAAGAGGGGATATATGTAGGTTACCGCTACTATGAGACCTTTGGGAAGCAAAAAGAAGTTCAGTATCCATTCGGCTATGGCCTTTCCTATACAAACTTCTCTCAGCATGTCGTCTCATTTGACCAGAACCATGACACCATTACTCTTCAAGTTAAAGTAAGAAATACTGGAAATACAGCTGGCAAAGATGTAGTAGAAGTATATTATTCTGCACCTTGGAAAGCTGGACAGGTCGAAAAGTCTTCGATTGACTTAGCAGCTTATGCTAAGACGAAAGAATTACAGCCTGGCGAAGCACAGACACTAACCATTCAATATGCTACAACCGATATGGCTTCCTATGATAAAAATGAAGGCGATGGCGCATATGTAATGGATACAGGCAAGTATGAAATTATGATTGGATCAGATGTGGAACATACCACTTCAGTAGGAAGTTATAATCTTGCCAAAAAACGTGTCCTAGATAAAGATAATAAAACTGGAACCACCATTAAAAACCTTTTCCAAAATGACACAACATATAAGGGGATGACAACTTTATCAAGAGCTTCAACTAAAGCTACTTATCCTGCATCTCCAAGTGGAAATGAAACTTTAGCTGATTATGGTGTGGATCCGAGCACCATTCATACCCTTCCGACCACAACATCAGATAAAACGAATGCAGCGAAACAAGGCGTTTCCTATGATAAGGTCATTACGCTTCAGGACGTATACAAAGATCATTCTCTTTGGGACAAATTCCTGGATCAGTTAACTTTAGATGAAATGATCGACTTAATTGCCAATGACGGTTACCAAACAGCAGGACTTGATAAGTATGGCATTATCGCAACTACCGATAATGATGGACCTGCTGCTGTTAAAGGGACGAATGGATTTAACTATACCGATTCAGGTGTGGCTTGGCCAGTGGAAACCGCTGTGGCATCAACCTGGAACACAAATCTTGCTAAAGACATGGGTGTAGCTGTAGGTCAAGAAGCAAAAGATCTTGGCACACAGGTTTGGTATGCACCGGCTATGAATACTCATAGAAGTCCAATGGGCGGACGTAACTTTGAATATTACTCCGAAGACCCAGTGATTGCAGGTAATACGGGGGCGGCTGTGGTTGCTGGAGCAAAAAGCAAGGGGCTCGTCGTGACCATCAAGCATTTTGTAGCGAATGATCAGGAAACTCACCGTGATGATAATGGTGTCTTTACTTGGGTAGATGAACAGGCTCTTCGTGAAGTCTATTTGAAACCTTTTGAAATAAGCATTAAAGAGGGCGGCGCCATGGGCATTATGTCATCATTTAATAGCCTTGGGCAAACCTGGGCTGGTGCAAGCAAACCTCTATTAACAGATCTTGCTCGGAAAGAATGGGGCTTCAATGGCTTTGTTGTCACTGATTTCTTCCAATATACATGGAAAACTAACACTAACTATATGAGTCCAGTATTGGCTGTTTATGCTGGTAATGATGCCATGCTCTCAGGCGTATACGCTTGGCAAAAACCTGATGTTATTGCAACCATGACAGCTCAATACAATCAAGACCCCGTAAACTTCGGCAACGCAATGAGAACAGCAGTAAAGAATATATGTACAATGAAAATGTCTACCTCTAAATTTACAGATTCTCTCACAAAATAAAATCATGGGGACGGTTCTACTGCTTCCGAAGCAGTAGAACCGTCCCCATGTTTCTTTATGGAATCACGAGAACCGTCCTCATGATTCCACCTTTATGAAGCAAGAGAACCGTCCCCGTGATTCCTTTTGAATTTGACTGTAAAGAATGTTAAGGTTGCGGCTAGGAATAGGCTGAAGAATACCACAATATATCCGATATTTTCCCACATGAATCCATAGTCTCCGCTTGAGATGACTGCCCTGAAGCCTGATATGGTATAAGTCATTGGCAAGAAATGTGATATTTGTTGTAAGAATTTTGGTCCTAGTTCAATTGGGTACGTTCCCGCACTGCCTGTTAATTGCAAAATCAAGATAATAACGGCTAAGAAACGTCCTGGATTATCAAGTGCTGTAACTAGGAATTGAATGATAGCCAAGAATGTCCAGCTAGTAATGATGCTTAACATAATAAAATATGGAACACTTTTGACTTCCAGTCCGAGACCTAACAACATGACCGCATCGACGAGAAGCGCCTGACCAATTCCTACGGCTAAAATCACCCCTGCTTTTCCCAAGAACCAGCTAAATCCGTTCTTTGGTTCTGAGGCAGGATTAAACATCGGAAAGATTACAGAGAGCATCAGTGCCCCGACAAAAAGACTTAGTGATATGAAATAAGGTGCCAATCCACTGCCGTAGTTTGGAACATGATTCATCTTATTATTCGTAAGATTTACTGGCTTTGCGAACATATCATAAACGCTATTGTTTGCTTTTACATCACCCGCATCCTTCGCTCCATCAGCCAATTGGGTGCTCAACTTCTTCGAACCCACCGCAAGCTGATCCATTCCACTCGTTAATTCCTTAGATCCGCTAGTAAGGCTGGACATCCCATTATTTAGTTCTTGCCCACCCGTAGAAAGCGAAGTAGTGCCATTTGATAATTGTTTCGCTCCTTGTGCCAGCTTATTTGTCCCATCCTGTAACAGTACCGCCCCGGATGCTAATTGCCCTAATCCAGATGTTAGGTTGCTTGAACCATTCACAATTTGGCTAAATCCTGTTTGGGCTTCATCGAGCTTCGTGCCAAACTGGGCAAGTCCTTGTGTGATCTGTCCTTGACCTGTTACTACCTGTTTTGCCCCGGCTGATAATTGATTCACACCATCTGCTAATTTCTCTTGTCCTTGATTTAACTGATTAGCGCCAGATGCTAATGAATCAGAGCCTTGCTTGATTTGTGCTGCACTGCTAGACAAAGTGCCTACGCCGGCAGCAACCTGCTGGCTGCCTTGCGATAATTGTGACAAACTGTCCTTTAAAGCACTTAATTGTGCCTTTTCAGTTGGATCAGTTGTACTATCCACCATACTGCTTACTTGGTTGAGCACCTGTTGCAGACCAAGGCTTACGGTATCAGCCCCAGACTTCGTTTGATCCGCTCCTGTTTTCCAGTTTTCTAAGGAAGCCGAGAGCTGTGAAGAACCATTTGCAAGCTGTTTGGAACCGTTCTGCAGACTTGGAAGATTTTCTGCAGCCGAATCTAAGCCTTCTGTTAATTGCTTTGTCCCGGCCTCTGCTTGAGATGAACCTGCTTCCAGCTTCGTATTAGCCTCTTTCATTTGTGTGAGCCCAGAGCTGAATTGCTGTAATCCACTTTGAAGTTGCTGCGAACCAGATAAAGCCGATTCAACCCCATTTGAAAAAGCAACTGATTTTTCTGCTAAAACTTCCAGGTTTTGCTTGAACTCTTTAGCACCGGAATCAACTGTTTTTGCACCATTTGCTAATTTTGCTGCTCCGCTGCCGGCTGCTATAATTCCATCCTCTAATTTACCGGCCCCATCTTTGGCATCAGCCACGCCATTAGTGAGATCCCCGGCACCGTCACTTGCTTTATTTAATCCATCAGCGACATCTTTTAAACTATCAAACATTGATTCTGCATATGTTTTTGTTACGGAAGCCGACACTTCTTCTTTTATCTTTTCGATGGCTGAATCGCCAATTTTTGAAGACAAATAGTTATTGGCTTCATTAACGGTATACTCCAGATTCAGTTTTTGAGGATTATCACTTTGTAATGTCGTCGCATTTTTCGAAAAATCCTTTGGAATTTCAATTTCTAAATAATAATCCTGTTTTTTTAAACCTTCTTTTGCCTTGCTAGCACTTACAAATACCCAGTTAAAACTTTTTTTCTCTTTTAAATTCTTTACTAAATTATTACCAATCGCTAACTTTTCACCCTTGTACACGGCACCCTGGTCGTTATTGACAATGGCTACAGGCATTCGATCCAAGTGGGCATATGGATCCCAAAAGGCCCATAAGTAAGTTCCACTATAAAGTACCGGAATCGTCATCACACCGATAATAGCAATCAGCAATTTGCGTGTGCGTAAAATTTTCATAAATTCACTTTTAACCGATGTGAAAGCTTTCAACTTGTTCACCTCATCTATTATTTTCATCCTCATTGACTATAATATTCATTTGGTCATTTTTATGAATAAAAAAAGACTTTTAAAAAAGTAGAAAATGAGGTTTATCAGCCCTTTGTTTCGAACATCACCCTTCAATTGACTATTTTAGCATTTTGGTCACTTATTAATCTGTGTTATTTTATCACAACTTATTTTGAGTTTCAACTGCTTCATTGCGAAAAGACCTCGAAAGATTTCGAGGTCTTTTCGCAGATGTTAATTTTCGGATTGTGTTAATTGTTTCTTTTTTCTTAATAAAATTAAATAGTAGAATATATAGTAAGCAAACATAATGAGTAATAATCCCGCTGACCAAGAACTTCCAACAGCTGCACTAATATTTTGGTAACCATTTACTTGTTCTGGTGAGACAGTGGTTGTAAGGATACCCGATGTGTACATCCCATAAAAGCGATAGATTAATCGAGCTAAAAAAATAATGGTGACCGTACTGCCAATCCATATATTTGGACGATAATACAAATTTTTTTCTCTTTTTTCAAAGATGGTTAATCCAGCTCCATAATACGCAAGAAGAATACCAAGTAAAATCCCGACAACATCTGAGATTAAGCTGATTGGATGCATAAGTCCGACTGATAAAAAGACTAGCCCAATAATAAATAAAATGCACGTCCGGATAATCAATTTACGGGAATGCAACTCCTGCCAGCCAATGTTTCGACGCACCCGTCGATAAATCGCAAATATTACAATTGCAATAATGATAACAATAGAATACAAATGCTGAGTCATTCATTCTTACCTCCTATTAAAATATCTTCATAAATTAATATTTTGTTGGATAAGTCCATATATAATCATAGAACATTTATTGGTGAATCATAACCTATATTTTTAAAAAAATATCCAGAAAAAAACAGGTATAATGAAAAAAAGGAGTGATTGGGTTGAGTTTGAAATTACGGGGACATCATTTATTATGCGTTCACGGCTTCCGTGGTATGGGCTACAGTCCCGAATTTGTAAAAAAAATGAGTGAAATTGTCGGGCAAGTCCGAGATGATCAAATAGACTTCCCTATCCAAGTGGCAGCCGAATTAGATGATACCTGCTGTACCTGCCCCCATAAGGGAAAAACCACCTGCGAAGCTGGCGTTGGATCCAATGAACATGTCCTAACAATGGACCATAATGTTATTCGACAACTGGATTTAATCGAAGGAGCCATTTATAATAAATCCTATTTAGTTCAAATAACAGCTGAAAAAGTTGAGCCAGATGATCTGGATTATTTATGTAAGGGATGTTCCTGGCTATCCTATGGCGTTTGCAAAGAGGGGATTGCTGATTTACGGGAGAAATATGTAAAAAAGTAATCTAAAACGAGGTTATTATACGATGGCTTCTTTTAAAGAATATTTATATTAAAATCCCCAAACCTTTAAGATTTGGGGATTTGCTTTACTTACGGGTTATAGCCCTCCGCAGGATGGGTTTGCTCCCTTTGTTTTTGCTGACTTTGAGCCTCTTTCGTTACTGATTCAAGTCCATAACCAGTCGAACTTATTTCAAGGTTGTCTTTTTGGTTCTTTTTAGATGTTGGATTAAGATTAGGATCGTAATTATTTATGTCCATTTGCTTCTCCTTGAACTTTTAATGAATTTATTATGTGCCATCCGTTGGCTTTCTATAAATAACCCATCACAAAAAATTGACAATTAATTTACAATTGGATTATCGTCCGTTTACAAACCTTCCCTATACTGTAGGTAGAAAGTAATTATTTGTGGAGGTGCCAGAAATGCTCGAATTTCTAATCCGCCTAGTCATCTTAATCCCACTATTCACCATTCTCTGTCCTTAAATCCCCCACCCCATATCTCCAAACGCTACATCAGCCAAATGTCCCATACATGCTACTCCTGCCTAAAAAAATCGAAACTGACAGGGACAAAAGTTTAGCCCCGGCATAATATGTTAGTACTATGGCATATTTAAATATTTATACTCATATACTTGTAAAACATTTTCACTAGAAAGGGGTGTCTGGACCTATGGATATTTGCATTTCTTGTGGAAAAGAATTATCAATTATGGAGAGAAATAGGACTGAATGCTGGGAATGTAGAGATACAACAGTAGAAGCCTATACAGATGATGAGTAATTAGCCCCGAACCCATCTGTCCCTTTATTTTTCATAAGAAAGAGAAGCCCGGTGCCATTAAACCCGGGCTTTCTAATTTTAAAAAACAACGATTATGAAATAAGCATCGGTGATAAACTAAGTGGGAGTTTATGGATGAAGGATGTGTCGTTTATGGATTTTGCTCAAGCTCAGGATACATTAACAATAACTGAGTGGATACTTCGAGCAATCGTAGTTTTTATTTTTTTACTGATTGTAGCAAAAATTCTAGGGCAGCGGACCATCTCCCAATTAAGACTCCTTGATTTCGTGATCGCATTAGTCATCGGAAATATTATTGCCCATCCTTTATCTGACGACCATCTTAATCTCAAGGGTTCTATGACCACCACAATTGTATTGGCGGTGTTATATCTTGTTGGTATTTATCTGAACCTTAAATGGACATGGTTTAGAAGGCTGGTTAACCATTCTCCAATCACGCTCATTCAGAACGGTGAAATTCTATTTAAAGGATTAAAAAAGGCAAGGATAACCGTTGATGTCCTATTAGACGAAATGCGCCAACAACAGGTTATTGATCTACAAAAGGTAGCCCTTGCAATCTGGGAAGCAAACGGAAAAATTTCTGTTTTTATGGATCCAAAACACGCGCCGCTCACACCAGCTACCTGCCAAATGAAAACAGACCCATTTGAATTGCCCAGAACAGTTATAAAAGAAGGCAGATTTAATTTAGAGGAGCTAAAACAAATACATAAGGACGAGACCTGGGTTATTTCGGCTTTAGAACGTGTATATCATACGGAAGTCAAAAATGTTCTGCTGGCAACCCTTGATTCGAAGGATAATCTGAAGGTTTTCTTATATAACTGAGCAGCTGACTCAACAAGTGAGTCAGCCGCTATACTAGACTTTACTTGAAATCTCTTTTGCCATAAGGCTCTTTATTGCATTGGGTTTGAGAAATCATTAATTAAAATTTGCACCTCGTCCTTTTCATGAACAATCCCTGGTCTTTCAACTGCACAAACAATTCCCCGCCGCTTATAGCCTGCTTTGACAAACCTAGCCGCAAGTTTCTCATGGCCTTCATAATGCTTTTGGATTTCTTCTCCTGGAAATATACAAGGCATATTTTCTCCCATACAAATTAAGCCGGTACCACTCGGGAATAGAATTCGTGACCCTTGCGTGAGTTTTGTTAATTCAGGGTAGCCCTTAACCAACAGATTTGCACCCAACCACTCTGGCAGCACGGTTTCAACTTCTAGTTCCTTAGCAATTTGCTCTAATTCCTCCTCCGACACCACTGTAATCTGCCGACGATTTAGAATCTCCGTTCCTCGAGGATACATAGGCTGTCTCGTATCCGCCTTACTAGTGATTCCAAAATGGCGGTCGCCTCTAATTCCGCCGAATTCAAAGACCGTTTCGGGAATCCGTCTTGTCACGAATGTTTCTGGAAGATCGGCAATTAATAATGCTTGAATCGTTGCCTGTGCTTTTTTCAAAACATAACCCCATTTCTCTGTCACATAAATATTGCCTTCATTTTACCATTAATGCTTCACCAAAACATGCCAATTGATTTTTACAATCCTCTGCCAATACAATGAAGCTATTATAATAAAAGCGAAGAGGAAAAAACTATGTACATTTACCGTGATTACCCGGAATTTTCCTGGTCCAATTCCAGGCATAAGACCTTTTTAGAGTGTGTCCGGAAGTATTACCATCAATATTATGAAGCCCATAATGGCTGGGAATATGAAGCCCCTGAAGAAAACAAAGCGGCTTACCGACTGAAAAATATTAAGAACATCCCGCTCCTTTTGGGAGATGAAATCCATAAGGTGATTGACCGGCAGCTTAAGCTTTTTCTTGATGGCAAAAGACTTTTTACTGAGGATGAAATGATTGCCCTTGTAACGCAGATGCTTAATAAGGCTTATCTTGACTCCACTAAGTTTCGTCAGCATTGGTTTCATAAGCCAAAACGTTATCAGATGCTCTATGAAATTTATTATGGGGATGGGCTTAGCCCTGATGTGATTGCCTCTGCAAAAACGAAGCTGCGTTTATGTGTTAGCAACTTCTTTAAGAGCAAGACATATCAAGATATTTTGACGAAACTTGAAATGCATGTTCTCCATTCAGAGGATTTTCAAACTTTTGAAGTAAACGGTGTGGATGTGTTTGTTGTTCTGGACTTTGTTTATAAGGATGTTCACCAGGAAAAATGGATTGTCGTGGATTGGAAGACAGGAAAAGAGTCCGAGGAAGACCGGAAACAGCTGGCCTTCTATGCCCTGTTTCTTTCACAGCAGCACAACATCCCAATTGAAGACATCATTTTACGGAATGAATATTTGTTAACCGGCAAAAGTCTGGAATATAAATTAACCCAGTTCGAGATCAACGCTGCTGGGCAACTAATGAACGACAGCATTTACCACATGTTGGGCTATCTCGAGAATCCTGCTAGAAATAAGCCTTTAAACATAGACCAATACCAGATGAACACATCAAACAAATGTCAGCGCTGCAACTTCAAAGAAAAATGTGGAGTTTAAACTACTTAAACAGTAGAAATGGTGACAGGCACCATAATAAAAAGTTCTATAAAGAAACATGCTAATAGTAAAACTATTACATGTTGAGGTGTATGTATGCGTAGAAGCGTGATTTACGGGTTATTTTCTTTGGGTTTAGGCCTTATTTTATTTGCTACAATGCGTCCCTTTTTCTTGGATAAAGGCGAGCAGCGGAACAATACGATCACCGAGACCAATAACACTGGCAGACTCTTTCAAGTGCAAAATGTACAGCAGCGAAATGGAAATATACAACGAATTAATATGATTAAGGCCAACCATCAATTGGTACAAAGATTAAACAACAGCCCTTCCATCAAAGTAATCAATCATAACAAGAAGGATAAAAGCCATTACTACAAGAATGAAATCGTCGTAAATTTTAAGACCATCCCACCCCAAGAAAAAATAAATCAGTATCTTAAAGATATTAATGGGACTTTAAGGGAAAGACATGAAACCGTTTATAACTTCAAATCCAAAAGCCAAACAACCAATGAGCTTGAAAAATATTTTATCCAAAAGCAATCGGTTGAATATGCAGAACCCCATTATATCTTTTTGCCAAATGAAGTAAATGACACTTATTATCAAAGCTATCAATGGAATTTACCTGCGATTGGAACTGAAAAGGGTTGGAATATGACCCGCGGTTCCAAAAATGTAAAAATTGCTGTAGTCGATACGGGGGTGGATCTTGATCATCCCGACCTCGCCCACCGTTTAATAGCCGGCTATAATGCCATCGACAATAACAATAACCCCGATGACGATAATGGTCATGGCTCACATGTCGCTGGAATTATTGCAGCGGATACCAATAATGGGGAGGGCATGGCTGGGATTACATGGTACAATCCGATTATCCCTGTAAAAGTCATGGACGCTGAAGGAACGGGTGGTTCCTTTTACGTCGCAAAAGGAATCCGTTGGGCTGTGGATCATGGGGCTGATGTGATTAACTTAAGCCTTGGGAATTATCAAAGCTGTGACATTTTAGAAAGCGCCATCGACTATGCCCTTGAAAAAAATGTTGTCGTCGTCTCGGCTGCTGGAAACGATAATACCAGCCAACGCAGCTACCCCGCTGCCTATCCAGGTGTCTTGGGAGTGGCGGCCGTTGATTCGGATGGAAAGCGTGCAAACTTCTCGAATTTCGGGGATTATGTGGATGTTGCTGCACCCGGTGTTGAAATCCCTAGCACTTTCTCAAATGGTGAATATGCGGCTCTTTCCGGTACCTCCATGGCGGCACCACATGTTGCCGCTTTAGCCGGTCTAATCCGTTCCATTAATCCGAACCTAAAAAATACAGATGTAACGAAAATCATCACCAGCAGTGCCCAAGGATTAAATTCAAACAAGAAAAGTCCCTACTTTGGAAATGGTATCATCAACAACCTTGAAGCATTGCAAATGGCGGCGAAAAATAAAAAATAGTCCCGCATTTTAAAAGAGGCTGAAACAATCAGCCTCTTTCTTTTACTTCAATTATATTTAGATATTTTTAATCCACTTTCTTTCTCCCACTCTGCATATAATACTTCTTTATATTCCTTAATGTTGCTTTGTGATAATTGCTTTTGAAGCCAATCTTCTGTCAATCCCGCTTCTTTAAGATTAGGGGCGATTACTTTTCCATCCATGATAAAAGCAAATGGCAAGTTCACTTGTTTTACTGGTATTTTCAAATCCTTTTTCGTCGGAGCCCCATAATCATGTTTCGGGGCCACACTAATTTGTCCGTCCCTCTCTAAGATGACATACTCCGCTTCAAAGACAGAAAAATAACCCTGCTTTCTTAGCAGCTGTTGCAGCTGATTTAAATCAACATGGTTCTTTTTTAAGTTTTGATAGAGGATTTGCCCGTTCTTAATCAATAGTGTTGGTTTGCCTTCAAACACTAACCGAAAGAATGAAGAAACTTGTGTTAATTTTTCTACAAGGTAAATTAACAGCCCCCAAATGACTACCGTAAAGACGATTATTGGTATATTAATCTTATCATCAAATACGGCATCCCCTACGAAATTCCCCATAACCAATCCTGTAATAAAATCAAATGGGGTAATCTGCGAAAACTGAATTTTCCCTAAAAATTTCAATATCACAAGAAGCGTTAGAAAGCCGACAATCAATTCTATAGCTATGTCTAAGTACATTTATTTCTCTCCTATTAGTAGTCCTTATTCTTCTCATATATATTGTTGCCAACACCTAAGCTTTTTTATGATGGGTCTATACTTTAATATCGAAAAATAAATTAACGAAATATTTACAAAAATTAAATATCTTTATTACTTTAGATGTGGTATCTTTTATATAATTAAGTCCCATTGGAGGAAATAATTTTTTGACAAACTTATATGATAAATTATCAATCGATCATTTAGCTCAATTTTACTATCATATTAATAACAATATAGCTAAAGGCATCCTTTCAAAAGCAATGTTCAATGAAATTATACTCATTAAAAAATCAGTCATCAAAAAAGGATTTCGTATCGCAGATATTGATCGATTTTTAAAACATCCCGTTAATTGAAATTCGATTAATAAAAATAATGGGCTGAACCTTTATAGATCAGCCCATTAAATTCTATTAATATGGATCAGAAGGATTTCCCATTTCTTCAGCTTTAGAAACGGCTTCCTCCATCTTGGTATCCACATCCGTTCCCGCCTTATCAAGTCCCTCTTTAACTCTTCTTCCGTATTCTTCATCACATTGGGTAAAGATTTCGACCATTTGCTCTTGGATCACTTTTCGACAGGTCGATAAAGCACCTACTAGATTAGAGATTAATTCGTTACGTTCCCAGTCACTAAATCTTCGATAGGTTTCGCCAGCCTGTCCAAAATTGTTCTCACGAGAAATCTTTTCCCTTTTTACATTCCCTTCAATGTAGGGCTCATGTTCTTTCCCAGGATTTTGGGCCTCTTTTAACCCTCCAATGATAGAAGGCTCATAATTAACATGTGGATTCTTATTTTTACCGAAATCTGTTCTATAATCCATTTGGCCCCCTTCTTGATTGGTAGCCACATGTTTCTTAGGACGATTAATCGGTAATTGCAGATAGTTTGAGCCTACACGATAACGTTGAGTATCGGAATAAGAAAAGGTCCTCCCTTGAAGAAGTTTATCATCTGAGAAATCTAAACCATCCACCAATACTCCTGTACCGAAGGCAACCTGCTCTACTTCCGCAAAATAGTTTTCCGGATTTTTATTAAGAACCATTTTTCCAACCTTATGCCATGGATAATCTTCTTTATACCACAACTTCGTTGGATCAAGCGGATCAAAATCTAATTCGGGATGTTCTTCATCTTCCATAATTTGAACATAAAGTTCCCATTCCGGAAAATCTCCGCTTTCAATCGCCTTATACAAATCTAAGGTAGCATGATTAAAATCTTTCTTTTGGATTTCATCTGCTTCTTTTTGCGTAAGGTTTTTAATCCCTTGAAGTGGTTCCCAGTGATATTTTACCAATACAGCTTTCCCTTCTTCGTTGACCCACTTATATGCATGTACACCGGACCCTTGCATTTGCCGATAATTTGCAGGGATTCCCCATGGTGAAAAAACAAACGTCACCATATGGGCTGATTCAGGACTTTGTGATAAGAAATCAAATGTCCTTTCAGGGTCTGCCACATTTGTCACTGGATCTGGACGGAAGGCATGTACCATGTCTGGAAACTTTAATGGGTCACGGATAAAGAAGATTTTTAAATTGTTACCCACTAAATCCCAGTTTCCATCTTCAGTATAAAACTTAATGGCAAACCCTCTAGGATCACGTAAGGTTTCCGGAGAATGCCCACCATGAACAACCGTCGAAAACCGTACAAATACGGGTGTCTGAACCTCCCTGTTTGTAAACACTTTTGCCCTCGTATACTTCGAAATGGGTTCACCATTTACAGTTCCATAGGATTGGAAGTAACCATGGGCACCGGCACCCCGGGCATGAACGACACGCTCAGGAATTCTCTCACGGTCAAAATGGCTTATTTTTTCTAAGAAATCATAGTTTTCTAATGTTGTTGGGCCTCTATTTCCTACAGTTCGAACACTTTGGTTATTCGTTACAGGATGCCCCTGCTGGTTAGTTAATGTATCTTCAGATTCAATGTGTGAGTTTGGATTCTTATTCATAATACTCCTCCCCAATATTTAACAACATTAGTGAGTTTCTCCAAACTACAAAGTCAGTATGTATTTATATGGAAAATGATTTTAAGCATAACCAAATTAGACTATGTAAAGGAACGCGGCAGAAATAACTTTCAATTCTATTCCAATGAATATCATTAAGTATTATTTTAAAAGCGGACAGAAATTAACTGTCCGCTCTCTCTTAAGATTCACGCAATATATTTTTCCATTCTATTCGATACAAGTCACGTCTGCGGTCCTGAAGCTGGCGAACGGATCCTGATTTTTGAGAGCGTCTTAGTTTTTCAATATCCACATCCCCTACAACTACCGTGTCAATATTTGCATCACATTCCCCTACGATGCCGTCTCGGGCAAATTCAAAATCAGACGGGCTAAAGATTCCTGACTGCGCGTATTGAATATCCATATTTTTTACATGTGTTAAATTGCCCACAGTTCCGGCAATACAGGTATAAATTTGATTTTCAATCGCCCGTGCTTGAGCACAATAACGGACGCGTAAATAACCTTGTCTGTCATCGGTACAGAATGGAACGAAAATAATATTCGCCCCCATATCGACCGCCATCCGTCCAAGCTCAGGAAATTCAATATCATAGCAAATGAGAATCGCAATTTTTCCGCAATCTGTCTCAAATACGTTAAATTCATTCCCTTCAGAAATTCCCCACCATTTTCGCTCATTCGGTGTGATATGAAGTTTTGACTGTTTCTCAATGGTTCCATCCCGACGGAATAGATAGGCAACATTAAACACCTCTCCATTCTCCTCAACAAAATGGGAGCCCCCAACAATATTAACATTGTAGCGAACCGCTAGTTCCGTAAACAGTTCAATATATTGATCGGTATAGGTTGCTAGAAGCCGTACAGCCTGATCCGGTCTTTTTTCTTCTGAAAAGGACATCAATTGAGTGGTGAAAATTTCAGGAAACACCGCAAAATCGGAACCAAAATCAGAAGCCACATTGACATAATATTCAACCTGGCGGGTAAACTCGTCAAAGCAGTCAATCTTTTTCATCATATATTGAATCGCACAGATTCGGACAGGATAGGCTGCCCGATAGCTACGGCGGGACTTCGGATGGTAATCGATATTGTTCCATTCCATCAGTGTCGCAAATGCTTCTGATGCCTTATCATCTGGCAGGTATCGTGAATTAATGCGCTTAATCCTAAACCCCTGCAGAAGCTGGAAGGATAACACGGGGTCATAGATACTGTGTTTTTCAACAGCATCGACATACTCTCTAGCTGTCATCTGATCTTTGTATAAATGATAATTGGGTATCCTGCCGCCTATGATAATGCTTTGCAGGTTTAATTGACGGGCAAGATCTTTACGCGCTTCATAAAGCCGATGGCCGAGCTTCATCCGGCGGTATTCGGGATCAACCATTACTTCAATTCCATACAGGTTAAATCCATCTGGGTCATGATTGGTGATAAAACCGTTGTCCGTAATGTTATTCCATGTGTGCTGGTCTTTGTATTCATCAAAATTGATAATTAAACTGGAACATGAACCAACAATTTTGTCTTCGTATTCCACACAGAATTGACCTTCAGGAAAAATCCTAATATGACTGCGCAGCTGTTCGCGTTTCCATGGCTCCATGTTCGGGAAGCATACTTTACCAAGTTGAATAATCGCATCAATATCTTCCATCCTAATGTTGCGGATAATAATTTTCTTTTCGTATTTAGATACATCTGTCTCTGTCACGTTCACACATCCTCTCAATTAGAGACTTACCCTTATTTTAAAAAAATAAACTATTTTCTATTTATAGTTCCCAATGAAATACTTAATTACATATACCTTGCCATTTTTAATAAAGAAGGATATGTCTGAAAGGTTGAAGAATACACTTTATAAGATATACTGATGGGTGAAAGGATGATGTTAGATGATGATGATTATCTTGGGAATCTTGGGATTATTAATTACGTTATTGGTGATTGCCACGATTTTATCGATAGAAACACAGCTAAAGAAGCTCAATAGAACAAATGACAAAATTGTTGAATTGCTCACAGAAATAAAGAAAGATCAGTTAAAATAAAAAAAAGGACCCAGTACCTATGTATACTGGATCCTAACTTATTTTTCTTTCGTTAAAGATAATTCTCTTATTTTTTCAATCCAATCCTTAAAACTGTTAAATTCATCTTCTTCAAATCCAAAGTGTTCCTTTATCAACCGGACAAATTCGCCTTCCTCGTCTTGAAAAACTCCATCTGCATAGATCAGCTGAAAAAGTTCGGTTAACACGATATTTTTAGATCGTTCACTTTTAAAGGTCTTTAGAATCTCCCCAACAGCCATTCCTGTCGGCTTATAATCCTCTAGTTCCAATTCCTTTTGATACTTGTTCAGTACGGTCGTTTCGAATATCGATACATTGCCATCACTGGATGCAATCATAACAGCAAGTTCAAGAAATGCTGTCTTTTCTTCTGGCTGAAGTTCTTCTAAAAACATCGCTACCTCTCCTTTTCCTCTTTCTTATATATACGAAAAAAATGGGACTAAGTTTCAAACTTTTTTTAAAGATTGAACAGATTAGTTGCTCACGTGTCGTATTATAATTAATTAGTACAATCTTTGTTTAGTTTATCCAATAATAGTGAAAAGAAGGAGAAAAAACCTTTGGATCGAAATAAATTTTCAAGCGTAGCCCACCGGCAGCACGCATTCGCAAATCCTATAAATGAAACAAAGCTCATGAAAATGATTGGCATTGCCGCTCCAAAGCCGCAAGATAGGGTGATTGATATCGGTGCTGGAAAATGTGAACTGTTAATCCGCTTAGTGGAAAAGTATCAAGTGAAGGCTGTCGCGATTGAGTTATATGAAGGGGCAATTGACGAGGCAAAACGAAATGCAGCGGGCAGGATACCTGTGGGTAGTATTGACTATTTGGTTGCAGATGCTAAGAGCGCTGTCCTGGAATTTAAACAGGATAGTTTTGATTTAGGTATTTGCATTGGTTCCACTCATGCTTTGGGTGGATTAGAAGCAACGCTCGGGGCACTTAAGGGTCTGGTTAAGAAAAATGGTTATATTTTGGTTGGGGAAGGTTATTGGAAGCAGTCCCCAAGTTCTGATTATTTATTGGCGCTAGGCGGTGCAGAGGAATCAGAATGTAAAAGTCATGCTGATACGGTTAAAGTTGGCGAGGATTTAGGTTTAATTCCTCTCTGGTCATATGTGGCAAGTGATGAGGAATGGGATGATTACGAATGGCTCTATTCCCTATCTATTGAAAATTATTGTTTGGAAAACCCAGCTGACCCGGATGTGGATGCTATGCTAGGGCGTATTCGTTCCTGGAGACGGACCTATTTGCAATGGGGACGGGATACATTAGGATTTGGTCTGTATTTGTATCGGAATGTGTAAGGTGATTATTTAGAGTTGATAGACGTATAGGGGATGGATTTTTTGAAGGACATTATTGTGTTTGAACACTCCCTTTTTGTCCTTCATAATCTTGATGAAGGACATTTTTAAATTTACGCATCCCGATTTGTCCTTCATCGACTAGATGAAGGACACTTTTGAGTTTACGCCCCACCGGATTGTCCTTCATCACCAACATACTCCCTCCGGATAATCGCCACATTATCCTCATGACATTGCTTCGTAAAATTGGACGAAAACGGCATTTCTTTTTCCAATAAGCACTGCGTTTCTACTTCCTCTTCCACTACAGCCGCAATCAAACGACTCAAATAATCCTGCGATTGTTGAATTCGGCGCTGAATTTCGTCCCGATTAGTCGTCGTTTGTCCATGCCCAGGCACCATTACGGAAACCTGATGATTTACCAAAACTTGCTCTGCCTTCCACAGTGTTTCCTCATATGCTTTTGCACTGTGATAAATAAAAGGCAGCTCAAAATCAGAGAGATAATCACCCGCGATCCATAGCCCAAGCGGCTCTACCAATGTAAATAAACCATCATGAGTATGCCCTTGCGCAAGGTAAAAGGTGAGCTTTGTCTCCCCGAACACTAACTGCTGTCCATCTTGACTAATCACGAAATCCACTTCCGGAAAGCCAATCTCGTAAGGTGGCTCAATATAATACTCATTATAAAATTGCTGAATCAGACCTAACTTTTTCATCTTTTCAGGATGCTCTTCTAGCCCTATACTGCCGATTACCCTCGCGCCTGGAAACGCATGATATCCGATGATATGGTCGAAATCACCATGTGTAAATAGCAAATACACTTCCCTATCCTCACGAACCTGAGAGACATATTGCCTAATTTCCTCGATCTCGTGAGGCAGCCAATTCGGGTCTACTACGAGAACGAGGTCCCTTGTCACTACCACCGTACAGGTAGTCTGAAATAACGCACTTTGAAACACAGTAATGGACTCATTTTGAAATTGAATCATGACTTCTCCTTCTTCCTAAGGAATCAATAAAATTTTTCCTGTGCTCTTACGGCTCTCAAGATACCGGTGTGCTTCTTGGCCATCACTCAGTCTAAAAATGGTCGGCTCTATTAACTTCATTTTCCCCTTTTCCATCCAACTAAATAACTCCTTTGAACGAATCAGCCGTTCTTCACGGGAAGTTAGTACATTCCATAAATCTCCGCCTGTCAGGGTCTTGGACGTATCCATTAACATTCTAGGATCCACTGGTGCCGGGTCTCCACCTGCCATTCCATAGAAAACAACTGTTCCACCAATACATGTAACCTCAAAGCTGTCAAAAAGCGTTGAACCGACGGATTCATAGACCACATTCACCCCTTTTCCGCCCGTGTACTCGAAAACTTGCTTTTTCCAATCATCCTGATACAAGTAAACCACTTCTGCACCAACCTCTTTTGCAGCGGCAGCTTTTTCTTCGGAAGAAGTTAATCCAATGACCCTTCCCCCGAGCAGGTTTACGATCTGGATGAGTAACTGTCCAACACCACCCGCCGCTGCATGAACCAATACAACATCATTCCTTTTCACAGCATAGCTATCCCGAGTTAAATAGTGTGCGGTCAACCCTTGAAGCAATACGGATGCTGCATCATTCAATGGGACCGTATCCGGAACGGGGATTGCTTTTTCAAAAGGAACAGCGACTAGTTCAGCATTCGCATAGGGTACATCGGCAAAAGCGATTCGGTCACCCTCTTTGATACCTTCTACATTGGCTCCCACCTCTTTTACAATTCCAGCCCCCTCATAACCTAAAATATATGGAGGTTTTCCTTCCAAATGATAGTTTCCTTTTCTTCTGTATATATCCGCAAAGTTCAATCCAATTGCATTCATTGTTAACAAAATTTCATCCGGACCGATAGCAGGTGGCTCTATTTCCGTGTATTCCAAAACTTCCGGTCCCCCAAATTGATTAAACACAAGTGCTTTCAAATGATTCCCTCATTCATTCTAATTTTTTATCATTACTCCCTTATATTATTTAGAAATCCCGTATAGAAAGCAAGAAAGGGAATTCAATCTTCTTAGATACGAAAAAGCGGCAGGATAACACCCGCCGCCTTTACTTTCAATCAAGGAATCGTAATTTCCAATTTACCTTCGAGGTTCGTGATCTCAACCACCTTATCATCAAACAAATACGGTGTATCGTAACGGTCTTGCTTTTTGATATCGACATAAGTATTATTTGCTGTCAGGACTGGAAACACCGCGTTTGTTTTCTTTAAAAAATTCTGGGTAATCTCAAGCTCTGCCATTAAAATAATTTGTTTATTGGAAAGAGCAAAAAATAATTTCCCAATTTCACGGTCATCCTCGATGATTTTCACCTGCTGTAGAAGTGAAATCAGGCAGGTAACAAAATCATTCACCTGCTCATTTGATAACCCATTTAACTCAGCAGCTGCCAAAGCCTTATTGATGCCATTCTTAATTTCTTTAAATGAAAAGACATCTTCAATTCGAAAAGCTGATTTTGTTTTCCCGAGACTTTCAAATCTCTTTTTCGTTTCGAAAAGGTATTGTTTCACAAAACCCTGATGTTCTTCACGCTCCATCACAAAATCAGCCAGCTCATCTATGCTCTGAATCTCTTTACTTTTATTCCGGATAGCTGGTAAAAAACCATAAATATCTTTTTCATCAAAGGTGTTTCCCACCAATTTTTCATAATAATAATTTAATAGTGAATGCTGTTTCTTATCCATGGTTGTCTCCTAAATGTATGATCTACATTCTATTGTACAATATAGGAGACTCAAATCTACTAAGATTTCAAAAGATATTCATAGCATTCTCTATCTAGAGGACTCATCCTTCTCTTTAAAAAAATACCCTATGCCTTTGCTTACTAGTGGATTCCCGGCTTTTTTGGGTAAGCTAATCATAACAGGACAAAAATGGACACATAAGCCGATTAAAAAGCACTGCCATAGTAATGAAGAATATGTTCTAAGTGGGAATACTATCTGTGGTTAACAATGATTATCTCGGATTGAATGCTTCTTGGTTTTTCAAAAATCATCCAAAAAGCCCATCTATTTCTATTTCATCTTTGATATAATGGTTGTATTCTCCTAAATTCCTACATAGAACCCACAAAAAACTATTTTTCATTAAATATCAAAAGGAGGCTCCAATATGTATCAAATCAAAGGAAAAGAAAAAATATTTGTTTATACTGGACCTGATGGATCGGGGCGAAAGACAATTGCGAAAATGGTCGCTACCGCGTTTGATATGGAAACTGTCATCTCTTACACCACCCGTTCGCCACGACACTATGAAAAAGATGGTGAAGACTACCACTTTGTTAGCGAAGAAAATTTTAAACAGATGGATTCAAAAGAAGAATTTCTTGAAAGTGTTGAGATCGATGGTATTCATTATGGAATTCGTGAAAAGGACATCGTTGATGCTTTTCAAAATCATGACTACGTCTATTTAACCTTAAATCCTGAAGGAACTGAAAAGTTAAAAAAGATGTATGGTGATAATGTAGTCCGAATTTTCATTTATGCTGACCGTGATACCGTTATCCAAAGGCAGCATGCTCGGCAGGATCCCGATGATGCGATTGAGCGGCATATGACCCACTATGACGAAACCCTGGGTTACAAAAATAGCTGTGAATATGCCTATGAAAATTATGATTCCCCACAAGTAGCCTATCAAATCAGTGAGTTAATCGAATCATTCTTAGACAGGAATTTAACCATAACGGATTAATAATAGCCTAAAAAAGACAAACTGTGCACTAAGCAGTTTGTCTTTTTTAGTGCACTGGACATAGGAAAATAAATATGATATAGTTACCTAGGATAACTATTACTGTTGGTAACTATTTATATTAAAGAGGTGTTAGGAATTAAAACTTCTCAAAAGTTCTTTCATCAATTATTGATGCTCTACCGGCCATTTGAAAATAGGCTTAATGTTCATCTCGCTGAGCACCAGCTGTATCGAGCTCAATGGACGATATTGTACTACTTGGCCCATAACGGTTCAGTAACGCTTGTGGAACTATCCCATTATATGGGGGTTGAAAAACCTACCGTTACTAGAACAATGAGCCGCTTAGAGGAATTGGGATATGTCGAGCATGTACCTGGTAAGGATAAGCGTGAAAAGAGAATGCAGCTTTCTGAAGCAGGTAAACAAGTTTATAAGGATGTTCGGGTAACAATTGACGATTACGAGCAGGCTATTTTAGAAGGGATTACAGAGCAGGAGCAAATGGAGACTATCCGGATCATGGAAGAAATACGAAAAAATATTACAAAGTAAGGTGTTAATAAAGTGAATTCATCACGATTATGGACAAAAGATTTTATCATTATTTCAGGTATTAACTTTTTAATTAATCTTGTGTTTTATCTACTTATAGTCATTATTGGGGAGTATGCAGTAGATCAGTTTCATGCCTCAACGAGTGAGGCCGGTCTAGTAACAGGTATCTTCATCATTGGTTCACTAATTGGCAGGCTTTTTACCGGTCGCTTTATTGAATCACTTGGCCGCAGAAAAACTTTATTTATTGGTCTAATTTTCTTTATCTTGACCACACTTCTCTATCTAATTAGTTCAAATATCGGTATTATGCTAACAACCCGTCTATTACATGGTATAGCTGCTGGTATTGTGGGAACGGCTACTGGTACAGTGGCAGCACAAATTATTCCAGCTGCACGGAAAGCAGAGGGAATTGGTTATTTTAGCATGAGTACTACTCTTGCAACAGCCGTAGGTCCGTTTATCGGTCTTTTTATGACGCAGCATACCACTTTCCATATGATATTTATTTTTTCAAGTGTATTAGGGGTTATTAGTTTCATTACTTCCTTGTTCGTCTATATACCAGCCCTTACCGTTACGGCAAAACAACCTGTGGCCGAGCCAAAAAGCTTTACTCTTTCTCAATTTATTGAGCCAAAGGCAGTGCCGATTGCCATCATCACTCTTGTGATTTCATTTTGTTATTCAAGTGTCCTTTCCTTTATTAAATTCTATGCAAATGAAATTAACTTAGTAAGTGCGGCAAGCTTTTTCTTTCTTGTTTATTCCATTGCTGTTTTATTCTCACGCCCATTTACAGGTCGCTTGATGGATACAAAAGGCGCAAACTATATTATGTATCCTGGCTTTGTTATTTTAGCTGGTGGAATGGTGTTATTAAGTTCAGTTAACACAGGTATAATGTTACTTGTGGCCGGAGCCTTAATTGGTCTTGGCTTTGGGAATATGCAATCAAGCACACAGGCCATTGCTGTAAAATTAACATTACCGCAACGTATGGGATTAGCCACTTCTACCTTTTTTATTGCACTTGATGCTGGGCTTGGTTTTGGACCCTATCTACTGGGTTTTATTATTCCAGTTACAGGTTATAGATCGTTGTATGCCATCCTTGGGATTGTTGTCTTCCTATCTACGGTTCTTTATTATTTCTTACATGGGAAAAAGGAGCATGATTTAAGAGCAAATCTTAAAACAGCGGCATAGATATAGGTAAGAGGCGAAATGCTTTCGCCTCTTTTTTTATACATGTTTACCTTTGCATAAGACCTGTTTACGGGCAATATGCTTAAATAAGCATCCTAATAAAGGAGTTGTTCGATGATGGCCATTTTAAATAAGCTGGCATTATTCTTTGTCATTTTGTATTCCGTTTTTATCTTGATCAATACTTATTTAGGAGAAAGTGAACGGCTTCAATCGAATATGATGGTTTTTTTAATGAATGGTTTTGCTTATATTGTGTCAGCAATGGAAGTGGAAAAAGAGAAACAAATTGTGTTAGAAACCTGAAATGGCTGGAGGCTTATTTGAGGGCTTAGAAAATTTAATTAAACGTTTGGTTAGTTTTTTACATTTTTTAATCAAACGTTTAATTAATTCCAAAAAGCCCTTTTATATTAAGAGCTCACACTTCTAACAATCGTTTGATTAGTTTCCCAAATAAAAGAAGCCTTACCCAAATGCGTTGTAAGGCTTCTTTTTCTGAAATCACCCTGTTAGGAGCTTCATTTTTTCTCGGATGGTTGAAAGATACCCTCTAACAGTTCGTAACATCGGCTTGCTATCTGTTGCTTCTATTATAATTGGCTCTTCTGCTATCTCCGTTCGATTGCACTCTTCATCCATCAGTTCTTGAGAATAAATCCGCTTGCCGGAAATAATCCTGCGAATGGAATAAACCAAATCCTCACTGGGGCTATCTTTCAGTAAATATCCTCTAACATCTGCTTTTAGCGCCCTCTGCCAATAGCCTTTTCTAGCAAAAGTGGTTAATATTATCACCTTGCAGCCTAATGACTTTAAAATCTCGGCGGCTTCCAGTCCACTTATAATCAGCATATCTATATCCATCAGACAAACATCAGGCTTTAAAGCATGTACCAGGTTAATGGCCTCTTCCCCATTTGCCGCATGTCCAACTACCTTCATATCGTCTTCCAAATTGAGAAGGGAACTAATGGTTTCACATAGTATTTCCTGATCTTCCGCTATCACAATTCGAATCACATAAGTTCTCTCCTTATCTGGCGGCTTGGTAATAAACCACAACTCTCTCTTAGCGAAAAAGATGTCAACAATTTATAGTTCTGGTTTTGCTTGAACAGAGATCCTCTTTTTTACTACAGCTTTAATGTCTTTAAAGGTAACAAAGTTCTTCGCTTTTTCGTCCCAGAGACGGAAGCGTAATGAACGGAGGCTTGTCGCTAGCGAGATTGTTGGAACATGCTGTAATGGTGTTGTATTTTTGTGTACCTCTTCTAATTTATAATTAGGCACTCTTGGACTTAAGTGATGCACATGGTGAAAACCAATATTTCCTGTTAACCATTGTAATACTTTCGGCAGCTTGTAAAAAGAGCTTCCTTCCACCGCAGCTAATACATATTCCCACTCTTTATCATGCTCAAAATAAGAATCCTCAAAGGTGTGCTGCACATAGAACAGCCAAATTCCTGCTGCGCCTGAAATCATGAAAATCGTTCCTTGAACTGCTAAGAATGACTGCCAGCCGATTGCTAAGCAAAGCAATGCAATTAACGCAACGATGATAACATTCGTCAGATACGTGTTGTTACGTTCTTTTGTTCTTGCACCTTTACGGTTAAATCTATTTTTTAAAAGGAATACATAAATGGGACCAAGTCCAAACATAACCAAAGGATTGCGGTAGAACCTATAGGCTAAACGGGTTCTCAGCGGTGCAGCGATATACTCTTCAACCGTAAGGGTCCAAATATCTCCTGTCCCGCGCTTATCTAAATTGCCGCTTGTTGCATGGTGAACAGAGTGGTCATGCCCCCATTGATCAAAAGGATGTAAGGTTAATACACCCATACACGTTCCAAGAATACGGTTGGCACGGCGGCTTTTAAAGAAAGAATAGTGGGTGCAATCATGGAAAATAATGAAAATTCTTGTCAGAAAGCCCGCTGCTATCACCATCGGTACCAATGCTAACCAATAAGAAACCGATAGGCTTAAGTAAGCTATATACCAAAGGGCAATAAATGGGACTACAGTGTTGAAGATTTGTATGACACTTTCCTTAGTCGTTGACTTTTCAAACGGAGCTACTTGTTTTCTCAAATTTTTCGTATCATGTAAGGTCATTTTAGTAAATTCCCTTCCTTCGTTGTCTTTTTTTTAATTATAAAGGAAGGGATTTGTCCATGTTAGTAGCAGGTGTCATATGACAACCATGATAATTGTCATATTTAAAGTGGAAATATTAAAAATGGTGTCAGGCACCATTGATTTTACTCGGTTTATGGAGGATTATCTGGAATAAATTACATAATGAAATTTCAAGTTTTTTTGTTGACTCTTCTTTTCTCGGTATCCATTTCAGGCAAAAGGCGCTGTTTTAGTCTCTCTTTATTTTGATTATTTACCTTATGCACTATAATCGTACTAAACAGGTGTAATAAAAGAAGGTGATGTATTGACTAATATTAGGGATTTAGCCAAGATGGCTGGGGTGTCGGTAACAACCGTTTCGCGGGTTCTTAATAACCATCCATATGTAAGTGAGGAAAAACGAAATGCTGTTCTAGCAGCTATTAATGAGAGCAAGTATCATCCAAATATTAATGCGATCCATTTAAGTATGGGAAAGACTTTTCTAATTGGTGTCGTCGTACCCTTTATTGACCATCCATACTTTTCTCTTTTAATGAAGGGGATTGCAGCGGAAGCCTTAGAAAATAACTATAAACTTGTCCTTTTCCAAACCAACTATGAGAAGGCAAAGGAACTTGAAGCACTAAAAATGCTAAAACAAAAGCAGATAGATGCCTTAATTATCTGTTCACGAATCTCCGATTGGTCGTTGATTAAAGAATATTTGGTCTATGGACCGATTATTTTATGCGAAGATACTCGGGGAAGAAATGTATCCTCTACTTTTGTAGACCACTATCAAGGTTTTATGACCGCTCTTGAATACTTATATCATAAAGGGCATCGAAAAATTGGGTATTGTATTTACCGCAGCACAGGTACTAATAGTAAAAATAGAGCATTGGCCTATCTGCATTTTATTGAAAAATATCAACTCCCGTTCGATCCTAAATATATTATTAGTGACTGTTTTCGCTTTGAGGATGGAAAAAAAGTAGTTGATTTGATTCAACAAATGCCCAATCCTCCTTCAGCCTTGCTGGTTACAAGTGATGAGGTGGCAGCCGGGATTGTGACCAGCGCGCAAAATCGGAATATCTCAATTCCAAATGATTTAGCCATTATTGGATTTAATAATCAGCCCATTGCCGAAATGATGAATATTACAACGATCGAAATCCCGCTAATGGAGATTGGCAGGAAACTATTTTTGCAGGGGATTCATGATAGTGACAAAATTAGTTTTCAAGAGTTGCCCCTTATGTTAATTGAACGTGAATCCGTATGATTTTATATAGGACTTATCCGTAGTAAAGTCCTTTTCTTATGTAAAAAATAAAAAGCCCTTGACCTGAAACGCGTTTCATACAATATTCTTTAAATGCAAAAAGATACAACATCTAGTCGGCGTGATCAGGGTTCCCTGAGCGTTACGGCGGTGTTGTATTGATTCTGAGGTATAGATGATGAATAAACAAATCATTTTTTTCGATATTGATGAGGACATTACTTGTTTTCTAAAACCAATAAAATTCAAAATATACACGCATAAAAAAACACCTGACTCCTATATTGGAATCAGGTATTTTTTAGTGGGCCTAAATGGACTCGAACCATCGACCTCACGCTTATCAGGCGTGCGCTCTAACCAGCTGAGCTATAGGCCCCTATTGGAGCGGGTGATGGGAATCGAACCCACTACATCAGCTTGGAAGGCTGAGGTTTTACCAGTAAACTACACCCGCATATTAATTTGGAGGCAACACCCGGATTCGAACCGGGGATAGAGGTTTTGCAGACCTCGGCCTTACCACTTGGCTATGCTGCCTTAAAAATGGCTGGGCTAGCTGGATTTGAACCAACGCATGTCGCAGTCAAAGTGCGATGCCTTACCGCTTGGCTATAGCCCAATATTTAAAAGAAGAATGGGGCGGCTGATGGGAATCGAACCCACGAATGTCGGAACCACAATCCGATGCGTTAACCACTTCGCCACAGCCGCCGAAATGTATATAAATAGAATTCAAACTACTAGTCTAAAAATGGCGGTCTGGACGGGACTCGAACCCGCGACCTCCTGCGTGACAGGCAGGCATTCTAACCAACTGAACTACCAGACCAAATTGCGGGGACAGGATTTGAACCTGCGACCTTCGGGTTATGAGCCCGACGAGCTACCGGACTGCTCCACCCCGCGATAATAAGAAGTATAATGTTTGAAGCATGCTCCATGTTTTGTTACTGACTGTCCCCATCTCAGAAAGCTTATTCAAGCAGCAGCTCGATGGGTACAACTCGCAGATTATTCTTTGAAGCAACGCTCTTCTGTCGCACCGATTTCAGAATGCTTAACCAAGTAGCAGTTCAATCGGTGCGCTGTAGAGTAATCGAAGAAGTTTATTCGATCGTGCTCCACCCCGCGATAATAGAAATATTCATTCTAAGAAAAAAATATGGCGGAGGAAGAGGGATTCGAACCCCCGCGCGGTTTAACCCGCCTGTCGGTTTTCAAGACCGATCCCTTCAGCCGGACTTGGGTATTCCTCCGTAAAAAAACTATATGGTAGCGGCGGAGGGGATCGAACCCCCGACCTTACGGGTATGAACCGTACGCTCTAGCCAGCTGAGCTACACCGCCATAAACATTTATTAACCTTCGACTGGTCGGGAAGACAGGATTCGAACCTGCGACCCCTTGGTCCCAAACCAAGTGCTCTACCAAGCTGAGCTACTTCCCGATATATATGGCGCGCCCGAAAGGAGTCGAACCCATAACCTTCTGATCCGTAGTCAGACGCTCTATCCAATTGAGCTACGGGCGCAAATAATGGCGATTATTTTCACTTTCATGAAAAAATCATGGTGGAGGATGACGGGATCGAACCGCCGACCCTCTGCTTGTAAGGCAGATGCTCTCCCAGCTGAGCTAATCCTCCATTTTAATGATAGTTATTTTCGCTGTCGCGAGTAATTGGTGACCCCTACGGGATTCGAACCCGTGTTACCGCCGTGAAAGGGCGGTGTCTTAACCGCTTGACCAAGGGGCCATTTGTAAAATTGACAAAATAATAGCCCCAAAGGGGCAAAGCCTGGCAAAGTCCTACTCTCACAGGGACAAGGTCCCAACTACCATCGGCGCTGAGAAGCTTAACTTCCGTGTTCGGTATGGGAACGGGTGTGACCTTCTCGCCATTATTACCAGACTTATTAAACTAGAGAGTTCATTCTCTCAAAACTAGATAATGTAGAAGAAGTTTGTAAAAACGAGTTCAATCACTTACATGTCCAGCTTCGGCTCCTTGCCTCTCGAGTCGCTTCGCTTCTTCTGTCAAAGTCTATCGACTTTTCCGCCAGAAGCTCCAGCGCATTTCGAGGCAGAACAGTCGCCTCCGCTTTTCGTTTTGGTTAAGTCCTCGATCGATTAGTATCAGTCAGCTCCACATGTCACCACGCTTCCACCTCTGACCTATCAACCTGATCATCTTTCAGGGATCTT
>NZ_JAFBEX010000002.1 GCF_016908975.1 Neobacillus cucumis
AAGATCCCTGAAAGATGATCAGGTTGATAGGTCAGAGGTGGAAGCGTGGTGACATGTGGAGCTGACTGATACTAATCGATCGAGGACTTAACCAATTGATTGAACTCGTTTTACAACATTTCTTCTATATTATCTAGTTTTGAGAGAACGAACTCTCAAATAAAAAGTCTGGTAATAATGGCGAGAAGGTCACACCCGTTCCCATACCGAACACGGAAGTTAAGCTTCTCAGCGCCGATGGTAGTTGGGACAAGCGTCCCTGTGAGAGTAGGACGTTGCCAGGCTAAAGCCCCTTTTGGGGCTATTATTTTGCAGAAATTACACTTAGGCCCCTTGGTCAAGCGGTTAAGACACCGCCCTTTCACGGCGGTAACACGGGTTCGGATCACGTAGGGGTCACCAAAGTTTTTTCGCGATAGCGAAAATAACTATCATTTACTGGAGGATTAGCTCAGCTGGGAGAGCATCTGCCTTACAAGCAGAGGGTCGGCGGTTCGATTCCAAGTTAATTTCCAATGTTCTCTCAACACTTGTGGAAACCACTTTGCATTTGTTTTACTTCTGATTCTCCTAATGCTTTTCAATCTCCAATTCCTCTTCAATCATATTTATTGCCTGTGTTTCATCCACATATTTAGGACCTTAAATTTAAACATTTAAAGCTTCTCGATAGGTATAGGCTGTTTTAAAGGATGGACAATCAGAAATATTTTGTATTCATTGCTCTTCCATTCCTTTTTTATTTCCTCATATGCAATATCAAACCAAACTCTTAAACTGTTTATTGCGTGATGGTCTACTGTCATTATTTCACTCCCTTCTCTTTTGCGTTTATAGTTGAACATTGCACGCCTGTTTGTTTAGAAATGTCATTTACACTTAATCCATTTTTCTCCCGTTCTGCAAACAGTTTTAATGCCCTTTTGATTTCCTGTCCTTTTCTTCCTATGTGTTTCCCTTGTGCTTTCGCAACCAAGCTGGAAAGAATATTACCGAATTGTTCATATTTCTTTAACTAAATTGTAAACAGGCTATGATAAAGTAAGCCCGTATCTCCTAGCAAACAGGAGGTGCTGGCTTCATCATATATCTTCAAAATGAGGTGTCTTAAAATGAAAAATATACTTCGAACTGCTGTTCAGTTAAAAAAACAAAAATTAATAAATAAACTAATCAAATCAGGGATTTATAAAAGAGACAACAAGCATCTTTACGAATTAACTTTAAGTGATCTTGAAAATGAGTATAAATATATTGAAAAAATGTCTAGTGATAGGAATAAAAAGTTGAATCTAAATCCACTTTGATCAAAGAACTCGGCATAACTTCGATAAAGCGTCTGTATCATTCAGACGCTTCTTTGCATTGTCATTATCGTTTTAACTTATAAGCTATGACACTTTGACCTTTACAAATTTTAGCTGTTTCAAAAGGTACACCTTTCGGGATGGTTGCATACCCCCTATAAAAACAGCGTTCTTGTAGTCTTAAAAGGCTATAAAAACATTTTTGGGATATCCCGAAATAATGATTGATCTTTTGGGATAGATTGATATATTGTTAAGACAACTAATAACAAATATTTCATAGAAAGGGAGATTTGGGTCATATGAAAATATTCGGTTATGTCCGTGTATCATCAAAAGAACAAAACGAGGCGAGGCAAATGGAGACTATGAGGAAGGAAGGAATTGAAGAACGGGATATATTCATTGATAAGGCCAGTGGTAAAAACTTTGAACGTACTCAGTATCAATTATTAAAACAAATGGTCCGAGAAAGGGATACGGTAGTATTTGATTCCATTACTCGGATGGGACGGAATATGGATAATACAATGAAGGAATACAAATGGTTTGTAGAAAATGGAGTGCAGCTGCGTTTCATAAAAGAGCCTATGATTAACACCAGCAATGAACTTGACGATGTTATGAAGCGAGCAATACAAACAATCATTTTGACTCCTCTTACTGCATTCGCCGAAAAAGAACGTGAGGAAATCAAGACAAGGCAAGCTGAAGGGATTGCGGTAGCAAAAGCTCAAGGGAAACACCTTGGCAGACCAAATACAAAAATTACTCAAGAGTTTGAACAGGCATACCAACAATGGAAAGAAAATGAGATAACAGCAGTTGAGGCTATGAAGAAGGTTAATGTGCCTAGGAGTACATTTTACCGGATAGTAAAGGAATACGAAGAAACACAGAGCCCTCAACATTGATATGTGAGGGCTTTTTTATTTGTCCATTCCCTATCCAGTGTATTCGCCGTCAGGAAATGGACAACTATATTCAATTTAAATCAACAATTAGAATGAGTGATGAATTACAACAATATCCAAACAAAAAAATACCTTTGATCCATAAAATCAAAGGTCAAAGTTGAACTTAGTGGTCTAGGCTAAGTCCAGTTTAGAGAGATCTAAACTCAAAAGAATTTAAACTATTATTATATTAACATATCATGAATATTCATTCAGAGACTTAAACAATTATACACTCACTTGCTTTAGTTGTTTTTCCTTAATTTAATACAACCTTTTTGAATTTAGGCACCCAGTTGAAATTTGAGTCGGAAAGGAAAGGGTCGCTTGCGGTTTTAGAAAATAGGGATGAATGAAGAAATGCATTATTTTATTCAATAAATAGAGGGTTTTTAAAATATATATCGAAAAACACTTATGGTTAATTTGAGTGTAGTAATACAAAGTAATCAGAAGTATCATGGAGGAAGAGATGAAGAAAGTAATAAATATGATTAATTCAAGTTCAAAAGTGGCTGGAGTGTCGTTACTTGAATTAAAAAAACAGAAAAAGTACTTGGTGCTATTTTTCCTGATGAATTCAAAGAACTTTTTTTAGAAACGAATGGAGCAACATTTGGTGATTGGACTTTGTTCCCTATTCAAACTAATGGACAATCAGCATTAACAATTGATATTACAAAACAAAATTGTGAATTCAGACCAAGAAATATACCTAAAGAAATGATTTGTATTGGTGAAAATATCAAAGGTGATAAACATTGCTACCGTATTAGAAAAAGGTTTATGCAGGAACTATCTATGTATGGAATGATAAAACGGGGATAAGCAAGTGTAAAGCATCATCTTTAAGTGAATTTATTGATTGGTATGTACCAAATGTAAATACTAAAAAGCCTAAAATAGTTGGTACTTTTACCGTAGAAAGTGGAAAGTTAACTGTTACTGACCCATGCTATAAGGTGGATCAAGAAGGAGAGATGCAAATTATACTTTCCAATGTAAAAAATGGGAATTGGACAGCATCCATATCTTATACACCTGAAGAAGTCGTAGAAAGTTTAACCGTATATTATGGAGAAAAGAAACCAAATGGAAAATGGCATGTTTGTAATAAACTTATCGGAGTGGACTCAGCACAAGCTGGAATTTTCGATTTTAAAGCATTTGGTAAAGACGATACCATCCCATTTGAAGTGAAAAATGTCAATGACATAGTGATTGATGAAGTGGGATTAAAATATTATGTTGCATGTTGTGATATGGTTGCTTCAGATGCACAGGGTGGAGTTGTCCCAGGTGGTGCGGTTTCAATGTCTGGATATGGAGACGGAATGTACGAAGTAAAAGTAAAATATAACATTTTAAAAGAGGTTGTTGGAGTGATGATAGGCTTTGGTGATGAGGAATAATGCTATTTTTCCGTTTTTGATAACTTTGAACAATGCTATTATTCGAATGAGGTAGGGAAATGAAAATCTTTGTGACAATGAAAAGTTTGGCCAAGAGGAAAAATTTTTTAACGAAAATGGAAATCTATTTATCTAGAAATCCAGCAACACTCAGAGAGCTCTTGGAGGAAATTGTGAAAATTAAAATCCAGAAATTAAGTGAAAAACAAGTAGCAGTCAACCTAGCTACCTTTCTTACGATTAAGGAAATTGACCTTCAAGCTGAAAGGGGGAAGGTTGGTTTCTCGTTTATATATAATGAAAAAAAAGTGGACAAAAAAGAGGCTATACAAACTGCCCTACAAGCGTTTGAAGACGGATTATTTAAAGTTTTTCACAATGAAGAAGAACAAACTGAATTAGATGCAGCTCTAAATTTACAAGATGATGATGAACTCACTTTTATTAAGTTGACGATGTTAGCAGGACGCATGTGGTAAAGGAGATAGAACATGAAACATATCAATAAAAACGCCTACTTTGAAAAACTGGATAAAAAAGCCGGCGAAGCTTTTTCCGGAACGGAATTGCAGACCACCAGAATGATCTTAAAGGTCATAAAAAGCCCCGATCAGCAAAAAGAAAACTATATAAGAGCCCTCAAAAAAAATTTCATGGCTCAAAGTAGCTGGCGTGACACAGATTTTTTCGAGCCGTTCATTGAGATTGCCCGAGCTCTTTTAGGCCAAGAATATGGGGACCTGTTTCAGTATATCACCCAACATAAATATGAATACCCATATAGCGTCGGCTATGAACGAAGGCCATTTAGAACGACTAATTTAATTTGCCATATGGATGGTATTATCGAAAGCTTTTCCGATCTATTTGAGTTGGATATGGAGAATTTCTCCATTATGAAGTATTTAACGGAGCCTGGTGAATCCTGGGAGTATCAGTATCAAACGGTCATCAGTGATTATATTGCCTTCGAGCTTGATCGTAACAATGAAATAGTATTTCAAGCGTTAAAAGACATCATGTTTGGCGAAAACAACACTGCATTGCTTACGCTAAACATGATAAAAGGGATGTTGAAGAGCCACAGCCAGGCTTGTTATCAAATGCTGGGGGACTTATTGCTGGCGGCCAGGCTGCAAGAGGGCTTGCGGCAAAGCATTGTCGAAAGCATGGATGAGGGTACGGCTGCAGCAGCAATTTATCTGTTAAAAATCATCTTAGAGCATGATCTGATTCGCTACAGTTCAGTTTTGCGGGCACTTTCTGTCTGGACCGGCTTGAATTTGGAGGCGGCCAATAAAAGAGTGGCCAGCCAGTTAATGCAAGATGTGCTCGAATGTTTAACAAATTCACAGCTGCGCAGGGAAGGTCATATAAGTAAGAATTCCAACAGCCTTTATATTAGTCTGTGGGCGGCTGCCTTTTACGAAGAAGAACAGGTTAGAGCCCCGATTATTCGTCTGATGGAAAATGGGGCATCCCATCAAAAGGCTGCTACACAATTTTTTCTAACTCAAAGTCAAAATCGTGCGTTGAGATTTGAGCTGTCATATCCCTATTTGGACGAAACCAATCATGAACTTCAATGCTATCTTATCACCAACTATGGGTGCAACTTTTGGTCATCTCATACAAATAGTGAAAGCAAACTGCACTTTGACAGGCTCCCGCTGTTAGAAGACAAGGCAGAACGGACCAGGCATTTTAAGCTGTTTAAAAAGATATTTTTAAGTTTGCCCAAGAAGGAATTATTGATTGAATCAAAGGCTGTCCATGGGATAACGACCACTTTTTCAACAGACGATATCGCCATAAAAATGCTGTATTTAACCGCGTACGATTTGGACAAAGAATGGGTTGCCCAATTAATGGAATGGAAGGACCGTTTTAGTTCCAATCTAAAAGAAACATTATTGCACTTTTTTATTAAAGATTATACCGATCCAACACAGCGGGAGTTCCTGTTTGCCTGCCTCTCCGATCGGAGTATAGCAATTCGCGAAACGGCCTTAAGAATGATAAAATCACTTGAGCTTTCCAATTCCGAAGTAGAAAAAATTGGGGAAGTATTAAAATTAAAAACGGGCTCTTTACGGCAAAGTGCGATTCGGATTTTATCAGCCCTTTCATTAGAAAAGCTGGAAACAGCACTTGAGCGTTTACTTGGGAGCGGTAAAGAGCTGCAAAGAATGGGTGCGCTTGAAATATTATCGGAAATCAAAGACCAGCAAGGAAAAGACAAACTAATTAATACCTTTAAAAATCAATTACAGAAATGGAAAAATGCTTCCACAAAGGAACAAATCCTCATCGATAAGCTGTTACAGGAGGAAGCGTACACACCTGAAAATGGCTTTGGTTTATTTGACCCAAAACGCCAAGTAAGCTTTGAACTCAGTCAGCCGATAAACAGCCTCAAGGATTATTTCTCACTCCCTACTGAATCAATCAAACCATTTTTGCGGGGATTGGCGGATATTATTCATGAGCATCGCCATGTCGAGTATGAAGTGGAATGGTATGGAGGCCATAAGGAAACATTGCATATTGGCGAAGAATTAAGATTGCCATATACAAATGATCTTCAGATGGGGAGAGGAACAAAACTCGAGCAATTTCCACTATCAGAAGTGTGGAAAGATTATTTAAACAGCTGGCGCCTGACACCATCTGAACTTGTCCAAATCGCGTTTTACCTCAATTCAGAACGTATTTATCGTTATTACGCTCAGAAAATGAATGCTTGGGAGCTTTATGACTATCCTAAATTGGATAACTGGAAAAAGAGCTTTTTGGAAGATGTTTTTCCTTTCAAACAAATCGCCGAAATAAACCAGTTTGTTGCGGAGTTGGATTATAGAGACCAAGTGAAGATACTTGTTACTGCCTTTTTTGAAGACCAAGATGCAAAACGGTTTTTTGAGGAAATATACGGCATCTTAATTTACTTGATTCATTCTCTTCCAAAGAAAAAAACGGAAAGTGAATATAGAATACTGGATGTTCTAACAGACCCGTGGCTGGAATGGGGGAGAATGTTTAGCTATAAGGAAGAAAAATTTGAGCAATACTTTAAAGTAAAATACCAGCTATTTGTAATGACACGGCATACCATGTTCCATCCTTCGATTGAGGAGTTAGCAAGGGCTTATCAACGAAAACTCATTGACGAACAAGTGATTTTCCAAATGGTAATGGGCCAATACCGTGGGAGACATGTCAGGCAGTATTTATCCGAATTGACGGATCCAAAAAGAGATACGATTAAAAAATACCCTTTTATGGAGCCGATTAAAGACATGGCTGTCAAAAGAATAGTAGACATAGAGTTGAAAAGAGGAGACCTTCCAACAAAGGTAACCGCAATGGTGGGGGAAATTGAACGATTTGAAGGAATGGAGTATTTTGTCGGAATACTGTCAGCCCTTGAAAAAGAACCGTTTGTCAGAGGGTATTTATATGTGTATGGTGACACCGCCGAGAAAAAAGAGGTGCTTAGCCATTTGTTGAAGGCCTGTTATCCACATGATGAAGATAATGAGGAAAAGCTGAGCCAGTTAATTAAAGGGAAAAATATATCAGAGAAAAGATTGCTGGAAGCAGCAATGTATGCCCCACAGTGGCTTGCCATTGTGGAGAAGTATTTGCAATGGGATGGCCTCTCGAGTGCAGCCTGGTATTTCCATGCCCATGTCAATGAATTCTTTTCCGAGGAGAAGGAAACCATGGTTGCCCGTTATTCACCTATCAGTCCTAAAGATTTTCAGGATGGGGCATTTGATATTCGCTGGTTTCAGGAGGCCTTTGGACAATTAGGAGAAGAGAGATTCCAGATTCTCTATCAGTGTGCCAAATATATTTCAGGCGGAGCCAACCATCGCCGATCACAGCTTTTTGCTGATGCCGTCTTAGGGAAGTTGAAGCAGGAGGAAACGAAGAACTCCGTAAAAGAAAAAAGAAATAAAGATCAACTTTTGTGTTACAGCCTGATTCCGGTCAAACATAAACAAGATGTGCTGGAACGTTATGAATTTCTGCAGCAATTTTTAAAGGAAAGTAAAAATTTTGGTGCCCAACGGCGAGCAAGCGAATCAAAAACAGTCGATATCGCACTTGAAAACTTAGCGAGGAATGCCAGCTATCAAGATGTAACGAGACTTAAATGGGAAATGGAAGCGAAGAAGTTAGAACAGGTTCATCCATATTTGGAACCAAAAGGGATCGATGATTTGACTGTACAGCTGGTGATCGATGAAAATGGCCTGGCAGATATTTTGACTATTAAAAATGCCAAGCCTTTAAAGTCCGTACCATCAAAATATAATAAACATGAATACATTGTAACCTTAAAAGCAATTAAGGCTGATTTAAGGGAACAGTACAAGCGAGCAAAAAAAGAGCTGGAACACTCGATGGTCTTGGAGAACAGCTTTACTTTAAATGAAGTTACCAATATGATGGGAAGTCCAGTTTTAGCACCTCTTTTAAAGTGCCTAGTTTTAATGGCAGGGAAGCGGTTAGGTTATTATGAAGCAGGGTCACTTAAAAATGTAGAAACAGGAGAAAGTTATTTAATTCAAGCGGATGATGACATTTTGATCGCTCATCCGATTCATCTATACGAAAGCGGGCAATGGGGTGGCTTTCAACGTGATTTATTCGTAAGGAAAGTGAAACAGCCGTTTAAGCAAGTATTTCGAGAATTATATTTGCCGAATCAGGATGAATTGGCTTCAGGAGCAGGTACAAAAAGGTATGCTGGTCATCAAATTCAGCCAAAGAAAACGGCAGCATTATTAAAAACAAAAATGTGGACAGTAAGCTACGAAGAGGGGCTCCAAAAAGTTTATCATAAGGAAAATATTGTGGTGAAACTCTATGCGGTCGCCGATTGGTTGTCACCTTCTGACATAGAAAGCCCTGTCCTGGAAACAGTAGAATTTTTTGATCGCCAAACGGATAGGCCGATTGAGATTCATAAGATTCCAAAGCATACATTTTCTGAAACGATGAGGGATATTGATTTAGTGGTTAGTATCGCCCATGTAGGCGGTGTAGACCCTGAAGCAAGTCTTACAACCATAGAGATGAGAAAGGCAATTGCTGCTGAATCCATTAGGCTGATGAAACTGGATAATGTAAGGATAGAAGGAAATTTCGCTTTAATTAACGGCATTTTTGGAGAGTATAGTGTTCACCTTGGGAGTGGTAATGTGTACAAACAGGCTACTGGAGCGATCTTTATTATTCCTGTTCATTCCCAGCAACGAGGCAGAATTTTTCTTCCATTTATGGACGAAGACCCAAAAACAGCCGAAATCATTTCCAAAATTTTAATGTTTTCAGAAGATAAAAAAATAAAGGATCCATTTATCTTGGAACAAATCGCAGGTGTTAGACAAAACTAGAAAAAAGTAGAAAGGTCAACCGTTATTTGTTGGCCTTTCTACTTTTTTCATAACAGTAAATTGTTACTTCTAATTTTTTTGCTATTTTCGATTGCTGAAGGATAATAACTATATCCCAGGAGGGATTTCATAACTAAACCTTTTCGGAGGAACATACAAAAATACCTATCTTCTATATCACTTTTTTTGTTTTATTTTTGTCTTTAGTTTTCTTTAGCTTACTGCGTCGTTTCTCTACGTGCTGAAGTAACCCAGATGAGGTTCTCTTTTTTAACAAAGGATGCCCAAACAAAATTGCCGAAATTTCGATGTCTGTTCGATGAGGAAGATTAATAATGGTATTATCGATTAATTCATCTTCTTGCAGAGACCAAAGTTTATTACCAGCCATTTTATCACCCTTCTCCTATACAATCATAATGTTCATGATTAATTCTATATGTTGCATACAATTCCCTGCAAAAAATATGTAAATTAAGATGGAATGAATGGAAAAAGAATTTTAAATCAAGAGATTGTGAATATTTTCACTTAAACTGACTGGGCAGTTTCCTTTAAGAAGGATTGATGATTATATCTGCCGAATTGTTTAATTCAAATGATAAAAATAGAGGTGCTTAGTGGATATTTTATATGATGATAAATATCATCTTCATTTAGGGTATTACGAGGGTAATTGCGATTATGAGTCGATAGCATTTAAAAGACAATCTGAGGATATATGGGATGTATTCTTTGATTTTAAAGGGTATGGGATTCAAAATATTACCACAGAAAACGAATTAACATTAGAACCATTCGGAACACGGATTTTTTCCATTTACAATAAAGAAATTGATTATGATATTGGAATCCAGCAGTTTAAACAATGGTTATCCATTAATAAAATCATTTAAATTGTTGGTTAATGAAGATGACCGCCGTGACGTTTTGTTGTTCTGCTAACTGGCAATTTACTTCAATAAGCGTAAGAAGGTATTAATTAAACAAAGGCAGAATATTTAAAATGTTATTTTGTGTATTTAGGAGTGTTTATGGTGTATAGATTATTAATTGAAGAGGGCATTCAAAAAGATTCAGTAAAGAAATACGGATATAAAAAGTTAAAAAATGGTACGGAATTATTTGTAATTAAAGACTCTGAAAAGCCTGATAAATGGTTCCATGCCCTCTATGGAGCATTATCAGAAGAAGAGATACTGGAGTTCGAATCAAGCACCAATACTGCTTTTCCACCTGCTTATAAGGAATTTTTGAAGGAGTATAACGGGATTCGAATTTTTGAAAATAATATAATAATTTATGGCAGAAATGTTTTAAGAAAAGGAATGACAAGGGAGGAACAAATTTTCCAACCTCTTGATTTAAAATTAGAACAGAAGTATTTAAACGGATTACCTGAAGAATTTTTTTACTTTGGTCAATCTGATGAAAAGTTTATATATGTTATTTCAAGTGAAAATGAACATATTTTAGAGATTGATATAAAAAAAAATCAGTTTACAAATCAATGGACTAGTATTTATGAATGGTTAAAACAAAAAATAACTGAATTTGCCGTATATGAGCATTGAGGAAGTGTCTAATTTAAGCGGCTTCCTTTTTCATACCCATTGATTTTTAATGTCCATAATTTCTTATTCAAGTAAAGGGTGTATCAAATCAATGTTTTGTTGCTGATACTGTATATAATGGGTAATTTAAGAAGGATATAGATTTGTGACCTTATTTTATGTAACTTACAAAAGTAAACGAAACATTCTAAATAAACAAATTGACCATCTTTTACATAAGAAACGGACGAATTGGCGTGCCAGGCAGATTGCTTATTTACCTCAGCATATGAACGATCAAATTCCTTATACTGTATCTGAATTTGTGGCTATGGGTCGTTTTGTATATCGCACTCAATCCGGGGCATTGACGAAAGCATGCCGGGAGAGAATTGAAGAGGGGTTACATCGGCTGAATCTGCTCCCTTACAGGGATACCCCAATGGTTCAGTTATCGGGAGGCGAACAACAGCGGGCAGCCATTGCTCGCTGTCTTATTCAAGAGAGTCACATCCTATTGTTGGATGAACCTATTGCGAGTCTTGATCTGTACTATCAGATGGATATTTTGCAGCAGCTAAAGAATTTGTCATCTCAAAAATACCTTGTAATTGTAGTTCTTCATAACATAGAACTTGCGGCAAGATTTTGCAGTCATTTGATTATGTTAAACAAGGGACGAATCCTTCATCAAGGCCCGACACAAGAGATATTTAATGAGCAAACGGTACAGGACCTTTTTGGTATGCCAATCCCAATATATCCCGATCCATATAGTGGACATCTCCGTATGAGTATTCACTCGATAGAAGGGGATTAATTGCATTAAATAAACTTTAGAAGGTGTATACCAATTATGAAAATTCCTTGATTCATTGTAGCTGGAATTGGCAGCGGGGTTGGAAAGACAACACTAACCCTCGGTCTTATGGCGGCATTTAAACAGAAAGGATTGGCTGTTGAAGGATATAAAGCCGGGCCAGATTTTATTGATCCCAGTTTTCATACTCTGGTAACAGGGAGACCCTCGCGAAATTTGGACAGCTCGATGATCGGTCCATCCACTTTAAAGGAGATTATTTATCGAGGAAGTAATGGATCTGATCTTTCTATCATTGAAGGGATGATGGGTCTTTTTGATGGGAAAGATCCCACAGGATTTCGGGGGAGTACAGCGGAACTGAGCCAGTTGGCAGAGATGTGGAAAGGGAGGATTGAAGGAACAACATTGAACACCCTCCTTCAATGAAGATGATACTGATTATTTAATGATCTTCAACAAAGGGCCATTTTATTGAATAATTCTCTTAAAAGAACTGGATATTTATGTTAAAATACAGATGAGATTCTGAAGGGTTGAACTTAAATCAACTCGCAGGTTAGTTGAAAAATCAGAGCATTTGGAATGAACATAAAATAGTAAAAATTTTCATATTTATAACTCTACACGTTTAAATATTAGCTAAGAAATCAATTCCTGAAGAAATGTTTGATTGGATAAAAATTGAAAATGACTTTAACTTGAGGAGGCAATCTAAATGAAGGTATGTTCATTTTTACCCGCGGCTACCAATATGATCTATGAAATGGGACTAGAAAGATACCTGAATGGAGTCACGTTTGAATGTCCATCGGATAAACCAAAAGTTGTTCGCACCCATCTCGAGGGACGTAATATTTCAAGTGCAGAAATTGAAACTTTTGTAACGGAATCATCAAATATGGGAAAAAGTTTATATTATGTGGATATGGAATTATTATCAGAAATAGCACCTGATCTTGTGTTTACTCAAGATGTATGTGACGTATGTCAAATTAGCACATCTGTTGTTCAAAGAGCCATTGGATCCCTTGAAAAGCAACCAAAAGTGGTACCATTAATACCGCGAAGGCTACGGGATGTATATCAGAATGCACTAACCATTGCAAAGGAGCTAGGAGAAGAAAAGATTGGCCTTGATTACTTAGCTTCCTTACATAAGAGAGTACGTGCAATTACTGATAAACTTCGTGAACATCAAGCAGAACCAAAAAGAGTGATGGTTATGGAATGGTTAGATCCCATTTATAATTGTGGGCATTGGATTCCTGACCAAATCTCTTTGGCGGGTGGAGTGGATATGTTGTCCAATCCTGCAGGTTACTCTGTAGTGACTCCTTGGGAAAAAGTACAACAATATGATCCAGAAGTATTGGTTATCGCACCTTGTGGTTTTCAGGTGGAACGATCTATTAAGGAAATCGATCAGCTAACAAGTAAACCGGGATGGAGCGAATTGACTGCAGTAAAAAACAAAGCAGTCTATCTTGCAGATGCAGATTACTTTACAAGGCCAAGTACCACATTGGTAGACGGAATTGAGTTACTAGCTGCCCTCTTCCATCCACAACTGTTTGAAATTCCAGAAAGATGCATGAAAAAGGTTGTACCTATTTCAGATACAGAATTATCATGGGTGTAAGTGATTATTCCTCAACAAGGATTTGGCGGGTTTCCTTTAGTAAAAAATCAACATTAAGCTTTAACATAGGCATAGTTTAAGAAAAAGTTGTTGTGTCGTAGATCGAACATACTGTTTAATAAATTTAAGCCTTTTATTCTATAATCGGGCGCTTTTGTGAAGTAACTATAGCCTAATTTCTCCCTTACAACACCGAGAGATTAGGCTTTTTATATTTGATTTCCATAACGTTATAAATCACCAATTTCCTGATACTACCCTTACCTTATAAAATAGTGAATTAGATAAGCCTCGAGTTGGTTAGAAGTTGGAAAAGTGTGGTAAATTACTTGTCAAAGACTGGTACAATAGATGGCAGATGTGGTAAATTCTAATGGCCGTAATCAGCTTTATCAATTCATATCAATTTTGGATTGTTAAGGGGAACAAGACTACCACAGTCCTTAATGATTTCGCTTATGTATTTGGTTCATTCTTTGCAGGAACTTTGTGGATTTTTCATCTCACATTTAGGAAATTCAAGCAAATTGGTGGAATTAATTTATTAATGGATTTCCTTCTTGCTTATCCGGTAAATTATGTGTTATTTAAATTCACGTAGCACCTCTGTACTAAGATTTTTACATATTATATCATATTTTACCAATTACAGGGTTGAAAGACCTCTTACTAAATACCTTTTGAGAATTCGCCTGAGGGAAAAAATTATTAAACTGGTATTTATCAATAATTCGTATAATATTTATTTCACGAATTATTAAATTTATAGATATTTAAAAAGAATAGTTGGCATACTGGAATTTTGAGTTGGACTACGACCACAGTCGTATAACGATTTAGTTCATAGCCTGATGTAATATTCTAACCAAAACTTTATAATGATTAATGAATAAAGGTTTGGTTAGAATATTACGATACAAAGAGGAGTAAATTTTAAATGGAAAATAAGGGATTCAAAATATTGATTCATGCTAGTACTTGGTTTGCACCTATACTAGTTCCCATTATCACATATTTTATTATTTCAGATCGAGAAATTAAAAGCTTATCCTTACAGGCTTTGGTATTTCATATTGTGATCGGTATTTTAATCTCAGTGTCTGCTTTTTTTTCTTGGATATTAATCGGGATTCCATTCCTCATTATTTTTGGACTCATTGCTATAATAGCTCCGATTGTTGGAATTGTTAAAGCCATTAATGGGCGTCATTTTCGATATCCTATTATTGGATCATGGTTTTGATTAAATCTAAACGAATCTAATCGTTTTAATGATGATGAATATTGGTATTTAAATCACTTAATCTTCATAAACTCTATGTCACGGTAGTTCATGCGAATGTTAGCTCTGCAAAGATACTTGAAAAGAATAGATATGAGTTGGAAGGAAAATCAACAGCCGGATGCATTGCTTCAATAATGATCTTCCATAAACGAGCGCTAATCCGTAGTAATGATAAAAGTCCAATTTCTCAATTTTAATGTTGAGAAATTGGGCTTTTGGTATTTATTTATAGTGCAAAATAGCACTTAAAATAAGTGTAAATTACCTCGTAAAAGTGACATTTTCTTATTTTTCTTATTTTTTCCCCATCTAAAGGTTTTTCTATAATAGTTGTACAGAAAGTTATATATCTTTTAGACAGGAATAAACAAAAGTGAGTGAACTTGTTGGATATGCATGGGTGAGTACTTTAGATGGGATTATTCCTTACAAGTTGAGAATTAAAAAAGTATGGATGAACTAAGATTTTTCATGAAAAGAAAAGTGGTAAGAACACTGGTTAGAAATTCAAATCATGGATGATGGAAGTGTTCATATCATCCACTAATCAGTATGGTTGAAGGGCAGTATCACGAATTAGTTCTGTTCTTCCTTAGGGCCTTATATAAATTTTACTTAATTAGAATTGGGTTTAATCTAGATAGCTTATGAAGCGAAGGAAGAAGGAACCACCGAAGGATGAAAAATCCAGTGCGGTGGTTCTTTTTTTCTCTCGTCTCCTATGCCATATTAAGATGGGGGCGATGAAAGATGTTCCAGGATTTCAAGATTGTCGGTGACCGTCCGGTCGCGATACAAGTGAAAGAATATGTCAAACGGTTAATGTTAAAAGGGTTGTTTCAGGCGGATCAGAAGCTACCCTCCACACGAGAAATGAGCGGTCTGCTAAAGGTGAGCCGCAATACAGTCATTGCAGCCTATGAAGGCCTGGAGGATGACGGATTTACGTATGCAATTCCTGGCAAAGGCAGCTATGTGGCAGCTATGGTGGGCCATTTGGCTACAGATAACGGAGGAGCTGACGGCTCCGCCGTCTGGCAGATCGACTGGAAGGCAAGAATGAACGAGTATGCTCTATCAGCTGTAGAGATGGATATGATGAAGAAGGGTATTCGCGCCAAAAAAGGAACCATCTCGTTCACAAGCATCGCTCCGGATGAGCAGCTGTTTGATCTAGGGGACGTAAAGAGAGCCTTTATGGATCGGATGGCAATCGAAGGGCAGGTTCTGCTTAACTACGGCTATGCCAAGGGCTACAAGCCGCTGATTGAATACCTGATGCGTTATATGGAGAATAAGGGCGTCGATATAAGCGGCAAGGATATGCTGATTACAAGCGGGTTTACAGAAGGATTTGACATTGTGTTGTCGGCACTGCGCCCTTCTTCGCACCACAGAGCGGCTATTTGTGAAAATCCGACTCATCATACAGCGATCAATAATTTGAAGCTGCAAGGATTTGAGATTACCGGCATTCCGATGGAGCGTGACGGTATTGATGTGGAACAGCTTGAGGCGGTATTGCAGAAGCAGACAAACAGCTTCGATCTGGCCTATTTGACTCCTTCATATCACAATCCTACAGGCATCGTAATGTCGCCAGCAAAGCGCAGCGCCGTTATGAAATTAATGACGCGCTATCAGATTCCGGTGATCGAGGATGGATTTAATGAGGAGTTGCGCTACTCGGGAGCGCACGTTGCGCCATTAATAGCGACAACAGGGAAAGGGAACGGAGTAATCTATATCGGCAGCTTCTCCAAAGTACTGTTCCCTGGCTTGCGAGTGGGGTGGGTGTTTGGAGACCGAGCGTTGATTGATAATCTGGAAAGCATTAAGCGTGCACGCACCATTCATACATCCACAATCGATCAGTCAATATTATTTCAATATTTGCTCAATGGCAATTTCGATAAATATGTAAAAAAAGCACGGTTGGAATATAAGCGCAAATATGAGTTGACGAAGGCATGCTGTGAAGCACATCTCCCTGAGGCGCAACTGTCTGGCGATGGGGGCCTGCATTTGTTCCTTACCTTCCCGTCAGGCGTTAATACACGCCAGCTGCTAGAAGCTTGCACAGAACGGGGTGTTATTTTTACACCGGGAGATAAGTTTTTTATTCATGAAGGCGAAGGGACGAATACATTGCGGCTTGGTTTTTCACGAGTAACGGATGAAAATATCGTGCGGGGTATTCAGATAATCGGCAAACAGGCCCGTAGCTTTCTTTAGGTATAACGATTAAAAAAGAACTATAGAGAAGGAATTGTTCTGGAGAAGCGTCAGCGTTCTCCTTTACCCTTAGGCAACAGCCATCGGAAAATAACGGCGGTCGGAAGCTCCAATTGTGATCGAGCAAAGGGTGCTGGAGTACTGGGCATTCCATATACAGTTGTGGTGTTCTGACGGAAACAGAAATGGGGGATGATGTAATATGTTTAGTGAAGAGGATACAGGGAGTTTTTTATCCTCGCGTGTACGGGATATTCGTCCATCGGGAATTCGCGCTTATTTTGATTTGAATGTAGCAGGAGGAGATACAATCGCCCTTGGAGTCGGAGAGCCAGATTTTGTTACACCGGAAAGGGTACGTGAAGCTTGCATTCAGGCATTGCGTGAAGGGCAGACGAAGTATACCTCAAATGCCGGCTTGAAGGAGCTGCGGGAGGAGCTTTCGGCTTATTTTGCAAGCAGCTTTGCGCTTCCCTACGACCCTGAGCAGGAAATCATAGTGACGGTAGGGAGCAGTGAAGCCGTCGACCTAGCGCTGCGGGCAGTGATCAATCCTGGTGATGAGGTGCTGATTCCGGCTCCAAGCTATATTGCCTATGAACCGATTACTCATCTGCATGGCGGAAAAATCGTGGAGGTGGTGACTACGGTGGAGGAGCAGTTCAAGCTGACCCCGCAAGCGCTGCAAGCTTCGATTACGCCTCATTCAAAGGCTCTGATGATTAATTATCCGTGTAATCCAACCGGAACAGTTATGACGGAGCAAGATTGGCTACCGATTTTAGAGCTCATTATCAAACATAATTTGGTTGTCATTTCGGATGAAGTTTATGCCGAGCTAACTTATGGGAGAAAGCATGTAAGTATCGCTTCCTTGCCAGGAATGAAGGAGCGTACGATTGTCATCGGCGGCTTTTCCAAAGCGTTCGCAATGACAGGCTGGCGGGTAGGCTATACTTGCGGCCCGCGCGAGTTGATAGCCGGCATGCTGAAGATCCACCAGTACACGGCCATGTGCGCGCCTACCATTGCTCAAATCGCCGCTCTCGAATCTTTGCGTCATGGCTTGGCTGCCAAGGATGAGATGATGGCGAGCTACAATGAACGCCGCAAGCTGTTTGTAGCCGGCATGAATGCAATTGGTCTGGCCTGTCACGAGCCTGAGGGGGCTTTCTATGCCTTCCCTTCAATTGCTTCTTCTGGCATGTCATCTGAGCAATTTGCTCTTCGGCTGCTGGAGGAAGCGAAGGTGGCGGTCGTTCCGGGACATGTATTCGGATCAGGCGGAGAGGGCTTTATTCGCTGCTCATATGCAACCTCGCTCGTCGATTTGGAGAAGGTGCTGGAGCGGATGGGAAGGTTTATGCAAGTGATGCAGTCGGTTTGAAGAAACAATCACCATTCACTGAAATTGACTTTACCGAAATTGATTACAGCATAAGATGGACTGTTGCAGCAGTCCATTTTCTTGGTTATTACTCAGTTAGATGACAGGAGTTGAACACGGATGGAGAAAACTGGTGTTATTATCTTTTGTGCCTTATGTAAATTCTACTCAACTGTACTTTGGTTGAATTAATTGAAATGAAAACCTATGTACAATTTATACTTAAATAAATTCTCGATTGCCGAAACACAATCTATTTATTTTACGAATAGTTGAAGTGACTTCCTTCTGACTAAAACCGGGAACATCCACAATATCCTTTAAAAGAAAACGAATAATGTCATAATGCGTTTCGCAGGGGATATGGGTGATCAATTTATAATTCTCTTCTTCACGATATCTTCGAATTTCAATATATAGTCCTTTACCGCGAAACCCTCTTTCATCGGCTACATGAGGATTTCGTCCCATCTTTTTTGATTACAAGAATGTTCATTTCATTTGATATCAGCTGGTATTGTTGACCTCTCATAATAAAATAAGAGCCCAAGGTTTTAAAGGTTTTCGGCTCGTTTGGTACGGCAGCCTGCCGTAAATGGAACAGGAACCTACGGAATGTAGGCGATAGACGAACAGTCCGTGTTTATCGGACCATTTAATGCCGAGGCGACACGTACAGAATGTTGGAATGGATGCTTTTCCCCTTTCTTACATTCTGTTGCTGCCAACCAAAGCCATTTTTAAAATTTCCAATCAGGGCTTTTTATAGTTATTTCTAAAGAAAAAAACTAGCATTTGACTAGCTGCAGAACGCCGATAAACTCGATTTTTCCGAATTTCTCGACAGGCTGAAACGCTCACTATGAGCGGTTTAATTTATATGGTCTCAGAAAAGTTACACAAGTTAAACACTACCTTAACAATTCATTCATACTTTGTTCATTACTTTTGGCTAAGATATTCAATACTCCCGTTTCGGGATTATCCGGCTTAGCCGGGTATTGAGCTGTACATAAGGGCAATGAATATGTCCATTTGTTTACAGTTGTTAGCCAATGGGAAAGATAATAATGTGAACTTGGAGGAATGAAGAATGAATGTGCCATTAACATCAAAGGAAGTCATTACTCAGATCCAGAATTTACAGCAAGAAGGTCAATCTCTAAAGAAAAAAGAGGTAAAACAACTTTATCCTGATTTAATGAGGAGTGCTTTGTATTACTATCCAAGTTGGCAACAGGCCGTAGAAGTAAGTCAAACAGGCTGAAATTAAAACATTAAAGAACATCATCTCTTATAACAGACAAGCCATCCCATGTGGATGGTTTTGTTTTGTGTTTTTTAACAGCTTATAAAAGATGCAGTTCCTTTTATTAGGAATTGAGAAGCCCCCTATTGCCCAAAAGTAAAAAGTGCAGCCACTCACCCCAACAGCCCGTTTTTTTTTAATGTTAGCAATTTTAATAAGAGAAAGTTTCACCCACCACTTAACATCTTAAGGCTGCCGCTGTTGATCCACTTCCAGCAAAAAAGTCTAAAATTATTAAATCATCTCCTGGCACCATTGATAATAAAAACGAAATTAATAAAGCCGATTTCCAAGTTTCAGAAAAGTGCACGTAGCAGTTTGTTGTAAAGCTTGAAGAATTACAAAGAGTAATGACGCGTTTATGACGGAATCTTTACTTAAGTTGTTATGAAAGGGGGAGATAAGAGGAATTTTCTTTTGTATAGAAAACATAGAAAATCGAAAATTCTATCTCAAGAATTAAGATGTCTACTAAAAAATAAATGAAGTTCAAAATTTCTTTGTAATGACATCAAATTGGTCTAATTACCAGACTACAATGGATAAAAGATGTATTTCTGCTTAATTCCAAGGTATAAATATTATCCATTTTGAAAGGAAGTGTTCAACTTTAATAAGTTATTTTAATCCTATCAAATTAAAAAGGTTACATTAAAGAATCGATTTTTCAAGTCTCCTATGTGTATGCATTTCTCTGTAAATAAAGATGAAATTATTAAATATGAAAGATCATAGGGGCCATTTCCAATAATAAGTATAATGTAGGTGTCGTATAAACCTTTTGGCGGAGAGTCTAAAAAATAGGTAGGAAACCCATATTCGTCAGAACGATGTTCTGCAGCTTGAAGTTAATATAGACAAAGATAGGCGGTTGAGCGAGCAAAAGTGTATTTAAAAGGGTTCTTCCAATTAAAAAATGTTAGATAGAAACTGGTAAAAAGGCAATAATCTTTTTGATTTAATTACACTTGTTTTCAAAGTAACAAAACTGGTAGTAGATCGAATCAACTATTAAAATAAAAGAGTTAAATCTAGCATCGTATTTTTTTTGAAATTATTGTTAATTATCCGGTCAGCTAAAATAAACTCAAAAAAACATTTATCAAATTACTAAATAAAATATATTGCTTATCAGAAAATTTGATTTTATTATTAAAACAATATGTGACAACTACTTTATTCTCGTAACTTCGTAATTTAATATCTTTTACATCTTAACAAAAAACAATCTTAACGGTTACTTTATATGATTCTATTATTTTTTTGTCAAATCCATCAGTCAAATCGTTGGGATGAATCCTAAAATATCTCCCAACCTGTTTTACTGATAAGTAAGCTGACTATGAGGGCGTTTTAAGGGATTCAGGCAAGCCGAACTGATTACCAATAATACTAATCAATGTACCTACGCTGACCCATGCGTCTGATATATTATTCTTTGCTGCGGACCTGCACAAAAAGATGAAACAGTCACGAAAGAAGTACAGACTCCTTAAGTTACTTTTTCAACTATAAGGAGTGGAAAACGTTGATTCCATAAAATATTTTGAAGTATTCACCAATTGACGAAAAACACCGCCTAGGGATGCTTATTACAAGCCATGGAACTTTCTAGCACCACCAAAGGACTGGGAGCAGCAGGATTCCATTAGTGGGACTACTGCTTTTATTTTTTATTTAGATGAAAATAACGAAAAACTAATTCATAGCCTTCTTCTTTTCCTTTATCAATAATAATGTTACTTTAAATTAATAAAACTATTTATGGGGATGAAAAGTTTGGGTAGGTTGTTTCCTAAAGGGTATGATTACTTTATGAAGCCTTTAGAAAAAAAGAGGTTTAAAAAGATACGTATAGAACTTCTATCAAAGGCTAAAGGTTATGTATTAGAGGTTGGTTCTGGTACGGGTATAAATTTTAATTTATATAATTCGGTTGAAAAGGTAGTTGCCATCGAACCAAGTTCATACATGATCGAAAGAGCTCAACAGAGGTTGAAAAAGTCCACAATAGAAATTGAAATGATACAAGCAAGTGCTGAGAAACTGCCTTTTGCAGACAATACTTTTGATACAGTTGTAGCAACTCTAGTACTTTGCACGATACCAAATCCTCAACAAGCTTTAAATGAGATGGTCCGTGTTTGTAAGCCAGATGGAAAAATCCTATTTTTTGAACATGTAAAAATGGATAACCAATTTCTTTCCGCACTACAAGAATGGTTAACACCTGCGTGGAAAAAAATTTGTGACGGTTGTTGCTTGAACAGAGATACTCTTTCTTTAATAAAGAATTACCCACTTAAAATAAATGAATTAAATGATTATTATAAAGGGTTATTTATAGCGGTAGAGACAATTAAACCTAGTACTTATCTAAATTCTTAGCTGATTAGGACGTTTAGCGGACTAAAGACGGAGGAGGAAATAATTTTATGAATGAAGTCGGTTTTATCGGTCTTGGAAATATGGGTCAGCCCATGGTGAAGAATTTACTAAAAGCAGGCTTGAAAGTGAAAGTATACAACCGAACAGCAATTAAAGCAGCAGAAGTCGTTTCAGCAGGTGCTGAATTGGTGGAACGCCCTTGTGATGTTGTGACCACTGATGGTATTGTCATTACAATGGTATCCAATGATCAAGCACTAGAGGATCTTGTATATGGCCCCGACGGACTTGGTGCTAAATTAGGGGAAAATGGCATTCACTTATCCATGAGTACAGTGGCACCTGAAACTTCAAGGAAATTAGCACAGTTTCATTCAGAGAAGGGTAGTTTTTACATTGCCTCACCCGTTTTTGGTCGCCCTGAGGCTGCAGCAGCTCAAAAATTATGGATCATATCATCCGGAAACAGTCAGGCAAAGGAAAAAGTTAAATCCATACAGGAGGCTATGGGTCAGCGTATTTTTGATCTAGGAGAAGAACCTGGAAATGCCAATGTTGTCAAATTAGGCGGTAATTTTATGATTATGGCAGCGATGGAGGCCATGGCTGAAGCTTTTAATTTGGCTGAAAAGAATGGAATCGATCGTGAAGCTGTTGCTGAAGTATATTCAACCACTTTATTTAATTGCACCGTATATAATGGCTATGGTTCAATGATTGCTAAGAAAAAGTTTGAGCCAGCTGGGTTTCAGTTAGAGTTAGGACTGAAGGACTGCAATCTTGTTCTTGATGAAGCGAATAGCACTAATACGCCTATGCCACTTGCCAATTTAGTACATAATCGCCTGCTGGCATCTGTGGCAAAAGGCCGAGCAAAACAAGATTGGGCTGCATTGACAAAACTAGCTAATGAAGAAGCAGGGCTGGAATAACCTTTAGTATAAAACGGTTATTAATGTTAACGCTATAGTGTAGCCGAAAAAAAGGAGACATTAACGTGAAACCTTATGAAATCACTAATATGATTATTGATGATGATTTTGCTGTCGAGGAATATGTAACCACAGAGTTTATCCATCAAAATCTTAACTATAGCATTACGTTTAAAAAAGCTGATTTAGAAATCATCAATTGTTGGGTATTTAAGGATGGGACATCCTTGCCGGCAAATGTATCAGATGAAATAATTGAATCCATTCGTGAAGATGTAAAAAAGAAAATTTAATTCATATGGGGCGTGGTTTCATTCTCAAGGTGAAACCACGCTTTTGTATCTTAAGATCTCTTAAGCAATGTTTTCGGGTTGGAATTTAAGACAAGCATTGCACATATTTGAATACCCGAAGCAAGCCAAATGGCTTTTGCCCCCCATTGTAAAGTGGAAAGTGTACCAAATAAAGCGCCAAGCAAAAAAGAGATGATAATAAGTGAAAAATCAATAAATTGTATTAACCCTTTTCGGTCACGTAACACTAATGCAGTATAGGCCGCTTGAGCCGCCGTACGTAAATTACCCGTTACCATTGCCGAATTGTATGGCCATTTCACTAGGGTACGAAACGAAGAAATTTGAACAGATGCAACAAATGCTATCGTTATCGTCACAATCGTATTTGGTACCTGAGGAGGCCATGTTCCGACAATAACCAATACAATGCTCTCTAACAAAAGGACAGTGCGTGCAGGGTATGGAAAAGTCCTTGTAATATGCGGGTGCTTTAATCCTTCTGCTACAGCTACCCCTAAAACAAAAGCCAATATAGGGGGAATATGTTGTAAACCTTGTTCCCATTGGCCATGCGCCACTTCCACTCCTAACAGAACAAGATTGCCTGTTTGAGATGTGGCAAATACCCCATCACGGCTCACGTAAGTATAAGCATCTAAAAATCCACCAACTAAAGCTAGTAAAATCCCAAGACTCACAGATTCTGCTGTAATTTTTGGCATGAAAGATCTGCTTTTATCAATATACCTACGAAAATTGGGTATTTTTAAAAACATATTTCAAAGATCCTTGGTTTTTTCATATGCTTTCTCCAGAGTTAAAGTTCTTATTTTTTCCTCTTATTTTTAGTTAAGATTTATAAATTTATGTGGGGTAGTACCATAAATCGAATGATAACAAGTTGTTTTGGCAAAGATAAGAGAGAGGTGAAAAAAATGGCAACTGCTAAAATCGGTGATATGATTACATTTAAGCGTGATGGAAAAAATTACGAAGGGACCGTTTCTGGAGTGAGGGAAAATTCGGTTATCGTCCAATACGGGTATTCGAAAGAGAAAGATGAGCCATTGACAACAATTGTTAATCATAAGAATTACAAAGTCCAAAAGTCATCATAGTCATAAAAGGATAGGAGTAATTTTTTGAAACGCAGTGTGAAATAATCATACACTGCTTTTTTTTTAGGAGAAACCAATAATTTATTTGCATAGCTTTTCGCTTTTTTGAACAAGAAGAGAAAATATAGTTTACATAATAAAATTATTTTATTTAATTAAAAGTTTTCATTTTTTCAATGATAATTTACTTGCTAAAAAACAGTGACACCTCCATTTTAAGAAACATAGGATAGAAGTGGAGGTGTCAAGAATGAAGAAATGGTTAAAAGCTGTCATTTTGACATACCTTTCCCTTTTATTTTTTGGCAGCTTTATTGCAGTAGGCATGTTGGGGACCGGTGCACTAGAAAAATCCCTGCCATTTATTTCTGATATTAAGATCTTTTTGTATTATTTTTTTGCTGGAGCCATTGGTGGATCCCTTAGACATCTTTATATGTTTTGTACACACTATATGGAAGATGAATTACAAGATTATCGAAAATGGATCATGTATATTTTTTATCCTATATTTGCAACCGGCACAGCAGTAGTAGCTGTCACGATTATCCAAAGTGGAATATTACTAATTCAATTTACGGATTATCAAGATACTCCTTATGCACCGATCAGTATAGCTTTTTTTGTCGGATTTGGATTTAATCGCTTTGTCAAAAAGCTTAATACTGTTTCAAAAGATATATTTAAGACCAATCCAAAAAAAATAGATACATCAGATGAAACAGAAGATATTTCAGATAAGGAAATGGATAACCAAAACAATCCTACAAACAATGGTTGATGATAAATAAAGAACCGTCATGTAATAGAACACATGACGGTTTTTGATTTGAGTTTTTATCAGGCTTTGGGAGTTAACATTAATATTGGGTACAGCTCATTCAGAGACCGAATTTCATAAGTAGGCATAATACTTGTATTGTTAGGTTTAGCATTAGGGTTATACCAACAGGTATCAATGCCGGCAAGTTGACCGCCTTTAATATCAGAACTTATGGAGTCCCCAATAATTAAAGCTTGTTTTGGAGAGAAATTGGGAATACGCGCAAAGACATGATCAAAAAATTCCGTCATTGGTTTTTGAAAACCTGTATCCTCTGATACAAAAATTTCTTTAAAAAGTGGATGGAGACCAGAATCCCTTAAGCGTCTGTCCTGTGTTTTGGAGACTCCATTTGTCACAATGTATAAATCAAAATTAGTCCGTAATCCCGAGATCAATTCAAGCGCACCACTAATTAATTGATGTCCTTCTTCTAAATAGCCCCGATAGTTTTTTTCTAATAAAACACCATCTACGATTTTCCCGTATTCCTTAAATAAAAGGGAAAAACGGGTATTTACTACTTCATCCCGACCGATCTTCCCTTCTTCAAATGATTTCCATAGCCCTTGATTTATTTTTCTATAGTTCGCTTCAATTTGCGTTGTGAGAAAGAAATTTTGGCTCTCAAATAATCGCTCTAAGGCTAATGCTTCAGCAGCAGCAAAATCTAATAACGTATCATCAACATCGAATAATAACGTTTGATATTTTTTCAAAATAATTTCCCCTTTGTTTCAGTAAAGCATCTTCAATATTATTTTAACGCAGAAAAGCGCTAAGTGCCATTCATAAGACTGGTAGACCCCTAGCGCTGGGAAAATAAATTTATTTTTTTAAAACAGGGTGCCTAATGATAAGAGTGGTCGCTCTGAAATCTAGTCAACGGCTTTATATCTATTTCTATGAATTGAGTCGCGGGAATAGTATTACAGGGGATAACAATTAAATTACATAAGAGAGTTTTTAAGAGGAATGGGTAATAAAGAATATTGAAAAATAATTCTGGAAAATATCGGTCATGCTAATAAGTGATTCCATTTATTAAGGAAGTGAATTAATGGATCTTCTAACTTACACGGAACACTTTTTACAATATATAAAGGAATATTTAATCTTAAGAGTCATTTTTTTGATTATCATTCTAATGGTTCTTTCTTTTGTGATTAATCGAAGTATTGACTGGTTTTTTCGTAAATCTCATTTATTGGAGGATGAAGTCGAGCAAACCATTCAAGGGGTTATTCGATCTGGGTTAAAATACACATCTGTGACAATTGTGATTATTTATCTAATCGGGCAATTTATGAATCTTAAAGGCTTGCTAGCAGGTGCTGGAATTATTGGTGTAATTGTCGGTCTTGCTGCACAAGAAGTATTAAAGGATATATTACTGGGGCTTGTTCGGTTGTCAGATCGAGAGTTTCGTGTTGGGAATTATATTACATTTAATGGGAATAACTCAGGGACAATCGAGGAAATTGGCATACGTTTCATGCAAGTCCGTGAATGGTCTGGTAAACTTTTGACCATTCCACACGGAGAAGTAAGAACGATTCAAAATTTTAATAAAGGGAAAATGCGTGTCATTGAAAGAATGACGGTAAGCTATCAGGAGGATCCAGAAAAAATGAAGCAGTTGATGGAACAAGTCTGCAAGATTTGTAATGAAAAATATTTTCAATGCCTTTTGAAACTGGACGATGGCAGACCTGAACAGGAATTTCAGTTTATTGGGATAACAGATTTAAATCCTAATATTAAATATGTCGGATATGAACTCTGTTTAGTAGGGCTTGTTTGGCCGGATGATTATTTTGAAGTATCAAGGAAGGTTCGGTTTGAATTATTAAAAATATTCCATGAAAATCAGATTCATATGCCAGGAATGGTTTTATATAACGAGCAAATGTTAAATCAGAATATTCCTGACAGGGTGTGAAAGTATCTTACAAATCTTGGAGCTTATCGTATAAGGTAAGAAATATTATCAATACTATAACAGATAAATATAGCAGAAAAGGGGCTTCAACCATGAAAAAACAATGACTTGCTTGTCTCTTTGTTATTCCACTTGCTTTTTCAACTACATATTCTTAGTAGAGGCAGAAGGAAGACCGGTACCCTAGCGAGTCTGTATTAATCAATCTGTTATAGCATTAAAATATCCGATGCAAAAGCTTTGGATTGAACATGCTTGGTGGACAAGAAGCTATATTCGTCAGCAGTTTAGCAGGACTTAAGGATCAAAATGATGTACTAAAAAGGCTATTAGAAAATCAAGTAGATCTCGGAAATATTATTAAGGTGGAGGATCGCTTAAAAGGGGATTGGACTGCTGACATTAAAACAGCGGATACAAATGAGACGCATCTCATCCACATGGGTGATTTTTTAACAAATGGAATTGTTAAGCAGTTTCCTAATAAATTCAAGTAATAAACAGAAAGGGAATCCATCGTTTCTAGATAGATTTCCTTTCTTTTTTATTACTTATTACTTCTTTTATTCCGGTAAGCAATAATGTTTGTTTTCAAGGAGGCATAGGTGCCAATTGCTGCATATCCATAAAACCAGCCCATAAATATACCGGAAATGAGGCTGTGTTTATGGCTAATGAAAATCGATATTCCTAAACCAAACATTATGGCAATGGTTGATACAAACCATTTCGGGATTTTAAAAAAAACCTTTATGAATTGTGTTAACACCATAATAATTGGAATAGCAAAGACAGTATCCCAAAAGTTCATCTGAATCGTTGGAAAATCCAAATAATAAACACACCTTTTTTCTATATTATGTGTAAACCTCGCTAAATTTATTTTTCTGAGTGCTAGGATAAGATATAGAATTGAGAAACTATGATAGAATGGGTGTGTCTCTATTAGGTATATATACATAGTGAAATAGGAGGAATAGGCTTGGAAATAGGAATTAGTACATTTGTTGAGACGACTCCGGATGTTCAATCTGGAGAAGTGATTAGTCATGCCGAACGGCTGCGTGAAGTAGTCGAAGAAATTATTCTCGCTGATGAGGTAGGGTTGGATGTATTTGGAGTTGGGGAGCATCATCGTAAAGACTATGCAGCATCTTCTCCAGCACTTGTCCTTGCGGCAGCAGCGCCGCAGACCAAAAGGATCAGGCTGACAAGTGCAGTGACTGTCCTTTCCTCAGACGACCCTGTCAGAGTATTTGAAGACTTTGCCACACTTGATGGTCTTTCAAATGGGAGAGCTGAAATCATGGTGGGGCGTGGATCTTTTATAGAATCGTTCCCATTATTTGGATATAATTTACAAGACTATGATGAACTATTCGAGGAAAAACTGGACCTTTTACTGAAATTAAGAGAGTCTGAAAAAGTGACCTGGAGCGGAAAACATCGTCCAGCAATCCATAATTTAGGTGTTTACCCGCGACCAGTTCAGAATCCATTGCCGGTGTGGATTGGAAGTGGAGGAACGCCTGATTCTATTATTCGTGCAGGGTTGTTAGGATTACCGATTGTTCTTGCCATTATTGGCGGCCGCCCGGTGCAGTTTGCCCCGCTTGTGAATCTGTATAAGAGAGCTGCAGAACAAGCTGGTCATGATCCTTCTAAATTGACAGTAGCATCGCATTCTCATGGTTTTATTGCTGAGGATACTGAGAAAGCGGCAGATAAATTTTTCCCTTCTACCCAGCAAGCGATGAATGTGTTAGGACGTGAACGAGGCTGGGGTTATTATGATCGGTCAAGCTTTGATGCGGCAAGGAGCTTTGAAGGGGCACTTTATGTAGGGGATCCTGAAACAGTTGCACAAAAAATCATTCATCTACGCAAAAACGTAGGTGTGACAAGGTTCATGCTGCATGTACCAGTTGGAAGCATGCCGCATGCTGATGTCATAAGGGCAATTGAATTGTTGGGCAAAGAAGTCGCACCTAGGGTTCGTGAAGAAGTTTCAAAATGGGAAGCAGAGCAATAATAGTGGCTAAGGATTCAAAATTTTTTATAAAAAAAAGCTTGTAGAGAAGGAGGGCTCTTTCTACAAGCTTTTTTTAACTACAGCATTAAATTAAACCAAGCTGCTTCAACCCATAGACAACCCCATCTTCTTCGGCAGAAAGTGTTACCATATTGGCTGCCTGTTTTAATTCATCGGATGCTGCCCCCATTGCAACTCCCATTCCTACCAATGAAAGCATTTCAATATCATTCAAGCCATCTCCGAAGGCAACAGCTTCATCAGGAGCAATTCCTAACCTCTCTAATAATTTTGTTATTCCAACAGCCTTATTGGATTTTGTTAAGTTTACATCGCAGGTTTTTGCGCCTGAACTCCATCTTCGAAAATCCAACTCAGGTATCTTTGACTTATAATGGATCTCCTCTTCTAAATTGCAATGCAGGAACAACTGATAAATATCTTGTTCCATCCAATACCGAGGCTGCGCCAGTTCAGGCTTCCAAGGGTCATGACTATAGGCTTCTACTACAAAGGGATGACTCAAGTCGGTTGCTTTAAAGCTAGTACCGCTTAGAAAAGTGAGAGGATGCTGATAATCACCTGATAACTGATGTATCGTTTTTAAAATACTTTTATCAATGGCATTTTGGTAAATTTCTTTACCTTCATGATAAACATATGAACCATTAAAGAAGATCATGGAGTCTACTCCTGTTTCTTCAATAACAGTCGTTGAAAAATATGGAGCTCTTCCCGTAGCAATTACTACTTCAAGATTTTTATCTTTTAACATTTGTATCGCATTTTTTGTGGCATGGCTGACGGTTTTTCCATGTGGTACGATTGTTCCATCTATATCTAGTATGACAACCTTATAATTCATCCAATACACACTCCTATGTTGCTGTTCTTTAATAGATGTATATCACAGTATATCATGCCTTTTTATCAACTAATAAATGCTTTATATCTAAAGTGTAAACAAATTATATGGTAAGAAAATAAAACCTATGACTAAAAAGATCTTAAAATAAAAAAAGGCTGATAGAATATCTATCAACCTTTTGCAAAACTATAAAAACATCGTTCCCGAAACCATAAAGCTAAACAGTGACCCGAGGATTAGTCCTGTAGAGGCGAATATCATAAGGATTAATCCATGACTTTTACTTCGATCATGGAACGTAAAGAAGCCCATCAAGAAGGCAGCGGCTCCAAACAAAATAGGAATAAACACTAGGGAAATCATAAAGAAGAGCCAGCCTAAGATTGGAAAGATAATACCTTGTTTTTTGTTTACATCATGTTTTTCATGATGATGTAACGTTAATTTCCCACAATTTTGACAAACATTTGTGTTAACTGCGTCAAAAGTTCCACCTTCTGACATAAAATCAACTCCATTCATAAGTTTTCCGTTGCATTGAAAAATGGGATGTTTTCTTGAAGTAATGGGGAGGGAATATACAGATGATTAATTATTCTAAATATATTGAATATTTAAGATTTTTGCAAGTAATCTGTACTTTATTAGAAAATTTTTTTGTAACATATTGTGCCAAAACATTAGAACTCATATCTCTTTTCTGATAATCTTGATAAGTATGACTTTATTAAGTAGGGGTGGGGATAGATAGATGTCAAAATCAATTGAAAAACAGTCTACGATTGTAGGGCTTTTGCTTGCTGGAACATTTATTGCCATTTTAAATCAAACATTGATGATTACAGCTATTCCTCCTGTTATGGGAGAAATGAATGTTACCGCCAATAGTGCGCAATGGCTGACAACAGTTTTTATGTTAGTGAACGGAATAATGGTTCCGATTAGTGCTTTTTTATTACAACGATTTACCACTAGGCAGCTTTTTATCACGGCCATGAGTATTTTTACCGTAGGGACACTTATTGGGGGAATGGCTCCAAACTTTGAAGTTCTTTTATTGGCAAGGGTTATTCAATCAACAGGCGCTGGGATTATGCTTCCCCTTATGCAAACTGTCTTTTTAATGATTTTTCCTGTCCATAAACGCGGGGCTGCAATGGGGTTAGTAGGTCTCGTTATTTCCTTCGCACCAGCAATTGGTCCTGCTTTATCAGGTTGGGTAACGTCACATTTTTCATGGAGGGTATTATTTTTTATTATCTTGCCAATTGCGATCATCGATATTTTTGTGGCCTTTTTTGCTTTAAAAAATGTTACCGAAATATCTAAACCAAAAGTGGATGTGCTGTCGGTTATTTTATCTTCGATTGGTTTTGGTGGACTCCTATATGGATTTACAAGTGCAGGAAACTATGGATGGACATATACGGTTACGCTTCTTACGCTTGGATTAGGCATTGTAGCCTTGATTTTGTTTATTTTGAGGCAATTACGGATGGAAGTCCCAATGCTTGAATTTGGCGTGTTTAAGTTTTCCATTTTTCCATTTGCCATTGTGATTGGAATGATAAGCTTTATGGGGTTAATTGGGGCCGAAACGATTATTCCATTATTTATGCAGAATATGCGAGGATTTTCAGCCTTTGAAGCAGGTCTCGCACTGTTACCTGGTGCATTAATTAGTGGATTGATGGCTCCCATTATAGGTAGAGTGTTTGATAAAATTGGGGCAAGATGGTTAGTAATGATTGGTTTAACAATCGTTTCAGCTTCTTCGTTTGCCTACACGAATTTAGGACCTGGGACAACGATGACTTATATTACTGTCTTATATGGTATCCGAATGTTTGGTCTTTCCATGGTAATGATGCCTGTAGCAACTGCTGCTTTGAACCAATTGCCAAAGCATCTCATTCCTCATGGGGCGGCAATGGATAATACGATGAAAATGATTGCTGCATCCGTTGGTACGGCTATACTAGTTACGGTTATGACCACAACAGCTGAATCAGCAAAGAATAATCCAGATATAAGTTATCCGGATATGTATGGGGCTAATATGGCTTTTATGGTGGTATCAGTTTTGTCTCTAATTGGTTTAATCCTTTCCTTCTTTATCAAAAATGAACGGCAAAATGAAGATGAAATCGGGAATCGCCAAAGAAAAATTAAAGTAAAAATGCAGGAGTAGTTCTAAGTGTCAGGTACATAACCTGGCATTTTATTTTTAACCTAATTATTAAATCAAGGCAGAGAATTTCTCTGCCTAATTAAGACATTTAGAATTAGTACGTTTTTTATTCTACCTTAACCTGTATCCTGTCAATGGCATTGTAACCATAACCCTTTCTGTTCCAAAATGGTTCTGCAGGTTGAACTCTTCCTTCCGAATCGGTTGCTCTAACTTTAATGGTGTATTCCCCTTTTTTAAAGGCCTGCCATTGATAACTCCAACGTACCCATGAATATTTTTCAAATGTAGAAGTTAGTTGACAGGGATCCCAGGTTTGACCACTATCTAAACTAATTTCTACTTTTGTTATCGTCCCTTTTCCAGTCCATGCAATTCCTTTAATTTGATACATACCAGTATCCAATAATTGCCTGTTTAATGGATATTGGATGGTAGAATTAACATGGATCGTAGTGACAGGATACTTTCCGTTGTCATTTTCTTTATTCGGGTAGTAGACGTAGTCAACGGCTTGAAAAGGTCCTTTAAATTCCGTGTCAATCACGGTCATTTTTTTTAGCCACTTTACAGACGCCATAGCATACCATCCTGGTACAATTAATCGGAAGGGAAATCCATGCTTGAAGGGAATGGGTTGATTGTTGTATTCATAAGCAATAATGGTATCTGGTTCTAGTGCTTTTTCAATGGGTATACTTCTTGAATAATTTACGATCTGATTGGAACCTGGTCTTTCTCCATAATCATATCCTTCAAAAACAATTTCCTTTGCAGTGTCAAGCAACCCCGTGTATTGCAATAAGGTCCTTAAAGAAACACCTTTCCAAATTCCTTGACTTATTGCCCCTTTTTCCCATTGTTCACCAAATACTCTAGGTCTAAAAAACTCGCGCTTATCTCCAGAACATTCTAAAACCGCTTTGATCGTTTTAGATGGTAATGAGTATATCTCTTGTAAAGAAAATGTTTTTGGGGTATGGACCATTCCATTAACTGGGAGGAAATAAAAGGATGAGGTAAAGTGAGGATAAGTAAAATGATTCCTTCTGTAAAATAACTTCTCTTCCACCCTATCACCATTTATAAAATGTATAGGTGCTTCCTGATTTTCAGGTATTAAAGTCCTAGTAATTAGATTGGGTTTTACTTCCGGCTGCTGGGAATGATTCAAAAAAATGACCTCCTACATACTATATTCTTCGTTATTTAATGCATATGTAGATGGTTGATACTTATTCAAAATAAGCGAAATGGTATTTGTAGATAACTAAAAAAATGCACCCAGGTATTGGTGCATTTTTGCTATTGAGATCATGAAAGAACTCAATATAAATTTTTTGAATTCGTAATTAATTTCATGCCAAAGGTTAAAATCTCGTAACTGTTTTTAAGGATAAACCCATAATTTTTATTATGGTTAATTACAATATCTCCATCAAGATGATTGATTACCAATGGGTCGATAAGAATGGTAATCACATCAATTTTAAAAACTTCTTCATTTTCTACTTGCTCAACCTGAGCAAGTTCATACATAAATGTTGCCCCTCATCCAGTCGTTCGAATCTGGTTCAATCTAACAAGTGGTGCATCACCAAGCAAGGTTTTCAGCTCCTGAATGGCGTCTTTTGTTATGGTAACCTTCATTACTTTCACCTCAATAATCATTTTTCCCTATCCTTAAGGGTTTGAATCCTAAAAAAAAGAATTGTAAATACAAGTATAGTCTATTGTGACGATTTTGTGAAAATCTTTGAATTTGAGAAAGCGAGTGGCATTTTGATAGGACCGCCTCTTGCGAAAATGGTAAAATATAAATCGTAAAACAAAGGAGCCAAAGGTTATGACTAAAATTGAAATTATTGCACGAAGAATACTAGAATGGAAGTTAAATAGATGGGACCGATGGTATGATTTTAAAAACGATAGGTTCATTCTCGTCTCGGATTTTCAACCAGATGAAAATCTTGATCATGCTATGCTAATTGTTGAAAGATTAAAAGGGTTAGGGTTTACCTACAAAACGAATGGCACATCCGAAGCTAGTTTTGATGATATTTGTGAAACGGGTGAAACCCTAGCACAAGCGATTACGAATGCCGCCTATTCCATTGCAGATAATAGCTCAATTGATGAGGGCTGGTTATAAGAAAGAAGGGGGGAGAATCTTTAGTGAAAAAACCTATTATTGGTATTACAGGCGCCTATGTTAACCATAATTACTATATGGAAGGTGTCTATATACACCATGATTACCATAAAGCTGTTGCGGCAAATGGAGGAATCCCAATTATTCTACCTTATCTTAATGCTGAAATGGCACTAGAGACGCTTCCTTTATGTGATGGAATTATCTTGAGTGGTGGGGAAGACGTTGACCCGCTTTTTTTTGGACAGGACCCACATCCCAAATTAGGACCAACCATACCCGAGCGGGACAAGGCTGAGATAGCGATTGTTAAATATGCGCTCAAAAACGATATTCCACTGCTCGCCATTTGCAGAGGGTTACAAATTTTGAATGTGGCTTTGGGCGGAACCTTAATACAGGATATCCCTAGCCAAGTAAGTGAGCCGATTCAACATACGCAAATCGTAGAGAGAAGTCGTGATACTCATTGGGTAAACATCCAGAAAGATAGTAAATTATATACATTAATGGGTTCTGATTTAGTGAGAGTTAATAGTCTTCATCATCAGTCTATAAATAGGACAGCCAGTGATTTACGAGTAGTAGCCCAATCCTCTGATGGAATTATTGAAGCGGTTGAATATGTTCACCCTACTACTTTTACTTTAGGAGTTCAGTGGCACCCTGAATCCATGGCAAGTACAAACCATCTAATGAATAATATATTCGCAGAATTTATTAAAAGCAGCACGAAAGTTTCAGTAATAAGGTAAGGAGGATAATGCTTGGAAAAAATTTATCTGGATTATAATGCGAGCACACCTTTGGCTCCTGAAGTAGTAGATGCGATGCAGCCGCTTCTAACTGATTTTTATGGGAATCCCTCTGCCTTACATTGGGCGGGGGAACCGGTAAAAGATTTGTTACATAATGCAAGAGAACAGGTGGCCAGTTTAATTGGAAGCTCATCAAGAGAAATTATTTTTACTAGTGGCGGCAGTGAAGCGAATAACATGGCGTTGAAAGGTTATTATTTTAAAAATCGCTATAAAGGTAACCATATTATCACCACAAAAATTGAACATCCAGCCATTTTGAATCCTTGTAAGTTCCTCGAACAAATTGGTGCTAAGGTGACATACCTTGGTGTTGACCAATACGGAAGAGTTCTTCCTGAAGAAATCGAAAAGGCGATTACAAAGGAAACCATCCTGATTTCGATTATGCATAGCAATAATGAAACAGGGACTATACAGCCAATCAAAGAAATTGGCGAAATAGCTGAAAAACATGGAATTACATTCCATACGGATGCCTCACAATCGGCAGGGAAAGTTGCAATAAATGTGAATGAACTAAAGGTAGACCTGCTAACGATTGCCGGACATAAATTGTATGCACCAAAAGGGATTGGAGCACTATTTATTAGAGAGGGAATGGAACTTGAACCACTTATTCACGGAGCTGGACATGAGTTCGGTCTTCGTGCTGGCACCGAAAATACCTTATTGGCAGTAGGATTAGGACAGGCCTGTTTACTTGCTAAGGAGCAGGAAGGAAAACCTTATTTGAAGGATTTAACCAACTATTTTTGGAGTCAATTAAAGGAAGTATTTGGTGAACAAGTTGTATTGAATGGGCATCCTGAACAGCGGTTACCGAATACCTTGAATGTAAGTTTCGTAAGAAGAATTGGTCAAGATTTACTGTCAGCAATCCCTCATCTAGCTGCCTCTACAGGGTCTGCATGCCATGCAGGCAGCATTGAATTATCGCCGGTGTTAAGAGAGATGGATGTCCCGGAAGAAGTTGGAATGGGGGCGATTCGTTTTAGTTTAGGAAGGTACACGACAAAAGACGAAATCGATCAGGTTGTACTCGAGTTTGAAAAAATAATATAGCAATTAAGGACTAACAAACATCAGTTAGTCCTTCTTACTATTAATATTCTTGATCAGAAACCATCGATTCTATATATTCATGAAGTTTGTCTTCTTCGTAATCATTGAGTTCTCTCATCGGAATAACCGTGAGCTTAGTAGGATCATTCCCGCGAACCTCTGCGACTAAAACCTCATCAAGATACACATTAAAAGCAGGTTCATTTTCATGTGAACTTTTGATTGATTTTTTATGAAAATTTGGTTTATTCTCTTCCATAATTGTCCCTCCAAGATAATTAATTTCTACTTTTTACTATTTCCAAAAATTGAAGAAACCATTAATTTTTGTCTAAATCATAATCATAAAAATGGACGAAAATTGTAGTTTTATCCATTTTTATTTTGACAGCCCTTGGTTTACATGCTAATATGGCTATTAAATTCTAAATGTTTGTAAAAATTACATATGAAATGCATCAGGTGTTGTGTAATATACACAACTTAAAAGGGAAGACCGGTGAAATTCCGGAGCGGTCCCGCCACTGTAATGGTGAGCGACTTATCATGTAACCACTGTTTCAAATGAAATGGGAAGGGATAAGGAGCGATGAACCTAAGCCAGGAGACCTGCCTGTTGTATGCGCTTGTACTCTACGGGTGTATAGAGGGGAGTGAGGAATGCGTGTTGAGAAAACCAGAATATCTCAACTCTAGTTAGATGCGTAGAATCTCTCTTTTCAATTAGAAAAGGGAGATTTTTTTGTTGGGATCAAAATAAATTAAAGGGGCTGTTTTAGAAGATGCTAAGTTCAAATTTAGGTTATCCAAGAATTGGTGAAAAACGTGAGTGGAAAAAAGTACTTGAGAAGTTTTGGGCAGGTAAACTAGAAAAAGAGGACTTTTTAAAACAAATGGAGCAAATCCGGCTGCAGCATTTGCAAAAGCACAATGATGCAGGAATAGACCTAATTCCCGTCGGCGACTTTAGCCAATATGACCATGTCCTTGATACCGCTGTAATGTTCGGGCTTGTACCAAAAAGATTTGACTACAAGGGTGGAAAAGTATCACTAGAAACATACTTTGAAATTGCACGAGGTACAAAGAATGCCGTTGCAGCAGAAATGACAAAATGGTTTAACACCAACTATCACTATATCGTTCCTGAATTGGGTGAAACACTTCCGACTCTTGTTGAAAATCGCCCGCTTCAGTTTTATAGGGAAGCAAAACAAAAGCTTGGGATTGAAGGAAAACCAGTTATACTAGGTCCCGTAACATTTGTTAAATTATCAAAAGGTTATCATAATGCTAATAGTGTCATTCGACAATTCGTTCCGCTATATGCTCAAATGCTAAGTGAACTCCAGGAAGAGGGTGTCAAATGGGTACAAATCGATGAACCCATTTTAGCAACTTCGTTATCCAAAGAAGAGCTTGGTCTATTTGCCGATGTGTACCAGCGATTGCATGAGGCGGCACCTAAAGTAAATATTTTATTACAAACCTATTTTGATAGCTTGGATGATTACGAGCAGATTGTTTCGCTGCCTGTTCAAGGTATCGGATTGGATTTTGTCCATGATCGCGGCGAGAATCTTGTTTCTTTGAAAAAGTTTGGGTTCCCAAAAGATAAGGTGCTTGCAGCTGGGGTTCTTGATGGACGAAACATCTGGCGTGCCAATCTTGATGAAAAGTTATCATTACTTACTGATATTTCGGAGATCGTTTCCAGGGACCGCCTGATTGTCCAGCCATCATCCAGCTTATTACATGTTCCTGTTACAGTAAAAAATGAAGATGCACTAGAAGATGTTCTAAAAAATGCTCTGGCCTTTGCGGATGAAAAATTACATGAAGTGGTTGTGTTAACGCAAGGTCTTCGTCAAGGTAAGGAGTTTATTCAGGAAGAAGTGGATGCTAGTAGAATTGTGATTCAATTATTGAATGAGTCAACCTTCCGAAACAATCAACAAGTGCAAAAGGACATTCAAAACTTAGCTTCGGTAAGGGCTGAACGTGAGGTCCCATTTCATATTCGACAAGCACTACAAGAAACAGCTTTCCAATTACCTCTTTTACCTACAACAACGATTGGGAGTTTCCCACAAACAATTGAGGTGCGAAAGCAGCGTCAGTTATGGCGAAAAGGTGAGTTATCTGATGCGGAATATGAGGATTATATCAATGCAGAAATAAAAAAATGGATCGACATTCAAGAAGAGCTTGGTCTGGATGTCTTTGTTCACGGTGAGTTTGAGCGGACGGATATGGTGGAATATTTTGGTGAAAAATTAGCTGGATTCCAATTTACAAAATACGGCTGGGTTCAATCCTATGGTTCTCGTTGTGTGAAGCCTCCATTAATTTATGGAGATGTTTCCTTTCAGGACCAAATGACGGTCAAGGAAACAATCTTTGCACAATCGCTTACGACGAAACCTGTAAAAGGAATGTTAACGGGGCCAATTACGATTCTTAACTGGTCTTTTGTCCGAGATGATATTCCACGCGATGTAGTCGCAAATCAAATTGCCCTTGCCCTTCGAAAAGAAGTTGAATTGCTAGAGGAAAATGGAATCGGCATGATTCAAGTCGATGAACCAGCTCTCCGTGAAGGCTTGCCATTAAAACGTGAAAACTGGGATCACTATTTGAACGCAGCAGTTTATGCCTTCAAACTAGCAACTACATCTGTAAGAAATGAGACGCAAATTCATACGCATATGTGTTATGCCAATTTTGAAGATATTATTGATGCAATTCATGCTCTCGATGCGGATGTTATTTCGATTGAAACATCTAGAAGTCATGGTGAATTACTTTCAGCGTTTGAAGAGAATACTTATGATAAAGGAATTGGTCTTGGAGTTTATGATATTCATAGTCCACGAGTTCCCTCGTTAGAAGAGCTGACGAAAAATGTAGAGCGTGCGCTACAAGTCCTTGATCCAAAGCTATTCTGGATTAATCCTGACTGCGGCTTGAAAACCCGTGGTTTGGAGGAAACCGTAGCAGCACTAGAGGTAATGGTCGAGGCTGCAAAGCAGGAAAGAGAAAAACTAGTTGTTAAAAAATAGGCTTTGTTAAAGGATATTGTTGTTTTTTTGTACCCTGTTGATTGGAGCGGAAGGCGCTCGACTCCTCGAAAATGCTATCGCATTTTCTTTGTGCGTGGGCAGGATTCGAGGATGAATTTCAATGTCCTGCGGGAGTACGGGGCCGAGGAGGCTCCCCGGCACGCCCGCGGGTTTGCTGAGTGCCTGGAGCGGAAATCAACAGTCAAATTTAACGAGCCAAAAAATAAAATACTTGTCAAAGCAGATTTAGTATACTATATTAGTTGATATACAATATTTAGTGTTATATTTTATTTAACAACACTAAATATAGATAATAACCAATAAAAATGGTGTCTGAAGAGACTTAATAGGGAATCTGGTGAGAACCCGGAACTGTACCCGCAACTGTAAATGCTGACGAAAAAATGGACCCACTGTCTTAGGATGGGAAGGGATTTGAGTAGGATGAAGCATAAGTCAGGAGACCTGCCATTTTTAAAACGTGTTATCTTCTTCGGGAGGTGGGAAGATAGAACGAGGGGTATTCTGACTAATACAGTGATGCTGCTGTTTTACTAGATAAATCCACGTTTTATTAAACCCATCTATGATTAGGTGGGTTTTTTGCTGTATAAAAACGAAAGAATGTTAAGTCACATAAAAGGAGTAATTTACATGTCTGTTAAAAATCATCCAGAAATGGATACTGTATTAAAAGCCATTCAAAGGGCAAATGAAAAATATAAACTCGACACAACCCAGCTTTTCCAAAACTTATCCGAAATAGAGGAATCTTTGCGCTATGAACAATCACTCCTTTATGCCTTAAATCAAATCTCCATGGCAGACCCAAACTGGACCTTTCTTGCGGCAAACCTTTACTTAAATGAACTATATCAAAAAGCTGCAAAGAATAGAGGATATCTGCAAGAGGATCGATACGGTGATTTTTATACACTACTTACATATTTAACGAATATTGGAATCTACTCAAAAGATTTATTGAATGACTACACCAAAGACGAAATAGACAGCTTGGGGGCAGAAATCGATCCCGATAAGGACTATTTGTTCAATTACATTGGATTATTTTTACTAGCCGATCGTTACTTAGCAGGAGACTACGCAGGAAATGTTTACGAATTACCTCAAGAACGTTTTATGATCATTGCTATGACCTTAATGAAAAACGAACCAAAAACGAAACGCTTAGAATATATAAAAGAAGCCTACTGGGCATTAAGCAACTTGTATATGACTGTTGCGACACCCACACTTTCAAATGCGGGAAAAAGCTTCGGACAGCTCTCTTCCTGCTTTATTGATACCGTCGACGATTCATTGGATGGAATTTATTTAAACAATTGGGATATTGCTCGATTAAGTAAAGATGGTGGCGGCATTGGCATTTATCTTGGAAAAGTACGAGCCTTAGGTTCTGATATCAAAAAATTCAAAGGAAATTCATCCGGTGTGGTGCCGTGGATTCGGCTGATCAATGATACGGCCGTTAGCGTAGATCAACTTGGTCAGAGACAAGGTGCGATTGCCGTATATTTAGATGTTTTCCATAAAGATATGATGAATGGCTTTTTAGATTTGAAAACCAACAATGGGGACGAAAGACGTAAGGCCCATGATATTTTTACTGGAGTGTCCATTCCTGATTTGTTTATGATGAAGCTTGAAGAAGCGGATGAGAACGGTCGAAGTGTAGGAGAATGGCATACTTTTTGTCCTCATCAAGTGAAACAAATCATGGGGTGGAAGGATGATAGCGGGACACTACTTGGTTTAGAGGATTTCTATGATGAGGAAGATAAAAAGTTTTTCTCCGAAAAATACGAAGAAGCTGTAAGAAACCCTTTACTTCCTAGAAAAACGTATCGAGCGATGGATATCATGGCAAGGATCATGATTTCTCAACTAGAAACAGGTACGCCATATATGTTTTATCGCGATGAAGTCAATCGCCAAAATCCTAATAAACATGTACGAGGAATCGGTCGAACGTCCATTTATTGCAGTAATTTGTGTACGGAGATTGCCCAAAACATGTCGGCAACCACCATTGTCAAAGAATACAGAGACGAAGACGGAAATATTGTGATTGTGCGTAAACCTGGGGAATTTGTTGTTTGTAATCTATCCTCTATTAATCTGGCAAAATCAAAGCATGTGTTAGAACGGCTTATACCTATTCAGGTCAGAATGCTGGATAACGTCATTGATTTGAATACCATTTCTGTTGGTCAGGCGGAAGTGACCAATAAAAAATATCGTGCCGTTGGCTTGGGAACGTTTGGATGGCATCATCTTTTAGCATTGGAAGGGATTTATTGGGAATCGGATGAGGCTGTTTCTATTGCCGATCAATTATATGAAGATATAGCCTACTATACGATTCGCTCTTCAATGGAATTAGCAAAAGAGAAGGGACATTATAGTAAGTTTGTAGATTCAGAATGGCAAACGGGGAGATATTTTGAGCGAAAAGGTTATACAAGTGAACGATGGAATCAGTTAAGAGTGGCTGTTTCCAAATTTGGAGTCAGAAATGGCTGGATGATGGCGATTGCTCCTAACTCCTCTACAGCAAAGATTGGCGGTTCGACAGATGGAATCGATCCTTTATATGCAGTTGAATATGCCGAAGAAAAGAAGAATTTTAAATTTAAAGTAACGGCACCAGATTTGGATCACCATACCTATACCTATTATCGCCGTACCAGACATGAATTGAATCAGAACTGGAGTATTCGCCAAAATGCTGCACGCCAACGGCATATAGACCAATCAATTAGCTTTAATCTCTACGTTCGTCACGATATTAAAGCGAAGGACTTGTTAAATCTGCATATGGAAGCATGGAAGCAAGGATTAAAAACAACCTATTATGTTAGAAGTACTTCGCAATCAGAGATAGAAGAATGTGAAGCATGTCATAGTTAGAAAAGAGGAGGAACAAACAATATGATTCATACACCATTAACCAAAATTAAATTGTTAAACCCGGAATATCCAAACAAATCAACCGGCATCATCAATGGCGAGTCTTCGGGTCTATTAAATTGGAATGATATTGCCTATCCCAAAATGTACGATTTGTATCAAACGCTGCTTGCCAACTTTTGGAAGGCACAAGAAATTAATATGCAGGACGATATTAAACAATGGGATATTCTCACTGAAACAGAACAAGATGTTTTCCTGAGGATAAACACACAGCTAGCTTCTCTTGATAGTTTGCAAACACCGACGATGAGTCAGGTCATGGATTATGTGACAGATCCCAGCTTCAAAGCAATCTTTGCGGTTATTTCACAGCAAGAAGCTGTTCATAACGAGTCCTATTCTTATATCCTAAGCTCACTAGTTCCAATTGCTGAACAAAATGAACGGTTTAATCAAGCGAAAAATGATCCCATTGTTAGGAAAAGAAATCAATTAATTTTGGATGCTTACGAGCATTTTAGAAACGATCCTACACCGCAATCATTATTTCAATTAGCCGTCAATTCTATTAATCTAGAAGGCATCTATTTTTACGCAGGATTTGCGTTTTTCTATCACTTAGCACGGCAGCAAAAAATGTTGAAAACGAGTACGATGATTAGTTACATTCAACGCGATGAGATGCAGCATGCTTACTTTATTGCTCAATTCATCCGGATTCTATTAACCGAAAATCCTGCATTACATACAAATGAAAATATTAACTATGTGTATCAGACTATCAGCAAAGCGGTTGAACTTGAAAAGGAATGGGCTCATTATATTTTAGCGGATATTAAGGGCATTGATTTAGAGGAATTTGAAAATTATGTTGAGTACCTAGCGAACAAGCGGTTAAGACAATTAGGGTTGAAAAACCTTTATGCTGAAAAAATAAATCCGATGCCCTGGATTCAAGTGTTTGGCGATGAAATGATGAATGAGACGAAATCCGATTTCTTTGAACAAAAATCAAGAACCTATTCAAAAGTTTCCCAGTCTAATGGGTTTGATGAGTTGTAAAATGAAAATCGCCATTGTATATTCGTCAGTTACCGGAAATACGCGAGAGTTAGCCGATGTGATTTATCGAAACTTTCTTGGCCATTCAGTAGATGTGATGATTTATAAAATTGAAGATTTTCGGTCTTCTTCTTTAAACCATTTTGATGCGGTGGCGGTTGGGACCTATACATGGGGAGATGGGGAAATACCAAGAGAAATGTGGAAACTCTATCATGCTTTTGAAAGTTTGGGAAATAAAGATTTGGTTACCGCAGTTTTTGGAACAGGTGATAGTTTTTATCCGAAATATTGCGGTGCGGTTGATTTATTTCGCGATATGCTATACGTTCATACTAATTTAGCCGCAACCCTAAAGGTTGAATTATTACCACAAATTCAGGATTTTCAACGTTCTCAACAGTTTGTGAAATCCATATTACAACGACATTACGATATTGGAAAAAATTCAAATTTGAAGTACAAAATCTAACAGAATTTCAATAACTTTAGGGTGAATGGAAGAACCAGTAGCAGTTACATGATTTTTTTGTTAAAATAAACATATTGAATCGAACAGGCGATGGAGTTCTCCATAAATGCTATCAAGCTGATGCCTCCTACCAGAAAAACTGGTAGGAGTCTATTTATTTTTGGGGTGAATAATAAAATGAATTATTTATTAGTAGGGATAGCTGGAATTATTGGAGCTATTTTAAGGTACTTATTAGGTGTTTCTTTTAACCACTGGTGGTTTCATGATTTTCCGTTGGCCACATTTATAACTAATATGCTTGGATGTTTTATATTGGGATGGTTTACACACTTTTTACCTCGGCTTAATTTGCATCCACATTTGATTACTGCATTGGGGACGGGACTGATCGGCGCATTCACGACATTTTCTACTTTTAGTGTCGAAACAGTTCATTTGATAACTATTGATAAATGGGGAACTGCCCTTCTTTATGTTCTGCTTAGTCTTTTCTGTGGGATTCTATTTTCTTGGGGTGGTTATCAAGCAGGAACGAATGGTGGAAAAGATATAAAGGCTAGTTCGAAAAACAGAGGTGAACAAAGATGATCTTTAACATTGCATGGGTAGCCATTGGAGGATTTTTTGGAGCCATCTCCCGTTTTGGACTGAGTACTCTAATTAAAGGAAAGTATCCCACTACTTTTCCATTTGCAACCCTTTTAATTAACCTGCTTGGTTCTTTTTTGCTTGGTATAATAGTGGGGGGAAACTTAGGAAATTCCTTGCGATTGCTTTTAGGTACAGGGTTTATGGGTGCTTTTACAACCTTTTCAACTTTCAAATTGGAAACAATTCAGCTTCATATACAGAGAAAATGGAATGTAATGATTTTATATATAGCGTCCAGTTATTTGTTTGGCATTTTACTTGCATTTTTAGGTATTCACTTTGGGATATTATTGACAAGATAAAAATATTAAAATCGATTGGGATGATCGATTTTTTTTAATATTACACTTCATTCCATAAGTAAAAGAAAATTTCTTTGTAAAATCCCCTCATAAAAAAAAGATTTCATTCGAAGCTCTATATGTAGCTTAAGTAAGGTGGTTAATTAGATAACACTACTTAAACTTTTGAAAAGGGAATAGGGGAGAATAATCTTGAAGGAATTTGTTGTTTGCTATACATTAGAGAATGATATAAAACGAGAAAGAATTATGAAGGAATCTAATACGAAAAAGGATGAAGTTGTACAAGAAATACTAGAAAAAATTGAACAACGAAAATATTTTCTTGCAAAAGACAGTCAAGGGGATTATTGGATTAATAGTTCGTTAATCCGATATATACGAGTTAGTGAAAATAGACGCTCTAAATATAAACTCATCCATATATAGGAACTGTTGAACTGCCTCTAATTGAATCAGCTATGAGTATCCAAAAAGACAGAGGAGAGAAGAAGGATGTCTGAAAAAACCTATCAATCTCGTGAAGAACGAAAACGAGTCGAGAGAGCTAAACAGAATCAACCTATAAGAGAACGAAATCCAAAAAAGGTTTCTTTATTTAAAAAAGTCATGATTGTCTGTTTGGTGCTTGGACTTGTTTCAACTGGAGCAGGAGCAATCACCTTCGCTTCGATGATAAAGAATGTGCCAACATTGGATGCTTCTAAACTAGTAGATCCACTTTCGACGAAATTCTATGATAAAAATGGAAACTTTCTATATGAATATGGGAAGGAAATGCGAACAAAAATCACCTATGATCAGGTTCCAAAAGTACTTGAACATGCGTTTATAGCCACGGAAGATTCCCATTTTTACGAACATCATGGGATCGACATAAAAAGGACTATCAAGGCTATATTGGTTAATTTAACCGGGAATTTCGGATCGCAGGGCGGTAGTACCATAACTCAGCAGGTGATTAAAAATTCATTTCTAACTCCTGAGAAAACATTAACAAGAAAAGTTCAGGAATGGGATTTAGCCTATCAGTTAGAACAAAAATATTCTAAACATGATATTTTAATGATGTATTTAAATAAAATCTACCTTGGAAACCGCTCATATGGAGTGGCGGCTGCAGCGAAGAATTATTATGGAATCGAAGCCGACGAATTGAACAAACTAACGCTCGCACAGGCAGCGATGTTAGCGGGACTGCCACAGAGTCCGAGTAATTATGATCCAACTAAGCCAGAAAACAGAGATGAAGCTACCAAACGCCGGAATATTGTTTTAAGTTCGATGCTTAGAGATGGTTATATTACAAAAAAACAAATGAAGGAAGCAGAAAAAGTTCCAGTAACAGAAGGACTAGTAGAAAAAAGTACTCAACAAAGTATGCCTTATGAAGCATTTTTGGATGCAGTTGTGAAAGAGGTAAAAAGAAAACTAAAGGATGTTGATATCAGCACCGCTGGCTTATCGATTTATACGACATTGGATCCAAAAGCACAGGATTATGCTGATAAAATGATGAATACGAATGAAATTATTGCCTATCCAGATTCAAATTTTCAGGGAGCTTTTGTCTTTTTAGATACAAAGACGGGTGAAGTAAGGGCAATTGGAAGTGGACGAAACGATTATAAAGCACAATTCTTAGGGAATAACTTTGCTGTGGATCTTAATCGACAACCTGGTTCCTCTTTTAAGCCGATTTTTGATTATGGACCAGCGATTGAAAATTTATTATGGTCGACTGCGCATAAGATTAATGACAAGGAAACGTCCTATTCAACAGGTCAGCCTATTTCAAACTGGGATCACCAATATCACGGCATCCTGTCCATCCGCACAGCTTTGCAAAACTCATATAACATTCCAGCTCTTCTCACCCTTCGTGAGGTGGGGCTTAATAAGGCAAAGAGCTTTGCAGAACAACTGGGTATTACATTTAAAAATGACCAAGTATACGAATCATATGCAATTGGAAGTAATACCGTTAGTCCTTTAGAGATGGCAGGGGCCTATAGTGCTTTTGGAAATGGCGGGAACTATAATCAACCGCATTTTGTCACAAAAGTTGTCTTTCCTAATGGCAAAGTCGTTAATTTTACAGAGAAGCCAAAACGTGTGATGCAGGATTACACTGCTTATATGGTAACAGATATGTTACGGACAGTCGTAAATGAAGGGACAGGAAAAACAGCAAATGTTCCAGGTCTAGATGTGGCTGGGAAAACAGGGACAACCAATTTTGATGCAAAGACCCGTGCACAATATGGTTATCCAAGTACTGCAACAAACGACAGCTGGTTTGCTGGCTACACCCCACAATACACAATGGCTGTTTGGACTGGATATGCACAAAATGGACAGGGAAACTATATGGCAGGTAATACAACAAAAATTGCCCAATATATGTTTAAAGTCATGATGGAATCGTTCGGAACGGATTCATCTAGCTTTCAGCAGCCTGACAGCGTGTATAGATACAATAATGAATTGTATATTAAAGGTGGCAGTTCTGCCGAAATCCCAGTAAAACCTAAAACAACCAAACAAAAAGCAACTGCTAAAAAGGTTGAAAATAACAAAAAAGAGAAGAAAGTACCATCTGAGAAGCAGAAAAATCAAAATGAGAAGGGCAAAGCTAAAGGGAAAAATAAGAAGGACTAAGAGGTATGGTAGGATAAAGGTTAAGTTTTAGAAATATGATAATTTAATAAGAATAATAAGGCTGTCTGCTGGCAGCCTTTTTGTTATCGAATAATAAAGATTTATAGAGATATAAAGTAATTGGACCCATTACTTTTGGGAAACTGAAGGCAGGTAGTGAAAAAGAATCTTCAAAAATTCATGATCAAATATACTGACGAATCCCAATGAAAAAAGGATTAAGCCAATAATCCAACAAATAGGTGCGGCTTCTTCGGTCATGTCCTGGTGCCAAAAAAACCATCCTAAAAAAATAAAAAGGATCCCAACGGCTATAACCATTAAAGGTGCTAACAAAGTACATCACCAACCTTTTTTTCATCTTATGATTTTCCAGCTCGTCAGTTTACAATCCATAAACATTTACATTGACTTTACTGAAAACGCATTCTCCGTAAGAAAGTAGAATACTTGTTTAATAATTTAATGGCTATTGTCTATGTTATTATTTTATTTATTCAAATTAATTAAAAGGTTAACCAGTTACTGGTTGACCTTTTCTTTTGATTAATGATTAAATGAAAGGATTAAAGAGTATTTCTTGAAAATAGGTACATTCCTTTTTAAGGATGAAATATAACAAGAATAAGAAAGCGATAACAGATGGAGAGTGCCATAGAAGTGAAGATATTAACAGTTGAAAATATAGTTCGGAAATTTTCTTTGAAAGTGTTGGCTGGAGAAAATAAATTACAACAAACCATTACACAATCACGTTCTCATCGTCCGGGTTTAGAGTTCGTGGGTCACTTTGATTTTTTTCCAACTGAACTTGTTCAAATACTTGGAAAAAAAGAAATTACATATTTGCATAAGTTGAGCATTGAGGAACGACAGTTGCGAATTGGTAATATCGTTAAATACCACCCGCCTTGCTTTATTGTTACGGCTGGACAGGAAGGACTAACGTATTTAACCCAATATTGTGTTGAAGAGGGAATTCCATTGTTATGCACAGCCGAGCCTCAAAGCACTACAGAATTTATTTGGAAACTGGATGCTTATATGATTAAAGCCTTAGCTCCCGAAATTGCCGTTCATGGAGTATGTATCAATGTATATGGGATGGGCATTTTACTTCGAGGAAAATCAGGAATTGGTAAAAGTGAAATTGCACACACCATGATTGGTAGAGGTCATAGACTTGTCGCTGATGATATCGTGGTGTTGAAAAAACTAAGTCCAAGAACGATTCTTGCTACCCATGATGGGAAAACGAAAGAATTTCTAGCACTAAGAAGTGTAGGTTTATTGAATGTCGTCCGCCTATACGGGAGAAAAGCTTTTCAGGATGAAACGAGAATCGCACTCGATATTGAATTGACTAAATGGGAAAAAAATTCGCTTCATAATGAGTTGGATCACGAATCTAAATTTACAGAATATATGGATGTACCTATTCCTCATATTGAGATTCAACTCCAACCTGGTCGTGATGTGGCAGGGTTGATTGAAGCAGCGGCAAACAACTGGCTTCTGAAGCAGGAAGGTTACAGTGCTGCAGAAGAGTTTATGAGACGGCTGGAATCTGATTTTTAGCTTAAAAGCATTTCTTGTGTATAAAGAAAAGATATGGGATTGAGATTCTTTGAATTACATCCCATATCTTTTTTTATTATCATTCAAATCCCTGCTAGTCTATCTCAATGTTTTCCTATATAATAATAAATTTTGTTAATCAATGTTGCTGAATTAAATCCTGAAAAAGGTGACAGAAAAAATCAAGTTGGGAGGTCATTAAGATTGGAGTGCTTTTGCCTATTAAAATTATTTATCACACATCCAATGAAAGAGATTTTGTTCCAAAACATTGGCATGATAGTATTGAAATTTCATATGTTCTTTCAGGAAAAATTGATAAAATTAATGTTGAGGGAATAGAATTCTCTCCTGAAAAAGGTGATATTGTTCTTATAAATTCTAATGCGATCCATTATTTTTGGCTTGATCAAAGTGAATCGCGTAAGGCGGTTACAATACTAATTCCACATGATCTGATAAAAACGAATTATCCAGACATATAACCAAAGTGAATTATTATTTACAGCCCTAAAGAATAATGGTCACACGGCCACAATGTATAAATTAGAAGGCGAAAAACATGGAACTGCTGGTTTCTATAATGAGAAAGTACTGGAATTAGTGCAAATCTTTTTTGACAAGCATCTAAAAGGTTAAAATGAAAACTAGTCATTTTTTCTTATTAATTAATTGGTCCCCGGTGGATTTGACTTCTTTTCAATAAGCGAATATCCGCTAAATAGTAACAAGATGGCATTTGACCAGAATGCAGGGAAAAAACCAAGCAGTGAGCCGACAGATCCAAATAAAATAGGAACAAGAAGCTGAACGGTTTTATTAACCATCAAACGAATCCCCAATACCTCTCCCGTACGCCCTTTAGGCGATCGGTTATAAGCCATATTGATGGATAATGGCTGGCAGCACCCCATCCCTAACCCCAAAATGAAAGAGATAATCATGAGGAAATATGCTTTGTCAAATAAAGGGATTAAAAAGAACGCAACAGCCGATATGGTAAGACAGCCCCCAAGAACGGTTTCTTCCTTAAATTTGCTTAGCATCCACTGCATTAGTAAGCGTGAAAGGATATAAGCAATAGCGTTACAGCTTACAATTATTCCAATGGTGGAAGCGGATAAATCAAGCGTTTTTCCGTAAATGGGGAAGTAAAACTCGTACAGTCCAACACCCGTTAAAATGATTCCACTTGTGATAAAGGTCTTGCGTAAAGAACGTTTTAAAAGAAGTTCAACAAAACTATTTTTCTGGTTACCTTCTTTTTGTATGGTTTTTGGTAAATGAAGAGTGTTAGAAATAAAGAAAAGTCCTGGAACGATAGAAATGCAAGCTAACACCATGTATGTCAAGCTATAGTGGATATGATCGATTGAGAACCCAGTGATTAAAGGGCCTAGGAAATTTGAGATAGAAACTCCAAGGGTATATGTGACAAAATACTTTGACCTGGTTTCTTCTGTACTAAGTGCGCCAATTAAATTTTGAAAGGCGACAATCGTGAAAATTTGACTTAGTCCAAATAATGATTGTGAAATAAGTAGAATAAATAATTGATTTTGAAAAAGGTAAGGTAAGAAGAGGGCAAGTCCTGTGCCAAACATGCCAGCTATTAAGGGTAAACGGAGACCGATTCGATCAGATACTCTTCCGGCATATGCTGCAAAAAGCATCGGAAACAAAGAACTTGCTGCTACAATTAGGCCCAAATATGTTGAATTTGCATGAAGGTTCATGGCGTATAATGTTACTAAAATAGTATTTCCGCGTACACTGGTTTGATAGATAATTGACAAAAATACAACAATATAAAGAATCATACTCTCACGTCCTATTTTCCTTGTTGGTATCCTTTAAACGATATTGTTAAACAATCAAGCCTTACAATCGAGTTTACTCCACACGAAATTTTCTGTCAATAATCCTTCCATAAAAAAAGAGGGGCAATGCCCCTGCACGAAATAGTTAAACTAAAAAAGAGTAATTTTCTACAATCGTTTTCCTCACGTTCGATACATGAAATTTAACCGCGTCTTCTGCCCATTTCCCATCTTTCGATTTAAGGGCATTCAGTATTTTTTGATGTTCTTTAAATGATTCTTGTGTTCTGCCTGGAACCAAAATGGTTTTAATCCGCAATCTTTGTAATTGAGTTTTTATTTTATTGACCATCTCTACTGCTTGTTCGTTTGTTGAGGCTTCGTAAATAATATTGTGGAAAAGAAGATTGCTTTTAGAATATTCATCGAACCGATTGTTGTTTAGGTGTTCTTTCATCCTTTCAACCGTTTCCTCTAATTGAATTAAGTCTGAATCGCTGATATTTATAGCTGCTGTTTTGGCAATTAACCCCTCTAGCACTTCACGTATTTCAAGATAATTAATAATTTCATTCAACGAAAAGGACTTGATCGTTGCGCCCTTATTCTCTTCTAAGGTTACTAAATTCTCCTGCTCTAATTTCAATAAAGCTTTTTTAATAGTATTTCTACTAACTCCAATTAATTCGGAGAGGTCACTTTCAACCAGCTTTTGTGAAGGCATGAATATTCCGTCCATAATTTTTTGCTTTATAAATTGATATGCGACTTCAGTTGGTCTGCTCATCCTAAAACCCCATCTTTATAAGAATTATTAAACAATATTTGTTGGCAAAATGTCTTTTCTATTTATTAGTAATATACAGTTGAGACACATATGGTGTCAACAAACAGTATGTAATCTAAGTCATCATTAGTAAACCAAAATATCACATCCTGTTAAAATTTGTTTGACACTAGTAAACCATTAAATTATAATCAATATTGTTAAACAAAATAGATTAAAAGAGAATGACTTAATGGGTGAAATGAATAATTTTTAAGGGGTGGTGTCTTTTAGGTATACTATGAATTTTAAACTAAAAACGAACTTACTTTTTTTGAAAGGGGATTCAAAAATGTCAAGTAATTCTATTAAAAACATTTTAGATGGAAGTAAATTTAACCGCTTTCATTTAGGGGTATTGCTGTGGTGTCTCTTTTTTGTATCATTTGAAGGCTATGATTTAGTGGTTTATGGCTCTGTTGTACCATTCCTTACAAAAGAATGGAATCTGTCACCAATTCAAGCCGGTGTGATTGGTAGTTATGGTCTTTTCGGAATGATGTTCGGTTCGATTATTCTTAGTTTATTAGCCGATCGATTTGGACGAAAAAGTATTATCATCGTTTCGGTTACCTTCTTTAGCATTTTTACTGCCATTTCAGGTTTTGCAACAGATGAACAGTTATTCTCTTGGTGTCGATTTTTAGCAGGAGTTGGATTCGGGGGTACGTTGCCAACAGTCATCTCCCTTTTGACGGAATATACTCCTAAATCGAGTAAAAACAAAGCCATTACCATTGCCTTGTGTGGAAATCAAGTGGGGGGCATACTGGCACCATTAATAGGGATTTTAGTATTTTCTTCATTGGGCTGGCGTCCCGTTTTATGGTTTTCCGTGATTCCGTTATTATTACTTCCTTTAATCATTAAATACTTACCAGAATCACCTCAATTTCTTATTCGTAAAGGAAAATTCGATACCCTAAAAGCGACGTTAACGAAAATTGATCCTAATTATCAACATCGTATGGACGTTGAACAAACTACTGTATCAGAGCCTCCTTTTGAGCGCACTCCCATTGTAGGTTTGTTTAAAAATAAGTTGGGCTTAAGCACGGCTCTTTTCTGTATTGTTTATTTTATGGGATTATTGATGATTTATGGATTAAATACATGGCTTCCAAAATTGATGCAAAGCGCAGGGTATCCATTAATCTCTAGTTTAGGCTTTGCCATTTTTCTAAATGGGGGAGCATTAATTGGAACGATTATTATTGGCGTGATTGCCGACCGAAAGGGATCGAAAAAATTAATCACAGGATTATATGTAGTTGGTGCAATCTGTCTTGCTCTTCTAGGGATTAAGAGCAATATTGTTCTCCTTTACTTGCTAATCGCGATTGCCGGGGTATGTACAATGGGGAATCAAAGTTTATTAAATGCTTTTGTCTCTCAATATTATCCAAATAATGTCCGCTCAACAGGTGTAGGATTAGCAAATGGAGTAGGAAGGTTAGGTGGTATGTTAGGGCCGACACTTGGAGGAGTCCTTTTATCATTAAATGTTCCAATTGTGTTATGTTTCTTGGTTTTTGCGCTTCCAGGGGTTTTCGCAGCAGTTGCTTTATTCTTAGTAAGGAAAAACGATCAACAGATGGAGACGATTTCGTCTAAAAACCCAAATCTAAACTCTACTAATATTGTATAAGTGAAAAGTAGATAAAAATTTCATTTAAATTGACAGCACTTACAATATTCAAATATAATAGAATTATGATAATTGTTAAACAATATTGATGAATATGAGAGGTGCTATGATGATTAATTATGACAAAGAACTGATTCGAGACATTGCCCATCTTGGGCATGTGGAGTTGTTGACTCCTAAAATTTCAGAAAGTCTAACATTTTTTACAGATATTCTTGGGATGCAAGAAGTAGCACGAAAAGAGAATTCTATTTATATACGTTGTTGGGGCGATTACGAACAATATTCCGTTAAATTAACAGAATCTACGCAGTCTGGAGTAGGTCACACCGCATTCCGGACGGTGAGCCCGCAAGCATTAGAAAGAAGAGTAGCTGAAATTGAAGCAATGGGTTTAGGAATTGGATGGATTGATGGGGATATTGGGCATGGGAAAGCCTATCAATATCGTGGTTTAGATGGCCACCTGATGGAACTATATTATGACTCTTATGAATATCAACCACCTGAACATTTAAGGCCAGCTCTAAAAAATCAACCGCAAAGATATACAGGTCATGGTGTCGCTGTAAAACACCTAGATCACATTAATTACTTGTCTTCAAACCCTGAAGCAGATGGGGATTTCGCAGAAAACGTACTAGGTATGAGGTTAACGGAACAGATTCTCCTAAACAATGGACGTCGTCCGGGTGTCTGGTATAGTCCTAATAATAAATCCTATGAAATGGTTTATACATTAGATGCAACAGGCTCAAGTGGGCGTTTTCATCATATGGCTTTTTCAGTCGAGACAAATGAAGGAATATGGAGAGCGGCGGATTTATTTTTGGAACATGGTGTTTTCATTGAATTTGCTCCAAGTAAACACGCAATTAATCAGACTTATTTTGTATACGTTTACGAGCCAGGTGGCAATCGAATTGAAATCTGTTCGGGTGGATATCATGTTTTAAGACCTGATTGGAAACCGATTACATGGACAGAAGAAGAGCGAGCAAAAGGACAGGCATGGGGCAATAAGACAGTTGCTAGTTTTCATACTTATGGAACTCCTGTTGTAGATGCATAATAAATTGGTTTAAGGTGAGGGAAACCTCACTTTTTTTAAAAAAATTATTCCTTTTTCTGAATTGAGGAAATTTGTTGACACACGATCAATACAGGTCCTATAATACAAATATAAACAATATTGTTAAACAATATTGAATAAGTAATTAAGAAACGTAAATAGGAGGAAGTCATATGATCGACAAAAATACAAATCTATTAATTGTTAGTGCACACGCAGCGGATTTTGTTTGGAGAGGCGGCGGTACCATTGCAAAGTATGCAAAGCATGGGGCCAATGTTTCCCTTGTTATTTTAAGTTATGGAGCAAGAGGGGAATCAAACGATCTTTGGAACATTGAAGGACAAACATTGGAAAATGTAAAAACGCATCGACAAGGTGAAATTGAAGCAGCAGCCAAATGCCTTGGAGTAGAAAACATTGAAATTTGGGATTATCAAGATTACCATATGCAAATCAATGAGGACCGAATGGATCGATTGGTTCGCAAAATTAGAGAAGTAAGGCCACATCATATCCTTACACATGGACCAAGAGATGCCTTTAACCCAGATCATGAAACCGTCTCCAAATTTGTATTTGATGCAAGCGTTTTATCCACTTCTAATGGAGTTAGACTAGAAGGAACAAAAACCGCGAAACAAGCAAGTCTCTTTGGTTTTGAACCGCATCAATCCGAAATTAGTGATTTTAAACCAGAAGTCATTATCGATATAACTGAAACTTATGAACAAAAGCAAGCGGCGATGAATTGTTTCAAAGCTCAGAAACATTTAATCGATTACTATGGAGCAAAGGCACAGCTGCGCGGAAATCATGCCCGCAGATGTTCTGGAAATAATGAATATAAGTTTGCGGAAGCATTTAGCCGTTTCTTCCCTTATGTTGGAGGTGAATTCAACTAATGGAAAAGTATGTGATTAAAAACATTACAAGACCGGATGAGAAAATAATTGAAGAATTTAAGCAGCTGGATGTTTCAACTGTTTACGAAGCACAAGGGAAAATTGGACTTATGAACTATAATCTAAAGCCAATCTTGGATAATACACTTATCTGTGGACCTGCAGTTACTGCTGTTTGCCATGCAGGAGATAACTTAATGATTCACGCAGCTATTGAAGTATGTAAACCAGGTGATGTTTTGGTTATTACGACGGTTGGTGAAGGAGTAGCAGGTATGATTGGGGAATTAATCGTTACTGCCCTAATCAAACGTGGAGTTCAAGGGGTCATTATTGATTCAGGTATTCGTGATGTCGCGCAAATTCGTGAACTAGGATTCCCAATTTGGACAAAGGCAGTATTCTCTCAAGGAACTACTAAGACCAAGGGCGGCTGGGTAAACGCACCAACGGTTTGTGGAGGAGCATCTGTAGATCCAGGGGACTTAATCATGGCCGATGACGATGGAGTAGTTGTGGTTAAAAAAAGAGATCTTCAGTTTGCATTAGAATCATCTAAACAACGTCTTAAAAAAGAAGAAGGAACTAAGGAGAAGATTGCTAGAGGAGAGATCAGCTTAGACTTTTACAATTTAAGACCAACTTTGGATAAAGAACAAGTTGTTTATTATGAAGATGAGGCTGTTTTTAATAAAAGAAATGCCTAGAATTAATTAGAAAGGGAGTGAATCGCAGTATGGCAAAACGTGAAGTTTTACATGTGAAAGGCTCTAACCACCAAAATCCAATCCCGACCGCAGTAAAAATCGGAAATATGGTCTACACTTCAGCCATCATTGGATCGGATCCTGAAACAGGCGAGATGCCTGAAAGAGTTGAAGACGAAGTGGCTAATCTTTTCCATTACATGAGGGAAATCATGGAGCTTGCTGGAGGTACCGTAGACGATATTGCTCATTTAAATGTGTCTGCAACAGATCGGGAGTATAAAAAAATTGTGAATGTTGAATGGCTTAAAATGTTTCCAAATGAGAATGATCGCCCTGCTAGACATACAAGTGTTAAAAATCTAAGGGAAGGGCTTAGAGTTCAAATTGAAATGACAGCTGTTTTGTAACAAATATTCGAAGATAAAGACACACAGTATTCCAAAAGTGGTAATACTGTGTTTTTTTTTTACATCTTCTTATGAATTTATAAAATTTTAAATAAATACTGGTGAATATTGTAGGCGTGTTATATAATACAATTACAAAATAATACTGTTATATAACAATATAGATAAAAACTAAAAATTAGTTAAAGGGGAGAGGAAGATGAAAATTGATGCAATCGCTCGGAGAATCCTTGGTTGGAAGTTAAATAGATGGGATCGTTGGTATGATTACGAAAAGGGGAAATTTATTCACGAGTCCGAGTTTCAGCCTGAGCACAATATCGACCATGCAATGCTGATTGTGGAGCGGTTAGAGGAGCTGGGGTATAGCTATCAAATGAAAGGATTATCAAAAGTTTGCTTTAATGATATTTGTGCGACAGGAGATTCGCTAGCCCAAGCGATTACAAATGCAGCATATGAAATCGTGGAGCGGAATTCCATTATGGACAGCACAAGATTATGGCAGAAGTTATGTTAATTTAACATATGATATTTTTTAAAAACTAAGGAGGCTGATCCAAAAGAGTCGTTATTCAACAACCTTTTGGGTCAGCCTCTTTCATTACTTATCCGTTTTATGAATCACTTGCACACGCCCTACCTGTCCATCTGTCAGGCGAACCTTAATACCATGAGGATGGGTTGCAGATTTAGTGAGAAGATCCTTTACAATTCCCCTGGTAAGTTTTCCAGTTCTTTGATCTGCCTTTAATACGATATCAACCATCATACCCGGCTGCAAATCTGTTCGGTTTCGTCCGTTCATTAGACACCCATTTTTCTACGGGTATTGCTAGGTTTCTTCGTTTGCTGGCTTTTCAATTTTTGTGTTGCTTGATTGCCACTTCCCATAGAGTTACCAGAAGAAGATTGATTCTTTTTGTTTGCAAGTTGCTGTTTCATAAGCTCTTGCAAGCTAACCTTCTTTTTCGCATTTTCGGTTTGATTATTCTCAGTCATTAGAAATTCTCCTTTTGCGGAAATGTATTGTTAGTACAGTATAATCTATTTTTGTTAAATGGGGAAGAAGGTCCAATATTGAAAGGAATATTTAGTGAAAAATATACTAGGATATTATGTTAAGCTTAAGAAACCGATAAAGGAGGGATGAAAAATGATCATTCAAACCAAAGAATTTCTTGTTCGAAATTTATGTTATATTGTAAGGTCTGCAGTGGAGAAGGATTCGAAAAGTTTGTCAAAAGTGAGAGTGCAAATCGATGGTGAAACAGAAAATATGGCGCGGGAACAAGGGGAAGCATACATAGATGAATTAGGTTTTAAACAGATTTTTACCACTGACTCAGAAAGTACAAATAATCTATTTCTAGTCGCGGAAGTTGAAGGAAATATAGTTGGTTTTTCCAGATGTGAGGGAAGTAAATTGAAAAGAAGCGCTCATAAAGTGGAATTTGGTGTATGTGTATTAAAGGAATATTGGGGATATGAAATAGGTAGCAACCTTCTAAGAGAATCGGTTCAATGGGCGGATGCCAATGGCATAAAGAAAGTTACCCTGAATGTTCTGGAAACCAATGACAAAGCCATAAAGCTTTATAAAAAATATGGTTTTGAAGTGGAAGGAGTATTAAAAAAAGACAAACTTCTTTCGGATGGGAATTATTATAATACTATTTTAATGGGCAGGTTTAATGAAGATAGGGAACATTGACCGAAAGATGCGCGGAAGCAAGAAAGTGGTCAACGAAAAGTGGTTACATTGACCGAAGAGCGAGTAAGAATGAAAAGTGATTCCATTGACCGAAGAGTGAATAAGAGAAAGAAAACGGTCAATGAAAAGTGGTTTCATTGACCAAAGTGCAAGCTAGAGCTTAAATCAAGTCAATGAGAAATCATTTCATTGACTCTGTAGCAAAAAAACTAAGTAAAAAACAAGGCACAAACTAAATACAAAACAATCGCAATTCCTGCTCCAATTACAGAAATCTTCAACTTAAACCGGGCGTATTCAACTAGCGGCATATCCAAAATAGATGCCGTAGTAATGGTTGTGTCTCCCAATGGAGAAGTTAACGCACCAAATGCTCCACTGGCAAACACGGCACCGACTGTTAAAGGGATGGATGCTCCTGTGGAAACTGCAAGTGACATGCCTAAAGGCATAAACAACCCCCAAGTTCCCCATGAAGAACCAATAAAGTAGCCAATTAACGAACCCAGGACAAAAATCGTAACTGGGGTCAAAAAGGCTGGCAGAAAGGACCCCAATGTCGAGCTGATAAACTTGGAAAAACCCAGATCTTCTGCAGATAAAGTCAAAGACCAAATGAGGACAAGCAGACTAATGGCCTCCATCATTTGGTTTCCGCCATCATAAAAATGATAAAGGATTTCATGTAAAGGTTGGTGTCTGATGATGTAAAACACAAAGGACAATACAAGGGTAATAAAAACAGCCAACAGCATTACAAAAGTGGCATCCGCCGTGGAAAAAGCATCGAATACGGTTTTAGCGCCTCTTTCGGTGCCGTCTTTCCATAATAGGAATAATGATAACCCTAAAAGTAAGAAGACAGGGAAAATTAAATGCCATGGTTGTGCTTTAACTAAGGATAATTCTTTTTGAATTCCAGCTCGATGAAATTCATTTCCTTCTTCATCCAACATTTCATGATTACGTGGTTGAGATTGTCGTTTCCTACTTGCAGGATTCCAAAAGGTAAATAAAATCCCGATTATTAGCATCACAATTGCGAAAAAATCAAACAAAATACTCAATAGAAATACATGATAAGAAGACATATTTAAATGCAACTTTCTTATATTACCTTCCACCAACGATACCATGAATCCAACAAAGGCGGTTGCAACAGGTAATAGGACAATAACGGATTCTGTGGAAATATCCATCATCATTCCAACCCGCTGTTTTGGAGCGTTAATTTTTTTTATTAGAGATTTAATAACTGGTCCAATCATCATGATTCGAAACATCGGCATCATAAAGGTGAAAGGGAGAGTAAGCCAAATGAGTCCCAGTAAGCCGCGCTCAGTCTTAATTCTCGTCCCAATCCAATCTGAAAAACCTTTAATCCCTCCGGAAATATTCATCATGCCGACCAGACCGCCAAATAAGTAGAGAAACCCTATAATTTTGATGTTGTTCCCATTTGACAGTGTGGTAACGATATAGGAGACCGTTTGATAGGCGCCTTTCAAAATATCGGTTTGAACAATAAAAGCGCCCGCCAGCAAGCCAACGACAAGTCCTGGCAAGATGTTTTTAAGCCATATGGACATGGAAATAACAATCACAAATGGGATCAGAGAAAGCCAAGTATGTTCCAAAGTTTCTTCCTCCGGCAAATTAATCTTTAACTATTTGCTTATTATTGCCAAGGAGGTGGACATTATGATTAATAACAAAAGAAAATCCGCCATTATGCAAGACGGAGGATAGATGATTAATTATGTTGTTTTATTTAATTCTTCCCACTTTTTTAGCAGCTTCTTTTAAGATCACTTCGATTTGCGCATTTACGCTTCGAAGCTCATCTTGTGCCCATTTTTCTAATACCTCATATAATTTTGGATCAATCCGCAGCGGAAATGCTTTTCTTTTACTCATTTATTACACAACCTTAATAAATGGATCCTGTGTTAATGATTGGCTGCGTTCCTTTCTCAGATACGATCGCAACCATTAGATTATTTACCATCTGAGCTTTTTTCTCCTCATCAAGATCCACAATATCTTGTTCAGTCAGTTGGTCAATCGCTGCTTTTACGAGTCCGACTGCACCATCCACAATTACTTTACGGGCCGATAATACAGCTTGTGCTTGTTGCCTTTGAAGCATGGCAGCAGCGATTTCAGAAGAGTAGGCAAGATGCATAATCCTAGCTTCAATCACATCTACACCAGCAACATCCAGTCGTTTTTGTAAGTCAGTAACAAGAACATCAGCGACTTCATCGCTGTTTTGACGAAGAGTTAGTGCATTACCGTTATTTTCATTAGAATCATATGCGTATGTGCTCGCAATATGACGAATACCTGTTTCACTTTGAATATGGATGAAATTTTTATAGTTTTCAACATCATATAATGCTTTTGCAGCATCTCTAACTTTATAGACCACCACAGCGGCAATTTCAATTGGATTGCCATCTAAATCATTTACTTTTAATTTCTCACTATTAAAGTTTGTAACACGAAGGGAAACGCTTCGTTTAAACGTAAATGGAATCGTAGCCCATAATCCTTGATCCCTAATGACACCAAGGTAGGTACCAAAGAATGTCAAAACTTTTGCCTCATTTGGCTGAACAATTGTTAAACTTGTGGCAATAATTAATCCTAATAAAAAAACTAATACACCAGTTATTATTTCAGAAATTGCACCAGTAACAATTAAAAAGATACCAAAACCAATACAGATCAGAGCAATAATAAGAGCTGCAAACCCATTCATCTTAAAAATTGACTTTTCCCTCATCTTGAACCCCTCCCAAAAGGTAAAGTGATATCACTTTTATATCATTATAATCCCTACTTACCAAAAAGTGAATTCTTTTCAAATCAAAGTCTTCTGTTTATTTAATAAAGGATTTAGTGGAAAAATAAAGAATTTATATATTGAAAGAATTCTTTTTCTTGGGGAGGAATTATGATGGACGAAAGGTATCCAATTGGAAAATTCGAATTCAATGGTGAATTAACAAACAATGTAATCAAGACTTGGATTAAAGAGATTGAAGAATTACCAGGACTTTTAAGAGCGGCTGTTAAAAACATGAATATTGAACAACTTAATACGCCATATCGTTCTGGAGGATGGACCGTTCGTCAGGTAGTCCATCACCTCGCAGATAGTCATATGAATGCTTACATTCGTTTTAAATTAGCCCTTACTGAAGAGAATCCTGTTATTAAGCCTTATGATGAAGGTAAATGGGCGGAGCTACCTGATATCAAATTACCAATAAATGTTTCCTTAGATCTCCTCGATTCATTGCATAAACGATTAGTAAAGCTTTTAAATAATTTAAGTCCAAGTGATCTCAAAAAAACATTTATTCATCCTGAAACAGGGGAAGTTTCTGTGGGCAAAAACATCGGACTTTATGCATGGCATGGTCGCCATCATCTTTCCCATATTACATCTGTAAGTAAACGGCAAGAGTGGTCTGGCTGGTGGGAAGGAGTTGGGGGAGAATAAACCGTCACTTAAATTAAAGAACAAAGGAAAGTTTGCCGATAAGAGAACGGTAATTATACAGAGAATAGAATTCAAAGGCACAAAGATAATAATAGAGAGATTAGTAAAAGTAAAAGGAGGTAAAAGTTTGGCACAAGACAACTCTAACTCCAAAAACACAAAAATGGCACCAAAGGCAGACGGCGTTACCCAGCCTTTGATGTCAACGGGGACAACTGAACCAAGTTTTGATTGGGTTCCTAATGAAACTAACACAACGACCGAACCTAAAATCGGCAATACTGTGGTTGGTGAAAAAGAAAGCAAGAACAAGTGAATCTTCTTTTAGGACACTATTCATTAGTGTCCTACTTTTTTGAAAATAGCTTCTTTGAGAAGGTTTCTATGAAATTTTGTTGAACTTGTATATATTGACAAAATTTCATTTCTTGGTGGTGGGAAGATGGAGGAAATCCAATATGCCTTTATAGATGAATTTGGTGATTATAGATTTGATTTTGATAAAGGGAATGGGTCATCCCATTTTATCATTGTGTCTATACTTCTAAAGGAATCGAATAAACAGTATTTAGAATATGAATTGGGGCAAATCAGCCAAAAGTATTTTCAAACAGGAACAATTGATACAAGCATCGTCGACGATGCTCCAACCCAGACCCTGCAGCTTATTAACGATTTGAAAGATCTACCGTTTAGTATCTATGCCTATGTGATTGATAAAAGAAAAATAAGAGAAGACCACGGAATCTTGTTTAAAACACCTTTTTTAAAATATTTAAATCGAAAAATCTATGATGACTTAAATCGAACGTTTGAACAGCTTGATCTTGCATCAGATGAACATGAATCAAAACTATTTCTTAGGGAGTTTAAAAATTATATCCAAACAAGAAGTATTCCAGACTTATTTAATTATTCCACATTCGGGTTCAACCACACTCAATCAGAACTCCTACTTCAGTTAGCAAACCTAGTCACCAAGATTCTTGCAACCGGATATGAACGAAATCTGTATTCTGAGCAATATCGTTCTTTTTCGAAAATCTTCAAAAGCAAAATTGCGGCCATAAATCTATTGCCCCTCGACTACAAAAACTTTCTCTTCGATTATCAGGCAGAGCATGATCGAGCAAAAGATGATGAAATTATCATTAAGCAAGCAGTTAATTTGGCTTATAAATATATAGAAAAGCATCGTAAGAGTGAAGAAGAAGAAGAGCGGCTTCGCCTTGATTTTATAAAGTTTCTGTTATTTAATTTAAAGGAAAATCCAGATGAGTATGTGTATACGGAAGAAATATTAGATAATTTAAATGCGATTCGCGATGTAAAATTAACTCCACATAGCTTTCGGTCCACCATTGTTTCCAAGTTGCGCGATAGGGGGCTGTTAATAGCGAGCAGTAATAAAGGTTATAAATTACCTGTAAGTCTAAACGATTTATATGACTTTGTGAACCTTTCGAGTCTGACCATTCACCCCATGATTCAAAGAATCGCCAAGTGCCGAGATCAAATACTTCTTGCCACCAACAATGAAATCGACATCCTCGAGCAAAAAGAATATGATTACCTAAAAAGAATTATTGATATGGATAAATTAAAAATTTAGTGTAATAGTTTATTTTAATAACAAAAAGGACCTGTTCATCAGTTGAATAGGTCCTTTTACTAATTTATGATAGAAGGGACTACATAAACACTGCATAATTTTGTATATTTATTTAATAGAATACATCAATTAATTGGAATTTACCTTATTATTCCTAGAAATATTGAAAACGCTTACTGTGATAATGGCATAAATATTCAAAAAAATATGCAAAAAAGGATTGTCAAACTATGAATTTTAAAATATAATCTAGTTATTAATTGATGTAACAAAATATAACATAAAATTGAGAGGTAATGTGACGTGGCTAAAACACTTATTTCAAATTCATCAAAAGAAGCAACTTTAGAACAAATCAAAGAGATTATTAAAGAAAAAAGTGTAGAACTATTACACTTGCAATTTGTCGATATCGAAGGGATTTTGAAACACGTCACTGTAACAAGTGCGCAATTAGAAGATGTTGTAGAAGGAAAAATGATGTTTGATGGCTCTTCAATCAAAGGATTTTCACCAATCAATAAATCTGACCTTTATCTTCAACCAGATTTAGCAACATTTGCTGTTCTTCCTTGGACAGAAGAAGCTGGATATTCAGAAGCTCGTTTCCTATGTTCAGCAGCAAATCCAGATGGTTCTCTTTTTGAAGGAGATACTAGAAACGTATTGAAAAGAACAGTAGAACGTGCGGCTGATAAAGGATTTACTATTTCAGTAGGACCTGAATTAGAATTCTTCCTATTTAAAAATGATGACAATGGTTACGCAACTCAAGAACTTGGTGATAAAGCAGGTTATTTTGAGCCATCTCCACATGATCTTGGCGAGCGTGTTCGTTTGGAAATCTATCGTGCATTAAAAGCAATGGGCTTTACAATTGAAGCTTCTCACCACGAAGTAGCAGAAGGTCAACACGAAATTAACTTCAAGTATTCTGATGCATTAACTGCAGCAGATCTTTCAACTACTTATAAGTGGGTTGTTAAAACAATTGCAAAGAAATTCGGTATGCACGCAACTTTCATGCCAAAACCAGTTTTTGGTATTAACGGTTCAGGTATGCACGTAAACATGTCATTCTTCGAAGGAAGCGAAAATGCATTCTTCGATCCATCTGATGATTTACAATTATCTGATAAAGCTTACCAATTTATTGCAGGTTTATTAGAAAACGTGAAGAGCTTTGTGGCGGTAACAAACCCACTAGTAAACTCTTATAAGCGTTTAGTACCTGGATACGAAGCACCATGTTATCTTGCTTGGTCTGCTTCAAACCGCTCTGCGTTAATTCGTATTCCAGCAAAAAGAGGTCTTGCAACACGTGTAGAACTACGTTGTCCAGACCCATCTGCTAACCCTTACTTAACATTTGCAGTAATTGCATCTGCAGGTTTAGATGGAATTGAAAAAGGACTACAAGCACCAGCACCAATCAATGAAGATATCTTCCATATGACTGAAGAGAAGAGAGCATTCTTGGGTATCGATAGCTTACCTGGCAGCTTAGCTGAAGCTGTAAAGGAATTAGAAGCTGGCGAAATTGCTTCTAATACACTAGGTGAACACGTATACGGCGAGTATGTTTCTATGAAAAAGGCAGAATGGGATAGCTACCGCACTGCTGTACACACTTGGGAAATTGAAAACTATCATACTAAATTCTAATTTTTTATAAAAAAACGGGATAGGGCTGAAAACAGCCCTATCCCGTTTTTTTCTTTGAAATCAGCACCGATTCATAAGGCAATATTAACAATGATGCTTACAGAGGTGCCACGCTTTCTTAAATACGCACAGTCCGAAGATAAGGAAAGCAAGGAAGCCGATTAATGCAATAAGGAAGTTGATAACAGTAACAAGGAAACCGGTTAGGCCGATTGCTCCAAGTAAAATAGTTACCCAGCCCAATGCAACAAATACTAACCAAATTACCCCTGTTAAGAATCCAAGAAAAACTCCAAAAATTCCACAGGAAGAATGGTTATGACCCATCGATTTTCACCTCCTGCCTTTGTTTATTCAACACATTGTATGCGATTTCTTTTGGAAGTGTTTTATTGAAATAGAAAAAAGGCGAAAAACCTAAATATATCAATATAATAAAACACGGATGATAAAGGAATATAAAATTATAGATCATAGTCAATTACATAAATATCGAAACTATGGAAAATATAAGAAATATGGTAAGAGGTGATAGAGCGTCTATGTTGAAAAATTCTCGCTTGAGACAAGAAAATAGCAAAGAGGAATCAGAATCCTCCCGCACTCCTTTAGAAAACACAGCGAGGTTAAATGTTGAACAAGTTAAAGAAAAGCTTGGAAGCAGCGGAGATTTAATCAATCGCTTTATTCAGCATAACGAGAATAAATATGCCTTTGCCGTGATTCATATCGACGGAATATCTAGCACAAAAATTATTCAAGAACATATTTTAGAACCTCTTTTAACCTATAAATCATTCCTGGATGCCGGGTCATTACAGGATGAACTTGAACAAACGATAGCTATTAGCAATATTAAAGTAAAAAAGACTTTAGAAGAGGTACTTTCTGCAATCGTATCTGGAAGTACAGTCATTTTAATAGATGGTGATACGACGGCCCTAGTCCTCGACACCAAGGAGATTGAGTCACGGAGTATCACGGAACCAACGACACAAACCGTTATCCGTGGCCCAAAGGACAGTTTTACGGAAAACATCAGAACAAATACAGCCTTAGTGAGAGGGCGGATTCAAAGCCCAAATCTACGTCTTGACTCTATGAAAATTGGAGAAGTGACGCAAACATCCGTTGAAATCATGTATATCAAAGGCATTGCTAATGACTCTATTGTGAAGGAAGTCAAACAGCGGCTAGAGAATATTAAAATAGACGGCGTTTTGGAATCTTCTTATGTAGAAAACTTCATCAAAGATGATAAGCATACACCTTTTCCTATGGTTCAAAATACTGAGCGTCCTGATGTTGTAGCTGGAAATTTACTAGAAGGAAGAGTAGCCATTTTTATTGGAGGGACTCCTTACGTTCTAGTTGTGCCCGTAACCTTTACACAGCTTTTTCAATCCTCCGAGGATTATTACCAAAACCAATATATCGGAAGCTTTTTAAGGCTGTTACGATTAGGGGCATTCTTATTAGCTTTATATGCACCTGCCGTATACATCGCCATGATTACCCATCATCAGGCACTTGTCCCCACAGTTTTACTTGTTAGTATTGCTGCTCAAAGGGAGGCCATTCCTTTTCCAGCCATAATCGAAGCGTTCATCATGGAGATGACGTTTGAAGTCCTAAGGGAAGCCGGAATCAGAATGCCAAGAGCCGTAGGTTCCGCTCTTTCAATCGTCGGAGCTTTAATTTTGGGACAAGCAGCGGTAGATGCAGGTTTTGTTTCAGCTGCAATGGTAATCATTGTTTCTGTTACAGCGATTGCTAGTTTTGCACTGCCTAATTATAATCTTGGGATCACCGCACGTATCCTAAGGTTTCTACTTTTGGTTGTTGCATCGTATGCAGGGTTATATGGTGTATTAGCTGCTTCATTAATTATAGGAATGCATATGTGCGGGCTAAACTCTTTCGGGGTACCCTATCTTTACCCAGTTGCACCATTTCGACTAAAGGAGCAAAAAGACGTACTTTTTCGTTTTTCGATAGAAAGTATAGTAAATCGGTCATCTAAAGCGAAAGGTAGAAAAACATAAGAATGAGGAATAAGGAATGAGAGCAAAATTAGTACTCCCTTTTATAGGTTTATTAGCGATTCTCTCTGGTTGCTCCAATTACAAAGAAATAAACGAGTTAGCGATTGTCCTTGGAGTAGGAATTGATTATATTCCGGATAAAAACATGTATGAGGTTACCTACCAAGTAGTCAAACCTAGTGAAAATGCTGCCAAAGGGACTGGCTCTGGTTCTACTCCTGTTATTAATTATGAAGCAACCGGTAAAACACTGAATGAAGCAGCTGGGAATTCGGCTAATTTTTTTTCACGTCAGAATATATATTCTCACATTCAGCTAGTAATCATCGGTGAACGTTTGGCTAAAAAGGAAAGCTTGAACTTTATTTTTGATATATTTGAGCGAGATGCTGGGGTCCGGGTCAATGTACCGGTTTTAATTGCACGTGGAGCAGGTGTAAAAACCACAATGGATATGCTCTCAACAGTTGATAAGATTCCCGTACAAGCACTTTCCGGAAAAGTAAAAAACGCCTCAGAGACGTTAGGAGAACATGGTCAGACTAAAATTTATGAAGTAATTGAGGATTTAACGAGTGAAGGTTCAGAACCTGCGATTAGTGGAGTAAGTGTAATAGGCAGCAAGAAAGTTGGTGCTCGAAATGAAAATTTAGAAACGATGGAAAAGACATTTACAAAACTTAATGGTGTATCCATTTTTAGAGAAGGGAAACTAGTTGGATGGATGGATGGAAAAAAGACAAAGTCCTTGCAAATTATTGATAATAAATTAAAAAATACAAACTTGAGATTTCATTGTGACGAGAAACGGTATAACAATATTACCATTAATCAATTAAAAAATGATACGAAAGTCGATATCCAAAACAGTCAAGCGATAATTACCGTTAATACGAAGGCCTATGGATATATTGTTGAATTATTATGCAATAAGGATATTAGCAAACGTCAGATTATTAAGGAATATGAGGAAAAAGCAGAAAAGGAATTGAAAAAGGAAATAACGGATGGAATTTTGGCTGCACAAAATTTGAAAAGTGATGTATTCGGATTCGGAGAGATTTTACACGCCACTCAACCTAAAAAGTGGAAAGAATCTAGACGCAAATGGGATCAATTATTTTCCCAGGCGAAAATAAATGTAAAAGTGAATGTATCGATTGAAGAGACAGGAATGCGAATTAAGCCTTATCCTTATTAATCTAGGAGTGGAAATACGGCATGCAACAGGCAAACATCAATGGATTTCAGTTGTTTAGCGTTATTTTTTTATTTGAATTAGGAAGTGCTATACTGCTGGGGATGGCTGGAGAAGCAAAACAGGATGCATGGATTACTATTCTTTTAGGAATAGTCTCCGGCTGTGTGCTATATCTTGTATTTACAAAGTTAAATGATTTGTTTCCATCCATGCCTTTGACTAGTTACATTCCAAAAATCTTGGGACGTTATGCAGGTACTTTGTTTGCATTTTTATATGTTGGTTACTTTATGTACATTGCTTCGAGAGTATTGCGCGATTTCGAAGAACTTTTAATCATGACGGCCTACCGTTCAAGTTCGCTTCTAACCATTGGGATTATTATGGTGATATGTGTAATGTATGCTGCTTATAAAGGGATTGAGGTATTTTTTCGTATCTCAGAACTATGTCTTTTTATCATCCTGTTCATACTGATTCTTCTTGTGATTTTTGAATTTGCAAGTGGAATTATTAGATTAAATCATCTCCAACCAATATTAGAAAACGGTTGGCGTCCGATTTTTAAGTCATTTTTTCCGACGACGTTAACATTCCCATTTGGTGAAATGGTCACCTTTACGATGTTATTACCATTCTTAGATAAACAAGATAGAGCCAGGAAAATAGGGATTATGGGTGTTACCATAAGCGGGGGAGTTTTATTACTATTTACCCTCTTAAACATATTGATAGCAGGTGCAGATATTACATCGCGTTCCTCATTTCCTATTCTCACAGCAGTTGGTTATATCAACATAGCTGATTTTGTACAGAGGCTAGATACGGTAGTCATCATTAGCATGGTATTATTGGGGTTCGTAAAAATAACAGTGTTTTTCATCTGTGCGATTATTGGGGCAGCTGATGTATTTAAGTTGAAACAGCCGAAGAAATTGATTTATCCAATGGGATTCATTCTTTTAATTGCCTCCCGAATCATTGCTTCCAATTATATTGAACATCTAGATGAAGGATTACATGTTGTACCATATTATCTACATCTTCCTTTTCAATTCATAATACCCACCTTATTATTTCTGATTGCCATTATCCAAAGAAAATTTACTCCTCAAACGTAGACTTAGAAGATTGTCTTTTTTTAAAGTAGGTTTTGGACAAGGAAATAATAAGTGGTGAGAAAAACAGAAAGATAAGGAACAGCTCCTCACCTGTCATTTTTTGTTTAATTAGTAAAAAGCCATGAAGAGTATCCATAAAAGTTAAGCCTTGTAGAATATCTAATAAAGTAGCAACGGCCATCACCAGAAGAAATAAGAGGATATAAATGAAAAGATGTTTCATCGTGTACACCCTTTGAACAGTTTTACTTTATTATATGAGAAACAACAAGTGACTATCCAAAAAGAAGTGAAAAACTCCCATTCATCAATTTGTTGATTTTTGGACACACAGCTATGAATTAATATGTGATATTCTGAACATAAATTACTCAATTAACTTTTGGAGGTTTTGAAATGAGCTGTGGATGTACATCAAAATTAAAAAACGGAAAAGATGTTTGTGACCATGTAAAAAGTAAAGCGAAGGAAAACTTTCCACCCCAAGTGGCACACATCATTACATGTGAGTGCGGTGAAAGCTTTACATTACAAACAATTGTTATGAACTGTCCTAATTGTAATATGACCTATGCAGTAACACCATGTGGGTCAGCTGATAAAAACAATATAAAGGCAGCAGGTATCAATTATGCCTAAACAATAATAACGAAGTAAGCTGTAAACATTTGTTTCGATTTAGATTCGAATCGGATGTTTACAGCTTTTTCATATGCATAAAAAAAGCTATTCTTCGAATTGTATGCTAACATAAGATTCTAACTAAAATAGTACATAGAAATGAATGAAACTAATAAAAGGAGTAACTAACACATGAGTAAATTTTCCGAAAATGCTGCGCTACTAGTTATGGATTTGCAAAACGGTATTGTTTCACGTTATGAAGATAAACAGGATGTACTTCTTCTTTTCCAGAAAGCTGTGGAAGCAGCGCGCCAAAATAATATTCCGGTTATTTTTGTTCGTGTGGCCTTTAGTGAAGGCTATCCTGAAAATAATTCACGGAATAGAATGTTTTCTGCTTTGTCTCACCTTGGGGGCATGACTGTCATTGATCCTGGAACGCAAATTCACGAATCACTAAAACCCCAACCGAACGAACCGGTGGTAACAAAGTTCCGAGTTAGTGCTTTTGCCGGGAGCAATCTTGAAGTTATTCTCCGATCAAAGCAAATTGACACGCTAATCCTTAGTGGAATTGCCACAAGTGGTGTTGTTTTATCAACTGTAAGAGAAGCGGCAGATAAAGATTATGCCATTACGGTACTTTCAGATGCATGTCTCGATGCTGATCCTGAAGTTCATCGTGTTCTCACCGAAAAAGTATTCCCGCGTCAAGCTGATGTTTTAACAGTAGCGGATTGGATTGAGTCTTTATGATGAGAGAAATTGACCTGTTCATCAGTTGAACAGGTCAATTTATTTTCTGTTTTTATATCCACCATAAGAATATGCAAAACTACTGTTTTATTTTTATTAAATAATTTTAATTTGACAAAAAGGTAATATCATTATAAGATACAATTCGTAATATTTACGATTTGCATATATCTCATAAACTATATTTCTTACTAACTGATTATATTAAATAAATCGTAATGATTCCTGTTTTAGAGAGGGGAATAAACAACATGAAAAAATACTTGAGTCTTTTCTTTATATTTATTTTATTATTAAGCGGCTGTTCTACTACTGTTAAAACTGAAGAGGATAAAGCAAGCGATGGGACTAAAAAGCTACATATTGTCACCACTTTCTATCCAATGTATTACTTTGCACAAAAAGTGGCGGGAAATACGGCTAAGGTGGATTTGTTAATTCCTAATGGTGTAGAGCCTCATGATTGGGACCCAACAGCAAAGGACATGGCTGAAATACAAGACGCAGACGTATTTATTTATAATAGCCGTTACCTTGAAACCTGGACTGAGAAGGTATTAAATAGTATTGATCAATCCAATTTAAAGGTTGTTGAGGCTTCTAAAGGAATTACACTAATTAATGGGCTTTCAGAAGAAAATGGAAAGTCTACTAAGGATCCGCATGTATGGCTTTCTCCTGTTTTAGCCCAGAAAGAAGTAGATACTATAATGAAGGCGCTAGAAGCAAAAGACCCCAAAAATAAGGAACAGTATGAAAAAAATGCTGCTGCCTTTAAGTCTCAACTTGGAGAGTTGGATCAACTATATAAAGATACTGTTGATAAATCGAAATCAAAAGAGTTCGTGACTCAACATGCTGCTTTTGGATATTTGGCAAAGCAATATGGTTTAAAGCAAATCCCGATTGCGGGTTTATCTCCTGATGTTGAACCAAGTCTTGGTAAATTGGCGGAATTAGCTGATTTGGTCAAGAAGAAAAATATAAAAATTATCTATTTTGAAGGGCTTACTTCTGCAAAGGTGGCTAAGACTTTGGCCAATGAAGTAGGTGCTAAAACGGAGGTTTTAAATCCGTTAGAAGGTTTAACAAAAGAAGATCAAAAAAAGGGTCTGGATTATATAGGGGTTATGAAGAAAAATCTTGAGTCATTAAAACAAACTTTAGTAGACTAGTAGTTTTAATGGGGGAGGCTGTATCAAAAATCTCGGTATTCAGCCAGTTTTGATACAGCCTTTTTTTATTATTGTAGGAATGGGGAGAGTGGGCTTTGTTCGGATTTGAATGAGGGAACGGAGATTCGACTTTTTTACAATCATGTATCAGCTGGTGATGATGGACAATCTATAACTACATTTACATCTCCAATAGTATCTATATGGATTTTTTCTTGCTTCAACCTTTCATTAATCTGAATCAATTCTTCATATTGATTTTTATAAACTTCAATGTCATTAAGTACAGTTAGGGCTAATTTGATTTCAATTTGTTCTTCACTTAAGGGAATACAAGTGGTTTCTATTTGAATATCACGAGGGTCTTCTGGATTTTTTACTCTTTTTTCAATAATGAGGTCTTCGCATGTGACAGGAACTAAAATTTGCTTTTCCTTTGTATACTTTTTCTTATAGATTGTAACATCGGCTGTATCAATCCACTTTTTGTTTACCTCCAATTGTTCTTTATGTATTTGAAAAGTAATTTCATTATGTTTTTCATATTGGGGAGTATGGTTTTTGGGCAATGTAAGCTACCTCCATTTGTAAAGGATGAAAACACCTTTTGATTATCTTAGTAATCAAAAGGTGTTTTTTTTTAGCTGTTATTTATATCAGATAATCCTGACTCATCAACAATATTAACGCTACCAGTTGTATTAACATGAGCTTCTTCGCGTTTAAGCGTCTCTTGTACCTGTTGAGTTTCTTCCACTTTCCGTTTTGATGCGGAAATTTCTTCAGTTGCTACTGTATATTTATTTACCTCCACTTGTTCCTGGCTGACAGGAATATGAATGGTTTCCTGAGAGATTGATGTAGAATCACTTTGCTCGTTATTCAGTGGAGTTCTCGTTATGACAACTTCTTCGTGCATGACAGGAACATCAACCGTTTTTGATTCTTCGACAACATCTTTTGAAATGACCACTTCTCCAGCATCGACACTGTTCTTGTTAATGTCTAATTCTTCTTTATGAAGTTGAAGTGTGCCTTCATTTTGATTGTTTTGGGTATTTAAAGTCGTTTCGGTATTTTGATTACTTTCCGAATTTTGTGATTTATCATCACTAAACAAGCCTAAGAAGTCGCTCATTATTATCCCCCTTCAGTTGGTTGTTGACAAGCCTTTAATAGAATGTGCACAAGAAAAAACTTTATGCTTTAAACTAGTTTGAAAAAAATACTAAACGAAATTCTACATATAAACCCGTATTGTTTGTGATCTAATATTATGGGTAAAATAACCTTGGCTTTATTCATAAAAAAATTGTTTAAGACTCTTTTCTGGCAAAGCAGATACTTTTAAAGTATGTAGGGGATTTGTAATAAAAGGAGTTAATAAAGATTCCCTTCGAAAGACAGAATTATTGGATTTTGTCCGAATGGAAGGTTGATTCGGACAGGGGAAGAGAAAAAGAGCAGGACCCTGTCCGAATGCAAGGTTGATTCGGACAAGGGAAGAGAAAAAGAGCAGGACCCTGTCCGAATCAAAGGATGATTCGGACAAGGGAACGAAGAAAAAGCAGGTTCCTGTCCGAATAGAAGGATGATTCGGACAAGGGAAGAGAAAAAGAGCAGGTTCCTGTCCGAATGCAAGGATGATTCGGACAAGGGAACGAAGAAAGAGCAGGTTCCTGTCCGAATAGAAGGGTGATTCGGACAAGGAAAGAGAAAAAGAGCAGGTTCCTGTCCGAATGCAAGGGTGATTCGGACAAGGGAACGAAGAAAGAGCAGGCTCCTGTCCGAATAGAAGGTTGATTCGGACAAGGGAAGAGAAAAAGAGCAGGACCCTGTCCGAATGGAAGGTTGATTCGGACAAGGGAAGGAAGAAAGAGCAGGTTCCTGTCCGAATGCAAGGGTGATTTGAACAAGAGAACGAAGAAAGAGCAGGCTCCTGTCCGAATAGAAGGATGATTCGGACAAGGGAAGAGAAAAAGAGCAGGTTCCTGTCCGAATGGAAGGTTGATTCGGACAAGGGAAGGAAGAAAGAGCAGGTTCCTGTCCGAATCCCAAAATCATTCATAATAAGTATCTCTAGAATTCCCCAATGAAGTAAAATTTTTCTTTAAAGCCCTGCGAATTGTCCTCTCGTTTAAAGCAACATTGCACCAATTGTAAATACTATGGGTGGTAATTCTTCGATCAGGAAACAATAGCTTAAATTCATTCACATGCCTTACAATAGCTAACTCTATCTTTTCATGTCCGCCACACTTTCCACAAACAAACTCATTATCCTTTTTATAAATCTGAAAGGAATGACATAAATGACAATTAAATCCTTTTTGCAGCTGTTCATAACAATATTTTGGCCTTACAGTAAATGGATTCTTGGCTTGATGTAATGAAATTATTTTTTGTGCTAGCTTCTTGTGACCCTCGTTCAACTTTGAAGGTGTCTTATTTAAATCATTCAAAAAACCATTTAATTGGGTGGGGAATATAATGGGGGTGGTCCATGGGGGCTTGATATAAAGTGAATTCCGGGTTAATAAAGACAACGAAGGCTTCAGTGAGGTAATTAAGCTTAAGGTTATGGAGCAGTTGGCTGAATAAAGTCGAACTTCTTTCTAACTGGTCAACAGGATTTTTAATTTGGCGGTCGGTTGTTACGGAATAAAGTTTGTCCGATTTTAAGTAATAATCACTTAGATAATTTTTTATATCCAGAAGGTGGATCCCACCTTGTGAAATCATTAAGGAATCTATTTGAAAATAGGAGTTATTTACTTCTAATAGTAGGTCATTTATGAAATATCTTTCTTCTTGAAGGTTTGTAGCCAGTTTGTCGAATTTTATTTCCCCCTCATAGCCCTTTTCAAGGTTAGAATAGTGAAACTTATCATTTGGTGCTAACTCCATTCGAGTGTTTAAATGTCGTAAAACTAATAATTCTTCCGACTAAGATCTAGCTTTTAGTAACATAGGACACATCCTATCTTAATCTCTAAGCTCATTTTATAGAAATTTATCACCATTCCATATAGGGGAATATGAATTTTCCGTTAACAAAAACCCCGCCAGCTCAATTACTCGGCGAGGTTTTATAAACTTTATTAAAGAAAACTTCTAACATTATTATTCCGGCTAAACTTATAAATCGCGATTATGAAGAACACCAGAGCGAAGGACAATAAGGTTACCAAATTCATTGACAAGCTGCTGAGGGTGTGTCCTTTTTGTAGCTCAGTAATCGTGTCGAGCAGCCACCTTTGCGGCAAGAATTCCGCAATTCTTTGAGCTGCCTTTGGCATGATTTCTACTGGCCAGAAGCAGCCGGCAAGCAAACAGGTGGGTGTTATGATCAGATTTTGCAAGGCACTTGCTGAATTCGAGGTAGTGGCAAAGGCAGTAATGACCAATGATAACCCGACAGAGACAAGCGAGAAAAACATCATCACACCAATCATTTCCCAGAATGGAACTCCAGCTGAAATACCAAAGACCTTCGTCATAACCGTCAAGGTGACAACCACTTGAAGCGTCATAATAATCATATTGACAATCACATTAGCCAGAACATACTTTTTACCGTCGATGGGTGCCGACATAATTCGGAAATAGGTGCGGTTTTCTTTTTCTTTTAAAATCAATTCAGATAGCCCGCCTGCAGAGTTGAGCATAATCATCAGCAGAAAACCAATCGTCTGAATGGTCATATCGTTGTTATTAGATGTATCTTTTAAAGAATGGGTTGTTACTTTAAACCTAGACTCTTGGTAATTATGATAGAGAGTATTAAACAAGGTTACTTCCCCATTGGAAGCAGTGCTTAAGGAGGAGAGGTTACCAATATAGTTATTAAGGTAGGCCTTAATATAAGTGGTGACCTGTGCCCCTTTAATTGAGACGATCTGAACCTCAGGCTTTTCACCCTTTATAATTGCTTCTGAAAAACCTGGTTCAAGGATAATCACACAATCCAGGGCGCCAGAAGCGATTTTATTTCTGACCTCTGATTCTGCTAGTTTACTTGTTTTTACATTTTTTAAACTGCCGATAAAACTGGCGGTATTTTTTGAAATGGTAGTATGGTCCAAATCAACGATACCGGTCTGGAGATAGGAAGGACCTGTTTTGCCATATGCCAAGAAGGCAATGAAAATACCCAGTAGGGGTACAAGTACATAAGAAATGATTCTTCTTTTATTTAAAAAAATGGAACGTAATGAATTGGCCACAAGCCACATGATTTCTTGCATCTTAGAGACCCTCCCGTTTTCTGAATGCAACAATAGCAAACATCAGGAAAACAATCGCAATACCGATATTTAATGAAATCGAAGGCAGTGCGGCTGATAGATCATTGTTATAAATAATTCTTGTCAACGCATCCCGTGCCCATGTCAGCGGGGACAAATTGATCATGAGTTTCAGAAAGCCGTCGGCGTTCTCAATCCTGAAATACGCACCGCCAAAAAAGGCAGCAAGCTGAAGGACGACCATAATAATGGTTCGCATGCCTTGGTCCGTTTTAATAATATAGCTGAGACCGAGCCCAAAGCTGACGGCAAGGAACACGAGCGTGAAAAGTATAAGCACCACTATACCGGGATGGCTGCCCCAATTTGCCCCAAAAACAAAACGGCTGAAGGCCATTACTAGCAAGATGCAAACAAAGTTAATTCCGATTCCCCCAAGAATTTTACCTAGAAAAATTTCCATCTTGTTAATGGGCGCGATGGAGAGCCGAATAGCGGTGTTCCGCCTTCTTTCACCTCGAATCAGAGAACTGGCGGAAATGGCACTGTATAAGGCGATCATTGTCGTCATGGCCATCGCATAATAATCCATGGATCCGGGTGCTTTATTGGCATTTAAGGAGGTTTCCTTTACATAGTTGGTTTGAGTACTGGTCAATATCGTTTGCACTTTTTCTGGTTTTTCCTTTGCTACTTCGGTGATCAAATTGTATTTATCGGCAAAAGCTGTCAGCATACCTTCTACCATACTTGCCTGAATACTGTTCCGTTCACTGCCATAAAATTGAATGCCTGTATCTGTTACTTCCACATAGGCATCATAGTGGTTTTGCTTCACTTGGAGCTTTCCGTCTGTAGTACTTTCAGAAGTTTTTGAGAAATGAATGTCCTGCCTTTTTGCTTCTCTTATAAATCTTTGGAAGGAGGCAGCAAAGCTACTGTCATTTTTTTCGGTATATAGTACATTGATCTTTCCCAGTTTAATGTTTTTGTCAAAGGTATTAGACAAAGCAGTTCCGAGAATCAGCATCATCAAAATAGGAAAGGCCAGCATAAACACGAGGGTCCTAATATCTCGGATGTTCCGTTTGAATTCATTAAGCGCAATATTGATGATATTCACAACTAACTCCTCCTAATCTCTTAAGTTTCTGCCGGTTAAAGTGAGGAAGACGGTCTCCAAGTTTGGGGCCAGCTCCTGGAGTGAGCGGATCTCCATTCCTCTATTAATGAAAAACTCGATAATCTGGTTCAGGTTGTTGACTTCCGAATGGGAGTTGATTTTCACAAGGTTCTCCTCGATGGAAAGGGAATTAACCCCCTTAATCTCCTTTAATGATGCTACTTCGAGGTTTTCAGCGTTTTTCACTTCAATCCAAATATCCTTTGTATCGGTTATAATGGCTTTTAACTGTTCTTTTGTTCCTTCGGCAATCACCTTACCATGATCAACAATGGCAATCCGCGAGCAGATTTCTTCCACTTCTTCCATGTAGTGGCTTGTGTAAATGACAGTACAACCCATGTCATTCAACTTGCGGACTGAGGTTAAAATATAGTTTCGTGACTGTGGATCAATGCCAACAGTTGGCTCATCCATAATAATCAGCTTTGGGCGGTGGGCAATTGCACAAGCGATATTCAATCTGCGTTTCATTCCGCCGGAAAAGTTCTTTGGGAAGCTCTTTTGCTTATCTATTAGGCCGACAAACTCCAGTGCCTCTTTAACCCGTTGTTTTAACTCTGTTCCGCGCAGTCCGTATAATCCCGCAAAAAATCTCACATTCTCGTATGCAGTCATATCCTCATAAATCGCCAGGTCCTGCGGTACAATCCCGATATTCATCTTGGCGAACTTGCTGTGTGAAGCAATGTTCTTGCCTAGGATATGGATTTCCCCGCTGTTATTTCGTAACAGACCCGAAATCATATTGATGGTGGTACTTTTGCCAGCGCCATTGGAACCAAGAAAACCAAAAATTTCTCCTTCCTGAATCGCTAAAGACATATTATCAACAGCAATAAAATCGCCAAATTTCTTCGTTAAATTTTTAATCTCCAACACGTTCATAAAAAACTCACCTCATTGGATGGTGCCTTTGGGATGCCTGACACCATTTCTTGTATTTGTAATTTAATTATAAGGAAAAAGGGTGAACTAATATAAGTGCATTAGTTCACCCTTTATACATGAGAAATTTCATATTTTTCTTATGAATGCTTTCATTAGGCGATGGGGAGGAGGGTGGTGACAGAGAATCCGTTGCTTCCGTCGACGATAACTGTGCCTTTTACGGAGGCGGTCCGTTCTTCCATGCCAACGATGCCGAGCCCTTTTACTAATTTGCCGGATTCAATTCCTTTGCCGTTATCCCGGACGTCGACCCGAACCAGCTTATTCAATACCTGAATGTCAATCGCTATTTCCGACGCACCTGAGTATTTTAATGAATTCGTGAAGGCTTCGGTGATATTCTCAAGCATAATTTTCCATTGAATCGGTGAAATCAGTTCTATGTTTCCTTTGTATACAAACGGCATTCGTAGCTGGTGCTGAATGGAAAATTCCTCAATGAACAATTTAAGGCGCTGCAAACCTATTTGTTCGGTAGCTGGCTTCATAGCTTTCAAGGTAATCCTGATATCCTCGATGCCCTCTTTTGAAATGTTAATCGCATTCTGAAGCAGTTCCACGGCCTTAGTCTGGTCTATGGTCATAAGGGTCTTCGCTGCCTCCATTTGAATTAGGGCACCTGTCATGGAGTGGCCAATGCTGTCATGAATCTGTTGAGATATCCGGTTGCGTTCCTCTAAACGATAGGTATATTCCGATTGCCTAATGTACTCTTTATTTTCATTAAGACTTTTGGAGAGACGCTGCATATCAATCCGCATCTTATCCAGCGTATGCTCATAATGAATAAGCCTATTCGAGTAATGGCTGGTCATATAATTAACCACAAAACAGAACAGGGCAATCAGACCATATAACGCTTGATTTTGGGGTACAAGCCATAAAGGCAGCAAGCCCACTAACAACAATAACCACTTTTTTTCAAAAAAAGACCAGAAAAGTTCATAGATATTATTCGGCAAAAGCAGTAAGAATAACGGATTCACTTCTCGAAAGGAAGTATAAATAAGGATTATCGAAACCAGGTGGATGCTAATCTTCACTTTGTTCAATCGAACTAGATAAAGGGTAATATTCAAGGAGATATACATCAAAATGGAAAGGATGATCCAAGTTAAATGGCTAGTTTCGGAGTGAATATAGGATATGCTAAGAAACAGGATGATAATAAGCTTGCTGAAAATGATCCATAATTCCATTGGCTGGTCCTCTTATTCTACTGAACCAGTTAGATAATAAATGGCTATTTGTGTTCGATGCTCCAACCTAGTTTTACTTAGGATGGAAGTAATATAATTCGCGACCGTTCCTTCAGAGATAAACAGCTCCTTAGAAATTGCCTTGTTGGAATAGCCCTTTGCTATTAATGTCATAATATCCATTTCCCGCTCGGTAAATAGGCTTGCATCCACTTTGGACTCTGTTTTCGAAGTACCTGTCATATTTGATTTAATTTTATCGAGTACTACATCCTGCATTACGGTGTTGCCATAATAGACACTTTTAATGGCATCACGGATCCGTTCAGGATCGGTATTTTTCAATAAATAGCCTTTTGCACCGTTCTTAATCGCATCGATAATATACTCATCATCATCAAATGTTGTTAAGATGATCGGCTTTGTCTTCGTCTTTTCGGTTAGAATTTTTGTTGCTTCAACGCCATTCATATTAGGCATTCTTACATCCAAAAGGGCTATGTCGACTTGATGAATTTGACAATAATCAACTGCCTCTTTACCATCAGCAACTGTTATTAGTACTTCAAACTCACCGTATGTACTTAGAATGATCTTCATGCCTTCTCGGATAAACGAATTATCATCCGCAATCATAATTGTAATGTTCATATTCCAGCAGGAACAGCCTGCCCATCACATCCTTAAATTGGTAGTTGATAATATAAACATATCAGAAAGAATGATTTTTGAGGAGTACCCGAAAAACAAAAAAAATGAAAACCAGGGTGCCTTCCCTCACCGTGGTTTCCATTCAAGGAGTATGTCACAAGTTCATTATAGTTATAAAATTATTTATTTCCTAAGATTTTGTCAGATTAACTAACACACTATTTTAGACATTGGGGAAAAATGTTGTGAACCTTTCGGAATTAAACAAGCGGGACAGATCAAGTTAAAATATCAGTCAAGTTAGATAGGCATTTTGGTGGAACATGCAGGATTAATTTAGTTAATGGTGAATTAATAAAAGTAGTGACATAGTTAAGTAGAGGAAAGGAAATAATGTTTCATGGGATCGATTTTTTATAACATAAAATAAAAAGATCTGTGAAAGAGTGATAAATGTTGGACTTTACTTTTAAAGCAATCGCCATCACCAATGAAATTGATCTAAACAAAATTGCTTTACAATGTGGAATTCCCAAAAAATTCACCTGGGAAGAACCTTTAATTCTAAAAGGCAATATCCTTCAAACTATTTTAGGTGAAAAAGTGGATGAATCGAAAAGTGTTCTCGTTTTTTCTTTTGGGAGTCTTGTTTTTATAAATCATTCTAATGAAAATGAAATAAAAACTTTTTTAGACTATATCCAATTCTTTGAGCCTGACATTGATTTCAAAAATATGTACAAGTACTCAGACGATTATAGCCTGCAGATAAGTAAAACTGAAAACCTTGAATTAACGGATGAATATGTAGTTGTACCCGAATATGAACACTTTTACCCTGAACTAATCTCTACTGTTCTTGCAAAATCCGTTGCACTTGAGAAAACGGAGGAACAATTAGGGGATATCCATGACAGACTTGAAACGATGATTGATCGCCTGGAAAAAGGCAAGTTAAGAATAGGAAATAAAGAGCTGGCAAGAACAACCGCGAGAATTCTTCGCCATGACTATAACACACTTGCCTATATCATGATTTTGGATAAGCCTGATATAACTTGGACAAATAGTAATGCGAGCGAATTTTATGACAAAATGATTGATTTTTTTGAATTAAATGATCGCCATATCATTTTAAAAAGCAAAACAGAAATTTTATATAACATCATGGACGGTTTTTCCACCATCAGCCATTCCATCCGTGGACTGTTCGTGGAATGGATTGTGGTTATTCTTATTGTGATTGAAATCGTTATTACTGTTTTACAAATTGTGGGATGGATTCCATGAAAAGGACAATAAATAGATATATTTACACAAATTGGAGGGTGTACGTAATGATTAATATAGTAGGTCAAATTATGTTGTATGTGAATAATCAAGATGAAGCGGTAAAGTTTTGGACAGAAAAAGTAGGTTTTAAGGTGATTTCAGAGCAAGATAGCGGTCAAGGGATGAGATGGATTGAAATTGCTCCAACAAAGGAAGTTGAGACAAGTATAATCCTCCACAATAAGGAACTCATTTCTAAAATGCAGCCTGAACTAAATCTAGGGACACCTTCCTTAATGTTTTTCTCGAAGGATCTAGATAAATTATATAACGATTTATCCAGTAAACAGGTTACGGTAGGAGAATTGGTAAATATGCCGTCGGGTCGAGTATTTAACTTTGCTGATAGTGAAGGTAATTACTTCGCTGTTATGGAAAAAAAGTGATAACAAAACTATGAAAAATCATTTTTAAATGAGGGGTGCTGCGGCATCTCTTTTTATTTTAGCTCTCGTATATTTTTCATTAGGTTACAAAAGATAAGCACTATAAGGAAAGTGGGTGAATTAATGGAAATATTGAAGTATCAAGGTGAATGGTATGTTTGGACCGTATTGTTTGTTTTCATACTTATTCTATTATTTATGCCTAAAAAAAATCTAACATGGGCAGGAATTTTCATTACATTAGGAATAGCAGGATTTTTGACTTGGGTTTCTGATTCGATTGCAGGTTCTGTATTTGATTTATTTGACTTAGCAAAGAAAAACACTACCGAGCTTAGCGATTCCTTTTTGCTGAGCTTTGTTCCTGCTTCGATATCTGTTATTTATGTTAATTTTTATAGTGCACAAAAAAGATGGATTATTGCATTAATTTTTACATTTTTGTCTTTTTTCTTAGAACTGGGTTTAGTTAAAGTGGGCTATATGAACAATAATAATTGGGAAACTTGGTATGGCCTACCAGTATATTTTGTGATTTATCGGTTTTTCTTTCCATGGTTCTTAAAACTAATATCGACTAAAAGACTAGTTAAAGAAACAACCTGAACAATAAAAGGTCAAAATGCGATCTTTCATAACGAAGTTCGTATTTTTTAAATTCGTGTTACTTTTTGTGAATTTGATGATAATTTTCACATATTATTCACATATCGTACTTGTTAATATGATTAAACTGTTCTATTGTATAATTATGGCTTCAGTTTACTATGTGGAAAGGAGGTTTATAAATGCTGCCGTTTGAAAGGCAAAATCAAATTTTAAAATGGTTAACGGAAGATGGAACACTTTCAATAAGCGAAATTAGCAATCGTTTAAATGTTTCTGAAATGACAGTATATCGGGATATTAAACCATTAATAGAAGAAAACAAGATTAATAAAACGTCTGGCGGTATTTCATTAGTTACCCATTCAACTGTTTCTCCCCATACTTGTACTTATTGTTTAAAGGAATTGAATAATCGGCATCCTATGCAAATCATAACCCTTCAACAAACAGTGGAGCAATTTTGCTGCCCGCACTGTGGCCTATTAAGGTATAAAGATATTGAAAAAAATGTTTCGCAAATTATTTGTCGTGATTTTCTTCAACATACAACAATTAGTGCCAAGCTGGCTTACTATTTATTTGATGCTGACTTTAATTTAAATTGTTGTAAACCGCAAGTATTAACGTTTGATTCATTAAAATATGCAGAACAATTTCAAAAGGGCTTTGGTGGAACCATTCTTCGATTTGATCAAGCACTGGATGAAGTTACCAAAAGAATGACTGGTGACTTGGGCTGTGGGTGCCATAAATAGAAAGGAAGTGATGGGGTGAAACACTTGAAAAATGGCAGCCTGATGATGGCAGTCATCTATCTTTGTCTAGTATTATTTCCTTCACTTGCTTCTGCCCATGCTTATATTATTAAATCAACTCCATATGAAAATGAGATATTAAATCAGGTTCCAAAAAAGGTATCGATTGTGTTTGATGAATCGATCCAGGCATCATTCAATTCAATAGAGGTGTTTGATTCAAAAGGGAATCGGGTGGATCAGAAAAATGGACGTATAGATCCTAAAAATCCTTCTATGATTGAAACGGGCCTAGGTTCAAATCTTCCTGATGACACATACAGCATTAAATGGAGAGTAGTATCTAGTGATGGTCATCCAGTTGAAGGAGTCATTCCATTTCAAATAGGAAAGGAAAATCATAATCAAGATAGTTCTTCCGTCAGTAAACAGACAAAAGGCTATACGCCTAAAATGGACCTTATTATCATCCGTTGGCTTCAATACATAAGTAATGCATGTTTAGTTGGAGTGCTTTTTCTCTATCTTTTTATCTTACCGAAGGGGATTTTGGAAAACTCTCGGTTGATCAAAAATTTTAATAAAGTAATCATACTTTCATTATTTATATTATTCGTTAGTATTCTCTTGAGTCTGCCATTGCAAGCAGTGATTGAATTAGGTGCATCCTGGATCCAGATTATAAGGATTAGTCTACTACTGGATATGGTTGAGTACACATTGTTCGGCAAAATTTGGATTATCCAAATTACTGGGTTGTTTATTCTATTTATCTTTACTTACCTATTAATAAAAAGTAAGTTTAACGCATTATGGTTGTGGATTTCGTTCATACTCGGAATCGGATTGTTAGTGTCTAAATCTTTTACAAGTCATGCTGCTTCGTCAACAAACGTTTTTCTCACAGTTCCAATCGACTTTATTCATTTACTCTCGGCCTCGATTTGGATTGGAAGTTTGATCGGACTGGTTGCATTAATCCCTCTTAGTAGGCAAATGGATACCAAGACGCTTTTTTTAGAAACGATTCAAAGGTTTTCCAAGTGGGGAATCTTACTTGTCATTGTGTTATCCGTAACGGGCTTTATTGGTAGTCTTTCCTATATTCCTAATCTTCGAACTCTTCTAACTTCCAATTACGGAAGAGTATTATTAGGAAAGGTTCTCCTTTTAATAATCATGATTGTTTTCGCTGCATTTAACTTTTTAAAAGGAAAACAGAACCGAGAAAAAGGATTACCAACGACATTATGGGGAGAACTGGTAACGGGCTTAATTGTTTTAATGCTTTCTGTTTTATTAACCAATTTACCAACGGCGATGTCATCTCCAGGACCTTTCAAGGAAACAAATACAGGTCAGCGAGTTAGTCAAATCACTTTTGAAGTGACCCCTAATGTTATTGGGGAGAATAATTTCGTTTTAACATTGAGAGACCAAAAAGGTCAGCCTTTGAAGAATATTGAACAAGTAACCCTTACCTTTACCTCTTTAGAGATGGATATGGGGGACGATACGAAAACCTTAATTAAAGTCAAAGAAGGCAGCTACAAAGTCAAAGGGATGAATTTCAATATGGCAGGCCGCTGGAATGTTCATGTTCATGTCCTCACCAAGGAATTAGAAACAATTGATACAGATTTCAAAGTATTAGTTGGAAGTCAATAAATACCATTTAAAGGGAGTAATTAAATGAAACGAACAATGAAAAAAATTTCTAAAGTGATTGTACCTACTGTATTAAGCTTGTTTTTATTTTCAAGCGTAGCAAGTGCCCATGTAACTGTGATGCCAAAAACTTCTACTACTGGAGCATGGGAAACATATACGGTTAAAGTTCCTGTCGAAAAAGAAGTACCAACTACAAAATTCACGATTAAAGCACCTACGGGAGTAGAAATTATGTCTTATCAACCTGTCCCTGGCTGGAACTATACGGCTGATAAGGATGCGAGCGGCAAGGTTAAATTATTTACATTTACAGCAACTGGCGAGGGGATTTTACCAGGTCAATTTCAACAGTTTACCTTTGTGGCCAAAAACCCTGATAAAGCTACCCAGATTGCATGGGATGCCTACCAATATTATAAAGATGGCAGTATCGTCGAGTGGACAGGCGATGAATCAGCAAAAGCTCCACATTCTATAACAGATATTGTCGCAGGAACTTCAACAGATGATCATCATGATGATCAAACCGTCACTGAAGACACTAAACAAGATGCCACAAAAACAACGGACGTGAAGACAACAAACAATGAACAGTCTAATACGCTGCCATTAGTTCTTTCAATTGTATCCGTGCTGCTTTCATTATTTGCGGTGGTACGTTCATTCCGTAAAAAATAAATACAACGTACTAAAAAGACCTATTCAAACTGTGGAATAGGTCTTTTCAGTCTTTTACTCAACATTGATAACAAACGGTACGGTCAATATTTGTCCATTTACGTTAAATTGCCCCCAGACTTTGTATACTCCTTTTGTGGGGAAATAGGTCATGAAAGTTACTTTTGGACCTTTGCCTTTGGGGTATAATGGGTGAATATGCATAAACTGTGCTACTGAACGATCAATTGCCACTGCATGACCAACTGTTCCTAAATATGGTTTTAAATTAGTTATTGGTTTATTCGTTTTAGCATTATATAGGGTAAAGTTCATATCGATATTTTTTTGGGCAGTCGGTTTTCCATCGAAAGAAAGAGTAACCTTAGTTCCATTGATTACTTTTGTGAGCGTAGAGTCTGGTTCAATTGATACGGATGGTGGTGGTGTTCCTTGAACTTTAACCCAGTGATTTTCAATACTGTAATCACTAGCACCAACTGGAGTCATTTCAGCAATGAGTTTATAATCTCCACTTGCAGGAAACGTTGTGGTAATCTCGAATCGTCCATTTCCTTTAAATGTGGGATGAATATGAGCAAAGTAAGAAAAATCTTTACTAACGACTACTAAGTGCATTTTCTTAGTGCTAACTGTTTCGAATTCTTTCACTGGCTTATTATTTTTATCCTTAATAAGGATTGAAATGGTTACTGGTTTGTTAGTAGTGATACTACTAGGTGTAGACCATTCAGATAATGTTTCTTCTCCGCTAACTGGCTTCATATTCATCAAATTCTTATTATTTGCGTCCATCGGGATTTTGGCGGCACCGCAAGCTGCTAATACGAAAGCACAAAGAATTAAGGGAATAAAAATGATTTTTTTCAAAAAGATCCCTCTTTCAGCTTAATTTATTTGAAACATTCCTATATCCTTAATATCATAGCAAACTATTTTTTATATTACTTATATAAAGAATGAAAGGTGATGTGTTTATGAAAGATTTTCATTGCTGTGCGACTTGCCGGCATTTTATAGCAGAGAAAAAAACAGAAGGAATGAAATTTTACTGTGAACGATTAGGATATGAGACTAAAACACACTATAAATTTAATTGCTGGAGCCCTAAGGAATACATCATAAAGCTTATGAAGAGGGGAAGCAATTCTTGAATCAATTGTATATTTTTATGAAAATAGTAAAAGGGATACAATAATTTATTATATCCCCTCTACTAACTATTTTATTGTTTATTAATAATAAAGCTAGAGTAGCGTCTAGGTAAGTGGCTTCTCCAGTACTGGTGAAACTCATCCAATACTTCTTTTGCGAAGACGTCCCCTTTACCTGAGTCCCTTATAACGCCATAATCTAGGTTGCTTTGATTCGTTGTATTATTAAGCTGAACAGAGTTATCTAGATTTAATTCGATATAGAATTGGACTTCAATTCCTGCTGAATTTTTGATTGCTGCTAGATGATTTCCAAATTCCTCAATAAGAACCTCAATAATCCAACCTTTTGATGCACATTCCTTTAAGAATTCTTGGTATAATCTGATAAAAGTATTAAAATCCATTTCCATCCACATCCTTTACAAAAAGTTGCCCCCATTCTCAAAGTACGGCAGCCAATTAGAATTAAATATTGGAATATTTATTCTGAAGCTGAATAAATACTTATCACAATATATGCAAGACTATTTTTAAAAAGAAAGGAAAGTTTATGGAAACCCAACAACAAACACTTACAACAGAAAAAACAAGGCCTACACTTAAGAGTGTTCCAAAATACAACTATTATATTTTACTCAGTATCGTCTTTGGAGGCTTTCTCATCTTTGGTTTATCTGAGAACATTAAAGGTCCAGCCATCCCTATCATTCAGAATGAACTGAGGTTAAGCCAATCACAGATTGGTATTCTATTAGCCTTGAATTCTCTAGGCTATCTTATTGCCTGTTCATTTACATCCCTACTAAGTAGCAAAATAGGGATCAAATGGACGGGAATCATTGCTTTTTTATCGATGGCATTAGCGGGTTTTGTTATTTACCTGTCCACAAATTATGGCTTTTTGTCTACTTCTTTCTTTTTTTTATATATTGGAAATGGCATGCTTGAGATAGGTTTAGGGATCATGGCTGCTAGAATTTTCACTAAAAACACTGGGTTCATGATGAATTTATCTCACTTTTTTTATGGGCTTAGTTCAACTGTAGCACCAACCATAGCGGCCTCTTTAATGGGGTGGAACATCTTTGGAGCAAATCTGGGCTGGCGAGGCATGTACCTTTTGGTGTTATTATTGTCTCTGTTGCCAATTATTCCTTCTCTGATAGGTAAATTTCCACATGACACGCATGATGATGATGTAGAGACGGCCTCCTATCAATCTCTTATCAGGGACCCTGTTGCCTGGTTGATTGTAGCGGTGCTTTCTTTCGGGGTGGTCTCAGAGATGGCAGTTGGCAGCTGGCTTGTACAATTTTTGGTGGACGCCTATAGCTGGAACATCCATGATGCTTCTAAAATGTTATCGATGTTTTTCTTGTTTTTCATGCTTGCTCGACTTTTTTTAGGAGCTGTTACCGATAAAATTGGTTATACCTTATCGATCATCATTGCCTCCGCTTTTTCGGGTGTATGCAGTTTAGCAGCCATCCTAACGGGTGAAAAGGGAGCGATCTTATTTGCGATTTCTGGAGTGGGGATTGCCTTGATCTATCCGACTGTCATGGCAATTTTAGCCAAAAGGTATCCAAAGGGAACAGGAACCGCGATTACTTTTACGGTGACATTGATGGGCATTGCAAGTGTTATCGGGAATCTTTTGATAGGCTTTATAATTGATTTGGTGAGCAAGTTGTTTACAAGTGCAAGTGGAGTAGAAAACGAGGTTTTAGGATTACAGGCTGGATACGGTTTTATTGCATCATTAGCCATTTTATGTTCCTTGTGCAGTATCATCCTATTTATAAATCTAAAAAACAAAAATGAACTGATTTGATTTTTTTATGGATGTGTTAAAAGTCATTGTTAATCTTGAAACGATGTTGATTGGAGTGGAAAGCGCGAGACTCTTGCGGGAGTAGGGGGCAGGGGAGGCCCCGCAGGCGCGATAGCGCTGAGGAGTCTCCCCGGCACGCCCGCTGAAAAGGGAAGCACCTGGAACGGAAATCAACATACAAGTTTAACACAGCCAAAAAGATGAAAGCCAGGTAATACCTGACTAATTTGCTGGTTTCGAGATTTCACTTTGATCATTTATATGTTTGGGCTTACTTATATACATTTGGTAAAGATAAATAAGAATTGCATAAGGCATAGCCGTAAAGAAAATGTGTTTAGGCTTGAAACGAACCAATTTGAAAACATGTAATTTTTGAAGAATCCAGCTTGCAGGGTAGGTAAGAAACGAATCCATTAAAATATTTGCTAAAAGGTACAGCCAAAATTTTCCGTATGTAAATCGAAAAATCCAAATGGTGCCGACAAAGAAGGGTCCGAAAATAAAACTAAAGTCATTTAAAGCTTTTTGTAAAGGTCCCCCTTTTACTTTCCACCATTTAAAGGGACCTGACAAAACACTTTCTGCTAGTACTATTAAGGTTGCAAAAGTTGCAACTGGCGTATACTTTTTAAACTCTTCTTTAGGAATAAAGAAAACAGTTAACCATGGTATTAAAAAGAGACCTATTCGGATTAATGCCACCAGCATGATTTAAACTCCTTACTCTTTTTTTATAGAATGCTTAAAATAGATAGGAATATTCATTTTGTGGAGAACCGGCAGTAATTTGACTGCTGGTTCTTTTGGTATGAAAGAGTATGTTTTGTCGAAGTTAAAGAATATGGATTGACATTTAGTATACAATTGTATACAGTAGGAATATAAAGTCATGTATACGTTTGTATACAGATGGAGGGGCCGCATAAATGAGAAACGAAGAATTTAAAGCTCATAGTAAAGACAGACATCATCGTGGAGATGGACATAAACGAAAAGACCATGATCATCACCATCGTGGTGCCAAAACATTTCGCCGAGGCAGGGCAATTGCATTTTTAGAGATGCTGAATATTAAACGTTCAACAATTAAACAACAGTTAGATGCACCTGAGTTTCAATCGATTAACCAAATCCTCGTTGGTGAATTAAAAGCGATGGATATGGTTATTAACGAGTTCGTTCAATTATTTGAACTTCACGAACATGAAGCAATGGAATCTGATCAAAAGAACACGAAACAAGAAGATACAGCTACTGAAGAAGCTTTTGATAATAGTGAGAATGCAGAAGAATAAGCAATTTATATTTATTAATAAAGGATAGGGGATGTTTAGATGTTCGTTCAGTTAAAAAAGTTTATCGTAACAGAAGGAAATGCCGAAAAGGTTGTCAACCAATTCAGTGGGGAAGGCATGCTTGAAAAGCAAGAAGGTTTTATTGATGTAACAGTCATGGAGAAAAAGGTTCGCCGTGGAGATGAAGAGGTTATGGTCATGATTCGGTGGGAATCAGAGGAATATTGGAAGCAGTGGGAAAAGAGTGAAGCGCATATTGCAGGCCATAGAGCAAAATTGGGTAAACCAAAACCTGAGCATATTATTAGCTCGGAAGGTGGATTATATCATATAAAAGCGGTAAAAAATGCAGTTAATTAAGTAGTATAAATAAAAAAAGCCCTCAAACGGGGTTGACTGATTATTAAAAAAATAATAAAATAAGGAAAATTTAAAAAATAAACACAATGAATGGGAGTATTAAGGGATCATTATTGTCTAGAGAGCTGTCGGCTGGTGAAAGACAGTCAATAACTCCCCCAACTCACCCAGGAGTGGTAAGGCTGATATGTAGGTCTTAACGGTTGATTGCCGTCATAAAGTCATTAAGTGGATTCATTTGCGTTTTAATGAATCAAAAAGAGTGGTACCACGTAGGCAAAGCCTGTCGTCTCTTATGAGATGATAGGCTTTTTTATTTGAAAAATTAATTTTATTAAAACTTATAAAGGGTGGTCAACGAAATGAGAAATGTTGAAAAGTATTCTAGAGGGTATTTTATGCCTCCGGTAAAAAGTATGAAATGGGCAGAGAAGGAATACATAGAGGAAGCTCCTTTATGGTGCAGTGTAGATTTGCGGGATGGAAATCAAGCGTTGATCGTACCGATGAGTCTGGAAGAGAAGCTTGAATATTTTCAATTACTTTTGGAAGTAGGGTTCAAGGAAATTGAAGTTGGTTTCCCTGCTGCATCTGAAACGGAATATGCTTTTTTACGGACATTGATTGAACAAGAATTAATACCTGATGATGTGACCATTCAAGTGTTAACGCAGTCAAGAGAGCATATTATTGAAAAAACGTTTGAAGCACTTCAAGGTGTAAATAAGGCAGTAGTTCACCTTTATAATTCAACATCAGTGGCACAGCGTGAGCAGGTTTTTAGAAAAAACGAGGAAGAAATTATCGACATTGCGGTGACTGGAGCAAAATTGGTTAAAAAATATGCTGAGGAAACAAAAGGGAATTTCCAGTTTCAATATTCACCGGAAAGCTTTACAGGTACAGAAATGGAGTTTGCGCTTGAAATATGTAACAGAGTCCTTGATGTTTGGCAGCCAACTGCGGACAACAAGGTGATTATCAATCTGCCAGCGACAGTTTCGATGTCAATGCCTCATGTATATGCCAGCCAAATCGAATACATGAGTGAACAGTTAAGCTACCGTGACAATGTCATTCTTTCACTTCATCCGCACAATGACAGGGGAACGGGCGTTGCAGATGCAGAGTTGGGAATGCTTGCTGGGGCACAGAGAGTCGAAGGAACACTGTTTGGTAATGGCGAAAGAACAGGTAATGTAGACATCGTAACACTTGCCTTAAACATGTTTTCGCATGGTGTCAATCCAAAGCTTAATTTTGAAAATATCTATAAAATCCTTGCCAAGTATGAAAAATTAACAAGAATGAAGGTACATGAAAGACACCCATATGGTGGTGAACTGGTCTTTACTGCATTTTCCGGGTCCCATCAGGATGCCATTGCAAAGGGTATGAAATGGCGTGAGGAGAAAGAAGATCAGTATTGGTCCGTACCTTATCTATTAATCGATCCAAAAGATATTGGCAGACAGTATGAAGGGGATATTATTCGTATTAATAGCCAATCCGGTAAAGGTGGAATCGGATATATACTAATGCAGAATTATGGTCTTGATTTGCCTGCCGAAATGCGTGAAAGCTTTGGATATAGTGTAAAAAATGTATCAGACCGTAAGCATAAGGAACTAATGCCCAATGAAATCTATGACATTTTCTTAAAAGAATATGTGAATATTAAAACCCCGATCGAGTTTATCAATTACAAATTTACTCAAAATGATGATTATGAAACGAATGTTTCGATTAAAATTAATGATGAAGTTCACGAATTTAACGCTGTAGGAAATGGTAGACTGGATGCCATCAGCAATGGTCTTGGAAGCATTTTAGGTATCGATTTTAAAGATTTAGTGTATAAGGAGCATGCATTGGAAATTGGATCGAAAGCAAATGCCGTATCCTATGTAGGAATTACTGCCTTAGATGGGACCGTTTATTGGGGATGCGGAATTGATGTTGACATTATGACCTCTTCCATAAAAGCTTTGTTCAGTGCAGTGAATAATATGGTAACAAGTGTAAATCCTTCAATAGAAAATGGCTTCACATTTTCAAAATAAGTAAGTAAAGAAAATCCCTAGTTAGTAATGTGGGCAGCTGCGTTAACTGTGCTTAACAGGTTAATGTGGCAGCCCTTTATTTTTGATTAAAGAGGCTGTGTTAAAGGTCATTGTTGATCTTTTAACGATGTTGATTGAGGTGGAAGGCGCGAGACTCCTGCGGGAGTACGGGGCAGGGGAGACCCTGCAGGCGCGAAAGCGCTTAGGAGGCTCCCCGGCAAGCCCGCGGAAAGGGAAGCGCCTGGAACGGAAATCAACATCCAAGTTTAACACAGCCTTTAGCAAGAGATTCCTCAAGTTTTACTATTTTCAGGTCTGAACGGTATAATCAGATATGGGAGTTGAATGGAATGAACAAAAAAGACATTGCTAATATTCGAAAACAATTTAAGCTAGATAACTACAACCTGCAAATCAGAGAAATCTTTAATGTGTATGTACAGAAAGAATCAGGCGAGATTTACCATCAAGTCAGTCAGCCGTTTCAAATGCTAGAACAAGAAGCACAAGAATTGTTTTTAGCCAACTTTAAAAAAGTATTAACAGGTCAACTTGATGCTAAACTGTTTGAGCTGAAATTCATGAGGGATGTGGAAGACAGCACCCAAATGTTCCTTTTCGATGGATTGCAACAAGAAACAACGGAAGATTGGAAAGAATATATGCTCGAAATCGTCGTGAAAATGTTTTCTGCCACCGTTTATGAATTTGATACAGTGGTGACGTTTATCCGCGGGGAATATCGAAAACCGACCAAGAAACGGAATGCGGAATCAGAAGAAGGCGGGGATGACCAGGTCTATTCCAACGCGTTTATCCTATGCAGTCTTAATAAAACAGATGTGCCGAAAAAAGCCTTGATGTTTGATTATATCGAGAAGGAATTCAAATCATATAATGTCTTTGATCCGATTATTAATTTAGATTCACCATTAACTGGGTTTCTCTTCCCTGCTTTAAATGACAATGCAGCAGATGTAAACCATATTCTCTACTATACAGGGAAAGCAAATCAACCAGATTATAAATTTATGGAAGAAGTGCTTAATTGTGAAGAGATTATAACGGCTCAGGAAGATAAGGACTGTTTCGATTTTATTTTAAAAGAAGTGATCGGAGACCAAGTGGATTCCCGAGTGATTTCCAATGTGTATGAGGAAATCGATAAGCTGGTTCAGGAGAATCAAGAGAATGAAGAAAGTGAAATCCCTACGTTAGATACACGGGATATCGAGCGCATCTTAACTGTAAGTGGCGTTGAAAATGTGGAGACGGCCAAAGTAGAACATGCCTTTAAAACAGTCGTGGATGATGAAAAACATGAATTCAAAGCAACTAGTTTAGTTCCTAAAACCATCAAAATCGAGACAAAAGTGGCCAATGTAACAATCAACCCGACTGACCTGAAATACGTTAAATATATAACGTTCCAAGGAAAACGGTGTCTATTGTTGGAAATTGATGAAGAGGTAGTTGTGGAAGGATTTAGACTAGAAACAGTTACAATCTAATGTTTAAGAGAGCTGATGATATCAGCTCTCTTTTGTTGGTAAAAAAATGACGGAATCTAAGTATTCTTAATTAGCGAAAGTTGAACATGTATAGTTGTTTCTTTTGAAATCTCCACTTTGACATGATATTTTTCCTTGATGCTTTATGATTGTTTGTACAAAGGAAAATCTAATTGTTATGCCGTAAGGTACTTTGAATGAAATATTGCTTTTTGCAGAAAATAATTTATCAGAGCGGTTAACAAAAAGGGAGGTACAATCATGCCCAAAGTAGAGGTTTCCTGTGCGATTTCAAACTGTACATTTTATGGAGAAGGGAATGTTTGCACAGCTGAAAAAATAATGGTTGAACTAGATAGCCATGCAAGATATGATACAGAAATGTCGTCAGAGTTAGGTGAAAAGAATCATCAGGATGCAGCTAGCTATTCGGCTGAAACTTGTTGTAAGACGTTTAAACCAAAGAAAAGCTGATCAAAGGTATAAAGTAACATAATATTTGACTATAATGAAGAAATATATCGCAAAAACTCTCATAATTGTAAATATTTTAGAAAATCATCATAAGAACACACGACATTTTACATCAAGAATATCGTGTGTTTTTTTGATGCTATTTAATATCAAGTATGAGTAAAACCCGAATGGCCATCAGAAGTATTATTTTACATTTGAATCCTATTATCTATGTTATACAATAATAGTAATTGAGTTTTATAAGGATGATGACATGTTGGAACACACGATGAAAAAAATAATCGAAGCAAGCTATTTAACAGCAGATTCTGCTGCCCACTATCGGACCATTCTTCGCTATTTTTACCATCAGCATGAGAGAATGAGAGATTTTATTGCTCCTGAAGAATTATTGGACTATATGCGGACAATCCCAGCTTTCGCTGACTATCAAGAAGAGCTGCTCCATCAACAACTATCCCAGTTAGTTAAATGGAATAACTTAATCGCTCGGCAGGATATGACCAATGCCAAAACAATCGAGGAATACAAAAAGAAAAGGTTCCGCTATCAATGTACACCGTATACGGTTGAAATTGAGAGAATGCTGGTTCAATTAGAAAAAATCGGCGACACCTTCCAAGGATCCTTGGAGCGGTCACAGTTTGAGCGGCTGCAACAAGCACTGACAACTCTTCAAAAAGAATTGGAACAGAATCTAAATAAACCTGCAGAAGAATATATGCGAATTTGGGAAGATGCATTTCGCTATTTTCAATCAATCCGAACCAGTACGGCCGATTATATTGCCTATATCAACAGTGAACAAACTGACCAGCGCATGCAAACAGAGGCATTTTTAGTCTATAAAAATCAATTTACAACCTATTTACGAGATTTCATCGTCTCACTGCAAAAAACATCGCTGCAAATTCAGCAACTGTTATCAGAACTATCCTCAGACCACTTGCACGGATTTTTTAAAAAGCTGATTGAGCATCGTCAAGCTGTTCCTCGATTAGAAGACGTTTCTTCGTCTGTAGAAGATTGGCTGACGGAGTACCAGGAATATTGGTCTTCACTCTGTCAATGGTTCCTAGGTTCCGCAGTCCATCAGAGTGAACTCGATACGCTCCAGTGGCAGACCAATGAAATGATTCGCAGAATGACGCGCTATGTGCAGCGAATTGGTGAAAGACAGCAGCATTTTCGCAGCCGGAAGAAGGACTATTTGCATCTGGCAAAATGGTTTACAGAGTGTCATAACCTAGAAGAATCTCATAAATTGTCATCTGTTGTGTTTGGTTCGATGTCCATTCAGCATATACAGCTGGAGGAGGGGACAACTGAGAATCTTCACGTCGATACATGGGATGAAGCGCCTGTGGAATTAACCATCAAACCTCGAACGGTCCATTATCGGGAAAAAACCAAACCGGGTTCATTCAACTCCAATGAGAAACGAAAAAAAGCACAGCTAGAGCATTATTTACAAGAACGAGAACAAGAAAGAAAATTAATCGAAACGTATATCAACCAAGGAATGATTAAGCTCTCCGAGCTGCCAACCGTAGAACCATTCATTCGAAAGGTATTACTGAGTTGGATTGGAAAATCAATGGCCAGCAAAAATCGGACCGTTAAGACCGATTACGGGCTGCAGGTCAAAGTGAAGCTTGATCAAAATCAAACAATCACGCTAAAAGCAGAAGACGGAGATTTAGTCATGCCGGATGCAACCTTCGTGTTTGAAGAACAGAGGTGAATGAATTGGAAGAAACTCAAATCTTTGATGAAAAGGCGATGCAAGGTCTTGACTTATTGTTCCATCACTATTGGATCTTACGGGCCGACCAGCCAGAATGGTATCATCTGATTCGCGAGAGGGAAAAGGTGCTTCGCCGCTATATAAATGAAAAGTTCGGGCTACGACTGATTGTTCATCAGCATTTTATTAAACTAGAAAAAATCCCCGTTGAACCTGAGGTATGGATGGGAATCCGGGTTTTCCAAGAACCAATTGATTATGGGATCTTTTGTTGTGCTCTTTCCTTTATAGAGGGTAAAGCAGTTGACGAACAATTTCTGTTATCAGAGCTATGCCAAGACATCCAAACCGATTATCCAGGGGAGTTTCCATTAGATTGGACGCTATATACGCACCGAAGAGCGTTGATTAGAGCGGTTAAAGTGCTGATGGATTTTCAACTGATTCGAACCATTGATGGTGATATTGGACGTTTCGATTATAATGAGGATCAAGAGGTTTTATACGAAGCTACAATATACAGCCGTTATTTTATGCGAACCTATCCTGATGATTTCTCCAGCTTTCAAAATTGGGAAGAGTTAGTCAGAGAGGACTGGAAATTAAATCAAGAGGATGAGCGCAGGAAGAGGGTATATCGCAAGCTGTTTTTTTCACCTGGACTAGAACGGAAAGACCTGCAGGACCCAGATTTTCTTTATATCCGAAACTTTCGAAATCGGTTAGCGGAAGATATTGAGAAACATAGTGATTATAAACTTCATGTCTATAAAAATACGGCGTTTTTATCAATCGCAGCACCGAGGCAGTATCATCAGGTATTTCCTAATACGAAGGCATCAACAGACATTGTTTTACAAGTATCCAAGTTCATTCATACACAGCCCGACCGTTTTAAAGCGAACGAAAATGGCGAGATTTTGATGACTGAAGGAGAGTTCGAACAGGTTATCGATGAATTACGTCAAGCAAAAGCGACCGGCTGGTCGAAATATTTTCGAGAAAATAGTACAAGCGGAGTCCGTTCAGAGATACTGGCGGCGATGAAGGAATGGATGATGGTTGAAGTGGAGGAGGAAACCTCGCTCATCCGGTTTAAGTCGTTACTAGGAGTTTTGACTGGCGAGTATCCAGTTGATTTTGTGAAGGGAGAGGCGGAACAATGACAGAGACAAAATGGGTCATGCACCGGGCAGGTTTATTAAATTTTTGGTATTACGATGACGAAACGTTTGAGTTTTCCGATGGAAAGCTTTTGCTCAGGGGGACCAATGGTTCGGGAAAATCCGTGACGATGCAAAGCTTTTTACCGGTATTGCTTGATGGCAAGAAAACGCCTGACCGTCTCGATCCGTTTGGCTCAAAGGCTAGAAGGATGGAAGATTATCTATTAGGTGAAAAAGAAGTGGTCGACCGGGATGAGCGGACCGGCTATCTATTTATTGAATATAAACAAGCTGGGTTGGAACGGTATATTACAACAGGGATTGGCATGCAGGCCAAACGACATAAAGGCATAAAATCATGGTATTTTGTCATTACCGATAACCGCAGGATTGGGTACGATTTTCAACTTTCCCAAACCCATTTAGGAGACCGTGTTCCTTTTTCGGCAAAAGAGCTGGAGAATCGGATTGGTGCAGGAGGTTATGTCGTCCACACCCAGCGGGAATACATGGAATTAGTCAACAAATATATATTCGGCTTTCAATCGATTGACGCTTACGAGGATTTAATTAAGCTGTTAATTCAGCTGCGCAGTCCAAAGTTATCTAAAGATTTCAAACCGACGGTCATTTATGAAATTTTAGAATCGGCACTGCCTCCTTTGACAGATGATGAATTAAGACATTTATCTGATACGATTGAAAATATGGACCAAACACAGCAGCAGCTTGAGCAGCTAGAAAGAGAATATGAATCTATCAGTAGGTTACTCAACCAATACCATACCTACAATCAATTTATATTAGCAGAACGAGCGGCCAAATGGCAAAATGCCCTTACAAAGCGTGGAGAAGCTGAGCAGCAAGCTGCCGAATTATCGAATCAGAACCAGCAGCTCAGTCAAGAAATCAATCAACTCCAAGAGAAAAGGCAAACCTTTTCTCAGCAAAAAGAAGTGGCTGAGGCGGAAAAGAAGCGGCTTGAGCGACATGAGGTCTGGAACTTAGAAGAAGAAAGGCAAAAAAAGCTGGAAAATATTCAGACCTTAAAGCGTGATATCGACAACCTTGAAACTAAGTGGGACAACAAGAACAATCAATATCAACGAATCTGGCAGGACCGAGAACAGGCAAGAACAGAGTTAACACATCTAAATAAACGGATCGATGAAGTTCTCGATGAGCTAGCCTATGATGCGGAGGAATCTGCTTTTACTCAGCATGAAGTAAATGCCGATGATTTGGAACGGCATCAGTCGGAAGAGTTTGATTTTTCGGTCTGGATTCAAGAAATTAACCATCATGAACAATTGCTCAGCTCGTTGAAACAGTTGGCTGATGAGGAAGTGCGCCTATTTGAAGATCATAACCGTTTGCAGCGGCAATCCTCTGAGAAAAAGAAGGAAATTGATGAGCTTCGCAAAAATTTAGACCACTTGGCAGAGTGGTTTACCGAGGAAAAGCAAAAGCTGGAACAGCAACTATTTGTCTGGATGGACGAACATCCGAAGCTTGTTTTTTCAACCGAAAGGATGCAGACGATTGCCCGTTTAATGGAAGGATTGTATGAAGACAATCGTTACGAACAGGTCCGTGAACAACTATTTGCGGTGCTCAATGATTATCATGCAAACTTGCTGGCCGAGAAACATCTGCTCGAGAAGTCAATCGATGATAAAAATATTGAAATTGTAACTGCAAAAGATGATCTTCACTATTGGAAAACATTAAAAATGCCTAATCCAGAACGGGCGCGTGATACCGATATTTTCCGTGAGCAGCTGCAAAGCGATGGGCAGACGTTTATTCCGTTTTATGCAGCGGTAGAATTTCAGGATCATGTTACAGACGAACAGAAAGAACGGATTGAGTCTGCTTTAAAACAAACGGGAATCCTTGATAGTTTAATCACGGGAGAAGACATTCATCCAATCCATGACCGTATCATCCGCCCTGAACCGCAATTGCTTGGCTATACGCTCGCAGATTATCTGCGTCCGGATTTAGAAGACGACTGTCCGATTGCCAGTACCAAAGTGGATGATGTGTTAAGGAGCATCTCACTAGAACAAGATGGATCTGCTTTCCATGTGGACGTGGATGGAACCTACTCTCTTGGCTGTATAATCGGACATGCACCGAATGAGGGACCATCAAAATTTATCGGACGCTCGTCCCGCAAACGATATCAGCAAGAGAAAATTCAGGAAGTTGAACGGCTGCTAGAACAGCTTCAAAACGAGTTAAGGCAGATACTGAATCAGCAGCAGTTATTTGAAGAAGAGATCCGTCAGGCCGACGAATGGAAACAATCAATCCCTACAGACAAAGTCCTTAGTGATGTGAACGAGCAAATGGAGAAATTGGGGCATCAATTAGAGGAAAAGAAAAATGTTCACCAACAGCTGGATGAACAGTGGAAAATAGTTCACAGCAAGCTTCTAACGGTGAAACTGAAACTGCATCAACTGGGAAGTCAGCTCAATCTTTCCCTAACACAAGACGTTTTAATTCAAGCATTAGAGATGACCAAACATTACCGAACCGAACTGTTTAACCTGCGTGAATTTTTTCAAAAAAGTAAGTTTGCCAAGAAGACAATCCTCCAGTTAACCGATCGAGTTTCTGAAATGGAACTGGAATTAGACGAAATCAAGGGTGACCAAAACGTCAAGGCTTCCCTTTTACGAAAAGAAAAAGTTGAAGTTGAGTCGATCGAGCAGCAATTGAAATTAAAAGGCATCGATGAAATCCGCTGGCAAATTCAGCGGGTGCAGCAATCCCTTAGAGAAGCAGAGGATGGATTCTCTCAATTGCTTGAATTAATCCCCAAAAAGGAAACAGCCCATAATTCTTGTCAAAAAGAGTTAGCTGCTGCCAAAACTAACGCTGAATTCTGGTCTCATATGGCAGATGAGTGGGAAGAAATGGTCAAATCAGAATGGACAAAAAGGTTTATCGAACTCGAAGACGTCAATCCTGAGTGGATTGTAAAAGAGTTGGCACCGATATTAGGAAAATATGACCGCTCTAAGTTAAATGAACAATTAACTAAGGCTTTCATCAATGAGCAAGTCTTCCTAACTGAATATCGGATGTTTGAATACACCGAAGAATGGGAGCGTCCTGAGTGGTTTTCTCAAAATTGGGGTGAGTATTATGAACCCATCTTGAATGAATGGAACCAGCTAAAAGGTCGACGAATCATACAAATGGAATATAAAGGACAGCGGGTCAGCCCATACTTTGTGTTTCATTCCTTAACAAAAGAAGTAGAGGACCAAAAAGGGTGGCTGGATGAACAAGACCGCCAATTGTATGAAGATATCATTGTCAATACTGTCGGAGTTATTCTACGAAACCGGATCCAGCGGGCTGAGAAATGGGTCCACGAAATGGATAAAATTATGAAAAGCCGCGATAATTCATCCGGACTAACATTCTCTATTGCCTGGAAGCCATTAACCGCAGAATCCGAGCAGGAGTTGGATACAGAAGATCTTGTGAAACTGCTGCAAAGAAATAGTAAATTTTTAAACGAGGAAGATTTACAGCGAATTACCAAACACTTTCAATCGAGAATTGCGAAGGCCAAGGAATTGATTCAGCTTAGAAATGAAGGTTCAACACTCCACCAAGTGTTAAAAGAAGTTCTCGATTATCGGAAATGGTTTACATTTGTCCTGTCCTACAAAAGGGTGAACGAACCAAAACGAGAATTGACCAACAATGCCTTTTTTAAATTCAGTGGCGGTGAGAAAGCTATGGCGATGTATATTCCGTTATTTACAGCGGCCTATTCCCGCTACAAAGAAGCAGGCGATATAGCTCCCTATATTATCTCACTTGATGAAGCCTTTGCCGGTGTCGATGAAAATAATATTCGCGATATGTTTGAAGTGGTCGAACAGCTCGGCTTTAACTATATTATGAACTCTCAGGCATTATGGGGTGACTATGATACCATCTCCAGTCTGCCGATTTGTGAGCTAGTCCGCCCAAAAAATGCGGACTTCGTGACAATAATCCGCTACCAATGGGATGGGAAACAGCGGTCCTTGGTATTAGATGATCCTGCAATGGAGCTGGTAAACCATGAATAGAAGCGTGCAAATTCTGCGTGAGGAAGCGGGATTCCATAAGCTTTTTAAGCTATTTAAGGATAAATATCGGTCTCTCGGCAGAATCGGTGGAACGGTCAGTACTCGCAGCTTTACAAAGAAAGAAATGGAATCCATCGCTGGTTTTTTAGGCCAGTCGGCAGATCGGCTGCTTGAAAAAGGCAAGATTTCTTTACTGGACTTTGAACAGGAATTAACACAGACCGTTTTTTCTGGTTATTCACTTTTGCAGTTATTGGAAGAGGTACTCGAAGAAACCATCGTAACAAAACAGGAAGAAAATCATTTAGAAAAACAAAAGGATCAGAATTATTTTCAACAGCTAAGGTTGGAGTATCCGGAAGGTAGCTGGTGGTGGGACTGGATTGAGTCCAAGCCGCCGGAAGCTAGATGGATCTGGTCGCTTTATAAACAAAATCCTCTCGATTTTTTTGAAAAAGTCATCATGGTCTTCAAGGCATTTCAAGAAACGCCTTCCGTAACTGGTAAATTTGAAAGACTGCCATTATTTGCCCAGAAAACAACGGGAAATCCTCATTATTTTGATAATGGTAGTCTAGCAGGAAAATTATTGATTTACTGTATGTACGTAGATCAACAGTTAAAAGGACTTCGTGAAGCAGGGGTGCCAACAGCAACCGAAGAGCTTAATGAATTATTGAGTAGCTATGGGCTGATGCGAGATGATTTATGGAGCTTTGTTTCCTGCCGTGGTTTCTTTGCCAAAGGGGAAATGGGGACTCACCCTGTCTGGGTAGGGGCAGCGGAGACCGAGACGGTTTTAAATGTGCCGATTAAAGAATTATTAAAGCTGAAAGAAGTCTGGCCGGTCAAAGGGAATAAGGTATGGATTGTTGAAAATTCAAGTGTTTGTTCGACAATTGTAGACGAGGTACCCGGAGCTCCCATCATCTGCACACATGGACAATTCCGGGCAGCAAGCTGGGTTCTATTGAATTACTTAGTGGAATCGGGCTGTGTTTTGTATTATTCAGGAGACTTAGACCCTGAAGGAATCACAATGGCTCAACGACTAAAAGACCGTTTCCCAAACCAAGTGATTTTTTGGAGAATGGATACAGCCTCCTATTTAGAATCGATATCGGACGAAGATATTTCAAGCAGACTCTCGAAAATGCAAACCATTACTTCAAGCGAATTAGTAGAGGTTGCAAATGCTTTAATGGAAAGAAAAAAAGCCGGTTACCAAGAAGGCTTGGTTCAGTCGCTTATTAAGGATATCAGGCGGGAGTATTGATAATTCGCAAAGAATTTTGTTTATTGTTAGATCTTAAATTGAAGAATTTTACTTTTGGAAATAGGGTGTAAGTTCAATGGAATGGAGCAAAGTTTCAGGGTTACTAGCTGTAATTTGTTTCCTCGGAACAATTGGACAATTATTACGTTTAAGGATTGAAGTAAAAAAGGTTGACAAGAACCAAGAACTGACCCGAGAATTAGCAAAGAAATGGAACAAACGCCTTAATTGGATCATTATTTTTGGCGGTTTGGGAGCAATATTTAGTGTATTAGCTGAAATTTTAAAGGGATCGGCTGATTTTTAGATGAGATTGGCTCATTATTGGATAGGATTGGACTATTTTTACACATTATTGGCTCATTTTTAAGCAATATTGTCTTTTTTACCAACATTATCCAAAATACCTCGAAGAACATCCTTAACATATAAGCTTATTTGAGTTATTTCTTATTTTTTTTCACGAATGTTAAAAGGAATTTGACCATTTAAGTCAAATTCCTGTTTTTTAATTGGTAGGATTGCATTGAAAAGTGCAATTTTCTATTTTAATAAAGTCTTCAGGTCTCCAGCTTTCTCCCATTGGATTGGCAGTCCGACATAATTTTCAGCAATCATTTTTAACCCTGCTTCAGATGAAGTAAAGTAATCGAGCTCTGCTAGCTGGACCCCACGCTCGAAGGAATCAAGGTGCGGGTTCATATGAAGAAGTTTTGTCATGAAATAGGAGAACCGCTCTGCGCCCCAAACACGACGAAGACATATTTCCGAATAACGATCCAAAATATCCGTAATGCCTTGTTCATAAAACTCCATAATTCCACAAGCCATGACTTTTACATCGGTGGCAGCCAGATTAAGTCCTTTGGCACCAGTAGGCGGAACAGTATGTGCTGCATCACCCGCAATAAAGAGGCGGCCATATTGCATCGTCTCACAAACAAAACTGCGCATTTGAAAAATTCCTTTTGAGTTAATCGGTCCATCTGGAACCTGCCAGCCATCATTTGTTTTGGTCCGTGCCGTTAATTCCGACCAAATTCGATCATCAGACCAGTTGGCAATACCATCAAATGGGTCTACTTGAAGATAGTGACGCTGCAGGATAGGCGTCCGAGTGCTAAGCAGGGCAAAGCCTTGATCATGATTTGCATAAATTAATTCATCTGCAGCAGGTGCGGAATCGGAGAGAATCCCTAACCAGCCAAATTGATAAAAGTGTACATGTTCTTTTCGGTTTTGCTCAGGAATTGCGTGGCGGCTTGGTCCATGATAGCCATCACAGCCTGCGATAAAATCACAAACCAATTCCTCGTCCAATCCGTTTTTACGGTAGCGGATTTTTGGCTGTTTGCTATCGATATCATGTAGAGTGACATCTTCCACATCAAAGATGATGTCTTTGCCATTTTCATAGCGGGCATTGACCAGGTCGATAATGACCTCATGCTGAGGATAGACCACGACCTGCTTGCCGCCAGAATATTTTATTAAATCAATATGGCGTCTTTGCCCATTAAATTGAAAGTAGTTGCCATTATGAAAATGACCTTCACGATCCATCCGATCGCCGACACCTATTTCTCTTAAAATATCAATTGTTGTTTGTTCTAAGATACCGGCCTTTACGGTTCCTTCGATATTATTTCTTGATTTTCGTTCTAAAATAACAGAATCAATGCCTTGTAGATGAAGAAGTTGTGCAAGGATTAGTCCCGCAGGACCTGCTCCGATAATTCCTACTTGTGTTTTCAAATCTTTTCAGCTCCTTTAATTGAAAGCGTTTTATATTTTGGTAAATCTATAATATAATTAAAATATTCTGAATTATAGTTTCAACTTCTTTTATACGGAACAACTGAATTTTTTTGAGGTGATTATTATCATTCCAGCCAATAAAAAAACGCCTGTTTTACAATCGGTCCAACACGGACTGCAAATCCTACAACTTTTCACGATTGAAAAACCAGTATGGGGTATAACCGAAATAGCTAATGCCCTGCAAATACATAAAAGCACTGTGAGCCGACTAATCGCTGATTTATTGGTAGAGGGTTTTTTACAAAAAGAAGGACATAAATATAGTCTTGGATTTTCCCTCCTGTCGATTAGTGGCGTGATCACTTCCCACTTAGAAATCCACCGTGAATCAAAAGACATATTAAAAAAGCTAGTTTCCGATTTAGAGGAATCGGCTCATATTGCTATTTTAGAAGGAAAAGAAATAACCTATGTTCATAAAATCGAATGTGCTGATCCTGTATCACTATTATCTTCAATTGGAAAAAAGAACCCGGTTACTTGTACGAGTGCTGGTAAAGTATTATTAGCGTTCAAGCCAAACGATAAAATCGAAAGCATAATGGCGGAAGGACTTCCACGTATGGGTCCAAACAGCATAACCTCCCCCGAGCAGTTAAAAGGTCAATTAAGCCAAATAAAACAACAGGGGTTTTCAATCTGTATTGATGAAATGCATGAGAATGTGGTGAGCATCGCTGCTCCAGTAAGGGACTACACGAGTGAGGTCGTAGCGGCGGTAAGCGTTGTCGGAACAAGGGAGCGAATTCATCATACTAAAATAAATGGTTTTACAGAAAGGATCATCGGGGCGGCCAATGAAATATCGATGAAATTGGGCTTTATTCCAGACAAGGAGTGGACCCTAGATTGAGATATCCTGCAATGAATAGTTATCAGTATTCGTCCCTTAGAAATGCTCTTCGTCTGTTTAATCTATTTTCTATTGAGGAACCGGAATTACAATTAGAAGAGATTGCTAGTCGATTAGAAATTGGGCAAAGTACGGCCTTTCGGTTGGTTCATACATTAATGGTCGAAGGATTCATTGTCAGAGATTCATCTGCTAAATCCTACCGCCTGGCGGCATCGGTTTTGGCTTTGGGCCATACCCTCATAAAAAAGGAACAAATTTGTCATTTGTCGATGGATATTATTGAAAAGCTAGCAGAAAAGACAGGTGAAACCGCACATATTGCGATTTTCCAAGAACATCATGCATTGTATCTCCTTAAAATTGAAAGTGCGAATCCCGTTGATTTATTGTCGCATGCGGGGAGGAAAAATCCGCTCCATTGCACGAGTACAGGACAAGTTTTGTTAGCTTATCAAGAACATGCGATAATTGAGCAGGTGTTGGAGAGGGGATTAGCATCCTATACAGCGAAAACGATAACTGATCCAAGGAGGTTAAAGGATTTACTGGATACAATCCGAATAAAAGGATTTGCAGTGAGCAGGGAAGAACTACATAAAGGGGTTGTTTCAATAGCTGCTCCAGTTATTATGAGCAGGAGCAAAGTCAAAGCATCTGTTAGTATCGCAGGTCCTGCCAGTAGAATCAACGAGCGTACGATTCCCAAATTGATAAAACAAGTGCAGCAAGCTGCCGATGAAGTGACTAGGGAATTACAGAGGTAAAGGCCAAAATGCTACTTTATTAAACTACCAAAGTATGTAAAAATATCCTATTATAGTCATAAATATAATAATATTCAAACAGGAAATAAACGATTAAAAATACAGAATTAGGAGGAGCTGAAATGAGCAGAGACAAAGAAACTCCTGAAAGAGCTAGAGAGAGACTTAGACAAGAGGAATTAAGAAGAAATCCAATGGGAAATATGAATGATGCATTTAATAGGGCTGGAAGTGGAAATCTTGCTGATTTAGCAGGTAGTCTAGGGTGGAAAGGTATTGGCGTTATCATACTGGTAATCATCATTGGTTTTGTTGTTGCATCAATATTTTCTAAGTAATTAGAACTCTTCTTCTTACAACTAAAAATTAGGAATACGTTTTGAAGATTTCCATGACCATTCTGTTCAAATTAAGGGAAGTCATTTCCACCTTAGAAATAGATGAGATTTTGATCAATCGAAAAAATTTATCTGATCGAGTAAAAAATTTATTATTGGAAGACCAATCTTTAACCGGATTGTCGATTCATTCTGTTGATTTAAAAGATATCATGCTATCTGCTGAAATGAAAAAGGTATTTACAGATGCCATTAAAGTCAGAAAAGAAGCTCTTAACTCCTTAGAAAAAGCTAGAGGAGAAATGGCGACTTTAAGAAGCCTTGCAAATGCAGCTAAAATGATGGAGAAAAATCCGGAATTGGTAAAACTTAGACTCATTCAAACGATCGAATCTTCACAAGGAAACACGTTCATCCTTGACACAAATTATCAAGTTAAGGAAGTATCTGGGGAGAAATAAGCAAAATTTTTCATAACAAAATTAAAACTGAAGATTCTGTTAGAATCTTTCAGTTTTTTTATTTACCGTGAGATAATTATCACCATTTGCAAAGAAAAAAGATCATGATACTTCACGATCTTTTTGATTCTTTTCTAATAAATATTTACTTTTTCTTTTAGCAATCCTTCAAGAACATCATCTATAATTGATTCATCCCCCGTCTCAAGCATTTCATCCTCTATAATACGATAATGGCAATTGCCACTCTTCAAATAACTATAGATAATTTGCGCCTCATCAAGTTCCTCTTTACTGACTACAATTCGAGTGTTGAGAGGACCTTGTTTTAAATAAGTTAATAGATTACTTTTAATGGTCCCAAGTTCTTGTCCGTTATTTATTTTTTCTCGATATAAAAGTTTGTTCCCCTTAATCAGAAAAAGTTTAAACGTATATTCATTTATGGATTCAACGACGATAATATTTTGATTTTCTTCGGTAAACTCGATGACCTGCTCTTTATAAAGAAAGGCATTTATCGAATCAAGGATGTTCCGATACTTTGCCGCCACTTCAAACTGAAATTGTTCTGATGCAGCTGTCATTTTCTGTTTGATTTCCTCAAGTATTTCTGTGTCCGTCCCATTCAGCAACGCAAGAATCTTGTTCAAGATTCGATTGTATTCTTCTAGTGCGGAACCACCCAGACACATTCCGATACATAATCCTAAAGAATAATTTAAACACGGACCATTTTTCATGGATGGGTTGCGGCAGCTTATTTTAAAAGCTTCCTTTATTCCATTGATGGCTTTTTCAACAGTGTACTTGTTAAAATAAGGTCCAAAATAGAGGTTTCCGTCATTCTCCACAAACGAGTGGGACATTTCCAAAAAACGCTTGCCTTCAGTCGTTTTTACCACGAGATAAGCGTAGCGTTGAGGACTTTTCATTTTTTTATTAAAATGAGGCTTTAATTCCTTAATTAATTTACATTCGAGCAAAAAGGCTTCGAATTCCGTGTCAGTTAAAAGATAATCAAAATCGGTAAGGTTAGAAACCATCTTTATTATTTTTTGCGGATGGGCTTTGGAATGTTGAAAATAGGACTGGACCCGCTTCTTTAAACTTTTGGCTTTTCCAACATAAATCACATGCCCATAAGAGTCCTTCATTAGATAAACGCCTGGAGTTAACGGTAGAGACTTTACTTTTTCTTTTACATTCATACGTGTTCACTCACCAAATCATAGTCGATAGGATTATTTTAGCACAGGTAAGGATTACCTAGGAGAGTGCTGATATAAATAAACAAGTAAAATGAACATCACAATGTCCAATCGTGATTGAAAAGCGAATGAGAGGAAGCCAGTGTGCAGTAAGGGGACCTTTGTTAAAAGGATGGCGACAAACATGATGCCAATTAAAGGGATTACGGCATTTTTAACAGATTTATTGATTAATATTAATACTCCGCAACCCATTTCTAGGAAAATGACTAGCTTTAACATTAGTTGAGGATAGGGTAGTCCTAAATGAAGAAAATGATTCGCCATTTCGCTATTCAAGAATTTCATAAGGGCAGAGGTAATAAACACATAGGCTACCGCATATCTAATTAGCTTGTTTGCAGAGAAATAAATTTTCATGAAAAATCCCCCTTTTTACATCTTTATGCATGAAAGGAGACAGACCATTACAAAAAAGGAGCAGAGTATTCATAATCTATGCTCATGTCCAAATGACATCACAGCACCATCTAGGCAGATAAGTAGTGCATGATTATGAAAGGCAAAATTATCATCGTAGTAAGAGGCAAATCCTTACAACTTATTAAGCTTTATTTAAGTAAGTAAAATGTAACGCCCTTTTATCCCAGAAATATGTTATAATATGAAAAATAGAATACAGAGTGTACTTGGAGGAGCCTGTCACCAAGGGATTATTATGTCCTTTGGTAACAGGCTCTTTTTGTATTTTTATTATTTATAACAAACGATAATAACGAAAGGTGGTAATGGAAGTGTTAATTCTACAATTAGCGATTATATTAATTGCATCCAAAATAGCTGGCAGCATCAGTGTGAGGTTAGGGCAGCCCTCCGTTCTTGGCAAACTCCTAATTGGGATTGTGCTCGGTCCATCCGTATTAGGGTTAGTAACTGAGACCGAAACATTAACGGAATTCAGTCAAATAGGTGTTATTTTATTAATGTTTATGGCGGGATTGGAAACAGATCTAGATGAGTTTAAACGAACTGGCAAAGCCTCCACTTATGTAGGCTTTGGGGGGATTATTGCCCCACTTGTTTTAGGTTATTTTGCTGGAATTATTTTAAATTTAACGACGATGGAAGCTTGGTTTCTAGGGCTCTTGCTTTCTGCAACAAGCGTAAGTATATCCGTTCAAGCACTGAAAGAGATGAATCGATTAAAAACACCTGAAGGAGCGACAATCTTAGGAGCTGCTGTAATCGATGATGTTGTGGTCATCATTGCGTTGGCCTTCTTAATGAGTTTTGCAGGAGGGGATGTTAACTTAACGGCTGTTATTTTAAAAAAGGTTGTATTCTTTGTAGGTGCCATTTTTGTTGGCTGGAAGGTCGTTCCTTGGTTTTTGCAAAAGTTCTCAACGTTAAAAGTAACAGAAACAGTAATTTCGTCTGCGCTTATTATTTGTTTTGTCTATGCTTACTTAGCGGAATATACAGGCGTTGCAGCAATAATTGGTGCTTATATTGCTGGTGTCGCCATTAGTTTAACGAATTTCAAACATGAAGTTTTTGAGAAAGTTGAAACAATAAGTTATTCCATCTTCGTTCCTGTATTTTTTACCTCGATTGGAATCACAGCACACTTTAAAGGAATTACTGAAAATATAGGTCTGATTATTATCCTTAGCATCTTAGCGATTTCAACAAAGTTAATAGGTACCGCCGTTGGAGCTAAAGCGGCTGGATTTGGCTGGAATAGCTCATTAGGGATTGGTTCGGCGATGGTTTCCCGTGGTGAAGTAGCATTAATTATTGCTGCTATTGGGTTAGATTCAAACCTTTTAAGTCAAAACATGTTCGCTGTGATCGTTATAGTTGTACTTGTTACAACTATTGTTACTCCTCCAATGATGAAACGATTTTTTAAAGCAAATACAGAAAAGGAAACACGCACAGCTTAACAATTAAAACCTTATATATTGAAGTTAGACGTTTATGCACACGAAAGTTTCAAGTATAATGAACCATATTCAGATTATGCATATGAATTTCTTTGAGAGAAATCCTATAGATAAGCCGGATAAATACAAATAAACGAGGTAAATACATGAGTGAAACAAGTTTTGCGGGTTATGATTTAAGCGATGAAATAAGAAGATCATTAGAGGTATTAAAATACGAAGCTCCGACAGAGGTTCAGAGTAAAGTTATTCCATTAGCATTGGCAAATCAAGATCTTGTGGTAAAATCTCAAACAGGCAGCGGCAAGACTGCGTCCTTTGGAATTCCTATTTGCGAAATGATTGAGTGGGAAGAAAAATTGCCACAGGCCTTAATCCTTACACCAACCAGAGAGCTGGCTGTTCAAGTTCGCGAAGACATTACGAATATTGGAAGGTTTAAACGAATTAAAGCAATGGCCGTTTACGGAAAAGAACCTTTTACGAAACAAAAAGAAGAATTGAAACAAAAAACTCATGTAGTTGTTGGTACCCCAGGACGTGTTATCGATCATATTGAAAGAGAAACCCTGGTTTTAGATAAAATAAAGTATCTCATTATAGATGAAGCTGATGAAATGCTGAATATGGGTTTTATCGATGAAGTAGAAGCAATTATAAATGAACTACCTTTAAACAGAGTAACAATGGTATTTTCGGCAACATTACCTAAAGATGTTGAAAATCTCTGCTTTAAGTATATGGAAAATCCAATTAATGTCGAGATTGAAGCTGCCGGGATCACGACGGATACAATAGAACATCGTCTAATCGAAGTGAAGGAAGAGGAAAAAATTTCACTTCTGAAAGACGTTACCGTCATTGAAAATCCAGACAGCTGCCTTATTTTTTGCCGAACAAAAGAACACGTCGATACTGTCTATACCGAATTGGAAGAATCCAATTATTCTTGTGAAAGACTCCATGGCGGACTAGAACAACAAGATCGGTTTGCTGTAATGGATGGTTTCAAAATGGGGAATTTCCGATATTTAGTTGCCACTGACGTAGCTGCACGAGGAATTGATATTGATAATGTGACCCTTGTAATCAATTATGATGTTCCAATGGAAAAAGAGAGCTATGTCCACCGAACAGGCCGAACCGGTCGCGCAGGTAATGAAGGAAAAGCGATTACGTTTGCGACCCCGTATGAAGGGAAATTCGTAAAAGCAATTGAACGTTATATTGGTTTTGAAATTCCAATAATGGATGCACCCAAGCCACATGAAGTTGCTGGTAAGAAGGCTGCATTCGAAGAAAAAATCAGCGGCCGGCGAGTCGTAAGAAATAATAAAACCGCAAGAATTAACCAAGATATTATGAAACTATATTTTAGCGGTGGAAAAAAGAAGAAGCTTCGAGCAGTAGATTTTGTTGGAACAATTGCGAAAATTCCTGGGGTAACTGCAGATGATATTGGGATTATTACGATTCAAGATCAGATGTCCTATGTGGATATTCTGAATGGAAAAGGTTCGCTCGTTTTACAAGCTATGGAGAATACAACCATAAAAGGAAAGAAGTTAAAAGTAAGTAAAGCCCTTAAATAATTAAACCCAACAAGGACGATATGGCACACATAATCGTCCTTTAAGTTATTTTTAGTACTCATAGTTGTTTACTTCATCATTACAAGACAATACCTTGTTTGATGATTTCAACCTTTACATTGGTATAAAATGTTACATTTTTAAAATAATCCTTCTTATCTAGCATTTCCCAAGTGTTGGGGTGAAACGCGATTAGTCTCCTCCCAATACCAAATGCATCACAATTAGCCTTCTGTAATTTCGTAATAACCTGTTTCGCTTCTTTTGTAAGCTCCTTTGTTAATACCTTATTTAACCGTTCTATATCCTTAGGAACATTTCCTTTTGGATATTCATCCACATTTACCTTTAAATGTAATTTGAGTTGAACAGAAACCTCTCCATTTTTTACATGAACTTTTAATTTTCTTTTCAGATTGTTGACATTAAATGAAATATAATTTTTTAATTTCTGCTTTTCTTTTTTATTTACTTGTTTTGTAAATCGTGCGTATTTTCCTTTTTTGTTATTCAATAAAAGGAGGAGGCATGATTCTTGTGGAGATAATTTTCCCGAATATTTTGTTTCGTTCATTAGAGCGAGGCCGACCACTACTGCACTTTTCTTATTATTCATTTTAAGATAAGGGAGGACAATATCCTCTCCCGGATCAAGCATTTCTGAGGCTACTATCTGGATGGTTTGATCTGGAATAATTGAGTTTTCTTCTGCGCTAGTAAGAGCGTCTTGTATATATTCGCTCACGTTTGGCTCATGTTTTGGATTAATTTCAAGCAGATTCACCGCTTCTCCATCCACTACACCTAGTGTTGCACTCAGTGAATTTCGGGGATCTCTCCAAACGACATCTAATGGTGGATAAATACCTTCAGCCGCCATCCGCTCGCCAAAAAAAATCAGTTTATTTTTAGATGAATCTAATATTCCAGATATCTCTCGATCGATTTTAAGTCGGCAATCCCTTGGTGTATGACCTTTTGCAGAAAGTGTTTCACTTTTTACTCGGGCTTGCGGTCCCGCGGAGGACTCATCGATTATGGGAATGGAAACCCCTAATAACATTTCGTCGTTATCTGCTAAATCATAACTTAATATCTGTACCAATACTGCATTTTTCATCAGGTGTTGGTCCCAACATCCAGTAAGTAATACACATAGAAGTAAAATGATAGGCTTTTTGCTTTTCATGGTTTACTCACCCCTTCTTTTTTCGACAGAACCCAAGAGAGAATAAGTAGAAGTAAAGGGATGATGCCGATAAAAATATAGTGCGTCGGCCCAAGAAAGTGATTAAAATTTTCAAAGTCTCTTCCTTGATCAGGAAGAAGAGCTAAGATTAAATAAACACCTGCAACAATAGGCAGAAAGCGGGTATAATGTTTTTTTCTAAAAAGGCTGGACAGCCCCATTGCAGATAATAATAACCAGTTGGCGATCGAAGTGGCAACGATGACAAGCCAGAGTGATAAGAAAAATAAATCCGTCCTTTCAATAACCTGAAAGGAATAAGCTTTTATCATATATAATAATGGCTCTGGAGTCAGCCCGATATCTAAATTGGGCTCGAAATAGACAAGTGCTGCGAACACCAAAAAGGTATAAAAGCAGGTGACAAAAATGTTCGCAGTTGTGATGGCAATCAGCTTCTCTTTTTCGGAAGATTGTACATGGGGATGGATAAAAAGAAACAGTTCAAAGCCCAACATGGAGAAAGCAGCTTCTTTTGAACCTTTCAATATTGTTAAAATACTATGATCCCCGACTGGAAAGATATACAGTAAGTTCGCATCCTTCATTGCATACGCAATCAACACTAATAATACAAACAGAATGGGGGATACTAGTACATAAAATCTCGCGATACTGGTTAAACCTTCGTTGACGATGTATATGCAAGTGATAAGGATTAACACCATTGTAATCCAATTAGGGGTACGTGGTAAGATCCATTTATCCAGGATATCACTATATCTTGCTAGAACTAAGCTCCCTGTTACCATAAAATAGAGTGCGTAACAAAGAATGAGTAGCTTCCCGGCAAATTTTCCTAGTAATGTAGGCAGTAATTGGTACAAAGATAACGAAGGAAATCTTCTGCTTAGTCCCCAATAGGAAAAGATAATCCCCTGTGAGATGACACCTGATATTAAAGTGGACATCCAGCCATCCTGTTTGGCTATTAATGCAACATCATGGGGCAACGATAATATACCTACACCAATTTGGGCTTGGATAATCATAAAGATAAGCTGTTTGTTTGTAATTCTATTCTTGTTTTGTTTCATTACGTTCCCAGCCTCTTGCGACAGATTGCTTTTTCAGGGTGTTCGGTTTTGAATCAAGTGGACGTGTATTAAATTTCCATAAGGGCAAACGGATAACCGTATCCTTAATGTCTTTTAATCGAAAGGGTGCCCAAGGTGCAAAGTAGGCCGTGCCAAATGATTCTAACCTGCATAAATGAGCTAAAGTAAACATAAACCCAAAGATAATCCCAACGAATCCAAAGGTTGACGCCAAAATCATATGGGGAAATCGCAAAAATCTTACGGCATCACTCATTTCTGTGGTCGGGATGCTGTAGGCCGCAATGGCCGTAATCGCCACAACCACAATCATAGTATTCGAAATGAGGCCTGCACGGACAACGGCATCACCAATAACTAGACCTCCGACAATACCGATGGTTTGGCCAATCCTTGATGGTAGGCGTACCCCCGCTTCACGAATCAGTTCAATGGTCAGCTCCATGACGAGTGCTTCAATTAACGGAGGAAAAGGTATATTTTTAATTGAACTTACAACAGGGAGTACTAAATCATCCGGCAGTACTTCAAAATGAAAACCAATTATCGCAATATAAATAGCAGGTAAATTAATCGCAATTAAAATGCTCACGAGCCTCATGGTACGGATAAAGGTCCCAATCATCCAGCGCGAATTATAATCATCAGGTGAATGGAAAAATGCAAAAAAAGTGACGGGAATAATTAAACAAGAAGGATAACCTTCCATTAACACCGCTACTCTTCCTTCATTTAGATGACTTACTACACGATCTACTCTCTCTGTGCTTAAAATCTGAGGAAAGGGTGACCAAGTGGAATCTTCTATCAATTCCTGAAGAGCTCCAGTACCTGGGAGATGATCCATTGAAATGTGATGGACCCTCCGTTTGAATTCGCTGACCATTTCATCATTGGCAAGATCCTTTAAATAAACCATGGCTATTTTGGATTGAATCTGGTCTCCCAATGTTATATGTTCCATGGTAAGGTTTGCAGTTCTACATGATTTCCTTATTAAATGAAGATTAATTGAAAGATTTTCGATAAAACCTTCATGAGATCCCTGAATGACTTGTTCATTACTAGGCTCAATAATGCTCCTGTCTTTTGAGAGGCCAAGTTCTATCATGTAGAATTCTTTGACACCATCAAAGAACATTATACAGAACCCATTTAACAGTTCTTCTTGAGCGTTAAATAAGTTATCTGATTTAAGAAAGTTAGAATAAAGGATATTTTGGAACTGGTCATTCTCTACTTCCATCATCGGTTTTACAATTTCCCTTTGAATCTTATCTTTATCTGCCATCGTATCTAAGTAAATCAAAATTCTCCGATTATTTGTTATATTTACTTCCTTAATTATTAAATCTGCTGATTCAGAAAATATATCTTTAAAAAAGGAGATATTTTCATCGATTGAATGGAAGACCTCTTTAAACGATATAGACTCCTTATTGGACTCAACAGGTTGGGTATCCCTTTTCATGAACTTTGTTAAAGCAAGGTAAATGGATTTCATTTTTTTACTCCATTTTCAAAATGTTTCCATTATCATCCCCAAATTATGGTATAACTATGTATTTGGTTGTTCTCATTAAAAAATAATAAAAGGTGCTTCAGAAAATCCGCCTCAGATTGTCGAGAAAATGTATTTTTCTCGCAATATTTCATCTCAACTCAGTTTTAAAAAATCTTTTATTGGATCAAAGATTTTTTGTGAAATTTTTTGCAGTAAAGGGCAAAAAAAATCAAGAAAAGTGCCATGGAATTTTGCATATTGTTTTCGTAATAATTATAAATTGAGGATTTCAATATTGGCACATTAATTGCAAGGTTATAAGTGAAAAGAGATTTTGGGTAAATCTGTTAAAATTACCATTTTGGAGAGGAGTGAAAGAGAGAGAAGTTTTAACACCGACTGATGAAGAATACCATCAAAATAAAAAAGTTTACACTGTTCCGTTTGTTTGTGGTTGCTGTGATCTAGAGAAGCAGCTCGCCGTAGTGGTGAAGGTGCATCCATGCTTTGTACAAAAGGAGAGCCGGGGGCGCGTATGCAGGAAGGTGGTTGGTAAAAAATTTTTAATCTTTGTGGAAGGTTTTTTTCAAATAAGAGATAATGATTTATATATTATTATAGATTTTAATATTTGTTGTAAGTCGTTCCTAGATGTTGAAAGCGCTTTAATATATTTAAAAATTTAGAATATTATTATTGACATAGTTTTTTCTGACACGTATACTCGTGTTAGTAATATGGTCAGTTGGTTTTTGAAAGGAGGATTAGGGGCATGCAAACACTGGAAACAGTGATTGTTACAGGATATGCAAAGGCTCCACAGGGAACTTCCATGTATGAAATGTATAAGCATGCGGGAATTGTACTCGAAGTGGAACTGAAAGAGCATAAAATTATCGGCGCCGAATTTACATTCGTAACAGAACTAACGAAAAATTATTTTCAAAAACTACTGATTGGTTACTGTCTTCAAGACGGTGTTGAGCCGCTGATAGAACGAATTCAAAGCTTTTATTTTGCTCCATCCCAGCAAGCGATCATTGTGGCCCTTCAGGCGGCAGTTCAACGTTACTGGGATAACATAAAGCAAAAGAATAAATAACGTTTGGTTATAATAAAGTGGGAAGATGACCTCTTACCATGGTCTTATTAAAACCGGGCAAACATGAACACTTTGTAAGGAATGTTCTTTAGAACTCATTCTTTATGGAGGATTTATGTTTTGTCCGGTTTTTTATTTTTCCAAACCGTTAAAACACACAATTAACCAAGAGGAGGACGGAAAAGGATGAGCAAGCTGATTACATGCGCTGAAGCTGTAAAAATGGTTAAAAGCGGCTCGCGGATTATGGTAGGAGGATTTGGACTTGTAGGATGTCCGCTCAGTTTAATCGACGCTTTAGCTCAGGAAGACGTGAAAGACTTAGAGATTATTAGTAATAACCTTGGAGAGCCGGGGAGAGGTCTTGGAGTCTTAGTACAACAAAAACAAGTGAAAAAGGCGATTGGTTCCTACTTTACCTCTAACCCTGAGGTCGTGAAAGCCTATCAGGATCAAGATTTGGAGGTGGAGCTTATCCCGCAGGGAACGATGTCTGAGGCTATTCGGGCGGGCGGTGCCGGAATCGGGGGGTTTTATACACCGGTCAGTGTCGGAACGAAAATCGCCGAAACCAAAGAAGTGAGAGCCCTTAATGGTAAAAAATATGTGTTCCAGGAGCCAATTAAAGCCGATTTTGCTTTCATAAAAGCGAAAAAAGCAGATCAATTAGGAAATCTCATTTACAACCAATCAGCAAGAAACTTTAATCCAATAATGGCAACAGCTGCAAATGTTGTGATTGCAGAGGTTGACGAGATGGTGGAGGCAGGGGGAATTTCTCCTGAAGAAATTGTAACCCCTCATTTATACGTAGATTATATCGTTGTAAAGGAAGGGAACTAGCATGAATCCAAAACAATACATTGCTGCAAGGGCAGCGAAGGAATTAAAGCCTGGCGATATCGTCAATTTGGGGATTGGGATTCCAACGCTGGTGTCTGATTATATTCCATCAGATGTCAAAGTGTTTTTACATTCGGAAAACGGCATTCTTGGAGTAGGCCCTTCTCCAGATCTGGAGCATACGGACCCAAATCTGGTCAATGCAGGGAAACTACCCGTTTCGGTATTAGAAGGAGCATCCTTTTTTGATAGCGCTTCCTCATTTGCGATGATTCGTGGAGGGCATGTGAGTGTCTCCATCCTTGGTGCACTGCAAATCGATGCCAATGGTCGGATCGCTAATTGGGCCGTACCAGGAAAAAATGTTCTTGGTGTTGGCGGGGCAATGGATTTATTGGAGGGTTCCAAGAAGGTGATTGTCACTACGAAGCATACAAATACCGAGGGGGGGACAAAAATCGTTAAGGAATTAACCTATCCAATAACATCGGAACGAATAGTGGATGTAATTATTACTGATTTGGCGGTATTTACTGTAAAGGCAGATGGACTTCATCTGATCGAGCTGTCCCCTGGGGTTTCCCTAAGGGAAGTGGAGCAGAAAACGGATGCACCTTTCCATATTCCTGAGTCATTCAAAAACAGCAAAGAGGTGACCGTGTAGTGGTTGTCATTGTAAATGCCTTTCGTACTGCTATCGGAAGCTTTGGAAGGTCACTGGTTAATACTCGTCCAGAAGAGCTGGTTTCCTTGATTATGAAAAATAACCTTTCCGCTTCCGGTTACGGTGCCAATATTGTCGATGAAGTCATCGTCGGGCAAACAAAGCAGAGTGCCCATGCTCCGAATATCGCAAGGGTGGCTGCACTATTGGCCCATTTTCCTGAATCGCTTCCTGCTTATACGGTCCATCGGCAGTGCGGCTCGGGAATGCAGGCGGTCATAAACGGAGCTATGTCGATTTTGGCCGGCGAGGCGAGCGTTGTGTTAGCAGGGGGAGTTGAAAGCATGTCACAAGCTCCTCATTATTTGGTTGGCAGTCGATTTGGACCAAAGATGGGAGATATCACATTATACGATTCCAATACGGAAAGTCAGCCAAAATCCCAGCCGGAGGAGATATACGGCCGTTTCACGATGGGGCAAACAGCAGAATGGCTGGCTGAAAAATATAACATTAGCCGCCAGGAACAAGACGAATTTGCTTATATAAGCCAGCAGAAAGCGAAACGCGCCATTGAAATGGGTCGTTTTGAAGAAGAAATTATTCCTGTTCCGGTAAAGGAAGGAAAAACAGGGATCAAAAATTTTGCGACAGATGAGCACCCTAGATTAACGGAAATTGAAACACTTCGAACATTAAGGCCTGTGTTTCAAATGGATGGCACGGTAACAGCCGGTAACTCATCCGGAAGAAATGATGGTGGCTCAATGCTGCTGTTGATGTCGGAAGAAAAGGCGAAACAACTCGGAGTTGTACCGATGGCAAGGATTCGTTCTTTTGCTGCAGTCGGTCTATCGCCAAAAGAAATGGGACTCGGTCCTGTGCCGGCATCCCAAATGGCATTGAAAAAGGCGGGGCTCCGTTTGGAAGATATCGATTTGATTGAATTAAATGAAGCATTCGCTGCGCAAAGTCTTGCTTGTTTACGAGAATGGGGCATAAAAGGAGATAACGTCAATGTAAATGGAGGAGCGATTGCCTTAGGGCATCCACTTGGATGCTCCGGTGCAAGGATCGTCACTACATTGTGTCATGAGCTTGATAAACAAAAGAGGCAATTTGGCCTTGCAACGATTTGTGTCGCAGGAGGATTAGGAATGGCAATGGTGGTGGAAAGATGGATGGAATAAAAAAAGACTATGTGTTTCATCGTGATTTAAAAAAGAAATATCCGATTATTACCCACGGTGCAGGCTCCTATCTCTTCGATGATGACGGGAAAAAATATTTGGATGCTTGTTCGGGGGCAGTGGCAGCAAACCTGGGCCATGGAATATCGTCCATCGGCGAGGCCATGGCGGAACAAGCAAAAAAAGCAGCTTTCGTCCATACCATGCGTTTTGAGACAAAAGCGCTCCACCAGCTGGCCGAAACAATCGGAAAAATGGCTCCGGATAATTTAAATAAAGTGTATTTTACAACCGGCGGTTCCGAAGCAAATGAAAGTGCACTGAAGCTGGCAAGGCAATATCATCGGGATGCTGGCAGACACCAAAAACATATCGTCATAGGGAGATGGCAGTCGTACCACGGTAACACGATTGGTTCTTTATCAGCAGGAGGGGACGTCAAACGGAGGCATGCCTACACTCCTAATCTTTTAAACTATGCCCATGTCTATTCTCCGTATTGCCATCGATGTCCCTATGATCGACTAAAGGATGATTGTCTTTCGAACCAAAACTGGACGTGCGTTACGGATATTGAAAGATCGATTTTAGAGCTTGGGCCAGAGAATGTGTCAGCGTTTATCGCCGAACCGATTGTCGGAAGCCAGCAAGGAGCTGTTCCTCCGCCGCTCGGGTATTTTAAGAAAGTTCGGGAGCTGTGTGACCGTTATCAAATTCTTTTAATTATCGATGAAGTGATGACTGGATTCGGTCGTACCGGCACCAACTTTGCCACAGAACAGATAGGGATCGTTCCGGATATGATTACTTTTGGTAAAGGGGTATCAGCTGGATATGCCCCGCTTGCTGGAATGATTGTTCATGATCGGGTAATCGATGGGCTCATTAAAAACAGCGACGGGAAATTCATTCATGGTTACACATATAGCGGGCATCCCGTAGCGGTTGCAGCCGGCCTAGCTGCATTGGACGTATATATGCAGGAATCGGTACTGGAAAATGTCAAAAAACAAGGTCCTTATCTTTTCAACCGGCTTTTGGAGTTGAAGCAAAAACACGCAATTATCTCTGATGTGCGCGGTAGAGGGCTTTTAATGGGTATCGAGCTTGTGAAGGATCGTAAGCAGGATCTATTGTTCGATCCAGCTGAAAAAGCAGCTGAAAGATTGAATGGAATTGCTATGGATCTCGGTGCGGTATTTTACTCCGGTTCCGGTTCGATTGATGGCACAAAGGGGGAACACCTTATCATCAGCCCTCCTTTAAATGTTACCAAAACAGAAATGGATGAGATGGTAAGAATTCTAGATGAATCATTCACTATTTTCAACCTTCAATTAAGAAAGGATGAACTCTATGAAATTACAAAATAAAACAACAGAAATCCAAGAAAAAGCAAAAAAACATTTATCACCGGTGATGACAAGGGTGACTGAGCTTGTCATTGAAAAAGCCCATGGCGCCAAATTTTGGACGATGGACGGTAAGGAATATATTGATTTCGTTTCAGGAGTCGCCGTCAACGCTGTCGGGCATACGAACAAAAAAATGGTCGAGGCGATTCAGAAGCAGGCAGAAGCCTTGATACATCTGGGATTGAATTATGGTTATTATGAAACGGCGGCAAATTTGGCAGAAAAGCTTGCTCAGATCACTCCTGGAAATTTAGACACCGTCTTTTTCTCCAATTCTGGAGCTGAAGCAATTGATGGGGCTCTTAAACTGGCAAAAGCGGCTACAGGCAGACCAGCGACTATTGCTTTTGAAGGATCGTTTCATGGCCGCACATTAGGAGCAACAGCTATAACGGCCTCTAGTTCTAAATACCGCCGTTATTATGAACCGATTTTAGGCGAAGTGTACCATGCACCATATCCGTATCCGAGCCAGTTGAAAAACATTAGAGAAGAAGAAGTTGAAGAATATTGCTTGAATCAGCTTCAGAAATTGTTTGATTTACGCGTCGACCCTTCACGAGTAGCTGCGATCATCATTGAACCGGTAATGGGGGAAGGCGGCTATTATCCAGCACCGCCAAGCTTCTTGCAGGCGTTAAGAAAGATGACAGAGGAATACGGCATTTTGCTGATATTTGATGAAGTACAAACAGGATTTGGCCGGACTGGTAAAATGTTCGCGGCCGAGCATGCGAATGTCACTCCTGATATTTTGGTACTAGCAAAAGCCCTTTCTGGCGGAATGCCTCTTGGTGCCATTGTGGCAAGCCGAGAGCTGCATGAAAAATGGCCGACGGCTGGTCACGGTTCGACATTTGGTGGAAATCCAGTTTCTTGTGCAGCGGCATTGGCAAACATTGAGGTTATTGAGGAAGAAAAGTTAGTCGAACGCAGTGCTGAACTAGGTGCGGAAATTGTGCGCAGGCTACAAAGCACGATCGGTCATTTACCAGGTATTGTTGAAGTCCGTGGAGTCGGAATGATGATCGGCATTGAATTCGATTCGCAATCTGCTCCTTACTATGTACCTAAAATTAAATCAAAGGCACTGGAAAATGGTTTGCTTATTATGAACTGCGGTGTAAGCGGTCAAACAATCCGATTAATGCTGCCGCTTAATATTGAAGAAGTTGTGCTGAACATAGGATTAACGATTTTAGAAGATGTGATCACAGAAACCATTTCAGGAAACTAATTTTCATTTCCTCGGAATACCACCAAAGGAGGTCTAGCTTATGTCTAGCCAAATCAAAACAGATATTCTTCAGGGAGATCTTTATATAAATGGAGAATGGGTAACTGCACCCGACCAATCGTATTTTAATAGTTTAAATCCCGCAACAGGTGAACTTGTTGGCCTATGTGCGGCTGCTACAACAGAACAAGTGGATGATGCTGTCGAAATAGCGAATGATGCCTATTTAAAATGGAAGAACACCCCCATTCCAGAACGAGCGGAATATTTAACGAAAGCAGCTCAATTGTTTGAAAAGCGAAAAGACGAACTTGCTCGTGTCATGACAATGGAGATGGGCAAAGTACTGTCTGAGTCTTTAGGTGAAGCAGGAGTCGTCATCGCAACTGCTCAATACATGGCCGGTGAGGGACGACGCCTCTTTGGAGAAATAGTCCCGGCAGGTTTCCCAGACCGCAACGTAACAATGGTTCGTGAACCTCTTGGAGTTGTCGCCTGCATTACTCCTTGGAATTTCCCGGTTGCGCTTGCTTCCTACAAAATCTTTTCAGCCCTGATTGCTGGGAATACTGTCGTATGGAAGCCTGCTTCTGAGGTTGCGTTATCGGCAAAGATTTTCGTGGAAGTCTTGGATGAAGCTGGATTTCCTGCGGGCGTTGTTAACTTAATTACTGGTTCGGGAAGAATTGTGGGACAAAGACTTGCAGAGCATCCGGATGTGAAAGTCATTTCGTTTACGGGTTCAACTGAAGTCGGTCAACAGCTTAGTGAAATGAGCAGTAAAACGTTAAAACGTATATCATTGGAGCTCGGCGGAAAAAACGCCGTGATTGTCTTGAAGGATGCCGACTTGGAAAAGGCGGCAGAAGGAATTGTAAAATCAGCGTTTACGACAACTGGCCAGCGCTGTACAGCAGCAAGCAGGGTAATCGTGGAGCGTCCGGTACAGGAATTGCTAGTGCAAAAAGTAGTGGAATTAACAAAGTCTATGAAAATAGGAAATGGTCTTGAAGTAGGGATACAAGTGGGCCCACTCGTAAATGAAGACCAGCTTCGTACAGTCGAACATTATGTAAAAAAAGCGATCGAAGAAGGCGGGAAAATTGTATCAGGCGGTAAGCGTGTCAATGAATTGGGAGGCTTTTATTATGAACCCACCATCATTGAGAATGTCAAACCGAAGGATACCATTGCACAGGAAGAAATATTTGGCCCTGTTCTTGCCATCATTGAAGTAGATTCATATGAGGAAGCCATAAAGGTAAATAACGGGACCATTTATGGGTTGTCGACTTCTATTTATACTCAAAGTCTCCATTTTGCAAACCGTGCTGCCAAGGAGGCGGTAAGCGGACTTATCTATATTAATAACGGCACATCCAATGCTGAGATGGGCGTGGCATTTGGAGGAATGAAAATGTCCGGAAACGGTCACCGTGAAGTTTCCCATCATGTATTCGATGTCATGACAGAGTGGAAGTCAATTTATACAAATTATTAATTTTCAAAACGGACAGGGAAGTTCAGGAAGACTATATTAATAACTTCATATATCCGAGGGGGGAGAATATGAAAGAACATCGTATCGGTATCGCATTCTTCTACCATGAATCCCACAGTTTCAGCCCGATAAAGACTGAAATCGAACAGTTTCGCCATGAAGGCTACTTTATTGGCGACGAAATTTATGATGCCTATACGGGCACGAAAACGGAAGTGGGCGGGTTTTTAGATGCTTTGAAACAAGAAAAGGATGTGGAAATCGTACCTCTAGTGTGTGCGGCTGCGATTCCCTCCGGGGTCGTATCAGCCGAAGCATACTCGATCATCGAAAAACAAATGCTTGAGTCCATCCAACAGGCGGGAAGGCTAAATGGTTTATTGCTGGCATTGCATGGAGCAATGGTTGTGGAAGATCTCTTTGATCCGGAAGAGCATTTACTGGGTAAAATTCGGGAGCTTCTTGGACCGCGAATCCCGATTGCTACAACACTAGATATGCATGCCAATTTAAGTGAAAAAATGATTCATTACACACCACTACATTTTGGCTTTAAAACCTATCCCCATGTTGATATGTATGACCAAGGCGTTCATGCAGCAAATGCTTTAATGAAGCAATTAAAGGAAGGGGTAAATTATTATGCTTCTTTTGAAAAATTGCCAATGATGCCCCCTTCTATCAATATGAGAACTTTAGAAGGACCGATGCACAAAATGGTCGAGTGGGCAAAACTTGCCGAACAGGAAGCAGGAATTGAGAATGTATCCGTATTTGGCGGCTTTCCTTATTCGGACATCCCCATGGTCGGTGCAAGTGTACTAGTTGTTTCGCTTGATCCGAAAAAAGGAGAAGAGACAGCTAAAAGGATGGCATCCTTGTTCTGGAGTGTCAAAGAAGAATTTATCATCGATTTACCCAGTGTAAAGGAAGGGCTGGAATTGGTGCTATCTATTGAAGACGATCGTCCGGTCGTTCTGGCAGACATATCAGATAATCCTTTAAGTTGCGGGAGCGGCGATACAACAGAACTGCTTCGGGAAATGGTAATGCTCGATATTCCGGACACTTTGTTCGGAGGCCTCTATGATCCCAAATCGATCGAGCTTTGTCGTAAAGCGGGAGTAGGAAATAAGGTATGGTTGTCCCTTGGTGGGAAAGTGTCTCCTGAATTCGGGGAACCCGTTCAAGTGGAAGCAACGGTAATGGCTCTATCAGACGGAATATTTCAAAATACGGGCCCCTTCAATCAGCATTTAAGAGTTGATTTAAAGGGAGCGGCACACATCCGTGTTGGTCAGATGGATATCCTTCTGATTGGCAGGCCGATGTCAGCGAATGATCCTGCAATGTTTCGTCATATCGGGCTTGAGCCATCGACCAAGAAAATTCTCGCGCTCAAGGCTAAAAATCATTTTCGTGCAGCATTTGAACCAATTGTAGGCCGGATCATTTATGTGGATGCGCCCGGTGTTGCTTCGAATTGTTTATCAACATTTATGTATCGTAATATTCCTAAGCCAATTTGGCCGCTGGATGATATCGAATATGAAGTGGAACGGAGGGGGAAAGAACGATGGAAACAATGAAAAAAACCTATTATATCGAAGTACCGGCTGCATTGAAGCCCGATCAGCTGACAATGATGATGGAGCTTGAAAAAGATGCATTTCCGGGATTTGGGGCAGTAGATGAACAAACACTTGTCCCGCTTACACGTTATGGGAAACTCATTCAATATCGGCAGGAAAGTGATCCAAGACCGATTGCGATTTGCGAAGTGATGAGAGCTTACCACGATATTCATAAAGCCTACATTTTTGGATTCTATGTCCGCTCTGATCAGCAAGGAAAAGGCATAGGGAAATTATTTTTACAGGAAATTTATCCGATTTTAAAGCAAGATGGATTTCAAAAAGTATGCTTAACGGTCAACGTTGAAAATAAGTCAGCTGTTAAGCTATATGAAAAAATGGGGTTTGCTATAAAAGAGACGAGATTCGATGAATTTGGAGAAGGCGAAAATCGCTACTATATGGAATACTCCATTTCTTAATAAACAGAGAATTTATTAAAGGGGTCATAAAAAATCAGCCAATTTAGGGGGAGTTTAATAATGAGAAACACTTTATTCAAACCGAAAAGACATTGGAAAGAAATCGAGCTTTGGAAGGATGTAACCGATGAGCAATGGAACGATTGGGTTTGGCAGCTGACGAATACAATCAAAAATTTAGAAGATTTAAAGAAAGTTGTTAACTTAACACCTGAGGAAGAAGAAGGCGTTAAAATCTCAACGAAAACAATTCCGTTAAACATCACGCCATATTATGCATCACTTATGGATCAGGATGATTCAAGATGTCCGGTTAGAATGCAGTCTGTGCCGATTTCTCAGGAATTGCATAAAACAAAATATGATTTAGAAGATCCCCTTCACGAAGATGAGGATTCACCAGTGCCAGGGTTAACCCATCGTTATCCTGATCGCGTGCTGTTCTTGGTAACAAATCAATGCTCCATGTACTGCCGTTACTGTACCAGAAGGCGTTTTTCCGGACAAATTGGAATGGGCGTGCCAAAGAAACAGTTAGACACAGCGATAAATTATATTGCATCAAATCCGCAAATCAGAGATGTGTTAATTTCTGGAGGAGACGGTCTCCTTATCAATGACAATATTTTAGAATATATTTTAAAAAATTTGCGTGAGGTTCCGCATGTTGAAATTATTCGCATCGGTACACGGGCACCTGTCGTGTTTCCGCAGCGAATTACCGAAAATCTTTGTAATATCTTGAAAAAGTATCATCCAGTTTGGCTAAATACACATTTCAATACATCCATAGAAATTACAGAAGAATCGAAGCGCGCTTGTGAAATGCTTGCAAACGCTGGTGTTCCGGTTGGTAATCAAGCGGTTATTTTAGCAGGAATCAATGACAGTGTTCCGATCATGAAACAGCTTATGCATGATCTTGTTAAAATTCGTGTTCGTCCATATTACATTTACCAATGCGATTTATCAGAGGGGATTGGCCATTTCCGTGCCCCAATAAGTAAAGGATTGGAAATCATGGAAGGACTTCGCGGCCATACATCGGGTTATGCCGTTCCGACATTTATCGTTGATGCCCCTGGCGGAGGCGGTAAAATTCCATTGCAGCCGAACTATATTATTTCTCAAAGCTCCAATAAAGTCGTATTACGAAACTTTGAAGGTGTCATTACCTCATATCCTGAGCCACTGAACTATGTGGCAGGCAGTGCAGAAGATTATTATAAGAAGGTTTATCCTGAAGTATTTGAAAAGTTTGAAAGCAATGGTGTTCTGTCGCTTATTGATGATACGAAATTTAACTTGACCCCAGAAGGTTTGAAACGGTTAGATCGCCGCAAAACGTACCGGGAAAATCCTGAGCATAGCTCTTTAAAGGATAAACGCGATAAACGTGACGAGTTAAAAGAGAAAAAGTTCCAGGCGCAAATGAGCAAGTACGAGATGGTGGGAGCAAAGGAGGAATAATGTTGATCTGTCAATGGTGCGAATCCGAAACAGTCCATGAAACGAGCAACACAGTGTATTGGGAAATTCCCGACGGAACAAAAGTAATTGAAATTCAGGGCACACCGTCCATTCTATGCCTGGAATGTGGAATGAACTATCAAACAGATACTACCGTAAAAGAAATTGAGGATCAGCTATATTTAATTGATTCTTCCATGCTTGAAAAAAGTATGAAGTATGAAACCCTAATGGCTGCTCCGCGCTTATTAAAGCGAAACTACTTTGATTTTTCCAAATAAATAGCGAGCCGTCTCCCGTTTTTAGATACACCAGCAATGAACTTTTATTCTTGGACAATTTATCCCTACTATCTTCAAGAAAGGATAAATTGTCCAAACAATCTGCAATAATTCTTATGGTTAGATAGTTTCTTAGTGTTTAAAATAGAAGGGAGACAAGACATGGAAGCAATCAAAAGCTATACAAATAAAAATCAGAAAAATCGAAATAATAAAGAGGACGAACAGCAAGTTAAACGCAATTTAAAGGCACGTCACCTGACGATGATTGCTATTGGAGGGTCAATCGGGACAGGGTTATTTTTAGCAACAGGGGCGTCCATTCAAACGGCTGGACCAGGTGGCGCGCTAATTGCGTATGGAGCTATTGGCATCATGGTCTACTTTTTGATGACTAGTCTCGGAGAAATGGCTACGTTAATGCCGGTGTCGGGATCTTTTTCAACATATGCCAGCCGTTTTGTTGATCCGGCGTTTGGTTTTGCACTTGGTTGGAATTATTGGTTTAACTGGGCCGTTACACTTGCGGTTGAAATAGTTGCATCCGCTATTATAATGAAGTTTTGGTTTCCGGATGTACCGAGCATCTTATGGAGTGCACTTTTTTTAGGATTAATCTTTTTATTGAATGCGTTATCAGTTAAAAGTTACGGAGAATCCGAGTATTGGTTCTCCTTGATAAAAGTAGTGACAATCATTGTTTTCATTGGAGTCGGTTTGCTCACTATTTTCGGAATTCTTGGCGGCCAGTTTATCGGGTTTAAAAACTTTACATTAGGCGATGCTCCGGTTCATGGCGGTCTTTTATCCATTTTAAGTATTTTTTTCATCGCAGGTTTTTCTTTTCAAGGAACGGAACTTGTCGGGATTGCTGCAGGAGAAAGTGAAGAGCCGGAGAAAAACGTACCAAAGGCGATTCGACAAGTATTCTGGCGTATTCTGCTGTTCTATATTATCGCCATTGCTGTCATTGGCCTTATTATTCCTTATACAAGTCCTAATCTGTTGGGCAGGGATGTCGATAGTATCGCTGTCAGTCCTTTTACCCTTGTATTTGAGAAAGTGGGCATTGCATTTGCGGCATCGGTGATGAATACGGTCATTTTGACATCGGTCTTATCGGCAGGGACTTCTGGTTTATATGCGTCGACTCGAATGCTTTGGTCGATGGCAAAAGACGGACAGGCACCAAAATTTTTACAAAGAGTAAATAATCGCGGGATTCCAATGAATGCCCTTGTTACTACGACCATTATTGGAGGCTTGGCCTTTTTAAGTTCCATTTTTGGAGATCAAGTGTATACATGGTTATTAAATGCGTCCGGTTTAACTGGATTTATTGCATGGATTGGAATTGCTGTCAGCCACTACCGTTTTAGAAAAGCATATATCGTCCAGGGCAAGGACATAAATGATTTGAAATTTAGAGCCAAATGGTTCCCATTGGGTCCGATTCTCGCTTTTGCTATTTGTGTCTTTGTCATTTTTGGCCAAAATTATCAAGCTTTTATAACTAGTGAGATTGATTGGTATGGAGTGGCCGTGTCTTATATTGGTTTACCAATCTTCTTGGCAGTATGGCTCGGGTATAAATTAATTCATAAAACAAAGATCGTTACACTAAAGGAATGCTCTTTTGAAGAGAAGTAGTCATTATAGGGATAAAGGTATTGATATATCAACCTTTTGGGTTGTCTCGAACAATTTGGTTTAAATAACCGTTTTACACATAGACTGTGTAGGGTACTATAGACAGACTGGAGAGCCTCTATTGCTATGTTGGGATACCCAATAATGCATAGGAGGCTACTATTATTCCCCCGGTTAGCTGTAAAAAGTTGTCAACCGCACCTTAAAGTCGTTAAATCTATAATATTAAAGGAACGATATTGCTACAACTACTCATTCCTTTTTAATGACCAACTCTGGTTATCTAAAAGTGGTAATCAATTATAGGAGTAAAGAAAATAATCTTAAACTTCCTTATTATTATTTTTGGATAAACTCCGATACTCATTAGGAGTAACTCCTTTTATTTTAAATGGGTCATGTATGAATTGAAAAAATAGATAAGACGCCAGCTATGGTATCCTATCTATTTTTTATTATTCAAGTGGAAAAATTGTGTTATGATAAAAATGGTAAACAATAATAATCGGAATATTCGCTTTTTATATTCAGATCGGTTGGTTTGTGGTTGTTATTATCAAAAAACGTTGGGGGAAATGGAATATCATGAGAAGAGACTATTTTTTTTTCATATTGGTATTTCTTGTTTTTGCAAGCGGTTGCAGTAAGGGGGAAGAGTTTAAAGTTGTATACTCCAATGGAGAAGTGAAGAATCCTCCTCAAGAAAAGGAAGGAAGTAAACCTTATACCATTGCAGTAGTCCCAAAGTTGGTCAATATTCCGTATTTTAATGCAGTAGAAGAAGGAGCAGCAGAAGCAGGAAAAGATCTGGGAGTAAAGGTAATCTATAAAGGTCCAACCGTTGCAGACGCTGACCAGCAAATAAGAGTAATCAATGAATTAATTGATCAAAAGGTAGATGTCATTGCCGTATCCGCCAATGATCCCGACAAGCTAGTGCCAGTTTTAAAGAAGGCAGAAGTTCAGCATATTAAGGTCATAACATGGGATTCCGATACCCTTCCAAACTCAAGAGAATTCTTTATCAACATGGTCAATCCAGAAACCTTGGGAAGACATTTGATGGATACACTGGCTTGGAAATTAAATGAAGAAGGTGATTTTGCTATCATCACAGGAGCCAAATCAGCAGCCAATTTAACCAAATGGTTAAACTGGATACAAGTACAGCAAAAAGAAAATTATCCCAAAATGCATCTTATCAAAATCGTTGCCTCGGATGATGATCCCCATAAAGCATATATACTCGCAAAGCAGTTTCTAACACAGTATCCAAATATAAAAGGCATTATCGGAAATTCTTCTGTTGGTCCGCCGGCCGCAGCTCAAGCTGTCAAAGAAGCTGGGAAAGCCGGCAAAGTCGTCGTGGTAGGGTTATCCCCGCCAAATCCAATGAATCAATATTTAAAAGAAAATGATGCACAAATTGTGACATTATGGAGTCCAAAAAAATTGGGATATTTGACAGTGGCTCTAGCTGCCAACCTAATCCAGGGGCAACAGCCTTATGATGGTGAAAGAATTCCTCAAGTCGGGAAAATTAATATGCTGGATGATATGGTCATCATGGGGGAACCCATAGATTTTACAAAGGAAAACGTTGATCAGTATGATTTTTAATAGGATAAGACTAAGAAACTACCGTTTAATGAATAAACTGATTATTACGTACCTATTGATTACGGTAATCCCAGTTTCATTCATTGGCTATATCGGATATAACCAGTATACCAAGTCAATTGAGGAGCAGGTCGGCGAGTATATTCCAAGGGTATTGGATCAGGCGAATGAGCGAATCAATGATCATATCAATGAACTAGAGGAGCTTCCGGACTTTCTCTATAATTCAGATCAAGTGATTGAAATACTTAGAAAAGATGTTTATCAAAACAATTCTTCCCTTTTACGAGATAAGTTTCTTGTAAACAGCTACTTGACAAACACTTATATTAACGGTGGAAATTCGGATATCCTGGGGGTTTTCATTTTATCAAAAAACAGGCTGTTCGCTGCTTCGAGACTTCCATACACAGGTTTTGAAGAAATTGCTTTGCCATTTGGACAAGATTTAGATTTAAAAGGCAAGCAACAAATCATATTTCCCAATCAGATCAAATTGAAATTTAAAAATAACCCACCCTATATCTTGCTTATGCAGCAAATAACAGACACAGAGAATCGAATGAAATTAGGAACTATTTTTATCGCAGTCGATTTAACCTTTGTTAAAAATATAGTAAAGAATTTAGAAACAGTTAACAAAGCAGATATCACGCTAATGGATACGAATGGACAAATTATTTATGATACAAATGCCAAGTATATTGGAAAGACAAATATGGATTTAAACCATTATCCCAAAATTAACGGAAGTTTTAAAACAACAAGGGAAAAGGATAATAAATTGATAAGTATTAGTCGAATAGGTCCCGATCAGTGGATTTTGACTCATAGTGTTTTATTGAAGAATTTGACAGAAAGGACCGATCTCGTCCGAAAAGCGACCATCATTGCCTTTTTGGGTGTCATTCTCATAAGTACTGTCATCTCGATTATTCTTGCTTGGAGTGTATCAAGACCCATCAACCGATTAACGAAATTAATGAAACAAGTGGAAAAGGGTAACTTTAATGTCGATTTCCCCATCAGTGGCAATGATGAAGTAGGCGTTCTTGCTAAAAGCTTTAATTCGATGGTTCATGAGATTAATAGTTTAATAAAACAGAACTTTCAAATTAAACTTCAACAGAAGGAAGCCGAATTATATGCTCTTCAATCTCAAATAAATCCACACTTTATGTATAATACCCTTGAAACAGTAGGAATGGCTGTAGAAGAAGGGGAGGATGAAGTGGTGGTTGAAATGGTTACCCGACTTGGCCGTATGCTTCGATTTTCGATAAACAATAAGGAAAAAATGGTTCCGATCGACCAGGAAGTTCAACATATCAAAGATTATTTAACAATTCAAAAATTTCGATTTGAAGATCGAATTGAATTTTCGATTCATGAAGAAATTGATTCTAAAAAATACTACACGCCAAAGTTTATATTGCAGCCGATTGTTGAGAATGCCATTAAACATGGACTGGATGAAGAACAGGATTTTAAAATCGACATTTTCATCACCAGAGTGGGTAATGTTATAACGAAAAATGAGGAAGCGATTTTTCGAGTAATTGATAATGGGCCTGGTATTCCTGAGAAAACTATCTCTGACCTCAAGAGCTACCTTGAAACGGACCCAATGGCAAGGCGCGACTCCCAATTTGGATTAATTAACGTCCATGGTCGGCTAATTATGATGTTTGGAAAAGGATTTGGATTGCAAATTAATAGTCAAATGAAAAAAGGGACAGAGATAATGATTTCGATCCCTTTAATGATGCAAGACAATTTGGGAAAGACTGAAGGTGGTGTAGGTAGTGATCAATAGAAAAATCAAAGCCATTGTGGTAGATGATGAAAATCGAATCAGACGGGGAATTGAAAGGTTAATCTTATCATGCGGGGAAGAATTTGAAATTGTTGGGAGCTACAGCAGTGGAACAAAATTGATGAAGGAATATGAAAAAGAAAACATTCATTTAGATTTATTGATTACAGATATTAAAATGCCGGGTATGAATGGGCTGGAACTTATCAAAGAAATGAGAAAAAGAGCCTCTTTTGAAGCGGTAGTTATTAGCGGCTTTAACGATTTTCATTATGTGCAAACAGCCATTCGCGAACGAGCGCTCGACTATATGGTGAAACCGTTAATTCGAGATGAATTCCGACAACAGTTGGGGAAAATAAAAGATAAGATTTTAAAAAATTGGGAAGAAGAAAAAAAGGTTGAAATCATCGACACTCAACTCCGTCATGTGAAGCAGACTCAAGCTTTAGGCAAACTTGTCAGAGGAAATGAAATAGATCTTGCTGAATTGGAGTGGACAAAAGACTTTCCTAAAGGTACATATTCCCTATTACATATTTCCATTGACTTTAATCAAAAGAGAGATATTTCTGCACTCCAAAGTGGAGAGCTTGAAAAGAGGATTCAGGATATATTAGAGGATCTTAATGAAGCAACTCTAAACCTATCTTGGATATGGAAAGGGGATGAGGCTTCGTTTTGGATCTTAATACACAACAAAGAAGCTGACCAATTACAAGAAATGATGATAGCTGAAGGACTGCATTCCACTATAAAAACAGGAACGAACCTGACCTCGACCATCGCACTTAGCAGAGGTTTTTATGACGTGGCTGTTATACCCGCATTAAGAGACCGTCTTTCAGCACTGCTGCAATTTCGCCTGATTTATGGCGGAAATCAAATTTACACCCTTTCATTGGTAGAAAATATTCTGAAGGAGAGGGGGAAAATCAGAGAGTCTAAGGAATTAGACATTACCATTACGAGAATGGTAGAATCTCTTGACCTTTTAAGGAGGGAAGAACTTTTTCATCATCTTAATCATTTCCTCAACGAAGTAAAACAGCTTCGTTCCCCACAGGATATAGAAAAAAGTATTCAAGTGTTGGCGATACAATCAATCAACCGGCTGTTAACAAAGTCCTCTGCAAAAGACGAGCTTCATTTAATTCAGGAAGCACTTAAGCTTACGAGGAAGTCTCCAAACTTCATAGAATTAAAGAAAAATCTAACGACGTGGATGCAAAAAGTGCTTAATATCTTTGAAGAAATGAATCAACATGAATCGGTAAATCCTATTGATACGGCAAAAACATGGATTACGGATAACTTAGGAAATAATATAACCATTGATAAAATTGCCAAAAAAGTTCATATGAACCCCACTTATTTCTGTGAATATTTTAAAAACCAAACTGGTGAAACGGTATTGGACTTTGTGACAAAAGCAAGAATAGAAAAAGCAAAGGAATTGCTATTATCAACCGATTTTAAAATATATGATATCTCACAACAAGTTGGATACAATGATACCAAATACTTCAGTAAATTGTTTAGAAAGTATTTTGGGGAAGTTCCTTCTAAATATAAGGAAAAAGCAAAAATTAATTTAAATTAACCTCCTTTCAGGGGTTTTTTTTAATTTTTGAAATATTGCCGAAAATCATCCCCCTTAACCGAAAGATGTCTCCTTTTCTAATAACGTGTAATTAAGTAATCTATATGTAAGCGAATTCAATATAGCGTTTTCACTGTTTATATCAATGGTACCCAAGGTATATTCTGAGAATCCAAGGAGTGGAAAGAATGTCCGAATATGTACTTGAATTAAGGGGGATAACCAAAATATTCCCGGGTGTTAAAGCCTTAGATCATGTTCATTTTAAGTTAAAACCAGGACAAATACATGCATTAATGGGGGAAAATGGTGCTGGAAAATCGACCTTTATCAAAGTCATTACTGGAGTTCATAAACCAGATGAGGGAGAAATTTTTTTAAATGATGAAAAGGTAGAATTTAATAATCCAAAAGAGGCTCAGGCTAAAGGGATCGCCGCGATATATCAGCATGTAACCAATTATCCCGATTTGAGTGTCACGGAAAATATTTTCATGGGACATGAAAAAATCGCAAAGGGGACAAAGCGATTGCTTTGGAAACAAATGCATGAAGAAGCGAAAGAATTATTAAGAAGTTTGGGATCTACCATCGATCCAAAGACGGAAATGGGGGCCTTAAGTGTTGCCCAGCAGCAAATTGTGGAAATCGCCAAAGCCATCTCAACCGATGCCAAAATTATTATTATGGATGAACCAACGGCGGCTCTTACTGCGAGGGAGAGTGAGGAGTTATATAAGATTACTGAAGGATTAAGGGATCAAGGGGCTTCGATTATATTTATTTCTCATCGATTTGAAGATATGTACCGTCTAGCAAGCCAGGTCACGGTATTCCGAGATTCCAAATATATCGGTTCATGGGGAGTAAATGAGATTATCAATGAAGACCTTATTGTGGCAATGGTTGGACGAAAGATTACTCAGGTGTTTCCAAAAAAGAAATCGACCATTGGAAGTGAAATTCTTCGAGTAGTAGGGCTAGGGAAAACAGGATATTTTGCGGACGTTTCATTCACGTTGCATAAAGGAGAAATCCTTGGTTTAACAGGTCTTGTTGGAGCAGGACGTAGTGAGGTTTGCCAGGCTATTTTTGGCATTAGCCCATTCGATAAGGGAAAAGTCTATTTTAATGGGAAAGAAGTGAAGCTCCATAATCCTTTAGAAGCGATGGAAATGGGAATAGGCTATTTACCTGAGGATCGTCAATTACAAGGATTAATTCTCGACTGGGATATTGGTAGAAATATCTCCTTACCAGCTCTTAAAAGACTATCAAAAAAAGGTTGGCTAAACGCAAAAAGAGAGGCAGAGGTGGCTAAGAACCTTGCGGAAAAAGTAAATGTAAAAGCCAACAGTATCTTTGATTTAGCCAGTTCTCTTTCCGGCGGCAATCAGCAAAAAGTGTCGGTTGCCAAATTATTAACGGCAGATTTGGATGTCATTATTCTTGATGAGCCAACAAAGGGCGTAGATGTGGGGGCTAAATCAGCAATTTACGAGATTATAAATGAACTAGCCGCCCAAGGGTATGGAATTATTATGATTTCATCGGAAATGCCTGAAATTTTAGGACTAAGTGACAACATAGTTGTGATGCGCGAAGGAAGGGTTACAAGAATTTTAAATAAAAGCGAAGCTACACAAGAGTCCATTCTTGAATCTGCCATGATGGATTTGTCAAAGAAACTAACAGTATAAAGAAAGATTAGAAGAAAGAGGTGAGCATCATGCCAGAAGGAGTTCTGGAAAAAGCAACAAACGCGGGGCAGCAAGTAGAAAAAGTATCCTTTTCAGCTAAAATCTCGAAGTTTAGAGAGCTGGGGCTACTCCTATTTATTCTCTTGCTTTCCGTCCTGATCCAATTCCGAAATCCAAGATTTTTCACTATAGAAAATATTAATGATTTGGTTACTAATACGGCCATACTAAGCATCCTTGCACTAGGGATGATGGTGGTACTAATTACAAGGGGGATCGATTTATCGATCGGAGCGGTTATCGCCATTTCAGGAATGATTACCGCTCAAACGATTAGTACACATCCAAATTTAAACCCTGTTATGGCGATCATACTTGGAACGGCAATTGGAATCATTTGCGGGATCATCACTGGATTTTTGGTCGCAAAAATAGGCCTTATGCCCATCATCGCATCCCTTGCCATGATGAATATCTTTAGGGGACTAACTTATACGATTAGCGGTGGGAAATGGGTCAGTTCATATCAAATGTCGAAAAGCTTTGTTGGAATTGCCACCGGGAAAATCTTAGGAATCAACACACTTATCTTTATTGCCATCATTATTTATCTTGTTTTCTATTACTTTATTAATCACACAAGAACAGGCAGACAAATTTATGCGGTTGGAAGCAACCCTGATTCGGCAAAGGTCAGCGGAATCAGCCAAACGAAAATCTTAATGTTGGTATACACCATTATGGGAGGGCTTTCAGGCTTATCGGGTGTTTTATGGGTTTCTAAATATGCTTCAGCACAAGGAGATACCGCGTCCGGATATGAGTTAACCGTGATTGCTGCTTGTATTCTTGGCGGAGTCAGTATTGCTGGAGGGGCAGGTAAAATATCCGGCGTCATCCTTGGATCGATTCTTCTTGGTGTATTAAATAATGCTTTGCCTCTATTGAATGTATCACCGTTTTGGCAATCCAGCATCCAGGGAGCCATTATTCTGGTAGCTGTTGTGGTTAACACGTTAGTGAAGAGAGGCGTGGATCGAAATAATCTCTTAAGGAGGAAAATCTAAAACCATGGAGCAGAAAACGGTCACTCAAGAGGAACATCCCAACCGAAAAATCGTTTCGAAAAAAACATTCTCAATAAAAACCTTTTTCCTTCAGTGGGAATGGATGCTTGTCCTCATTTTATTAATCATTATGTTGATCAACACCAGCTTATCACCTTATTTTTTAGATTATTCCAATTTAAGGGATGGAACCATGACGTTTTTAGATAAGGCCTTCATGGTTTTCCCAATGGCCTTGGTGATGATCCTGGGTGACATCGATATATCGGTGGGGTCCACAGTGGCACTATCTTCCGTTATAATGGCTACTTCTTATCAATATTTGGGATTGCCGATGGGCATTTCCATTGTAATCTGTCTAGCTGTGGGATCGCTTTGCGGATTGATCAATGGGCTTTTAATCGTCAAGTTTAAAGAACTATCCGCTGTTATTGTCACCCTTGGTACGATGATTCTTTATCGGGGAATCGCTTATATTATCCTCCAGGATCAGGCCGCTGGAAATTTTCCGGACTGGTATCAACTGCTTGGATGGGGATATGTAAATGGAATACCCATTATTCTTATCGCTTTTCTTATTTTCGCTGTTGTTTTTGTCGTCTTACTTCACAAAACCACTTTTGGCAGACAAATCTATGCCATTGGAAACAACTCTACGGCCAGCCGATTTTCCGGCGTTCAAAACGATAAAATCAAACTGATTGTGTTTACACTTATGGGGTTTACAGCTGCTGTTACAGCATTATTTTTAGCTTCAAGGATGGGAAGTACAAGACCAAATATTGCAACAGGCTATGAATTAGATGTGATTGCCATGGCTGCATTAGGCGGGATCAGCACGGCCGGAGGAAGAGGAAAAATGATCGGCACGATGATCGCGATTTTCATTATTAGCTATCTTCAATATGGTTTAGGATTGGTCAATATTTCGTCGCAAACTTTACTGATTGTTGTGGGGCTGTTACTCATTTTTGCTGTTGCGGTTCCAAAGATAAAGTTAAAACAGATTCTAAAGGTTAAAAGGCAATCCGGTCATTAGGTTACATGACAGTGTTTCTACTGTGTGTATAAAAACAATTAAAAATCAAGGGGAGAAAAGGAATGAAAAAATTTTGGGGATTATTTGTTACTGTTGTCATGATTTTCTCGATTCTGGCTGCATGCAGCGCGACCACTTCAAAACCAGAATCAAAATCAGATTCAAAGGGGACTACATCTGAGAAAAGCGGACCGAAGAAATATGCATTTGTGTTTAAAAATACGGGTAACCCTTATGGGGAAAAGATGCAGGATGGATTTCAAAAAGCGATTAAAGAAAAAGGCGGCGAAGTCATCCTAAGATCACCGGATCAGCCGACCGCTGAAGGGCAAATTCAAATTATTGAGCAATTAATTAATCAAAAAGTAGATTCCATTACCATTGCAGGGAATGACCAAGATGCTCTGCAGCCAGTTCTTGAGAAAGCGATGAATGCAGGGATTAAAGTTTCATCGGTGGATTCAGCCGTAAATGCAAAAAGCCGTATGGTCCATGTCAATCAGGCCAACCCTGAAAGAATTGGTGGAGCGCTAATTGAGGGTGTTTCACAAATGATTGGCGGCAAAGGAGAAATTGCCATCCTAAGTGCAACTTCTCAAGCGACCAACCAAAATACCTGGATTGAAGTAATGAAAAAGGAACTCCAAAAACCAGAATATAAAGATATTAAATTAGTAAAAGTAGCTTATGGGGACGACTTAAGGGATAAAAGTGTATCGGAAACAGAGGGATTATTACAGTCCTATCCAAATCTGAAAGCGATTATTGCTCCAACAACCGTAGGGATTGCTGCTGCTGGAAAAGTGCTTTCTGACAAAGGTCTTGGAGGAAAGGTAAAATTAACCGGTTTAGGGCTTCCTAGTGAAATGGCTAGCTATATTGAAAACGGAGTATGTCCGTGGATGTACTTATGGAATCCAATTGATGTAGGATATGTGGCAGGTTATACGGCAAACGCATTAGTAGAAGGTAAGATTACTGGGAAAGTAGGCGATAAGTTTACAGCTGGAAGCCAGGGTGACCAGACCATTGTAGAAGATGGTGATGGGACACAAGTGATGCTAGGTGATCCATTTAAGTTTGATAAGGATAATATTGCTCAATGGAAGAGTGTTTACTAATGAATCGAAAATAGTAGTAATAAAAGGGAAAGCTTATAGAGTCAGATTTGAATTCATCTATAAGCTTTTCCGATGAATCGACAGGTTAAAGATTTCTAAGAGGAGGAACATATGGTAAAAACTCAAGTAAAATCGGCAAAGCGGTTTGCTATTCATGTTTCCATGGCGATGACTCTGTTAATTCCCACTATCATAAGTACTAGTCTCCCTACACAAAAGGCTGCAGCAGCTGGTTCAAGTGTATCCGCACAGGCAGTTAATGAAACAAAAATTTCGGATTTAAAAGTTGAGTATCGAAATAACCCGATTGGAATTGATATACAAAAACCACGATTTGGTTGGGAAATGCTCTCAAACCTCCGCGGGCAAAAACAAACAGCCTATCAAATTCTGGTTGCAACCAGCCCGAATAAGCTGATACCGGAGTCTGCAGATATTTGGAATAGCGGCAAAGTCGATTCAGGTGAATCTAATGCAGTTGTATACGGAGGTAAAGCTTTTACAGCATCCACCCGCTATTATTGGACGGTTAATGTTTGGGATAAGGAAGGAAAAAAATTTGAAACAGCGCCAGCCTATTTTGAAACCGGCCTATTAAGTACTGATGGAGTAGCCGGATGGGACGGAGCTAAATGGATCTCCTTAGACGATTCGGTGAAGAATGGCGCACCGATGTTACGAAAAGAAACTCCACTTAAGGGTGAAGTAAAAAGCGCTCGGCTGTATATCTCATCATTAGGTGTTTTCGATGCATTTATTAACGGGAAAAAAGTGGGCATCGTCAATGAGGATGGAAGTACAGCATATGAATTGCTCTCACCCGGCTGGACCAGTTACGATAAAAACATTAATTATATGACCTATGATGTAACCGATTATATCCAAGGCAAAAATAGTGTCACTTTAGCAGCGGTCATTGGAAATGGGTGGTATAACAGTAGAATTTCTGATGGGGCTAAATATTACAATTCAAAGGGAAATGATTTGGGGTTGCTAGCCAAAATGCTAGTTACCTACAAGGATGGATCTACTCAGACGATTGTTACTAATACCAATTCCGGCTGGAAAGCTACCAATAATGGTCCATATTTGGCAGACGATATATATGATGGTCAGACTTATGATGCAACCAAGGAAATGACCGGCTGGAATAACAATGGATTTGATGACTCAGCGTGGAAAGGCGTGAAAGAACACCAATTCAAACAAGCATTCCCTGCTGCAACGATTACATCTTATAATGGCACACCTGCACAAATCGTAGATAGTCTTGACCAAACACCGATATCTGTAACGACCGCTACCGGGGTCGTAAACCAAGAATCAAGCAAAAACGGCAAAGGTGAAATCAAAATCGATACTTCGAGATCCATAAGTAATCGTTCCGAAGCGAAGAGTGCAAAGGTAAATTTATCAGCTGGCGATACAGTCATTTATGACCTTGGTCAAAACATGGTGGGCATCCCGCGCATTACAGTAAAGGGGAAAGCCGGAACACAAATAAAATTGCGATTCGGGGAAATGCTGAATGACAACAGTACAGGAGCAGACGGTCCAAAAGGGTCAATCTATACAGCAAATCTTCGGTCAGCAAAAGCCTCCCTTTTCTACACATTAAAGGGCAGTCAAGAAGGGGAAACTTATCAGCCTTCCTTAACTTTCTTTGGATTTAGATATGTAGAAGTTTCTGTTTTAACTCCAGGAACTACAGTTGAACTAGATCAAGTAACGGGTAAGGTTGCTACATCAGCAGTAGATGTCACAGGTACATTGGAAACTTCCAATCAAGATGTTAACCAGTTAATTAGCAACATCAAGTGGGGTCAACGCGGTAACTATTTATGGGTTCCAACCGATTGCCCGCAAAGGGATGAACGCCTTGGATGGATGGGGGATGCACAATTATTTGCAAAGACGGGCATGTATAATATGGATTCGTACAACTTCTTTGAGAATTTTACGGACAATATGGTAAACGCCCAATCTGCCGACGGGACCTATCCAGTAACGGTACCGGCAAGTTCGTTCGGTTTAAGGGCTCCTGCTACCTCAGGTTGGTCGGATGCCGGGATTATAATTCCTTGGACTCATTGGCAAATGACCGGTGATACAACGTTAATTAATAAGGCATATAACAGCATGGCGAAGTACATGAACATGATTTATGCCCAAACAGGAGAAACCTACCGCGGACCTGGCAGTATTTTCGGTGACTGGTTAGCATTCCAAGGAACCAATAACATGTTAATGAGCGACGCCTACTATGCCTATGATGCCAAATTAATGGCCCAAATGGCTGGCGCCCTTGGTAAAGACAATGATGTAAAGAAATATGAGACACTATTTAACAATATTAAGAAAGCCTTTATTAAAAACCATATCAAAGTAGATGATAATGGGAACTTAACCATTCAATCATCACGTGAAGAAGGTTTTGGCATTGCCTTTTATCCAAGAGAAGATAATAGTCAAACTTCATTATTATGGGCTTTGAAGCTCGGATTCTATGATAATGAAAATCAAAAAAAACAAATGATTAAGCTTCTAGTGGATAATATTCAAAATACGGATCAATATAAGGCTGCACATCCTGATAGTTCCCGAGTAAAATATGCGGAGAATACATTATCTGTAGGATTCCTCGGAGTGAATGTACTGGCGCCTGTGCTAACAAACATCGGACAATCTGATTTGGCCTATACGCTGCTATTGCAGGATCAAATGCCGTCTTGGCTTTATTCCGTAAAAAATGGTGCAACAACCATTTGGGAACGATGGAATTCTTACTCGGTTAAAGACGGATTTGGCGATGTAAGCATGAACTCGTTCAATCACTATTCATACGGTGCCATTGGTGAATGGATGTATGATGAAATGGCTGGTATCTCCAATGATCCGGAAAATCCTGGATTCAAGCACACGATTCTTCAGCCTATCATTGATAATGATAAGCGAATCACTTGGGCGAAAGGTTCATTTGATTCCGTCTATGGTACGATAAAAAGTGAATGGGAAGTTAAAAATGGTACGTTGACCTATGATGTGACTGTACCTGCTAATACGACTGCGACCCTGTATATTCCTACAAACAATGTGAGTACTGTTAAGGAAAGCGGACAGCCTATTGCTAAGGCAAGGGGAGTTAAGTTTATTGAGTTTAAAGATGGTAAAGCGGTCTATGAACTTGAATCAGGAAGCTATGAATTCCGTTCAATCATCGCAGGTTCTAAGCCAGAGTAGGGGAAGTAATAGTAAAAAGCTTGCAGATGATCTGTTCTGCAAGCTTTTTTTAATGGACAATAAGGAAAACAATAATAGATAGAAGGCTGAAAATATAAGGTTTGGTAGCCATTTAACACTTATCTTCGGCACATTTCCATATCGCATTGCCTCCTAGCGTAAAAATACCGTTTTCCTTTCTTTTAGAGGAATTTATCATGGCTTGAGCCAATATTTTTGTCGGCAGAGGTTTTTGAGAGCGAAAAATTCCTATTTTATTAAATAACTGTATGGCTTTCAATCCGGCAACTTCCATTGTTCGATCACTATTTTTTCGTATCAACACAGGCGGGTTAAAGATAGACAACTTCGGAAACCCTAGTGCCTTTACAGCTTCTTCTAACTGTCCTTTCATTCTTGTATAAAAGAAGTTAGAATTAGGCGAAGAAAACCCGGAAGATACCAATACATAATTATTTACATTGTTTTCTCTGGCGAATTTAGCAAACTGGTATTGATAATCGTAGTCAACTTTCCATTGAGCCTCTCTACTTCCTGCCGCTTTAATGGTAGTTCCTAAGCACGAAAACAATACGTCGCCCTTCACTAAAAGTTTCCATTGTTCTGGTTTATCAAAATCAATAACATGTATCTTTAATTTTTTATGTTGGATAGCCAGATCACGCCTAACAAAAATATCTACCTGATGAATAGAATCGTCTTTTAATAATAAATTCAGCAAGTCTTTACCTGTGGCTCCCGTTGCTCCAATTAATAATGCGTGCATTTTCTTCTGCTACTAAAAACATAAACAAATATAATCATTCATTTATGCTAGATTAATTTCCTGCTTCATTGAACCCGACCTCGCCACTTGCTCGCTACTATCGTCTGTTCGGCTCTCCACAGGCGTTAATTCGGATGTAGCCCACCCTATATCTATAACATTACCGTATAGTGAGAATAGTATAGTTCATAGCATATTTCAAATTTAAACTCGCATTAAAATCTCTTTCTATTTCGATTCCACATTGATCACATTTAAAAGTTCTTTCAGATAAAGAAAGATGTACTTTCTTGTAACCACAGCAAGAACAAAGTTTAGATGACGGATAGAATCGACTTACTATTCGCAATTCAATCCCTGTCTGCTTGCATTTTTGTTCCAAGCATGTACGAAAATAATAGAAATTTTGTTTTCTAACGCAGTCGGCAAGGTGTTTGTTTTTTAACAAGCCCTTGATGTTTAAATCTTCAATCGTAATAAAAGATGGTTTGGCTTTCACCACTCGGGTTACGACATCACGGACATATTCTTTACGTATATGGGTTAATCTAGCATGAAGTTTTTGAATAATCTTTATTTGTTTTTCGATGTTTTTGTAGCAGGATTCACCACCTTTCTTTTTGGATTCGTATTTTCGACTAAGCTTTCGCTGCTGACGTTTTAAGCTTTTTTCTAGCTTCCTTATTCTTTCCGAAAGGTTTATATTCCTAAATACCTCAGTATTGCTGCAAACCGCAAAATTCTTTATGCCTAAATCGATTCCTACCCCATCATGGTTGTTGATCGTCTTTTCTTTAGGCGGCACTTCACATAATACCGATACATAATATCGGCCTGCTTTTTGCGAAACCGTTCCGCTTCTAACTTCGGCCATTGTTGGAATATATCCGAATTCCTTCAGCTTAATCCACCCTAAGGTAGGAATCTTAATCAGATGGCGTTCTACTGTCCAATCTGTTTTATTGTTCTTTGGGAAATAGGCTTTCACATCTTGATTTTTCTTCTTTTTGAATCGAGGACGTTTGGCTTTCCCTTCAAAAAAACTTCTAAATGCTTTATCGCCATTCATAATTGCTTGCTTAACTGCTTTACTAGACACTTTCTTGATCCAAGGGTCGTTTTCTTTGGTATAGACATTATTAAGCCACTTAGAAAAATCAAAGCCACTCATAAATTTCTTTTCTTTTACGTAAAGCTCCTGGTTTGTTTTCAGATATAAGTTATAAACATAGCGGCAAACCCCTATTGTTTGATTCACCTTCTCTGCTTGATCGGAAGTTAATTCAATTTCCGTTTTATAGGCCCTTTTCATAACTCTTTATCTTCTTTCAATTTCTTTTTGTATTTTCTTAAACCATAGATACGACAAGAAAAACGTTAATAATTGAAATTAAATCTTGAACGAGTTCTTCTTGTGGGAAAGGGTATCATTGTTCACAACGACCAGTTCTACTCCACACTTTTGCAAAAAGCCTTCAAACTTATGAGAGATAAGAACGGTTTTGATTTCTCGCTTTTGAACCAAGTCTAGTAATTCATTGCGTTTGTAATTTAGTCAACTTCCAATATCTCTCAGGATATCATCCACAATCCATCCTTTGGAATTGGCAAATTCTCCAAAAACTCAATCTGGTTTTCTAAATCCCTTTTTTGATTTTGATTGGAAACTCTCGCATAAATAATCGTCTTACCTACTTTATTTTCCTTTGGAATTCCTCTGTATTCTCGATACAGCGTTTCGGTAAGCAATCAACGCTGAAGAGTTATGACGCTTACGCCCAACATAGACGCAAACTCTTTTAGTTTGTATATTTTTTCCTTGTACTAATTTTATTACTTTTGAAGACACTTGTATGTGGTTTTAGTCACTGTTAAATATCTCCTTTTCTAGTCTTTCATTCAAAATGCATTTTTTGAGTTATAAATCCCACCATGGAGAAATAGGAATGTGCAGATCAGAATCTAATTGTACAGTTTCGCCAATTTCAGGGGCGATTAGATTAATCTCTTTTTCTTTTGTCGGTTTTAAGGCTCTTTCTATAGGCTCTGTCCATTCATGATAGGCAAGAGTAAAACCTCCCCAATGAATTAACATCATATTCTTCCCATTTACATCTAAGTTAGCCTGGACAGCTTCTTCGGGTGTCATATGAACCCAAGACCATCGTCGATCATATTGACCACCTTCTATTAACGTGATATCAAAAGGTCCGTATTTTTTTCCAATTTCGTTGAAATGTTTATCATAACCACCATCTCCGCTGGTATAGAATCGTGTATTCTTTCCTAGAATGACCCAACCACCCGAAAGGGTCGAATTCCGATTAAAAAGCCCTCTTCCAGAGAAGTGCTTGGATGGAGTCAAGACAACAGTTAAACCTTGAAATTCCGTCTCATCCCACCAATTGAGTTCTGTAATTTTTTCTTTGGGCACTCCCCAGCGAATTAAGTGGTTACTAACACCGAGAGGAACAATGAAATGACCAACCTTTTCTTTCAGCTTTCGTATGGATGGATAGTCTAAGTGATCATAATGATCATGGGTAATTAGGACAGCATCAATTGGCGGCATTTTATCAATAATAGGCAATAAATCTCCAGTATAGCGTTTGCTTCCTACAAATGAAACGGGTGATGCAATTGGACCAAGCATGGGGTCGACGAGTATTTTTTTGTTATCGATACTCAGCCAAAAAGCAGAATGCCCAAACCAAGTCAAACTATCTTCTTTACTGTTAATCTTGTTCCAATTAATCTCGGAAACAGAAATTTGACTAGCAGGAGTGCGGTTTATACCACCTGAAATAGATTCCTTCATCATGGAGTAGGTATCAGATAAACTCATCTTTAAGTTTGTTGGAACCTGATTGACAAACTTTCCGTTAACATAATTACTAAACTTTTTATAAGCCTCTTTTTGTTCTTTACTTGGTGTTCCGCCAAATACTGGATATAGATTCAATAATAATGTTATGACAACAAATAATATAACTAAAAAAATGAATAAATAAATCATTATTATTTTCATGATTCCTTTCCTAGACTTTGGTGCAAAATCTTCGGTCTGTAGGTTCTTTTGAATTTGGCAACTTTTATTTCTCCCACTTAATCAGCAAGATAACTATAAGCCCTAATATGGCAGATTTTAATATAATTATAATAAAATGCCCCCAAAAAAGCAGTGGGGGCATCTATTAAAAATTTTTCTTGAAAGAATTTAAAGTTAACTTCCTCTGGAAGCAGAAAGGTCAAGATAGGAATTGATCTGCTTATTCAAATTCTCGGTAAAGAATGTTTCCAACTTGTCGAATGGAATCAAATCCGTCTTGTCGTATAAATCAACGTGTCGAGCATTCGGTACGATGTACAGCTCTTTTCGTCTGCCGCTAATTCGTACGCATGTCTGTAAAGGGATTCGATTATGAGTTAAGTATGTTGACTCATTTTGGAATATTATAAATAAAACGAATTAACTAAATTTTTTTAAAAGATAATCATCATTTTTCGATCCTATTCGCCTTGAACGGGATTAGTTTAATGTTAGCTGCTCAACTTACTAAATACCTGGCCGGACGGATGAATCCACGTCATATTTTTCTGATTGGATTGTGGTATGCTTTTATTGCTAGTCTCGCAGTTCTCATTGTGGTCCTGACTCATGGACCGTTAGTTGCACTAGTTATTTCACTCTTCTTATTCAATTCATCAAACGGTATCATTGGTCCGATTTCATTCACCTTAGCTATGGAGTCTCAAGGACACATTGCAGGAAGTGCTTCTGCACTGCTAGGAATTCTACCATTTTTGTTAGGATCTGCTGCTTCTCCATTAGTGGGAATAGCGGGTGAATATTCTGATTTACCATTAGGAGTAATTATTTTTACAACCAGTATGTTGGCTGTTTCCTTCAATGTAGTCCTAATAAAAAAGAGGAAAGCGATGGCTTCTTCAAAAAAATCAGTAATGTTTAATTACTCAATCCATTTTATAGGTATTTACCAATCTTTCAAAGATAATCAACAATTTCAATAGATTTGTTGAGTAATGAACGAATTGCGTTAATTTAACCATTGAACGAACTCTGAATCTTTTTATAATTATAAACAGATGTTGATTAAGCAATTAAAAGTCTTTCTAACATGCATCAAGTTTAGCTGATTTTTGGAAAAGGAATAATAGAAGTAAAATAAATACATACTGGAGGTTTATTTATGGACCGTGTTGAAAAGAGCAGGGAAAAATACAAACAACTATTTGGAAATGGAGTACCAGCCGCATATGCTACCGATCCTGATTTTCAGGACATTTTGAATCGCTTTATTTTTGGTGAAGTTTTTTATCAAGGTAATCTAGATGACAAGCAACGTGAGTTGATCACCTTGGTAGTGCTTACTACCAACCAGACTTTACCTCAGCTCAAAGCACATGTTGGTGCTGCTCTGAACGTTGGACTGACACCTGTAGAAATTAAAGAGGCTATTTACCAATGTGGTCCTTACATTGGATTCCCCAAAACGTTAAATGCAATCAATGAAGCCAATGAGGTTTTTAAAGCAAAGGAAATTGCTTTACCACTTGAAAGTCAAAAGACGGTAGATGAAGATACCCGTTTTGAGAAGGGACTTGCTACTCAAGTCGAGATTTTTGGTGATGTTATTGCAAAAATGCGTGAGGCTGCCCCAGCAAATCAAAAGCATATGCAGGATTATCTTTCCTCCTTTTGCTTTGGAGACTTTTACACCCGTAGCGGGCTTGATTTGAAAACACGAGAGTTGTTGACTCTCTGTATTATCAGTACGTTAGGCGGTTGTGAAAGCCAAGTAAAGTCACATGTGATTGGTAACAAAAATGTGGGCAATGACAAGGAAACATTGATCACAGCCATCACTCACTGCCTTCCATATATGGGCTTTCCGAGAACACTGAATGCATTAGCTTGCATTAATGAAATGATTCCTGAAAATTAAAATAAAGGTTATTGGAGGAATTAAAAATGGCAAAACATGAAGAAGTAAAAAATGGCGTAATTTTCCCAGCGGGCGAAAAAAATCCTTTTTCACAATTTTTTGTGGGACAAAGCTATCTTCAAGGATTAGTGGCTGATCCTGAAGTCAACGTTGGTGTTGGGAATGTGACTTTTGAACCGGGATGCCGAAATAACTGGCATATTCATCATGATGGATTTCAAATATTATTGGTAACAGGTGGCGAAGGATGGTACCAAGAAGAAGGAAAACCGGCTCAATTCTTAAAAGCTGGCGATGTTATTGTCACTCACGATGGCGTGAAGCACTGGCATGGTGCTGCAAAAGATAGCTGGTTTGTACACATTGCCATTACTGCAGGTAGACCGGAATGGTTAGAACCTGTTTCAGACGAAGAATATGAAAAATTAACTAAATGAAATAAATAATATAAATAACGCATCGAATTTTATGTTCGATGCGTTATTTATTCTAGTGCCTATGCTAAAATCCGACTTAATCGGACTGAAAATGAAAGAAATACTTAAGGCTGTCTGAATGGAAGGCAGATTCGGACAGGACCAGTAAGAAAACTAATAGGACAGTCCGAATGGAAGGCGGATTCGGACAGGATAAGCAGGAAAACTCGTAGGATTGTCCGAATGGAAGGTAGATTCGGACAGGGCAAGCAGGAAATCGCCAAGGATTGTCCGAATAGAAGGTAGATTCGGACAGGGCAAGCAGGAAATCGCCTAGGATTGTCCGAATGGAAGGCAGATTCGGACAGGGCAAGCAGGAAATCGCCAAGGATTGTCCGAATGGAGGGCAGATTCGGACAGGACAAGCAGGAAAACTAGTAGGATTGTCCGAATGGAGGGCAGATTTGGACAGGACAAGCAGGAAAACTAGTAGGATTGTCCGAAAGGAAGGCAGATTCGGACAGGACCAGTAAGAAAACTCGAAGGACAGTCCGAATAGAAGGCGGATTCGGACAGGGCAAGCAGGAAATCTTGAAAGGCTGTCCGAATGCAAGCCAGATCCCGAAAGTTCGTCTCATAGCCAGTATGGGATGTCAGGTAGATGTGGACTCTAATGTTTTCATTTTGTAAAATCAAATTGATTTATTCAAAGTTCCGATCCAACAATGCACCTGTTTGTTCGGCCATGACACGAGCTGGTAATGGCATTCCATTCTTAAACCACCATTCCACTGCCCCTACCATAGCTGAAGCAAAAAATTGAAGAAAGACATCTTCACTTAATCCTTGATTTTTTTCTTCGGATGTATCTACTTCAGGTCTATACTCTTCTATGACTAACTCTAGAAAACGACTACGAAAAGAAGGAGCACCTTTACTGGCTAACATCGTCGAAAAGAATAAAATAATTATCCTCAAAGTATTCGAACCAGACATAATTACCTTCTTGAAATGTCATTTCAGAGGCTGCATGGCATAGTTCTCGGAGATTGTTTATATGTTCTTCTATCATCTTATCCAGTAAATCATATTTATCCATGTAATGAAGATAAATGGTTCCGCGATTCACATCTGCTCTGTCAGCAATATCCTGAATGGTAATGTCATCAAAACTTTTTTCAGACATCAGTTCAGTAACAGCTTTTTTAATGGCTTCTTGGCTTTTCGTTATTCTTCTATCCACTTTTGACAATAGAAATCACCAACTTTCCTTAAGATAGTCTTCATCTTTATTTGAAAATGTTCCCTTAAAAGAGACGATCAGAAATAACTATACAATCCTCTCTAACAAAATCCCCACTTCTTTTGCTATTGACTGAGGTGGAGAGGGCATTCCTTCCTTTAACCATGATTCCAAAATCCCAACGTATGCATTTGCAGCAAATTTAACAATAACATCTTCACTTAAACCTTGATTTTTATCTTCGTCTACCTCATCCTTAAACGCTTCGATAAGAAACTCGAGGAATTTACTGCGAAATGAAGGAGCCCCTTTACTCGCTAACATCGTTGAAAAGAATAAATAATTACACTCAAAGTATTCGAAAAAGGTTTTCGTCGCATCGATCCATTCCTGTTCACAGGCCCATACACTTGTCTCCCTAAGCTGGTTGATATGTTCTTCCATCAGCTTATCCAGCAAATCATATTTATCTGTGTAATGAAGATAGATGGTTCCGCGATTCACATTTGCTCTATCCGAAATATCCTGAATGGTAATGTCATCAAAACTTTTCTCAGTCATCAGTTCTATTAGAGCATTTTTGATGGCTTCTTGGCTTTTCGTTATTCTTCTATCCACTTTAGACATTACAAAATCACCAAACTTTCCCGTAGATAATCAACAATATGAATTGATTTGTTCAGTAATCAACGAATTGCGTTAAATTAACCATTGAACGTACTCGTAATCTTTTTATAATTATAAACAGATGTTGATTAATCAATCAATATTAATTTTTACAGCCGCAAGTAAGTTGTGTAAATGAAAAGTAAAATATTAACGATGGGAGAATAGTAAATGCCACATATTATTGTAAAAACTTATGCCAGGTCGAACTGAGGATCAAAAGAAAGAACTTACAGATAAGATTGTGCAAGCTGTTATGGAAACAGTAAACGCTGGAGAGGATAGCATTTCTGTTTCATTTGAAGAAATTCCGAATGGGAAATGGGCAGAAGAAGTATATAAACCTGATATTTTAGCAAAAGAAAAAACGTTGTATAAACAACCAGGATATAGCTATTAAGAAGAGTAGGAAATGATCATAACAAATTTTAGTTGAGGAGTGATTAGGAAAAATTATGAACAACACATGGAAAATTTACCTGTTAGCCCTTATTACGTTCATGGTTAGTACATCAGAATACGTCATCGCAGGTATTTTGGATAAAGTTGCTGCCTCGAATCATGTTTCCGTATCGGTGGCGGGACAGCTAATTACTGTATTTGCTCTTGCTAATGCGTTCGGATCCCCACTTGTTGTAATGGCGACGACAAAAATGAATCAGCGTAAGGTAATGATGCTTTCTCTTGTTCTAATGGTAATCGGAAGCGTGATGACCACCACCCTTCAAGGCTTTGGTTTTCTTATCGTTTCCCGCATCATACTTGCTTTAGGAAGTGGTGTTTTTGCCATTGCTGCCAAAACTGCCGCAGCAAAACTAGCACCACCCGAACGACAGGCAGGGGCGATTGGCACCGTAATACTTGGGTTTAGTGCAGCCATCATCATCGGTGTACCAATTGGCCGTGTGGTAGCCACAGCCTACGATTGGAAGCTAATCTTCGTGGGTATCGGTGTTCTCAGTTTACTGGCAATCTTCGTTATCATGCGAACGATTCCTGCTACAAATTACGGGGGAGCTGTCCCTCTAGGCAAGCAACTCTCTTATTTAAAGCAACCGAAAATCTTAATGGGGCTCGGTGCAACGTTCTTTTGGCAGTTAGGATATGGGGTGATGTATTCGTATATTGCTCCCTTCTTATTAACTGTTACATCCATGAGCGGACGAGAAGTGAGCGGCGCCTTGTTTGCCTTCGGTATCGCTACCTTAATAGGATCCAAGTTTGGTGGATTCATGACGGATCGGATTGGTAATCACAGAACTCTTGTTGGTGGTTTGATTTTACACGTCATAGCTTTAGTGTTGCTATCTACTATTGCAAGTTCAACTTTTGTCGCCATTCCGTTGCTTATGCTTTGGTCGTTCTCGGCGTGGTCATCTGGTCCTGGTATGCAATATAATCTGGTCTGGCTTGCTCCAGAGGCCTCAGGAATTATGCTTAGTCTATATGGTTCATTCATTCAGTTAGGCATAGCTGCGGCTGCCGGAATTGGAGGCATTGCCGTAAAAAGTACATCGGTGCAGGTTGTAAGTTGGATTGGTGCTGTATCGGTTGGAATTGCTGCAATTATCACAGCGGTCTCGTTTAGTCTTAATAGTAAACCCGCTAAATACGAGAAAGTTGTTTAATCGATTGATGGAGGAGGTACTATGACTAGAATAAGACTGATGCTTAATAACAAGGAAGTAATTGTAAAAATGTATGATAATCCAGCAAGCAGGGGTTTTTTAACATTACTTCCATTAACATTAAAATTAGAAGATTATGTGGGAAAAGAAAAAATTAGTTTTCTTTCAAAAAAATTATCCACCGAAGATGCAACGCCAAGCAATGTTCCTTCAATCGGAGATTTTGCTTATTATTCTCCTTGGGGAAATTTGGCTATATTCTATAAAGATTTTGGTAAAGCAGAAAATGGACTTATTGTATTAGGTAACATTGAATCTGGAAAAGAAGAGCTTGCAAGAATGACTAGTGATTTTACAGTTACAATTGAAAAAATTAATTAATAAACTTAAAAACCAAACAGATAGTGCGAAGGAGAGGACAACTGTAAAAAATATAAATATCACAGTCGGTAATAAGTCATTTACCGCAACTCTTGAGGAGAACGATACGGCTAAAGCGCTAGTTAAACAGCTGCCGTTAACAGTTGATATGTCTGAACTCAATGGCAATGAAAAATACCATAATTTGTCAGGTAATCTACGCGCAGATAGGTCAATCAGTCCAGACAGGATCCATAAAGGCGATTTAATGCTCTATGGTAACAAATGTCTTGTTCTTTTCTACAAGACATTCAATACTTCCTACAGCTATGTAAAGCTCGGACACATTGAAAACACGACAGGTCTTACTGAATCCCTAGGTTCAGGTAGTGTAAAGGTTACATTTTCCGTCAGTTAATAAATTTTAGACTTCTTAGGAGAGATTGTTAAATGAAAACGTTAGTTCTTGTGTTTCACCCTGATATTACTAATTCTCGGATTAATCGCCGTTTGGCGGAAGAAATGGAGAAGCAGTCGAACGTTACTGTTCACCGAGTCTATGAGGCTTACCCAAATGAACAAATCGATGTGGCAGCAGAGCAAAGGCTATTGGAACAGCATGACCGTATGGTACTTCAATTTCCTTTCTATTGGTACAGCACCCCTGCTTTATTGAAAAAATGGGAAGATGAAGTCCTTACCTACGGATGGGCTTATGGAAGCAATGGGGATAAACTGCATAACAAGGAACTGCTGATAGCTGTTTCCACAGCTGGAACAGAAGAATATTATACGCCAACCGGCAGGCATAAATATACCGTTCCGGAGCTGTTACGACCTCTTCAGGCGACTAGCAACTTGATCGGCACCCGCTATTTGAGCCCATTTATAGTGTACGGAGTGTGGGAAATGTCCAACGAGCAGCTTGAGCAAAGTGCGAAAGATTACGTAGCTTATGCATTGAACAACGAAATAAAGGCTCTCGCGGTACGTTAACATTATTAATAATGCTTAGGTTAAGCACATTAGATGCCACTTATACACACTTTGGAGGCAGTATTTTATCACTTAAAGGGGAAATACACATGGAAAGACCATATATAATCTGCCATATGTTAACTTCATTGGATGGGAAAATCATAGGAGATTATTTGAAGGAAGAACGAGCAGCGTATTTTACAGATGAATACGAAAAAATTCACGGACGTTACGGATGTAAAGCATGGATGTGTGGAAGGGTTACCATGGAGGAACACTTTACTTTCGGACATCAATTAGATTTAAACCACGATAACATTCCGACGATCCCCAGAACGGATTATGTAGCAAATCAAGATGTAAAAAGTTATGTCATAGCAGTAGACCCTACCGGAAAACTAGGATGGACAGAAAATTCAATTGCGCCATGGAATGAGGATAGGTTGGAGGACCACATAATAGAGGTCCTTACAGAGCAAGTATCTGATGCTTACTTAGCTCATCTGAAAAAAATAGGTATATCTTATATTTTCGGCGGAAAAGAACGATTAAATTTTACTGTTGTCGTGGAAAAACTCAAAAAACTATTTTCAATCGATGAACTAATGCTAGAAGGTGGGGGCTTTATAAATGGCTCCTTATTGAATGAAGGATTAATTGATGAATTGAGCCTAATTTTAGTTCCAATTGCTGATGGGGCATCGAATTCAGTAACGCTATTTGAGACGAGCTCTTATCTAACAAAGCAGCATCCAGTAAATTTCTTCTTAAAGGAAGTTGAAAAACTGGATGATGGTGGGCTTTGGTTGAAGTATGTAGCAAAACGTGATTAACCACCGTTTAAAAAAATGAATAAATATTGGAGGGCATTATGGAATTTCGTACAGTAGGAAAAACAGGAATTCAGGTTTCAAATTTATGTTTTGGTGCTATGTCTTTTGGCGGAGACGCTAATGATGAAACAGCTAAAGCCATGTATCAACGTTGTCGGGAAGCTGGTATCAACTTTTTTGATACGGCCGATGTTTATGGACGTTCCGAGGGAATTTTAGGTGAATGCATTGCACATGAGCGTGATTCTATCGTCCTAACATCAAAAGTGTTCTGGAACACGGGGGCTGATGTGAATGCGAGAGGCTTGTCCCGAAAACATATGATGCAAGGGATTGAAAATAGCCTGCGTCGTTTAAAGACGGATTATATTGATTTTTATTTCGTCCATGATTTTGATGAACTAACTCCAATCGAGGAATCGCTAAAAACACTCGATGACTTACAGCGCCAAGGAAAGATTCTTTACCCTGCAGTTAGCAATTGGGCAGCATGGCAAATCACTAAGGCATTAGGAATTTCTGCAAAAGAGCAACTTGCTCGTTTTGAACTAATCCAACCTATGTATAACCTTGTTAAACGCCAAGCAGAGGTTGAAATTTTACCAATGGCTACGTCCGAACAAATAGGAGTCATTACATACAGCCCACTTGGTGCTGGACTTCTTTCTGGAAAATATGGAGTGAATAAACGTCCTGAGCAAGGCCGCCTTGTCCAGAATGCCCGATACGGTGACCGTTACGGTGCTGATGAAGATTTTGTTACGGCTGAACGGTTCGCCAAATATGCACAAGAGCATGATGTGAAACCTGCAACATTAGCAGTTGCTTGGGTAAAGGCTAATCCAGCTGTTACTGCTCCTATCATTGGTGCACGTAATTTAGAACAATTAGAAGATTCATTAGCAGCGGCTGATTTTAATATGTCAGAAGAAATATACGCTGAAATTTCCAATTTATCAAGAACACCTTCTCCTGCAACGGATCGAACAGAGATATTAACCGGTAAATGGAAGTAAACAAAACGTTTGATGCAACCTAAAGGAAGCCTAGCTCAGAATACTGGCAATCTTTCCTGAAGAAGCACCAATATCCCATTTGTATTTGAAATGCCAAAAAAAGGTACCATTCCGTCACGTTTTCGATGATGGAATGGTACATATTATAATAGAAGAAAAACGATTTAAGTTGCACTCTTAATTAAAAATGCAATATAAATGTTCATTGGGAAAATAAGAAGGCGCTATCATGATGATTGTGTCTTATTTATTTTGATTTAATTCATACTTTACAGATAGGAATTATGGGTTTATAATAATATTAATCTAATAAACAAATTTAAAGTTGTTGTATTCAAGCGAAGTTTTTGTAAAACTAAAGGAGTGTTTCTGATGAGAAATAACGATGAAAAAAAGCGGCAAAAACTTATCAATAAATTAATCTTTTTTAACGTATATAACAAAGAAGACCGACAGCTTTATGAATTGCCACTATCGAAATTAGCGAATGAGTATAAAAGATATAAATTGCAAAACCATCCGCATGGTGAGTTTGGATCTATTCAGTGGGTATAAAATAAAAATGGTTACGGTATCTTTGACTGTAGGTGTTTCCACACCTGCGGTTTTTTTTGCAAAGAAATTAAGGAGTTCAATGTTAGGGAAGAAAGGAATCTTTTAAACTTGCTAATTGGAAGATAGATGGTTTTTGAAGAATAAATGATCCCAGAGGGCGGCTAATAGGATCCCAACCGTATAGCGAATAAGATCCGCCGTTAGAAAGCCTTTGCCTAGCGCCAGAGCGCCAAGCCAATTACTGCGGATGTGATTGATCCAATTAGCTTGATACATTTGAGAAAATTCAATACCAAAGCTAAACAATAGACTGAACATGATACATAGACTGATGGGCGTCCTTACAAGAAGGAAGCGAAAGCCAAAATAGACCATCATGGCCCACAGCGCATCACCAGCATTTTCTGCCAGAAAGAAAGGCAGAGCATAACTGTATTTTCGAGAAGCAAGTCCTAAAAAAATCATAGCAATCATATAAATGAGATAGGTTTTCCTTATGTTACGTAATTTGATATTGGATGGAAGTTTAGTCTTCAACATAATAACTCTTTTAAAAAAATTATATATTTGACTCTATTATATCAGAAAAAGGTTAATGTTCGTTGCCATGAAGAGAAATTGAGACAGAACGATAAGTTTTTTAAAAGAATTATAGAGGGTGACTAAATGGATGCGATTGTCTTAGCTGCTGGATATTCCAGTCGAGCGGATGCATTTAAAATGACACTACCAGTGGGGCAAAGGTCTGTCTTGGAGCAAACGATTTCTAAATTTGAAGGCATATGCAGCAAAGTCATTGTCGTAGCTGGGTTTAAAGCGGAACTCATCGAAGAGGAAATCGTGAAAATCTGCTATAAAAATGCCTTTTCATTTCAAATAAAGTGTGTTTATAATGAAAACTTTCATCAAGGAATGTTTACTTCGATACAAAAGGGCTGTAACGAAGTAAAGGCTTCAGCCTTCTTTATAACACCCGGGGATTGTCCACTCGTAAAAAAAGAGACAGTTCAGCTAATAGCAGAACACAAAGGAAACGTAGTGATTCCAAGCTTTCAATATAAAGGCGGTCATCCTATTAAATTATCAAATCAAGTGAAACAGAATATTCTTGAAACCGGTTCAGAAAGTAATCTGCGTGCGGTACTTAATAGTTTCGAAAAGGAATACTTGAATGTAAATGACCCGGGAGTATTAATGGATATTGATACGCAAGGGGATTATCACAAAGCCATTCAGTATTATGATTCAAAAACGGATTGATTTGGGTGGCAAGTTAGTACATTATGTGCTAATATAAAATTCCTTGGCAGGGGCAACAAAAATAGTTTAAAAGGAAGCAGGGGGCATGGTCCAATTTCGCTGCTTTTTTGTGTTACACAACAAAAAAACAAAGGGCACTATTTAAAATATTCGTCCATAGAAATGGTGCTTTTAAAAAGCGTGAGCTTCAATGTAGGCCACTTTTCCTATTGAGGAGAAGGGTAAGTACAAAAAGAAAAGGATACAGTTGAATACTGCATCCTTTTCATGTTTTTTAAGCATTAACTACTTCTTTAGATAAATCTCTAGCTATTTCGTCTTTTACAGTTACCCCTGCAGCCTCTAACTCGGCAATTTTTTTAGCAAATTGTGGAAGATATTTTTTATGCGCAATTAATAGTTCATCTAGCACACGTTTTGCTGTTTCGCCACTTGGAATTAACGGGTTGATGATAAAAGCTTGTAATGCTAGTGCGTAATTACCAGTTACGGCTGCTTCTTCGACGACTAACTCCATATTTTTCATTACTTGTAACCAGCCTCTTTCAGCAGGTTGAAGGGAACCAAATGCTATCGGTCTAGCTCCTGCAGAGCCAATATAAGCAGATACTTCCACAACATCGTCTGGAGCAAGATCCGGAACAGCGCCGTTATTTTTCGTTGAAACAACAATGTGTGTATTTTTATTTCCGTAAATGGATGCAATAGTCTCACATGCTGCATCTGAATAGTGGGCACCGCCACGTTTAGCCAATTGTTCAGGTTTATGATCTAAGTTAGGATCTTTATATAATTCAAATAGCTCTGCTTCTGTTTGTTTAACTTGTTGCGCTCTTGTTCCAACGTTTGAATCGTTATATTCTTCAACCATATGGTTTAACATCTCTTCATAACGATAATAATAACGATGATAGCCACAAGGAATCAGATTCATCTGTTTCAATTGCTCTTTAAAGAATGGCATAGCATGAATATTGGTAGGGATACCGGAATCACCATCATACATTTTATCAATGATTTCAGAAGTGATATCTTTCCCAGTTAAATCTTGAACTCGATGCCAATGGAAATGATTCAAACCGGCAAAAGAATGGATTAACTCTTCTGGTTTCTTTCCTATTAATTTTGGTTCAGCGATGATGGCATTAACCGGCACATTACATAATCCAATTACTTTTTCCCATTTACCATAACGAACAATAGCATCTGTTACCATTCCACTTGGATTTGTGAAGTTAATTAACCAAGCATTCGGACATAATTCTTTCATATCTTCCACAATGCTTAAAATAACAGGAATCGTTCTGAAGGCTTTGAAAATTCCGCCCGCACCATTTGTTTCTTGACCAACCATGCCATAGGATAAAGGAATTCTTTCATCTTTAATTCTAGCATTTAGTAGGCCAACTCTAAATTGGGTAGTAACAAAGTCAGCATCTTTCAATGCTTCACGACGGTCTAATGTTAAATGAACTTTTACATCATATGGAGAAGCGTCCCACATTCTTTGAGCCATCTCACCAACGATTTCAAGTTTTTCCTTCCCAACTTCAATATCAACAAGCCAAATTTCTCTAATTGGCAATTCATCATATCTTTTAATAAAGCCTTCCATTAATTCAGGAGTATAGCTGCTGCCTCCACCAATGGTTACAATTTTTACACCTTTTGTCATGATTATATTTCCTCCTTTTTTTTGCTGTGTTTACAAACAAGCAAAAAAATTTGTAAATTTAATTTACGAAAAGGGGATTGTGATAAGTAATTAAATGTTACTTCCACCTTTCATATCTGTAGTATAAAATAAAGAGAAATATATTCAATAGAATAAAGGAGAATTCATTCTTCATTTACATTTTCATTTACAAAAACAAATCAAATTTGTAAATGAAATTTACAAACTAGATTATTATTAGAGGTGATTACATATGTTACTGACAGAGAAAATGAAAGAGGATATTTTCTCTCCATCAGAAAGGGACATTATCGAATATTTGTTTAAACAGAGAGAGAATATCAAAGATAAAACAACTAAACAAATTTCTGAAGAGACCTACACACACCCATCTACCTTAATTAGAATTGCGAAAAAACTGGGATATAGCGGTTGGGTTGAATTAAAAAATAGTTTTCTTGCTGAAATTGAATATCTAAATAGTCATTTTTCATCTATTGATGCTAATTATCCTTTTGACGAAGGGGATAGTTTAATGACTGTTGCCAATAAAATGGCTTTATTGAATCAGACAACGATTAGCGATACTTTGTCTCTCCTAAATTATGATGATTTGCAAATGGCAACGAATATGTTGGATCAGGCTTCACATATTAAAGTATTTTCTGTGTCTCATAATTTATTGATTTGTCATGATTTTAAATTGAATATGAACCGAATTGGAAAACATGTCACACTTTGCGAAGTGGATCCTCAATTCGATGCGGTAAATTCGACTAGTGATACTTGTGCAATTGTTATCTCTTATACTGGGGAAAGTAGGAATATTGTCGGTTTATTGCCTTTTTTGAAAAAAAGGAAGGTACCAGTCATTGCTTTAACCAGTATTGGGGAAAATACGCTGACTAAATACGCTGATTGCATTTTACGAATTACCACGAGGGAAAGATTGTATTCTAAAATAGGCAGTTTCAGCTCAAACGATTCCATCTGTTTTCTGTTAGATGTTCTCTATGCTGGTGTTTTTTCCAAAGATTATAAAAATAATCTCGAATTTAAAACTAACATTTCCCAATATTTTGATCATAGGAAAAGTTCTAATATAGTTATGCAAGAAGATAATCAGGATAATGTTTGAATAAGGTTCTAACAAAATTGACCTTATTGTCAAAGGAGCATGATTCCATAACATTCCAGATCGAATCATGCTTTGGATGTGTTCCTTATATTGATTTCACTATATATTTTTTTATAATCAAACTTATAACTAAGATGATAGGAATAATAAGTTGCAATGGTATATGAAAATAAAGTGGAACAATCTTTAATCCAATGAATAAGTGTTGGATAATATTTTTAGATAATGTAATTGAAAATAAAAAGATAGTAATCGCAGAAATTATGTTTAGCTGATTTAGTTTTCTTTTTGGAAACAAGTAGGAAAGGATCATTAAACCACCGTACATAAAGATTGAGATTTTAACAAAACCGCCGATTAAATTGAGGAGCACTGCAAAAGCCTCTAAATGAGATAGGAAATCTAAGAAGCTAGTCAGTTCTAAGGCTTTAACAAATGGAAATATATATAAGTTGACTGTTTCAGAACTCAACAATCCCAATATCATTTCTCCAGCTGCAAGAAGTACTACACCTGTGATACAAACTGAGACCCATCCGTATTTTCGTAAAGAGTTTGTATTGTTTACATAGGGAAATACCATCGTAAAGACGATAAGCTCACCATATGGAAAGGTTATTCCCGTTGGAAAAACAGAAGACAATACCTGTTTCCAATTTGTCCGTAGCACAGGCGTCAAATGGCTGATTTCAAAAAAGGGTGACAGGAATCCAAATACTAACAGAACGAGTATGATTACACCTGTAAAACCGCATAAAATCAGTGAACTTCTTGCAATAGCTTCGATGCCAAGAAAACAACTATAAAAAACCACTAGAAGAAACGTAAAAGAAATCACCCAAATAGGGATATTGTGAAAGAGCACTTCCCCTATGAAAAAAGAGAAATCTTTTAACACTCTGCCAGCAATGTATAAAAAGTATAAACTATAAATAAAACCTAGTATTTTAGAGACCCACAATCCTAATCCCAGTTCGAAGACTTCGACTAAATTTCCCCATTTGCCTAACGAATGGAGCAGGATAAACAAATAAAAAATCCCCACCCCCATACCCAAAGATAGTAAAATCGTCATCCAAACATCTTGATTAGCCTCAAAGTTCCATCCAACGACAATGGCGCTGCCAAGCAAAAAGTTAATCATTAAGGAGAATACTTCCACTGGAGCTAATCTAACTGTCATTCTATACATCCTTTCCATGCATGGTTTATTTTGATGACGAAGAAATGTCGCCTACATCTATTAGATCAAGCCTAACATTTGTTTCAATTTTTACGGTTGAATACAATGAAGTCCAATTATTTTTGACCATGTTCCATAAAACCGGTTGTTTGCGATACATAACTTCCCCGAAACCGAAAATATCCGTTTTTTTCATTTGCGTTTTGGCTATCAACTGATGAACCTGTTTTTGAAGATCAATTTCTGCTTCATGTTCCAACGCGGTTATCGCTTTTACGGTAGAAGTGTCCATATTGCATGAAACGTCAGACAGCTTTCCTTTTACATCTAGCTGAAGAAGAAAAGTTGGTACACCATTTTTATTAATTATTTTAATAACTGGTCTGCTTTGTACATTTTTCCAAGTGACAAATCCTTTTTTTTCTTTGCACTCTGTAACCAATGTGGTTTGGTGAATTTTGGATTGGGTAAGTGCATATAAGTTACTTTCCATAGTAGAAAGCCAATATGAAAATATATCCTTTTTGAATACGGCAAAACCATCTATTGCAATTACAGCATCGGGTGTAACTTTTTCAATATTACTCTTTGAGGTTCCTTTTGAAGAATTTCCTTTAATAGTGATATAGGGTATGGTTAAATTTGTTCGATTTCTGCTAAACACTTCTTTAATTTTATTGGAGGTTATATCTGTTAGATTCCCCCAGGAATCTCGTTTTCTTGTGAGCATTTCATCCATTCGGTTTCCTGAAATTTTTTGAACAGGTGTAAAAATTTGAAGCAGCTTTTCAGCTTTTGTTCCTTTAGATACGACAAACCTGATGTTGGCTGGTAAATTGGATTCCCGCATAAAAAAATTTGTGAGGGAAGAAATCCCTACGGATTTTACCAATGATTCTCCTAAAACAACGACTTCCGTATTGTCTAAAAATATAGTTCTGGCTAGTTTATTATGAATTTTATCAATTGCTTCTGGGATGGACCTTCCTGTTGCACTGTACATATACGCACCTGTTTCAGCAGAACCTTCTTTGCTGTTGGCAGCTGGATTATAGATTTGGATGCTTGCGAGATACCCTTTTTTATTTTTATCAATTCCAATGGCTGAAACAATGCTGATTTTATTTAACAAACTATCCTGAACCTGTTTGCTGACTATTAAGGCAATAAATAAACCAATCGCAATAAAAAGGGTGATGAGGGTTTTGGAGTTGGTATGTCTTGCCTTGTTGTTAAGCTTCATCTTTTTCATCCAACATTTCTTCTTTCTTAAATTGAGACTCATCATTAATCATTTCCGTTAGTGAGAGTTGAATAGCGCTATCTTTTAAGTCGTGTCCCACAAGCGGAGCGAAGGGGGATAAATAGGGAACTCCAAAACTGCGCAATGAACAAAGATGAAGTAATAAGACAAGTGACAATAATGCTATACCATAAAAGCCAAGAGCTGCACCACCAGCCACAAAACATAGCGTGATATTGGCTCCAGTAATACGCAATTGGTAAATTGGGATCACACTAACTAAAATAAACGTGAGACTAACAATAACTAAACTGGGAGGTGCTACTAATTGTGCTTCAATAGCGGATTGCCCTAAAATAATACCACCAAAAATGGATACAGTAACCGCAATGTTTTGCTGTAAGCGAGTCGAACTTTCATTAATTGCAATAACTACGATAGTCAATGCCGTTACTTCTAATGAGGTTGTAAATGGTACCAATTCCTTCTGAGAAATAAACCCCACTAATAGTTTGACTGGCAAAAGGTTAGCATGGTAAGTCATAAAGGCGACATATACTCCAGGAATATACAATGAGATAAAAAATAAACAAAAACGTAATAGGCGGGTATTGATAAAACCTGTATTACTAAAATAATAGTCCTCAGGTGTTTGGAAAAATTGAATGAAAACTGCGGGAGCGATCAGGACATAAGGAGTACCATTGACAAAGATAGCGACTTTTCCCTCTAGTATTTCGGCCGCTACTACATCAGGTCTATCTGTATTGAGCATAAGTGGAAAAAAAGACTTAGACTCTTTTGTAAGAACAGCTTCAATATAATTTGCTTCTAACACTGCATCTAATTGGAGGCTTTCAAGGCGTTCAAAGATCTTCCTTAGGACTTGTTTATCAACTATATTTTCAATGTACATAACAGAAATGTCTGTGTGGGTGTTTTTTCCATATTGTTTGGTAGTTACTCTTACGTTTGGATTTTTGATAATCATTCGAATGAGAGAGATGTTTGTACTGCTATTTTCAGTGAAACCCACATCTGGACCTTTAGCCACTCGTTGTCCTTTAGGGCTTCCTACATTGCGAGAGTTCCATTTGGTTGTATCAGCAGAAAGGAACCTACTGATACCTTCCACAATGACAAGGGTTTTGCCGGAAAGTAACTCATCAGCAGCAAGTCTTAAATCTTCCACTTTTTCTATCTTTTTTGTTTGAATGACAGCTAATTCAATATAAGATAGTAGTTCCTCTTTAGTATCGAAAACTGGATATTTATAGGTCATTAAAGGCTCTAAAATATATTGCTGAACTGCATTTGAATCCACGATTTCGTCGATGAACAAAACTGCAGCCTTTTTATTTATACTGGTCAAATTAATCTCTCTTATTTGAAAATCTGAACTATCACCAAATATGGTTTTTAAGGTCTTTATATTAAAACTCAGATCACTTGAAGGGACTTTGTTACCACTCATTTTTATCACCTGAGATCATTTACATTGATAACTTATTATCTCTAGAAAGTTAAGACAATATGCAAAGGAAGGGGGGATAGATTAGATATCATTTGCGCTGAGGTGTTTGGAATAGTTTTAGTAGGGGAAGCGTCTTTGGGAGTAGTATATTAAAATTAGGATTCATTTTTGTATGCAATTATACAAGCAAAACCCCTTCAGATTCAGTTGAAGGGGTTATTTTAAAACTATTTTTTCTCGATGATCACGAATAAAACACCAGTAAGAATAAGGATAGAGCCTGTCCAAAACGTTACACCTATGTTCTCGCCTAGAATCAGCCATCCGAGTAATGCCCCGACCACGGGTTGAAAGAAGAAAAATAATCCTCCACTTGAGGCATTCAGCATTTGTAGACCACGATTCCAAAGTAGAAATCCACATGCGGTTGATATAATACCTAAATACAAGACTCCTCCCCAAATGGTTGGATGAGTTACTTGCGAGATATTAATGGCGTGTAACCGTGGCATAACAAAAGGAGTCAGCACGATTAGAGCTACCAAGATCGAATAGGTCGTTACCACGATTTGTGAATAATGACTCGGCACACGTTTCACAAGTACCGACATGAGTGCCCACGTTAAAGCAGCAATTAACAGTGAAATACCACCAAGTTTACTGGATAAATTCATATGACCGACTCCAACAATGAGAAAAACCCCCATCGTTGCTAAACAAACGGAGAGGACCTTTTTTAACGTCAACCGTTCTTTCAGGAGTAAGCGAGCAAAAATAACCATAAATGCTGGTGTTGCAGAAGTTATAATGGCTCCCATTTGTGCTGAGGATAGCATTGTTCCAGTTTCCTGTGTAACAATTGAAATCGCGTTCCCAATAATTCCAATCGCTATAATTATGAAGAAATGACGTTTTTCAATCCGCCAATTTTGGCGTGTAATCAAGCCAATCATGAGAAGTGCGATAACAGCCACTATATATCGCATCCACACAAGTTCTAATGGAGGTATGACCGAAACGACGATTTTAACGACAACGTACATACCGCCCCAAATACTGGATGCTAAAGCTAGATATATAGAACCGAATATGGTGTTTTTCATTTTTATACCCTCCGTCTTTTTAATTAGGTCGAAAATGCCCCTAACGGAGAGATGTAGTCACCTTCACTCCATTATGAGCAGAAGCGTGCTACAGGTACGTCGTTTTCAAATAAAGGAGTCCAATACATTTTACGATCACCTCTAGTCCAATCTATAATAAGTTTCTTCAAGAATAGAAACATGGACAATACTAAAAATTACCTTAAATTATCATTCTATAAAGCTGAACATTAACCAAAATTATCTAATATAACAAAAAAAAGTTACTTGGCTAGCAACTCTTTATGAACGATTTTTTCTTTTTACAATTGCAACTAGCAACCATACCACCATAGCCCCGAGAAAAGCTGTAATAATGGGGACAAAAATATTGTTAACCAAAGAAAGTCTCCTTCCAATAGGTGATAGTTACAATCATATCATAATTTGAAAATTCTGGATACCGTCCAAGACTACATATGTAACGATAAAAATGGATAAAAAATAACCCCCGAAAATGGGGGTTAAAAGAAACTAAAATCCAAATGGTCCCATCGGAGGACAACAAGGGTTGACTGGAACACCGCACATTGTATGTGTTTCACAGCATTCATTTACACAGGATTCTGTATGTGGAAAATAATGTTGATGATTAATATGAAGCTTGTTAACTGTTGTCGTATGAGAAGGATGGATGTGTTGGACAACCTTATTAAATAAATTTGTTTTTACATATTGTTGTGCTGGGTCAACTAGCCCCGGATCATACTGTGTAGGAAACACTTGTGGCGGACAGTATTGAGGCGGACATGGTGGTGGTGGGCAGTATTGAGCTGGCATCGATTGTATAGGGGCAATCTGATTTGGCATTATATTTGGTGGCATGTTTGATGGCATGTTTGAGGGAAAACCACCATATCCCATATTTCTCTTCATCATTAAATGACCTCCATATGAATTTGTCTTGGTACACCATTAGTCTATTCAAATTCAAAATTTGTGGACTAGTTGAATACCTATTTTACAAGACAGATAAAATTTGCAGAGCTATAGATGCAAAAAGAGAGGTAGCTGGGGTAACTCTTTTTCTTAAAGTAAGGTTAACAAGAAATGATCTGTATATTTAGTGTGGATACTTATTAGGGGATGTTTTAGGTAGCCAGTGACTGTTGATTAATACCATTTTCGAGGAGAGAATGAGCAGATTATACTAATAAAATATTTTCTAAGGTGAACAAAATGAATCAAAAAACCATATGTTAACAGTAGGTTAGTTCACCATTAAAAAAGACCGTGGCTAAAATGCTACGGTCTAAAAAAACAACTATAAAAGAGATTGAGTAATCCATCCTCGTCGGCAAACATAGGGTGGATTATTCTTTTTGTGCATTTTGATTAAACATGTGGACATCACTCTTTCATCTTTTAATAAATTCTTCACCCTCGTTGTTAGGGTATTTGTATTGTTTTGATATGCTCTAAATTTCTAAAAATCTTTTCCCCTTCAGCTGTTATAAGAGTGATTTTGTTATTTCGAATCCTTTGAAGTAAGCCTATTTTTTCGGGATGGTCTCCACTATCAAGAATGACTAGTTGATTTTCCATTTTTTTTAATTGTTCATCAAAAGACCTGGCTAAAGGTGTGGATTTAGATATAAGGGGTAGATTTTCACTATTTAAGGAGTATGGAGTTGTGTTGGGTGGATACGGAATTAGCCATTTGACATGCTTCATGGAAATAAAGATTGTTTTGTACAAAGGGGAGTGAAAGACAAAATAGTCATTCATAATGCTAGTTAAATAGCCATGAATAGATTTATTCCCAGTTACATATACCTGAACAAATAAACCTTTTGCAATAGTTAAAACTTTACGGAAAGATATAACATCAGTATCAATCGGTTTTTCTGAAGGAGGTTGATAGGAGTAATATTCTCCTTCATCTAAAATGGTTTCTTTCAATCTTTTGACATGAATAAAGGGAATGTAGAGGAAAGATTGGTTTTTACCATCATAGAGAACGATGATGTCCAAGCCACTATCTACCAGGGTTCCAGTGCGAAAAATGCCTCCTGAAATTTCCACCTCAATTGTTTTTCCTAATAAATCTTCTAAATCATCATTAGGCATGATTTTTCTCCTTTCAGATCAGTAGTCTTATTGTTGAAGTACGCCGCCAAAAAGCCATGAAACCCAATAATATAAAACGACTAATGTGAATAAAACAGTAGGAGGAATCACAACACCCGTAATTTTCACATACTCCCACCAAGTGAACTTCACTTTTCCTTTTCTAATAATATGCATCCACATCAACGTTGCCAGCGTACCCATAGGAAGCAATAACGATCCCATATCGCTGCCGATTACGTTCGCCAGATAAGCGATTTTTAAGGAGAGTAAATCTAGATTCATGTGTGTTAACGTCAGTGTTCCAACCATGAGTGCTGGATGATTATTAAAAATATTAGAGAGTACAGATAGTAGTACACCCATCATCACACTCGCATGTAGCAAGCTCCCAGAAACGATTGGCTGCATAAAAGTGATCAACCAGTCTGTTAAACCAATGTTGTTCAGACCGTAAATTATGACATACATACAAAAGGCGAAAACGATAATATACCAAGGCGTTTTTTTCAGCATATCGCCAGGAGGTATTTTTAAATAAACCCATCGCCAACCTAAAAGGACAAGCGAACCGATAACTGCCATAAGAGAAACAGGAATGTTCACAAATGAAGCGACAAAAAGGCTCACTCGGACAGCAAATACGAACAATAAAACATTTCGCATGAATCTTGAACGCTGTCTTTCCGATTCATGATGAACTACTGGCTTGAGTGGATGGTAAGCTTTTAACGACAATCCCTGAATGTTTGTGGGAATGGTCTTTGGCAATACTTTGTAAAATCGGAGGAACAGCAGGCCAACCAGCAAGAGCAAACCAAGAGTTGCTGGTACAAACATCATGGCGGTATGCAAATATAAACTCATATGCACGATTTTCAGCGCGATTAGATTTACGATATTACTAACCCCAATTGGAGCACTCGAAGCTGTGGCGATTAAGCCCCCTGAAAGTAAATAAGGGATTTTTTGATGATTCTTGATACCCATATTGTTTAATAACATGACTAGAATGGGGGTTGTGATTAAGATACTCCCATCGTTATTGAAAAAAAGTGTCATGAGAAAACATAAAAGATTGACGTACCAGAATAAACGAATCCCTGACCCATTTGCCTTGGCAGCAAGTTTTTCTGCGACCCAATTAAAGAAACCAAAACTTTCTAAAACAATCGCCATTACGATCGTTGCCATAATAGTAATGGCAGCGCCACTTATGGTGCCTGCAATGATACCAAGGTCTGATAATGAAACACTTCCACTAAGGACAACAATAATCGCACCTATAGCTGCAGGTATAGCTTCATTGATACCCCTAGGTCTCCAAAGAATAAATCCGAGGGTAACCAAAAATGTGATAATGGTTATCCAAACGGTTAAATCAACCATATTTTTTCTCCTTTCATCTAGTTGAAAATTCAGGAAGTTTCCCTGAGACGACCGTACCTCCACATGTTAGTTGCTCCGCTAATGTCCCTCCCTTCCATTCATCCATCTGTTTTGTTGTACTGTATTTATATGTATCCCATATGAGACAGGCTATAGGTTTGTACCCTTTTTCCAATAAATCAACTAGAGTCTAAACAAATATTACTAATAATTACATGTGTCAAGACAAAAAAGAAGTAACAAAAATAAAAAGCAAAGCTTAGTAAGCTCTGCTCCATACGGTTTCATTTTATTTTTAACCTACTACTTCTGGTACTAAAAATGAGCTAAAGGATGCCAGAGTTATTGCTAATTGCATTCAAGCCTTTCCTTTAGTACACAACTTTCCTATTCAGATTTTAATCCAAAAAATAAACCCATTCATTGTTATATCAATTAAAGAGTCCTCATACATTTTCAACAGTAGAAACTAATTTGGAGGAATATGTATGAGCACTGTCCTTCTTATCGTGGTTTTAATTTCTTCCGTTGCTTATATATTGGGTGGTATGCTTGTATTAATAAAGAAAAAATGGTCTCAGCATAGCGTGCTTGCTATGACTGCAATGAGTGCAGGATTGCTTTTGTCTATATCTATACTTGATTTGATTCCAGATACTCAAGAACAACTAAGTAATAACAGTCTTTATATCATGTTGGGGCTCGTAATCATGTATCTTGTTTCCTATCTGACTAGTGTATCTAAAAAAAAGAAATCAAATATTCATGGCTTTGATGAAAGTTCCATGATGGGAATTTCATTGGGGATGTCTCTCCATAATGTCTTTGAGGGTGTATCCATTGGTGTTAGTTATGCAATTAGTGTGAACTTAGGTCTAGTGGTATCCTTAGCCTTAATCTTTCATAAGATTCCAGAAGGAATTACCTACGCTTCTTCAGTTTTTGCGATAACACAAAATCGAAGAAAAACAGCCATTAATCTTTTCATTCAAGGTTTATTTATTTGGCTTGGTGTGGGATTAGCCATTTTGTTATCCTATTTCACAGAAATCAATGAAAAGTTTATGGCCATTCCTATTGCCATGACGGCGGGTATATTCATCTATCTTGGTGGTACATCCTTACTTCCTGTTGCAAATAAAATCACGAACAGAACGATACCCATCTCTTTTGTATGTGGAGTCATATTTTTCCTTATATTCCGAAGTATTTCAGAACTTCTAGGGTAAGAAATAATAAATATACTTGGTTTTTTTATAAAATTTTAAATGTGAGGAGAATTTTTATGAACTTAGCATTAAAAAAATCAATAGTTAAATTGGCTCTTGTACCTCTAGCTTTAATTCTTATTTTGGGATGTTCAAGAAATGACAGTCCGTCAGGCGGTAAACAGAATCAAAAAAACACCACTACTAGCGGACAGCAAAACACTTCTTCCAACAATTCAACCCCAACTTCTTCCACTTCCACTTCAACTGATGCATCAAAATCAATTGTCTATAAAAATACAAAATACGATTTTAGCTTTAAGCTGCCTGCAAGTTGGAGAGGTTATTCAATTATAACTAGTCAGTGGGAGGGGACAGCTAATGAAACCAGTAGTACAGTAAATGAAACAGGTCCGATTATATCCATTAGAGATCCAAAATGGACTGAGGAGACCCCACGCCAGGACATCCCAATTATGGTATTTACACTTAACCAGTGGAACTCACTTAAGCAAGGAGTATTTCATATAGGAGCCGCTCCTGTGGACCCAACTGAATTGGGACACAACAATTATTACGTGTTTGCACTTCCAGCCCGATATAATTATGCTTTTCTACCGGGATATGAGGACGTGGAAAAAATTTTAGCCGGTAACCCTTTAGAGACAACCCAACTAAAATAAGGAAACAATAGATGCCAGTAACCTTTCAACAAGGTGCCTGGCATCTTTATTAAAGTCTAGTATATTTGTATTTTTGCAAAGAAATAAATAAGAAAATTCCAAGAGAAACAATGGTCCACAATAGGGAGATAGCCGGATCAATATTTCTAACAACAAATAAGGATGGAATGTTACCCATGGCAGAGTTATCCATCGTGAGGAACCATCCCAGCAGCATGTTATTTGCTGCGTGCGCTCCAATCGACAATTCGGTACTGTTCGTTTTGGCGGTGATATAACACCAAATGAATCCAGTTAACAAATAATCTGCTCCAAACAATATAGGGGAATACCCCATTTCGGGATTGGTGAAATGGAGCGCGCCAAAAATCGAGCCTACTATAATTGATAAAAGGAAAGGAATGCGAATCCATTTTCCGAACAGCTGCATGAGGTAACCTCTGAAAAATAATTCCTCACAGGTCGTTTGAATGGGAGTGAATACAAGCACGAGCGCGAATAAAATCAAAAAATCAGAAACTCTTGAATCGTTGAATGAGTAATTCCCAGGGTTTAGGAGGAAATCGATGATGGTAGTCACACTAAGGATTACAAAGTAGGTAAGAAATCCAAAGCCTATTCTTTTCCAATCTATCTTTCTATTGGGCGTAATAAGCGATGTGAATTTCCGTTTGTGAATGAACCGAACCGCGACAAAAAGACCCAAAAGCCAAAACAAAAATTGTGAATTGATTAAGGCAAAATAAAGTAACGGGTTAATTCCCACATAATCTCCTTTATTTAAATCCAAATAGGTATGGGGGTTTCCATCCGTATTAACGATCCATTCACTGATGATGACATAAGGCAGCGTTCCGATTAACATAAACAGAATAATGACAATAAATGAAGATAAATACCGCTTCCAGCTATTTTTACCTTTTATTCCTCTAATAAAATCCATCTACATTAACACCAACATTCTATTAAATTTAAAAAGATACAATTTATTTCATTATTGGTTAAGCTTTTCAATTATTTGAATGATTTATCGGATTGTTTTTTTTATAAAGATTGCTAAATAAAAAGTGGACATAATTATATATACTACCTTCAATTTTATTTAATTACTGGAGTAATCAATTTGCAAGAACGAGGAAAATTAAAAAGTAAAATAATCAAAAATTATAAGAAAATTGCACCTATAAAAAATGCTTGGCATATGCCAAGCATTTTTACATTCTATTCGGCTTTGGGGAATACTCTACGAATGGTTTCAGTAAATTCATTAAAGAATCCTGAGACTGATTTACCGTTACGAAGATCTGACGCATATGTGTTTAAACGATCATAAAAATCCGGGTTTTCCGATACATAAACGTTATCAATGTCACGATCAGTAGATTTAACTCTTTGTGAAATCTTGTGCTCAATATGATAGGTACCCTTATTCCGGGATGTAGGTGAAAGCTTTACAGCTACATACGCATTATTTTTTGTCACAATAACATTTGCAGTGTCCACCTCTGGCAAGTCTGCTACTTTTTTAGCTGCATTATCGGCGACTCTCATCTTAGTACGGTTATCATAAGCATTATTGTTCCTGTTGTTGGTGATGTTGTTCTTTGTCACATTCTGGTCACGATTTACAACATCATTTTTATTTAAGTTATTTTTGGAACATCCAGTTATATCAAGGCTAAATATAAGGATTGCCATCAAGATTAAGGTTTTATTCATTCTAGTCCCTCCGTTAGTTATGTTAGATAACAATCTTATTATTGAATACCTTATTCTTTTTATACTTATTACTTGGTTTAAGGGAGAATTTATACTTATTTGAACCAAGGAGAGGGAAAACCAATTCTTTATTAAATTAACGTCTTTTTTCCTATCATTGAATAGCATGGTTCTTTTTATATATTTTCTGTTCGGGGGGATAATATTCATGAGAAGGAAGTCACAGTAGAAATATTAGTTCTAGAGAATATTGAATGAATAAATGAATTTTTAATATTTAGAATTCAGGGAAGTTGGTAATCCAATAAATTCAAAGAAAAAATGCGGGAAAAGGAGCACTTAGTTATGACCACCGATAAAGATTTAAATCCAATGAAAGTGATGCAACCCCTAAGTATCAATCCAAAAATAATAGATGAGACCCGACCTTTAAGGTCTTTTGAAATGGGGAAACTTTGGGCGACCTATATGGGAAACAGTATGTCTATTCAAATCTTAAGTTATTTTCATCAGCATTGCGAGGATGAAAATATTAAGGCGCTATTGGAAAATGGTTTAGCTTTATCAAAAGATTTCCTACAGAGGATAGAGGGATTCTTTAAAAATGATAATTTTCCTATCCCAGCCGGATTTACTAAAGATGATGTAAATCTCGGTGCTCCCCGTTTATACGCAGATGAATTTTACGTTCATTATTTAAAATATGCTTCCAAGGCAGGTATGAGTCTTTACGCAGTAGCAGTTCCATTGATTTTGCGGGAGGATATAAGAGAGTTTTTTATTTATTGTAATCAATGTACTACAGTCTTTTTAGGACAAATTAATAATGTTTTAATGGAAAAGAAATTAATTGCAGAACCTCCTATTATTCCAACACCAGATGGGAATGAAAAAGTTGATAAACAAAGTTACTTAAATGGATTTTTTGGAGATGTCCGACCATTACAGGCATTAGAAATCATACATCTTTGGGATAACATCGAGAATAACGTAACAAGTATGGCATTATTATTAGGATTTCATCGTATCGTACAAGACCAAAAGATAAAGTCTTTGTTTAAACGAGGTTTAGACATGACTGAAAAGGCGGTAAAGCAGTATAAAGAAAAACTGCATATGGAACACATTCAATCACCGTCGTACTTAGACCATTTGGTTACAACATCTACATATCCACCTTTTTCCGATAAAATAATGCTGTTTCATAAAGTGGACATGTTCGCAATGAAGATAAGGTCATTCGGAAATTCAATGGCGGTAACAGCAAGAAGAGATATAAATTTCTTGTATGGCAGAACTCTTATGAATATTGGCTTATTCGTTGACGACGGCATGAATATCTTAATTGATAAAGGTTGGGTGGAAGCACCACCAAGATCGTATGATAGGGGTTAAAGGTACGATTGGAACAGCTTGAACAACTTAGATGATGGTTTGATGCATTTTACTTAAATTTTCGGGTGCGATTGTTCACTATGAGCAGTCGCTTTTCTTGTTCAACTAACAGGGCAGGATTGCTGATATGAAATGGGAATCTCTTTGAGTTAAATGGTAAAGTTGATTTAGTAATATTAATTTAGATTTGGAACCTTTTTACATAATAAAGAATATATACTATCTACCCAAGGAGGATTTTCTTTGATTACTGATTTACAAAAGGAAGCTGAGGAATTTATCCGGACTTGTTATAGCGAATTGAATAAAACAGAGCAAGAACTAGAAAATAGATTGAATGAAGTGAATGAACAGTTACGGAATAAGAGTTTTTATGAACACACCAACCTAGAGATTGAATATGGGGCTAAAATGGCTTGGCGTAATAGTATTCGTTGTATAGGAAGGTTATTTTGGGATCAATTAAAAGTATTCGATAAGAGGGACCTAAAGAAAGAAGAAATAATTGAAGCCTTATTTTAAAACATCGAATATGCAACGAATAGGGGGCGAATACGCCCTACAATCACCATTTTCAAAAAGTCTCGAATCAATAAGTTCGAATATGGAATCACCAATTAATTCGCTATGCAGGTTATAAAACGGAACAAGGTGTTTTAGGGGATCCACACTCCATTTCCTTTACCGAGACTTGTATAGATTTAGGATGGCAACCGAAGTTTGGAAATTTCGATGTTTTACCCTTAGTTGTTCAAATAAATGATCATCCTCCTAAAGTAGCACAGATTCCAGAAAAGATTCTTCTCGAAGTGCCAATTAGTCATCCCCATTACAAATGGTTTACCAATTTAGAGTTGAAGTGGTATGCAGTCCCGATGATCTCGGATATGATTTTAGAAATTGGCGGCATTACTTATACCGCTGCTCCTTTTAATGGCTGGTATATGGGGACTGAGATAGGGGCAAGGAATTTTGCGGATGAATCGAGGTATAATATGCTTCCTAAAATAGGTAAATTAATGGGATTGGATATAAAAAGTAATATATCTTTATGGAAGGATAGGGCACTCTTAGAATTAAATACAGCAGTTTTACATTCCTTTAAGGAGGACGGGGGTTAGTATTGTAGACCATCATACGGCTGCCCAACAATTTAAAAAATTTGAAGAAAAAGAAAGGGCAAGTGAGAGGTTAATTACAGGTGACTGGACGTGGCTTATTCCACCCTTATCACCTGCCGCAACTCATATTTTCCACAAATCATATCAAAATGTCATTAGAAAACCCAATTATTTTTATCAACCTAACCCATATTAATTAACGACCGAACAGGTAAAAAATTCAGGGTTTCGGTCGTTTAGAGAAAAAAACGCCTTATCGACTGATATTAAAGAAGGTTAGAAGAAATTAAGGATTGTGCAATTAATTAAAACAAAAGAAAGCACAAATTTCGGTGCTTTCTTTTGTTTATACAATGTGGTATGAGAAAATACTTAATGCTTAAGTTAAAGCTGACGTTTTGAATAAAAACTGGAATCTTTTCTCGATTCTTACAATAAAGAAGGAAGCTTTTATTACCAATGTCATGAGCCTAGATAATAAGCTAATAAGTATAATCACACTCAGTCCCTCCACATTGGAGTTTTTAGTGTTATTTATAACACTATTGGTAGTATTCAGCGAAAAAATCACTTTATTCATGTGTTGTTGATGAGTTGATGTCGGTCTTCTGTCTGAGGAGGTTCTTCAAACCACCCGAGTTTAATCATGATTTCAATTCCTTCTTGACCATAAAAATAGATATCTTTGGCTAATAAGGTAATTTTTAAGCTAATATCATTTCTTAATGTGAAAAATGTCCCAAAACTATTTCCAACAATGCAAAACCCATTGAGGAAGGTAATACAATTCATCATCAGCTTATCTGAAAAAGGTGCAACTGTTGAGGTCGTTACCGTACTTCCAGATGTGGCAGAAAACTATATATCATGATCTAAAAGAATTTCTTGAAATATTTTAATTTGTTTCTTCGCAGGGTCTTTTCCTTTTTCTAAATATTTTCTAACTTCTTTGTTCTGGGCACATTGAGCAAATCCTGTTATTAGCTGCATCCCAATGTTATTCGTTTCTATTCCATGATGAAGAAAACCGAGTTCAATGTCGTTTAAAGCCCGCTTAGAATTAAAAGGGTTAAAGCCGCCCATATACTGCTTACTATTAATAAACTCAATGGTCTTAGGCATTGTCACTTTTGGCGGAGGTACAAGAATCCCTTTCTTTAGTAAATATTGAGTAGCTTTTTTATATATTTTCTGGGTCACAGTGGTAAGTCCCTTATAGAGCCGTATCACATCATCGTGATAGGCCATGTTCATGTTAATGGTGTACACCTCTTTCTCGCCTCATCATCATCGGCTTTCTTGATAAAGTATTCTAATATTCTCATGATAAGTGTCCTTTCTTGGTAGGTAAGCCAAAGGGTTCCGACTTTGGATGAGCTAATAGGATTTGTTAATTCAAACTACTCCAACCTTGCTTTTTAGATAATTAAATTATTTCCATATAGATGGAAAATGATGCGCAATATACTGAAAAGGGAGCTTTAGATGAATATTTTGCATGGTCCATGTTTTCTAGCTTTTATGAAGGGACCCATAGGAAAAAAAACATTTGTTGGAACAAGTTTATAGGAGGATAACCAATGAATATGATGATATGAAAAATTAAGTGTAGGGAAGTGCATTTTATGTATCCTAGTCATGTACAGTTGTATTATAACATTCCATATAGTCAAGACGCTTATCTAACTGCAACTCCGTATCAAGCCGATTACTATTCGACCTTTGATCAAAGACATTTCGGCGGGGGGCAACCTCCGATGGCACCACCACCAGGTCAGCAAGGTCCGACAGCACCTCCACCAGGTCAACATGCTCCGATCGCACCACCAACGGGTCATCATGATACAGAAGTTGGGCCACCAACAGCTCCACCGCCATCTGCTGTGCCTCAACAAACACACCATGCAGGAGCATATGCTGTAGACCCAGGCAGTATGGTAAGATGTCTACACAGAAACACGTATGTATGGTTAAGAGGTTTTGAGCAATTTTGGTTTTATCCGACATTTATTGGGCGACATTCTGTTTCAGGCTATCGCTGGACTGGACGTAGATGGGTTAATTTCGGAATTAGCCTAAGGCAAATTCAATCATTTACTTGCGTTTAATAAGGTTTTGTAAGAATTGGAGAACCTTACCGAAAGCAAAGAAAAAGCACAATTCCAGTAGGAGGGATTGTGCTTTATAATTTAAAAGAAACATCTACAATCTGTCCGTCCAATTCATTGTCAATAGCTTCAATTAAAAGTTCAACGTTGATATCCTTTACATACTTTTGGGAGGGAATCATTTTAGCAATATTTGTTCCTACCTTTAAAACCGCTAAAAATGGCAGCGAAGAGGTTAACATTCAGAGGAGTAATATTCTAAAGCACAGAGAATTATTTCCCTTTGTGAAGCTTAAACTAAAATGAAATTATATCCATTTTAAATAGGGGAATCTAGTTATGGTCTTATTTTTTGCTTCGTTAGTACTTTTCAATTTTGTTGCATATAAAATGAGAAAACAGCTTACTAAAAATCAAATTGTTCACATTTGGAAATTCACAATGATATTGGAAATTATCTTTGATATTTTTATCGATGAAAAAACAAATGGGTACTGGTATTTTTGGAAAGGAATTGATTGGACAAATATATTAGTATATACGGTACTAATTCCACCAGTTAATGTAATATTTTTAAACTGGTTTCCTTTTTATCATTCTTGCTTAAAAAAAATTCGTTATTTTGTTTTTTGGGTGATTTTCCTTTTGGCTTATGAGTTATTAGTTCTACAGCAACCTTTGGGGTACTTTCATTACGGTTGGTGGAAATTTATTTATTCCGCTTTACTTGACCCTATTTTGCTATTAATTTTGTTGGCTTATTATAAGTGGATATGTAGGATTGAAATAAGTAAGGAGGATAATAGTTCTTGATTAAAAAAATTGATATTACAAATCCAAAATTTGCTAATAAAGTTTTGGATGTTCAGTTACTTTCTTATAGGGTGGAGGCAGAGTTAATTGGTTTTAATGAGATACCTCCATTAAAAGATACAGTTGAAACGTTACAACAATGTGGAGAAAAATTCTATGGCTGTTACATAAATGAGGAATTGAGTGGGGTCATATCCATAAAAATAGAAAATGGTGTCATGGATATACATAGATTATTCGTTCATCCAAAACATTTCAGAAGAAAAATTGGCAAAATGTTATTAGATTTCATTCAAACCCATGAAAAAGGATTTGAAACAATAATTGTATCAACTGGATCTAAAAACGTACCCGCAATAAACTTCTATCAAAAAAATGGATTCTCAAAAACAAGAGAAGAAAAAGTAACAGAAGGTTTATTACTAACCTTTTTCAATAAAAAAATTTAAAAGTTGCTTGTTAAGCTTGCGATTTTGTTGAATTATGGAAATGGTTAAGTCAGTTGGATTTGCAGAAATGTAAACTATACCCCGGCTTTACTTTTGGTGTTTCAGATAAATCTTTTAAAATTTCTTCATTCACTTCTTCATTAAAATCAGAAGGAAATTCTAGGATGAGATCTTTTAGATTAGCAACTGAAATAATTAAACCTAATTCATATAATACATTTTTTTGGTAAGTATTCCTTTTTTAATATTATTCTTAATTTCGTTATAAAAACTAATGAGAACTTCTATAGGTAATTTTTTAAATAAATCCATCTTCTATTCTCCTCTAAAGTTACTTTGAAAACCCTTTCTTATAATATAGCATATTTCGGCAAAATTCGAACAATTAATTGTGTGAAAAAGTCGGTACAAATTTAGTTTCAGTTTAGAATGCATTTTTGGGCTTGCGATAGGAAACAAAGGTAGTTACTATATAGAACCTTTTTATTGGTGCAATTATAAAACAATTATGAGCGGCTCAGTATTAGGGGGAAAGAAGGTATTATGGTTGAAGTTGTGGAATAAACACAGGGGATGGAAAAATAAGGGGGTAAATATGGATAAAAACGTAATGCCGTTTTCTGTTATCTTTTTAGGTCTATGTATTGTTTTAAGTTCTTGGATTATTTCACAATCTTTAAAATCAAAACAAAAAGAAATAGGAAATCAGAATGATCAATTTAGATATGAGTTAATCTCAAGTCAAAACAACATCATTTTGTTTGATAAACAAAGTGGAGAATCTTGGAGAAAATTTCTTCCACCAAGTGAAGGACCAACTGAATGGGAAAAACAACAAACTCCTGTTTCTTCCACAGCAAAATAAAACTAGCAACAAGAACAGAAGAAAACGAGTATAAATAAATTAAAATCTTGGATTAAATATAGGTGCTCAATGAGGAATTGGATTCTTATATATTGAAAATATACATAATAACCGGGGTGGACATTTATGTTTTTAGAAATAAACGAAAAGCTTGTGAAAATACAGGAACAATTACGCAAAAAGGAAAAGTATCATTGGCAGTTAAACGAATACGAAAGGGAATGGGATTCCATTCAGGAAACGATACGTCAATTGGAAAAAGCCTTTCAATCTGAAGAAAAAGATGTCAAAAGATTGGAAGGCATCAGCCTTGCGAGTTTATTTGCTGCACTGTCCGGTACAAAAGGGGAAAAGCTGGCGAAAGAAAAGGAAGAATTTGTGCTTGCCCAATACCGTTTGGAACAAGCGACCCTAACAAAGAAAGATATCGAAGAATCAAAACGCCAGATAGAAAATCAATTATCAGATCTCGTTGATATTGAAAAGCAGTATGAAAATCTTCTGTTGGAAAAAGAAAAGCTAGTCAAAGCAAGTCAATCCCCTATGGCAGAAAAAGTCTTGGAAATGAGCGAACAAGAAGGAATCCTTCAATCTAAGATGAGGGAATTGGATGAAGCCATCGATGCCGGTGAAGAAGTAGCGCAATTGTTGGATGAAACATTATTGGCACTAAAGAAGGCACAAAGCTGGGGGAATTTTGACATTTTTGCTAAGGGTGGCTTTATAACGGATATGGTAAAACATCAGCACATTGACCATGCCGAAGAAGTGATTAGAAAGGCACAGTCGAGTATGCGGTTCTTTCAAAAGGAACTGTTGGATGTAAACAAGAATGCCAATATTGAAATCAAAATCTCCGACATGCTGAAGTTCGCTGATTTCTTTTTTGACGGGTTCATTTCCGATTTTATGGTGCAGGGAAAAATCAACAACGCATTGAAGCAAACTAGGGATGAATATGACAACGTAACGGAAATTATCATGAAATTAAATTTGGAATACAATGAAACGCAATCGGAACTCGAAAAAATCCAAAAAGAAAAACGGGAAATCGTCGAAAAATTGTAGTTCGCTAAATGACTGTTTCTGCAGACTTTTTTCATAATTCTTAATCAATTTGGGAAGGTTGGTTGTAGAAGGAATTTGTTTCTATTTCTTGAATGTCTAATTTTATTGAAACATTAATGAATTTGAGAGGGGAGTTAATTAGGATGATAAAAGGTTTCGGGGGAATATTTTGGAGAACTAAAAATCTTGATGTTGTAAAAAAATGGTACAGTGAAGTGTTAAAGATTGAAATAGACAATTGGAATGGGACTATTATTAAACCCCAACCAGAAAATGAAACTATCTTTTCTTTCTTTGCGGATGATGATAGTTATTTCCCAACAGAACAGCAAGTAATGTTAAATTTCCAAGTTTATAACCTAGACGAGACTATAAAGCATCTTGGACAAGTTGGTGTACCTCTTGCAAAGGAAAAAGAAATTAGTGAATTTGGAAAGTTTATATGGATTGAAGATCCTGAAGGTAGGCTGGTTGAGCTCTGGGAGAAATAAACGGGTTGTCAATATTCATAATTTGTTAAAACGAGTGCGTTTCTTCAGTAAAATAATACTATCTGTTGATTTCAATCACTATTGCGATTAAACATAAAGATAGCGAAGGGGTGTCTTAAACCTTCGCTTGAATTTTTCCTATTTCCTTCAACAGACAACCAAAATGGCCATTAAATGCTCGAATCAGTTCTAGGGCCTTTTGCTTATCTTTACATATTTTCGTTTCACCCACAAACGTGTTTTTCTTAACGGAATCGGTAGTTCTTTTGTTTGTTTTCTGATTTTTAATTTTTATATCAACCCATACTTTTTAAAACTATTATAGATGCCATTTTCATCATGAGAATCGGTTACTTCATTTGCTACTTTCTTGACCGTTTCGTGAGCATTCCCCATCGCAATGCCATGATGGACAAATTCGAGCATTTCCAAATCGTTCAAACCGTCACCGTAGGCAAAGGTATGTACTTTGCTTATGTTAAAATGCTCAATCACCTTCATAATAGCGGTCGATTTGTTGATACCAAGAATGGATATCTCCCCACCATTCTTTCTAAATGCAGATACAGTGTTAGGAATAATCGTGAATGTCGCTTCAAATTCTTGAGCGATACTTTCATAGGGTAAGTCATCGGAACCAAAAAAAACAATCTTATTGATATCTTCCCGAATCAAATCTTCCCCCTCAATGATCATCTCATAGAAGGGCATGAACCCTTTTTCAATTGCTTCTTTAAAATCAGGTTTGTCCAACCAGTGTTTTTCTATAGCGGAAAGCATTCGCTGCTTTGCGTTTTTTGCTAGAAAATGTACCCTCATTAGATTCCAACAAGAAGTCGATTTCATGCTTATCAAAAAACTCCACAAGCTGCTGGAGGTTCTCTTTTTTTAATTTTTCATGAAATAATATGTTATCTCCGATTTCGATATATCCACCTGCCGCTCCAATGATGCCATCAAAACCAACCTCTAGTATTTCAGGGAATATGATGTTTCTAGACCGACCTGTACAGATGAATACAAGATGACCGTTTTCTCTAGCCTTGCGAACAGCAAGTGTTGCTGATTCAGGAATCACCCCATTATCATTCATTAATGTTCCGTCAATATCCAAGAAAATAATTTTCTTCAAAAGTTTCACCTACTAATAATTTATAAAGACGATTATTTAAATTTTAAATCACGAATCCTACACCACATACTAATTTCAAGAGCGTATACTTCAAAATCGGAATCCTGCTAACGATATTTTACCTTACATTTTCTTTGTTTGCGATAGGAAACGGAACCCATGACCAATCGCAACAACAATCGAAGTCAGCCATATAAATAATTATTTTTTTAACCCAGCAGCAAAGAAGGGACCATTAACTGTAATGGTCGATAGAATACGAGCCATTTCTTGAGGGGATTCTTTCATGCCATTATTCAACCATTGTTGAATAACCCCTATGTGTGCAGACGCTATATACGAAACTAAATATTCTCCTGGAACAAGTAAGTTTTCCTCTTTTATAATTGCGTTTACATCATTTCCGTATAGTGTTTTCCACATAAAATCTTTCAACCTAGTTTGAAAGGATAAATCTCCTTTTGGACCTAACACAGCTCTCATAAATCCACTATTCTCATTTAAATACTCAAAAATTAAAACTACGAGAGGAACAGGTGCTAAAGTCGGGGAGTTAGTTTCGAGAGCAGCAATAACATCTGGAAAGTTCTGTTTGGCAATTCTGGACATCTCAAACATAATTTCTTCTTCGCATCGGGTCATTAAATCAAATTTGTCTTGATAGTGTGCATAAAATGTACCCCTATTAATTTTCGCTCTAATTGTTATGTCCTTCACCGTAATGGCTTCGAAACCCTTTTCATCGATTAATTCAACTAGTGCATCTCGGATTGCTCCTTTTGTCCGAATGATCCGCAAATCAGTATTACTATCTCGCAAGCTAATTCCTCCTTAATTTTATCCAACACATTCATAAAAGGTGTTCCGTAAACTACACATTTGCCTATTTTGATTATTGAACAGAATAGAATTCAATTATAAAATTTGAAATATGATAAACAACACGTTGTTCATTATTATAACAAAAAACAGGGGAGGATAATAAATATGTTCAAAAACAAATTGTTATTGGTTTCACCCATTATTGCATTCGCAGTTCTTTTTATTTTTTCACTAACACTTTTTCCATCGGTTCAACCTCAACCTAAAAATTTGCCCATTGCCATTGTTAACGAAGATCAAGGAGTACAAATTTCTAATCAACCAAAAATCAATATGGGTCAGACAATCGTTGCGATGATACAAAAAAATTCAAAAACAGGTGCAGATAAAGAACCTGCTGTAAAATGGGTTGAAGTAAAAACAGCAGAGGAAGTACAAAAAGGAATGGATAATCAAGAATATTATGCTGCATTGGTCATTCCGAAAGATTTCAGTGCCAAGCAGGCATCATTACGGACGCCAGCACCTGCTTCACCTGAAGTTCAAATATATATCAATCAGGGAATGAATACAGCAGCCTCAAGCGTGGCGGGACAGGTCTTGAATGGAGTAGTTGACAGTATGAACAAAAATGTTCGAACCCAACTCTTTCAAGGATTTGAAAAGCAAGGAGCAACATTAACCGCGAAGCAAGCTGCAAGCCTAGCAACACCTATTACAAAAAATGTCACTAATGTTAATGAAATTGGTACTAATAGTGCAAACGGAAATTCTCCTGTTTCCTTGTTTCAGCCATTATGGATAGGAAGTTTAGCAAGTGCTGCTATTATCTTTTTGGCTGTTAGTAAATTATCAATTACAAATCGAAAAGAGTACCTTACAGCAAAAATAGCACAAATTTTAATGGGGGCTTTTGTGGCCCTTGTCGTTGGATTTGGTTTACCATGGCTGGCAGGTGATATGGTAGGACTTCATATTCCACAGTTTACAAGCATAGCTTTATTCCTAACAATTACTTCCTTTAGCTTTTTCCTAATGATTTCAGCTGTACTTTCGTGGTTGGGATTTAGAAGTATCGCTCTTTTTGCCCTATTATTATTCTTTGGGGCACCATTGCTTTCAATGGCTCCAGAAATGATGTCTCCCTTTTATCGAGATTGGATTTATTCGTGGTTACCAATGCGATTTATGATACAAGGCTTGCGTGAATTGTTCTTCTTCGGAAAAGAATTAACCTGGAGTTCATCCCTATCAACTCTTGTATGGATTGGAGTAGTAAGTATGGTATTCCTATTAGCTTCTGCTTTAAAACTTAATTCAATAAAAAACCAAACACAAAACCCAAAACTAGAGGGTTAATGATAAACAAGCCGTTTCCTTATGGGGGACGGCTTCAATAAGAAAATTTAATATTAGCTTGTTAAGTAAACGGAGTACAAGAGTTGAAGACCAAGGATTGCTGCTGCAAACTTTAGGTAATAGGAATGGAAATTTTGGAAGGAATCTACTAAAGATTTATTCGGTTGTTCCTGTTATAGTATTCACTGTCGCAATCGAAAACAAAAACATGAAATGGTGAGTAGTCGCGGTTCCTTTTTTGGAGCTGAGGAAAGTCCAGGCTCGCACAGTGCTGAGATGCCTGTAGTGTTCGTGCCACTTGCAAAGGTGGGCAGTCAATAGTTATAGGCTGACGGCGGTGAAATCATGCTAAGTCCATAGGGATATGCTGAGAATAGCCTGAAAGTGCCACAGTGACGAAGCTTTTCTGGAAACGGAAAAGGTGGAACGGGGTAAACCCCACGAGCGAGCAACCCAAATTTAGGTAGGGGCATCATCCTTAAGGGAAATCAACCTGCGGATGGATTGGTCACAAAGGCCGATAGATAGATGACTACTACTTCCTGTACAAGGCTTGCAGCCGATTGTAGTACGGAAGCACAAAACCTGGCTTACAGCCATTTCTTGAGCATAGCGTTGTGACAAGGCGGGGTGAACTGGGAATTTAGTCCAATAATCCGCAAATACATAGCATCCTAAAACTCTTTCCAAAGGAGGAAAGGGTTTTTCTATTTAATTAGATTGTTCTGCAAGACACTCCATAAAAGTGGTGTTTTTATCGATGGGTTAATATTAGTATGAAAAGATTGGTGGGGAAGTGGTTGATAGTAAACAGTTGATTTCACTGGTAAAGAGTTAATGGAATTAACATATGGTTGGAAGGATCTTCGTTCGCTTAAATAACAGATTCTTCTTTTCGTTCTTTTAAAAAATAGTAGTGACTTATCAAACTAACTGGACAGAGTTGTTTATTAAGAAATAAAAACCATTCTAAATGGAATGGTTTTTTTCAGTATCATATTTAGGTGATGTTGAGTTTGTTAGAATGCGGTCTAAAACTTTTTCAGTAAATAGCATAAAGAAATTAAGGATGATCCCTCCTAAACAAACGGTTAATAAAGTCCCAATGCCAATTGGTCCATTGAAAAGTAATGCCATTATCAAGAATAAGAGGTAAAGGAATGTTCTAGAAAACAGTATATTTGTTCTTGTTAATTCTTGAATGATTAATGTTAAACGGTCAATGGGAATAGGTGCAAAATTAGTTGGTAAATAAATTGCTGTTCCCAAACCGATAACAACTAAGCCGACCCCAAAACAAATAAGTTTGCTGAATAATAATTCGGGGGTTATAAGTTTGTGGAATAAAAACAGCCACAAATCAATACCAATACCCGAAATAAAAGCTGTCAATAATCCCAAAACTTCGGGTCTTTGTCTTTGTAATAATGAATTACATCCTATCAGTATAAAAGCTATGATAATTTCCCAACTTCCCACGGTAAGCCCCACGTTTTTGGATAGACCGACCAAGAGTGCATCAAAAGGGGATGTTCCAAGGTTGGATTGTATAGTGAAAGAAATACCAAGGGTTAATACTAATATTCCTAATGCATAAACAACATATTTGGCTTTACTCCATCTTTTTATCATTTTTTAGTAGATAATTCTTTTAGCATGATGATATGTGGAATTCCATCTTCTATAAATATATTAGATGAAGTCCGATAGCCAAGTTTTTGATAAAAGCCCTCCGCTTGTGTTTGTCCGTGTAATTTAACATGGGATACTCCCTGTTCTTCTGCGATATCCTCTAAAGCTTTTATTATGATTTTTCCAAGACCAAATTTACGGTAAAGTTCAAGGATGCAGATTCTCTCCAATTTACCTACACCATTCATAAACCTTATTCTTCCCGTTCCGACCGGTTGTTCATGGTAATGGACTAATATGTGTTCACAAAGTCCATTCAGTGTATCAAATTGATCAAATTCATCTTCTAGTGGTACGCCTTGTTCCATCACAAATACTTCTTTTCGAATAGCAAATGCTGCGTTTAAATCTTCAATAGTCGTTATTCTTTTTGCATACATTTTTTTCATTCCTTTTAGATAATATAATCATGATATTTTTGTTGCAAATGCAATAAAATAATATAAATTTAATTTATAACACTTTTATTGCAAATGCAATAAAAAGTTCATAAGGCTAGGGGTATGTAAAAATATGAAAATGCGCTAGCTTTTTATAAGAAAATGGAGTTTGTTTAAACGGGAACTTAGCCTTTTTTATGGGTGATGAGGAACAAGTGGACTTTATAGCTGATGAAGGAATTTTCACATTTTTTCTTGAATATATCTTAGGATTAGACTATGGATGGAGGGCTGTTTATGGCAGTAGTTTCAATCTATACTGTTGGTAGGCTTAACCACCCCTATGACCACACTGCCTCGCGTGAATTTTTTCAAGTAGGAAATGAAGTATATCGTCAGGCAACAAAATCAGGACTTATAGAGACATTTTCACCTGAAGGAATTCCATTCCCTGAAGAATCCGTAAAGGGGAATGGTTCTCCTATTCTTACACTAACAGTATGGAGAAGCCTTCAATCCTTATATCACTTTACCTATTCAGGACAACATAGGCAAGCATTACAAGATAGAAGCAAATGGATTGAGTCATATCCAGAGAAACACCTATCTTATGTAGTTTGGTGGACAGAAAAAGTGCAGGAAGTCTCATGGGATGAGGCATTTAAGAGATACAATTATTATATTCAGCATGGTTCCACTCCTTTTGCATTTGATTTTAAGCATGCATTTGATGAAAAAGGAGAGGCGTTCTTGATTAAGTAGGGGGGACCCATTATTAATTAAGATTTTATCCATTAATTTATAGGAGGCGATGCTTAAACAAGCATCGCCTCTTTCCATGGTTTAAAAATTAAAAAGGGGAACGAGAATTTTGTATTATATTTTTGTTGTAAATACAATAAAAATATAATACTCTTTATAAGACAAGAAATGGATGGAGTTGAATTTATGAAGGAAATCCTACGTGAAATTGGGATGATTGCAAGAGCATTAGATTCAATAAGCAATATAGAATTTAAAGAATTTGACCTGACAAAAGGGCAGTATTTGTACCTAGTGCGAATCTGTGAAAACCCAGGAATCATTCAAGAAAAGTTAGCTGAGATGATAAAAGTAGATCGAACAACAGCAGCGCGTGCCATAAAAAAACTTGAAATGAATGGCTTTATTGAAAAGAAAGACGACACACATAACAAAAAAATAAAAAAGCTCTTTCCAACCGAGAAAGGGAAAAATGTTTATCCTTTCATCAGAAGAGAAAATGATTATTCCAATACCGTTGCATTAGACGGATTTTCCGAATCAGAAGTAGAAACCATTTTTACTCTACTTCAAAGAGTAAGAGTAAATATAGAAAAAGACTGGGAATTTGTAAAAAAGGGAAACAAGAGAAATTATTAATGAGTTAAAAGGAGCGATATAAAAAAATGACGATAAATATCAAAAAATGCACCCTTCAGGATTTACACAGACTTCAAAAAATAAGTTATGAAACATTTAATGAGACATTTAAGGATCAGAACTCACCCGAAAATATGACCACTTATTTGGAAAGGGCCTTTAATTTAGAACAATTAGAAAAAGAAATAGCCAATAGTTCTTCGGAATTCTTTTTTGTTTATTTGAATCATGAAGTAGCTGGTTATTTAAAGGTCAATACCAATGAGGCTCAGTCAGAAGAAATGGGTGATGAATCACTTGAAATCGAGAGGATTTATATAAAGAATCAATTCCAAAAACATGGTCTTGGTAAATATCTGTTTAATAAAGCGATGGAATTGGCGCTGGAGCTTAATAAGAAGAAAATCTGGTTAGGCGTATGGGAAAAAAATGAAAATGCGATTGCTTTTTATCAGAGAATGGGGTTTGTACAAACGGGAGCCCACTCTTTTTATATGGGTGATGAAGAACAAGTCGACTTTATTATGACCAAAACACTCAATTAATTTTTTGAATCGAAGGTGGAATTCTTATGTATATACCTAAACATTTTATAATCGATGATGAAAACACGATTTATGATTTTATTGAGAAGTATAGCTTTGCCACTTTATTTTCACAGCATAACGGAGAACCCTATGCTACTCATCTTCCATTGATATTCAATAAGTCTGAAAATGCTTTATATGGTCATTTTGCCCGTCCGAATGAACAATGGAAGGATGCTGAGAACCAACAAGTTTTGGCGATTTTTCAAGGTCCACATTGTTATATTTCTCCTTCTTGGTACGAATCAATGAAGGCTGTACCCACATGGAATTATGTGTCAATCCATGTATATGGAAAGATGGAGATTATCGAAGATCAAAAAGTAATAGTTGATTCTTTAGATGACATGGTAAAAAAATATGAAAGTCCTACTAGTCCATACCATTTAAGTGATGTAGACCCCAGTTTCATCGAAGGCATGAGCAAAGGAATCGTAGCATTCAAAATCAACATCACAAAAATCGAAGCGAAAGCTAAATTAAGTCAAAATCATCCTATGGAACGACAAGAGTTAATAATAAAGCAACTAGAAAACACTTCTCACCAAGATAACTTACAGGTAGCAGCTCTAATGAAGAAAAACCTTGAAAAATGATGGAGATTAGTATGGATCGTGAGGTAGTAGAGGGCTAAATAATAGAAACACCGGTTTGGTCTGTTAGTCCTAATTCTTTGATTGTACAACCTCAAAATGGGCAAGCCATCAAACCTGAAGAAACGGAAATTTGGGGGGGGGCTTGGGCTCAAGATCCAGTTGTGACTGTTGAAGTCTCCACGGATGGCGGGAGTTCTTTTTGTCGAGCAATGTAGTGAGTTATGATGAAGCTGATTTTTAAGTGTCGTATAATTTATAAGAACATTTGGAAATTTAAATGAAGTAAGAGGAGGGGTGTTTCAAATATAAATTGGTTAAAGTTGGAAAAGGAGCAATCTAGTATGAGAGAAACACCTAAAGCGGTCTCTCCCAAATCCCCATCCATTATAAAACAAGCATTAACGGTTAATAGGAAGCCGTTTCCGTGGGGAAAGGCATTTTGTGCGGGTTTAGCTGCATCTTTGCCAGTCTTTATTGGATTATTATTTGCGAATCTAGAATATGGGTTGATAGCTGGAATGGGGGGGTTTACCTATCTTTATGTGTTTAATATCCCCTTTGCTCAGAGAGCAAAAAAGCTATTTTTTGTCGTACTTGGAATGACTTTAGTCTCTGCTTTAGGGACTCTTGCTGCTCCTTACCCACTTGCAGTAGCTATTTTGATGGGGATTATTGGAGCTGCGACTATTTTTATTTTTGGAGCATTAAAAATTATAGGTCCATCTGCAATCTTTTTCGTTTTAGTTTTTGCCATGACATCTGGTATGCCTGTACATCCAGAACTTGTCTTGCTACGCGCTGGTCTTGTATTTTTAGGTGGGGCACTTTCATGGGTAGTTGCCATGATTGGTTGGTTTTCTGATCCTCATGGTCCGGAAACAGGTGTAGTAAAAAAGGTATATTCAGAATTGGCTTCGTTTCTTGAGTCTGTTGGTACAGAGAAATTTAATGAGACAAGACACAAAGTCATGTCAGACTTGAAAGAAGCAGAAGAAACACTAGCAGTAGGATATATACCTTGGAGAAATACGGACATCTTTAATCGATTAGTCATCTTAAATGATCATGCAAACACGATATTTTTATATGTACTTGAAAATTTTTCGAAAACTAACGTAAAATTGCCACCCGAATTAGGGGTATTTATCCGGGAAATTGCTCATTCGCTTGATCTGAAAAATAAAAATGAAAGTGTTGCTAAAAAAATCCTTCTGCCGGAAAAAATGGATGAAGCAGTTCTAGAGTTATTCAAAAAAATTTCCGATGCGGATGCCATCATGAATGAACCAACTTCCAAGATTAATCAAGTGATTCAAATCTCCAAGCCATCACTCATGAGCATTTTTTTGGGGGCCTTTGATAAAAACTCCATTGTATTTATTAATGCTGTACGGTTTGGTATTATTACGACGATCGCTAATATTATCGCGTATCAGTTTGAATTTACAAGGCCCTTTTGGATACCGTTATCCTGTGTAGCAGTTATGTCAGGCTCTACGATTGTCGCTACTTATCATCGTGCGATTCAAAGAGCATTTGGTACAATCTTAGGTATTTTAATGGCAAGTTTAATTCTGATGACTCACCCAACTGGATTGATTATTGCAGTACTTATTCTGCTATTGACGTTCATGACAGAATTATTTATTGTAAAAAATTATGGCCTTGCTGCGTTATTTTTTACGCCGAATGCACTGCTTATGGCTGAAAGCACGAGTCATGGAAGCTTTACCTTTACATATTTTGCATCAGCCAGATTAATTGATATCATTATCGGTATTTTCATTGGTCTAATAGGAGTATTCTTCATAGGAAGACAGTCTGCCTCTAGTCGACTCCCACATTTAATAACCAAAACGATTCGAAGTCAGGCGCAACTTTTATTCATTCTTTTCTCTGACCAAGGAACCGGTTATAATGCGAGAAAGAGTAGAGAAATCATAAAAATGCGAACGAATTTAAATAATTTAAAAACACTATATAATACAGCTGCTGGTGAGATTCCAGTCAATCAAAAAGCACTAGAATATTACTGGCCAGTTATATTCTCCTTAGAGCATTTAGGATATTTATTGGATAATTGCTCGAAAAATGAATATCGCCCTATTTTTTCAGATGAAACTCTTTCCCAATTGCTTTATGTTTGTGAAACGATGGCAATTGCCGCCAATCGAAAACAGTCACCCACAATAAAAAACGTCCCTGAAATGGAAGGGTTGTCAAGTATACAGAATGAAATTATTACATTGCAAAAATCCCTTCAAATAGATGGAAGCGTTACTTTTTAAATGAAAGGGCGCTTTTGTATGGTAAAAAGATTTCATGGTTAGCTTACATTTTTGAATGATTTGAGATGCAAACAATATAATTAGCAGACTGTATAGAGGGTGAAATCGTACTGGTTTCACCCACTTACTTTTTCTGCTCGTATCGTAATGGCATGATCCATCCTAGATTTGTATTTTTCCAGACTTCACTTTACAATACTGCTTTGCAAAATCTCGAAACAAATGGACGACAGGGCTTAAATATTTGTTTTTTACGGATGCAAGATAAATAAAACGCTCATATGGTGGATTGATGATGGGTAAAACCTTTACATTGAAATGCTTTAGCATCCAAATATCTGGTAGCAAAGCAATTCCGTAATTCATGGAAACCAAGCCAATGGCGGCACTGTCTTCCTCCACTTCATAAGCAATATTAGGCGTAATCTGAACATCGTTAAATAACCCATCAATCAATCCTCTAAGACCACTTCCTTTATCAAAATAGACAAATGGATAAGGTTCCGTATCCTTTAAGTCTATGCTGGTGTGGTTTGACAGAGGATGGTCGGAAGGGACTACAAGGACTAAATCCTGTTTAATCAACGGAATAAAATCAATATCGTGTTGATCTTCAAGGTAGGAACAAAAGGCCAGATCATATTTATCGGATTTAAGACCATCGATAATATTTTTAGTGGTTCCCTGACTAAACGAAAATGAAATATCTTTATGCTCATCCATACTGAGGAAATCCTTTACCATCGTTGGTACAAATCGTGATCCTAGGGTATAAATAAAGGACAAATCGATTTTACCTTTATGTGGGCTGACTAAATCGGAAATTTTTTTTTGACCTTCATCAAGCGACTTGAGAGATTGATCGACATATTCCAAAAAGATCGACCCATATTTCGTTAATCGAATGTTTCTTCCAGTCTTTTCAAAAAGATAGACGCCTAACTCCTTCTCCAATTCCGAAATGGCGTAAGTTAAGCTTGGTTGGGCAATAGATAGCTGTTCTGCCGCTAGTGTGTAATGCTCTACCTTCGCCAATACACGGAAATACTCCAGATGTTTTAAGTTCATTAATGATTCCCCGACCTCTCTTTAGCAATCATGTATTAAGCAAAGTATAAAAGAATCTATAGAAAAATTCTATTGATACTATATAATTTATCAGATTTATTTTTCTGAATATTATTACTATAATGAGCTTACAAACTACCAAAGATACCAAACACAAAGTTGATAAAAATGGATTATGGAGTTTATTTAAGTAAAAACAATTAAAGGGAAAGGGTGGAGAACAATATAAAACCATCAATGGAAACGGAAAACAAAATGGAGGCAAGTATGCATGAAGTACGAGGAATGGATCATATTGGATTAACTGTTCCAGATATGGAGGAGGCAACGGAATTTTTTAAAAAGGTTTTTGGTGCAAAGGTTTGTTATGATGTGCATACTCCGGAGATGCCTCCGCAAAGGGGAGAATCAGCCAAAAGGAACGTAAATCTCCCAGAAGGCGCAGGCATTGACCATATTCGACTTCTAAGAATCGGAAACACACCTTGTATTGAATTATTTCATATTAAGGCAAATAACCAATCCGTTATAGATACCATCGTTCATTACGGCCTAACACATCTTGCCTTTTATACGGATAATATCCAGTTAACGGCTAAAAAATTTGTTGAGGCCGGCGGTAAGCTATGTTCAGATCCACATCCGCTGCCTTCAGAAATAGAAGGTGGAGAAATGAATGACTGGGTATATGGTCAAGCACCATGGGGAAGCTTAATCGAACTAATTTCGTATTCTAGTGGAATTCACTACCCTGAAAACAGTGATGCGGAGCGTTGGACACCTGAAAAAAGAAAACGCTAACATGACGAAACTTAGGAAGAATGGTTCATGTCCAGTGAGTTTTAAATGATATAATTTAAAATAGTTTGAAAATTTTAAGGTAGGTAGATAATCTGAAGGTGAAATGCTTGAAGGATAATAACAACCAATCAAGGTTTTTATTTCATAAAAATGAAAGCGTATCCTTCTGAATCATGATATCAAGGGGGAAAAGGATGAAAAAACATCGTTGGTCAATCGTACTCTTAATTGCTGTGGGTGTGATTGTGAATTACTTTGATCGAACCAATATGTCAATCGCAATGCCATTAATGCAAAAGGAATTTCATTTGTCGCCAGGTCAGGTAGGGATTTTTTTATCAGCATTTGCATGGTCCTATGCCATTCTTCAACTTCCTGTAGGACCCTTATTGGACAAGATAGGGGTTAAATGGGTAACACGTGTGGCTACCATGATATGGACCCTCGCTTGCTTATTAACGGCTGTTGCGAATGGATGGGGATTGATTATCTTATCAAGGGTCTTATTGGGTGTTGGAGAGGCGCCATATTTCCCGGCAGCTGCCAAGGCAGTGGGCCAATGGGTTCCGAGAGGAGAGCGTTCAAAGGCAATCGCTTCCTATGATGCGATGTCTAAATTGTCCAATGCAATTGGTGCACCTATCATAGCCTTGATCGTGACCGAATGGGGATGGCGCGGCGGTTTTATGGCAACAGCTATTCTTAGTTTCCTCTATGCACTTGTGTACTTTATCTGGTATCGTGAGCCCCATGAAGATAAACGCCTGACAAAAGAGGAATATACATACATAATGGAGGGCGGTTCACAAAGTTCAGAAGAAGCACCAGGCAATGCAATGCAAAATATACGTTACCTTTTGTCAAAACGAAAAGTATGGGCCGTATTTATTGGGTTTGCTGCATATGGATATTCATGGTTTTTATTTCTAACATGGCTTCCGGGATATCTTGCAACGGAGATGCACATGTCCATTTTAAAATCTGGCTGGTATTCAGCGATTCCATGGATTGTCGGCACGTTAACAGAAATTGTGATTGGTGGCTGGCTAGTGGATCGATTAATCGAAAAGGGTTACAATCGTACCCGTGTGAGCAAAACATTTTTAGTGATCGGTTTGCTTTTCGGTTTATCTATTATTGGAGCTGCATTTACTCATAGTGCAAATGTTGCTGTATTTTTTATTTCATTGGCACTCGGAGGTCTTGTGGTGACATCAGCAGTTGCTTATTCCATTCCAACCTTTATTGCTCCTAAGGGAACGACGGGAACGTTGACAGGGATTCTCACTTTTGGAAACAATGCCATGGCAATCGTAGCACCCATCACGACTGGATTTATCGTACAAGCCACAGGTTCCTTTATGTACGCATTTCTTTTAGCGGCCGTTATTCTTGTCGTAGGTATTATAAGCTATACCTTCCTTCTGACAGATCTAGAACCGATTGAAAGTCCTGATTACGACACATCTAGCAATCGTGAAATGACTACTAAACAAAAGGCTAACTAATGATTTGCAAATAAAAAGGAGTTTCAACCTTTTCCAATCATTTTGAATAGTCATAACGATCAGTTAAAAAGAGCCTTTTCTGCGGTTTACAACTCCAGTATCGGCTCTCTTTATTGAATTAAAGATGTTATACAACTAATCAACTTTCGATTAATCGAACAAATAAACGGAGGGAAATTTTTTATGAAAACCATTACGATTAAAAATAAGGTAATTGGGGAGGGGATACCAAAGATTATTATCCCATTAATGGGTAAGACAAAGGAACAACTTCTTCAAGAGTTAAACGAAGTAAAAAAGTTAACCCCTGATATTATTGAATGGCGGGTAGATATGTTTGCACATGTCGAAAACATAGAAGCTGTTCAACAAATACTGTCCGAATTAAGAAGCCTTGTGACGGATTCGCTTCTTTTATTTACATTCAGAAGTCATAAAGAAGGTGGGAATAAAAAGATTTCAGATAGCCATTATCAAGAATTGATACAAGCTGTCATAAAGGCAAAGAATATAGATCTTATTGATATTGAATTGTTTACAGGTGATTCTGTTGTCAAAGAACTCGTAGATTTAGCTGATGAGAATGGTATTTTTGTGGTAATGTCTAATCATGATTTTCATAAGACTCCAAATAAAGAGGAAATAATTGATCGACTTCGTAAAATGCAAGAACTAGGAGCACATATTCCTAAAATGGCCGTGATGCCGAATAGTATGGAGGATGTTATCACTTTACTTGATGCTACCACCACAATGAAAACAAAATATGCGGATCGTCCCATTATTACCATGTCAATGGGCGAAGACGGCTTGATCAGTAGACTAGCAGGTGAAGTATTTGGCTCAGCATGTACATTTGCTGCAGGGAAAGAAAAATCTGCACCTGGACAAATTCCAGTTACTGAATTAAGAACGGTTTTAGAAATAATCAAAAAAAATTCAAGGTGATTCAACAATGACAAACTTTCAAAAAAACTTAGAAAAAATTGATGGTAAAACAAAATTGGTAGGCTTACTTGCTACACCCATTGGACACAGTTTATCTCCAAGAATGCATAATTTAGGTTATACCTTAAAAGGTTTAAACTACTCTTATCTTGCCTTTGAAGTTGGGAATGAAACGCTTGAAAAAGCGGTAGAAGGAATGAGAGCTCTCGATGTAGCTGGGTTTAATGTATCCATGCCAAATAAAATGGAAGTGATTAAATATTTGGATGAACTAGATGCTAGTGCTAAATTCACGGGTGCGGTAAACACGGTGGTACATACGGATGGTAGGTTAATTGGATATAACTCAGATGGAAAAGGGTATGTGAAAAACCTTGAAGTACACGGGATAGATTTATACAAAAAAAAAGTTACACTAGTTGGATCCGGTGGCGCTGCCACACCAATCGCTATCGAATTAGCCCAGTCGGGTATTAGCGAAATTAGTATTTTTGCACGAAAGGATAATTTCTTCCACCAAGCTGTAAAAAATGTAGAAAAAATTAACCACGATATGAAAGATTTTGGTGTTCGAGCCAATATCTTTTCATTAGAAGATAAAGAAGCATTTCAACATGAAGTATCAGAAAGTGCCATACTAGCCAATGGTACAAGTTTGGGGATGAAACCTTTAGACCATTTAAGTATCGTGGATGATTATTTAGGCGTTCTGCGTGAAGGTTTAGTCGTAACAGATGTTGTTTATAATCCTCGAAAAACTAAATTATTACAGTTGGCAGAAGAGGCTGGAGCAACTGTCATTAATGGGTTAGGTATGATGTTGTGGCAGGGGGCCATTGCCTTTAAACTATTTACGGGTGAAGATATGCCCATTGAAGAGATCAAAAAAATCATGTTTGAATAAAAGTTATCACTTTTTGAAACTATTATGGTGCTACAGTTAGCTTTACTTCTAAAAGAAGTAGAGCTTTTTTATTATCTTTCATGCTCCTTAAATCGTTTCTTGGTTTTCAAAAAATAATTAATAGTAAATGGGAAAAACTATTTTTAACAGTTCTGAAAGGGCTATTAGAATGCATTTTTGCTATGTACTATTTGGAGAAACTAATTTAGAAGCGAGTGGATAAAATGAGTCATACAAATCACAATTTTGCTTTTGCAGAATTAACCGCCAACGAAGTATCAAACCTTTGGTCTTCCTATTTAAAGAGCAGTATGGAACTAAGGCTTTTTGAATATTTTTATGCAAGTACAGAAAACAGTGAAATAAAACAAGTGATTGAAAAGATGTTAAATCAATCTCAACAAAATATAAATGAACTCAAGGAGATTTTTAACAAAGTCAATCTTACTATTCCTCTTGGTTTTACCGAGGAAGACGTAAGGGTTGACGCACACAAAGTATTTTCCGATACATTTATTTTGTTTTTTTGTTTTGATCTTACACATCTATCGATGAGTACATATCCAATTGCATTATCAGATTGCACCAGAAACGATGTGCGAGAACATTTTCAAAAAAACATTGCCTTTTCTGTGAAAATCCAGAATGAAATTGTAGACTTAATGTTATCACAAGGGGTATATTTGAAAAATCCACAAATTGAGATAGATAGTGAGGTAGAAATTGCTGATTCCATGTTATATCTCAATGGTTTTTTTGGTGGATCAAGACCTTTAAATACTGCTGAAATTTCTAATCTATCCAGAATTGTCCATAGAGCACAGTTTTCAAAAATGGTTTTTGTTACTTTTAGTAAATTAACGAAAGCAAAGGAGTTAAAACAACATTTTAGTAAAGGTAGAGATGGGATCGAAAAAGTATTAGAGTCACTTCAAGAAGTTCTTGATAAAGAAAATATTCCGATATCAGCATCAGGGGACTATACTATTTCTGATGTAGAGATGTCCCCATTCTCCGATAAGTTAATGTTGTTTTTTGTGAATACTTGTCTGGGAATATTCTGTTTTTCCATGATTAGTCAGGCTATGACTTCTAGTCTAAGAACGGACATTGTATCTAAATTAAGCAAAATATCGGATGATATGAAGAAGTATTATGGACTAGGTATCCTTTTAGCGATAAAAGAAAAATGGTTTGAACAACCTCCTCAAGCAGTAAATAGAAAAGTCTAGTTAGAGAATTACTTTATGTAATAAACTGTCTTACAGGGGTAGAAGCCAATGATTAAATCGCCTTCTTCACCCCTTTTTTGTTTTTGCTTTCGATGCATGGCTATAACGTCATAAATTCTTCTTTCGTTAATTGAGTTGAGTGTTGTTTTTTAATCATAATAACAAATAAGCTTGCTAATAAACAGGAAACGCCTGCCAAGAAGAATGCCCACGTGTAAGTGGTGAAAAATTTATAGATTAGACCCCCTCCATTTGCGGCGGCTCCTCCAGCCAGCCGCGATTCATCCCTGTCGTTGATGGAATGGTCACCTGAGGCGGCAGCGTTTTTATGCTCTTTTTAACTTCCCGAAGAGAAAACAGTATCCTTTACTTTTTTTACACCTTTCAATTTCTCAATTTCTTCTACTATTGAATCAGTTGGAACTTCAATATCAATAACAGTAGTTCCGTCAGACAATGTATGGGATTCATTTTTTAGATCGAGGTTGTTTAAATAATTTTGAATTTCTGCTTCCTTACCCATTTCAACTTGTGCTGTTTTATAGAGCATTTATATCTCTCCTTTAGTTTTGTTGTCCTTGGTGCAAATGAATACTCCGCCTACTTTTTGCGTGGGAGGAACGTCCGTTTTTTATTTTTTTCCTAAATCATTTTTTAAATCACCATTACCAAATTTTTTCTTTGAACTTCAGGAATGGTTATAGGTCCAAGCACTTGAAAACCAGGCAGCTTCTTTTAAGGTACCAGGATTGAAATGGTAATTATAATAACAACTATAAAGGGAGGATAGTTTAATTTTCATAATGGGAGTGTGAACTTGAAATTATATAGATATCTATGTATAATGGTAAACATGATTAAATATGATACAGCTTCAATGGTTGGAAAGATTAGAGACGCAGTAAACAATTTGATTTTGTCGGAACTTAACAAACACGGAGTGGATGGCATCGCTCCTTCTCATGGGGATATTTTAGTGTGCCTTTACAAAAAAAATGGCTTATCCGTGAAGGAACTTGCTGAGAAAATCCATCGCACACAACCGACAGTAACCGTTTTAGTCGACAAGTTGCAAAAACTTAATTATGTCGAGAGAGTAAAGAGCTGGGAGGATAGTAGAGTAACGTTAATCAATCTCACGGAAAAGGGTAAGCAGCTGGAGCCGATTTTCAGTGAGGTATCAGAAAAGTTAAACACGGTAATTTATGGTGGTTTAACGAAAACCGAAAAAGAACAGCTGGAATATTTGTTAGAGATAGTCCTGAAAAGGTTTTAATTTTTTTTACAACATTACATAGATGTCTATGTATTAAAAAATTAGTAAGGAGTTGAATTGAATTGGCTTTAAGGAGAAATAAATATTCGATTGCTTTCGCTATACTATTAGCAGTCTTTTCTGCAATTGGTCCGTTTACCATTGATATGTATTTAGCATCATTTCCTAAAATTATGGGCCATTTTGGGACAAAGGCTTCGACGGTCCAAGCAAGCTTGACTTCTTGTATATTAGGGATTGCTTTTGGTCAAATCATCATGGGTGCATTAAGTGATGTTCATGGCAGACGTAAACCTTTATTGATTTCTATGCTTGTGTATTCTCTTTCTTCTTTCGCTTGTGCTTTCGCACCGAACATTACGCTATTTATTATTTTGCGTTTTATACAGGGATTTGCAGGTTCTGCTGGGATTGTCATTTCTCGTGCAATTGTGCGTGATTTATACAGTGGTTTAGAACTGACAAAGTTTTTTTCACTCTTAACCATCATTTTTAATCTTGCTCCGTTGATTGCACCACTTGCTGGAAGTGCCATCATTTCTTTTACTCCTTGGGTAGGTATATTTATCTTTTTAGGTTTTTTTGGAATCTTATTATCCACTTTAACAGCATTGAAAATCAAAGAAAGCCTGCCTGAAGATCGGCGTGTTTCTAGTGATTTCAAGGGATTATTAAAGAATTTTAAAGATTTGCTTAAGTCTAGGAGATTCATGGGGTACGCTCTTGTTCAAGGTATATTGTTTGCCGGGGTTTTTGCCTACATTTCCGGAGCTTCATTTATTTATCAAAAAATTTATGATGTGACACCGCAAGTGTTTTCAATGCTTTTTGCTTTGAATGGCATTAGTTTAATTCTAGGGGCTCAAATTGTGAAATTATTAGCAGGGCGAATAAAAGAAGATAGTATTCTACTAATCGGGCTTGCACTAGCCTTTATATCTGGGACGATTGTCTTGATCAATGTCTTTTGGCATGGTCCCTTAATGATGTTAGTCATTCCGCTTTTCTTCTTAAACGCTGCGATTGGGATCACAGGTCCAACTTCTTTTACATTAGCGATGGAATCGCAAGGGCACATCGCAGGAAGCGCCGCTGCACTTTTGGGTGTTATGCCAACATTATTTGGTGCTGTAAGTGCTCCACTTGTGGGTCTTGCAGGTGAATATTCTGCGGTACCATTCGGAGTTATTATTTTCACTACGAGCTTGTTGTCTATCATCGCCTATGTATTCTTAGTTAAAAGGGGTAAAACAATGACCTCTTTCAAAAAGTTAGAAAAGCATAGTAATTAGTTTTATTAACAAAAAATGATTGAACTTGTTTAGTTTTAATAATAAGAAATGAGATGTTAAAAATAAAACCCTTTCCAATGGAGGAAAGGGTTTTCTACTTATTTAGACTGTGCTGCAAGCCACTCCATAAGTGTGGTGGTTTTACCATTGATTTCATTAGTTGGCTCGTTGTTATATACATAGATCCATGACCAATGTCCAGGATATTGATAAGCTGTTCCATCATCATTTTTGTAAAGTCCAGTCGTGTCGTGAACGTCATCGAATAAAGATAAATGCACGTTAGTCGCACCTGCTTGTACATAACGGTTGTAAGTTGGTAAGGTGTTGATAGCTGGTGGTAAGGTTGTATCGTTCTTAGCCGCAATGAACCAAGTTGGAGTTTGGATCAAGTTTTGGAGATCAGCATCGCTAATCTTACTGTTGTTCAATCCTTCGCAAGTAGGGAATGCCGCAGCAAAATAGCCAGGAAGATCACGTGTAAGCAGCATAGTCATATAACCGCCGTTTGAGTCACCGCCTACATAAATTCTGTTTGGATCCACATCTTTATGATTTGCAACATAATCTTTAATCATAGAAATGAGAGCGTCTTCATAAATGCTTGTTCCATCGGCGCTACCTGAAGTACCATTCATCCAAAAAGTCGGTGCTTGCGGAGCTAGTACGTAGGCACCGTCAAAGTATGATTGTGTTTCTTGAGATGCGAACGAGTCAGCTTTGTTTGCAGAGATCGGAATAGTTGGATCCGTTCCGCCTTCACCGCCGCCATGGAGCCAGATAATAAGCGGATTCTTATGGTTGTCCACTTTCGGTGTAAAGTCGGCATAGGAAAGGGTTGTATCACCGTAAGTGGCTTTTCCTGTATGGAAATCATCGACCAATACGCGTGTTCCGCCTGCAAATGTATTGACGGTAAGCCCTGAAACCTTTCCAGCACTAGTAACAATGTCTTTTTGCTGGGTAATGGTATACTTACTGTCCACCCATGCATTCCTACCGTTAGCGTAGTTTAACCCGGCACCTAAGGAATCAGTTGGGCCGATTTTTAACTCCAGCACCGCATATTGACCCATTTGTTGCGTTGGGTTTCCGTCTTTATCAGAAACATACGCTTTGGTCACGACGCGATTGCCTTCCCCTAAGGATGGGTTTGTTAGACGGTTGTCGTATCTTGCCACATGCACATTAAAGGTATCCTTCGTCACAGAACCAACCGGAACGGGTCTTCCCAAGTCCACTATGACTTTTGTAATGGCGGCTCCCCAATCCTCAATTTCAGTGACCGTTTTGTAGGATGTGGGCTGAGTAGGCAATTCTTTTGCGAACGCACCTGTGCCGATTGACAGAGTCAAAAGGGCAGCCGAACCCATTGTTACAACTGATTTCATCCATTCCTTTTTCTTCATTTTCCTCTCCTCCAATTCTGATTACAGGGCATCTAAACTATGTAAAATTTATTTGCTAAGGGAATTATAGCACCCTTATGTAAGCGGTTTCGATGTAACCAATTTCCGTAATCAAAGGAAATTAATTGTATACTTATTCAGAAAAGTGACAAGATTCGATAAATATTAGGAGTATTAATTCATATATTTAAAGTACAAACGACTTGTTCTAGTGAGAAAAGGCTAGTTTGCTAGTTAGAGGTAATAGTAAAAATAGATCTTTTTGCTTATAGTTGAGGTAGGGGTAGTTTCAATTATGGTACGTAAATCGGATTCCCGGCGGTATCGGTACTATAAGAACCGGTTTCTATCTTCTGAAGATGGTATCATACAACTTTCTTTTGTACCGAACCATTTATATCTATTTTTAGCGATGATTTCATAAAAGAAATCTCTCAAAGGTTTCGGGATAACCAAAAGGAAATACGGTAACTTCCAAGCTCCTTTTAAGTTCTTACAAACTCGAAGGGCTGCGGTTGATTTAAAATAGCAATTCTTATCTTCTATAAGAACCAAACTATCTATATTACTTGGGGTATTATATTTATGCAATAACTCTTTACCAATATCGCTTTGTAGCAAAGCGAACTTAAAGAGGCCATTTGGGTCTCTTTTAATGATGAATTGTACGCTGAAGTCGCAAAAGTTGCACTCACCGTCGAATAAAATAATCCTTTCCAAATCAATCCAACCTTTCTTTAAGTATAGGATCTTTAATTTTTATCTCATTTAACGAAATGGCAGTTGCCTACTATTAGCTGGAAGTTTTTTTATTAAATTGAATAAGGTTTATGTGTCTATCAAGTGCTTATGCAATATTCTTATAATATGATATAGTATTTCATTTATCTTCTAAAAACTCCGGTCTTTTTTAAAGCCCAAATTAATATAATTTCTTAGTTAGCTTTTCCAGAGGTGAATAGGTTGGAGATTTTTGGTATGTCTTTTACGGTTCTTTTGGAGGTTATTTTAATTAATATTGTATTAAGCGGAGATAACGCAGTTTTAATTGCCATGGCATCACGTAATGTTCCAAAGAAGCAACAAAAGAAAGCAATCTTCTGGGGAACATTTGGAGCCATTATTTTACGTATTATTTTTGCAATAGGAATTGTTTACCTACTAGCCTTACCTTTCGTAACGTTTGTAGGAGGTCTTCTTCTAGTCTATATTGCCATAAAACTGTTAATAGATGAAGAAGAAGACTTTCATCGAGAAGGTGGTTCAAGTTTAATTTCTGCGGTGAAAATGATTATTACTGCTGATGCAATCATGTCCCTTGATAATGTCCTAGCTATTGCTGGTGCAGTTGAAGGGAATATAGCTGGGATAGTAATTGGAGTTATTGTAAGTATTCCTCTTGTTGTTTTTTGCAGCCAGATAATATTAAAAGCAATGGAAAAGTACCCTATCATCTCTTATGCTGGAGCAGGGATATTAGCTTGGACAGCAGGGGAAATGATGGTTGGAGAACCAAAACTCGAGAATCTTCTTCCAGACGATCTACATTTATTGATTCCAACCGCTATTACCGTTCTTGTCATTGGTTTGGGATATTTAACTAATAAAATAAAAACTGCTAAAGAAAGTTAAGAAATGTTGGAATGTCAAAATGGGAGCCAATTTGAGGTAAAACAATCGAACTGTTAAAAAGTTCAGGGGTGCAGTCGTTTAGAAGAGTTCATAACTACCGGAGCGTTAAAAAAATTAGGGTTTCGATCGTTTAGAGGAGTTCATAGCGACCGAACTGTTAAGAAAATCAGGGTTTCGGTCGTTTAGAAGGGTTCATAAAGACCGAACTGTAAAAAAAATCAGGGCGACGGTCGTTTAAAGAGTTCATAACTACCGGAGCGTTAAAAAAATCAGAGCTTCAGTCGTTTAGAAGGGTTCATAAAGACCGAACTGTTAAGAAAATCAGGGTTTCGGTCGTTAAGAGGGGTTCATAAAGACCGAACTGTAAAAAAAATCAGGGCGACGGTCGTTAAGAAGGGTTCATAACGACCGAACTGTTAAGAAAATCAGGGTTTCCGTCGTTAAGAAGGGTTCATAACGACCGAACTGTTAAGAAAATCAGGGTTTCGGTCGTTAAGAAGGGTTTATAACGACCGATCTGTTAAAAAAATCAGAGCTTCAGTCGTTAAGAAGGGTTCATAACTACAGGAGCGTTAAAAAAATCAGGGCTCCGGTCGTTTAGAGGTGTTCATAAGATTTTTTAATCATTTTTCCATTATGGCAAGTTGTTACCCCTTGCTGTAACATAAAGGGAATACCATTCCTCGCGGGTCATGAATTCCGACTGGCGAATCGCATCATGGCAATCCTTAATTCGTTCTAAATTTGTCGTACCGATTACCGGCTGGACTTTTGCCGGGCGGCGCATCAGCCAGCTGAGAACAATCGCTTCTCTTGTTGTTCCTTTTTCTTCAGCCATTTTTGCTACCAATTCCCGTGTTTTCATTTCAGCCTCTGAAAGATCGTTCCCATTTTTTCCAGAATAAATTCCTTTCGCCAATGGAGACCATGATTGAATTTGAATATCATTTAACATACAGTGCTCAAGCAAATTTTCTCCAAAATAAGATGCTTTTCCTGCTTCATGATTTACCAATACCCCTTGGTCCACCCAATCCCGCTTAAATAAACTCATTTGCAGTTGATTGACAATCATCGGCTGTTCGCAATATGCTTGAATGAGCTCGATTTGTCCTTTATTCATATTAGAAACACCAAAATGACCTACTTTTCCGGATGTTTTCAGCATGTGAAAGGCTTCTGCCACTTCTTCTGGCTCCATTAATGGATCGGGGCGATGCAATAGCAAAACATCTATGTATTCTACGGAGAGCCTTTTCAATATCCCATTAACAGAGTCTAAGATATGCTCCTTCGAAAAATCATATCGGAGGGGTCCTCTTTCATCCGCAAAACGGAATCCGCACTTGCTTTGAATGACCATTTGCTCTCTTAAATCCGCACGAGCTTTTAATACCTTGCCAAAGACCTCTTCCGCTTTTCCTAGTGCATAGACATCTGCATGATCAAACATCGTAATTCCTAACGAAAGTGATAAATCAATTGCTTTTTCCATTTCAACAATAACTTCTTTTGTAATGGGGCTGTTATCCTAACTGCCGCCAAACCTCATACAGCCCAAAACTAAGCGGCTTGTCGTAATATCCCGCTTTTCCAATGGCATTTTGCGCATGAAATTATACCCCTTTCTTTTAAAGTGTGCTTACATTTTGATAAGGAAGACTTTGGAATAAACCAATTGTTTTGCCCCCCAAAAAAATCGTATTTAATACAGTTGTTTTCTACCTTTTTTCGTTTTAGCACCATATAAACTCCTTTGTTTATTCTATCTTAACTTTTGTTTATATTCTATTGCTTATATCTTATATCAAGTTATGCTTAACGGGCATAATATAAATATTTATCCGTTCCGACATCCAATGCAGTTCTCTTAATTGGCATAAACTCTTCTTTTTAAAATAAACAAAATAATTTTTTTGTATTAGACACTATATTGACAATCTAAACTTTTTTAATTATCCTTTATAAAGCATTTATGAATTCCATATATTTCGTATAACTCCAATAATATGGTTTGGAGGTCTCTACCAGGAACCGAAATTCCTGATTACGAAGAATGTACATGATTTGTATTTTCTTCGTAATCAGGAATTTTTTTTCTGTAATTACATATAAAAACTATATTTGGAGGTCAAAATGAATTTTTTAGAGTTGCCAAAAATTGAGCTTCACTGTCATTTGGATGGGAGCGTTAGGATTGAAACGATTATTGATATTGCTCAAAAGGAAGGCATCCAGTTACCCTCTTTTGATAAGGAAGAGTTGCAAAAGGAGCTGATTGCTCCACTGGAATGTGACTCCCTTGAGGAATATTTAAAAAGATTTTCTCTTCCAAATTTGGTCATGCAGTCCAAGGAAAGTTTAAGAAGAATTACATTTGAGCTGTTTGAGGATGCAACAAGGGAAAATGTGAAATATTTGGAGGTCAGATTTGGACCGTTACTTCACACATTAAAAGGACTAGATGTTGAAGAAGTTATTCAGTGCGTTATTGAGGGTATGAGGGAAGCAGAGAGCTGTTACGAAATAAAGGGTAATATTATCCTGTCTTGCTTGAGGTCAATGTCTGTAGAAAGCGCATTTGAGGTGGTTGAAAAGGGAAAAAGATTCTTAGGAAAAGGTGTGGTCGCGATTGACCTATGTGCATCAGAAGAAGAAGGTTTCTGTGAAAGATTCAGAGAACCAATCGCATTAGCCAAAGAATATGGCTACAGAGTCACGATTCATGCAGGAGAAACGGGGATAGGTAAAAACGTCCTAGAGGCTGTTGAATTGTTGGGTGCTGAAAGAATCGGACACGGAGTATTTATTAAAGAATGTGCAGAGGCTTATAGGAAAGTGAAAGAAAGACAGGTAGTTCTTGAAATGTGTCCAACAAGTAATGTCCAAACAAAAGCAGTTCAGCATTATTCTGATCATCCGATATATAAGTTTCATAAAGATGGAATAAAAGTGACAATTAGTACGGATAACAGAACAGTATCTGATACTACTATGTCAAAAGAAATCCATTTAGTTAACAAAGAATTTAATCTAAGCGAAGAGGATTACCGGCAAATCTTTTTAAATAGTGTAGAAGCATCCTTTGCAACCCAAGAAACCAAAGAATGGTGCTTGGCACAATATTAATGACTTGTAACCAGCCTCTTTTTGCAGGTTGAACGGTACCAATATTAACATGCGTAGATGAGCGAAGGACAATGGGTAAGATTGTCCTTCTTTGTTTTTTCATTTTAAGTATAAATTAGTTGGATATGCCCCACTAAAACAAGCTATACAACTATTACTAGTTTCTGCAAGGTCCACGTCAACCGCTGTCAATAATCCCTCTGTACTTAAAAAGGCTAGTGAATCTGCCCCAATTACTTGTCCCATCGCTCGTTCATGTTCATGTTTGTTTGCAAATAACTCTTCTTTTGTGGGCATATCAATTCCATAGAAACAAGGGTTTCGTACCATTGGTGAACTAATTCGTACATGTACTTCCTTTGCACCAGCCTGCCGAATTAATTCAACAATACGTTTGCTTGTCGTTCCGCGGACAATGGAATCATCTACAAGGACAACTCTCTTTCCTTCAAGTATTTCCTGTACAGCGCTTAATTTAAGACGGACAGCCAAATCACGCAATTCCTGAGTAGGCTCAATAAAGGAACGACCAGCATATGGGTTTTTAATAATGCCCATTTCATATGGAATTCCCGATTCTTTAGCAAATCCAAGAGCTGCCGGTACACTTGATTCAGGGACTGCGACGACAACATCCGCTTCCGTCGGATGTTCTTGTGCAAGAATTTGCCCTAATTCTTTGCGGATAGACAAAACACTTCTTCCTTGAATCACACTATCGGCACGGGCAAAGTAAACAAATTCAAAGGAACAAAGTGAAACCTTTCCTTTTTCAGCGAATCTGCCGGTTTGAATTCCATTTTCATCGATGAGAAGCCATTCACCTGGCTCAACATCCCTCCAGAACTTGGCATCTACTGCATGTAATCCACAGGTTTCGGAGGATGCAACGATGGATTCACCTATTTTGCCAAGGCTGAGCGGACGTAATCCATTACGGTCTAAACCGATTAACATTTGTTTATCCGTTATGATTAAAACAGCAAATGAACCATCAAGCCGCTTCAGAACATCAGGCCCAGCTTCGAAAAAATGTTTTTTACTTGATCGGGCTATTAGGTGTGCAATAATTTCCGTATCCGTTGTGGTTTGAAAGATGGCCCCTTGCTGTTGCAACACTTTCTGCTCAATCCTTGCATTGACAAGGTTTCCATTATGGGCTACGGCCAGGTCTCCTTCGCTATATTTAAAAACAAGTGGTTGAGCATTCTGTAGCAGGCTTGCACCAGAGGTAGAATAACGTACATGGCCAATGGCCATGTTTCCTCTCAGTCCATCCAGGATTTCCCTGGTAAATACTTGAGTTACTAGACCCATTCCTCTGTGATGCCTAAAGGATTTTCCGTCACTAGCTACAATTCCGGCACTTTCTTGCCCCCGGTGCTGAAGCGCATGGAGTCCGTAATAGGTTAAATCTGCTGCCTTTGGATGGTTAAATACGCCAAACACACCGCATTTTTCTTTCAATTCAGTATCCATTTTTCCGCCTCCCGGTACATTTCACTTCTATATTTTGGGCGATAGGGGATTTTCTATCCTTTTTAATTTTCTATCATTATAAAATGACAAAAGTTTTTGGAATTTTTAATAGTAAAAGGTATTAAGAAAGGATAGGCTAAACAATGAGTTGTGTAAGGAGGATGAATTGATGAAAGTAATTAAACCCGGTTCCACCATCGGCATTTTGGGAGGAGGTCAGTTAGGAAGAATGATTTCAATTGCTGGAAGGAATATGGGCTATCGTTTCATCACTTTGGAGCCGACCCCTGATTCTCCGTGCGGACAAACAGCAGACCGTCAAATTGTTGCTTCCTATTCTGAGCTTGAGGCTGCAAAAGAATTAGCAAATGCATCCGATGTGATTACCTATGAATTTGAGAATGTAAATGCCGATGTAGCATCCGTTTTAGAAACTACCTCATTTGTACCCCAAGGAAGTAGACTTCTAAAAATAACTCAAAATCGAATTCGTGAAAAATCAACGTTGCAATCCTATGAGGTACCTGTCGCACCCTTCATGATCATTCAATCGGAAAATGATATCCGTAGGGCTGTTGAAAGCCTTGGCCTTCCTTTTGTCATGAAAACGGCTGAAGGAGGCTATGACGGGAAAGGACAATGGGTAATTAGAAGCGAGAGTGAGATTTCCGATGCCATAGAGACATGGAAAAAGGCAGACATGGATATGATTATTGAAAAATTTATTCCCTTTAGCAAGGAAATGTCCGTAATAATAGCTCGGAATAGTTTAGGGGATTCTAAAACGTTCCCTCCGGTTGAAAACGTCCATATCAATAATATTCTACATCAGTCGATCGTACCTGCTGGAATAACGGCGCAACAAAAGAGGGAAGCAGAAGCTCTTGCTATCAAAATTGCTGATTCTTTACAAGTTGTAGGTTTAATAGGCATTGAAATGTTTCTTACAAATGAAGGTGAAATTCTAGTAAATGAATTAGCGCCAAGACCTCATAATTCCGGCCATTATTCGATGGACGCATGCATGACATCTCAATTTGAGCAGCATATACGGGCCATTTGCGGGTTGCCACTTGGAGATACCACACTGTTAAGTCCTATTATCATGGTTAATATTTTAGGTCAGCATTTGAGTAAGGTGTTAGATAAAGTCGAGCAGCTTCCACCAACAGCCAAGCTCCATTTGTACGGAAAAAAAGAGGCAAAAGAAAATAGGAAAATGGGCCATATCAATTTTTTAGGCACATCAACAGAGCAATTGCTTCAACAAATTAAAGAACTGCAAATCTGGGATTGAAAAAAGTGAAGGAGAGAAAAAAGTGGAAAAATTAGAACAGCTTTATGAAGGTAAAGCTAAAAAGGTCTTTAAAACATCTGATCCGGAAGAATATTGGATTGAGTATAAAGATGATGCAACGGCTTTCAATGGGGAGAAAAAAGGCAAAATTACTGGTAAAGGATCGTTGAATAATGAAATTACCACAATTTTTCTTAGCTTACTTAAGGAAAAAGGGGTTGAAAACCATTTTGTAAAAAAAATTTCATCCACAGAGCAGCTTGTCCGGAAAGTGGTGATTATCCCTATTGAAGTAGTAGTCCGTAACATTGTAGCCGGCTCGCTTGCCAAACGATTGGGATGGGAGGAAGGAAAAGAGCTTCCGCGGCCTATTGTGGAATTCTACTATAAAAATGATGACCTAGGTGACCCCTTTATTAACAATGACCACATTTCCGTTCTTAGCCTTGCCTCGGAATCTGATTTAGTAGAAATAAGTAACACTGCACTAAAAGTGAATGAAATCTTAAAAGATTTTCTTTTACCGAAAGGCATTATATTGGTCGATTTTAAATTAGAGTTTGGAAAAACTACAAATGAAAAGATTATTTTAGCTGACGAAATTTCACCGGATACCTGCCGATTTTGGGATGCACATACAAAAGAAAAACTCGATAAAGATCGGTTTAGAAGGGATTTGGGACAAGTGGAAGAAGCTTATCAAGAAATTCTACAACGAATTGGAGGTAGTGTTGGTGTTTAAAGCTACGGTTTATGTAACTTTACGAGAAAGTGTGCTAGATCCCCAAGGGAATGCCGTTCAAGATTCACTACATTCCCTTGGTTATGATGAAGTAGGAGAAGTACGAATAGGCAAATATATGGAGCTGGAAATTAATAGTGAGGATCAAAACAAGGCTGAACAAAGAGTCAAAGACATGTGCGAGAAGCTTTTAGCGAATACGGTAATTGAAGATTATCGATTTGATGTTACAACATTATAGAAACAAAGGAGGGTTAAAAGGTGAACTTCGCTGTTCTAGTATTTCCTGGTTCCAATTGTGATGTTGATATGTATAAAGCTGTTATAGATACGGTTGAACAGCCTGTTGAGTATGTCTGGCACTTAGAATCAGATCTTTCAAAGTATGATGCCATCCTTGTCCCAGGAGGTTTTTCCTATGGGGATTATTTGCGTCCCGGTGCTGTTGCTAGTCTATCTCCCGTAATGGAGGAGGTTAAAAAGGCTGCTGATGAAGGGAAGTTAGTTTTAGGTGTTTGTAATGGATTTCAAATTTTAACTGAAGCTGGCTTACTCCCAGGTGCGCTACGAAGAAATCAAAGACTGAAATTTCGTTGCGACACCATCCGTTTAAAAGTAGAAAACAACCAAACTCCTTTTACCTTAGATTATCAAGTAGAGGAGAATATTTGTATTCCTATCGCCCATGGAGATGGGAACTATTATTGTGATGAGCAAACATTACATCAGCTCGAAAAAAATAATCAGATTGTTTTTAGGTATGAGGGAAAGAATCCAAATGGTTCCATCGCTGAAATTGCCGGAGTGATCAACGAAAGAGGAAATGTTTTAGGATTAATGCCCCATCCTGAAAGGGCCGTCCACAAATGGCTTGGAACAGATGATGGTAAACGGATGTTTACCTCTATTTTAAGTTATTGGAGGAAACAACATGGAACAGCATAAAGAGCCTACCCCTGAGCAAATATCAGAACAAGGGATTTACCGGGAAATGGGATTGACCGATGAAGAATTTGAAAAAGTAGTACAAATTCTTGGGAGAAAACCGAATTATACGGAAACCGGTATCTTTAGTGTCATGTGGTCCGAGCATTGCAGTTATAAAAATTCAAAGGTCGTTCTTAAGCGTTTTCCTACCACAGGACCACACGTTCTGCAAGGCCCTGGGGAAGGCGCTGGGATTGTTGATATTGGTGATCAACAAGCTGTGGTGTTTAAAATAGAAAGCCATAACCATCCATCAGCCATTGAGCCATACCAAGGAGCGGCTACGGGGGTAGGAGGAATTATCCGTGATGTTTTTTCAATGGGTGCCCGCCCCATTGCTCTATTAAATTCATTGCGTTTTGGGGAACTGGATAACCCGAAAACTAAATATTTATTTGAAAATGTCGTCGCAGGAATCGCCGGATATGGAAATTGTATGGGGATTCCTACAGTTGGAGGAGAAATCTATTTCGATCCATCCTATGAAGGAAACCCACTCGTAAATGCCATGTGTGTCGGTTTGATTAATCATGATGAGATCCAAAAAGGCTTAGCGAAAGGGATTGATAATCCTGTTATCTACGTTGGGGCTGCAACTGGAAGAGATGGTATTCATGGAGCTACATTCGCTTCGGAAGAATTAAGTGAGAACTCAGAAGCAAAACGGCCAGCCGTCCAAGTAGGTGATCCCTTTATGGAAAAATTGTTGCTTGAAGCTACTCTAGAATTGATTGCATCTGGCCATGTGGTAGGAATACAGGATATGGGGGCAGCAGGATTAACAAGCTCAAGCTCCGAAATGGCAAGTAAAGCGGGGAACGGGATTGAATTAAATTTGGACTTCGTTCCACAACGGGAAAAAGGCATGAGTGCTTATGAAATGATGCTCTCAGAATCACAAGAACGGATGTTGGTGGTGGCGAAAAAGGGAAAAGAGAAGGAAGTTGAAAAGATTTTTGAAAAATGGGGACTGCATTCTGCTGTCATCGGAAAAGTAACCAATGATAACATGCTTCGCTTGCTTCATAAGGGAGAAGTCGTAGCTGAAATTCCTGCTGACAAACTGGCAGAAGACGCACCAGTTTATTGTAAGTCGTCAAAGGAAGCACCCTATTATGAACGATATGCTTCAGTAGATTTCGCAGCAGTAATAGAAGAACCAAAAGACTATAATCTCGTTTTACGGCAGCTTTTAGGGAAGCCTACGATAGCAAGTAAGGAATGGGTTTATCAGCAATATGACTATATGGTTAGAACCAATACGGCAGTCATACCAGGATCGGATGCTGCTGTTGTTGCCATTCGCGGAACACGAAAAGCTCTCGCCATGACGACGGATTGTAACGGAAGATACGTTTACCTAGATCCATATGTAGGTGGGGCAATTGCCGTTGCTGAGGCCGCACGAAATGTAGTTTGTTCTGGAGCCGAGCCTTTGGCCATTACAGATAACTTAAACTTTGGCAGCCCAGAAAAACCGGAAATTTTCTGGCAATTTGAAAAAGCTGCAGACGGTATAAGTGAAGCGTGCCGACAGCTAAACACTCCTGTCATTGGAGGGAATGTCAGTCTTTATAATGAAACAAAAGGAGAAGCCATTTTTCCAACCCCAACCATTGGGATGGTTGGATTAGTAAAAGATGTAGATCATATCACCACTCAGGAATTTAAAAAAGACGGGGATTTGATTTTCTTAGTTGGTGAAACAAAAGCTGAAGTTGGCGGTTCAGAGTATCAAAAATTAATGACAGGGAAAATAGAAGGACGTCCTCCAGAAATCAATTTAGAATTGGAGAGGAAAGTACAGGCTTTTACACTTAAAGTGATTCAGGAAGGGCTCGTGCAATCTGCTCATGATACAGCAGAGGGCGGTCTTGCTGTAGCCATTGCAGAAAGCTGTATTTGCGGGGATTTAGGGGCGGACATTCAATTTTCGGATGAACTAAGAACGGATCTTAGTTTGTTTAGCGAATCCCAATCACGAATTATCCTGTCGATTTCAAAAGAACAAACTCAGAAATTAAATGATATGGCAAAGGAAATGGGAGTCCCAATAAAAGAAATTGGGAAAGTAAAAGGAACGAATTTTTCCATTGAACATAACGGTCAAAGAGTCATTTCGCAATCAATTAAAGAATTAGAAGGAATATGGCGAAATTCAATTCCGGAGATAATGTCTGAAAGATTAAAAAACGTCAATATCCAAGAAATTTCAGCAAGTTTACCATAAAGGAGTGGGACTGATGAGCGATTCATACCGTCAAGCGGGAGTCGATATAGATGCAGGTAATGAAGCCGTAGAACGTATGAAGAAACATGTCAAAAAAACCTTCCGTCCGGAAGTTTTAACCGAATTGGGAGGGTTTGGGGCATTATTTAAGCCAAATTTAAAGGGAATGGAAGAACCTGTTTTTGTTTCAGGCACTGATGGTGTCGGTACGAAGTTGAAAATAGCCTTTGCAATGGATAAGCACGATACCATTGGAGTCGATGCCGTCGCTATGTGTGTGAATGATGTCATCGTCCAAGGGGCTGAGCCCCTTTTTTTTCTAGACTACTTAGCCACAGATAAAATCATCCCTCATAAAATCGAAGCGATCGTAAAAGGAATCGCTGATGGATGCGTGCAGGCCGGATGTGCACTAATTGGCGGTGAAACGGCGGAAATGCCGGGAATGTACCAAGATGGAGAATATGATATTGCTGGATTTACAGTAGGAGTGGTTGATCAAAAACAGATTATCGATGGAAGCAAAATCCAAGAAGGACAGGTTCTGATTGGCATTGCTTCAAGCGGTTTACATAGTAATGGGTTTTCACTTGTCCGAAAGGTGTTACTAGAGGACGCCAAGTTCTCAATAGGGGAATATGTGGAAGAATTGGGTTGTACTTTAGGAGAAGTGTTATTACAACCAACAAAAATTTATGTTAAATCTGTCCTTTCCGTTTTAAAGGAATTTACTGTTTACGGTTTGGTTCATATAACAGGTGGCGGATTTTATGATAACATTCCACGTATTCTTCCTGAAAATCTTCAGGTGGAAATACAAGATGGGTCTTGGAAAATACCAAAGATTTTTTCGATTATCCAACAAGCCGGTAAAATTTCAGATTTTGATATGTTCCGCACGTTTAACATGGGAATAGGAATGATTTTAATCGTCGATTCTGTTGACTCCCAGGTAATTCTTGAACATCTCCAAACATTAGGTGAAGAAGTATCCTTGATTGGAGAAGTGAAAAAGGGTGCCCAAAACGTAGTGTTCAAGAAGGAATAACCATGAAAATTGCCGTTTTTGCATCTGGAACTGGTACTAATTTTGCCGCAATACTAAAATCAATCAAATCGAAACAAATCACAAACGTCGAAATCGTTTTATTGGTCAGTGATAACCCTGAAGCTCTTGCAGTAAGCAAAGCAAAGGATGAATTGATTCCGATTTTTACTTTTAAAGCAAAGGATTATCCCAACAAACAAGCCTATGAAGAAGAAATACTAAAAGAATTAATAGAAAGGAATGTAGATTTCATCATATTAGCTGGGTATATGAGACTCTTGGGGCATGTACTGTTGCATGCCTATGAGGGAAACATCATTAACGTTCACCCATCCTTGTTACCTTCATTTAAAGGCAAAGATGCGATTGGACAAGCTCTCGAATATGGGGTAAAGGTCACGGGAGTTACAGTCCATTATGTGGATGAAGGCATGGATACAGGCGCAATCATTGCCCAACAGGCTGTCACAATTGATTCGGTGGAGACAAAAGAAACATTAATGAAAAAGATACAAGAGGTTGAACACAAACTATTACCAGAAGTGATACAAAGTTTGTCCAATAAGGTGGTAGCAAAATGATGGTGTTATGAGAATCTTTTTCAAATGTTCATTGTACGTTTACATATTATAGTTAAAGATAAAGGGACTGCTCCACACACATTGAGCCAGTCCCTGCTATTTTTCGATTATATTTTCTAACCTAAAATAAAAAAGGCTATTGACAAAAAAATTAATAAGTATTATTATTATCTCATATTCAAGATACTTTATTTCAAGATTAATTTGAGGAGGTGAACGAAATGGAGAGGAAATGCAATAATCAGCCCTTTTTGTTATTAATGCAAACATCTAAAGCCATTCATGATCGAATAAAGGAAGAAATGGCAAAAAACAAGTTAAGTATTACGGAATTTTCTGTTTTAGAAGTACTTTATCATAAAGGGAAACAAACCATTCATCAAATTGGTCAATGCATACTAATCTCAAGTGGTTCGATGACCTATTGTTTAGATAAACTTGAACAAAGAGGTTTATTGAAGAGAAATGCTTGTCCAGATGACCGCAGAGCGATTCATGTGACATTAACAGAAGAGGGAAATGAATGGATGAACGAATTCATGCCCAAATATCATGAGGTCGTTAATGATATGTTTGATTCATTAAATTCTGATGAGGCAGATACATTTGTAAAGCTTTTGAAAAAAGTAAGGAATAATGTTTAACAAACATTTTTTTTAAAAAAATATCTCGATTTCGAGACAAAAACTTTTAGGGGGATTTTAAAAATGTTAAATATTGGTTTATTAATTATACGTTTAGTAGTTGGTTTATTATTTGTAGGTCACGGTGCTCAAAAATTATTTGGATGGTTCAGTGGTTATGGTTTAAAAGGTACAGGTGGTTGGTTTGAATCGATTGGAATGAAACCAGGTGTAACCATGGCGCTTTTCGCAGGATTAGCAGAATTACTTGGTGGTATTTTATTTGCAATAGGACTTTTAACACCACTTGCAGCTATAATGATCGCAGGCACCATGGTTATGGCAATCGTTAAGGTGCATGGAGCAAACGGATTATGGGCAACAGCGAATGGATATGAGTATAACCTAACCTTGATTGCAGTTGCTATCGGAGTAGCATTAATCGGTCCTGGACAATATGCTTTAGATACTTTTTTATTCTAAATTATCTTTATTTAGAGATATTTGAATTAAGATAATTGCTCCGGGTTTAATATCCGTATTAGGAACAAAATAAGGGATAACTGGATTTTATATTAAATAGGGGTGAAAAAAATGAGTAAAAAGACAATGGGTATTCACCATATTACGGCAATCGTAGGGCATCCGCAAGAAAATGTAGATTTTTACGCAGGAGTTTTGGGATTACGTTTGGTCAAGCAAACGGTCAATTTTGATGATCCAGGTACCTATCACCTTTATTTCGGAAATGAAGGTGGAAAACCAGGAACTATCATTACATTCTTTCCTTGGGCAGGTGCTCGTCAAGGAATTATTGGAGACGGGCAAGTAGGTGTCACTTCTTATGTCGTTCCGAGAGGTGCCATGGAATTCTGGGAAAAAAGGTTAGAAAAATTCCATGTTCCTTTTACGAAAATGGAACGCTTTGGAGAGCAGTATTTGGAGTTTGATGATCCTCATGGGCTGCACCTTGAAATCGTTGAAAGAGAGGAAGGGGATGTTAATACCTGGACTTTTGGCGATGTATCACCTGAAGTTGCTATAAAAGGTTTTGGTGGTGCAACTCTTTTCTCAACTCAACCTGAGAAAACGGGCGAATTATTAGAAAAAGTGATGGGACTTGAATGGGTCGGTAAAGAAGAAGATTTCGCACGTTACCGTTCTACTGCAGATATTGGAAATATCATCGACCTTAAATTAACTCCAATTGGACGTGGACAAATGGGTGTTGGAACAGTCCATCACATTGCATGGCGGGCTATTGATGATGAGGATCAATTGGATTGGCAAAAGTATGTCGCTGCTAATGGTTATGGTGTCACTCCTGTTCAGGATAGAAACTACTTTAATGCCATTTATTTTAGAGAACATGGAGAAATCCTATTTGAAATTGCCACTGATCCTCCAGGATTTGCTCATGATGAATCCGTAGAGACAATGGGTGAAAAATTAATGTTGCCAACACAGTATGAACCACATAGAGAAAAAATTGAAAGAGTATTATTACCGTTTGAAGTAAGAGAACTAGACTGATTTATGAAAAGGGATGATTTCTTGGGTTGAGAAATCAAATCATAAATAATTGACACAAAAGGCTAATCGGCAACTTCACGATTAGCTTTTTGTTTTCAAAAAAGAAAAAGGTGTATATACATTACCTTTAAATGAACGACCTAATATAATGTACGGATTTAGGGTTTTTAATAAAAAAATATATAAATAATCATAGGGTATAAATGGCAAAATTAGGGCATTTTAAGGATGTCAATATGAGAATGTCGAGAGGATGTTAATTAGTGGAGAAAAAGTTGTTAAAGTTACTATTAGCAGTATGCGTTTTATGTTTTCCATTTTTATTCAGAGGATCAAAAATGAGAGAAAATCTTTTGATCTTTTTTTCAAAAGGTGTTATTGCGACTCTTATTGATGCTTATGTTGTTGGAACCAAAAGAATAGAATACCCAGTTCGTCCTCTTTCAAAAATTTTTCAAACAAATATTCTTTATGATATGTTATTTTTCCCAATTCTAAGCGTTATTTGGGTGAAAATATCGTATAATGATAAATTTAGTAACATTCTAATGAAAAGTTTGCTTTTCAGTGTTCCTATGAGTCTGGGGCAATGGTTTATGGAAAAAAACACGAGATTATTTAAATGGAACAAATGGTCAGCCTTCCATACTTTTGCAAGTGTTAATTTTACTTTGTTTACGATTAGAGGGTTTGTTGGTTTTATAAAAATTTTAGATAAATTTAAGGGTAGGCAAAATATAAGCGAAAATTAAGGGTTAATACTATGATAACATGCTTTAATAGAGTTTTTTGTCTTTTGAAATTTTTTATAGAAGTTCGTTATGAGAGCAATAAAGAGCTAATCAAATTTTAAGATTTAAAGACAATTTTAAGGCAATCCTTTTAACATGAGGATTGCCTTAATTGATTAATTTCAATTATCAAACTAAAAGTAAATTTTATTTCAAGTTATAATATTGTTTTAATATATAAGTCCAAATAGGTGTTTTTCGTTGTTTGAATTGAACTACAACCTTTATTTAGCAGTTTACAGCTTTTTGTTTGTTTAAATATTGTGCATCTGTTTGTTCACTTGAACGTTTATTTCCTTTATAGATTAAATAAAGGGCAATAATCATAAATAGTAATGCGAAGGCACGTTTCATATCTAGTGAAATTACTAAACTATTAAACCATCCAAAATGATCAATCAACATACCGATAACAAGTTGACCAGCTATACCAGCAATATTGGTTGCTATGACGCCAATTCTTGGTACCGCCATGACCGTGAGAAGTAAGTACATAGTGCCTAAGAATGCGGCACTTAATTGCCATTTAGGTACATCTAGGATGGCAAGGATATTTCCTTGTCCAAAAAAGATAATAAAAATGGCTAAAAACAATGTCCCAGTTAGAAAGGTTAACAGTGTAGTTTCAATAGTTCCTACTTTTCGACTAAATGTACCATTGATAGACGATTGAGCGCTTAGTGTAATACCTCCAAATAAGGTAAATAGAATCATTAATATATCCATTTTAAGACCTCCTAGTAAACTAAAATAAGTGCAATTATCATTGAAATAACAGCAAATATCTTCTCTTTATTGATTCTAGTTTTTTTGCTGCCTAACCAACCATAATGTTCAATAACCATACTCATGACCAGTTGACCAATAATTACTGCAACCATGGTGATCCCAACACCAACAAAGGGAACACTAACCACAATAGATGTTAAATAAACAACTCCTAAGACACCACCAAGCAGTGACCATTTAGGTGCCTCAACAGCATATGATAGTTTACCTTTTCCAAAGAATATCCATAATAATCCCAAGATGATTGAACCCATAAAGAAGTTGTAAAAACTAGTTTCCAATTGTCCGATGGTTTTCCCTAGTTCACCGTAGATAGCACCTTCAAAACTAAGTGCTGCACCTGCAAATAACGCAAGTAAATACGAGAAGTAACGCATACGATAAGTCCTCCTTATTATCTGTATAAATAAATATCTAGAATAATCGATATAAGTTTTAATAAAAAACAGAAATCACCCAACTTAGATTTCCGTTTTAAAATATTCAGCCAACTGACGAATGAAATCTTCGTTTCTTCTATAATAAGTCCATTGGCCATAACGAACAGATTCAAGCAGACCTGCTTTCTGCATCATATTTAAGTAGTGTGAAACCGTAGATTGAGAAGCTTTAGCCTTTTCTTGAATATCCCCAACACATACTCCACCTTTGTAGCTTACCTCCTTTGGCAGGTGAGCGCCTTGTTTAGGGAAATGCTTCTCTGGTTCCTTTAACCACTGTAAAATGTTAAGTCGAGTTTCGTTTGATAGCGCCTTAAATACATCGATTGGTTCCATGTTTTACATTATATATCGAATTTTTCCGATATGTCAATTCAGTCAAAGAAAGTCATGACTATTATTATGCTTTGTTTCTGAATAAGTAAGGATTCCCCTAATTGATTAAAGGGGCAGAGAGAGTGGACATACTCCATTTTTTTGTTTGTAAATTCTCCCCAAAAAACTATTTTATTGAATTAAAATACTTTATAATTAATCTTGTGTTTTTAATTATTAAAATATTGTGTAGGAGACTTGTGGTTGCATGAATGTGGATAAACCTTAATTTTTAATTTTAAATTGTATTGATAAAATGAAGAAAAAAATGATTGAATCAGCAAAGTATACTGGTTTGCAAAGTGAAGAGACAATAAAATGTAGTCAGAATCTTGACATATTAATAAATAAATATATGAAGTAATCTACCAATAAAGACATAAATCTACTTACTAATGTTTCATGAGAATTTTAAAAGTGGACAGGAGTTACCTGACTTTCAACCATTTTAGTTAATCTTGGGGACGATTCTCTTGGTTGGTTTAGGGATATCGAGAAGATAATAACTAATACAGTAAAAATAGCTCAAACTAAATATAATTATTAAATTCAGTAATAAACTGACTTTACCGATAAGTTATAACGTATCGTCAAATACGATCAAGTTTAACTACATACAAATTAACGGGTATAACGCTAAAATTAACTTTAAAATTAAAGAAACAGATGAAAACTGTTCGAAGATTATACTTTATCACCAGCTCGGTTATTATTTAGAATTTAGGAAAAATACACGAGTTTTAAAGACTCTCTTTTATGGTGGAGAAGAAGAAAAAGAACAGCTTTTAGCAGAAATCGAAGAGAATTCTTGGGAACTTGGAAAAACACTGGTACCTAAATATCGTTTAAAAGCATATGATCAAGTACGTGAATTGGATATAGACTTGTTAAAAGTCTGAATAGATTTACAGGGGACAGGCATTTAGGACACTACTTTAATAAGCACAAATTTTCTGTAAAGAAAATTAAAATAAAAAATCTTCCAATAGATGGAAGATTTTTTTATTTTAAATTGGGAAATCCTTGCTGGCGTAAAGCCTCATATACCAATATAGCAGCTGTATTCGAAAGGTTCAGTGATCGAATATTACCAGTCATTGGGATTCTCAAAAAGTGATCTTTATCTTTTTTCATTAAATCTTTTGGTAAACCGGTTGTTTCTTTTCCGAACATAAAATAGTGTTCCTTTGATACATCACTGAAATCAAAAGATGAATGTGGTTTTTCACCATATGTCTCAATATAGTAAAACTCACCTTCATTTTTTGAGAAAAATTCATCTAATGAGTCATAATACGTTATGTTTAAAAGCTGCCAGAAATCCAAACCAGCTTGTTTGATCATCTTTTCATCTGTTGAAAAGCCAAGTGGCCGGATAAAATGCAAGGCTGTTTCCGTTGCGGCACAAGTACGTGCAATATTGGCAGTATTAGCCGGAATTTCTGGTTGATATAGTACAACATGTATTGCCAAGAATGGTCACCTCTATCTGTATTTTACCCTCCAAATTATAACATACAGTAGGCACTGTTACTTGATGACTAGCATTAAACTTCGTTCTCTCTCTTCGTGACTACTGTTTCATCTCCACATCGGTGACATCTAAACCAAGTCGCAATATATCCCCATCCATCTGGTCTCTGATCTGTTTCTTCATAAATGTGACCTTTTAATTTGCAGATGATCTTATCTAGAATAGCCATCATAAAAACCTCCTTCAATGAAAAGTTGATTTTTTATCTATTTCATCTTTATGCTCCAATGCTTGTACACTTTGTTTTAAGTCTTCACTACAATCATTACAAAGGAATTACATACCTGGACTGATGCAAGTTGAATATATACGAATTAACGGGTACTTAATTTAAAAATAGGCTTGTTACGGAGATCGAGTTTTTGTTTTTTAACTACCGGTCGAGTTAGTAATTGGGGGATTAAATACAAAACTTCTTGTGGTTAGTTTTAACTGTACTTTTTTTGATATGAATGTGAGGATGAGGGGGATGCAAAATGGGGTTTGACTTTCACAGTAATAAAAATTGCAGCATATATACCTTTCCGTACAGACAACAGCAGGGGAACCCCAATAGGAGTTGCCCCTGCAATCGTTCAGTTATAAGTCGACTAGGATTTATTGGTATCTTTTTTCGATCCTACCCAAATTGCAAGGATTAAGGTAATAATTCCAAAAATAATACTATTCCATAGAGCGCCTGCGTTATCGGAGAAATTGTACACCCATGGCGAAATGACGAGCCAGATACCAATTAATCCAGTGAGCCAAAGTTGCCACATAGTTACCACTCCCTTTAAAATTTAACGTCGACGTTAACGTCTTTAAAATATATGACTTTCTATTCCTGAATATAACCTAATTCATATTAAGCCAGATTCTTAATCCGAAAGTTTATCCGGTTAGTTCCATTAGGACCAAGCAGGAAAATGTATGCCTCACTAGGAGGGAGTTGAATAAGAGTAACCCAATTTAGGAAAAGATAAAAAAATTATTGGAGGTTCATCAATGGGTCAAGTCCTTTCTTGGATTGTAATGATCGTACCTTGGTTTTTACTTGTACCACTAAATTCAATCAGGGAAAGAAATTTTTTATCCGTTGCGTTTTTTACGGTCTTATTGTATACGATTTATTTCCAAATAACGGAAGTTTGGGATTGGTGGACGGTTACAAAAAATTTATTTTTTCTATCAAATGTTTCATCGTTTACATATGGGCTACTTCCTGTCACTACAATCCTTGTATTTTATTTTTTTTATCCCAACGTTTGGTTGTTTTTTGGCGCTAATATCATATTAGATGCAGTACAAGCATTTATTATTAGCCCTTTTATTTTTGAAAAAGTTGGACTTTATGAGTTGAACAATATGAGTAATTTGGGGCTATATTTTGCTATTATTAGTCATTTACCAATCATTTATCTTTATCAAAGATGGTACGATTCTGTATTCAAATAGATTAAATATGGTGTTTAACGAAAGGGTCGTTTCTTCAAGAGGAAGGTCCCTTTTTACTGTTCTTGTACTAATTTGGGGAACTAAACTATTTCAAACCAAGATACTACTGTAAATCTAATCTTTCGATATATAATAAATTTTGAGGAGGTTGAGAACATGAAAGCAATTCAAGTAACAGAATTTGGTGGACCTGAGAAATTAGTTTATACAGACGTTGACGAAGTAACAGCAGGAAAGGGAGAGGTATGTGTTCGATTACATGCGGCAGGCGTCAATCCGAGTGATACTTACACATTAACAGGTACATATGCGTTTAGTATACCTCAGTTGCCTTATACCCCAGGCTTAGACGGGGCTGGGATTGTAGAGGCGATTGGAGAAGAAGTCACGAATGTTCGTGTGGGGGATCGTGTCTTTATTGCGTCCTTAATGAATGGTCATAGTACAGGCGCATTTGCACAAAAAGTAGTATGTGATGCAACATCGGTTCATCCATTACCGGAACATGTATCCTTTGAACAAGGTGCCGCATTAGGAGTACCTGCCTTAACAGCCTATCGTGCACTATTTCAACGCGCCTATCTGAAGCCTGGTCAAACTGTGCTAATTCATGGAGCCAGTGGCGGGGTTGGCTTACAGGTTGTGCAAATGGCTAAATCTCACGGTGCTAGAGTAATTGGAACAGCCAGTAGACACGAGGGTAAAAAATTTGTGCAGCAAGCTGGTGCTGATTTTGTCATTGATCATGTGACTGAAGCAACGATTGAAGATGTGCTAGCCTTAACAGAGGGCAAGGGGCCTGATGTCATTATTGAGTTTTTGGCAAATAAGAATTTAGAGACAGATTTAAAGCTGATTGCATCATATGGAAAAATTGTCATTATTGGGAATCGCGGTTCCATCGAAATTAATCCACGCCTTGCCATGCAAAAAGAATGTGATATTTTAGCAACTGCTCTATGGAACGCACCGAAAGATGAATATGACCAAAGCATCCATGGTGTCATTGGCATGCTAACAAGTGGTGCGCTTCAGCCAATTATTGGTACAACATTGCCACTTCAGCAAGCAACGGAAGGCTTTGAACAAATAGCAAAAGGCAGTGCAAATGGTAAACTTGTTTTGAAAATTGACTAATTATTTATCTCTTTAATAGGAGGCGATTATTCCATAATGGAGATCGCCTTTTTTATTTGACTAGGAAAGTGACTGAAAGAAGCAACCAATTTTAGAACAAAATTATTTGTTGACAAAACGATTACAGGTAACTAAAATAAATACATGTAATCAATATTGTTACATTTAAAAGTTGGAGGGAATATAAATGAGAATATTAGTAACTGGAGCAACAGGGAACTTAGGTTCAAAAGTGGTCGATTCATTATTAAAAGCTATTCCAGCAAGTGAGCTGGCAGTGAGTGTTCGAAATCCCGAGAAAGCAGAAGGACTTCGTGCTCGTGGAGTGGACGTTCGTCAAGGAGATTTTGACCGACCAGAAACATTAGAACATGCTTTTAAAGGGATTGATCGCTTATTAATTATTTCTGCAGATGGTGATAATGAAACAAGAATTCGTCAACATACAGATGCTGTCCAAGCAGCTGAGCGTGCAGGAGTAAAATTTATTGCTTACACAAGCTTAGGAAATGCAACCGAAAGTAAAAACTTAATGGCTCCACCGCATGTTGCGACAGAAGCAGCCATCATTAAGACAGGTATTCCATATTCCTTCTTGCGTAACAATTGGTATCTGGAAAACGAGATCGGAAGCATTCAAGGTGCTATTGCGGGAGCTCCGTGGGTAACCTCTGCTGGAGAAGGTAAAGTAGGCTGGGCACTGCGACAAGATTACGCCGATGCAGCGGCAGCGGTTCTTGTTGGAGAAGGTCATGAAAATACAGTGTATGAACTTTCTGGTCCCCTTTTAACTCAAGCAGAATTGGCAGCAGCTCTTGGTGCAGTTTTGGGTAAAGAAGTACCTGTACAACAAGTTAATGACGAAAAATATGCAGAAATCATGAAAGGGTTAGGGCTACCTGATTTTGTGATTCCAATTGTAGTAGGAATTCAAGAAAGCATTCGAAACGGTTCACTAGAAGTTGAAAGCAATGATTTTGAGAAAGTTCTTGGTCGTCCAATTACGCCGATCAACGAAGCACTGCCCCAACTTGTTAATGCCATTTCACAAACTAAATAAAATATTTGAGACAATGATAATGACAAACCGACCTTGATACGAAAAAAGGTCGGTTTTTAGTTAAGAGGAGGTACAGCGTATGAAAAAGGCTTTTGAGACAGGTATTCAGCAGGCAAAGAACGCAATCGAAAATGCAGAATATATTTTGCTAGGCGGCGGAGCAGGTTTATCTGCTGCTGCTGGGATTGAGTATGGCGGAAAAAGATTTAAGGAGAATTTTGCCTCTTTTATAGAAAAGTATCGATTGACTGACATGTATTCATCAGGTTTCTATCCATTCCCAACACAGGAAGAACGCTGGGCATACTGGGCAAAACATATTCTTATAAACCGATTTGAACCTGGTGCTACTAAACTGTACAGGGACCTTTTACGATTGGTAAATGGCAAAAATTATTTTGTCATGACAACCAATGTCGATAGCCAGTTTGAGAAGTCGGGTTTCGCCTTTGACAAAGTGTTTGAAGTACAAGGGAATTATGGTTTTCTGCAATGTTCAACAGGTTGCCACAACAAGGTGTATTATAATGAATCACTGGTAAAGGAAATGGTAGAAAAAACGGTCGGTTGTAAAATACCATCCGAACTTGTACCAACATGCCCTGTCTGTGGTGGAAATATGGACCCTCATTTAAGAATCAACCAATATTTTGTGCAGGATGAAAAGTGGTATGAATGGAACCAATCATACAATACATTTTTAAAGGAATCCGGAGGAAAGAAATTGGTCTTTTTGGAGTTAGGTGTTGGCTTTAATACTCCTGGAATTATTCGCTATCCCTTTGAACAAATGACATACCACAATAAGAATGCAACATTGATTCGTCTAAACAAGGAAAACCCTGAAGGTGCAAAAGAAAATATTGATAAAACTATTGCCTTTACGGAGGATATGCAAGAAGTTGTATCAGCCATAATGGAATGAAGGAGCGTACACAATGCCACAATTATTATAAAAGGATTATGCTTCATTAATTAAATTAACTGAAACATTTATCCCGCCATTTCCAATCATGGAAAACAATCCTGAAAATATGATAGACGATTTAATTACTGCCTTATTACGAGAACCTAATGTTCCAGGTGATGTAGAAATTCCGAGTGATTATAACGCAAAACGAAGTTTATTAAGGGCTCTATTAAACATAAGGGCACCAAAACCACTAAATGATGAAATTGTGGAAAAGATCGATTCTCTTTTACAATGGGAGTTAAATGAAAAGGGGACCGTTGATGTGGTAAAACTTGAATCAGTTGTATCCAGGGCTCCTGCAAATCCTTTTTCCCAATCAGCGAAGTTTATTTTGTGGCAAGGGGATATAACACGATTAAATGCTGATGCAATTGTAAATGCAGCCAATAAACAAATGTTAGGGTGTTTTCAGCCGTTACACGCATGTATTGATAATGCCATTCATTCGGCTGCTGGTCCGCAACTAAGGGGTGATTGCGAACTGATTATGTCTTCCCAAGGAGAGTTAGAGGAGACGGGGAATGCGAAAATTACAAGAGCTTATAACCTGCCCTCCCATTATGTTTTGCATACGGTTGGACCAATTGTCCCAAAGGGAACGACATTAACAAATCAGAAAAGGGATGAATTAGCATCTTGTTATATTTCTTGCCTCCAATTGGCAAATGAAATAGAGGATATTAAAACGATTGCTTTCTGTGCAATCTCAACGGGTGTATTCGGTTTTCCAAAAACGGAAGCTGCTCATATCGCCGTAAAGACAGTAAATCAATGGCTACTAGATCACTCTAATCGTATTGAAAAAATCATCTTTAACGTGTTTAGTAAAGAGGATTACAATGAATATTTAAATGTTTTTACCCAGTGATGTTTATTGTTCTTGCAGCAACAAATGTTTCTAAAGAAATAGCTAAGAGCTGAAACTATTCTAAGCTCCTTTGTTCTTCTGTATTTCCATCCATATATCAAAAAAAAAGACCCTCATAGGGTCCTTCTAATTAATTCAAAGTGTTTCTGTAAACATAAGGGTCCTTCGGTTTTGGAATGATTTTGTAACTTGTTACTTTTAAAACAGGAATTTTAGTTTTCATTTGTGGATAATAGACTGTATCCATTGTTCCTGTTGCTTGATACCATTGGTCATTCGGAATGTGTACGTTTTTCGGGAATTGAATCATCATTCCAAAGGCACCAGAGTCAGCGACACAATGAATAATCCCAAAGCGAAGTAAAAACAGCTGGTTAGGCTGTTCTCCTGGACCATTGTAAGTAAATCCATTCATGGTAAGAGTTTTCCCAGCAAACGCCCCTGAAAAATTATACATTACTTCTAACCCGACTAAATAGTCTTTATCCGTTAGAGTAATATTATTTTTTGGAATATAAGACTTAGACTCTTTCCTTACTAAATCCGTAAAATCAGCTTGGTTCATGAATTTACTCATATCAGGATTTAGAACTTGATGGGTCCCGTACTGATCACTTCCGTCTTCTAATGTTGGAAATGAAAAGCCCTTGGCATCCACTAGCTGTGAATCAAGAGTAGCCACTGGAAATATTACTCCAGTAATAGCAGGGATTACCACGAGCGTGTAAGCCAAGAATTTTTTTATCTTTTTTCCAGCAGATGGTTTCTTTTTATCGTAATCATGTTCATGATGGTGTTTATGTTCATGATGATCGTGGCTACAAGCACAATCATGATGTTTCTCTTTCTTATCTCCAGAGGACCATAATTTAATTCCTTCGACCACTGTAAGTATGAATAAAATCACGATCATACTCGCAGATAAGAAGCTATATTTCATGTTTATATATTTTGAAATGTTTCCTGTGACATGCAGCATAAAAAACAAGTTTGTAGTAAGTATTAAAATTAGGACTTTAAACATCATCCCACATCCTTTACAAAAGAAGTGAACCAATGAATACAAATGAAGTAATTAATGAAACTAAGAGAACCGCAAATTTTGCCTTAAAAGACCCAAACATCATTAATAAATTTTTAATATCTACCATATTGCCAAACACTAAGAAAGACACGACAGAAGTTTGGGGGAAAAAATTACGAAAAGATGCTGCTACAAAAGCATCTGCTTCCGAACAAACAGATAAGATAAAAGCTAAAGCCATCATAACCAATATGGCAGTTACGTGCGTACCGCCTAGTGTTGTTAATATCCGTGTAGGTACATAAACTTGCATAGTAGATGCAATTAGTGCACCTAGCACTACGTATTTTCCCATACTAAAAAATTCGTCAATAGTATGGTTTAGAACACTCATTAATTTTTGTCTAGTATTCTGGTGTGAATGATCGTGAACATGTATTTCGCTATTTTCTTTTAGCGGATTGTCCTTAATAACAAAAGATAATACAAGCCCAACTAAAATTGAAACACCTATTGCTAACCCTGCTCGGTACCCAACCATCGTCCAACTATCTCCGAATGCAATAAATGTAGCAAATAAAACAATCGGATTGATAATGGGACCAGAAAGCATAAAGGAAATTGCTGCATGAGGGGCAAGTCCTTTTTTTATTAACCGTGAAACGATGGGAACAATCCCACATTCACATCCAGGAAATAATACTCCCATAAAACTAGCAGCAACAACAGATAAATATCTATTTTTTGGTAGAATTTTAAGCAGTGTATTTTCAGAAACAAAAACTTCTATTAGTGCAGAAATAAAAGCCCCAACGACAATAAATGGGAATGCTTCAATGATAATACTAATAAAAATCGTATTCAATTGTAATAATCGATCCATGCATATTCCTCCTGTGATATAACACAATTGGTTTATTTAAAAAAACAACTACTATCATATCAAAATTATAACTAAATAGATATGTTTTGATTTTCCATATGTGGTAGTTATGATTCCATTACTATATATTAAACAATCTTTATGACAAAATTGTTAACAGTTCAAAAGATTTTTTTATAAAAAAGATTAATGACAGATGGATGCTTGGGAGTTAAGTCATGCCCATTTATTAAATAGACGGGCTCCAATTTCCTCTCTGAGTTGTAATATATAGTGTAATGTCGTAGCTAACTATACTTCGAAAGGAAGTGTAAAAAATGAATAATGCCATCCCAAATGCTTTGCCAAATGCCATGCCAAATGCCTTACCAATTACTCCTCTTCCACAGCCATTGTCTTACTCCTATGCAGCTCCTGTTTATGCAAGTTGTTTTCCTGCCCATGGGTGCGGTGAGTTTATACTCATCGTAGTGTTGTTTATTTTATTAATCATTATTGGAGCAGTTTGTTTCTATGGTTAAAAGATCTGACTGTATCTTTTAAAGAATCCTCATCTTAACTCCAGATGAGGATTACAATATTTTTGGAAAGCAAATGGGCAGTAATATAGACTGTGATTAAGCTTCACAAAGGAACAGCACAACATACTAATACTTAGAGATTTATTTAAGATAAGGTGGTGATCTTTTAAATGTATAATCAGACAGTATACTCCTATTTAGATTATGATCAGCAATTGGAGCGTCAATTTCAAACTTTACCGATACCGTCGTTTCCGGGACCATCGGGTTTACCGAGTTTACCCGGTTTACCGGGCATACCGGGCATACCAGGCATACCGGGCATACCAGGACCTGGGTTTGAGGGACCATCAGGGTTTCCAGGCCTTCCAGGATCACAAATACCACAAGCCCCAACTGCTCCTCCTCCACCATTTATTCCTCAACAAGCAACTGCTTCGCCATTTGCTGTTGATCCAGGAGCCATAAGGTTATGTCTGTTTCGTAATACTTTTATATGGCTCAACAATGGTGAAGGATTTTGGTTTTATCCCATTTTCGTAGGTCCAAGATCTGTTGCTGGTTTCAGATGGAATGGTTTTTCCTGGATGATATTTGGTATTGATACAAGGAGAATTCTTTCCTTTACGTGTTTTTAATATCTATGAGAACAAGAAAAACGAAAGCTTATAGCTCTGTTAACGGTGAAATGCACTGCGATTATATATGGATCGCTATGGTATTAAATAAAAAGGAAGCTTTTTCTAACATTCGATAGTGATGCCGTTAACTGGTATCACTTTCAGCTTTATATAGACATAAAAAAAGCACCAAATGGCGCTTTTTTATGAAATGGTCGCAGCAGACAAAAGCTCTTCAATTTTTGAAAAATTAGGTGTAATGATTTCTAGCAATTTGAATTTTTTATCTTCATATTCATATTTAAAGATGGTACAGTTTGGAATTCTTTCTGGCAGGACATCAGATGTGTCTTGCCACACACTTAAGAAATTACGGCATGCACCTGCATGAGAAACGGCTAAAACAACATGATGGTCATCCTTTTCCATGATGTCCGTGCAAGTCTTTACCATTCTTTCTCGAACTTCTTGTCTGTGTTCTCCGCCATAGGGAACAAAAAATGTCTCATATTCTTCTCGTGACGGGTTCAAGTCTTCGCTTTCCCCTTCAAAAGTACCAAAATTCGCTTCTTTCAATCCTTTTAACCTTATATACGGCATTTGATTATTCGTTATAATTTCCAATGTATCACTAGCTCTTTCTGATGTAGAACAATAGACATGATCTAAAGGGATACCTTTAAAGTATTCACCCGCTATTTTTGCTTGTTTTCTCCCCAAGTCTGTTAAAGGAGAATCGCAAGCACCTTGAATTTTTCTTCTTACATTAAACAAAGTTTCCCCATGTCTCATTAAATAAAATGTTTTTTTCATCCGTTCTCCCCCCTTGTTGCTACTTTTAAAAAAATTTAATATATTTTATATTTTATATAATTATTGATTGCAACGTCTAGTTATAAATTTATCCTTCACGAAAACGAGACTATTTGCTTAAATACTAATTTGGGGTTGTCCATAAAGAAGAAACACCAACATTAATGTAAAATAGGAAATATAATAGTTAAACTAAATTTCTTTAGAAGGACTGAAATAGATGGATTGGAAACCAGATCGCCAAGACAAAAAAGCTATATATAAACAACTTGCTGAATATATCGAGAATGGAATTGCAGATGGGACATATCCTCCAGATAAACCATTACCATCGGAAAGAACTTTAGCTAAGGAACTTAATGTGAATAGAAGTACAGTAGTTGCAGCCTATGATGAATTGGAGTCAATTGGACTAATTCAAAGAAATAGAGGAAGCGGCACAACCATAAGTAAGGATATTTGGGGAATTACGAAGAAACGAATTCCAAGTTGGAACAGGTATATTGAAGCAGGATCGTTTTTACCCAATTTGCCTATAACACAGAGGATTAGAAAAGAAGCTGTAGAACATAAGTTAATCAATTTAGCAAGCGGAGAACTGTCAGAGGATCTTTTCCCACTGAAATACTTAAGGGAGATTACTTCCTCTCGGTCGTTTATAGGTAGCTTAGGTTATGATCATCCGCAAGGAAACGCAATATTAAGAGAGACCATTACCAAGCATGTTAAGCAATATCGAAACATTGAAACCAATCCTTCATCCATCTTGATTACATCTGGTGCACAACAGGCCTTACACTTGGTGGTTCAATGCCTATTGAAACAAGGGGATGCAGTGGCATTGGAAGATCCATCTTACAACTACAATCTTCCAACCTTTAAATCAACAGGATTGAGACCGCTTTACATACCTGTAAACGAGGATGGTATCAATCCGGATGACTTACTATCCTTGTATAAAAAGCATCGAATACGAATGATCTTCTTGAATTCTGCTTATCAAAATCCAACGGGAGCTTTACTTAGCGAAAAAAAAAGGAGAGCCATTCTTGATATATCTTCAGAATATGGTATCCCTGTCGTTGAAGATGATCCTTACAGTTTAACATCCTTTACAGGGGAAAAGGTCTCTACTTTAAAATCAATGGATGCTAACGGAAATGTTTTATATATTAGTTCTTTATCCAAAATCGTCGCTTCTGGATTAAGAATTGGTTGGATTATAGGTCCTACACCTGTTATTGAGAGATTATCCGATGCGAAGCAGCAAATTGATTTTGGTCATGCAAGTTATACTCAATGGGTCGCAAATGACTTTTTAGAATCGGAAAATTTTCATTCTCATATTCAAAATTTAACCAAACAATTAGAAATGAGAAGAGATCAAATTGTTAATAGTCTTCATTTTTATTTAGGGGACAAAGTGGATTTCTCCATACCTATGGGAGGCATTCATATTTGGGTCAAGATAAATAAAGAGGTTAATGAAGTACAATTACTAGAAGAATCGATCAAAAGGGGAGTGATTTATGTCCCAGGCTATACGATGGGGTCTCAGAAAGGATTTGTTCGTTTTACTTTTGCAAGGGAAAATGAAGGAGCAATCGATGAGGGGATTAAAAGGTTTGCGGAAGTACTTGCGACTTTTAAGATTCGTAGCTAATTGACACACTAAAAAAACGTCCAAGAAAATCCTCTTGGACGTTCGCATAAATAGAAGAAGGAACCAACTTCTGTACTCCACAAATAGTTTGCAAATCCTAAAATCTTTGTTAATCTGAACGTTTTTCTAGCCAATTTCCTATCGTTGGATAAGTGACTTTTGATGCTTTAGAGCCAAATGCTACTGATACGTGTCCGGTTGGAAGAGAAATATACGTTTTATCCTTGCTGGATATGACATTCATTAAAGCTTCTACCTGATGCGGTTGTGCAATATGATCTCTTTCAGCAGACAGGTTTAGGACATTGGCGGTGATGTTGCTTAAGTTGACCTTTCGCCCGCGAATTTCAAGTTCTCCTTTAATCAGCTTATTTTGCTGGTAAAAATCCCGGACCCACTGACGGAAGGCTTCACCTGGAAAGGCAATCCCATCGCCAACCCATTTTTGCATTAGTTTCCAGCTCTTAATAAATTCTTCATTGTTGGCACGATCCACAAGACTAACATACGGCCCATAAAAGTTTGTCATTGGCTTCAACATTTTGTTTCCAAAATCAATCATCTCAGGTGGAATAACACCCAATGTATCGACAACCTTGTCGATGTCAAAATACCTTTTATCTAAGAAAGAACCAAATAATCCAGTGTCTTCAAAATCAAATGGACTTGTTATAAATATAACGTTGCGAATTGGCAATTCAGGATGAAGAGCAGTAAAAATGGAAGTCATAGTGCCGCCCATACAGTAACCAAGGATGGAGACGACATCTGCTTGGGATGACCGCAATACTTTTCGAACCGCACGAGGAATGTAGTCCAAAATGTAGTCATCCAGTTTCATATTTCTGTCTTCCTTCCCAGGTGTACCCCAGTCAAGAAGATACACATCAAACCCGCGATTAACCAAATATTCAACCAAGCTGAATCCTCTTGTTAAATCCAGGATATATGGTTTATTAATTAATGCATAAACCATAAGAAGAGGAACCTTATGTTTTTTGGGCTGTTCTGATGTGTAGCGGTATAATGTCGCTTTGTTTTTTGTCCAAATGACTTCTTTTGGCGTTGGTCCCACTTCTGGTTCGGCATCTTTTGTTAACACATCAGCTGCTCTTTTTATTTTTGCATAATAATTTTGGTATTGCTCAGGCATTGCAGCAGAAATTTGTTCTTCTATAGTTGGGATCCTTATGATTCCTCACACCTTTCACAGTAATGCGAATCGTTGGTGTATCCTAACCGATAGGGAATAGTCTAGCTACATATAGAGTCCGCCGTTAATATTTAACTGCTGCCCAGTGATATAATCGCCATCTTTACACAGGTAAATAACTCCTTTTGCGATTTCATCTGGTTGACCGAATCGACGTTGCGGAACCTTCGCGACAATCGACTCGCGTATATTTTCCGGAATGGCCTGAACCATCTCAGTGTCTATAAAACCCGGTGCTATTGCATTAACCGTTACACCACTTTTGGCAAGCTCCAGTGCAAGGGATTTTGTGTACCCAATCATTCCTGCTTTTGCTGCAGCATAATTGGTTTGCCCAAAGCCGCCCGCCTGGCCGATAATAGACGAAATGTTAATAATACGACCTGCATCAGATTCAAGCAAATGCGGTAGCGCAAAGGAAGTCGTATTGTAAACACTGTTTAAATTCACATCAATAACGGTTCTCCAGTCTTCTTCGCTAAGTTTTTTAAACGATTTGTCTCTTGTAATACCAGCATTATTAACAAGGATATCCAGTCCGCCAAAATGGTTAACGGCTTCTTTTATTAACTTTTCAGCATCTGCTATTTTTGAGACGTCAGCCTGAACAGCGTAAGCTTCACTGCCGATTTCCTTTATTTCTGCGACAACCTTTTCCGCTAGTTCACTTCGGCTGTTATAGTTAATGACAACTTTTATGCCATTCTTTGCTAATTCTTTGGAAATCGCTGCACCGATTCCTCTGCTCCCACCTGTCACAATCGCAACTTTATTATTTAAATCTGCCATGTAAACCACTCCTTTAAAGTAAGTTATTCCAAAAAAGTAATGAAAAGCTTACAGGCTGTTTAAAATTGAATTGTTACTTATCATTAATACTTGCTATTTTTTGTTGGTTGCGGTTTCTTTGTTCTTTGCTGTCCCTTTATGATTTGTAACCACTTTGACATTTGCTGCTTCAATGTTCGTAGCAGCTTTTTTATTATGTTCATCATTTAGAGAATTTAATTGAGTAAGGATTTGGTTAAGTTTTGTTTCTAAACTTTCCAGTTGTTTACTTAAATCTGTTATTTGAGATTGTATATTCTTAATACTTTGTTGTTCAGCATTCGTTTCTTCTAAAAGTTCTTCTAAGTTATCAACTTTTGAGTCCACATTAATGATAAGAGATGAAATTTTTGCCATGTCGGAACGAGTGGGGACATTCATTTTCTCCAAATAACGTTCAGTTGTTTCATTTAACATCTTTTGGTGAAGAAGATTTACATCCAATAACTGTGCCATGGCTTGAGATGGAAATTGTTCTTTCATTTTTTCATCGAATGAGGTACTGTATTGGTTATAAAAGCTTTTCCACATTTCGAAAGGATCAAAGTTTTGCGTCATTTACATTGCCTCCTTCTCCACAATTTCTTTTTATGATATCCGAATTAATCTAAATAAAGATAGGGTAATTATGGTATATAGAGTAAATAAATAAGCTTAAAAAAGGTTGACTAATAATTTCTATAGGTGTAAATTACATATAGAGAGACAATACATTTAGTGTAAGGTGAATGTTAAAAAAGTTTTAGAATAAACTCGGCATTCAATGATAAGGTTAAGCAATATGCCGGCTGAAAACTCATGCGCTTTTAAGTTTTCATATTCATTTTAACAATTGTAGAATAATCTTCTGAGTGGCTAGTCTTAAAAAATACTAGTAAAATAAAAGATTTTTATTTAGGAGGCTTTTTTTAATGGAAAAAAACAATGAGTATTTTGCTAATTTTGGTGAATCTTTAATGAACATTTGGACAAAAAGTTTTGACAAAGTTAACTCTTCTCAAAAAGAAGTAGAAAATCTTCTGGAACAAGCATTTTCCAATCAAAAAGAATCTTTGGAAAAAATTGCTGGTGATTTGGAATTAGTTCAAGCAGAACAGAAAAAATTAATTGCAGAAATTCGCGATTACGTAAATCAAAACCTACAAAATGTATACGGTGACCAAGCAAGCCAAACTTTTGAAAAGTGGAATGCTCAACTTGATGAAATCAATAGCCGTGTTCAACAAGTAACATCGACTCCATTAAAAGAAAGTTTAAATTTATTCAATCAGTCACAAGAGAAATTCCAACAATCGTATAAAAATACTATTGAGCAACAAAAAAAGTTTCGTGAAGAAGCTATAAATCAATTTGTAACTGCTCAAAAAGGATTTATTGATTTATTTGAATCTAATGCAAAAGCAGCATTAAATTTGTTCAAGTAGAACAGCGGATTTTCGCTGTTCTTTTTTTTAAGAGTCAAAACCAACCACGTAACAATCTACACCAATTTCCACAAACAAAAATTTTATTAAATACCAACAATATTTATATCCCTTTTTTTTGCATACTCTGTTTTAGAAAAAGAAAATATATCAAAGGACAAATTAATTCAGTTTTCGCTGTAAGGCTTTTTTTTTGCTGTAAAAATTGAAATAAATATTTTTTAAGGAGAGAACTCTACATGAATGAAACAGAAGTAGTTATAGTCAGTGCTGTAAGAACTGCAATTGGAAGCTTTTTGGGAGGGTTAAAAAGTATTCAAGCAACAACATTAGGAGGAATTGTCATCAAAGCAGCTCTTGAAAAAGCTGGGGTCGATGTTACACAAGTAGACGAAATCATTATGGGAAATGTCTTACAAGCAGGACTGGGGCAAAATCCAGCAAGACAAGCTGCCCTTGTTGCTGGTTTGCCCCATGAGGTATCCGCCCTAACCATTAATAAGGTATGCGGGTCAGGTCTAAAAGCGGTTCATTTAGCCACACAAGCAATTCTTGCTGGGGATGCAGAGGTGATAGTTGCAGGAGGAATGGAAAATATGAGCCAGGCTCCCTTCTTACTTAGGGGAGCACGCGATGGGTTTAAGATGGGTGATCAAAAAATAGTAGACAGTATGATTCATGATGGATTATGGTGTGCCTTCAATAATTATCATATGGGTATTACCGCTGAAAACCTTAGTGCGAAATATGAAATTTCTCGTGAAGAGCAAGATGAGTTCTCTGCATGGAGCCAGCAAAAGGCACAAGCTGCAATGGAATCGAATCGCTTTGCGGATGAAATTATACCTGTTGAAGTGCCAGGCCGTAAAGGGCAAGTAACGGTATTCGCACAAGACGAATTTCCTCGGGCGGGTACTACTGCAGAAAGTTTAGGAAAGCTTCGCCCTGCATTTAACAAAGAGGGATCAGTCACAGCAGGAAATGCTTCTGGAATAAACGATGGAGCTGCAGCATTAGTCGTCATGAGCCGTAAAAAAGCAGATGAATTAGGAATTAAACCATTAGTGAGCGTCAAAGCGAATGCAGGTGGTGGCGTGGATCCAGGCTTTATGGGAATTGGTCCTGTTACAGCTGTAAAAAAGGTTTTGAAAAAGGCTTCTATGTCATTACAAGAACTTGATTTAATTGAAGCAAACGAAGCTTTTGCTGCTCAAGCACTTGCAGTGGATCGAGAACTTCATTTTGATAAAGAAAAATTAAATGTAAATGGGGGCGCAATTGCATTGGGACACCCAATTGGTGCCAGTGGCGCACGCATATTAGTCACGCTTATTCACGAAATGCAAAAACGTGATAGCCGGACGGGATTAGCAACACTTTGTATTGGCGGAGGCCAAGGAGTAGCTACCATTGTGGAAAGGAACTAAAAACTAAGGGTTTTTTACATATTAATAGAAGGAAATTTACCTTAAAAAAGACATGGATTCTCCATGTCTTTGGTTCTGTTAGCCCCAATAATGTCCATACTGATTAATGTATGGAATATGTAGGTAGTGGTGAGGTTGTTCTAACCATTTATTACCATAGAAATTAACTAAAACGCGGCAGTTAGTTAAAGTAGGATTAATGAATGAATCAATAATAATTGAATAAAAACTGGATTAATGTTAAATTTACCTTACGACCGTTCGGAAGGATGATAAAATGACCTCAGATCAAATAAAAGAAGTTTCTATAAAGCATTTCGCAAAAAATGGATATGAAGGTGCGTCTTTGGCACATATTGCCGAAGATGTAGGAATTAAAAAACAATCTATTTATACTCATTTCAAAGGGAAGGATCAACTGTTTTTACAGTTATGCAGGGATACGAGTGAGAATGAAATAAGATTTGTCATTAAATTTATAGAAATTAACAAGACACGACCTATAAAAGAATTCTTATATGATTTTCTGTTGAAAAGCATTGACCGATACGAAAAGAATGATTCTAGTAAATTTTGGATTCGTACCGCTTTTTTTCCGCCGAACCATCTCAACGAAATGGTGATGAAAAATGTTTATGTATACCTCGATAAGGTAGAGGAACTTTTGATTCCGATTATAAAAAAAGCTATAGCAGACGGAGAAATTAGTTCAATAATCGATGAAAAACGAGCTACTGCTGCATACTTAGGAATCTTAGATGCCATATTTGTTGAAATGTTATATGGTGGTCCTGAACGCCTTATGAAGAGATTAGAAGCTTCTTGGTATGTTTATTGGCACGGACTTTCAAGAGAATTATGACACTTAAGGAGGGAAATTTTGATGAATCGAAATTGGGTATTAGTCATACTGGCTGGTCTTATTGAGGTTTTGTGGGCAATAGGATTGAAGCATGCTAGTAATTGGCTTTCATGGACTGGTACTGTTCTACTAATATATTTATCATTCACCATACTTGTTAAAGCGATCAAAAGTCTACCTGTTGCTACAGTTTACGCAATTTTTACGGGAATAGGGACAGCTGGAACTGTTGTAGTAGAGATGTTGATCTTTGGAGAAGCCTTTAGTTGGACGAAGGTATTTTTTATTCTCTTGCTTCTGTCTGGTGTAGTAGGTTTAAAATTTGTTACAACTGAATCTAGTAAAAAAGGAGGTGCTGTTTAAAATGGCTTGGGTGTATCTCATATTGGCTGGAGTTTTTGAAGTGGTTGGAGTGACAGGTATGAATAAAGTAGCCAAAAACAAAAACTTACCGGCATATATGGTACTGTTTCTTGGATTTATAATGAGTTTTGGCTTTCTGAGTCTAGCAATGAAATCCCTACCTATGGGAATATCCTATGCTGTTTGGACAGGGATTGGGACTGTAGGCGGAACCATTATTGGAATGCTTTTTTATGGTGAATCAAAAGATTGGAGACGAATTTTATTTATTGGGATGATATTAGTAGCTGTATTGGGCTTGAAGATAACCATATAAAATTCTATAGTTAAGTTATTCTGTTAAAGCAATAGATGGACCATTTGGAAAGCAGTTAAATAGTTAGGTTTCAGCGTCGAGTAACTGGTTTTAACAAAGCAGTAAATAAATAAAAACAAAGTCTTTGTTCTGCTAGGTCAGAGACTTTGTTTTTTATACTGGTGTGAGGCACCACATCACTTAAATAACTTTTCATAGCAATAGTATTGGTCGTGACCTTGTGGTTTTCCTTTTAATTTAACGATCCCAGTTCTAGTGTAGCCTCTTTTTTGGTAGAATCCTACCGCAGCCTCATTCCCAGAAAAAGAATCGAGTCGAAGTGCAGGGTAGTCTTGTTCATTGGCAAAGTCTTCGGCGTATTGCAGCATTTTTCCGCCATACCCGCCTCCTTGTGCAGAAGGATGGACGCAGAAAGAATGGAGAATTAATGGATTACCCTGAACGTCCGTCCATTGGGCAGTTTCCCATTCCGGAGTTTGCCACTCATCAAGGACCATGGCTCCTAAGATTTGACCTTCTTTTTTTAACACAAATAAATTCTCGCCCTTTAATGCCGTTTCAAAATACTCCTGATTTGGATACTTTTCATTCCACTGCAGGATGCCTCTGTTATTCAAATAAGACTTGCAATCCTCAAAGATGTCCATTACGACCTTAAGATCTTCATAGTCTGCCCTTACGATTTGTTCATCCGCCATAACCAAAGCTCCTTTATGCCACACCTTACAAATTTTAACCATATAGGATATTATGTCCTCATCCATTGTTTGAATGCACTTTGGCCACAAAAGGAACTTATATAGCTAAGTTAACTTTCTTTCGGTAATCCTGTGGTGTCAAACCCGTTTCCTTACGAAAAACATATGAAAAATAACTCGGACTTTGAAACCCACACACCATCGCAATTTCACTGATTGTCCTATTGGTTTCTAGCAGCATCTCACAGCTTTTTTGAATTCGATAATTCATCAAATAGGTATTAGGTGTTTGACCAATATATTTACTAAACAACTCACAACATCTGCTCCTACAAATCGAACCCGCAGCTGCAATGTCATCAAGTGTGACCTTAACGTCATAATGATGATGAATGAATCCGGTCATTTTCCAAACAGCCATCCATGACTGATCATCGTGAAGATGTCCAGAAACTATTTGGATATAATCAGCTATACTGGCGCAAAGAGACGTAGCCTGTGAAAGAAGAAGAAGTGGATTGCATGGAGTGCTGTTCATTTCATGGTAAATCTGATTTAGTGCAAGAAGGACTTCCTTTTTCCAGGGTATTTCGGGTGTAAGCAAAATATAGTCTTCCGTGTCTGGTCCGAATTTTTCATCCAAATACACTTTACCTATGTGTGTATTCTCACCAAGCAGGGCAGGGTGGATCGCAACCACAATGAAAGAACAGTCAACCTTTTCGGTAGAAAAACCGTAATGCATGCGTTTGCTGTTGACGAAAATTCCATTTCCCTCCTCAATTAGTACGGTTTCTCCATTCACAAAATATTCCATTTCCCCGTCAAGCACTAGTATAAACTCCAAATCAGGATGCCAATGACACGCTGCAGCATATCGATCGAATTGATGTAGTGCACCTTTACGCACGTAAAGTGGAAAATCAGGTAGATTGTAGTTTAATCGTTCTGATAAATCAGAGAACACTTCTAGTTCTACACTCATTGTCACACCTCCTAAAATAATATACGATTTTGATAGAATTATATTCGAATTTGGTGGAATCGACAAGTAGAACTATATACAATTTTGATAGTGTCAGAAAAATTAAGAAAGATGGGATGTGGGGTGCAGCAACATGTAAGGGCAACAAAACAAGAGGATAGTGAATTTAATCGCGCGTTAATTTCACTAGTATTACCCATTGCATTACAAAATCTAATCTCAGCAGCCGTCATCTCGGCGAATGTTGTGATGCTAGGAAAGATTAATCAGTCTGCTATGTCTGCTGTATCTTTGGCAGCACAAGTAACGTTTGTACTGACCATCTTCTATATGGGGCTAGCAACCAGAGCAGGGATTCTTACGGCGCAGTATAGGGGAAAAAGGGATGTCCAAGCGATCCAGCGTGTCCTTAGTATCAGCTGCCTGTTATCTATCGGCATATCTGTTTTCTTTTTCATTCTTTCATTGTTCTTCCCAGAAATCCTGATGCGCCTTTTTACAAGTGACAGCGAGTTAATCGGATATGGAACAAAATTTTTGCGGGCTGTCTCGTTTTCTTATCTTGTAATGGGTTTTTCGCAAATGTATTTTAGCGTGATGAAGAGTATGGAAACGCACGCCTTAGTGCATGGATAAGCTCCATGTGCCTAATTTTGAACATAGCCTTTGATGCCCTATGCGTATTTTTTTTATTTTCTGGTATGCCGGAGAAGGCTGTTACGGGTGTGGCCGTCGCCACCATATGTACTCGTTTTATCGAGCTTGGTTGTTGTATCATCCATTCCATAACACGCGGTGATGTTCGCTTTCACTTGCCTGTTCGTGATAAGATGGCACGTCACTTACGGAAAGACTTCTTGAAATACACCATCCCCGTTCAGGCAAATTATATCGTTTGGTGCGGTGCCTTAACGGCTACCATGACCATTATTGGACATGTAAGTGCCGATATGGTTGCATCCAATTCCATTGCCTCGGTCGTCAAAGACCTGGCCATCGTGTTATGTGGCGGTATTTCCAGTGGCGCGCTGTGCTTGTTGGGAAATATCTGGGCAACAGTGATAAGAAGATGGCTATAAAGGTAGGCAACAGGGTCAATTTGTACGCCCTGATATTTGGTGTACTATCTGGTGCTATTATTTTGCTGATGAAACCCCTAGTATTCCATTTGGTGAATTTAAGTGCCACGGCAGAAGGCTATCTGAATGGGATGCTTTAAATATGCGCTTACTACTGTATTGGTAAGTCGATGAACTCTACGATTATTGGTGGAATTTATCTTGCTGGTGGAGATGCCAAATTTGGTTTTTGGTGTGATTTTATCGTTATGTAGGGAATTATATTGCCATTGGGTTATGTGAGTGCATTTGTTAGGCACGTCCATCCTATTATTCTTTATGTTGTAATCAGTTTAGATGAAATCATCAAGCTACCCATCGCTGCCATTCGTTACTGCCAATATAGGTGGTTAAATAGTATCACACGGGATCTTGCATAAATGGTAATCTATTTAAAAAGCAGGTAGATGAAAAGAAAGGGACATGTAGGATGACTATGAGAGAAAGAATTGCTACGGGAAAATTATTTACCGATTACTGTGAAGGTCTGCCTGAAGACAGGCTACAGGCTAAAAAAAGAATGATGGCCTTTAATGCGACAGGACCAGATGCTATAGAGGAGCGCGGTCGGCTGATGAAAGAAATATTCGGTAAAGAAACAAGGGCATGGATCGAGCCGCCGTTTTACTTTTGCTATGGCACGAATATTGAAATCGGCGAAGGTACGTATCTGAACTTTAACTGCAATTTTGTGGATGATACGAAAATTATCATCGGAAAAAATGTCCTGTTTGGTCCTGCGGTGACCATCGCTACCGTTGGTCATCCCATCAATCCTAATTACAGAGAATATATGTATGCGAATCCCGTGAAAATTGAAGATAATTGTTGGATTGGAGCAGGCAGCACCATTTGTCCAGGCGTAACCATTGGTGTAAACAGTGTTATAGGTGCAGGAAGTGTAGTAACAAAGGATATTCCAGCCAATTCCGTTGCGGTTGGCAATCCGTGCAAAGTGTTGCGCTCTATAAATGAACACGATATGAAATATTATTACAAGGACAGAGAAATCACGCAAGAAGATTTGGACGAGGAAGCTCGTTTGAGATAATTTTACTTACGTTTTTTAAGCAGTAATTTTAGGAGGACATCACATGATTAAATTAGTGTTAACCGATATGGATGGAACATTTTTGAATAATAGCGGTGATTTTAACAAGGAACTGTACAAGGATGTCAAAAAAATAATGAAAGAAAAAGGCGTTGTATTCGCTCCTGTTACCGGTAAGCAGTGTGAACGAGTCGAAGAGTTATTTGGTGATGATGCAGAAGATTTATGGATTTTAGGTGATAGCGCAACGCGTATCAAGCATAACGGCGAGTTTGTTTATGAATCGCTGCTAAGTAATCAATTAGGACTGAACATTATCCAGTTGCTTGAAGACATCAGTCTGGATCATACCATTATTGCATGTACCAAAAGTGGTGCCGTCATAAAAGACAGTTTATCCCCTGAAGAAGCTTATATTGTGAGAAGGTCCTATGCTCAAGTAAGACAAGTAGCTGATTTTAAAGAAATAACAGAGGATTTTGTGAAGATTACTATTCATGATCCAGCCCTTAAGTGTTTTGAAACGAGGAAAAAATTATCCGACTTCTTTGAATCTGCTTATATTGTAGCTTCTGAAGCAGCCTGGATTGACATCGCGAACGCAAATGTTCATAAAGGCACAACCGTTGAACACTTGCAGCAATTATTGAATGTGACACCAGAAGAAACCATGGCATTTGGCGATGGCTACAATGATATCGAGCTTATGACACGCGCCTCTTATAGTTTTGCTGTCCGCAATTCCGTTCAAGAAATAAAAGATGCTGCGAATTTTATTACCCGTTCAAATGAAGAAGATGGGGTTATGAAAACCATCATGCAATTGTTATCGTTACAAGTAAGTAGGTAGCAGGTGCAGTAGTTAATAAATAAAGAACCAGGTTTTTTCTTAGACTAGTATATTTAATACATTCTGCACCCTTATGTCCGTCCATAGGGGTGCTTTCTTGCGTTATAAGAGAAAAGGAGGATCTTCTTGGAGATTAAAAAGCAGATGGAATACGGTGAAAAATTCTTTGCCTATTTATCACGCACCTGCATAAGGGGACACAACATATGATACATTAGCCTTTGAATTCATAGTTTTTCAATCACTACACCCATTTAGAAAAATATTATGGGGGGAGATGCCTTTTAAAAAAGGAAAGTTGGAGGGATATTTTGAAGACTTTATTATTGGAGAACATTTTAACGGCCATGAATATTCAGCCTAATAAAAAGCAAAAAGGGATACGGATTAAGACGGTCACGGATGACAGATCAGAGATTGAGAGTCATACGTTATATTTTCGTTGGAACAATAAAGAAGTGCCTGTGAATCGGATAAAGAATTACACGAATGTATTCATTGTTACAGATACATCCTTTTCTGATATGGAAAAATTAAATTCCGAGCAAATTATTATGGTAAAGGATCTTAAAGAAAGTTTCTTTAAATTCACTTTCTATTACAGGCATCTGTTTCACATTCCTGTCGTTGCCATTACAGGGACATGCGGAAAATCTACTACCAAGGAAATGCTAAAACATATTTTAGAAGAAACACACAATGTCCAGGCAACCATATCCAGCAAAAATGCCGATTATTACAACCTTTCTTATTTATTAGGAATGGATGAAGAGACGGATGTGGCAGTGTTTGAAACAGCCGTATCTAAAAAAGGGGATATGACGCAGTCCTGTAAATATTTTTACCCGACGATTGGGATTATGACTATGATTGATGTGGATCATACGGATCAAATTCGCTCCTTTCAGGATTATTTAGCAGAAAAGGCAAAAATAATGGAAGGGATGAACAATGAGGGAACACTAATCCTAAATTCGGACGACCCCTGCCTCTCCACCATCGACACTTCTAAATTTAAGGGAGAGATTATGACATTCGGAAAAAACAAGAATGCTACTTTTAGAATAAAAAAGTATGAATATCATACATCCGGCATGACTTTTTGGATTAAATATAAGCAAAAGGAATATAAAGGCTATATACCGGGTCTTGGTGAGCATAATGTCTATAATGCAGCCGCTTCATTAGCAGCCGCTGCCATTTTAGGAGTGAACCTGCCCTATGCTTTAATGAGATTGTCCTCTTATCATCACATGGGATCCCATTTTCAAATCATTGAAGGAAGAAAACAAATTACGCTGGTGGATGATACTTGGAAGTCAAATCCTGCTTCTTTAAGAAAAGGCTTAGAAACATTGAGCAGGGTAGCATTGCCATCTCAAAGAAAAATTGCAGTATTGGGAAGAATGGCATCACTGGGTAAATATGCTGATGAAGAATACGAAAAGGCCGGACATCTAATAGCTGAATTAGGGGTCGATATTCTCATTACCAAAGGGTTTATTGCAAAAGATTTTCAGAAGCCAGCGATCGAGGCAGGATTAGATCCAAATCATATTTATCATTTTTCAGAAGCAGATGAAATGAAGCGGTTTTTTGATTCCTTTTTAATCCCAAATGACATTGTTTATTTCAAAACGGGCGGGAATGACTCAGACTTCGATGATGTCATTGATTATTTAAAAAGGTAATTTTGCTTAAGAGCGTTAAGCCTATCTGGCAGCGCTCTTTTTATTTTTGAAAAATTTTTTAAGTGAGGTTTTAAGAATGATTACGTTAGTCCAATCCAATCTTGTCCTCAGACAATATATTAAAAAGGAAAGAGTTGTTATTTCACTTCAACATGGCCATTAAAGCGGATGTTACATAAACCAAGAAAGTTGGGAGGACAAGCTTATGCAAACGATTGTCTTTATTGAAACAAATAAATCTGGATCTAGTAGAGAAGCATTCAAAGCGGCAGAACGACTCGGCTATTTTACGGTGTTATTGACGAATAGACAAAAATTGATTCATCAACGAACAGAATTTCCCGATATCCATCAAATGATTTTAGTGGATACTTCCAATTATGATGAATTAAGAAACAACATTAGTAAACTACAAAAACAGGGTAAACAAATAAAGGGGATATTGAGTTTTGTTGATCCTTTTGTACATGTAGCAGCAGCTTTATCAGAGGAATTTTGTTCAACGGTAGTCTCGACTGAGGCCATTTTCAAAATGGAAAATAAAGTGCTAACTCGTGAACTCCTTAAAGACCTCCCAATGTCTTCCTTTTATAAAATTTACACACCAGATGATTCCTTAGAGGATTTTATTGAACAAGCCACTGAACATTTACCACTTATTGTGAAGTCACCCACATCTGCCGGCTCAAAAGATGTTCTGTTAGCAAATGATAAGAACCAGTTAAAGCAGGCAATGCAAAAATTACTTGAAAAAAATGAACAGATTTTACTGGAGGAGTATTTAGATGGACCTCAATATTTAATTGAGGTTTTAGTACACAATGGAACCATTACTATTGTCGCCGTAATCGAACAACAGATTACCTTTACACAACGATTTATTGTAACCGGATATTGTTTACTACCCTATATAAATGAACGTTTATACTATAGTCTCCTTGAGACCGTAGGTTCCATCATAAGAGCTTTTCAAATGAAAAATGGTGCCTGTCACTTTGAAATGCGTATCGTAGATGGGATGTGGAAATTAATTGAAATGAACCCGCGAATCGCGGGTGGAGCGATGAATCGAATCATTGAAGTCGGATTAGGAATTAATTTAGTAGAGGAAACGATTCAATTAATGTTAGGTCAGGAGCCTAACCTTACAAGTAAGCACCATAAGTATGTATACGCACATTATTTAACAGTTGATTCGAGAGGAAAATTAATCAAGGTAACTGGGAAAGAGAACAGCACCCATTATCCTGGTGTAGAAGAGGTGTTTATCAAGCCCCGACAAGGACAAATCGTACGTCCACCTTTATCAATGGGTGATCGCTGCGGCTATATTTTGGCATCCTCAGATTATAAAGAAGAGGCGATAAGAAGAGCCATGGATGCAGCCAGCGAGATACGTTTCCACCTTGATCCAATTTAAATATTTGGAGTGATCTATCATGACGCTTATTGGCATGCTTCATCACCGTGCAGATCCCAACAAAGTAAAGAAAGCATATGCTTATGCAGCTGTAGCAAAGGCTGAAGGTGTAGACTTTTTTTACTTCACCCCAAGAAAGGTAAATATCAAAAAGCATAAAATTCTAGGGAAAGTTTATGAAAATGGGCAGTGGATTGAAAAGGAATTTCCTTTTCCTGATGTCATTTATAATGCGAGTTATTCTTCTAGTGAGAAAGCGGAACAAATCATTGACTATTTGTATGAGCGGATTCCTTTCACAAGTCATTCGATTGGGAACAAAATGTCGGTCTATAACAGAATTAGTCGGGCAAAAAAATTTAACCAATATCTGATTCCTTTTCATAAATTAACGGACGTTCAGACTTTTTTAAACATGATTCGTCAATATAGAAAAGTGATTATCAAACCGATGTCTGGGCATCAGGGCAGTGGTGTTGTGTTGATTGAAAAAAATGGAACAAATCGTTACAAAATGAATGATGCAGAAGTAATAACATCTTTTAATGAAAAACAAGTATTAGACTGGATCTCTCAGAAAATACAAGATGAAGACTACTTAGTTCAACAGTTTATTACAAGTCAAACAAAATCTGGTCACGTTTTTGATTTCCGCTTGCATGTACAAAAAGATGGAAAAGGAAAATGGGTGATTACTTCTATATATCCAAGGATTGGAAGGTTGGGTACCATAACGTCTAATATGGGTAGTGGTGGTTATAGTACGTACTTGGGTATTTTTTTAAAACAAGAGTTTGGTGACTCCTGGTATGATATTCAAAGGTATCTTGAAGAATTTGCGATCAAGTTTTCCAATCATTTTGATTCATTATATGAGGATGAATTGGATGAGTTAGGAATTGATGTGGGTCTCGATGAAAACCAAAAACTCTGGCTTTTTGAAGTCAATTGGAGACCCGGTCCACCTAATATATATAGTGTTGAATTAGATGTAGCTAAAAATACCATCTTATATGCTAAATATTTAGCTGATAGAAATAAAAACTAAAAGGGAAAATCCTCCATTCATAGGAATTAAACAAAATACTACCTTTAAATGCAAAAAAAAAACGCCTTCAAATAAGAAATTTTGAAGGCGTTTTTGCCGTTTAGCCAAAAATTCATTATTCATTAGTATCTTTAATAACGAACCTCTTGTTCTTTAATATTTCTATTTCCTCTGTTGGAACTAAATAATCTGTGTATTGCCGAATCACACTAGCTTTTAGTATTTGCCTTTCAGGAATGCTTTCTTGTAGCACTTCAGCCTTCAGTAATATTTCCGGTTCATTTACACCTAAAAGAGTTCGCATTCCAGTTGAACTACTGAACCTGGGGTTAATTTCAAAAATATAGGGTTTTCCATTCCACATTCGAAGTTGAAAGTTACATGGACCATATGGTTTCAGGATTTTTGCGACGTTTTCGCAGTAATCTGTTATTTCCTTATAATCATCAGAAATTGCTGATATCGTAATGCCGTCCTGTAACTGTCTTTTTAATGCAATGGATGATAGAACCTTTCCATTTGTTCCACAACAAACTCCCACGGTAAATTCGTTTTGCTCATCAGGAAGAAATTGCTGAAGAATCATATCTTTTTTATCGGAAATAACCTGCTTAAAATAAAGTAAATCTTTAACTAGATGAATGTCCTCTGAACCATTACCATGTCTAGGTTTTACAATAAAAGGAAATCCCACATCTTCAATAAACGAATCCATTTTATCAATATCTTCTGGGTAACGAATGGTTTTTGGGCAAGGGAAATTATGTTCATTGAGAAAGTGGAACGTATGCCATTTATCGATGCAAATGGATAAAACATCATGTGGGTTAGCAAATACCTTATACTTTATTTCATTTTCAATTAAAGCTTTGTTCCGACTAAAAAAAGATAGCTCTTGTGATGAGGCGATAAAAATGGCATCAATACTCTCCAATCTCAAGATTTCTAGTAATCTTTTTAAATAAAGCTGTTCATCCTTTACAGGAGGTACTATATAACTGTGATGGGCTAAATACAGACCCAGGGCATAGGGCTGGGTATCAGTTGCGATCAGCTTAAGATTTAACTTGGATTTTATTAACGACTGAATAACTGCTACACCATAGACCGATCCCGAACCGGTAATGAGAACATTTAATTTATTCATAAATCACCTGTTTGGGAATAAATTCTTTACTCTTTGGACCGCAGTTAAATAGCATATCAATAACTGACAGATTAGGAATAAATTCACCCCATAGTTGGGGATAAACAGGAGGTTCAAACTCCTGGTAAACTAGTCGAATTTGATTTTTCTCAAATTCTTTTTCATCATTATACGTTTTGGCTCCAGTCCCTGATAAATAAACCGTCGCATTTAAAGCTTTACAAATGTTAATAATCTTCTCACCCTTATGGCCTGTAATTACTTCAATCTCTGAAGAACGAATAATCGGAGTTTTTATTTCTAGTATTGTTCGAATGATTTCTATTAATTGTAAGTTTAAATCTGCCAATTTTTTATTTGGCTTTTCATAAATAGGCCAAAAAAGATGTTGATACTGTTTCCAAAATGGGGCCCTGGCATAGCTTCTTTGAATAGAACCCCAATGTTTTTGGGGCCAATTATCATCGTCAAACGTTGTCACATCTTTAATTTTGCCACTTTTATTTGCTAAAGGAACACTTAACAATCTTGGGCCATCGGGGCTTTTTATTTTGTTTTTATTCGTAATTGCCCTTCTTGAAAGGTCTACATCATCGAGAATAACAAACAAATCGCTGGATAACATTTTATGAAAATACCCACTCCAAGGGATGTAATTAGGCTGATGGATGGAAATAATCATGGCAAGTCACTCTCCATATCCATCATTATTTTTTTTGACATTTTGATATTGGTTTTGTGTCCTGATCTTATTCCGATAAAGTGACCTTTAACCGGATGGCCTAAAGTGGTTATATCCCCTATCAAATCTACCAGTTTATGTCTTGCCGGCTCATTTTCCCATCTAAGCTGATGACCTGTTCCCTCGGAAATAACCAGACATTGATCCATTGCGTTACCAATTAAGTTTTTAACAAGATCAAACTCCTCATCCATAATATAAGACCTGGCAGATGATAGTTCAGTAACAAAGTCTAAGGCAGTTGTCAATTTGTAATGGGCAAGCTGTGTTGGAAGTTTCTTGCTTGGATAATCAAGCAAATAAGTATAAGTAGGTTCCGCTGCAGGTAAAGCAATTAACATACTGTCATAGCGTTGTCCGTTATAATAGAAGGAATCAAAGACCCATTGTGGTTTTGTTAACGTGATAAACCGTTTCGGCTTAGGTTGAGTGATGATTTCTGCTCGTAATAGTGCGTCAACGAAGTCCTTACAGCTAAATTGACTGACCACGGGAATATGCGGGCTGTTCAGATGCACTTTAATGTTATCAATACCTAAACCTGTTATAGCAGCTAATATATGTTCTGTATGTTCGATCCTGTTATTATTTTTCACAAGTGATGTCCAACGGGAATCAGTCTGAGCATATTGTGCTACACATTCTATTTCTGTTTTCCCTTGTAGATCATCCCGGACAAATACAACACCAGAATCGGGTGGTGATGGATAAAAGGTGACTGTCGATTGGATTTCACCAGTAATGGACGTTCCGCTGCATTGAACTGAATTTTTTATCGATTTTTGCATATGGAGATCCCTGCCTTATCCTGATGATTTACTCACTACGTTTAAAATTTCTTTAGCTCGGTGTGTGTAGGTATGGTTCGAGTAGACTTCCTTCTGTCCCAGTTTCGCAATAGTCTTTCTTTCATTTTCATGTGTAAGATAATAATCAACTAACTTTAAAGTTTCTTTTGGAGAAGATGAACAAACAAGATGCTTTTTCGATATAAATAATTCTTCCACGGCAGGGGTATGCGGTGTAAGCAGAAATCCCTGAGATGCTAGGACTTCAAATGTTCTAGAGTTTAATTCTGTAAAAGTGTTTTGAAAGCCGAGAACGATTTTTGCCGTGCTATATACATCGTTTGTTTCTGTATATGGAAGTTTTTGTTTCAGAAATTTAGATGGTACGTCAAATCCGATGATATTGGGGTCTACCTTTTCCCAGCGGTTGCCCCAAATTTTTACGTTATATCCTTTTTCAAGTAATGGTTGCAAGAGAATCTGGACGCTATCTTTGCGGTAAGAACTCCAGGTTACTCCTGCAGTGGCTACAACAGCAATGTCACAGGAATACTGCTCCTGCTTGTTGCCTGGTTTGTGGAAATCAGGATTACATGCCCATGTAAGGTGATGGGCGGAATATCCCAGATTTTTATAATAAATAACGGAATCTCTGTCTATTGTAAAAATATAATCGGGATGTGTGGTTTCAATATAATACAAAGACCATTTTTCCCTCCAACGAGGATCTTCTGTTGCCCAATAAGCATGTTTCACTCCATATTTTTTTAGAAGCCTGTGGAGGAGTTGTAAATTGACTCTTGTATGAATTTTTGTCCATCCGGCAGTTACAGCCAAATCTGGCTTAAATTCCTTAAGTGTCTTTTCCAATTCTTCTTCTTGAATATCTGTTAATATTTTGACAGTACAGCCACTCTTTTCAAAACCGGAAGGAAGACCCAATAAATACTGTTTTGCGGCTTCAATAAATAGGATTTTCAAATTCATCACCCATTTTCATAAAGTTAACCTGTAGGTTTCACGTAACACGCCACGTCCGCCAAACCCTTCCTTAAACTTAAATAAACCTTGATTTACCGCTTTCCCTTTATTCTCAGTAGAAATACCCCAATCCACAAAGTGGTACCCTTCGTTTATCCCTCGCTGTATAAGGGTACTGAAAACAAGGTTCAAAGGTCTAAAGTGTTGGAATTTTTCATCATGGCATATATAAAAACAATTTAATACACGATTGTTAAGGATAAAAACCAAAACACCAGCAATCATTTTTTCCTCGTAGAAGGCAGAAAAAAGTTTAATTTTTTCTGGAAATCTGTTTGCAAGATCAAGAATTTCATTGTAAGTGTGAGTAGGAAAGGTGTTATGTCTTTTTATTAAATTAGATTCTAACATTTTCCAAAACTCAGCAAGATCATTACTTTCTTTTACGATAACCCCGCTATTTATTGCTTTGTTCCTATTTCTTATCGCATTTTTTTCCATATGAAGTTCAATATTTTCGATATTATTAAGAGGGAGGGCGGTCGCTAATTCGGAAATCTCAGGAGAAAATCCGTAATATCTTAATGAAAAATCTATTTCATCAGAAGGCCAGGAATGGTAAATGCGGGGAACCATTTTCATTTCAATGGCTTTTACTCCCAAATTCTTGCCGTGTTCAATTAAGAGAGGGATTAGCGTTAGGGCTTTTGCAGTGTCAAAGGATTGATCAATGATAATTCCACCATGTGAGGCTCCCGGATGAGAACAAAAAATGAATGATTCATTTTCGGACTTTAATGCTGCTGGGATCACAGCGATAATTCGATCTTTGTTGTCAATTGCCAATAGAGAACAATCTTTGAATTTTCCTTTGGAGTGGTAATTAAGAAATTTGCGTTGCTGCATAAAGGTTCCATTTTTTGAATTTTGAACAAAGCTATCCCATTTGCTTTCATATTCATCCGTGAAAGATTTTATTTTCATTTTATATCACCAGTTTATATGAAATGTATTCTTCTACTTCTTATACTCCTAAAAACAAAACGGAATTTCTCGTTAGTTTATTCGAGGACTTTTTCTTAGGTGACGTATTAAAGAGTAATTTAATTTTTATTAAGACCTTTCTTCACCAAAGGAAGATTCAGTACATATTACTAAAAAGTATATGATATATGAGTTACTACAAAGAGAGGTAATAAAAATGACAAAAGATCATCACCTTTCTGGAAACCCAGGAGAACCCAAAGGTCCCAAAGGTCCCAAAGGTCCAAAAGGTCCAAAAGGTCCAAAAGGTCCAAAAGGTCCAAAAGGTCCAGAACCAAAAGGCACGAAACCAAAAGGTCCAAAGCCGCCAGAATTTCCACCTCCATCTGATGCGGATTATTAAACAAACTTATACAAACGATTTCTAAAAGGCCATTGTTGAATAGACGATGGCCCTTTATCAAGGATAAATAGCATATTGAGGTGAGAGAGAATGATTCCTCTTGTTGATATAAAAACTGAATATGAACAATTAAAAAATGAATTGAACCGTGCTATCCTGGACGTATTAGAAAGCAGCTATTTTATATTAGGTCCAGAGGGAGAAAAATTGGAGAAAGAAATATCTCAATATATTGGTGTTTCCCATGCGTTAGGCGTGGCAAATGGTACGGACGCACTGCTTTTATGTTTAGAAGCTTTAAATATCGGAAGCGGTGATGAGGTAATTACAACACCATTTACTTTTTTTGCTACGGCAGAAGTAATCGCAAGGGTGGGGGCCACACCAGTTTTTGTCGATATTGATCCAAAGACGTATAACATGAATCCCGAATTGATTGAAAGTGTAATCACAGAAAAAACGAAAGCGATTATCGTTGTACATTTATTTGGTCAATCTGTTGATATGGATGCTATTATGACCATTTCCAATAAGTATAACCTTCGTGTTATAGAGGATGCCTGTCAATCCATAGGAGCTTCCTACCGAGGGAAAAAAGTTGGTTCTTTCGGGGATTTTGGTTGCTTTTCTTTCTTTCCTTCCAAAAATTTGGGAGCGTACGGTGATGGCGGAATGATTGTTACGAATAATAGTGATTTATTTAGTAAATTGAAATTGCTGAGGAACCATGGCAGTTCAGAACGGTATGTCCATACAGATATTGGATTAAATAGCCGATTAGATGAAATACAAGCTGCGATTCTTAGAGTGAAATTCAAACGGTTAGACGAATGGAATAATCGTCGAAAAGAATTAGCGGAAAATTATTCATTGGAATTGGCGGATACTGTTAAAGTCCCAGTAGAAGCAGAAGATAGAGAACACGTCTATCATCAATATTGTATAGAGACCAGTCAACGGGAGAAATTAGCCCAATTTCTAGAACAAAAAGAAATTGCAACAGGCATTTATTACCCCATACCACTCCACCTCCAACAAGCTTTTATTCATCTTGGATATAAAAATGATCATTTTCCAGTTTCGGAAGGATGCGCCAAAAGAATTTTGGCTTTACCAATAAATCCAATGATGACACAAAAACAACAAGACTATATTATAGCAGCAATAAAAGAATTTTTTGGTGATTAGCCATGGTCACAATTAAAATAGGGGTTGTGGGCGTTGGAAGTATGGGGGTTAATCATTGTAAAGTCCTACAAATGCTGAAAAAAGCAGATTTTATCGGAGTATTTGATATTGACCAGAAAAGAAGTGAAAAAATAGCAAAAACGTTTGGCATTCAAAGCTTTTCGTCTTACACCGAACTCATCAATGCAGTTGATGCGGTCATCATAGCCGTCCATACGCCCTATCATTTTTCATTAACGATGCAAGCGATTCAGCAAGGTAAACATGTCTTGGTTGAAAAACCATTTGTGTCTTCATTAAAGGAAGCTCAGCAAATAATAAAAGCGGTAGATAATGGGTCAGTTGTAGTTCAAGTTGGTCACGTAGAACGTTTTAACCCTGCTTTCAAACAGCTATCAGAGCTTATAAATAAGGAAAATGTGATTTCTATAGAGGCTAGGAGATTTGGAGTACCGAACCGAAGTATTGAAACAGATGTAATCCTTGATTTAATGATCCATGATATCGACCTCGTATTACAACTAGTTGATAGCCCGATTTCAACAGTGAACGCTGTCGGCTATTTCATTGAAGATGGTAAACAATTAGAGGCTGCGTCAGCACTGATATCCTTTCAAAATGGGTGTTTCGCATCCTTGCTAACAAGCCGTTTTTCTTTAGAAAAAAAGAGAGAAATAAACGTAACGGAAAAGGATAGGTTCCTTAAAACGAACCTTTTATCCAAGGAGTTATACGTTTACCATAAGTCAAAACTTTCTCCATCTGATAGCCGTTCCTACCATGTTGAAAATACTATAGAAAAAATTTTGACCCCTCATCAAGAAACACTTTATTTAGAAATTGAACACTTTATACAATCCATAGAATCTAAGCAGTCACCTTTGGTTGGTGTCCATGATGCTTATAAAGTGCAGGAAGTTGCTGAAAAAATTAAAGAACAGATTGAAAAAGGTAGAAATCAGGGATAAAGAATTGAATGTAGGGAATTAGAAATGTGAGTATTTACCAAACAGGCAGCTGTCAAAAAGACTGTTGTCTGTTTTTATAAGTGAATAATTTAGCAAAGTATTTAATTTCTCTTAAAATATGACATTTGTCCGTTTTCATTTTACGTTATGGTTCATAAGATATAGCATGTACTTTTCATTAAAATGCGATATGGCTTGGAGCGTGAAAATTTGAAAATACTTGCGATATCTGACACCCATGATTATTATCGGAACCACCCTGACATATCACCTGATTTGGTACTCTTATTAGGCGATAATGAGTTTGACGAAATAAGAGAAATTGAGAAAAAATATAACTGCCCTATAGTAGGAGTTTTGGGGAATCATGACCGTCCTGATTACTATGAAAATACTAACATTATTTATGTTCATCAAAAGATCATTACAGTAAATGGAATCAAAATAGCTGGATTTAACGGTTCAATTGCTTATAAAAGGAAACAATCCCTTTTATTTTTTGAAGAGGAAGTATTTGAATTCGTAAAAGACTTGGAACCAGTAGATATTTTTATTGCACACAGTAATCCCTGGACAGAAGATTCTATAAACTTCGACGTAGAGCATCGGGGATTTGAGGCCTTTAATTATTACATCAATACCAAGCAACCAAAATACTTTATACACGGTCACCTTCACAAACCAAGCTCTTATTTAGTTGAGAATACAAATTTAATATCTGTTTATCCATATAAAATTATAGATTACTAATAATGGAAATAACTTTTTCACCATTTACTTCTATTGATTGGAGCCAAATTTCTATCATGGAGTGTTGAAAAATTGATGAACGGAAAAAAGGAAAGAGAATGAAAGTTAATGACAGTTGGGATTCCACTCTGCGAAAGTTGAGTTATTAAATAGTAATTTTTTGAAAAGGTGTACAAAATGGTGCACCTTTTTAAATGCCATAATTTATATGACATATTACAATCACTATAAATAGCAATGGGATTTAAAAAAGATGACCCCTGTTCACAATACAGAGATCATCTTTATCGTTACTCATTTACTCGTCTTCATTCACCCGTGGTACTTAATATGAACTTGAGCTTGAACTTGATTCATCACTTGAACTTGATTCATCACTTGAACTTGATTCATCATTAGAACTTGAACTTGAACTTGATTCATCACTTGATTCATCATATTCGGGGTTAGTCCTTCCATAACTGATATTTTTAATGTGGAAAAGGGCAACACGAATAATCTCATCACAATTCACTAAAATAGCAAAATTATCTTCTAAACCAGTTAGTAACCCCTCTACAGTTTCAGGACCGCCACGATTAATTCGTACCCATTCATATTTGGAGCATTTAAACAACCCTTTAAAATTGTGTGCTTTTTTAAGTTCGAGGTCTTCCGGAACTTCAACATGGATCATCATATTACCTGTTCCACTTACAGTAAAACTTTTAATATGATGACTGTTGTAGTAAACGACCTCCTCATCTGTAAGAATGACAATATAATCTTCACCCACATGCAATAACTTTCCAATTCTGGATTCTGGGCCATCCCGGTCAACCTTGATTACTTTATCTATAAAATTCTTCAAGATGTGATCACACATATTTACAAATTCCCCTTTAATTAAGATGTAATTTATTTATTTACTTATTTATATGTACCACGAGGATAGGTTGTACTAATGAAACAGCCCGTCCTTTTCACTACTTCTATCACTATAGTTCTTACATCTAGTTGAATAATAGTTAATCCTTAATTAAATCAAGGGATTGGTACTTAAACGTTATTACTGTCTAGTCAGATGTCTTTAGATAATAGTCGGAAAATTAACCATGAATATTATTATTCCATGGTTATAGTGGTTCACCTATAGGTATTAACTTCCAAATAATCTAGAACAGAAAAAGTGAAATTCGCCTTACCTAGCAGATCTCGATAGGGTAGGAGTGCTGATGACACAGGTATGTCCATAAAATCGCAAGGGGGTGAAAAGGGCGTCATGTAATCTTCACATTTTAATGAAAAACAGCAGCCCATTTACTACGTTTATCTATATATCAAATATGGAAGAGAAATTTAATTGCAGAAAGGCAGTGGTGGATGATGGCAAAGTTTAGAATCGATGGTTCTCCAGCTATTGTGTACTTTTTTAAGAGGTAGGTGGAATCAAGCCATTTGGACACTTTGAAAACTAAGAATGGTAAAACCAGGAGGGGATATTCATGCGAAAAAGAATAGCAGGAGTCAGCTTCATAACAATCGCAACAATACTAAGTATTCCCACCATGACAGTACATCATGATGAAATAAAACAAGTGGAAAGCCAGCAGCAGGATATAGTGCAAACAAGTTCGGAAAGTCGGTTCAGCATTCCATCAGATCAGGTACCAATCTCATTAGTGGATACGATTGATGGCGATACAATCAAAGTAAAAGTAAACGGAAAGCGGGAAACGGTTCGTTATTTATTGATCGATACACCGGACTCGAAGAAGCCAGACATGTGTGTCCAGCCTTATGCAAGGGAGGCTTACGTCAGAAATAATGAGCTGGTGAAAAGCGGAAGCTTAACGATGGAGCGGGAGCAGGAAAACCTTAGGGATTCCCATGGAAGACTATTAGCTTATGTTTATGTCGATGGTAAATCCGTTCAAGAAACAATGCTTATGGAAGGATTCGCTCGAGTGGGGTATATCCTGAAGCCACCTTATAAATATCTGGATTTATATCGGGACGATGAGAGTTTGGCTAGAAGAAACAAATTAAATATCTGGAGCAGAACGAACTTTGTGACAAGGTGGGGATTTAGTGGGTGTGTGCAATACTAATTTAATTTTTCATTGATTTATTATTTTAAATACGAAACTAGGTTTAATTGTTACCAGAACTAAATGGTTCACTAGCTCATAATCATTAATTAAGTGTTTAATTAAAACAGAAGTGTTAAAATAAGGTATTAAAGGTATAGCGGTATTATTTTAATTGCACATAGGAGATAAATTTAAATGAAAGAGATTCAAAAAAAGATTTTATCCTTCAGGGATGAAAGAGATTGGAAAAAGTATCACAACGAAAAAGACTTGGCGATTTCTATTTCTCTTGAAGCAAGTGAGTTACTCGAGAACTTTCAATGGAAGACAACTGAAGAGGCACTTGCAGAATCAAGAGAGAATATTAAAGATGAAATAGCGGATATATTAATTTATCTAATCCAGTTAGCAGATAAAATGGATATTAATATTGATGAAGAAGTCACAAGAAAGTTGATTAAAAATGCAGAGAAGTATCCAGTTAAGAAAAAGGAGGAAACAGTCAAGTGATTATTTATAATGAGACATCTTCCGCCTTTTTAAATCATATCTACGAAAATAAAATTGGATATGTATTGAAGGAAAAAGTATTAAGGAAAATGAATAAGGTCGTTTCAAGTAGTGAATTACAGTCTTGGGAGAGATCTCTTCCTCAAATGGCCAAGGTGCTGCGTGATGCTGACTTAAAAGAGGACACACATGTTTTATTAGAATATAAACTGCCTTCCACAGAGAAAAGGATTGACTTTCTGATTACTGGACAGGATGACAAAGGGACAAAGAATGCGGTCATTATTGAATTAAAGCAATGGCAAAAGGCAAAGACTTCTGATGGGGACGGTATTGTTCGAACTTTCCTGGGCGGGCGAGAAAGAGAAACCGTTCATCCCGCATACCAAGCATCATCGTATAAACGATATCTTCAAAATTTTAACGAGTCTTTGTATAGTGATAACTCTATAAAACTTCACTCATGTGCTTATTTACATAATTATATTATGGCAAGTATTGGTGAGCCGCTGCTCGATAAACGATATGACAAATACATTGAAGAATCTCCATTGTATTTTCAATTTAGTGACAGGGATCTAGCTAAGAATATCCGGTATTTAGTGTCAAAAGGAAATGGTAAGGAAATAGCCGATACTATTGAGAATGGTAAAATCCGTCCTTCCAAAAAACTAGTAGAGACTGTGGGATCACTAATTGCTGGTAATGAAGAATTTGTGTTACTAGATGAGCAGAAGGTTGCTTATGAAAAAGTAGTAAGTCTTTATAACCAAATAAAAGTACAGACGCATCAAAAGCAAGTGATTATTATTAAAGGTGGTCCAGGTACTGGGAAATCGGTTATAGGCTTAAATTTAATGAGCCATATGTTACATTCAAGAGCGTATGTAGAGTATATTACACCTAATCAGGCATTCCGAGAAGTACTGCGTAAAAAGTTAATTGGTTCATCTGGTCATGTTGAAGTCAGAGATTTGTTTAAAGGTTCCGCTTCCTATGTACAAGCACCTGAAAATTATTTTGATGTCCTTATTTGTGACGAGGCTCACCGTTTAAAAGAACATGGTCATATGAAGAAGAAAATTGAGGGAGAAAATCAAATCACACAGATTATTCGCTCTTCTCGTATAAGCGTGTTTTTTATTGATGATTTTCAAAAAATATCTAAAAAAGATATCGGCAGCGTTAAGGAGGTAGAAAAGGAAGCCTCAAGGTTTGGTGCAACCGTTCACACTGTAGAGCTTGAATCTCAATATCGATGCTCAGGTTCAGGTAATTACATTTCATGGTTAAATAACTTATTATATAATGAAAAAGAAATTTTCCCATTGGAAGAGGATTTTGATTTTAAAATTGTTTCAAGTCCCCAGGAGTTAAAGGAGGAAATTGTTGATAAACGCGGTGGTAGATTATTAGCTGGATACGCGTGGGATTGGTCCAAAGAGCTTGTTAATGGAGAGCTTGCGAAGGATGTTATAATCGAGGAACATAACTTTGCCTTGCCGTGGAATGATCCGAATCGAATTGACTGGGCTATTCATCCGGAATGTGCAAATCAAATTGGGTGCATTCATACAGTTCAGGGGCTTGAGATGGATTATGTTGGTGTGATTATAGGAAATGACCTTGGTTTTGATGATGTAACCAAAAAAATCATCGTAAGAAGAAATGAGTTTAAAGATAAGGGAGCAAGACCTGCGAAGCCTAAAAAAGGCCAAGTGGATCCTTTAGATGAACTAGTTAGAAACACATATAAAACGTTAATGACTAGGGGGATGAAGGGGTGCTTTGTTTATTGTTGTGATAAAGGATTAGCCAAGTATATTCAAGAATATACCTTTAATAAAATTAATTAATTATTTCCCAGACTCCATACATGTGGTAACTGTTGCAAAATTAATATTGAAATAGATAGAAGCTCATTCTAACTTTAGTTTATATGAGCTTTTATAAGAAATCTAAAAGTATATTTTTATTGGAAAATTTGGATGGTTAATAAAAAGGAGTACCCAAGTGATTTTTTATTCATTGGGTACCCCTTAATCTTATTTAAAACACTTTCGTAGTCCAATCCTCACAATTCCAAATATCGGTCGCAATTTCACGATAGAAATCTGGTTCGTGGGATACCATCAAGATACTTCCGCGATATGCCTTTAAAGCACGCTTCAATTCTTCTTTTGCGTCAACATCCAAGTGATTGGTAGGTTCGTCTAAAATTAATAAATTCGTTTCTGTGTTAATAATTTTACACAAGCGAACTTTGGCTTTTTCTCCACCAGAAAGGACTTCGACTTTACTTTCAATATGTTTCGTCGTTAATCCACATTTTGCAAGAGCAGCACGGACTTCAGCCTGATTCATACTTGGGAACTCGCTCCAAATCTCTTCAATACAAGTGTTGTAGTTGGCCTGTTTAACTTCTTGCTCGAAGTAACCGATGTGTTGATAATCACCACGTTCCACTTTTCCCGAAATTGGATTAATCAAACCAAGAATACTTTTTAAAAGAGTTGACTTACCTATACCGTTTGCACCCACGAATGCGATTTTTTGTCCGCGTTCCATTTTCAAATTCAGAGGGCGGGAAAGTGGTTCATTGTAACCAATAACAAGATCTTCAGCCGTGAAAATATAACGGCTAGCTGCACGAGCTTCTTTGAAGTTAAACTCAGGTTTCGGCTTCTCTTTCCCCAATTCAATAACGTCCATTTTGTCGAGTTTCTTCTGACGAGACATCGCCATATTACGAGTCGCAACACTTGCTTTGTTACGAGCAACGAAATCTTTCAAATCAGCAATTTCTTGTTGTTGACGCTTGTAAGCAGACTCTAGCTGTTGCTTCTTCATTTCATGAATTTTTAAGAAGTTATCATAGTCACCAACATAGCGATTCAACTCTTGGTTTTCCATGTGATAGATTAAGTTAACAACATTGTTCAAGAATGGAATATCATGTGAAATCAAGATAAATGCATTCTCATATTCCTGTAAATAGCGCTTCAACCATTCGATATGCTGTTCATCCAAATAGTTCGTAGGCTCGTCTAGTAATAGGATTTCAGGCTTTTCTAGCAACAGCTTAGCTAGCAAAACTTTCGTACGCTGCCCACCGCTAAGATCATCTACATCTCGATCGAGTCCAACATCGTCTAATCCTAGACCACGAGCAACTTCCTCAACTTTTGAATTAATTTGATAGAAATCATTACTATCTAGAGTTTCTTGTAGCTCTCCAACTTCTGCAAGTAATGCATCGATATCAGCACCTTCATCACCCATTTTAGCATAAAGTTCATTTATTTCTGATTCAGCATCAAAAAGATATTGAAAAGCAGTACTTAAAGCGTCACGCATCGTAGTACCTTTTTGAAGTACAGCATGCTGATCTAAATAACCAACACGAACTTTTCGTGACCACTCAACTTTTCCCTCGTCGGGTTGCAACTTCCCAGTAACAATATTCATGAAGGTAGACTTACCCTCACCGTTTGCTCCAACTAGTCCAACGTGTTCTCCTTTTAAAAGTCGAAAAGACACATCATTAAATATTGCACGATCACCGAAACCGTGACTTAAATTTTTTACGTTTAATACGCTCATTTTTTAACCCCTTATCTAATGTCACATGTGGATATTTTACTAGATTTTTGCTGCTTTTTCTATCTTGAAATTATTTTTGTGAAAAATGTAATTCGATTTTTGATTTATATTAATTTGGGCGTATATCAATTGGTTAAAAGTCTATTATACAACCGAACCTGGAGGCAAGATATGAGTGATTCACATTTGGGAATAACTGTACAAAAACTGAAAGAATTGGTTGAGTTCTAAACAAAACTTTAAAAACAAGTGAAAACTCACCAACACCTCTTGTGTTGCCACCTACAACTCTATACATGTGGAGTGTGGAATCAAACTTGTATTTTAAGATCAAATAATTTACACAAATATATCACACTATATCACATAGCCATATTAAATCAATATAAAATGTTTTATTTCGATCCTGACCACTGCATTTTTTCGATATTATTTTTTCTAATCGGCAATTGCAGTTGAATGAAGTAATATCAACGTTAATTTAACGTCCTTTCAGTTAATTGTAGGAACGTTTTTCTTCTCGTGATTGTAGATTATTGAGCCCTTAATTACCCTTAGAGAACTTTTCCACTAAAACCCCCTAATTCCTGTTAATTTAATTCATTTCTATGACGGGTGGATTCCAGGATGGGGAAGTTACGATTCTAGCAGCAAGACTCTCTATGAGAACGATGGCGAAGGATTTTAATTGCCCGGTCATTTGATTGGCGCAACTAAATCAGTCCTTGGAATCAAGAGGGGAAAAACGACCAATGATGTTTGATATTCGGGAATCAAGTTTTTATAGGCTCTATTATTATTCATTGTTGATTTTGATTTAGGGATGAGAATTCATAGGCGGAAAATTTCCGTCTAATGTATATAGAGGCAGCTTTAGAAGCAGAGATAAGCGGAGATATTCCGGTTAACTGTTCTAAATAAGACAAAATCCCAAAGATTTGGATAAAATAAACGGAAAAACTTCCTTTATATTCAAGGGAATATGGGTATTTCCCAATTTAAACGGAGTTTTTCCGTTTAATTTTCAAACACATTGAATCAACATTCAGTTATAAAGAGCCTTTATATACAAAGAAAAAAGTTGTCACTTTTATAGCAGACTTATAATCAAGTAAAAAATGGCCCTTATGTGGAAGTTCTAGGCCTGGCTAATAAATTCCAACGGTTTTTGCAGAGGCAGGTTTTAAATTACAGGACTTTTATGTTGTACATTCATGATAATAAGAAAGGCTCCCTAAAAGGGAACCTAAAGATTTATTTAGTCAAAGCATACTGTGTGAATAAAGAATTAATCTTTTCTTCAACTTCCTTTAACATACCTTTATACGCTTCTTCATCCAGTGAACCGACACTTCCAAATAGTATATGATCTACTGGTTCAATACCAACAAATTCAAATATTCCAGTATCAGATGTGATTTTTAAACCTGTTGTCATTCCGATCTCATTATAATAATCTTTTGGATTGCCATGTGTATTTATGATAAGACCTTTCTTACCTGACAACATCCTTATGACACCTTCTTCACCATATGCATAGGCGAAGCCATAGGAGAATACTCGGTCAACATATCCTTTAAGGATAGCTGGTAATCCAGCCCACCAAATAGGATAAATAAAGGTTATGACATCTGCGTGAGTGATATGATCCTGTTCCGTTTTAATATCTTTAGGAGTTTCTCCAGCTTTCATTGCAGACGTATCTTCTGGTTTTAGGACGGGTTGAAAATTAAGTGCATACAAATCACGGACAACGACATCATGCCCGTTTTTCTTTAATGCATTTACTGTTGTTTCCAAAATAGCGTGATTGAAGCTTTCTGGGTGTGGGTGTGCATATATAATAAGATGTTTCATTATAAACTACCTCCAATATTTAAGTTTAAATATTCAACGATTTATAGTGTACTTCGCTTTTAAAAAGCTATTCGAATAATTTGAGGTACTTTTACTCTGCCATATTTGTAAAATTATTCTGCTTCTCCAACGACAGTGAATCGTTCGTTTTTATGTTGTGGATTTTCGATTTCATCTAAAACAGCGATTGCGTAATCGGCATAACTGATATAGCTTTCACCTTTTGAATTAAAGATTAATTGGTCTTTCCCTTTTCGGTAAGAACCTGTTCGTTTTCCTTCTGGATTAAAGAATGCTGCTGGACTAATATAAGTCCATTGAATTCCGTCTGTGTCTTGTAGTTCTTCGAGGTTTTTCAGCATGTTTGATGCAGTAGGAAAGTAGGTAGCAGGGAAGTCGGGAGTTTCTAGCAGTCGCACAGTTTTTGCTTCATCTACAAATAAACTTCCTGCTCCGCCTACAACGACTAACTTTGTCTGTGGAGCACTTTTAAGTGCTTCAATTAATACTTTTCCTGCTTCTACGTGCTGATGTTCTTGTCCTCGTGCATTAAATGCATTAACTACTACATCAAAATTTTTAATATCATCCGATTTTAAATCAAAGATGTTTTTTTCCAGAACTGCAACGTGCTCATTTTGAACTTTAGCTGCATCTCTCACAATTGCTGTAACTTCATGACCTCTTTTTACAGCTTCATTTAGGATAAGCTTGCCAGCCTTACCGCTGGCACCAATAATACCAATTTTCATTTTATAGGCCTCCTATAATTTGTATTTGTGTAACAAAATAGATTACATGTAAACATTTTAATTACATGTATTAATTTTGTCAATAAACTAGTAGAATCCTTTTAGGTCCATAACGACTCTATTCTTGATTGTTATTCCACTTCTCAATGTGAAAGATTCAAATAACTTACAGTATTTTTGTCTTTATCCTAAATTCCTCTAACGAGATAACTTTCGAAGCCTATTAACTTGTAGTAAAGCACTTATTAAAAGGATTTTGAGGAATTTATATTCTTAATATTTTTAAAATAATAAGTTGAAAGACTTATGTGATTTGTATCTTTACTTGGTAAAATATTAGAGAAAGTGAAATATATTCTAAATGGGAAGGTCTACTATGGAATGAAGGTGATACAAAGCCCAAGTCGATAGCCTAAAGAAATGGCTGGAAATTTAGTTCCAAGGTAGTCGGGAGCCTCAAATAGTCTTTTGATTCTAGATTGTTGGTAAGATCTGATTTAGGAACTAAGGAGAGGTGTAAGGATGAGAAAAAGAAACCGAAAATTATTAGTACCCACTGTTGCTTCATTCTTATCTTTAACGTTGTACTTCACTGGAGGCTCAACTTTTGCGGCAGCGTCCAATCATGTACAACTAATTGAGGCAGCTCCAACTGCCGCAAATCACGGCACTCCCATTGGTCACACAAACCGCAGCACCAAGGCTTCTATAACGGTTGCCCTTCAGCTAAGAAACAGCGATAAACTGGATAATTATATTGCCAGCCTTAAGAACCCCTTCTCCTTAAACTACAAGAAATACTTAACACCCGATGAATTTAAAAATCAATATGGACCAACTGATGCAACGGTTGCCAATGTTAAAAGCTATTTAACAAGTCAAGGCTTTAAAGTCGATATTGTTTCTTCCAATAACGCCTTTATTACCGTAAGTGGTACCATTGGACAAATGGAAGATACTTTTGGTGTAACCATAAATAACTATAAAAATTCAAAGGGCGAAATCTATTATGCTAATGACAAAGCTCCTACCATTCCTGCAGAATTTTCTGGGGTAATTACGGATGTTGAGGGACTGAATAATGAACCACATTATACACATCCGAAAATTAGTAGTCTATCAACGCAAGTTTCCCAAAAGACTGCAGCAGTGACGCCGAAAGTGGGCAGTGGCCCAGCTGGAGGTTATACACCTTCTGAATTAAAAGGTGCTTACGATGTCAACCCACTGGCAAGTGCCGGGTATACTGGATCTGGCCAAACTGTAGCAGTCATGGAGTTGGACGGATATAAAGCGACGAACATTAGTAGCTATAACAGCTACTATGGCCTAGGAAGCCCTTCGCCAACGAATGTATATATTGATGGTTATAGTGGTGCTGCCGGTCAAGGTGAAATCGAAGTAGAACTTGATATTGAGGTAATCAATGCAATTGCTCCTAAAGCACAAGTGATTGTATACGAAGGGCCAAATAGCGCCCAGGGCTTAATTGATACGTATCAAAAAATTGCTTCTGAAAATAGGGCAAAATCAATTTCTGTTAGCTGGGGTATTGGTGAGCAGCATGAAGCAAGTGCAACCATGAATAGCCTACATACCATTTTCCAACAATATGCTGCCCAAGGACAAAGTATATTTGCTGCTTCTGGAGATAATGGTGCGTACGATTCCGGAGGCAGAACCTTAGAGGTCGATAGTCCCGCAAATGACCCGTATGTGACTGGCGTTGGTGGAACTCACCTGAATTTAAGTGGTACTTCTTACAGTTCAGAATCCGTTTGGAGTAACAAAATAAACAAAAGTGGTGATGGTGGAGGATTGTCCAAAGTTTATGCTATGCCATCATACCAGTCAGGTCCTGGTGTCCAAAACAGTTATTCGAATGGTAAACGAGAGGTTCCGGATGTATCGGCAGATGCCGACCCTAACACCGGATATTCAATCTATACCGGAGGTGCCTGGAAAGTAGTCGGTGGAACATCAGCTGCTGCACCGTTATGGGCAGGAATCGCTACACTCAATAATCAATTTGCAGCAGCAAATGGCAAGAGCTACCTTGGTCAGGCAAATCCTACTCTTTATAAAGTCTTTAATACAACTCAAAATTATTCAGCCTATCATGATATTACGTCTGGAACAAATTTGTATTATCCGGCTACAGCTGGCTATGATATGGCTTCAGGTATTGGGACACCGGATGCGTACAATTTAATTCGCGATATAAATGGCTTTTAAAGTGGTAAGGCGGCAGTCTCCAAATACAGGAGGCTGTCGTTTTCGTTAAGAGAGAAAGTAAGGGTCAATCTTTAGTTTTAATTGGTAAAGTAATTAATAATAGGTAAAATTTACGAAAAATTAACTCTAGTAACACGATATGGATACATTTCCCTAATAAACTATAAATGTAAAAAGATTAAAGTTTAAGAGGGGATGAATGAGTTTCATGAAAAAAGCAAAAATGCTAGCAACTGTAAGTGCGGTAACTTTAGGGTCTATTATTGTGTTGACCTCATTATTCAACGCTGTTCCACAAAAAGCAAATGCAGATGAGGGAACGGATAATGGTAAGGATGAGGGGGTAGTATTGACATTTTCAACAGTTGGTGACTCCCGTGCGGATGCCGCTCAGCCTGGCTTAAGCGCTCAAGACAAAATTTGGTTGCAGAACACGAAGGGTTTTACTCGTATCACGCGAGAGGTTCAAAAGCAAAATGCAAACCTATTTCTCTTTAACGGAGATATGATTATGGGGTATACTCAAAATTCTGATGTGAATGTGTTAAATCGACAGTACGCTTACTGGCGCGGTTTGGTTGCCAATATGTTTGAAACTGGTACATATGTGGTTCCTGTTCCAGGAAATCACGAGGTTCAGGACAAGTATAAAGATGCTAGTGGAAATACCGTTAAAAAAGCGACCCAAGCCAATGAAAATACTTGGAGAGCCAATATGGGCGACATCATTATGGATACTGAGCGCTTTAAACAAATTGAAGGTGTGGATATCCAAGACTGGGATGTTAAAAACCACCCGCAAATCGGTACAAATAATATTTCAACTGATCAATCTCAATTGTCCTATTCTTTCGATTTAAAAGGTTCCCACTTTGTGATTATAAATACGGACCCAGTCGGAAACGACAGTCATGCACCGATTGAATGGATGAAGCAGGACATGGCAAATGCGAAGAAAAATGGTGCCAAACATATTTTTGTGTTCGGCCATAAGGATGCATTCCCATATGTAGCCGATCCATCTACTCCGCCAACTGCTGACGGACTTGATGCCGACCCAGCAAGCAGAGATGAATTCTGGAAAGTCATTGAAGATAATAATGCTACCTATTTCTGTGGCCACGAGCATGTTTTTAATGTAAGCAAGCATGGTAAAGCCTATCAAGTACTGGTTGGTTCCGGAGGAAGTCCATTTGAAGTCACAACACCAACAAATAACCCTACTGACCGTATGTACGCATGGGCCACTGTTAAGGTTTATAAAAACGGGAAAGTTGAAGTGAATTGCTACGGATTCGATGAAAATTACGGTAAAACAAAACTTATTAAAAGCATTGATCTGTAATTGAAAAAGGTTCATTAGATTAAGTGAAAATTTGTAAAAAACCCATTGTCTTTAAAGAGAATTAATGTTAATATAAACCAAATATTCTCATTTAATAAAATCATTGAAGAGAACAAGTACGTTAAGGAAGACTCTAACAGCGAGCTGGGTATGGTGGAAGCCAGTGAGGATACTTTTCGGAAAAAATCATCTCTGAGATGCAGGACTGAAATAGGAAAAGCGAAGCGCCTTGTGCTTGCTAGTCCACTTCAGTAAGTCTTGACGGGTTTCCGCCGTTAAAAGGAACGCGTATGATGGTACGTTGACAAAGTGCTGTTGTGTTATTCAACAGAATTTGGGTGGTAACGCGGGTAATACACTCGTCCCTTTCTTAGGGACGGGTGTTTTTTATTTTTATAAAAGGAGGTTTTATCATGGAATTTAGCAATCAGAAGGAAAGCAAAGTGGAGCGTGAAAAACAAATACTGGATTTTTGGGAAAGAAACGATATCTTCCAAAAGTCGATGAAAAATAGAACAAATAATGAGACATTTGTCTTTTATGAAGGTCCTCCTACTGCAAACGGACTTCCGCATGTGGGCCATGCGCTGGGGAGGACGCTTAAGGATATAATTGCCAGGTATCATACCATGATCGGAAAGTATGTGATAAGAAAAGCAGGTTGGGATACCCACGGATTACCAGTGGAATTAGGTGTAGAAAAGGCTTTGGGGATTTCAGGCAAACAAGAGATAGAAGAATACGGTGTCGAATCCTTTATTAATAAGTGCAAGGAAAGTGTTTTCTCATACGAAAAGCAATGGAGGGAATTCACGAGGGAATTAGGCTATTGGGTGGATATGGATGATCCTTATATGACGATGGATAATTCATATATTGAATCCGTTTGGAATATCCTCGGTACCATCCATGAAAAAGGATTACTTTATAAGGGTCACCGTGTTTCTCCCTATTGTCCCAGCTGCCAGACATCGTTGAGTTCTCATGAAGTCGCTCAAGGGTATAAAGTGGTAAAAGACTTAAGTGCCACCGTAAAATTTAAAATCCGTGAAAATCAATATGTCCTAGGGTGGACGACGACTCCATGGACGCTCCCGGCAAATGTAGCGCTGGCAGTAAATCGAAATCTCGAATATGTGAAAGTCCAAAAAGATCATGAAACGTATATAGTATCTTCCGCTAGATTAGATAAGGTAATAAAAGCTCCCTATCAAATCCTAGAAAAGATGAAAGGGAAAGATTTGGTAGGCCTTACCTATCAACCTCCATTTGATTTTGTAGAGGTAAAAAATGGTCATCAGATTATTGAAGGTGATTTTGTCACTGCAGACAGCGGTACAGGAATTGTTCATATTGCTCCTGCATACGGAGAAGACGATTATCGGGTTGTTCAGGAAAATGGGTTATCCTTTATCCATGTCGTGAATGAGCGTGGCAGATACATGGACGTGATAAAGCCGCTAGCCGGGAAGTTTGTTAAAGACTGTGATGTAGATATTGTGAAGCTCCTGCATGACAAAGGTTTACTTTTTCATAAAGAAAAGTATGAACACTCCTATCCGCATTGCTGGCGATGTGATACGCCGTTACTTTACTATGCGGCCGAAAGTTGGTTTATCAAAACGACTGCATTAAAGGATGATTTTTTACAAGAAAACCAGCATGTGAATTGGTATCCGGAACATATCAAGAATGGACGGTTCGGTAACTTTTTAGAAGGCATGGTAGATTGGAATATTAGCAGAAAGCGTTATTGGGGGACCCCATTAAATGTCTGGATCTGTTCCTCATGTGGAAAAGAAGCTGCACCAAGGAGTCTGAAAGAACTTAAGGATTCAGGAAATGAAGAGATTTCAGATATCGAGCTCCATCGGCCATACGTAGATTCGGTTACAATTACTTGTCCATCCTGTCAAGGAACGATGTACCGAACGCCTGAAGTGATAGATGTCTGGTTCGATAGTGGTTCAATGCCATTTGCACAGTACCATACTCCATTTGAGAATACAGAGCTATTTCAAAAACAATTCCCTGCCGATGTAGTCATTGAAGGAATTGATCAAACAAGGGGATGGTTTTATTCCCTACTTGCTGTTTCCATCCTTTATACGGGGAAAGCTCCCTATAAAAATGTGCTAGCCACGGGCCATGTATTGGATGAACACGGACAAAAAATGTCAAAAAGTAAAGGCAATGCACTCGATCCAGTGGATCTTATCAAATCATTTGGTGCCGATGCGCTCAGATGGTCACTTATAGAAGATAGTGCACCATGGAATGCCAAGCGGTTTTCTGCACGAAATGTTCAGGAAGCAAAATCCAAGCTGATTGATACATTATCAAGCATCCTTCATTTTTATAAGATGTACGCTGAAATTGATTCCTTTGACCCTAAGCTACATGAAAAAGGATCAGCATCCCTGATGGACCGTTGGATTCTTTCAAGGTTAATGACGACTGCTTCTTTAATGAAAAAGGAAATGGAGCAATATCAAGTCACAAACGCTGCAAGATTGGCCGGCCAGCTTGTTGAAGAAGTTAGTAATTGGTATGTTCGCAGAAACAGAGCCCGCTTTTGGGGGCAAGGAATGTCTGACGATAAACTGGCAGCTTTTCATACTTTATACAAATTATTATTGGATATTTCCAAATTGCTAGCACCTTTTGTTCCATTTATATCAGAAGAAATTTATTATTCTTTAACAGGAGAAAGTGTTCATTTGTCAGAATATCTAGAAGTACAGAAGACGTTAATAGACCAAAAGCTTGAAAAACAAATGCAGGCTGTTTTAGAAATTGTCGAGTTAGGTAGAAGTGTACGAAATAAGCATCAGATCAAAACAAAACAGCCACTTGCTAAAATGGCCGTGGTATCCAATAGCCGTGATGTAGGGTCCCTTGTTTCTTTTGAAGATATTATTAGAGAAGAACTAAATTTAAAAGCAGTGGAGTGGGCAGATTCCTCGAATGACTATATTGAGGTTAAATTGAAGCTTAATTTTAAAACAACAGGACCCAGATTGGGTAAAGCCGTAAATGAGGTCCATCAACTATTAAGTCAAATGCCTGCTGAAGAAGTGGAGCATTTTCTGACTAGTGAATCCATTGCTGTAGGATTAAAAAACCAAGAGGTTGTTTATCTGGGAAAAGAAGATATCCTTGTGCAGAAAACGACGGTATTAAATGGTTACTCTGAATCCTCAAACCAAAATTTCACTGTTATTATGGATACCAATATCAGTGAAGAACTGAGAAGAGAAGGAATAGCCCGTGACTTCATTAGAGGTGTTCAAGACCTTCGTAAAAAAATGGATTTGCCTGTTGATAAGAGAATTGAACTTTATGTAGACTGCTCAAAAAACATCCAACAACTCATTGATGAATTTAAACCATTAATCAATAGAAGTATTGTCTTAAGCCATCTCTATTTTTCCTCAACAGAACAGATGGATTTAATTCAGGTTGGTGATGAGGAAGTATTTGTAGGATTTAGGTAGTAAGATTTTCAATATGGAACTTAATATAGTAATTTTGGCTGATTTGTTCTCTACGCAGGTCAGCCTTTTTTCTGTTAAGCTAGATACAAATTATTTTCAAAAAATAAACATTTCCGTTTAGATTGATAAAAAGTACTTAAGCATGGTATAAGTGTAAAAGAAGCTTGGACATTTTTGCTTTTTTATTTTGGGATAAGAGGTTTGTCTGGTTCCCATAGTGAGAGGATTTGAATTTGAACATGAAAGAAAATTTTTGGCGTGATTTACCACGACCATTTTTTATACTGGCACCAATGGAAGAAGTGACGGATGTGGTTTTTCGTCATGTAGTGAGTGAGGCAGCAAGACCTGATGTGTTTTTTACAGAGTTTACAAATTCGGAGAGTTATTGTCACCCAGAAGGGAAACAAAGTGTAAAAGGACGTTTGACTTTTACAGAGGATGAACAACCCATTGTAGCTCATATATGGGGGGACAAGCCTGAATACTTTCGCCAAATGAGTATTGGTATGGCGGAACTTGGGTTTAGGGGTGTCGATATCAATATGGGCTGTCCTGTACCTAATGTGACACAACACGGAAAGGGAAGTGGCCTTATCCTTCGTCCAGATGTTGCAGCAGATTTAATACAAGCAGCAAAAGCAGGAGGATTGCCCGTAAGTGTAAAGACAAGGCTTGGTTTCACGGAGGTAGACGAATGGTGCGACTGGCTGACACACATCTTAAAACAAGATATTGCTAATCTTTCCATCCACCTGCGTACAAGAAAGGAAATGAGCAAAGTAGATGCTCATTGGGAACTAATCCCTGAGATTAAGAAACTTCGAGACCAGGTGGCACCAGATACACTCTTGACGATTAATGGGGATATCCCTGACCGTCAAACTGGCTTGAAGCTTGCGCATCAATACGGTATTGATGGGGTTATGATTGGACGTGGTATTTTCCATAATCCATTTGCGTTTGAAAAAGAGCCGAAAGATCATAGCAGTAAGGAATTGCTCGATCTCTTAAGGTTGCATCTAGATCTCCATGATCAATATTCAAGTTTAGGGCTGCGTCCGTTCACTGCTCTTCATCGCTTTTTTAAGATATATGTACGTGGATTTCGAGGGGCAAGTGAATTAAGAAATCAATTAATGAATACAAAGTCAACAGATGAAGTGCGTGCATTGCTTGATACCTTTGAGTCAAAGAATCTTGATGGAATAGGGGAACAGTAAGGAATCAGATGATACTGATTCCTTTAGTTTTTGGCTCTGTTATTATTCATTTTTGATTTTCGTTTAGGTATGAGAATTCATAGGCGGAAAATTTCCGTCTAATGTATATAGAGGCAGCTTAAGAAGCAGCAATAAGCGGAGATATTCCGTTTAACTGCTCTAAATAAGACAAAACCCAAAGATTTAGAGAATATAAACGGAAAATCTCCCTTTATTTTAAAAGAAATATGGGTATTTCCCAATTTAAACGGAATTTTTCCGTTTATTTTTCAAACACAGTGAAATCAACATTTAGTTAGAACAGAACCTAGTATTTAAATCTATTGGGGATGCTTGATATACAGAATTCTAATAAGGGCAAAGAAAGCAGTTAATAACGAATGATTGAGTTATTAGATTTACTGGCGACCACTTCGGTCGTCTTTTTAATTATAAGAAGGATTTACTATATGCTATTGGAATTATGCTCATCCAAGCATTAAGTTAAAATCCTGCTCCAGATTTGTCTTCAAAAACAAAAAAGCTTGAGGCGTTTTATAAGTATTAAAGGGGCAGCCCCCTTATTTATTCCCAAAGGTCCTTTGCCAATTTGTCAATTCGTTGCTTCCGGTTTTGGGTCTCCCCATGATCTACTCTAGTTTGCCCCTTTTCAATTACTAAGACATCTCCAACCTGAATCTCCTTGGGCAGTTCTTTACGGGGAATATCAATCATGGATTTATCTTCCTTCTCACAAACGGCTAAATCACCTTCGAATCGATCTACTATCAGTCTCATTACGTTTCCTCCTTATTGTGGAACAAAGGATGTTTGGGTTGAATAGGTTTTACCATTAACATTGGCTGTAATATCGATGACTACCTCATAACCAGATGCAGCACGGCTTATTTTAATTGGCAAGGGTGTTCCAACTTCTCCATTATATTCTGTGTCACTGCTTTTATAATGCACAGTCGCTGTGTAGGATGCACCCGCTAATCCCGTAACGGTTAAATGAATCGTATGATACTGCTCGGGTGTTACATTATCAAGTGTCGCATGGAGTTGAACACTGGCAGGTTCCTTTGCACTAGCTACAACACTTGTTTTCTGTTTTGCGTCTGGGATCGGTGTAGGTTGTACTTGCTGACTCACGGAATTACCAGGTGTAAGAGCAGGTACCGATTTAAATTGTATGGTCTTTCCATCAGCCAAAGCCAATATGGTTTGCATTTTATCCGTACGAAAAATCTGGATTCCGTTTTGTTTCAAACGAGTTAGGACCTCATCTGTTGGGTGTCCATAACGATTGCCTTGTCCCACTGAAATGACCGCATATTTTGGTTTAACAGCATCTAAAAAGCTTTGACTTGTCGAAGTGCTTGCCCCATGATGTCCTACTTTTAATACATCTGCTTGTAGATTCAGATGGGTTGCGATCATATCTTCTTCAGAGCGAATAGGAGCATCCCCGGTAAATAAAAAGGAATTTTCTCCATACGTTAGTTTAGCCACTGCACTCCAATCATTCATTTCGTTTCCGTAATTTTTAACAGGAGCAACAAATTTCGCATCAACGTCTTTTAGGCCAAGATTAACGCCAGCTTTTGCTTCCTTCAGCTTTAATCGTGCATTTTTCACTGCTATCAGAAAATCTTCATAAGTTTGGGTTGTGTTGGTTATTTTGGGCGTATAAACTGCCTTAACTTTTATTGATTGTAAGACAGTGTCTAAACCACCAATATGATCGGCGTCAGGATGGGTGGCGATGACAGCCTCTAAATCGGATACATGCAATGTTTTTAGATAACGAACCACATCTTCGCCTTTATCATTGTTTCCGCCATCAATTAAAATGTCTTCTCCCACTGGCGTTTTGATATAAATACTATCTCCTTGACCTACATCAAAATAATAAACTTTTAATAGTTTTTCGTCTGTTGGATTCGTACTTTGATTGGCTGCAGCAGCCGTTGTTACTTTGGAATCTTGGTTAGTCGTTTGTTCACTGCAAGCAGTTCCTAAAAAAGATAACATCAAGATCCATGGCAGCAACCATTTCGTTTTTTTCATATGTCTTTTCCCCTTTGAAGATAAACCTATTATCTCTCAATATTATAAATATCAATTTGAATCAAATTTTGTATGGGAGTTCCTGGAACACAATAATTATACTGTATAACATTATCAATTTATCAATAAGTTTAAAAAATAAAAAAGATGAGGGACCATACTTGTAAACTCTTAATGGATGCAATTACATACCCTTACATTAAACTGTCAAATGTTTGAATTCATAGTTGATTTATCGGATAAATAGGACTAATCTATTGTTAGGTAAATAATAGATTTGTTGTTTGAATCACCAAAGACTACAAATCTTCTCCTTTTACGAGCAGAGGAATTGTGCGTCTCTTATTTTTTTAGAAGGGAGAAAAGAGAGAATGAAAGACTACAGTTACGTTTCATCTTTAGAATGTCCAATGTGCAGTGCAACATACGAGGTTAATAAAATACATCAATTATGTAAGTGTGGTTCACCTTTATTGGTGCGTTATGATCTAGAGAAAACAAAGGCAAATGTGTCACGAGAAGAGATGGCCAAGCGTCCCAATAGCTTATGGCGTTATCACGAGTTACTACCAGTTTGTGATCAGGAGAATGTTATAACTCTCGGCGAAGGAATGACACCGTTTGAAAAACTCCCATTGCTTGGAGCTGAGTATGGATTGAATCATTTATACATAAAAGATGAAGGTATCATTCCAACTGGTTCTTTTAAAACACGAGGTGCGAGTGTTGGAATTTCAAAGGCGAAAGAACTAGGTGTAAAGCAATTAGCCATGCCAACAAACGGTAATGCAGGTGCAGCCTGGGCGTTATATGCCGCAAAAGCCAATATTAAAGCGACGATTGTTATGCCTTTAGATGCCCCGCAAATAACTCGTAAAGAGGTTTATATTGCTGGAGGTGACTTGCATCTAATCAATGGTTTGATTAGTGATGCAGGTAAGGTCGTTGCCAAGTTAGTTCAAGATCATGGAGTATACGATGCCTCTACACTTAAAGAGCCATATCGGATAGAAGGAAAAAAGACAATGGGCTACGAGATTGTCGAACAATTTGGCTGGAAAGTACCAGATGTTATCTTGTACCCAACGGGTGGTGGAGTAGGTATCATTGGAATTTATAAAGCAATTCTTGAATTACAACAATTAGGATGGATTGAAGATGGGAAACTCCCTCGATTAGTAGCCGTTCAAGCGGAAGGGTGTGCGCCGATTGTGGAAGCTTGGAAAAAGGGTGAAAGGGAATCTAAATTCTTTGAAAATTCAACCACTTGCGCATTTGGTATCAATGTCCCGAAAGCATTAGGCGATTTCCTTGTTCTTGAAGCAGTTTATGCAACAGAAGGCTGTGCGATTGCCGTATCAGAGGAGGAACTTTTGAAGGCACAAAAACAAGTGGCATCTTTAGAAGGGAATTTCATCTGTCCAGAAGGGGCTGCAACATTTGCTGCTGCTAAGATGCTTCGTGAACAAGGATGGATTCAGGCAGATGAGCATGTCGTGTGTCTCAATACAGGTTCAGGTATAAAATATCCTGAAACGATCGAAATCGAAGGCGTAGAGACTCTTCAACCTGGTCAAGAAATTTTAGTCAATAATTAATTGTTTGATAGCTGCTCTAACTAAAGGGCAGCATCTTTTTTTATGTTAAGGACCTTCCGTATGTCGGATAGGTCATGTTTCTAGTACTCTCCAAATTATCAATTCCATTTATTGACAAAAAATATATATTCTTCTACAAGTTCACTTAATGTCAACTCAAAAAGGTGTTTGTCCTCTTTCTTATAAGCACCTTGTATAATTAGCTTATTAATTATTGCTTGTTTTTTCTTTTCAACTGCCTCTCGAAGTATTTTATTCATTATGAATACACCTCCGTATCAATTTTAAAAACATTAAGGAATCAAATAGATATTTGTAATTATGTGATTAGAAGACTCTCTTCTTATTTTCCTTACTAGACAATTCCTCAAAAAATAGGCAGCATTGCTCTGCAATAAACCTTTTTTCAAAGTCCATGGAAGCTACATGGTATGAATTATAAAGAGGAATAACTCTCTTTATATCAGATCGTAAATGAGTGATAATATAATCCGTATTTTCGGGTGGGACAACATGGTCCTCTACGGATTGAAAAGCAAGTGTAGGACAGGTGACTTCTTTGATTTTCCCACAAGTTTCCTTCATTAGGACTAATAATTGATGAATAGAGTCAAGGGGAGTTTTGGTATATGTGATTTCATATACCCTCTTATCTTTAATATCTGGGGAACCTTCATCAATATAACGATGCTCTCGTTTTTCAATTAACTGTTCCATGATCGGGATCGTTGTCATTGCCGCATTGATTAACACGATTCCTTTAATTTCTGGGAATTTATGTGCTAGATTGATTGTTAAGGTCCCCCCCATGGATTGACCAATAATGTAGATGATTTCACAATGATTTCGTAAGAAGCGGAAACCGTCTTCTAAAGTCTCGATCCAATCATGGTAACTGCAATTATCCATATCTGTATAATGGGTTCCATGTCCTTTTAGTCTTGGTGCGTATACCGTATACCCATGTGAAGAAATGTATTCTCCTAAGAAACGGACACTTTGGGGAGTCCCACCAAATCCATGACTAATTAAAATTCCGATTTCATTTCCTTTTAGAAAAAAAGCTTCTGCTCCAGATAATACTGAGAATCTTTCTACCATAAAAAATCCTCTCCTTTCTTTCTATTAAAATAAAAAAGCACCTACCCCAAAAAGGGGTTAGGTGCTTTTGGCTGACCAATCAGCAAATTATGAATATAACATTATCATAAACTTAACTATTCCGATGAGTCAAGTGGGTTTTTGGGGAAAATTAAAAATTTCAAAAATACCGTTGACAACATCTTCCATAACCTTTATATTTTAGTCATCAAGTAAAAAAGCCAAGTAAACACGTTGGTTAAGTCAGAATATAAAATATTCGGCTGTTCGGACTACCGAAGGCTCCTTGTCTCTATCCATGAGATGAAGGAGCCTTTTTTGTTAGTAGTTGTTCCAATAAAATCCGTCTTTCTGGTTCAAAAGTTGACAGTAAATGAAGACCCATTCCAAGAATAAGCAAGGAGGAGAAGTTATATGAGTAAAGTTGTGACCAATAAAATAAAAAAATCGATTTCAGAACTTGTGGGTAAAACACCGTTGTTAGAGATAGTAAATTATAAAAAACAACATCAATTAGAAGCGGAGATTGTCGTTAAATTGGAGTATTTAAACCCTGCCAATAGTATAAAAGACAGGATTGCAAAGGCCATGATCGAAGATGCGGAATCTAGGGGGGGATTAGAGAATGGTGTGACAATCCTTGAAACAACAAGCGGGAATACAGGCATAGGTTTGGCAGCTATCGCAGCAGCCAAAGGATATAAGATTAGAATTTACATGCAGGATGGTGTAAGTGAGGAAAGAACAAAAGTAATTCGGGCATATGGGGCGGAAGTGATTCCATTTTCCGATGTTCCAGAAGTGCTGGAGACCATAGAAAAAACAGAAGGAGACTTTGTAGAAGTCATTAATGTCTTTAAGAAAACCGTTGTTGAAAAAGAAGAAAATGTAGTATTTTTAAATCAGCTTGAAAATGAGGCAAATCCCAAAGTGCATCGTGAGACAACAGGACCGGAAATTTGGGAGGATACGGATGGTCATATCGATATTTTGGTAGCAGCAGTTGGCACTGGTGGCACACTAAGCGGAGCGGGGGAGTACTTAAAATCGCAAAATCCAAACATCAAAATTGTTGGCGTTGAACCGGGAGTCGCATCCATCGCTACTTTGGAAAATCCAGAGATACCAGAGATAACGGGCGTACATAGATTTTCAGATGTAGGAGGAGAAAGAGTACCGTCGAATGTTCATAAAGATGTGATTGATGAAGTCATTGAGGTCGAGACGAGTGAAGCTTATGAAGCTGCTAGAACAGTAGCACAATCCGACGGTATCCTCGTCGGCACTTCCTCGGGTGCGGCAATATGGGCAGCAACACAGTTGGCTAAACGGCCTGAAAACAAGGGAAAACGAATTGTTGCCATTCTGCCTGACACTGGTTTGAGATATTTATCAACAGAGTTATTTGAATAAAATGTGTTGTTATAAATCTATTAAAACTTGAAGGAAATTCTTAACTTACTTTAACTATTGAGTTCGACTTAGAACTAGCTTCGAAATGACATATATTTTAATTATTAAGGCATCCTTTTGGGTGCTTTTTCTGTATGGTGAAAATATACGATTCCAAAATATATACTATATTAAGAATATCGATTTATTATAATATAATTATGTAAACCATGATTCAAAATATTGAAATTATCGATTTAAAGAGCTTAACATACTTACCATTAACATAAAGTAAGAATTTTGACGGATTACGCTAGTTACAAAAGAAATGGTCAATAATCCTTAGGATAAAGGGCTTGATTATAAATAACTCAAACATCTTAATCATATATGTATTAAGTTATTAAAAAAGACAGCCAATGCGGCTGCCTCTGTTTCTAATTATTTACAATAAAATCCTGTACCCAATAATTTCCTTGAGCAACATAACCAACACCAATGTAATTGTAGTTCAGGTTGAGAATGTTTTGACGGTGGCCTTCACTATTCATCCATGCATTAACAACTTCCTGAGGTGTTTGTTGTCCTTCGGCAGTATTCTCAGCAGCATATTGATAGGTAATGCCATATTTCTACATCAAACATTTCTTGATGACAATTCTGAACAAAGTTAGCAGATTTTTATCAAAAAATAAGATGATTTTTTGATAAAAATGTAACTTTTTGCAAAAAAAGACGTTTTCTTTAATAGAAGAATTGGTTAAAATTAACAATGGTTATATGTTCCAAAGAAAAGAGGGAGTCTTTTGCAAATACCTATTAAAGAAAAAAAGCGCTATATTGCAGGAATTGATGGATTAAGGGCCATAGCAGTCCTTTCAGTCATAGCTTATCATCTAAATATACCTTGGGCTCAAGGCGGGCTTATAGGTGTGGTCATTTTTTTTGTATTATCTGGATATTTAATTACAGATCTTATTGTAATCGAGTGGAAACAAAACAAGCGGATCAATCTTTTACAGTTTTGGAATAGGAGAATAAGAAGACTTTTTCCAGCACTTTTTGTGATGTTAATCGTTGTTATGGCATGGATCACTTTATTTGATCGATCATTGATTCACAATACAAGGGGAGATTTACTAGCTTCGTTTTTTTATATTAGTAATTGGTGGTTTATTTTTCACAAAGTCTCTTATTTTGAGAGTTTTGGAACTCCATCTCCGTTTAATCATTTATGGTCGTTAGCAGTTGAAGAACAATTCTACATATTTTGGCCATTAGTATTGTCAATAGGGTTTAAATATAAAACGCGGAAATCAGTATTAATCGGGTTCATATTTTTGGGTGCCATTCTTTCGTTTTTGCTTATGGCTTTCAGTTATCAGCCGGGCACGGATCCTAGTAGAGTATATTATGGGACAGATACTAGAGTTTTTTCAATTCTTTTTGGGGCGATTCTTGCATTGATATGGCCAAGTCGAAATCTCTCCAAACAAACACCCAAATCTGCACAATTGACTTTAGACATTTTAGGTAGTGCTAGTTTAGTAACTATCCTTATCATGATTTGCCTAACCAATCAGTTCGATCCCTTTTTATATAAAGGGGGAATGTTGCTTACTTCTATAGCGGCATTCATTTTGGTAGCAGTATTAGCACACCCAGCAAGTCAATTAAGTAAATTACTGGCATTCAAGCCGCTCCGTTGGTTGGGGGTACGATCCTATTCTATCTATCTATGGCATTATCCAGTTATTCTATTTAGCAGCCCGCTGGTTGATGATCATGATATACATTTACTATTAATGTTATTTCAACTATTTTTGATCATCGTTCTATCTGATTTATCATTGCGATTTATTGAAAATCCAATAAGACACGGAGCGATTGGTACAATTCTAAAAAGCATAAAAGAGAGGAAATTCTTATTTAAGCAAATTTCTCTAGTTCAAAAATTAATGACAGCCTGTTCTTTTGTGATTATTGTTATATCTTGTGTAGGGATGACTTCTTCTGCATCTGGAGTTCAAGATTTAACGGAAAAGGTTGAAAAAAATAAAATATTTGCAGAAAAAATGACAAATACTCAACAGGATAAGAATATGGTTGTTAGTGAAGAAAACCAATCTAAGAATCTGTCAACTTCCAAACAAGATTCCATTCAATCACAGGAAGATATGAAAATAACTGCTATCGGTGATTCTGTTATGGTTATGGCAGCCCCTTATTTAGAAAAAGAGTACCCAGAGATTACCATTGACGCAAAAATTGGTCGACAGATGAGTCAGGCGCCATCTGTCATCGATTGTTTACAATCAGAAGGTCGTTTAGGTAATGTAGTTATTATTGAACTAGGAACAAATGGACCATTTACGAAGGATCAATTAGTTTCTTTAATAAGTTCTCTTGGGTCAAAACGAAAGGTTATTTTAATCAACAGCCGAGTCCCTCGACCTTGGGAACAAGAGGTTAATTCCATTATAAAAGAGGTTGCTGCCTCGTCCTCGAACATCAATCTTATAGATTGGTATAGTGCGAGTGTGGGGAAAGATTCCTATTTTTATCAGGACGGTGTTCACCCCAATCAACAAGGGGCTCAAATATACGTTTCACTTATAAAAAATGCAGTCCAAATGGATAAAGAGATGGTGAATTGATTCAATCTTTAATTCAATTATAAAATTATGTGTCCCCGACGATTACAGGGGATTTTTTATTTTGTTAAATTATTTATCTTTTGTCGTGTAACCTCTAATCAACTTTCAACGTTTTGATTGGTGTAGACGTCTATAAGAAAAAAGGAGCTTAAAAGTGGATTGGGAGAAGATATGGATTGACCATTGGAAAGAGATTTATATATATGTATTTTTACGTGTCAGGCATAAGCATGAAGCCGAAGACATCACACAAGAAACATTTATCAATGCAATCCGATCAGAGGAAAGATATATCGAACAGAGTGTAAATATCATCGCTCTTTTAAAAACGATTGCGAGGAACTTAATCATTGACAGGTGGAGGAAAAAGCAAAAAATACAGGAACCCTTATCATTGGAACCTGAACTGATATTAACTGATATCGAGAGCAATTTAGAGAAAAAAATCGTGCAAAATGAACAAGTTGCCTATGCTCTATCCTTGTTAAATGAGGAGCAAAAGAAAGTCATTGTGTTACGTCTATTGCAGGGCATGTCGATAAAAGAAACAGCGTATCTGATGGGGAAGTCGGAAACCTTCGTAAAAGTTACACAATTTCGAGCCATTAAAAAGGTCAAGGATCTAATGAAACAGGAATTTTTACAGGAGGGTTTACAATGAGCCTATCAAAAGAAGAAAGACTTTCCCAATATATTGATAAATGGAATCAACAAATTGATAAGAGTAATCGAGAGAACCCGGATAATCAAGAATGGAATGAACTGCTTGATACAGTTGATTTAATCAAGATTTCGAGCATTGTGGAGATGCCCGCACCTGATTTTCAGGAAAAGGTGAGACAAAGAATAACAGAGGAGATAGCTGAAAAACAGTCCAAAATCCTCCCAATAAAGTCCCATAAAAAATCCACATTGAAAAAATACCTATTCCCTTTAGTTGCGGCTTGTGTAGTTCTTTTATCCATGAGTCTGCAAAACCTATTTCCAAATGATAAAGCGGAGGCCGAACAAATTCGCGCAGTAAAGGAGGAACAGTTAGTTTCATTAGGAATTACAAAGGTCAATAATCCAATGGTATTGTCAGATGGAAAAACAATTGTTTTTGAAAAGGATGAAAAGATCGTGACATGGAACGAGGATAATCCATTAATGAAAGACTTTCCATTAAATTCTTTCCAATATATGAGAAGTCCAGCAATGTCACCAAATGAGAAAACAATCGCATTCTCAGGTTATAAAACCAAGAACGCGGGTATATGGTTAATGGATCAAGACGGATCAAATGTTCGCGAACTTGCAGCACCATCATCTCCGGATGAATATTATGACCATCCCGCCTGGTCACCAGACGGTAAGAAAATTGCTTTCGTCAAACTAAGATATACGGCGAATAATTCACACGGTTTTACGCATGCAAGTGAGGAGATATGGACGATTGATATTAATAGTGGAAAGTTAACAAAGATAACAAATGGTTCTGAACCAAGTTGGTCCCCAGATGGTCAACGGATTGCCTATACGAAGACACTAACAGTTGGAGAAACAATTGAAAAAGAAGTGTGGATAATGAACGCGAATGGTGCTAATCCAAAAAAATTAACGGATGGTATGGAACCAAATTGGTCTCCAGATGGTCAATTTATTACCTTTGCTAAGATTACGACTAAACACCAAAAAGTGGATAAACAAAAGGCAGAGATCGTTGTTTCACTACGTGAGATTTGGGCCATTCATGTGGAGAGTAAGAGGGAATCAAAATTATCAGAATCAAGAATAAATGAAGAAAAGTTAAATAAGATGATTTCTTCTGCTCCATCGGAAACAAGCGATTTGCCATTAAGTTTTGTCGTGAGCGGCGAATATGACGATTCGCAGCCATCCTGGTCGAAGGACGGTAAGAGCATCGTGTTTGTTCGAAATACCAATGAAGAAAAGGGAAATCACTTTAGCTTAATGAAAATCACTTTAAAATATGAATAATTTTTAAAAGGGTGGAAAAATATGAAAATAAGAATCATAATGGGTTCACTCCTATTGGCAATGGCAGTTGTATCTGGCTGTGCAAATATGTCCTCTACGAAAGCAGAGGAAAGTCATCAGGATAAAAATGCTGCGGTTGAGAAGAATTTGATAAAAAATAAAGCGGAAGAAAATACGGTTAATGATCTTCAAGAGGTTCAGTTGGATCATTTAAAAATAAAAGTAAGCAGCAAATGGGATGTCTATAAGGGCTTGGATTCTGCTGCCTTTTCGGTTAATGGAAAACCAGTGGGAATTATAGAAGGGTTGCCCTACGCGGAATCAGTAGAAACGGTATTACCGAATCAAACCATTGTAATAGATAAACAGAAGATAGAGGATCTAGGGTTTGATGCATATCTTGTAACGACAAGCACGGATGCCGTCCAGTCATCGGCCAAAAAGGAAATCCATGTTTACATTTTTGTGGAACCTAAAAAGGAAGTGTATGATATGCACTTTAATGCAGAAAGTGTAGATGAAAAAATGATATTAGAAATTGTCCATTCTGCAGAAATGATTAATAGCACAAATAAATAAACATAAAAACAAATTTGATTCGATAGAGTCAAAAACCTGTAAATTACTCAATACCTGACCGAAGATCATGAAATATCTTCGGTTTTTTATGTTGTTAAGAGGGGGTCTCCAAATTAGAAGCATGTTATTTTAATACATGTAGAAAATGAAATTATAATGGATGTTAAATCAAAGAGAAAGGAGATTGAACAAAAGGTGTTGAATATCGAAATAGTAGATGGTGGGATAGACGATTTAACGTTTATATATCAACATTTTACAAATGACTTTGCTATTGATGAGTTAAAAAATTACGAACAGCTTGAATTACTAATAACTAGAAAGAATTATAAATTGCTGTTAGCAAAGGACAGAACCAGTAAGGAGATAGTTGGATATGCTTTTATATATGAATTAGAACATTTAAATGCCATATGGCTCGATTATATGGCAATCATTAATAAGTTTCGGAATAGAAGTTATGGGACATTATTATTTGATAAAATTACCCATTATAAGGAGAATGGACTCGGTGTATTTATAGAGGTCGAAATACCGGAAGAAGGTCATAATAAGGAGATTCAATTAAGAAGAATAAATTTTTATGAAAGATTAGGGGCTAAATGTTTGCCTATTGATTATGAATTTCCCACAAACAATGGTGGATTTCCAATGTACCTCTATTTTAAACCAGCATCTAACAATCAACAATTAACAAAGAACCTGATTCAGAAAGCGGTAATGGAGGTTTTTGAAAATATACATACTGACGTAATAAAAAGGGACCATATATTAAGGCATTTCATTTCAACTGTTCAGGATGAACATTTTTAGGAATTAGTGGTACTGTTATCCAAATAATCACCACCAATAAAAAAAGCGTTAATCCTTCTTGGATTAACGCTTTATTCTTTTAAGTAAATAGAATAAATTTTTTATTTTAATAAACAACAACCGGCTCATGGGTACTGAGATTATTGTAGACGGTTCTCATAATGCTAGGCGGAGTATTGACACAGCCGTGCGACCCTGATGAAAGATAGGCTTTACTACCCCAGTTGCCTCGCCAACTAGCATCGTGGAACCCTTGGCCATCATTTGTAAAAGGAGCCCAATAATCAACATTTACTTGATAAGTAATTTTTCCGTTTTCTCTGCCCGTTAAGACAGCAGGTGTTTGCTTATAGAGAATATACCACACTCCTGGTGATGTATCATGATGGGTACTATGTGTGCCAGTAACAACATTCGTTGTGACAACTAATTTCCCGTTTTTGTAAAGCCAAATTCGCTGCTCTGCAATGGAAACTTCAGCATACGTATCGCCAATCCCATTGTTCGTAACCGCTTGGTATCCATAGCCTTCACCATTCCAGCCATTTCCGTAAATATTAGCGGCGGTAACCGATTTTTCTCCCTTTTCAAAAGCTGCCATTATACCCGGTACTTCTTTGTCAACATCGATGGCCCAGCCGTAGCCTTTACCTTTAACCGATATCATCGAACCTGAATGGGTCTTGAATGTGAAATCCTTATTTAATGTGGATTGGGAATTGTTAATTTCAGCGATTTTATTTTTAATATCACCTGCATCATTTAGTGTGATTTTTAGATCTCTAGTAATAGAGGCATTTTTTATTAAGTCGCTGGCTTTTAACGTAAAAACTTTATCTTGCACCTTATAATCGACGGTCTGCGCAAGGAATTCTTCCATTCTTTTTTGTTCATTTTTTATAATCTCGCTGTTTTCTTTAATGGGCTGTATGTAGACTGGATTGAGTCGAATTTCACTAACATATTCCTGCTTTTCGTAGTCTTTCAAAAGACCGGCGACATCATACTGCTCTCCACTTATGCTGTTAGTGACAACCATTTTACCTTGTTCCAAACGTACCACCGCATCTTGTGGCGCTTTTAAACTCTTATTCATGGCTAACAGCTTTTCTTCCAACTCTTTTTTCAATGTCTGATTTCGATATTGATCCTGATTGCTAGACATTAATGGATAATCTTTAGCTTTTGAAGAAGGGAGGAAAGTCCACTGGCGCTTTAATAATTTTTTGATAGCGGGCAGATCCTTATTCGTAAATTCCATTGTGGTATCTTTTCCATCTAAAATTTGTTGATTTCCAACATAGACTTCATTTTTTAAGACGGTTGTTTTTAATTTTTTTAGTGCCTGATCAGTGGTCATTCCACCGACTTTAATCCCATTAATCTTGATTGCTGAATTGAAGTGGTTTGCCTGATAGTAGCTGCCTGCTGCGATGATGAGTGCAAGAATAATGATAATACCTAATGTGATAAATTTCCAGTTTGCGTACCATTTAGCTGAATTTACGCGTTGTTTCTCCATTTCCTGAACATTGGCTGTACTTCCCATTATGATTCCTCCCATATCTGTTAATCCAGCTATCAATATCCTAGGGCATTCAACTATAGATTTTGTGTCGTAGGTTACCGATAAATTATGTAAATTGGTAAATTATACTACTATTCTACAAAATATTAGAATCGAACATTGTCGTTTTGTGTTAATTCAGAAATTTAATTTTTAAGCTGGATCCCAGCTAACATAGGCTTTTTTCTCCTTCCTTATGAATATCACAAAAATTTCAAAATTAATAAAATCAATTTATGTGATAATAAAATAGACATCATTGTGAAGAGTTGAGCATATAAAAGGGGGAAAACGAGTGAAAAGTCATCCAAATTTATTTAATAAAGGATAAATCTGACAGCTAATCCTAAAGAATCGGATTGTTATGCCTGGAATGGGAACAAACCTGGCAGGTCCGAATGGCGAAATGACAGACCACCAAATCCGTTACTATGAAGAAAGGGCCAAAGGAGGAACGGGTTTAATTATTACTGAATTTACGACCATTGATTATGAACTGGGAAGGGGAGCTGTTAATCAGTTAAGAATCGATCATGACAGATTTATAACGGGTTTCCGCCGTCTTGCAAACGCTGTACATAAATATGGGACCAAAATCTTTGTTCAACTTCATCATGCAGGCAGAGAATCAAATTCCCTTCTGACCGGAGGGAAGCAGCTTGTCGCTCCAAGCCCGGTCGTCTGTGCTGCGATTGGCGTTGAACCAAAAGAACTAGCCACAGAAGAGGTCAAGGAAATCATCAATAAATTCATTGCAGGTGCTTCGTTGCAAAATCGCTGGCATTGATGGAGTGGAATTGCATGGTGCGCATGGATACTTAATTAATCAGTTTCTAAATCCAAACACGAACCTTCGTACTGATGAATATGGCGGCAGTTTTGAAAATCGAATTAGATTCTTAGCCGAAATCATCAAAGGGATTAAAAAACAATGCGGACAAGATTTCCCTGTTACCGTCCGGCTTAGTGTGGATGAATTCGAGGAAGGCGGGACAGATGTGCCCTTAAGCTGTGAAATCAGCCGCTATTTGGAGAAGATGAGTGTCGACGGGCTGCATGCAAGTGCAGGAAACTATAATACGATGGAAACAGTGATCGAATCACCGTTATTTGAAGAAGGATGGAGAGTCTACTTAGCGGAAGAGCTAAAAAAAGAAGTGAGTATTCCTGTCATTACGGTTGGCAATATACGAGAGCCGCAATTTGTGGAAACCATTTTAGCAGAAGGAAAAGCAGACTTTGTTACAATTGGAAGAGGACATATCGCAGATCCTGATTGGGTGCGCAAAGTGGCAGAAGGACGCGAGAAAGAAATCAGGATGTGTATTTCTTGCCTGCACTGTGCCTATTCAAAGGGCCATATAGAATGCTCCATTAATGTAAGGGCTGGACGGGAACTTGAATTTTTGGAAATGCAGACCATTGATGAAAAACGGCGTGTTGTGATCATTGGCGGAGGGCCTGGGGGAATGGAAGCTGCAAAAGTACTTAGGATTAAAGGGTATGATGTAAAACTATTTGAGAAAAAAGACCAGCTTTGTGGCCACCTGAACTTAGTAACTGATCCCGTCTATAAAAAGAAAATGAAGAGATATGTTCATTACCTTTGCCATGAAATGGAACGCTTAAACGTTGATATTAGATTAAATACAGAGGCTTTAGTTGAACAAGCCAAATCCTTGAATCCATATGCAGTTTTGTTAGCAACAGGAGAGACCCCGCTAGAACCCGATATCAAGGGATATGCACTTCCGAATGTTTGTAACTATCGAGATATTAAACTTAAAAACAACCCTTTCCATGGCAAGAGAATTGCTGTGTTAGGAAGCGGAATGGTTTTTCATAGTACGGTCCGCAGACTTTCTGAACAAGGCAATGATGTCACCCTAGTTGAAGTACCGACGAAATCGGGTTCGAAAATTAGTCCTGCCACAAGAGCAAAGCTATTGGAAAAGTTAAAACATGAAAATATCAACATTATTACCGTGCAAACAGTCAGGGAAATTCTGCCGAATGGCGTGATGGTAGAAATCAAAGAAACTGGGGAATTGGTTGAAATAGAAGTGGACCAGGTTGTTATTGCCATGGGCGTACAAGCATATAATCCATTGGAAGAACCATTACGAAGAGAGATGGGCAATGTTTTTGTCATCGGAGATGCAGCAGGACATATATCCCTTGCTGATGCTGCCAGAGGCGGATTCGAAAACGCATTTGTGCTTGAATCACTTGTGAACAACCATGTTTTAGCAACAGTCTAGAAGCGCTGTCATTAAGCCGAATCCTTTCGACTAAATTAGTAACAACTTTAAGAATATAAGTAAACTGGTGATTACCTTAATAAAAGGGAATCACCTTTCTTATTTATAGCTGGTGTGTAATTGCTAAAGGTTTTATAGTTTGGATACTACGATATTAAATCCAATTCTATATATATTTGGCGATTGCCAAAGGAAGTTAGAAGAAGGTTTTTAAAAAAGACTCGAAGAATAATAATCTAGAAAATTATTTTTTACCAGAATGATGGTTCAACCAAAAAGTAAAAAGGTAAACTTAAATTTTTAAAATTGTTTTGATGAAAAATATGAACCAAGTGAAGGAGAACCAGATGATAAAAAATACGTTCATAGATTTACTTGAGAACCAAAATTATCAGAAAGCGCTTGAACTCTTTCTAGAGCAATTTCAAAATTATATAAAACAATATAAATCAACATCAATCAGAAACCTTATACATCAACCGGAAGAGAATTTAAAAGATTTGCTTATGATGATGGATCTGGCCCTAATGGACCAGTGGAGCCGAATCCTTGTGAGGAAGAGATACAGAAAACAAAAGTCTCCATTAACAACCATCTGGTATGCTGAGGAATTGATTGCGGAACACAAGCTAATTGAGGCAGAAGAGCTGTTAAAGGAGCTGGAAAAGGAGGACCTATCCTCTGAATTAGCTGAAAAGCTGTATTTCAATCTGGCAGATGCATTGATCAACATGCAGCGCTTTCGAGAAGCCTTTGTCTATATGGAAAAGTGTGAATCGGCATCTAAGGACAGCACGAATTCGAGATGGGCCTATTTTTATCTTCATAAAGGAGAATGGGACACAGCCCTCGAGTTTCTCGAAAAAGGCAAAAAGGACCAAAGGGATGGGGTCATTTCTTATGTCCTTCTTGTCCAACAATACTCGATGCAGGGAGAAATGGTGAAAGCAGAGAGTGTTTTAGAGGAGGGTTTAAAGGAGCATCCCTATTATCCAAAGCTTTTAGTGGAGAAAATAAGGTTTCATTACAAGCAGAAGCAGTGGAATACTATGAGAGAATCTATTACTCAGTTAGCAAGTATTTCTCCTTATCATGGGTATCAGAAAATGTTCTCTTTCTTCGAAGCGGAAGCCTATTATCAGGAAGAAAGGCTTGACCTGCTTCAGCAGCATCTTGCTTCACATCCTGGACTCACACAACAAACGCATTACAAGCATTTCAACGGAGAAAAAAATAAACCTGTCAAAAAAATGAATTACAAACCCGTCATTCAAAAATATAATTTTTGCGTACCAGCTTGCGTTCAAATGGCTTTGAGCATGTTTTTACATGAAATTAGCCAGGAGGAAATAGCGGCTTCAATCTTTGACGTAGCTGGATCAAAGATTTCCAAGGCAATCGGCTATCTTGAAGAAAAGGGATATGGCTGCCGTCTCTTTTTGGGAAATGAGGAGAAGTTTAAAAGATTGGTCGACTTAGATGTTGCAGTGATGGTGACGATCGATTATCTTATATCCTCCCATGTTCAAATGGTAACAGGGTATGATGATAATTTACAGGTGTTTCATATTCAAGATCCGAATTTTAGAGGACTTCACCAGCTGGAATATCAGAACTTTGATCAAGAGTTCGGCAATAACTTTGCATTATCAGTGGCGATTGTTCCTTCTAGTGAAGCAGAGAAGCTTGATTTCCTTATTCCAGACGAGCATGAAAGGATGAAAAAGCTGTTGCTGCTTACGGAGGAATGTGACCATCCACTTGAACTCGACGATCTTACGTTTTTACAAGAACATGCTGAAAATCCCGTTGTAGCAGTCTACTCAGTCAAATATTTGGCAAGTAATCTGGATGAAGAGCTTCTAGAGAAGTTTGTAGCAGTAACTGAGCGTCATATGACTAACTCCCATTATCGAAATCTGACCATTGCCATGGCCTATGCAGCTGTTAAGAAGGAGGAGCCTGCTTTTCAATTCCTTGAGAAGGGGAGCAAAAATGATCCTGCTTATCATTATCTGAAGGGTAGATTATCTTATTATAAAGGTGATTATCTTGCGGCTTCCGATGAATTTAAGAAAGGAATCAAGCTGGAACCAGATGATTATATCCTCTGGTCGTATCTGGCACTCTCAACCTCCAACCATGGTGAAATTAGAGACGCATTAACACTATCAATTATTGCGCTGGACATTAATGACCGTGATGTTTTTCCATTAACTAATCATGGAATGATTTTATTTGATAATGAACAATACGAGGAATCAAGGAATGTCTTTACCACCTCTCTAAAAATGAACAAAAGAAATGCTCATCTTTGGTATGAAAGGGCCCTCTGTGATAGACGGCTTGGCCGCTTCCATAAGGCGGAAAGAGGATTCAAAGTCGCAATTGACTTGGACCCAGATGTTCCTCTGCCATATCGTGAATTGGCAAATCTCTATGAGTTTGCCTATGAAGATCGCAAAAGGGCAGAAGATGCTTTGAAAAAAGGACTTACTAAAACAGATGAATCTTACCCCCTGCTCATGGAACTTGGCGAGTTTTACGAAAGGGTACAGAATTATGATCGAGCAAGAACCTATTATTCAAAAGCAGCAGAAAAGACACCTGAGGAGCCAGATGCGTTTCTTTCGCTTGGAGCATTACTAAGGGAAGAAGGAAAAATCACTGAGTTTTTCTCCTATATGAACAGCCTTTATAATCAATTTAAGGATCATCATGAATTTTTGATTAACAGTGGAAAGATTATGTGGGAAACAGCGACAGAAAGGGAAATGGATGAAACGTATTTTTTGCAAGCCCTATCTTACATGGAACTTGGGATAAAGAGGACGACTTCCAATCTGATGGAGGCATTGGAATTGTACACAGGTCTTATCGAAGACACACCATTTTACAGGAGAGGAATTACATTTCTTGAAGGTGAGCGTGATCATAGAGAGAATGATCTTCTGTTTCTCTGCTATATTGGCTGTTTGTATGAACAGAATGGGTATTTGAACAAGGCGAAAAGTTATCATGAACATGCTCTGACTTTAAAAGAAGATATCTTGCCACTATTTAGGCTCGGTGAGATTTATTTTAAAAACGAAGAATATAAGAAAGCAAGAGAATATTTTCAAAAAGTGATTAAACTTGATCCTTATCATGAACAGGCAATGTTGAATTTAGCCAATATTGCAGGCCAGGCAGAGAACAAGGCAGAAGAGCTGCATTACTTAATGGAAGCCTTCTGTCTTAATCCTTATTGCATTTCGGTTGAAGCGGCAATCGGGTTGATGGACCAACCTTCCATGCTGGAGGACTTTTTGGAGAGGTTCAGGGAGTTAGAACTCGGCAAGAAAAAATATGACCGGGCGTTTTTATACGACTCCATGGCATATATTTATGGAAAGCTTGGTGACATAAAAGAAGAAGAGGCCTATTTAACAAAGGCACTGGAGTATTCACCAGAATTGCCGCAGCTTTTACTTCATCAGGCTAAGATTTTCCTAAAGAAAGGTGATCTAAAAAGAGCCAAACAAAAATGCCTGCCCGTCATTCAGGAAGACTTCCATACGAGGGAATGGTATGAAACACTTATCGAGATCTATTCGAAGTCCAAGTCTATAGCTAAACTCGAAGATGATTTGAAAAAACTAAAGCTGACTGATAATGAAAAAAGTATTGTCTTTATGAATAGTGCGGCAGCTTATGAAAACATGGTAGTCAATTTAGTTGAAGATAGCACCGTCCAACAGCGTAAGAACTTATTTAAAAGACTGACAGGTTTTACTAAACTTAGTTACCATATGGGGTTACTTATCAGCTTTTACGAAACTGCCTTGAAATTAGATCCTGAAAATAGTTTAGCAGCTGCTTGGTTTTCTGATTTTTACCTGCGAATATACCTTCCAGATGATTCCATAAAGGTGTTAGAGCAAGCGCTAGAATCACATTGGGATACTGATTTGGCCTATAAACTTGCGACCCTTTATGTGAATGAAAGTGTAGAAATGAGTGAGCAGAAACAGTTGAAGAACTTAGCCAAGGCCAAACGTTTAATGGAAACTCTTGCGGAAGAGTTCGATGAGCCGGAGTATATGAATTTACTTGGTTATATCTTATTTTTACAGGGAAGGTTGGAGGAAGCTAAGGCTGTTTATCTTCAATGTCTGGACATTGAGCCTAGTGTTGATAAAGGGTATTATTATCTTGGGAAAGTTTATGTTGCGCTCGAAAACTATCCTGAAGCGGAGTTGGCTATGAAAAAAGCCCTGGAGGTTCAACCAGATGATCCAAATGCCCTCAACGAACTAGCTATCATTTATCGATTACAGGAACGTGTTGAGGAAGCACTGCAATGGATCGATCATGCTTTGGAGCTTCATGGTCAGGATTTATACTTTGGATACAACAGAGCCTGCTACCTTTCTTTGCTGGGCCGATTTGAAGAATCAGCAAAGCAGCTAAGTGAAGTCTTCGAATTGGATGAGGAAGGTGTTTTTCTAGAAATGTCAGAGGATGATAGTGATCTTCTTCCTCTTAAGAATTCCGGTTTATTTCCTTTAGAAGAAATGCTAAATTTAACGCTAAATAAACGGTTTTTGTTATTCTAATAGAATGCTTTTTAAAATTATTATCCTGCCACATAAGGCTTACAAATTCACCTACTTGCATTCTTCAGCTCTATGTTTCAATAATCCTTGTATCAATATTTCGTTAAGGAACTAACAGTGTTTTACAAAACAATTTGTCCTTCTTCAATAACATAAAGAGCCCAGGTTAAAACTGGGCTCTTGCCGTAAATATTATTTGTTATTTAACTTCTGTTTTATAAATTTCATGAATAAGTTCTTCTGTCTTTTCCCATCCAAGACAAGGATCTGTAATTGATTTACCAAAAACTACTGGTTCGTCTTGACGGCCTTCTTCAAGATAAGATTCAATCATAAATCCGCGAACATATTTCCTAATTTTTTCATTCCATTCACGATTAATCAAAGTTTGGCGAACGATACGAATTTGTTCTAAATATTGTTTACCAGAGTTATCATGATTCGTATCAATTATGATAAATGGATTTTTAAGATGCATTTTTTCGTAGATTTTGATTGCATCTAGTAAATTATCTGTATAATAATTTGGTATATTTTTTCCGTATGCATTTAACGCTCCACGTAAAATTGCATGTGCAAGAGGATTACCTTCAGTTTCTACTTCAGCATGATTAAATAGAAAATTTTGTGCATTTTGAGCAGCATAGATACCATTAAACATTACGTTCAAATTACCTGAAGTTGGATTTTTCATGCCTGTTGGTACATCAATACCACTTGCAACAAATCGATGTTGTTGATCTTCTACACTTCGTGCCCCAACTGCGATGTAGCTTACCAGATCATCAATCAAAGGAAGATTTTCTGGATATAGCATTTCATCTGCTGTTGTCAAACCAGTCTCAGTAATTACTTTATAATGTAATTCACGAACAGCCTTGATACCGTTAATCAAGCTAGGATTACCTTTGGAATCTGGCTGATGAATTAAGCCTTTATATCCATCACCATTGGTACGAGGTTTAGCCGTATATACCCTCATTACAATAAAAATCTTATCCTTAACTTCTTCTCGTAATTTTGCTAAGCGACGAGCATATTCAAGAACAGCTTCTTCATTATCAGATGAACAAGGACCAATTACCAAAAGCAAGCGATCATCTTCACCTTTAATAATTGCTTCAAGTTCATTATCACGTTCCTTTTTAAGTTTTAACGCTTCTCCTGATAATTTGCCAAGCTCTTTTATTTCTTCAATATTGATTTTAGGGCTTATTTCTTTAAATGCCATAATATTCAAACTCCCTTTTTTTATTTATACTCCTCAAAAAGAGGCTATATAATATTTAACTAGATATTAAGTAACGTGTTTACGACTTTGACAATTCTTAAACTTCTTACCACATCTGCATGGACATGGGTACGTCTATTTTAAATTGTGCAGGGGAATTTGTATACCTTAATTTTAAACCATCTGGACCATACTCATTATAAAGGGCTACCCATTTTACTATGGATTTATGATCAGTACCTATTTGTCTTACTATATCCCTATAGGATTCTTTTATTGGAAGATGGCGAAAAATCAATATCTTTGGAATTCTAAAACATCTATAAAAAGTGTCTTCATAAAATAGAAGGCTAGTCAATAAAAAGCTGCCCAATTTTTTAACAGATTAACTTCATAGACTAGTCTATTATTTATAAATTATTCATTTTACTCTAATAAAGAGTGTTAAAGCTATAAGTCATCATTTCCTGATTATCTATGACAGTTGTTTTTTTTTAATGTCCTGTTGCATTCATTTTTATTGCAAAATAAGATTGTGAAGAAGTTTACTTAAACTTGGTAAGCACCTTTCACTTACAAAAGAATAACTTGAAAAATGACTTAAATTACAGGGGAGATAGGTAAATGGAGAGAATGAAAATAAAAAGAATTGCAGTCGATTCCATCCTTTATACTGACGTTGACGATTGTGAAACAGACGACGAATCAGATGATTGGGATATTCAATTTGAAGGAAGTGACAGTTAAATATTAATGGATAATGCTTTTAAATTTGAAAGTCGCAAATAATGTACAACAAATTTTTAAATTTAAATTACATGAAAACACGAATTAAAAAATATTCAAGAGCATTCTTTCGAGGGTGCATTTTTAATGCGAAAACTTGTTCGTCCCACATTTATAGGAAGATACTGACTAAACAAAAAGCCCTTCTCAATCGAGAGGGGCTTATCCATTAATGTTTTCTGAAATAATTTTTTTCTTATTCGCTATAATTATATCAATTAAGAACCAAACAAATAGAGCAGGAATGTATCTTACAAACCCCCATACAAATCCATTTAGTAAAGAGTTTATGACTAAAATTATAATACCCGAACCAATAAAAGACACAAAGATTAATGTTTTTCCTTCTAGAGACTTAACAAGCATTTTCCTTACTAAAAAATAAAAGATAAATGCAGCAACTAAACATCCTAAACTTGAACCAACTATGCCTATTATTTGAGCAACCATAACCTTCCCCCCACCACTCTTCTATTAATTAAAATTATACCATGTGAGGGAAAATATTCCATTATCTATTTTTAAAAGGTAAATTATCATTCATGCTTTATTCCGTTTCTGTTTATCTAATTCAAGTACTATCAGCGATGCAGATATGGGAACTTTGAAGAGTGTAGACCACATCCAGAATTATGGTTTTCATAGCTTCTTCACATCCTGTTTATGCGATATAAAAATTTCTTATAAGTAAATATAATTATTTGGTATTTTATTTTTTTCTATTACTGCATTATCCTTAATGTAAGCAATCTATCATTCTATAAATGAAAGTGACAAAACAAAGGAATAACCCTCGTTACGGAGCTATCGGAAATAGAATAAAGAAAATCCTTGGGAAATTTCATCTATCCAAATCATAGCATGTCAGGGTAGTCAGATTTCAAAGGAGAAATCATTAAGATTAGATGTTAGCCAAGTTGTGAAAAAACATCCTTAACATAAAAATGTGAAAAAGTGAGGAATTTTTGAATGTGGAATATTACTGTGTTTAATAATGGAAAAGATTTAAGAATGTATGAGTTTAACACTGAAAAAGAAGCAAAAAATTTCCTTGAAAGTATTCAAGGTAATAAGATTCTAACACAGATTGTTTACTTTAATGATCCATGTTACGAGTTAATAACTAATTGAATTCCCCCTAGTACAGGGTAAATGACATTTAAATTTGTTGATGGAGTTGGTTGGTTTGGTAATGCAGTTATTACAAAAAACACAGACACTAGTTCGTTATCAGAATCATAGTGGTAAAAAATATTATGGAATTGTTGAGGATAATGAAATTTTACAATTGTCCAGTAATTTTAATGAAATTGTAAACAATGAATTAAATTACGATGGAATAAAAGTTAAATTTAGTGATGTGAAAATTTTGGAGCCTGTAGCACCCTCAAAAGTGATTAATTTCGGATGGACATATGCGGAACACGCGAAGGAGACTGGGGGAAAGGCAAATCTGAAAGAGCCATTTTTGTTTTTAAAGCCGACAACTTCATTGATTCCAAACGGTGGGGATATTATTCTTCCGTCAAGTGATTTAACAAAACAGGTGGAGATGGAAGGGGAAGTAGCACTCATTATCGGCAAGCGTGGCAAAAATATAAAAGAAGAAGATGCATTGGATTATGTTTTTGGCTGTACCATATTTAATGACGTGACTGCAAGAGATCTTACAAAAATGGATCCACAGTTTACACGCGGAAAAGGTTTCGACACTTTTGGCCCATTGGGTCCGTGGATTGTGACAGGTATAGATCCAACCAATTTACGCATTGTTACCAAGTTAAACGGCAAAATCGTTCAAGAGGGTAATACCAATCAGATGTCACTTTCCATACCTTTTCTGATTAGTTGGATTTCAAAAGTTATGACACTTGAACCAGGTGATGTTTTGGCTACTGGTTCCCCTTCTGGCAGTTGTCCAATGAAAACAGGCGACTTCGTTTCTGTAGAAGTAGAGAATATCGGTAAGCTAAGTAATTATGTAAAATAGAAAAAAAGTGATGAATGAGGTTGCCTGGGGTATCAAATTAAGTTTAAAGTTCCTAAATCTCTTTCATAAACAGCTAGACTAAAAATAGACCAAATAACAGAGGATGATTCAAGAAAAAACCGCCATTTTTTCCAAAAAAATGGAAATAAAATCAGATGGAAATGTTAGATATTTCGCACGATATTTATCTTGATAATGAACCCCTGCTTGTACTATGATTATTTAGAAAAGTAAATAAGTGGGAAGGTAGGGGGATGTTGTGAAAAAACTTTGTGTTATTTTTCTCTCAGCGGGATTGGTACTCGGTTTTTCTTTTGTTTCTGCGAACAGTGCAGATGCTGCAGCCAAAAAGTTTAAAAATTGTACTGAATTGAACAATAGTTATAAGGGCGGTGTAGCACGTTCATCATCTGTAAAAAATAAAGGTGGAAAAACAAAATATAAACCTTATGTTTCACAGGCTCTGTATGACGCAAATAGTTCATTGGATCGAGATAAAGATTTTATTGCTTGTGAAAAATAAAAACTAGAAGAAGCGCTCATGATTATGGGGGCTTTTTGTGTATTAGAAAAAACGTCAAAGCAATACCCCTACGGGATTATCTTTTGTGTTTGACAGTAGCCTGCTTTTATAACAGTATTAGACATCGAAAGTTTAATCCCATAAATATCAAGGAACATTAAAATATGGGTTGGGTCTAAATTATATGGTAAACCTTATCACTGGTAAATGATGATTTTTAGAAAAAATAAAATAATTATTAAAGTGAACCATTTATTCTTATCCTTTTCTTCCTTTCCTAAAACCCAAGTAAAAAATTCCTAAACTATATGAAACAAACCCGAACATAATCATAATAACTTTCTTATGCAAATTCCATAGTAAAGCCATACTGGAAATAAAAGTTCCTTTTGTATGTAGATAATAGAGATAGACAATTAGTAGGGATAGGGAAATAAGAAAGCCAACCTTAAGTAAAAGAAAAAAATTAAAATTTTCTAGAAAAGTTGCTTTCTTTTTCTTCTTTTTTGAAGAATATTTTTTTATTGTTCCTGTTTCAGGCATAAAATTCTCCTCCGATTTTGATAGAAAATGAAAGCTTATTATTAATTCCAACACAGTTTTGGTTCGCTTTCGGATTAAAGGTCAAAAACATATACTAGAAAAGATAAAAAAGGGTGACTTTTCTAACACGGACATAGCCATCATGCATATAAAAGGCATCGCTAACGACAATACCCTTAGTGAGGTAGCCAATTTGTTTCCTCCCTTAACTTCACTTAATCCTTTCATTATATCACTCTTAATTTTTGGGGGTAATATACTTTTTTGAAAATTATAAATATAACCTTGGTAGGTTATTGACTTTTTTATAGTATAATTTTAGAATTTGTGTATGCGAAAATGATATATGCTCCTTAGAATCGGTGAAAACAGAGATTGAAATGATTGTTTGTTAGACTTTCAATCAGAGATGTGTTTTTTAAAAAAAAATGTTTAAAATTCTTATTAATTATTGACATGCATCATTATTCTGTTACGTTAAGATGCAAGTTCCATTATTCAGAAAAATTAGCCATGTAGACGCACATGTATAAACTATTCCGATAATGTAAAGGTTAGACTAGAGCAATTGAAGAGTCTTTGGACTATTAATATTTAACTTTATAATTTTTAGTATTTCAAGAGAGGACTTTTGATATGGGACATGAATTTTTTCAAAAGGGGCGAGATGGACATACCCACACTCACTTTTGTAAGCATGGGTCGGAGGAGAACGCAGAACTCTATATTATTGAAGCGATCAAGAAAGGATTTCAGCAATATAGTTTTACCGAACATCCCCCACTGCCTTTTGAACTGACACAAACCATTCCGAATGGACAATGGCTAGTAGATGAATTAGCTATGTCAATGAACGAGTTGAAAGATTACTTTAAAATAGGTAAAGAATTGAAAGATAAGTATCAAGAGAAAATTGATATTTTAGTGGGTTTAGAAGTTGACTTTATATCTGGAATGGAATCATTCACACGGGACTTGTTAGACAGTCATGAACTAGAGGATGGGTTATTATCTGTCCACTTTCTTCCTGGTAAAGATGGTTGGAGATGTGTGGATTTCTCGGCAGAGGATTTTCAAGATGGGTTGGTCAAGTATTATGGCAGTGTAGAGAAAGTTTATGATGCTTATTATGAGATGGTAGAGGAGAGCATTGAGGCGAATTTGGGCCCTAACAAGCCTTCTAGGATTGGGCATCTCACGTTAATCCATAAGTATCAAGATTTTGTAAGACCTAAAGATCCTAATTACGATCGGGAGCATATAACCAAAATTCTCTCTAAGGTTAAACAGAGCGGAATGGAACTCGATGTCAATTTGGCCGGTCTTTTTCAACCGATGTGCAAAGAAATCTATCCTCCGATATGGGTAATCGAAGAAGCGGTGAAGTTGGGGGTTCCGCTTGTGTATGGATCAGATTCACATAAAGTGGAACATGTAGGTAGAGGGTATGATTATTTTATTGAAATAATGAATCAGTTGGCCATGAAACCATTTTAATGAGTTTTGTCAATTATCAGGAATTTTTATAGAATTTTGAAATTGACGAAATATTTATGGCAGATGGGACCGAACAGTTGATTAAAGCCTGTTTTAAATTTAAAAAACACCCCGTAAATGTAAGTTTAGTGTCTATCATTTACGGGGCAGTTCACCTTCTAGGCTGTCTTTTATTTTCGAAGTGACCCTCGCGTTTCATCCATGCATTGACAACTTCTCTAACGAGGGGCAATCCTTATGGCCACCTCAGCGAATTTCTAAAAGCCACCTCAAGTCATTGTCGTCCCGGCCCTCAAAGCCCGTTACCTCTTGTTGATCAGCCGTCCATTTCGGATTACTGTGTCCGCCGTGGGAGTGGAGGGTATGGTTGGTGTTCACATAAACTAGTCGGGTTGTTACCTGCCCATATCCGGGAATATTAGCTATAGTATTAACGAAGTTGTTTGGAAATAAGAACCCGTGAACTGCTGGGTCAAAACCAAGCTTTTGAAAATGGCGCCATGTTCTCGAGTCCCAGCGCGCATTTAAATCACCGCATTCCCATCGTCCTGAAGGATGAGATAGGCCCCGTCGTTCCCCGCGGTACCAGAGGACCAGACCTACTGCCCATTTGCTTTACAAACAACAAGGCAGCCATCGTTCCGCATGATTGCTTTTACAGCACCGCTGCCATTGGTGCCAGACGCCCTTCCATCACCCTGCATAATCAGAAATGCTCGCCCGATGTTCGCGTTTAGCCGCTGGTTTGCCTGCAGTTCTTGCCCTGGTTGAAGCTGGTTGGTCATCCTACTATTACTCCATTATAAAAGATTTACTTACTTTTTAGGCTTGTATACAGCACTAAGTGTTTGGTAGGTATTACACATCCATACAGTTTTCTGTCAGTTTCACCATAGACTGTTTATGATTCGAGTGCAAAACTAATTGTGGGAGGAGTTGTCGAAATATTCCTCTTACTTGAATTGAAAAATGGTAATAGTTTCTGAAAAACATGTACATTTGATTAACTACTATATATAATTGCTTTAGCATAAAAAAATAGATTACATAAACAGGTGCTAAAATCATTAAAGATTATTAGCTTAATAGGGAAGTTGGTTGAAATCCAACGCGGTCCCGCCACTGTAAATGGGAGCATCCTATAATGGCCACTGTCTTAAGATGGGAAGGTATAGGAAGCGATGATCATGAGCCAGGAGACCTACCTGTTTATTCAAGCCAAAACCTACGAGGATAGGAATGTGTGGCATGCTGGACTCTTTACGTTTCGTATTAGAATCTACTCATACCAACATCTCCATGTCTTAATGGAGATGTTTTTTGTTTTTAGCTATCAAGTGTCATTGGCAAGATTTATTTTCATTATGCTGCAAAATCAAAATTAGGGGGAAAAAAGATGAAGAAATGGTATTCATTATTGCTGGTTGTTTTATTAACAATAGGCGTGCTTGCAGGTTGTGCTGGAACAACCAAACCGAACGAGGAAGGAAATCAGGCGAAAACAGAAAATACAACAGCCACCTTTCCAGTAACCATTAAGGATGCTTTAGGGAACAAGGTTTTGATGAAGCAAAAGCCTGAGAAAATTGTATCACTAATGCCAAGCAATACGGAGATTGCCTATGCATTAGGCTTAGGAAAGGAAATTGTGGGAGTCTCGGATTATGATAATTATCCAAAAGATACTCTAAAAAAAGAAAAAATCGGCGGACAGCAATTTAATACAGAGAAAATCATTGCATTAAAACCAAACCTAGTTTTGGCGCATGCCTCATCTGCTTCGATCGCGAAGGATGCCCTTCAGCAACTTCGCGATGCAGGAATTCCGGTTCTGGTTGTTGCTAATGCACAAAACTTTGAACAGGTTTATAACTCTATTGAGATGATCGGGAAGGCAACTGGTGAAACAAAAAAAGCGGAAGAAGTCATTAAGGGCATGAAGGATAAATTGGCGGACATTAAGGCAAAGGCATCATCCATAAAGGAAAAGAAAAAAGTGTATATGGAAGTAGCTCCTGCACCCGATATCTATACAACAGGAAAAAATACGTTTATGGACGAAATGCTTACAACCATTCATGCTGACAATGTAGCGAACGATCAACAAGGTTGGATTAAAGTTGATCAGGAAGCGATTATTCAAAAAAATCCTGATGTTATCATCACTACATATGGTTATTATGTAAAGAATCCTACCCAACAGGTGTTAGCAAGAAAGGGCTGGGAGAATGTGAATGCGGTAAAAAATAAACAGGTAATTGATATTAATTCAGACCTTGTCGACCGCCCTGGCCCAAGGGTTGTTGAAGGAGTAGAGGAGCTTGCTAAGGCAATTTATCCGGACGTTTTTAAATAATAAATATAGTGCCTATCTAACTGCAGGAATCTTTCTGCTCCTGTCAATTCTATTGGGTACATCCATTGGTACGGTAAATGTGCCAATTCCAACGATTATAAAAATAATCGAAGCGAAACTTTTTGGATTTGTTTCTCTGGAACGAATTGATCCCATGTTCATCAACATCGTCTTGGATATTCGTCTACCCCGAGTGATCTTATCCGGTCTTGTCGGGGCTGCTCTTGCTGTTGCAGGAGCGGCCTTTCAAGGCTTATTAAGAAACCCGTTGGCCGACCCTTATACACTGGGGGTCTCATCCGGTGCATCGGTCGGGGCGGTCATCACATTGTTCTTTCAACTTTCGATTCCATTTATTGGTTCTTTTACTCTCCCATTTGTAAGTATTGTTTTTTCACTTGTTACCATCGTTTTTGTTCTAGTCTTCGCACGAAAAATGGAGCGTTCCATGAGAGTGGAAACCATTATTTTAACAGGAATTATTTTCAGCTCCTTTCTTGGGGCTCTAATTTCCTTAATGATTGCTTTAACGGGTGATGAACTAAGGCAAATTATCAGCTGGCTTTTGGGCAGCGTTTCAATGCGAGGCTGGGAGTATATCAAGATTATCCTGCCATTTCTTATTATTGGATCGGTCATTTTGATGATGAATGCAAAAGAATTAAATGCAATGTCGTTCGGAGAAGAGAAGGCACAGAATTTAGGAGTCAATATCCAAAGCAGAAAATTGATGATTTTAATCTCCGGTTCCATCCTAACGGGGGCGTCTGTAGCTGTTTCCGGAACCATCGGATTTGTAGGGCTTGTCATTCCACATATGGCGAGATTATGTTGGGGTCCGGACCATAAGCACCTTTTGCCATTATCGATTTTAACCGGAAGCGGGTTTTTAATCATTGCGGATCTCATTTCAAGGACGATCATTTCTCCGACTGAATTACCGATTGGAGTGATCACCGCTTTAATTGGTGCACCGGTCTTTGCTATCATTCTTTTACAAAGAAAAAGGAAGGAAAGAAGTGGATAAGAAATGATTAGAGTTGAAAATATTTCAGGTGGATATTCAGGTGAAGCCGTTCTTAAAAGCGTTTCTTTTGAAGTCGGAACGGGGGAATTGTTTGGTGTCTTGGGACCAAACGGTAGCGGCAAGACGACTCTCTTAAAACTGCTTAGCGGGATCTTGCCAATTCGTGGCGGTGAGATTTTCTTAAAGGGAAAAAGGCTTCAAGATTTCTCTACTAAACAGTTGGCGCGTATGGTTGCTGTTTTATCCCAGCATTCCTTCGAATCTTTCTCCTATTCCGTAAAAGATACCGTTTCACTGGGGCGTTATGCCCATCAAAAAGGTTGGTTTCAATCGTGGAGCAAGGAGGATGAAGAGATTGTCCAAACGGTCATGGCACAGACGGGTGTAGCTTCATTACAAAATAAAACGATTCAGGAACTATCCGGTGGTGAGAAGCAGCGTGTTTTTTTGGCGCAGGCACTGGCCCAAGAACCTGAAATTCTTCTTTTGGATGAACCAACCAACCATTTAGACCTATCCTATCAAAAAGAATTATTAGATCTCCTCAAACGATGGACGATTGAAAAAGGTTTAACGGTCGTTTCTATTTTTCATGATTTAAATCTTGCCGGGCTTTATTGTGATCGGCTTCTTCTGTTGGAAAAAGGGACAATGAATATTCAACATATTCCGAATGAAGTACTAAAAGAAGAGCGAATCCGAAATGTATTTCATACCGACATCAAGAAGCATCCGCACCCGAAAGTGGCTGCTCCGCAAATGGTTCTCTTACCTAATATACTGCAAACCGAAAATGCCGAGTGTATTGATGAAAGCTGTCTATCTTTTTTTAAAAAGTACATTCGATTAGAATCTCCCATACAGCTCCGAACGATGTCTTCCGGTGTAGTTGGGGCGGGGACCGGCTGGTATCAAAAGTTCGTGAATCGCCATGTGGATAAAAACTATAACTGCAGTGATCACCGCCAGGAAATGTCGGCTTTTCTTAGCGCAAATGGGTTTGAACCGGCAGAGACGGTCGGGATGATGACGGCAGTGTTCCTCGATGATGCGGCATATCAATTTTATGAACACGATGATTTTTCGATTTTTGTTGTCGTGACAGCTGGTGTTAGCAATGCGATTGATGCTTCAAAAAGTGAAATGCATTCCTATGAATTTTCGCCTGGAACCATTAATACTTGGATCTTTGTGAATGGTGAACTGACCGAGGAGGCATTTATTCAAAGCATTATGACGGCAACTGAAGCAAAGGGTAAGGTGATGAATGATCAAAAGGTGATGGACAAGGTCACGGGAACGATTGCGACTGGAACTTCCACCGACAGTATTTTAATTGCCGCCACACAGCAAGGAAAATGTTTGGAATTTGCAGGAACGATTACGCCTTTAGGAAAACTCATCAGTAAAGCTGTGTATCAGTGTACAACAAGAGCGTTACAAAAATCGCGAAAAAGGATTCGATCATGATAGTTTATCATTTAATCTCAATCACGATTGCGTACCTTATTGATATGATCGTTGGAGACCCGCCTCATTGGCCGCATCCAGTCAAATGGATGGGCTGGATGATTGCTTTCTTTGAAAAGCGTTGGAATATAGGAGAAAGAAAACGCATGAAGGGGGCTTTTATGCTTCTGATTGTTTTAGTGTCTGTTTTTGCGTTCGTTCTTCTCATTATTTTTATCGGTTATAAGCTTCATCCCGCCCTTGGAATTATCCTTGAGAGCATAATTATTTCAACCACAATTGCTCAAAAAAGCCTAAAACAAGCCTCTCTTGAGGTGTATGGGCCGTTAAAAGAAGGAGATCTAATAACAGCAAGATTAAAATTATCCTATATTGTCGGCAGGGATACGGATCGGTTGGAGGAAGGAGAAATTGCCCGTGGTGCAATCGAGACTGTTGCGGAAAATACAAGTGACGGGGTCACAGCGCCATTGTTTTGGGCATTAGTGGGGGGCGCGCCGCTTGCGATGGTTTATCGGGCAACCAATACGTGTGATTCAATGGTTGGTTATATGAATGAACGCTACAAGGAATTTGGCTGGGCTTCAGCGAAATGGGATGATGTGATGAACTGGATTCCGAGCCGCTTGACGGGAATCATCATGATGCTTGGGAATAGACCGAGAAAAACAACCTATCAAGAAGCATGGACGATTTTGTTCCGTGATGCCAATATGCATCCAAGCCCGAACAGCGGATGGGGCGAAGCGGCAGTTGCCTCTATTTTAGGTATCCAGCTTGGGGGGATTAATTATTACAAAGGGCTCGTATCGAACCGGGCAAAAATGGGGAATCCGATTGAGACGATTCAGCCGGAACACATAAAAGCAGCAAATGCAATTTTAAGCAAAACGGTTTTTTTATTTTTACTTTTCTTATGGGCAGGAGGGATGTGCTTTGAAATGGCCATCACATGGTTCGAATCCCCAATATCTTTATGAAGCAATGGGCATGAAGCTTCTGGATCAATACCTGGATTTTAGCGCCAATATCAATCCACTTGGACCGCCAGATGCATTGAAAAAGAAGTGGAATGACTTTTATAACAAGGTAACGGTGTACCCGGATCCATATTCCAAAACGTTGAAGGAACAACTGTCAAAAAAGGAACAGGTCCCGATCGATTCTCTGCTGGTAGGAAACGGCGGAGCAGATCTAATCACCCTTGCCGCAAGAATGCTGGAGGGGAAAAAAGTTTTATTGATTCAGCCCACGTTCTCGGAGTACGAACAAGCGTGCAGGGTCAATCGCTGTGAGATCATTATAGATCAATTGGAAGCGCCGGATTTTGCACTTAACTTTGATAGCATCCGTCAGAAATTAAGGGATGCAGATGCACTGTTTTTCTGTAATCCAAACAATCCGACAGGAATCCACTACACGAAATCCGACATGATAATGCTTATGGAAGAATGTGAAAAACACGATTGTTTGTTTATATTGGATGAAGCCTTCTACGACTTTTTGGAGGATTATCAATCGCTTCTTCCATATATTAAGAGATTTCCCAATTTAATAGTGATTCGTTCGATGACCAAAATGTTTGCAATCCCTGGGATTCGGCTTGGCTATGCAGTTGGAAATTCAGCCACGATTGCGAAGCTTCAAAACTTGCAATCCCATTGGAGCACGAATGTAATTGCTTTGGCAGCTGGTGAATTATGTATAGAGGAAGAAGCATTTATAAGACAGACCCAAACATATATGGCAAATGAGCGAAAGAGGCTTTTCACTTATTACAAAAAACAGGGGTTTATGGTTTCAGCTTCCAAAGTGAACTTTTATTTATTGCAGGATTCCTATCAAAAAGACCAGTTTGCGTTATTTGAATTCCTGTTAAAAAAAGGAATCATTCCACGGCATACCTTTAATTTCTCTGGTTTAGAAGGGAATTGGCTGCGATTTGCCATTAAAAACAATCAAGAAAACGAGCAGTTAATGGAGGTGCTGAACCAATGGAGAGAGCACCATTGTTGATCTTTATCACAGGCGGTGTCAGAAGCGGAAAGAGCAGCTTTGCAGAACGGATTACTGTGGAAAGAGCAGCTGCAACTGAAGGAAAACTTCATTATATCGCAACGGGTGTGCCATTTGATTCCGAAATGAAAGAACGAATCAAAAAACATCAGCAGGACCGAGAAAATGCGAAGGTTTACTGGTATACGGAGGAGAAGTCTTTAAACATTGGTGAATTAGCTGACCATTATAATGAACATGATTTTTTGTTACTTGATTGTGTGACAACTTTATTAAACAATGAACTGTATGCGGCAGTACATAAGTGGGACGAACCTTTCTTAGATTCAGTGTATGAAAAGATCATAACCGGAATTTTGGCGATAAAAAGGCGAGCCGGTGCCTTGGTTGTGGTCAGTAACGAAGTATTACACGAACCGATTAGAGAGAATGAACTTGTTTTAGCCTATAAACGTTTGCTTGGTAAAATCCATAAAAGGTTAGTTGAGGATGCAGATTGGGCATATTTGATTGAAGGTGGAATACCGATTGTCATGAAGGAGGTGATGTGATGAAGGGAGTGATGATTCAAGGGACGGCATCTGATGTGGGAAAAAGTTTAATTGTGACCGCTATGTGCAGGATGTTTGCCAATGAAGGAATAAAGGTTGCCCCTTTTAAATCACAAAACATGTCCAATAATTCTTATGTCACTCTTGATGGCAAAGAGATTGGGAGAGCTCAGGGAATGCAGGCAGAAGCAGCGAAGACGGAAGCGAGTGTCTGGATGAATCCGATTTTACTAAAACCAAGATCGCATATGCATTCTGAAGTAGTGTATTTGGGAAAGGCTGTTGAATCCTTATCAGGACAGGAATATCGAGACCGCTTTTATGAAAGAGGGCTTGAGGTGATCAAGGAATCGCTCTCCCATTTAGAAAAAGAATTCGATTTATTAGTAATCGAAGGGGCCGGCAGTCCTGTTGAAATCAATTTAAAAGATCGAGAGATTGTCAATATGAAAGTAGCTGAAATGGCGGATGTTCCAGTCATCCTTGTTGCCGATATCGACCGGGGAGGAGTTTTTGCAAGTATTGTTGGCACGCTTGATTTACTTGAACCGATTGAAAGAAAAAGGATTTCCGGCTTGTTGATTAATAAATTTCGAGGAGATCGCTCTTTATTTGAAGATGGCATCCGTTGGTTAGAGGAGAAAACAGGGATTCCTGTTTTAGGAGTTTTGCCATATGTGGAAAACCATATGATAGATGGGGAAGATTCTTTATCGATTGTTCAGCAATTTAGAGGCAGAAAAAAAGCTGACCTTGATATTGTCGTGATTCAACTTCCATTTATCTCAAATTATAGTGATTTGGACCCGTTTTTGTATGAAGAAGATGTTTCACTGCGCTGGGTGAAAGATCCTTCAGAATTCGGCAGGCCGGATGCAGTGATTATCCCCGGTACAAAAAGCACGATCAGCGATTTGAATGATCTTAGAGCAAAAAATCTGGATCAATCGATTCAAAGACATTTGGAAGATGGCGGTTTTTTGGTAGGAATTTGCGGCGGCTATCAAATGCTGGGGAATGAATTGATAGATGAAGTTGGTTCAGATACAGGGAAAACTTACTGCCACGTAGAGGGATTAGGGATGATACCTGCGAAAACATTGTTTAAACGTGAAAAAGAAACCACAAGGACAGCAGCCCAACTTCACAAGGACACCGGTCTACTCAATCGTCATAGGTTAGAAGGGTACGAGATACATTTAGGCAGTACCACCCTATCTCAGGAAGGATGTTCTTTTCTCCTAACCACTGATGGGAAAGCAGATGGTTACTACGGCAATAACGGCAGAATTATAGGAACATATCTCCATCATCTCTTTCATAATGACGGTTGGAGAAACCAATGGTTGAATAGGATTCGGGAGTGGAAGGGACTTCCAAACAAAGAAGTGGTCCATATAAAAGATTTTAAAGATCAAAGATTTAATGAATTAGCCCGGCAAATGAAAGATCATATCAATTGGGATTTGCTTAATCACATTATTAACCAATGGAGTAGAAGAGCATGAAATTACTTATGGGGTTGATGATTAACCTGCAATTTTTCACGTCTATTCCAATTAAGCGGGAATTGCCAATGGATCAACAGAATCTTCGGGGGGCAGTCCAGGCTTTTCCGTTACTAGGATTCATTCAAGGAGTTTCTTATTCAATCCTATTGTATGGTGTGATGAACTGGACACCTTTTTCTCATGTAGCTGCTGCCTTTCTATTGTGGCTAGCCACCATTCTTCTTACAGGAGGCATCCATTTGGATGGCTGGATAGATGCAAGTGATGCTTATTTTTCGTATCAGGATCAGGAAAAAAGACTTGAGATTATGAAGGACCCGCGAACAGGTGCATTTGGAGTCATCTCGGTTATTGTGTTGCTGAGCTGCCGTTTTTTCTTTATCTATGAACTGATCATGAACATTGGGCCTGTCATCTATTACCTGATTGCTGCATTGCCTTTTTTTAGTAAAAGTGTAATGGGTACGGTGCTGCTAACCGTTCAAACGGCTAAAAATGAAGGTCTTGGCCGTATGTTTCAACAGGCCGCAACCGCAAAAGTGCTTTGGATTTATCCTTTCTATATCCTTGTTTTTCTGATAGCAGTCTTTTTATCAAAGGTATTTTTCATCCCTATATGCCTGTTGCTTTTAGCTTCAATTCTTTGTTATTTGATTTCTCGCAGGAATGCACTCAAATGGTTCGGAGGTATTACGGGTGATGTTTTAGGCGCGACAGTAGAAGGGACTGAATTAATTTTATGGATGACAGTGTGGTTATTGCATTATTTCGTCATGGCTTAACAGAAGAAAATAAACGAAAAGCGTATTTAGGATGGAATGATTCCCCCTTATGCCCAGAATCACATAATTTAGCAACAACTCGTACCTACGATTGTTATTTTTCCAGTGACCTGAACCGTTGCATAAGAACAGCGAATGTATTGTTTCCAAATGAGGATCTTTTCCTCTTGAAGAATTTGCGGGAAATGGATTTTGGAAAATGGCAAGGAAAAACGTATGAAGAATTGAAAACAGAAAAGCTTTACCGGCTATGGATAGATGACCCGTTTAATATTGTTCCGCCGGATGGAGAATCTTTTCAGCAATTCAGCAAAAGAGTTCAAAATGGCTGGAACAGAGTGATTCAAGAAATCTTTACGAAAAACTTTCAGCGCTGTGCAGTAATCACTCATGGAGGAGTAATCAAATATCTTTTAGCAGAATTTGCCCCAGAGATAAAGGAATTTTGGAGCTGGAGGGTACCACATGGTTACGGGATCGAACTTATTTTTGAACGAGAAGCACTAAGGAGGAGAGAACGGTGCATTTTATTACAGGAGGTGCCTTTAACGGGAAAAGAGCATGGGTGATAAAAACATACAAGGTCGAAAAGGATGAAAGCTGGTTGTCAGCCTATGAAAATCATCCGCTGCCACGGTATGTAAACCATGATCAAAATTTTCTCATCCTGGAAGGCATCGAAATCTGGTTAAAGCTTTTAACCGAGCAGGTCGATGTACAGCAATCCTTAGAAATTTGGAATAGCTGCTTAAATAACTGGCTGAAATGGGAGAAGGAAAAGGTCAGCCGAAATGTAATTATAATCGGAACGGATATAACAAAGGGAATTGTTCCTTTGGAAAAAGAAAATCGATTGTGGCGGGATCTAACAGGATGGGCGTATCAAGATACAGCTGCCAAGGCACAAAAAGTGGATGTCATCTGGTACGGAATCAATAAAACCATTAAAGAAAAGGAGAATGTGAAATGAGAATTTACACACGAACAGGGGATAAAGGAAAAACAAGCATCATCGGTGGAAGGGTGGATAAAGACGACACCCGTGTAGAAGCTTACGGAACAGTAGATGAAGTTAATTGTTTTGTCGGGCAGGCAATGGTTGAATTGGACCAGGAAGTTTTTGGGGATGTCATTGCTGATCTTCAAAAAATTCAGCATGAATTATTTGATTGCGGAGGAGACCTTGCAAACATATCTGAAATACGTGAAACCAAACTTCAAGAAGAGTCGATTGAGTACTTGGAATCAAGAATTGACGAATATATAGCTGAAGCACCAGAGCTGGAACGTTTTATCCTCCCAGGAGGAACAAAGCCCTCCGCATCGATTCACATTGCCAGAACGGTAACAAGAAGAGCTGAAAGATTAGTTGTCAAGCTTTCGAAGACAGATCGAAAACCACCGGAAACAGCACAAAAATATTTAAATCGGCTTTCGGACTATTTTTTTGCATTGGCAAGGGTCATTAACTTTCGACTACACGTGCAAGACGTAGAATATGAACGCAGTGCAAAAGTTTTTCGTATAGGAAACCGCAAGGAGGAGAAATAAATTGAAGGGAAAAACGATTAGCTTGCTAGGCTTGATGATTGCACTTTCGGCAGTTGGAGCAAACATCAAAATTCCTGCCGTGATTGATAGTGTGGCATTGGATGCCTTACCTGCTCTTCTTGCTGCTGCAATTTTGGGTGTCAGAGCAGGAGCGATTACTGGAGCGTTAGGTCATTTATTGTCGGCCTTAGTCGGAGGATTTCCACTGGGCCCTATGCATCTGTTAATTGCAGCAGAAATGGCTGTACTTGTTTGGATCTTTGGGATTTTATATAAACAAAATAAAAAAATCCTGGCTTGTCTCGTTTTTATTGTGGGGAATGCCTTTATCGCTCCTGTACCGTTTATTTTTCTTATGAATAAAGGCTTTTATTCTGCAATTGTCCCTTCCCTTTTGATTGGTTCGTTCCTAAATACCGTGCTTGCTGTGGTTTTAATTCCAAGACTTTCATCCTTTACACAGCAAGTATTGAAAAAGAGAGATGCACATTGATGAGAAACATTTTAACCATTCCGTTTGATGAGGCAGGCAACCTCATTGTTGCCAGCGATAACAGTGGTGCGATTGGTATGAAAAAGGATGATCTTGTTTTTGTACCATATGAAACGGTCGCCTACTATTCTTTTCGAGTGGCCGTGATGGAATGTATCGCAGCAGGAGGAGACCCTATTTCCGTCATCCTTCACAATTTTTGCGGGAATGAAGCTTGGGAGAAACTGATAAGTGGAATTCAAAGAGGAGTAGACGAGCTTCAATTAAAGAATGTTCCGATTACAGGCAGTACAGAAAGCAACTTTACCATGCACCAATCTGCCATTGGGATCATCGTCCTTGGCAAAAAACAGATTGGAAAAATGGATGAGATCATTTTTAACGAACAGTCGAAAATCGCTATCATCGGTAACCCGTTGGTTGGCAATGAGGTAATAGAACAGGAAGATCAAATTGCCCCATTACCCATTTTTCAAAAGATTAGCAGACTTAAAGGGATTGGGGTTTGGCCGGTCGGTTCTAAAGGTATCCAATCTGAATTGAATCAGATGGTTAAGAACAAGACATTTTTAAAGGAGAAAATCATCACGGACATTGATGTAGTAAAATCCTCGGGTCCGGCTACATGTTTCCTTGTTACTTATCAGGAAAATATGGAAGAGGAAATAAAAAAATTGGCCGGAAGCTATTTTCACTCCGTCCAAATAAGGATGTAAGTCGTAGTTTATCCATATAGAGAGAGGTGGAATTAGCATGAAAAATCGCAGACTTGTGATTGCAGGTACAGGAAGCGGTGTAGGGAAAACAACTTTGACAATCGGACTAATATCCGCCCTAAAGAAGAAGGGCTATATTGTTCAAGGTTTTAAATGCGGTCCGGATTATATTGATCCCACCTATCATACAGCAGTGACAGGCAGACCGGGGAGAAATCTTGACAGCTGGATGCTTAATCAAGAGATGGTCAAAGAAATTGTCAACCGTGGCAGCGAAGGGGCGGATATTTCCATTATAGAAGGGGTAATGGGATTCTATGATGGACATAACCCCATGAATAACAACGGTTCGACAGCAGAAATCAGCATCATAACGGAAAGTCCGGTTGTTCTTGTCGTCAATTGTGCAAGTATGGCCCGGAGTTCAGCCGCGATCGTAAAGGGATTTCAGGAGTTTCTTAAAGAAACGAATATTGTCGGTGTCATTGCCAATCAGGTTGGCGGTGAAGGACATTTTCAAATCGTCAAAACGGCGATTGAACAAGAGTGCCGCATTCCGGTTCTGGGCTATTTGAAAATGGACCAAGATTTATCCATCCCGGAAAGGCACTTAGGGTTGATTCCATCGATCGAACGGGGTGAGCTTTCTCCATTTTTTGAACGGCTTGGCAATCTTGTACTTGAAACAATAGATGTAGATACCTTATTTAAACTTTCTAAAGCTGCACCCATAAAGATTAAAGAATCCCAGTTTAAGAGAAGAGAAAAGCAAGAGGTGCGAATTGCCGTTGCCAGAGATGCTGCTTTTAACTTTTATTATCAGGAAAATCTAGACATGTTAGAGGCAGCCGGAGTAGAGCTCGTTGAGTTTTCCCCATTAAAAGGGGAAATAATTCCAGAGGGTGTGGATGGTTTATATATAGGCGGAGGATTTCCGGAAGAATTTGCAACAGAACTTGCTGAACAAAGTGACGTAAAAAAATCAATTCGTGCCGTAATTGAAAACGGCTTACCAACTTTGGCAGAATGCGGCGGGTTTATGTATTTAACTGAATCTATTGAAACTACAGATGAAAAAAGCTATGAAATGGTGGGTATCATTCCTGGAAAGGTGAAAATGCAAACCAGGCTTGCCGCTTTGGGATATCGGGAAATTACAGCAATAGAAGGAAATTTTTTATTACCGAAAAACTTAAAAGCGAAAGGGCATGAGTTCCACTATTCGACCTTTGTTCCAAAAACGGAAATTCCGTTTGCACACTATACGAAGGGCATGCAAGGATTAAAAAAAGAGGGGTATATGAAAGGAAATTTAATCGCGGGTTATACACACTTTCATTTTGGTTCTTGCCCTGAAATGGTTGAAAATTGGATAAAGAAATGTAAAGAATATAGAATAAATAGCTAAGGCAGCTTAAATCACACTTGATGTGCTCTAAAAAAATGACGAATTGACTAACCATTATTACTGTGAATTTTAATTACTGAGAATCATCTCTTATAATACTTGTGATTTTAGGACCATAAAAAATCAAGCAAGAAATGATACAATGTAAATTCATAAACGTAGAGGAGTGATTTATATGAATTTACTAGTAACCATCCTGATTTCAGTGATTGGAATTTTGACAGCGATAGGAATAAGAGCGAATTTGGAATAAATAGCAAAAGAACGCAGATCAAATACGATGGAAATAGATTTTATTTTTCTCTCAAATATGGAGGAAAGACATACCTGTCGTTGGACAATTTGCTGCAGCAGGAATTGGATTTACTGTAATGAGAGCTGTAGGATGGAACCATGTAAATGATTGTTATAAATTATGAAAAAAGTAATGAAGGAAAGGGAAACAAAGATACACTTGTATGAAGTTCATCTGAATAGCAGTTGCACAAAGTCCATTTTCAAAAAAAGTGGGCTTTGTTTTGATTTTCGGTGTTCGTGTTAAAATTTATTATGTATCAGGTTTTAAAACCTTGAATCGTTTAAGGAAAGGAAGTATTAATAATAGTGTCTTATATTTTAGTTGTCAAGGGTGTAATTAAATTAGAAAGACACGTGGAAATAAGGTATATCATAGATTTATCATACGAATATCTTTGACAAATGGGAATTATTTTAGTTTTCTTTGTTGGAGTTACTCTATTTATACAATTTTATCCGTTTGAAAAAAGCCGGTTATTATCAAAAATGAACTATCCTTTAAAGACTACAACCTATAATGTCCAGTGTGGTATTTTTGGATCCACTACTAACACTGGGTTTACCTAAATTTATTACTGCTCTTACAGGAATGGATGCTTTAGCTCACGCAATTGAAGGCTATACTTCACAAAGAATTATTACAGCTTTAGGATCTACTATTATTTCAGATATGGGGGAATAGAATGGTTAAAGCTTTTGATTAATATATGTTTGATAACTTAACTTTTAGCCTTACCTATAAAAAAGCCCCACTGATTATTTACAAGAACATAAAAGTAAAAAACTTCCTCTTTTATTTATGGTAAGTTTTACAGCACCTTTGTAAGGGGGTGTTTTTTTCATGTGCCATAAAAAAACATAAAGGAGCCTGAACTTATAAGCTCAAACTCCAAAAGAAATTAAAGATAATTTATTCATGATTGTTTTCTTAACAAAACCAGTTAATATTAAGATTTCCCCGAATCTATGTTATTTAGTATTCTACAAACATGCTATTATATTGAATTTACCTAGTTGAATAAATCTTTCTTTGTTTTGAAGCCTCCAGGATCTTTAGATGACGAAAAAATTTATTCATCAACGGTGTAATGTTAGTAAAATATGTAGGGTACAAAGGGAAAAAGGAATCATTTCGATTTCCTATCTTTCTTTATACTTACGTTGCTATTTCAGTAGGTACCTTTCCTTGATAATCGCTAGGTGATGTAGCTCGTGACCGGCAATAATATATGCTAGTGCACGTGCAGTAATTGGGTGGTTTAAAACTGTTCCAGTACGCACCCATCCATCATCCGGAAGAGAAGAGACTAATGAAGAAGTACACTGACGCACAATTGAACAATCTAAAAGAATGTCTTGGAGGTCGAGTCGACTGAAATCTGCATTAGTGTTATATAAGTCTTTATCAAATGGGGTAAATGTAATAGCATCTCCTCGAGCAATCACAAGAATGTGATAACTTAGTACACGTTCAATATCTGCCATGTGACCGAGTACTTCTTTCAGACTCCATTTTTCAGCTTTGTAGCGGTACTCTCCTTGTTCTCTAGATATACCTTTTAGCAAATTAGTAGTTGCCTCTTGTTGTTTCTTTAGAATATCAAGTAATCCTTGTTCAGGAACAAGCTCTATGTACCTTTCAAAATACGGATGATATTCGTTCATTTTCGGACGTTTAATCATTATAACAACCTCCATACAGTTTTAATTTCATATTAACTTACATTTATAGATAAATTCTAACGATTCACCTTAACTTTAAAACTGCTTGAGACCTGCTGACTAGGACTGTTTGCAGATTAAACATAAAAACTGTAAGACGAGCGCGTTGTAAATCTAATGGCAAGTAGCTTTCAATGTCCTCTGTATAAATTGCAACACATTCAATCCTTTTCCATATCGACCATACTTCCTCCTATAAATAAGAACGTATATTTCCTTTCATAATAAACCAAATTCAACCAAATAGATAAATAATTATTGAACTATCCTGCCCCTTTTGTTCAATAAAAAAGAGGGCTGCCACAGCAACACTCTTTCCGCTCTTACACCCTTAATTGAAGATGGATATTTAATTTTCATCTTTTTAATGTAACTAATTTCAATTCAAAATAGTAAATGGGTAACATTAAATAATTGAAATGATAGATAGGTAAATACATATAACGGAACAAGCCAAAAAGAGTAAAACTGTTCAAATATTTTTTTCTAAATTTAATACCGTAAGCACAAAAGAAGATAGCCGCTGCTAATTTGGAGCACCCTTGAAGATAAGTATGATTTGAAAAGGCTGAATTGCTTAAAACAATTGAAGCAAGAAAAGTTACGGAGATTAGTAATTTGAACTACAAAGGTTCGTTCAGAAACACTCTAATCATAACTTTTAACCATTGCATAAGGGGATAGCTCCATTCAAAAAATACGTCAATATTTTTAAAACTATCCAATTAATAAATTGATGCTGCTGCAACTCCATACTACATCTCTTCAAGCTCGTAGATCATACTGTGCACGCCCGGACTCAGTTTTTCTAGGTTAGCCATATCTTCTGCAGTGGCTCGACCCTCTTCTGACTGAAAGGCTTTTTTGATATCTTCCATGCTGTCCCATTCAAGCTCAGCCACAAGATAATATGGCTCGCCGCCTCTAACTGGAACTGAATGGCGGCTTCGAGAATATCGTCGAAGACCAGGAAGCTTTTTTGCTAAGGGAATATGCACCTCGCGGTAGTGTCGCTCAAATGCTTCAATATCTACAGGTTTGTTATATAGAACTAAAAATCTGACCATCAAACCCCTCCTATTTTACAGGTTACTTTCCATTTTCATAATATCACGTCAATAATCTCCTGTGATGAAGCGTTTTATGGCGAATCGGTTTTTTAGCCTTTCGGCATTTTGCCCATATCCATATACAAAGCGTTCCACCGATGACCGTCCGATCCGTGCCGCCGGCACGTTCGGTTTTCAAGGCGAGCTCGTCAACTTCATCCCTGGAATTTGCCCCCAGGGAGAATAACACTTCAGTACCTTGTCAGGAATCGGCAACCGCATTACCAGCAAAAACGCGAAACGCGGAATCTGGGAAGAGCATCAAAACAATCTGATTGTCGCCTACTATCAAGCTGAATGATCCGTCTTGACTCGCATACAGCTCATTCAACTGAAAACCGAGCTGCGTATAAAACGCCTTTGATCGTTCTGGTTCTCGCTCGCACTGGCAGGTTCAACCATAATTCTCTCGACATACTAACAAGCCACTGATATAGAGATGCAGTAATAACTCACCCCTAAATAAATTCAATATTTATTATAGTCTTTCCTTCTTGTTTGGAAATAAAATCCTTATGCAACTATCCTGTCTTGTTTAAGTAGAACATTTCACAATCTTTCTTGTGTAAAAAGAAAAAGGCCACCTTCTCCTTGAAGTATCGCACCGTTATTGAAGTAGGAAATTTTACAAACTACCTTTTGCCAACTAAAAGAAAGGAAGGATTCTTTAATTAAAAATCTTTCCTTCCAATATTAGTTTTCTAACCAGGTTAGTGTTACTTGTGAGATAGGTGTCGTAACAACCTTTTGTTTTAACTTCTCTATCTTCCCATTAATAGATCTAACGATACTATATGTGCCCTAGCCGTTTATAAAAGTAAAAAACTATTTGTTAGAAGTTTTAACAAAGCCTTCATTAAGTGTGCAAAAAAAGCCCACAAAAATTGTAGACTTTTCTATTGACCTGCTTTTGTTACCCAACCTTTATAGAAGCACCGAATGTTTGGGTTGGTTCTAAATAAGTTAAATCGATTATTAAATGGTCTGGATTAAAGTTATGATGATCACGTAAATAAATAGCAATCGAATCCTTTATGTCTTGCTCTCCTAATCTTTCAGGAAGCGGTCGGTGGGGGATTCTAACGGAAGCCCCTATCCCAAAATCAGGATGAAAGGTTAAATCTACGTCGATTCCTTCGGTGTGAATTTGTTCTCTTGTGGCTACCCCTACGCAAATTCCGTCAATTACATCGAATTGATTAAATAACACCTCCATGTTGGTTCCTCCTAGTATCTCTTTCTAGTAAATATCTTTTTAAATAACCAGACGATCGCCAACACAATTACAATGTCGATTAAAAGAGCTGTAAAGTTAAAACCATAGGAAACGGGTGCACCGCTACCTCCGTATGAATGGTAACCGAAAGGATGAAACATACTTCCTAAAAGTGTTCCTGCTCCAAATGCTGCTGTATGGGTCCAAAAACTTCCTGATTTCGAACGGGTGGGTTGTGTGTAATTTGTGCTATGGTTATTTGTATTGTAGTTAGTAGATGGTGTTTTGGATACTTTACTGGATGGAGAAGTATATCCAGAGTGATAAGTTCCATCTGAAGAAGTAACACCAATACTTTTGCTTGTACTTCTCGTTCCAAAAGAAGAGGTATGTCCGCCTGAATACGTATGGCTGCTGTAGGAACTGTGTCCACCACTAAAGCTATGCCCTCCACTAAAACCTCTCGCCTCTGCCACATTCGGCAATACCAATGCGATCACAAATACAAATGTTAAGACTAATTTTTTCATTACTTAATTCCCCTTATTTATTTCTTAATCTTTTCGATTATAATCTAAAAACGCTAGTTTAATAAATAAAAGTTAATTATTGTTGCTTATTCCCTTACAAATAATGGTTCGGATTTTTATCTTTATAACTTTATCAATTTTCCCTTGTTTGTGCAGTAGGGCAAATATCAACACATTTCTTTAACAGGGCCTTAATTTAAAAACGCTTTTTTCGTATAGATTGTTTCTTTGGATGTTTTCTACCCCTATTTTTCCTAATCTCCTATTTTTTATTATAAAAGGAAAGATTTCAGATGTTATACTATGATTCTTATAAAAAAGGAGGGGAGACTAATTCAACAAAATCAAATAGCAGCCTTGTTATGTTCGATTGCCTGTATCTTAATTGCACTATCTCTTTTGTTCCGTTCATCGGGAATTGTGTCGGCAGTTTTATTAATAATAGGAATCTAGAATTTTTAAAGCATCCATAGGGTAGTGCTTTTATTTTGCTTTGGCTAATAGTTAAGGGGATGAGATTCAATTCCAATTTTTTTTTAATGCCCATACTAGTGATTTTTGCCTCAAACCCATATGATTGAAAGTGGCCCCATGAATCCCATTCGGATAAATTCCCATACTCATCTGAACATTTCAATGTCTCCCATCAACAGGTTTATCAATGGGTGAAGAAGTTTGGGAAAGAAGGAGAGGACGGTCTTAAGGATAAGCGCGGCCAGCGCAAAGCAGAGCCGGAGTTAACCCCTGAAGAGAGGATTCAGCTCGAAAGGAGGCGTTTAAAGAAACATTTTTAAACCAAGTTCGATTAACCGATAAATATGTAGCTAATTGCACTACTGGCTTTAATCTTTGTACCATCAATTGCGATAAGGACTCCATCAATAAGACCAAACCCTTTTTACATATGTGTAAATTCCTTAAACAACTGATTAATGGCGTTTGTGTTAATTTTCATAAATGAAGAAAGAGTCCCATGATCAGGTTTGATTTTCCCAATCAACCACATTAATTCAATATTTCTAGTTGCCTCGATTTCCATCATGCGTGATGATCTGATTTTATTCATATAACAATATATATATATAGCTTAAGAAGATCTTGTCTTCTGTAGGGTTTTTGACCAGCACTGTTACCAGAAAAAATAACAAATCCTAGTTCCTCTAAATTTAAACTATCTACATATGCATCAATTACTCTTACCGGATTATCTTCAATAACATAGTCATCTAAAGTGTATGGTAACAAATTGATTTGTTTTCTATCTTCCCCAAGAATAAATGGCATATTAACATCTCCTTTAATTAATGTATTCGACTTTAATATCCATTTTCTTCTAAATATTCAAAACAAATTTTAAATTATTAGACAGACTCTAGCACGGTTCTGTGAGGGGGGAGTCCAATTTACCGCAAGGTAGAAAGGCTCCCTTATACTCGACTGTTCAGCAATCGGGCCAGATTGTTGAATAACTTAAAAATTGCACAACCAACCACAGGTATTCAACGATCTTCGTTAAAGGCAAAAATGAAACAAAAAATTGGACATGTTTTACAAGGCTAAGTGTCGACCTAAACGAAAGTGATACTTAGCTTTTAATTTCACCTAAAAGATATTTTGTGATTAATTGTGGAACCGTATAAGGTAATGGTAACAATATTGAAATAAACCTTAGAAAACTTTTTAGGAACATTAGGATGGACCTCTACTACTATATAAATTTTTATATAACAATAGGGATCTAATAACACCTGACTGAGAATAACTTGGCATCCCAATTCCTCTTGGGCGACCTCTGCTATAAAGTAATTCGGGCATAAGGCCACAAAAAGAACTATTATTGTAATTATGATTAAAATACTTCCAGGCTTGTTTTATATCATGGTTTATTAAGAATGCTTCACCTAACCAAAAAGTTGGTCCAGTCCAAGGCTTTAAATCTCCCTCTTCTGTTGTTAAACTCTCATGTCTCCAAATACCACCAATAAAGGGGTCTTCTAATCGTTGCTGAATTGCTTTCAGTGTTGGATTTAACCATTCTTTTGGAAATATTGGAAATTCAGAAAAGAATAAGGTGACAGATGCATCCAATAACCTTGATTCCAAAGACCGAGTTACAATCCCTTTATGTACATTATGTTTGTGAATGGCCCGTATTAGTTCATTTGCACCCTGTCTAAATTGATTAGCTTTCTCATTTTCATAGATAGCTTCAGCCATTTCAGCAGCCCTAATTAATCCAAATGCTGAAATAGCTGTGGTCCATGTCATATGCTCAAAATTTTCTCCTAAGTGTGGTCCAAAAGTTTCCCAAATGCCTGCATCTGGGTGGATCAGCCCACTTGAATCACGGTTTTTTAAAATCCATTTGGTTGATTGGCTAATAATTGGCCACATATCGTGTATGATCCTATGATTTCTTACCCTGGCCCAAACTTGCCATATTCCATATAATATTAGCCCTGTAGTGTCGTTTTCAAATGCATGTTCGTTCGGTAAACGTGTAACAACATTATAGGCAAAATAATAGTTTCCATCTGGACGTTCTATTAAATAACTAAGTGTTGCATATAAAGCCCTAACAGCATCTTCAAGGTGACCCGCTAGTGCTAAAGTAGATGCAATCCATAAACTATCACGAATCCACACATTCCCTTGGTAAGGTCGAAATCCAATTATAGTAGGAGTACCGTCTCTCTGTAGGCTCATTTTTGTAAGCGTGTTGCTAAGTCTCCAGAAATATTCAAGCTTTGGTGAGAGAGTATCGATTCCTATCGATTTATTATACCAAGTTTGCCATACTTGCAACGTATGTTGCTCACTCTGACTAATCTGAACCAATGTTTCCTCTAATTCCTGAAGTGCCTCCTCTTTTGAAGTCCCTGCTGAAAATACTTGATATACTGGCCTGCTATATTCTGGACCTGGGATAGTTTGGACAGGGATCGTAAAGATTAAGGGAACGGGTTGCAAACTATGTTCAAAAATGGTTACCTCACCTCCAGTTACCGCTTTAGCAATATTTCCAGTTATACCTTTAGCAAAGGGAGAAACCGTAGTCGCTAGCCATTGATTTCCAGAAATTCGAGAAATAAAGATGTTTTCGATTCTTTGTACAATGTTTTGCAGATATACAACAGGATAGATTGATGCTTCTGAAGGATTATTGCGAAGAGTTTTGACTTCAATAGAGCGTATGAAAGAATTCCTGTTAGGAGGAGCCCAACTTTTTGTCCTTACTACAGTATTACCTTTATGGGAGACTACTTCATATATTCCATAACCATTCAAATATTGAGTGCTATTTAATGAAATAATTTCACCGATTTGTCCTAATCTCTCTTGAACGATTCCGTATGGATCATACCATACTTTCTCATTATGATCTTTAACTAGTATATAAGAACCTGGATTATCTAAAAGTGAACTTGACATGTCAAAGTTTTGGAAAAAAAGTTGACTTATTTTATCAACTGGGCGACACTTTACATCATATTGCTGAAGCCAAGCTAATACATTGCCATTAGAAATAGGAGCATGATTATCTTGATTTTTACCAATAAAATAATTCATTAATTCCACTCCCTTAAATTAGAAAATATTAAGCTATGATTAATAATATTAATAAGCGTTTTAAAATAATACTTATTCAGCTAAAGGGCGCGATTCTTCAACAGAATTGTGCTCTTTCTTTATGTATAGGGCCAGATCGGTGATGAAGAATTGCCGATTTTTGCAACCGATTTCAACTCCAAAGATTTTAAATGTCCAAAACAAAAAATATTGAAATATTACCTCTGAACATTCTGTTATATTTAAAAAAATGATGAAGAACTAAAGCTTTTTATTCTGTTTTCTAGTAATTTTTCAGTATCACTGATAAAAAAAGTATGGAGGTATCTAATTGTGAAAGTAAATTTACAGGACAATTTTTCAATATCAAAATTAGTTATCGGATGTATGCGAATGAATGAATGGAATTTCAGTATAGAACAAAGTGTAGAATTTGTTGAATGGTGTATTGAACAAGGGATTACTACATTTGATCATGCTGACATTTATGGTGGAAATCACCATAACGAAGCTCTATTCGGTGAAGTTCTTAAAATGAAAACCCAGTTAAGAAATGAAATGGAAATTATCACAAAATGTTCAATATGTGTTGGTAATGATGAAAACCCTAATATAAAAACGAGATACTTCAATACTGATAGGGAGTACATAATAAATCAGGTTAACAAATCAATTGAAAAACTAAACTGTGATTACATTGATTTATTACTCATTCATATGCATGACTTGCTAGTTAATCCGAAAGAATTAAATGATACTCTTAATGAATTAAGAGATAAAGGAAAGGTTAGATACTTTGGGCTATCAAACCATAATCCATTGGAATTCGATACACTACAAAAATATGCGGATGTAAAATTTGTTACACATCAATTTATGTTGCATCCTCTGGGAATTGAAAATTATAAGAATGGAACAATGACCCATTGTTTAAAGGAAGGAATTCATCCGATGTTTTGGTCACCATTAGCAGGGGGGAGAATTTTCAATCCTACTAATGCCTTAGAAGAGAACATGAAGAATGTATTAGAAGGTATTACTGGGCTTCATTATTAACATATTTCTATACTTATTTACTTGAACTTATATTGTCTGTAAAGTCTTAAATTATTTTTTAAAACGGTTATTAAACGATAAATACCTTTATAAACCCCCTCTAAGTTGAAAACTGCTTGAGACCTGCGTGCCAGATTTAGTGGGGGTTATTCCCACACGTCCCGCCAACTAAACGGACCAACGCAACCTCTTCAAACTATATGTTTTAGATTCCGTAAAAATAGGCAACCGGTTTTAGGACAAAAGTATTTATTTAACTCGAAATTAAGGGGAGTCTTTTTTTAAAAAAATTCATCTTATTTTTGTATTTTTCCGTATCATTATGTAGTTCCTATTATAAAGTAAAGCTACGTTTTTATTAAAGAAAATATGAAAGCGTTTAATATTTTGGGTTTTAGTTAAGCGTTAACCTGAGTAGAGCAGGTGAAGAAAACAAGGGTGCATATACTTTTTTGTTCATTTAATTCTACAGGATTCAGGAGGAGGGGATTTCCCAAATTTGATACTTCAGCATTAAAGAATTCTATTGGACAATTGGGTTCTAAATTAAACCATTTTATAGACTAAGAGGTGTAAAGAAAAATGACAGTACTTTTAAATTGTGATCAAGTCCAAAAGCCAGGTAATAAGAAAAGTGAAACAAAAGATTTATTAAGTTCAACTCAGTTGATCATAAAAGAGGCGGTTCAAAATTTAGGGTATACCGATGATGTATATGAACTGCTAAAGGAACCACTTAGAACTATCACTGTACGTATCCCAGTACGAATGGATGACGGGACTATTAAAATATTTACCGGTTACCGCTCGCAACATAACGATGCAGTAGGTCCGACAAAAGGTGGAGTACGTTTTCATCCTGAAGTCAATGAGGCTGAGGTAAAAGCGTTATCGATTTGGATGAGTCTAAAGTGCGGGATTGCAAATCTCCCTTATGGCGGTGGAAAAGGTGGTATTATTTGTGACCCAAGAAACATGTCGTTTAGGGAACTGGAGAAATTAAGTCGTGGATATGTTCGTGCAATCAGCCAAATTGTCGGCCCGACAAAAGACATTCCGGCACCCGATGTGTATACAAATTCTCAAATCATGGCGTGGATGATGGATGAGTACAGTCGTCTTCGTGAATTTGATTCTCCTGGTTTTATTACGGGTAAGCCGGTTGTATTAGGGGGATCACAAGGTCGTGAAACAGCAACAGCTCGCGGTGTAACAATTTGTATTGAAGAAGCTGTAAAGAAAAAAAACATGGAATTGCAAGGTGCACGAATCGTAATTCAAGGCTTTGGAAATGCAGGAAGTTTTTTGGCCAAATTCATGCATGACGCCGGAGCAAAGGTGATTGGTATTTCAGATGCATATGGCGCACTATATGATCCAGAAGGACTTGATATTGATTCTTTACTTGAACGACGTGATAGTTACGGTACAATAACAACTTTATTTTCTAATGTCATTACGAATCAAGAATTGCTTGAAAAAGAATGTGACATTCTTGTACCAGCTGCCATTTCAAACCAAATTACAGAAGAAAATGCTGGTCGTATTAAAGCAGCGATTGTGGTGGAGGCAGCAAATGGACCAACATCCCTTGAAGCGACAAAAATATTGGATGAAAGAGGGGTCCTACTTGTACCGGACATACTGGCAAGTACAGGTGGTGTCACCGTTTCTTACTTTGAATGGGTTCAAAATAATCAAGGATATTATTGGTCAGAGGATGAGGTTGCTGAAAAACTGAGAAAAGTAATGGTCGCTTCCTTTGAAGAAATTTATCAAACATCACAAACACGTCAAGTTGATATGCGTTTAGCCGCATATATGGTTGGAATAAGAAAACCGGCTGAAGCTTCACGTTACCGGGGCTGGATATAATGCTAAAAGGTTCATAGAAACAAAGAAAGTCGTGCATGAAAACTTACTCGATTGATTAAAAATAAATATGAAATCGCTTAATATTTTAGGTTATGGCTTTTAGGTAGGAAGAGGATATACCTGTAATGATGTGAATACAACGTAAACAGATTGATATGTTTTAGGGAGATGTGTGTATGGAAGTAAAATACTGTAAAGAATCACGAGTGATAAGAACTAGTCGTGTATTCCCAAACCATGTAAATACTCACAATACTTTATTTGGTGGTCGGTTAATGATTGATTTGGATAAAATCGCCTCCATTTCCGCAGCGAGTCATAGTCGAAGGGAATGTGTCATGGCTTCAACAGATTCAGTTGACTTTTTACATCCCATTCGACCAACAGATTCAGTCTGTTTCATCATTTTTAACTAACAAATTAGCTCTTGGATTAACAGAAAAGTTAAAAGCTTGTATCAATTAGGATCAGGCTTTTTTCTGTTCTAACTATTGCTACTCTCACAATCTCAATTTCAGTTTGACGATCCATAATCCATAATAGTTAATTTCACGTTGTATTCGATTGGAACTTCACTTAAAGTTTGGTCCCAATCTTTTTTTACTTTTTCCCATACTTTAGGATGTTCAATTCTCAATCGGTTTCCAAAGCCGACAACGTCGACATGGTAATCCTTTTGCATTTTTTCTCCTGCATTATTTACCAATCGTTTTACTTCTTCCTTAGCGGCTTTTTCAGCACTTTTTAAAAATTTATTTTCAAAAGTTTCCCCCGAAACCACCCAATTTTCAGAAAGGCGTCCTTCTGATTCGATTTGTATATCAAAAGAGATGTTGTTCCCATTAACATGAGTGTAATTTTACTTTTCATTGTCTTTACCTCGTAAATGATTGGCTGATTTGTCGCTGCATCAAAGCTTTTGACCAAACCGCCTTTTCCCTTTCCAGATATCCACGTTAAGCCTTCCATTTCCTCTTCATTCAAAAAACCAAGAAGCTTTTTTGTCTTTCCTGTAATCACGGCAGCTCCTGAAAATTTAACTTCTCCATTCGTCGGAATAACATTTTGCAAAAGAAAAAACTAGATCCTGAATGCATCTTGCCTTCTAATTTGGCAAGTGACATAGGTGCCAAAATCCTTGTTGTTCGATATTCATTATCTGAAATTCCAATCAAACGGAACGCTGGAATTTTTCCTGATTCTTTTGATTCTAGTGTCTCATTTGCCCGCCCCTTGCTAATGAACACAAGACAGCTTGGTCTAATTTCATTATCACGAAGTAGTTGATCAACTAATTGTTCCAATCTATACTTACGTACAAGATCCTTACTAATAACAATAACTTTAAGTTGGGGGCTGGAATATGGGGCGATCCTTCTCAATGAAAATTCGCGACTCATTTGATGGATGGAATCACCGGTTTCAGAAATATTCAAGTAAGGTTTTTGTTGTGATCCCCCGCCTTTATTCTCTGAACCTGTTCCTTGAGGGTTAACAATTTGATAAGTCATGGTTATTTTTTCTGTTTGGTTATATCCTCCTAATGTATCTAAAACAAACTCAGTATCTTGAGTAAATCTGATTGTACGCGTTACAATCTCGACATTAAAGACTTCTAGAATACTTGAAAGATACATCATTGATTGTCCAAAAGGCAAGTAGGTAATATCTGTAACTAACTTTTCAAACAGTGCTTCTGCTGTAAATTCACGATTTAATAAATTCGATGCCACGTAAGCTGGTTGTCCAGTGGGTTTACGTTTCTTTACTTTTACTCGACACTGCCAATCATATTTTTGTATTACTTTTTGTACTGTATTTTTACTTATGGGTTCTCCTTAAATGCTCGCGATTTTATGGTATCCGTATCGATATTTATGAAGTTTACATAACTCACCAATTCTCTTATCCCGAATATCTTTCTTTGTTTCAACGTTTTGATTCTTTTTCCAACGGTAATAAGATGATCTACTGACCCTCAAGTGGTCACAGATTTCACCAATTGTCATGATTTCTTGTAGTTCATCTACCAATTGTACAACTACTCTTGGCACCACTTTCTTTCCAATTCTACGTACTTTTTTAAAACTTCAATTTGTTGCTTTAAATACCGATTCTCTGCCTTTAATTTAGCCGTTTCATTTTCATTTTCTGGTCCTTTACCAAAGGTATATTGCTTTCCAACAGGCTGCTCAAAACGACGATGTTCCCCATTTCGGTACCACTTCATCCATGTTTTCAATTGTGTACGATTTCGGATATTCAATTCTTCTAATACTTGATTAGGTACTCCTGCTAATCTCATTTCGATTGCTTTCATTTTAATCTCTACTGGATAACTAACTCTTGTACCCATAGAAAAAACACCTCCACGTTGGATTTATAGGTTTAATACCCGTTTTTCAACGAAAGGTGTTTTTATTTGTCTCATTTTATTAGGTCAGTGCGGTGAAACATCCTGTATATGAATCGTAAATAAAAAACCCCATCCTTAGAGGTGTTAGACCAAACCTTTTAAGATGGAGTTTAATGCCGTACCAAGATTCATAGAGTTGTAGTCTTGTGTTTTAAACTTTATACTGAGTTGCTTACAAATAATCAAGTTCCAGGCATAACGATTGTATTCATGAATCTAACTAGTCAGAATGTAAAATTCATCATCAGACAGCTTTAAAGATGTTTCTCCATTATCATTTCTAATCCTTGGTTATATAGGTTTCTAATTACTGTTTGGTAAAATTTGTTAGTCTGGACAATAGATAGTAATGTTTGGTGGTATAAGGTAGACACAATTTTGTGTTTCTTTTATTACGTCGAGTCTTCCTCCGGGTCCACACATTTCTTAAAGGGTCCTTCCACTTTTATAGATGTCCAATAGATAAATACTTTGTTTCTAAGTAGGGATCAATCCCTTCCATACCGCCTTCCCGTCCAATTCCGCTTTCCTTCATGCCGCCAAATGGGATGTGGGCCCCGGACGGAGCACCGTCATTCCAGCCAACAATCCCAAAGTCGAGATTCTCACTAAGGTAGGTTCCGGTTTTATAATTATTTGTGAAGAAATAGGCAGCCAAACCATAGGGGGTACTATTGGCAATCTCCACCGCTTCTTCCAGAGTCTTAAAAGTAATGATCGGTGCAACCGGGCCAAATGTTTCTTCCTGCATGATGTTCATATCAAGAGTAACATTTGATAATATGGTAGGGTAGACAAAGTAATAGTCGTGTTTCTGATCAGCATTGAATTGATTCCCTGCAAGGACTTCTGCTCCTTTTTCAATCGCATCATTAATTTGGGAAACGATTTTGTTGAAACCCTTCTCATTAATAATTGGGCCTACTTGTGTATCTTTATCCAGTCCATTACCAACTTTCAACTTTTTCGTTGCTTCAGCTAATTTGGTAGAGAAGGCTTTGGCTATGTTTTCATGGATAATAATCCTGTTTGCACATACGCATGTTTGGCCGGCGTTACGAAACTTAGTGAGGATTGTTTGTCCGACAGCAAAATCCAGATCCGCATCCTCCGCAACGATGAGAGGAGCGTGGCCACCTAATTCCATCGTTACATGTTTCACTGTATTAGCGCTGTTTTTGATTAATTGCTTTCCTACAGGGGTAGATCCTGTAAACGTAATTTTGCGGACGTACTCACTGCTTGTAAAAAGATCGCCGACCTTCGAACCAGAACCATTCACGCATTGGATGACATCAGCAGGAATTCCTGCTTCGTGGGCAAGTTCAATTAATCTAATAGTTGTTAATGGTGTTTCGACGGCTGGTTTTACAATAAACGGGCAGCCCGCAGCCAAAGCAGGTGCTGCTTTCCTTGTCATCATCGCAGCTGGGAAATTCCACGGAGTAATGGCCGCCACTAATCCGATCGGCTGTTTTGTGACAACGATTCTTTTTGTTTCAGATGAAGCAGGGACCGTTCTTCCATAGATGCGTTTTGCTTCTTCTGCATACCAATCAATGTAGCTTGTGGCATAATCCACTTCACCAAGAGATTCAGCTAGCGGCTTACCGTTTTCCATTGTCATGATTTCCGCGATTTCCGCTTTATGCTCTTGAATGATTTGTGACCAGTTTCGTAATAACCGGGAGCGCTCATGGGCATTTACCTTTGCCCATTTCTTAAAGCTGTCATGCCCAGTTTTTAGAGCTTGCTTGATTTCCTCTTCAGTATTAATAGGGATTTCTTTAATAACTTGACCTGTTGCAGGATTTTTCACTTGTAATAGATCCGCCATTTATGTCCACCACCCAATTTTTTTAAAAATAACCTGGCCTATCCAATTCAGACCGGGCACCTCGTTTTTTTATTCAAAAGCTTTTTCCAGAATCGCTAATCCTTTTGCTAATTCTTCATCAGTAATCACTAATGGGGATAAGAAACGAATAACATTGCCTTTGAGGCCAGCTGATAGGAGTAATAATCCATTTTCATTAGCATATTTCGTAATTTGCGCTGTTTTCGTTTTGTTTGGTTTTTTGCTGGAGCGGTCTTCGACAATTTCACAAGCAACCATCGCGCCTAAACGGCGGATGTCTCCAACAAAGTCATGTTTTTTGCTAAGCTCTTGCAATTTCGCTTCAATTTTTTGCCCAATGATTTCGGCATTAGCCACTAAATTTTCTTCTTCAATAATACCGATGACGGCTAACGCTGCCGCACAAGCCACAGGACTTCCTGCATATGTGCCGCCAAGCTCGCCAGGATCAGCAACATTCAAGATTTCTGTTTTTCCAACGACACCGCTTAACGGCAGACCAGCTGCCAAAGATTTCGAAACAGTGATTAAATCCGGAGTTACATCAAAATGTTCGATGGCAAATAATTTGCCGGTCCGGCCAAATCCAGTTTGGATTTCATCCGCGACAAAGACAATTCCATGCTCCTTACAGAAACGGCTGACCGCTTGTACAAACTTCTTCGGTGGAATGACAAAACCGCCTTCGCCTTGCACAGGCTCCATGACAACACAAGCAACCATTTCCGGAGCAACTGTTGCGATAAAGAAATCCTCAAAGTCTTGAATGACCTGCTCTACATATTCTTCCTCTGTCATCCCTGCTGGTTTATGGTACATGTATGGAAATGGGGCTTGATAGATTTCTGGAGCAAATGGTCCAAACCCAAATTTATACGGCTTTACCTTGCTTGTCATGCCCATTGTTAAATTGGTTCGTCCATGGTACCCGCGTACAAACGAAACCACTGCAGGTCTTCTCGTGTAGCGGCGGGAAATTTTAATGGCATTTTCAACTGCTTCCGCACCAGAGTTAAAGAAAATAGCTTGTTTGTTAAAATCCCCAGGAGTGATTTGGCATAACTTTTCAGCAAGATTGATATAACCATCATACATCATGACATTGAATCCGGGATGTAAAAATTTATCTACTTGGTTTTTGACTGCTTCAGTTACTTTTGGATGACTATGGCCGACATTTAAAGTTCCAATCGCACCGGCAAAGTCGATCCATTCATTGTTATCAATATCCGTTACGGTTGACCCGGAGGCATGCTGGGCAAAGTTAAAATTGCCGTTGCTTACACCCTTTGGAACATATTTTTTTCTTTTTTCCTGTAGATCTGCTGTGTGTGAATAAGAAACTGGCATCTTGATCTCCCCTTCGTTTATTGTCTTATAAGAAGAGTATTACAGGAATCTGGTATAATAAAAAGTACCAAATTAGAAAAAAATTAGGCACCAGATGGGGATGAAAGAGAATGTTCATATTGATCGATAAACAGCGGAATATGAATTTTATTTACCAGCAAATTTACGAGGGGATTAAGGATAACATTCTAAAAGGAAGGCTAAAAGCGAATGAAAAGCTTCCATCAAAAAGGTCATTAGCAGAACAACTAAACGTCAGTATTAATTCGGTCAGTTTTGGCTATGAACAGCTGTTAGCGGAAGGGTATATTTATACGATTGAACGAAAAGGGTACTTTGTTGAAAACATTACTGAAATTCTTCAACGAGGCAATTTGTTTAAAGATAAACTGCCGGAAGATTTAAAGGAAGATCCCGTCAACCGGGATGGCTGGCTATCATTGTCGCATATGGCCTCAGATATTTCGTTTTTTCCGTTTAAGGAATGGATGAAGTGTCAGGAGAGAGCGGTTCAATCCTATAAAAGGGAGCTCTCAGAAATTGCCTATTCCCAGGGACCGTATGAAGTGAGAGATACGATCTGCCACATGATTGCCTTGACACGGGGTGTCAATTGTGAGCCAGAACAAATTGTTCTTGGGGCAGGGACACAATTATTGGTAGGACAATTGATGGAATTGATCAGCAAGGATTCTGTCATTGCCGTAGAAAATCCGGGTTATTCCCGATTTTACCAGACGCTAAAAAAAATGAATTTTGCCGTTCATCCTGTTTCATTGGATGACCATGGAATCAAGATGGCAGAGATTAAAGCAACAAAGGCAAATGTTGTGTTTGTTACACCATCCCATCAATTCCCAACGGGAAAAATTATGCCGATTTCCAGAAGAATCGAGCTGTTAAACTGGACGGCTGAAGGCGATAACAGATACATTGTGGAAGATGACTATGACAGTGAATTTAAATATGAAACAGATAACATTCCATCCTTACAAAGTTTAGACAGAAATCACCGGGTTATTTACATGGGGACTTTTTCAAAAACACTGCTCCCAGGTTTACGGATCAGTTACATGGTTTTACCTCCTGATCTATTAAGGGAATACCGAGAATATTATGCTAATTTCATGCAGTACAGCAATTCGCTTATTTTATTTACATTACATTATTTTATCGAAGGGGGAGAATATGCCCGGCACGTAAAAAAGATGAACCATCTGTATGAAAGGCGAAGAAAATTATTAATAGCAGACCTTAGGCGGCGCTTTCAAGATGAAATCAAAATTGAAGATGTGCCGGCAGGACTTCATTTTCTTGCTCACTTTCAAACGGAGAAAAGTTATCGGGAAATTGAAGAAAGAGCACTACAGTTAAAGCTTGAAATCTATTCTATGCGGAGGTTTATGTTAAAGAAAAATGTTAATAAGGAGAATAGTATCAGTCTGGTATTGGGCTTTGCCAATCTTAAGGAAGAAAATATAACTGAAGTGGTGGAACGGTTGTATTTTGTTTTTCATTAAACGATAAACTTTTATTTTTTTGAATATATATATTATTTAGTTTGTTTAAATAATTAGACGGTCAAAGAGACAGCAAACAAAATAGTAGGGGGGTTATAGAAGTACTAAAAGGCAGATTTCCAAAATGGAAAATATTACTGGGTGACAGACGCCATCTAAATATTAAGCGGTGTCTGTCACCTTATTTAATTTAATAACCTGTCTAAGATGGTCCTGTTATTTCTTATACTAGCCCAAAATAGTGTTTTTGTTGCTTACTATGTTAATCTAATCCGTATTCTTTAATTTTATTGTACAGGGTTCCTCTTGATATACCAAGTAACTTTGCTGCTGCACTTTTGTTTCCATATGTTTTTCGTAAGGCATCTTCAATCATTAAGGATTCATCTTTAGTTGATTCATCCTCTTTCTTGTATGACGGCTCATCATGGATTGCTTCACTATTAGTATTTAAAGACTGGGTGGAGGTAATGATCTCTCGTGGAAGGTGTTCGATTGTAATGATATCACCATCGTTTAAAAGGATAAAACGTTCTACCACATTTCGAAGTTCCCGCACATTTCCAGGCCAATCGTAATTTATTAAGGCAGTCATAACTAGGGGATCAATACTTGGCATTGGCTTCTTGTACTTTATAGTAAATTCCCGTATGAATTTTTGAAGCAACTCAACAATATCTTCCATTCGATCACTTAATGGGGGAATATCAATTTTTATTACAGTCAGTTGATAATAAAGATCTTTGTGAAAATTTCCTTCCTGTACCAGTTTTTCGATCCTGGGTGACGCAGAAGCAATAATGCGTGTTTGGGCATTGACGAGTTCACTGCCTCCTATACGAAGGAATGATTGATGCTCTAAATAATTTGAAAGTTTAACTTGAATGTCAATCGGCATTCGGTCTATGTCAATAATGAACAAGGTTCCTCCGCGTGCTTGTTCTAGTTTCCCGGCTTGGACTACTTGTTCCTCTTCGGTAAAAGCCTTTCTTTGATATCCAAATAACTCTGCTTCTAAAAGTCCTGAAGGAACAGATATGCAATTAACGGATAAAAAAGATTCGTTCTTTTTTGAACTTCCATAATGGATAGCCTGTGCTAGCATCCCTTTCCCCGAACCAGGCTCACCTGTCAGGAGGACCGGGATATCAGCTGAAGTTGTTTTCTGTGCAATTTGTAATACTTGCTTAATTTCAGGATTAATCCCAATGATAGAAGAGAAAGGTTTTTCTGGATGAACATGTAGAGGTAACGATGCGTATAATTCTTCATTGAGTCGAACAATTCGGGTAATATCTTGTTCCGTTGCAACTCCTCCTATAATAGTATTGTCTTGAATAATTGGAGAAGCGTTTATTAAAACATGAGTATCATTGTCAGGACGGTGATAGGCTTGTCGAACAGGGAATCCCTCATTTAATATACGATGTAACACGATATCTTCCGCTTGGAAATATTCTCCGATTTTCCGGCCGAGAATATTTTCACGCTTGATTTCGTATGTTCTTTCAGCTGTCGTGTTCCAACAAATGACTTTACCTTCTTGATCTACAGCCGTAACGGCATCATTTACCGTTTCCGCTAATGTGTGAAAATAAGCAGTTACTTTCTTTTTTTCAACTTGGAGATTTCGAATCCATTCGCTAGCAGTTAAAATGCCGATAATGTGTTTTCGTTCATCATCCTCTATTAGAACAGGACGTCTCCATTCTACTTCTGATTCCACTTCCGATAGGGTCAAGCGTGTTGAAGGAATCCATTGTAATTCTTCAAGTAAAAGACCTATAGTCTTTAAGTCGGCGTATGATTCGACAACATTTAATTCACTATTTGTAATGGTATAGTGTGTTTTCTTGGTAGTAACGACAACATAATGGAATTGTAGGAGCATGTTTTTTAGTTCCGTTAATGGTGTATGTGGCCCTGCCAAAATAAAGGAGTCATCTATATTGATTTGTCCGGATTTAAACATATTTGCCTCCTTTCCAAATAAAGCATTGATTTTTATCAATGTATCATATTTGTACACTATTATCTAGTTATTGAATTATGGTAAACAGATGTGTCTAAGTAATAGCCTATGTTGAACTGTCCCTATCCACCACTTGAAAGAAAAAGGGGTAGTCAGATCCATTAATTGATCCCGGGTAAAGGTTCATATATGTAAAAGAAATATACAGTTGTATATATTTATCAATTAAAAATAACAGAATTGTATATTTTTATTGACAAGTGTGAACAAAATTGTATAAATTATAAATATACAAAATTTTAGCAATATTTAAACCGCAATTTGGTTACCTCATATCAAAATGAAACTATTATTTTTTTTGAACTATTGAAAACGATTACATATTATTCCTATGGTAGTAAACTATTATTTTTTAATAGCCAATATATTATAAAGGAAGTGTAGGACTATGAATCATCAGCAAACGGAGTTAAAGAAAGACTTGAAAATTCGTCATATTACCATGATTTCTCTGGGGGGAATCATAGGAGCCGGTTTATTTGTCGGGAGTGGCTCCCTGATTAACGTAGCTGGACCGGCTTCCATTTTCTCGTATGTTTTCGCAGGACTTCTTGTGGTTTTGGTGATGCGGATGCTGGGAGAAATGTCAATCGTCAATCCAACAAGTGGTTCTTTCGCTACGTATGCCCGAGAAGGATTAGGGCCGTGGGCTGGCTATACAATCGGCTGGTTATACTGGTTTTTTTGGGTAATCGTTATTGCTGTTGAAGCGATTGGGGGTGCAAACATCATTCAATATTGGTTTCCATCTCTGCCTTCTTGGTCTGTCAGCCTCGCCCTCACTTTTTTATTAACTTTAACTAACTTGTATTCAGTTAAATCATATGGTGAGTTTGAGTATTGGTTTTCACTAATCAAAGTTGTAAGTATTGTCTTATTTTTGATTCTTGGAGGGGCCATCATATTCGGTCTTATACCCGGAGTACATTCACCAGGGACAACTAATCTTCTTCATAGAGGAGGATTTATGCCTAATGGAATAAGCTCGATATTTATGGGGATTGCTGTTGTTATGTTCTCTTTTATGGGAAGTGAAATTGTAGCAATTGCAGCTGGAGAAACATCACATCCTGAAAAAGCCATTACGGTTGCTACAAATAGTGTTATTTATCGGATCATCATTTTTTATCTTGGCTCCATTTTAGTTCTAGTTACTATTCTTCCATGGGATTCTCATACTCTATTAAAAAATCCATTTGTTTCCGTTCTTAATGTTTTAAATATACCGGCTGCGGGTCAAATCATGAACTTTATTGTTTTGACAGCCGTACTTTCTTGCTTGAATTCAGGTCTTTATACAAGTTCCCGTATGCTGTTTGCTATGGCACAAAATGGTGATGCTCCCCGTGCATTTTCAAAGGTAAACAAGAAGGGAGTGCCGGTTTATGCGATTCTGGGATGTACTGCTATATCCTATATTAGTGTAATTTTTAACTACCTATCTCCTGATAAAATATTTATCTTTTTAGTCAATGCTTCCGGGGGTGTAGCACTTCTTGTTTATCTAGTGATTGCCTTATCCCAACTGCGTTTAAGAAGAAAATATGAAAAAGAAAACCCTGGTGCTCTAAAAATAAAAATGTGGTTATTTCCTTATCTGACATACGCCACTATCCTTGTAATCACAGCTATTTTTATCATGATGCCATTTATTGATTCGCTCCGTTCACAATTCTATTTAACGGCACTAATTGCATTGTTTGTTGTTTGTTCCTTTTTTGTTGGTAAGAATAGAAGATCAACTACGTTAGTAAAAGACAAAAAGAAACAGATCATCTAGTTTATTGTATTTAGCCTCGAATTTAATAAATTTGAGGCTTTTTTAGTGTGTCTTCTTAGGCCGGAGGAACAATTTTTAATGAAGTTTGTCCTTGATTAAGTCAATAGGTACCAGGTTTTTGGGTACAACCAATTTTGGGAGAGGTTATTAATATAAACGAAAGTGTATTTTTAATTAATAATGAACACTTGTGTTTAAGTATAAAACATTTTTGAACATTTTTTCAAAAAACTATGTACAAAAGTGTAAAATATCATTTATAATACATTTATATTAAATATTAAAAATTTTCAAATAAAGAAGGGGATACTCAAGACTATCACTTTTTCAATTCTAGAGTTTAGAGAACTAGGTTTCTATTCATTCACTATTACATTTAAAAGGGAGAGAATCATATGATCACAGAATACATGAATACGGTTAAGCCTTATAAACATGAACCATTTACTGATTTTTCAAATGAAGAAAACAAAAAGGCTTTTGAAGAATCCTTGTTATTGGTCCAATCCCAATTAGGTCAGGAGTATCCGCTCATCATTGGAGCAGAACGGATTAAAACAAATGAACAGACGATCTCGATCAACCCAAGTAATAAGGCAGAAGTCATTGGCAAGGTTTCCAAAGCAAATAAAGAATTAGCTGAAAAAGCTATGCAAGTTGCACTTTCTACGTTCGAAACGTGGAAAAAGCGTGATCCAGAAGAACGGGCAACCATTCTTTTTCGCGCAGCAGATATTCTTCGCCGCCGCAAACATGAATTCTCTGGATACCTAGTTAAAGAAGCCGGAAAGCCTTGGAAAGAAGCGGATGCAGATACAGCAGAAGCAATTGATTTTCTCGAGTTCTATGCCCGTCAGATGATCAAATTAAAAGATGGAGTGTCGGTAAATAGTAGGGATGGGGAAATCAACAAGTTTGGTTACATACCACTAGGTGTTGGTATTATCATTTCACCGTTTAACTTCCCGTTAGCAATCATGGCAGGAACAGTAACAGCAGCGATCGTTGCTGGAAACACTGTTCTTCTTAAACCTTCCGACAACACACCGGTAGTGGCAGCAAAATTTGTAGAAATCATGGAAGAAGCAGGACTTCCTCAGGGAGTACTGAATTTTGTTCCAGGAGAAGGTGCCGAAATTGGTGATTACCTGGTTGATCACCCGAAAACTCGTTTCATTTCCTTTACAGGTTCTCGTGAAGTCGGCTGCCGCATTTATGAACGGGCGGCAAAAGTACATCCAGGTCAAATTTGGTTAAAGCGTGTGATTGCAGAAATGGGGGGGAAAGATACAGTAGTAGTTGATAAAGACGCTGATTTGGATTTAGCGGCCTCTTCGATTGTTTACTCCGCTTTTGGATTTTCTGGACAAAAGTGTTCAGCAGGTTCCCGTGCGGTGGTACATCAAGATGTTTATGATGAAGTACTTGAAAAAACAGTCGCATTAACAAAAACATTAACCGTTGGAAGCCCTGAAGATGTAAATACCTATATGGGACCAGTCATCAGCGAGGCGTCTTACAATAAAATTATGAAATATATCGAAATTGGTAAACAAGAAGGCAAACTGATGACTGGCGGAGAAGGGAACGACTCCAAAGGGTACTTTATTCAACCAACCATTATAGCTGATGTGGACGAAAAAGCACGTATCATGCAGGAAGAAATCTTTGGACCGGTTCTTGCTTTTTGTAAAGCCCGCGATTTTGATCATATGATGGAAATTGCTAACAATACGGATTATGGCTTAACAGGTGCCTTAATTACCAACAATCAAGAGCATATTGAGCGGGCAAAAGAAGAATTCCATGTAGGAAATCTTTATTTCAACCGCGGCTGTACGGGAGCGATTGTTGGGTACCAGCCATTTGGCGGGTTTAATATGTCGGGAACGGATTCGAAAGCAGGAGGTCCCGACTACCTAATCCTTCACATGCAAGCAAAAACTATTAGCGAATCAATATAAAAAAGATGGGGGCAGCTTGTTAAGTTGCCCCATTATAAACAAAAGAAATCTTAGGGGGAATCATCTATGCTAGCGGAAGTTTCAAAAAATGTTTTTCTTTACGCTTCCCAAAGTAAAGGATTAAATAAAGCGGCGAAAAAATGGGGCCTTCGATTTGGAGCTTCTCAAGTTGTTGCAGGAGATACAATCGAGAGTGCTATTAAAAAGGTTCAAGAATTAAATAAAAAGGGTTTAGTTTGTACACTGGATCATTTAGGTGAATTCGTTTCCAGTAGAGAAGAAGCGATTGAAGCAACAGAATACAATATAAGGACATTAGAAGCGATCGCAAAAGCCAGAGGAAATAGTAATTTATCTGTTAAAATGACCCAGCTGGGGCTAGATATAGACCGGGATTTTTGCGTGAGAAACATGCGTCGAATTCTTGAGACAGCAAAAAAATATAACAATTTTGTCCGAATCGATATGGAAGATCATGCTCATTGTCAAATTACGCTAGATATCCTGAGAGAATTACGTCAAACATATGATAATGTAGGAACCGTTATTCAGGCCTATTTATTTCGGTCCCACCATGACGTAAAAGACTTAAAAGGAATTTCTCTTCGTTTAGTAAAAGGAGCATATAAAGAATCTCCTGAAGTTGCCTTTCAAGAGAAAGAGAAGGTCGATGAAAATTATATAAAAATCATTGAAGAGCATTTGCTAAGCGGAAGCTATACGGCGATTGCATCCCATGATCACCATATTATTGCGCAAGTAAAAGAATTCGCCCAAAAAAATCATATTCCTCGTGACCAATTTGAATTTCAAATGTTATATGGATTTAGAACAGACATGCAATTAAGTTTAGTTCAAGAAGGATACAAAATGCGTGTTTACATTCCCTTTGGTAATGATTGGTTTGGGTATTTTATGCGCCGGTTGGCAGAAAGACCACAAAATGTAACTTTTGCTTTAAAAGGACTCTTTTCAAAGTAATTTACTCTAAATAATCCATTCAGTGAAACCGCTTTCTAAATCCTGATTTTTTTAACAGAAAGTTAGCCTCGTTTTTTAAAAGTACATCATCCAAGAAAATCGCAAAATATAGTTATAGATAATAAGAAGAAATATGTAGCTGAACGCCATCTCCAATATTTCTCATTAAACGACTTATATAAGAGGAGTAGAAAATGAAAGTGACATCCCTTATTACCAGTGATCAAGTTCAAAAACAGGACTTTGAGAAAAGTGAAACGTTAAGTTTATTAAGCTCCACTCAGTCGATTATAAAAGAGGCGATTCAAAAATTAGGATATAGTAGTGACATGTATGAGCTGCTGAAAGAACCGCTAAGAATCCTTACCGTGCGCATTCCAGTCCGAATGGATGATGGTTCCTATCAAATTTTTACCGGTTATCGTTCTCAACATAACGATGCAGTAGGTCCCACAAAAGGAGGCGTACGCTTCCATCCTGAAGTAACTGAGGAAGAGGTAAAAGCACTATCCATTTGGATGAGTTTAAAATGCGGAATCACTAATCTTCCTTACGGTGGGGGGAAAGGCGGTATTATTTGTGATCCAAGGAACATGTCCTTTGGAGAACTTGAGAGATTAAGTCGTGGATATGTACGTGCTATTAGCCAAATTGTGGGCCCCACAAAAGATATTCCGGCACCAGATGTGTACACGAACTCTCAAATTATGGCGTGGATGATGGATGAATACAGCTGCCTTCGAGAGTTTGATTCTCCCGGATTTATTACAGGGAAACCAATTGTGTTAGGGGGATCACAAGGCCGTGAAACGGCAACAGCACGCGGCGTGGTAATTTGGCATTGAAGAAGCTGCAAAGAAGAGGGGCATTGATTTACAAGGTGCACGAATCGTAATCCAAGGCTTTGGGAATGCAGGAAGCTTTCGGATTGTAGTAGAGGCAGCAAATGGGCCAACAACACTTGAAGCAACAAAAATTTTGGATGAACGAGGAGTCCTCCTTGTACCGGATATATTGGCTAGTGCAGGTGGTGTCAGCGTTTCTTATTTTGAATGGGTTCAAAATAATCAGGGCTATTATTGGTCAGAAGAAGAGGTGGCTAAAAAACTGCGAAAAATCATGATCGATTCTTTTAAAACGATTTATGAAACATCACAGACCCATCAAGTTGATATGCGTTTAGCGGCCTATATGGTTGGAATTAGAAAACCAGCTGAAGCTTCACGGTTCCGTGGCTGGGTATAATGTAAAATATTCGCCAAAGTAGGGAGCTTCTTCCCTACTGGTGGATCATTAGTTTCAGTTGTGGCCAAGTCTGCATTCTTAGGTTTAAGGCTTAGAGTAAGGGGTCTCCTTCGTGCTTCTTTATCTAGTATTTTGGTTTGATGTGGGGGTTTTACTACCTGTTAAAGTAGGATAAACTCCAAAATTATCTAAAATTTATGGAAAAAAGGAAAAAATATTCTTTTAAATGGGAGGAACTTTTTTCATGTGGATTATGACTGTCCATTCCAAGAACAATATTGCGATGTTTGAGTTTGAAACTGAAAAAGAAGCAAAAGCCGCTTTTGAAAGAACGCAAGGCTGTAAATTTCTTACCCAAGTGATTTATTTTAATGATGATTATTTAGTTAAATCTACAATCTTATAAAGTGCAGGTTATGTATAAGGGTGTGGACGTCTACTTTCCTTTAAAGTTTTTTGGGGAAAATAAAATAACTATTATTCGGGATGATTTTACCTTTGAGTTGGATCGTTATATTGTTTGGTACCGCCTTCTTATATTCGGTACACATAATAGTGACAAACCACTTTTCCTGAGAGGTTGATGCCTTACAGCTAGGGATTTATCAACTCGCATTTGCCTGCGTTTATGCAACCATTGGAACTTTTCTGTTTGAAACACTTGTTTTACCTCATTCGTCGATTCAGTGGTTTACAATACTTAGATTAGCACTCTGCTTATGCTTTTGTCATGCAGCCAATTGCTTAAAAGTACACGACACCCGAAAACACTGGGTTTCTTTTTTCGCTTGAGCATATTTTTTTAGCCATATTTGCAATTATCTTCCTGCATGAAAATATGGGACTACAAGGTATGTTGGTGCTTTGCTCATTTTAGTTGGGGTTGTTATTGCAAAATCTACATCTAATAAACAATTATTACTTAAGGAGATACAAATATGAATATATTTATTATCTCCTTACACCCAGAGCCAAAGTCATTTAATGGTGCTTTAAAGGACCTCGCTGTTACGGAACTAACATCTCTGGGTCATCAAGTCAAAATATTAGATTTATATGCTATAGTGATTTCATCGAAGCTATAAAGGTTCTAAGGAAGCAAAAATCTTTGACCATGGAACGGTTATTCTATATCAAGAAGAGGAAGAAAGATGGGTACTATTAACCTTCCAAACAAGAAAAGCGAATGAAATGGCTGAAAATAGCGTAGAACTGAATAGGAAGTGAATGATATGGAAAAACAGTCAAGTCTGAGAGTTTATTTGACTACAATTGTTGGTGCGGTATGTTGGGGACTTATTGGTTTATTTATTACTCCATTGTATGCTCACGGCTTCACAGCTTGGGACGTAGTTGCCATTCGGGGTATTTTTACCTTTGTTATCTTAATTCTGCTTATGGCAGCATTTTATCGTGGTCAGTTACGAACTAGATTAAAGGATCATATTTTTTTTGCTGGTGCGGGAATTTTTAGCATCGCTTTTTTTAATTTTTTTTATTTTGAAGTTTTTTCTCAATCGAGTTTATCTCTAGCAGTAACCCTTTTATATACAGGGCCTTTGTTTGTAACCATCCTATCTAGGCTCTTTTTTAAAGAGCCCTTGACCATTCGTAAAGGCTGGGCCCTTGCTCTTGCTATTACAGGTTGTGCATTTGTTGTAGGTCTACTGCCATTCGGTCAAGAAGGTATACCTATGAAAACATTGTTAATGGGGATTCTATCTGGATTTTGTTATGCATTGTACAGTATTTTCAGTAAACCCTTAACCAAACGGTATTCTGGATTGACAATTACAACGTACACATTTCTTTATATGAGTATTTTCATGCTACTGACAAGTGACATAGTAAGAAAGACTGATCAATTTCAACATGTAGATGTTTTGATGTCAGCGGTATTGTTAGCGCTAGTATCAACGGTTGCAGCTTTTGTTTTGTACACTTCAGGACTAAAACATTTAGAAGCTAGTAAGGCTTCCATTTTAGCAACGGTAGAACCCATCATTGCAGTATTAACTGGAGTACTTTTTCTTGGGGAACATCTGCGGGGGTGGCAGGTGTTAGGGATCGCATTGGTTTTGTATTCAGCAATTCTTGTCGCAGATGCAAGGTCTAAGGCTAAGAAAAGAAAAGCTGTTGATATACAATTAGTCAAATAGGAGGAAAGCACCACTGATACTGCTAGAACAGGAAAAAAGTGTATATGATGTTTTGGAAAAGCTAACCATTTCCTTTGAAAGGAATGAACATGTAGCTGTTTTCACAGTTGAGGAAATTCGAAATTTGGATATCGCTATTCCCGGAGGACATACTAAAAATTTATTTTTAAGAAGTAATAAAGGGGATAAACATTTTTTAGTGATTATATCAGAAGATAAAGATGTAGATTTGAAACGTTTATCTAGGCTTATTGCTAGCACCCCGTTGAGTTTTGGTTCACCGGAAAGATTGAATAAATATTTAAAAGTTTATCCTGGGGCAGTCGGCGCTTTCGGGTTGATAAATGATACGGCTAACCATGTACAGGTTGTCTTAGACAGTGATTTACTTGATAAAGATACAATTAACTTTCATCCCAATGTAAACACAGCAACAATCAACATTTCTCCTATAAACATCTAATGATTGTATAAAGGTAAGAAGAGATTTTAAAACTAATTTTGATAGTATGGATTTAAGTGAATGAGAACCTCTTCAATATTATCATGCTTTTTCATTAGTTCATGTTTGATTTCTCTGGTAAGATTATGTCCTTCCTTAATGGTTTTCTCGTGATCTATCGAAATTTGAAGGGTTACTAATACATAGTGGTCATGCTCCCTTGCTCTAATCCTATCGATTCGTTTAACATCTGGAAATGACGAAATAATCCTACGGTAGTCCTTCATTATTTCTGAATCTATATTTCTTTCAAGTAAAACAAAGGAATCTTTAAGCATTTCAAACGCGATTTTAAAAATTAAAATAGCAACGATTATACTAGCTATATTATCACCATAAAGGAGAACATGAATATTAAGTTTATCCCCAATAATCGATAGGATTACCCCTCCTGCAGCTGCTATCGACGCCACAATATCTACCTTATGGTCGTATGCAATTGCTACAGAAAGTGCATTTTTCTCACTTTCTAGTTTTAGTTGAAAGATAGAACATGTCGGAAATCCTTTTTAAAAAAATAAAGGATTTTCCCTTTGGTCCTTATTCTGCAATACACTTCTCTTACATATAATGCTATAAAAATTGATTAAAGGTGGATACTTGTGGTAGTTAATTTAGGAATCCTAATTAGTGCTTTAGGGACAACCTTGGGTGCGGTGCCCGCTTTATTATTAAGCAATGTAACACATCGTATTAAGGATAATTTGTTAGCTTATAGTGCTGGAATAATGGTAGCTGCTTCTACCTATGGTTTAATCCCTTCAACGTTAAAGTTGTCTAATATGATTGTTTTGGTGATTGGTATATTATTAGGAACTACGACACTTACATTATTAGAGATTAGTTTACCACATTTAGAGATCGATCACTCGGTGCACGCGAACCAAAAAACCAATCCTTTTCTTCTAATCGCTGCAATGGCGATACATAATATACCTGAAGGAATGTCAGTAGGAATTAGCTATGCTAGTCATCTTGAGGACTTAGGCTCACTCGTTTCTTTTTCCATTGGTATTCAAAATATACCTGAAGGATTTCTAGTTTGCCTATTTTTAATTACGAATCAAATCCCAAAGGTACAAGCACTCTTATATACTGTTTTTACTGCAGGAATTGAATTAGTTTCGTCATTTATTGGTCTGCAATTAAATAATCAATTAGATATTATTCCCTATGGGTTAGCATTTGCTGCAGGTTCCATGTTGTTTGTAGTATACAAGGAACTGATTCCAGAAAGTCACGGTGATGGTAATGAAAGATCTGCAACCTTTTCCTTTGTTATTGGCTTGTTAACCATGATATTCATTACGGAAGTATCTGGGTAATATAGTATTTTATTAGTTTATTGTTCTCTTATAATTGGCTTACAGCTCGAAAAAATTTTTAGGGAGGATAAGAAAGTTGTCCAAGGTAAAAAATAGTAAGGAAAAAACGTCATATCATTTGCCTTTGGGGATATATCAGTAATCATAGGATTTAGGGTAATGTAGTTTAAATTATTCGATTTTTTAAATCAGCACTGAATAACTATTTATATAGAAATGGCTAGGAGAATACTCCGGCCTTTTTTATGCTCTAGAAAGGAACGTAAATTCCATAATAATAAAAAAGAGGTAAAGAGTTATGGGGTTAATCTTGAGGTGCAGTTATATACTGAAGGAACAGTTTATTATATAGAGGACATTTCTCAGCAAAGAATAAAAAAGAAATTCCCAACGTAGCCCATCAGAACATTCATAGCATAAAGCATGAAACTAGGTATCGGAAAACGTTAATTGAAAAGGTAATTGTGAATGGCACAGAAGACATAGCAGATAAAAATAAAAGAAATAGAAAATAAACAGATTCAAATTATGGGTGATATCTTTTTCTTTTAGTAACGGCTGACCGTTACGAGGCAGATCAGCCGTTTTTTTATTATTAGAGTGTTTGGAAGGGATTTTAATGGAAGGTAGTGGATTGATAACTCCACCACCATCACATTTGCTTTTTACTTTTCTGCATTAACAGGCAGGACGTCATCTTCCATTTGGTCAAGAAAAGCTATAATGTTGGTTAGGTCTCAAATAAATGAATTAAGGCAAAATTAAAAGGCATGAGTCCAGTGCAGTACCGAACTCATGCCCAAGTAGCCGCCTAAATCCCGTGTCTAACTTTTTGGGTTCAGATCATTCTTGTATTCTTGTCCCTACTTTTGTGCGGAGCCTAATAGGAGACATCCTATGATTCCGGCGTTGTCGCCTAATCCTGGACTAACGATGTATTGGTTCAAATCTGGAGTTGGCAGATATGAATTCATGATTTTTGCAAATTCATTTCGAATAAGTGGGAAAAGTTGTTTTTGTTTCATCACACCGCCGCCTAAGATGATTTTTTCAGGCCGTAAGATGACGGTATAGTCCACCAATGCCTGGGCTAAATAATAGGCTTCGAGTTCCCACACTTCGTCTTCAGTTTCAAGTTCAAATCCTTTTTTGCCATACCTGCCTTCAATCGCAGGACCGGATGCCAGACCTTCCAGGCAATTATGATGGTATGGGCATTTTCCTCGATAAGAATCATTTTCATGTGGTCGTACAAGAATATGCCCCATTTCCGGGTGTCCAAATCCTTCTAAGATCTCGCCATTTATGATCGCACCGCCGCCGATTCCTGTGCCGACCGTCAGATAAAGGCAGCTTTTATTATCTTTTGCATTGCCTTTTTGATACTCCCCATATGCAGCGGCGTTGACGTCAGTCGTCCATGCGATTGGAACATTGAAGCGCTCTTTCACTGCTCCTAGAAAATTAAAATGACTCCAACCGGGTTTTGGGGTTGAAGTGACAAACCCGTATGTTTCTGAATTTTTATTCACATCGATCGGCCCGAATGTTCCAATTCCAATCGATTTTAATGAAAATTGGTCAAAAAACGTAAACACTTGGTTTAGAGTTTCATGTGGAGTTGTCGTTGGAATACTGATTCTCTCAATCACTTCTAATTGATCATTGCTGATGGCACATACGAATTTCGTACCTCCAGCTTCTATGGCACCATAATACATATTTTTTTCCTCCAAAATTTACATTTTTGTGGATTCACTTAAAGACGTTTTGGTTTTTATCTTTCGATTAGAACCTTTTCGGAAGTCCGCTTCAATCTGTTCCAGCGTGCGGCCCTTTGTTTCAACAACGAAAAATTTAACAAACAAAATGGCCAAAACCCCCATCACTGCATAAATCAAAAAGACGTTTGCACCGCCAATCGCCTGAAGCAAAATAGGGAATGATTGCGAAACTATTAAATTGGCAACCCAGTTACCAACACTGGCAATTCCTAAACCGGCACCACGATATTTAAGTGGTAAATATTCAGAAACAACCACCCACATCACTGGTCCCCAACTCATACAAAAAGCAGCAATAAACAAAGTCATGCAAATAAGTTCCGTCCAACCAACAGCAATGCCGCCATGCGAAACTTTTAGTACAATAGCCATTACAATCATACTGACTGACATTAGAACGTTCCCCATCATCAACAAGCGTTTACGGCCCAGTTTGTCCACCAAACTCATTCCGACTAATACCATAATCACTTGCGCTACGCCTATTCCAATTGTGCCCAATATCGAAGCAGATGTACCAAAGCCAGCCTGCGTCAAAATCGTTGGTGCATAATAAATGACCGCATTTACCCCAACAACCTGTTGGAACATAGCAAGTAACACGGCAACGACTAATAAAGGACGCATAAATGGCTGGAATATATCGCCTTTATCCTCTTGCTGATCTATATTCATACGCTTAATTTCAGCAATTTCAGCGTCTACCATTTCTTTCGGCTTTAATTTCGCCAATATCTTCCGTGCCTCACCCTCACGCTTGTGCACGATCAGCCAACGCGGGCTTTCAGGTAAAAATAAAACGCCAATAATCATAATTAGTGCCGGTACGATTCCTAGTCCCAACATCCAGCGCCACTGACCAGATGCTGAAAAGGCAAAGTCAACTAAATAAGCCACTAAGATGCCGATTACAATCATTAATTGGTTTAACGACGTTAAGGCACCACGAATTTCAGCCGGAGCCATTTCCGCCAAATAAACGGGAACTAATGCGGAGGCCCCGCCAACTGCTAGTCCCAAAAAAACACGAAAGGCAATTAAAATCTCAGCTGAAGTAGAAAGAGACGAACCTATTGCACCCACGCAAAAAATAATCCCCTCGAAAAAAATAAGCCACTTACGTCCAAATTTTTCAGAAAGCGGTCCGCTTATTCCGGCCCCAATAATCGCTCCAACTAACACTGCACTGACAACCCATCCCTCCAATGAAACGGAAAGATGCATCTCTTTTTGGATAAATAGAATAGCACCGGAAATAACGCCGGTATCATAGCCAAATAAAAGACCTCCCAAAGCCCCGAAAAAGAAAATTAAAAAGGTATGTAACCCCTTCACAATTAACTCCCCCTATCTTTAAATTTAATTTATCGCTTTCAAAAAAAACCAAAATCTCCTTCAGGATGAATGAATCATGAAAGATTTTGACTGATTTTGGTTGTAAATGACCGCTTTCGATTATATATAGATTATTATAAATAGTCAATTTATTATTTTTTGAGAAAAGAAAAATGGGAGCCAGAATTTATCAGCGAAGAGTTTGGAGACTTGGACATATTAAAACTATTACTCTAAAAAGGTGTATGATTGGTTTGGAAAAGGACAATTTGTTTAAATGGAAGCACTATCAGCCTGATATTATTTTATTAACGGTGAGATGGTATCTACGGTACAGGCTAAGTTTTCGTGATTTGGTGGAAATGATGGAGGAACGAGGCTTACCCATTACTCACACAACCATAATGCGCTGGGTACATCAATATGGTCCTGAGTTGGATGAGAGGAGCCGACGTCATCTCAAACAAACCAATGACTCATGGAGAGTAGACGAAACGTAAATAAAATTAAAAGGATAATGGATGTACCTGTATCGTGCAGTTGATTCAGATGGGGATACCATTGACTTTTTCCTTAGTAAAGCGAGAGATGCCAAATCAGCCAGGCGCTTCTTGAAAAAAGCCTTGGCCTTTTCGTATGTTGTCAGACCTAGTGTCATAACAGTAGATAAAAATCCTGCTTATCCAATAGCGATTCAACAGTTAAAAAACGAAAAAAAATGCCGGAAGGCATCCAAATAAGAAAAGTTAAATATCAGAACAACATCGTGGAACAGGATCATCGATTATTAAAAGGCGAGTCCTTCCTATGTTAGCTTCAAGTCTTTTGACACAGCTGCTGCCTTGTCATTTGCCAGAAGGAGCTTTCTACGTTTTTTCCCTAATGATTCAACCTATTGTTTTATAGTTGATACATATTTTGATGATGCACTTCCATTTGAAACTTATTTTAGATATATAAGTTCTTATGAATCTTTTAATGATTATAAAAAACATTTGGATACACATGTAGACCAATATTTTGAATATTTAACAGGGAATGTTATGACCAAATGGAATACAGCATTAGAAAACAAAAGAGAAACGAGAAAGAAATAGGGTAGTATGATTTCTGGTATTAAAGCTGGAATTATCCGTCCTATATTATCAAACTAGAACCAGGGTTATATATTCTGGAAACAGTACAGGTAAACGAGATAAAGTTTTCAGCACCTCAAGTTGAATCAGATGATGAAAAGTCAACAGAAGAAATTGATCATTCAGTTTTATTTATGTTCGAATAAACGTGTAAGAGACCGACCTTTTAAACAGGGGCGGTCTTATTGTATTAATTGTAAGTGAATAATTAGCCAATCTTTATTCCACTAAAGGGCAGGATTGAGGATTAAAAATGAGCATAAATAGAGGTGAACCTTATCATTTGCAAGTTGCCTTTTTACGTTTCTATTAAGCATTATTAAATATGGATACTAAATTGAATTTTTATAAAAAATGGAAGAATTATCTTGACAGTTTCTACAATGGTTGATAAGTTTGTATAAAAATATTTCTTATCCAGAGAGGTTGAGGGACTGGCCCGATGAAACCTCAGCAACAGGTCTGTTTAAGACACTGTGCTAATTCCAGCGGGTGATATCCTGATAGATAAGAGCGTCCGTTTTTATTTGTCAGCAGCGCACTCTTTTAGAGTGTGTTTTTGTTTTTTCTGGATAGTAACAAAGGAGAGTTGTAATGGAGAACAGGCAAGAATTTCAAAGAACAATGCAAGCACGTCATTTAGTCATGATCTCGCTTGGCGGGGTAATTGGAACAGGCTTATTTTTAAGTTCGGGTTATACGATTCAACAAGCCGGGCCGTTTGGAACGATTCTTTCCTATCTGATTGGTGCGCTGGTAGTGTATCTAGTCATGCTTTGTTTAGGAGAGCTTTCTGTCCATATGCCTGAAACGGGTGCATTTCATAGCTATGCGGCTAAATACATTGGTCCTGGGACGGGCTATACAGTAGCTTGGTTGTATTGGCTGACATGGACAGTTGCTTTAGGTTCTGAATTTACTGCAGCAGGATTGCTTATGCAGCGTTGGTTTCCATCTATCAATGTTTGGATATGGAGTGCACTTTTTGCCATTTTAATCTTTGTATTAAATGTGCTGACAGTGAAGTTTTTCGCTGAAGCAGAATTTTGGTTTTCGTCGATTAAGGTTATAGCGATTGTGCTATTTATTCTTATAGGAGCAGCGGCAATTCTAGGGTTTCTTCCGATAACGCATTCTAAACCAGCATCTTTCTTTTCGAATTTTACAAGCGTAGGTTTATTTCCTCATGGTGTTACTGGCATACTTATGACCATGCTTGCAGTTAACTTTGCTTTTTCAGGAACAGAGTTAATCGGTATTGCAGCTGGTGAAACAGCAAATCCAGAAAAAACGATACCGAAGGCCATTCGCACTACCTTATGGAGATTGATCATCTTTTTTGTAGGAACGATTGTTGTTTTATCTGCGTTACTGCCGATGTCCGATGCAGGAGTATTAGAGAGCCCATTTGTCGCAGTCTTAGAACGAATTGGGCTCCCTTATTCTGCAGACATTATGAACTTTGTGATCTTGACGGCAATTTTATCGGCTGCCAACTCAGGTCTATATGCTTCTTCTAGAATGCTTTGGTCGCTTGCTAATCAGAACAACATATCCCCGATTTTTGGAAAAATGAATAAGAACGGTGTTCCGATTAATGCGGTTATTTTCAGCATGGTGGGTGGAGCATTGGCATTGTTCTCAAGTATTGTGGCACCAAATACGGTGTATATCGTGCTTGTTTCCATTTCCGGTTTAGCAGTGGTTGTTGTTTGGATGGCTATTAGTGCTTCCCAATTTCTATTTCGAAGACAATTTTTGAAAGAAGGAAATTCTGAAAAGGATTTGGTCTATCGAACACCACTCTATCCATTGGTACCAATTGCTTCATTTATTCTTTGTTTAGCATCATGTATTGGAATTGCCTTTGATCCAACACAACGAATTGCCTTATATTGCGGCATACCGTTTATTTTATTTTGCTACGGAAGTTACTATCTAACAAATAATCGTAAGAAGAGAGGCGTAGATTATGTCCAACAAAATCAACCCAATTGAAGCCATTTTATCCGAACATTCCATTATGATTCTTGATGGAGCATTAGCTACAGAACTGGAGGCGCATGGATGCAATTTGGATGACCCCCTTTGGTCTGCGCGTGTGTTACTGGAAAATCCAGAACTGATTTATCAGGTTCATTCGGACTATTTTCATGCGGGTGCAGACTGTGCCATCACGGCAAGCTATCAAGCTACTATGGATGGTTTTTCCGCACGTGGAATACAAGAACAGGAAGCTTTGGATTTAATGAAGAAGACGGTGTTGCTTGCAAGAAGAGCAAGAGATGATTTTTGGCAGGAAAATAACGAAACGAATAGGCCTAAACCATTGGTGGTGGCATCAGTTGGACCATTTGGCGCTTACCTCGCAGATGGTTCAGAATATGTAGGTAATTATGGTGTAACAGATGATACATTGGCAGTCTTTCACCGGTCAAGAATGTCAGCGTTGATTGAAGCAGGGGCAGATCTGTTAGCATTTGAAACCATTCCTTCACTGCAAGAAGCAAGAGTATTAGATTCATTATTGCGTGAATTTCCTGATACATATGCTTGGCTTTCCTTTTCTTTAAAAAATGAGAAAGAGATTAGTGAAGGTACAAAGCTTTCCGAATGTGCGCGAGTTTTTGAAACAAACGATCAAATTGCTGCAATAGGGATTAATTGTGCACCAGTAACCATTGTAACGGGTGCTATCCAAGAGTTAAGGGCAAACACAAATAAACCGCTCCTTGTTTATCCAAACTCTGGAGAAACCTATAATCCCGAAACAAAAACATGGCATGGTCATGAACAATGTAACTCGTTTGATATTCAATCTAAAGAATGGTATCAAGCAGGTGCACGTTTAATAGGAGGATGCTGCAGAACGGCACCTCTTCATATTGCGGAGATTTCGAAAAAGTGGCGGACTTCTAAGATTTTTAAATAAGCATTGGAAAATGAACTGGGCAAAGGAAAAACAAAAACATGGGGACGATTCTGTCGGCCTTTTTGGTTCAAAAATCAAGGATGAGGATATTACGTATACTTTAATTAAAAATGCAATTGAGAATATAAAAGAGATGATAGTAGCTGAAGAATTTGTATTTGAAGATCGTAAATTGTTCGAGCGTAAAGAAACTACAGATAAACTAAAATCATATTTAATAAGAAATCATGATTCACTTATTACTAATAAAACCTCACTCTAACACATTACGGTGAACCGTATCACAATTGATAGTAAACGAAAAAGTGGAAGCTAATTGGAACCTCGTTTTTATTTCATACTCCATGATGGTTATACCTTCAAGAGTTAACGTATACCATCTAAATTAATAATATTGTTGAATCAAGAACTCATGATGGTACTATCATCATGGGTTTTACTTTTTTTCTTTCCCTTAAAAAATATTATGATTTTCATATATATTACTATGTACTTACAAAACAGGAGAGAATAAAATGATTAACAACCAATTAAACAGTAAGCCATATTTTGGTCCACAAATTAAAAACAAGTTCTTGAAGATGCATGGTTACCAGCGGTTGCAAAAGAAACATTAAAACCAGGGAGCGTGACTCATAAACATAAGTTTCTCTTTCCAGGTTACCACATCATAAAGTTAGTTATAGGGTAATCCGTTATGCTCTAGTTGAAGTGCTGGAATGGATAGAGGAGAATAGCTCGTTAAAAGGGATGAAGGCCAAAACTCAAATCCAGAAGTTAAAGAAAAGGTAAATCTATAAGGAAAAAACGCAGGTTGGTTAACGACCTGCGTTTTTTTGCTATTTTAGGTTTAGCTTGAATACACCAATAGTGGATTTCACTTTTAATGGCACTGAATTTTGTTCCTCTTTCGATTTTAGAGACCTTATAAACTCTGTATGAACAAAATCGGAATGGACATTATCTTTTGAAGAGAAACTGTCTGGGGCGACGCAAGATCGACCAGAGTTGCAAAAAATGTTGGAAACCCTTCAACAAGGGGACATAATTTTTGTTACTGACCTTACTCGAATCACTCGCAGCACAAGAGATCTATTTGAATTAGTAGATTACATTAAACAAAAGAAGGCGAACTTAAAGTCCTTGAAACAAACATGGTTAGACCTAAGGGAAGATAATCCCTATAGCCAATTTTTAATGAAGGTAATGGGTGGTGTAAATCAATTAGAACGTGATCTAATTCGAATGCGTCAACGTGAAGGAATTGACATACCATATTTACTTTTGTTGCAGAGTCAGAATAGCACAAATATTTAAAACTTAATAAGGACATTCATTTTTCAAATTACACACCTAATTTTGACGGGGAAATAAATGAATCCATATGGTCATCCGTAATTAAACCATTTATTAAAATTTAGGAGGTCAAGTATGAATAGCAAAAGTCTTTTAATAGAGAGAATTTATTCCTCAGAACTAACTCAAAGAGCGACACTTGTCGCTTTTTATCTTATTAATGGGCTGATAGTGAAGGTACCTGCTTACCTAGGGCTAAAACAATAGCTAAAGAATGCAATATCAGTACTAGATTGTACAGAGAGCGGTGAATGATCTTGAAGAAACAGGTTTTCTTGTGCGTGAAAGTCGCTTTCACGTACAAGGTGATCAGCGTTCAAATTTATATTGTCTACAGACTTTCCAAGATTAGCAAAATGATACACGGAGATGGGATTTTGAGACTTTTTACGTAGTCTGTAAATGCGCCCATTTTCAAGGATTTAACCTTGAAAATGAAAATTTATGAGAAGCAGAATGGCTCATTTGCCTTAAAAATTTAGTAAAAAGGCACTATTAACTGAAAAATATGTATCTATTATAATGGGTGACTCTAAAATGCGTTTTTAGTCATCGTTTTCCTAAATTCGCTAGGGGAAATCCCTTTTATTTTTTTAAAAGCACGGTTAAATGAAGATATGCTTAAAAATCCTGAGTCAAATGCAATATCAATTATTTGTGCTTTTGGATCCAAAAGCAAAAACTCTGACCTCTTGATACGCTCAGTAGTAAGAAATTCTATAAATGTCATATTCGTATATTTTTTGAATAAATACGAGAAATAGGATCTGCTAACCCCTATGTGATGAGAAATATCGTCGAGTGTAAGGGATTTAGTGCAGTTTTGTGACATGTAAAGGCATGCTTCTGTAATTAGCTTAGTAGACTTATATTCTGTGTTCGGATCATCAGAGAATTCTTCTTTCTTAGCATTGACGCAGTATTCTCCAAGCTTTGCAAAAAACTCTAGAAGAAGTGAATATATACGCACTTCATTAAAAGGTGTGTCAGAATAATAAAGCTCGGCCAATTCTTTTATTAAAAAAATCATTCTATCGGCATCAATATTTGATGGGTCATATTTAATGTAATGATACTGGGAAAACACAGAAAAATTAGCATTAATTTCACTCATAATCATCAGTAAGTCCAGAGGGAACTGAACGAGAATAAAAGCATTTTCAGCTACATGATTAATCGAATGCATGTCACCGGGGTAGATTATGACCAGGTCATTAGTTTTAAGGACATGTTTGGTGAAATTAATCGTTACTTCATTATTATCATACAGGCTTACAAGTATTTCAATAAAAGGATGCCAATGCATCGTATGAGAAAAATTCATATCGATTTTCTTTGATACATTAAATTTCTTCCCACTATCAAAATTCAACTTCTCGAAATAGTTATTCATAAGCATAATCGATAATCTCCTTTACTGTTATATATGGGTCTATGTATATGTGTGAAGTTTTTTATATGATTATATCATTTAAGATGGCAAATAGTAATATTTGAGAAGCTTAAAGGAAGGATCGAATACAAAATTGACAAAATGCCTTAATATCAATGTTTTTTTTATGGGCATAGTATTTGCAATAAAAATAATTATAAGAAAATATGCACAGGTAATTCACAATTTTTAAAGAGTAAGTTGTATGTAAAATTGATAATATTCTGCATATAGAAGTTTAATAAGAAAGGAGCTATATTATCAGAATATTTAAAATAGGTAAACTTGGATCCAGAGTTGAAGTCTAATATTTGATTGAGCAAAGGAGATATAAAATGTCAGGAGTACTAGGAACGAATTTATTGGCACAGGTTGGATTAATCGTTAAAGATGTTGAAGAAACAAAGAAAATGTGGGCTGAATTTTTAGGTGTTGACATCCCTGAGACGCAACCTATTGGTGACTATACGGTTACGGGAACAGAGTTTAAAGGCGAACCCGCTCCAAATGCATATTGTTGGATGGCTTTCTTTGACGTTGGTCCGGGACTGCAGCTTGAACTGATTCAGCCTAACGAGGAACCTTCAACATGGAGAAACTATCTTGAGGAGAAGGGCGAGGGCATTCACCACGTTGCATTTCAAGTTAATGATTCAAAGATTGCTGTTGCAAATGCGGAAGCAGCTGGTTTAAAGCTGGTTCAAAGAGGTGTTTATGGTGATGGCGGCGGCGAATATAATTATCTTGATGCTCCGGATCTAAAATGTGTAATTGAACTTCTCGAGAGTTACAAGAAGTAATATTAACACTAACTATAAATAAAAAGGCAAGATCCTAAAACAAAATGAAAACTACCTGTGAGAGGTCAGAGCCTTTAAAACCAGGTGGATATATGGACGAAGTTTAATATTTGATTGATCAAAGTATTGAAAGGAGATATAAAATGTCAGGAGTACTAGGAACGAATTTATTGGCACAGGTTGGATTAATCGTTAAAGATGTTGAGGAAACAAAGAAAAAGTGGGCTGAATTTTTAGGAGTTGACATCCCAGAGACGCAACCTATTGGTGACTATACGGTTACAGGAACAGAGTTTAAAGGCGAACCCGCACCAAATGCCTATTGTTGGATGGCTTTCTTTGAGGTTGGTCCGGGACTGCAGCTTGAACTGATTCAGCCTAACGAGGAACCTTCAACATGGAGAAACTATCTTGAGGAGAAGGGCGAGGGCATTCACCACGTTGCATTTCAAGTTAATGATTCAAAGATTGCTGTTGCAAATGCTGAAGCAGCTGGTTTAAAGCTTGTTCAAAGAGGTGTTTATGGTGATGGCAGCGGCGAATATAATTATCTTGATGCTCCGGATCTAAAATGTTTAGTTGAGCTTCTCGAGAGTTACAAGAAGTAATTTTAACACTAGTTATAAATAGAAAGGCATGACACTAAATATGAGACTTGGGACATCTTCATCATTAAATCACAGTAGTCCAAAGGAATGGGCTATGAAACATAAAACCTTAGGACTTGGTACTGTAAATTTCCCTCTCACTTACGAAAATGATGATGCGCTTATTGACGAGTATGTTAAAGAAGCAAAAAAAAACAACCTTGTGATAGCAGAGGTTGGGGTTTGGCGCAATACATTGGATTTAAATGAAGATGAACGTATAAAGGCTATTAAGTACGCCGTGGGGCAGCTTGAACTTGCTGATAGGATAGGCTCTCGCTGTTGTGTGAATATTTTAGGTGCAAGAGGCTCTCGCTGGGATGGTGCTTATAAAGATAATTTTACAAAGGAAACGTGGGAACTGGGTGTAAAGACAATTCAGGAGATTATAGATGAGGTAAACCCTAAGAACACGTATTTTACAATCGAGTCAATGCCATGGATGTTCCCGACTGGACCGGATGAATATCTGCAGTTGCTTGAGTCTGTGGACAGAGATAGATTTGCTGTTCATATGGACATTTTTAACTGGATAACTACACCAAGAAGGTATTTCTTTAATGAGGAATTTATAAGCGAATGCTTCGAGAAACTAGGTGAGCATATAAAAAGTTGCCATCTGAAAGATGTCAAGATGGAGGACGATTATACGCTGTTTTTTAGGGAAACTAGTGCTGGAAACGGAGGGATAAATATCAAGCACCTAATCAAAAGAGGATTATCCTTTGATGAAAATATGCCGTTTATTATAGAGCATCTTAGTACAGATGAAGAATATTTAAATAGTGTCGCATACATAAAGGCACTAATGTAAGCGCTTATATAGTGAGTATAAACATGTGAGAGGAGAAAATAAAATGAAAAAAAGAAGAGTTGCAGTGGGCTTTGTTGCTTCCATGGCTATGATGACAGCTATGTTAGCAGGATGTGGTAGCACTCAAAAGACAACAGTAGATACTTCAACTAAAACGAAAGGCAAAGTAGTTTGGTGGGGGTGGACGCCTGGTTCCCCAGTTAACGAAAAATATATTGCGGAATTTAACAAAAAATATCCAGACATCAAAATTACGTGGAAACAAACATCAATAGATAATTATAACGCGGCTCTTAGACCGGCTTTGGCAAATGGCCAGGGTGTTGATGCTTTTCAGGTTTCACCGGGTTCAGGAAATGGTGGCGTTAAGACTTACGGAGGGCAAGCACTTGACTTGACCCCTGCTGTAAAAGAGGCTTTAGGTGCTAATTATAAAGACAAGCTCAACAAGTCATCAATCACCACTATGACTATCAATGGTAAGTTGAAAGCACTGGGTGTCGGAACTGTATATGCAGGAAACCTTTGGATTAACAAAGATCTTTTTGATAAATATCATGTAAAAGTTCCTACAAATTTAGATGAGTGGATAGAGGCTTGTAAAGTTTTTAGACAAAACGGTATCGAAGGTTTTGTGCAGGGAGCAGGTCAAGGTGCATTTAACATCGATACTTTCCATGCAATCGCTGATGATGTAAGCCCTGGTACTTTCACAAAAGCAACAAGAGGTCAAGTTAAATGGACTGATGGCTCAATTGTCAAAGCATTAACGCTATGGAAAGGGCTGTTTGATGACGGAATTATGCAAAAAGGTGCTCTTGGTATTAAACAATATCCAGAAGCAAACAATTTATTTATGTCTCAAAAGGCTGCTATGGTTATGATGGGGTCTTGGTATACAATGAACGCTTTGCCTGATACGATGAAGGCTAATATTGCGTCTGCAGCTTCAACAAAAGAGCCGTTCACAATGGTTCCAATTAATTTCCCTGACATTGCAGGAACAGGACATACAGGATCTATGTTTGGCGATACAGACTATGCAGACGCAGTGTCTGCAACATCAAAGAATAAGAAGGCTGCAACTACATTTGCTGTTTGGCTTGCAACCTCTCAAAGTGGTCAACAGATGGTTGCAGATTCCTTAAACCTTGTTCCTAATCTAAAATCAGTAACTCCGAATTGGGACAATGTAAAACTTGTAAATCCTGAGAAACAAAACGAACCAATCAAAGAATTTATTAAAAATGCAATGGCTAGTGGTGATAACCCTCGTTTTGGAGGAATAAATGCAGATATGAACCAAGCATTGACAGATGTATTGGCTGGCGTGGCAGGAGGAACTATCACCCCTAAAGATGGTGCTGTTCAACTTGCAACGACTCAAGCTAATAGTAAGTAAAGAATAATAGTTTGATAGGGGGCTATTTTGTCAAGTGTCCCCTATCATTAAATGTTGAGGAGACATATAAACATGGAAAACACCAAAGTTATAAACGTGGAAAACATCAAAAAGATCCAAAAGATTAAACCATTGAGGTCCACGAAGATAAACGGACTTCCGTGGATTCTTCCAGCATTTGCTTTTGTTGTAGGGCTTATATATTATTCAATTTTTTATACATTCAATTTGTCAACTCTAGATTGGAATGGGCTTGATCCAATTCAGGAAAAAGCGGGGATAAGTAATTATACTGAGGCATTTTCCGACTGGGTTTTTTGGAAAGCTATAAAAAACACAATTGTTTTTTTCATTAGTACATTTTTAATTCAAAACTTTTTAGGTTTTATACTTGCCGCAATTTTGCATACAAAAGTAAAGCTTGCGACATTGCACAAGTGCTTGATTTTTATACCAACAATCTTAGCACCTGCAACTATGGCGCCAGTGTTTAGATTGCTGTTCTCGCCTCAGGGAATGCTGCAAAATATATTTGACACACTTCATTTAGGCATAACTGTTGATTGGTTGGCAAAACCAAATTCGGCACTTTTCGTTCTCATGGTTGTTGCGATTTGGCAGTTCACAGGAATGAGTTTCATTCTATATTATGCGGCAATGAGCCAAATAGATAAAGAAATGCTTGAGGCGGCGCGCCTAGATGGAGCAGGAAACTTTAGAACTTTATTTAGCATGGTATTGCCAAACTGCAAAGGCACGACAGTTTCTCTTGGAATGCTTGGAATCATAGGTGCTTTGAAAACATTTGATATTCCTTATCTGATTACAACCGGTGGGCCAAATCACGCAACAGAATTTTTAGGCACATATATTTATACACAGGGAATAACGAAATCTAATCTTGGCTATGCAGCTGCCATATCAGTAATGCTCCTTATACTCGCAATCTGCGGTGCAATACTTGTTAATAGGGGTAATAAAGGAGATGAGAGATAAAATGTTTGAAATTAGAAGTTTAAAAAGTAAAGTCATTTTGCAAATCATTCTACTAATACTAACGATCCCATATGTGATTCCACTTGTTCAAATGTTCCTTGGCTCTCTCGGTGGAACAGGTTTTTTAAATTATAAGGCGGTTTGGGACACAGGTGTAGTTCCAATCTTTTTTAGAAATTCACTCATCATATCAGCTGGCGTAATTTTATTGGTTTATATATTCAGTATGACAGCTGGCTTTGGGTTTGCAAAATTACACATATTTGGAAAAGAAGTGTACTTTTGGTTGATTCTTGTTGCGTTAACTTTACCTGAAGTAATTTTGTTGTCTCCATTATTTGTAACATTCCAAAAGTTGCATTTATTTAACACCTTAGTGGCTGTAATTTTACCTACCGCAGCATTGCAACTGCCATTTACAATTCTACTTACTAGAAATTTTGTCAGTGGAATCCCGAATGAGTTAATGGAGGCAGCAAGAATTGACGGTGCGAGTGTTTTTTCGATGTTTTGGCATGTCATCCTTCCGCTTACAAAGCCAATTGCATCATCAATTATTGTTTTGACACTCATCAACTCATGGAACACATATCTCCTGCCACTTTTGTTCTTACAAAGCCCAGATATGCAGACGGTAACGCTGCTTCCACAATACTTCCAAGGTGAGTTTACAAATGACCAGACGAAGATATTAGCAGCAGCTGTGCTCACTGCAATTCCTGAGATTATTGTTTATTTGTTCATGCAGAAGAATTTTGAAAACGGCATGAGTGCTGGTGCTCTAAAATAATCGAAACAAGAGCAGAATCATAGTGAAAAGAAGGAGATAATTATGCCGTTGATTCAAGTTGACTTAAAAAGGTCAGTGTTTGAGGATAAAGGAAAAGAAATATCAAATGCCATTCATAATTCGCTGGTTGCAGGTCTAGGTATGGATACAACCGATCTTTTCCACGTGTTTAGACCGCATGATGAAGGGGAGATTATTTTTTCGCCAACTTATGACAATCGCGAAAGGCACGATTTGATAATCATTAGAATTACAATGGTTAATATGTTTTCACTTGAGCAAAAGAAAAAAACATATAAAGAACTAACAAAGAGGCTTGTTGATATTGGAATCAGGCGCGATGATATTTTAGTTTGTGTTGTTGAAAATAGTGCTGAAAATTGGTCGCTTGGCGAAAGAGAAGTTTGATTAAATTAAGTAAAAGAAATAGGTAATTTGATGGCTTTTTCAACAACAACCCTTAATTTATACGTAAAGGTCATCTTAGGACAGACAAATTTTAATGCCACAGCGTAAATGCGAAGTATTACCCTCTGGTTTCATGTAGAGCTTCAAATCATGTGGATAACTGGGAATACCATCAGCGTTTAAAGTATAGTTGGAGTTCTCGAGATGAGAACGGGAATTAAGTGGTATATAGGCTTTTTGAAAATACAGGTCGTGAAATAAAGATGTATAAATTTTCACTGTATCAAACGCAGAATCACCGAGAAAGGTTTCTGGATTAATCAGAGGATGTTTTGCAAAGACCTTATAGGTTTTGAATAGCGAAGAAAAACCATGTTTACAGAAGGGATTTTGTAAAATGATAGAAAATGTAAAAAAAGAATTTCTGCTGGGTAGGTCTTATCCTGTTCAACTAGATGAAAAAATGCCTAATACGCATAAATGGGGTATCCTTGGTTCTGGCTGGATTGCAAGTTGTTTTTCCACACAGGTGATCAAAGCCGGTGGAAACATCGCTGCTGTTGGTTCCCGTGACTTAAAAAAGGCACATGCATTTCAAAGTGAGTTTCCGTCAATAAAAAAAGCGTATGGTTCTTACGAAGAGCTAATAAAAGATCCTGACATTGATGTGATTTATGTTGCAACTCCACATGCACAGCATCATGAGTGGGCGATGAAGTGCTTGCAACACAATAAGCCTATTTTAGTTGAGAAGGCATTTACACAAAATTATAAGCAGGCGAAAGAAATTTTTGATTTAGCAAAAGAGAAAAATCTATTTGTTATGGAGGCGTATTGGACACGATTTCTGCCACATATCATCAAGGTAAAAGAGTTAATTGATAGGGGCGAAATAGGGGACATTGTACAGATAATTGCTGACCATGGGGTTTGCTTTCCTTTTGACCCTAAACATCGCTTATATGCACCTGAGCTTGCAGGCGGAGCTCTTTTAGACTTGGGAGTATATCCAATTTCATTCGTGCAGTTTTTGCTTGGAAACCCAACGAGAATAATCGCAGCTGGCTCTGCAACGCCAACAGGTGTAGACTCAAATGATGCTGCCATTTTTGAATATGAAAATGGTAAAGGTGCACTTGCGATGTTAGCCTTTGGCTCACTTGCGTCATCTCCTATCACCGCTGCAATCTGCGGAACAAAAGGGAGAATAGAAATACAAAGACAATTTTACAGGCCGTCAGACTTCACTGTTTTTTATAATGACGGTTCAACATTTGAGTATGTTTCAAAAACGCATGAAAATCATGAAGGTGGTCGCGACGGGCTTTTTGGCATGCACTTTGAAGCTGCTGAGGTGCAAAGGTGTCTTTTAGAAGGCAAGGTTGAATCTTCAGTTATACCTTGGGAAGATACATTATCTGTGATGAAAATAATGGATGAAATTAGACGACAACTTGATTTTAAATATGAGGGAGAAACATTATAAAAATCATAAATCCAGTTCTTTCGGGTTTTCATGGTGACCTGTCAATGATTAGGGTAGCCGACACTTAGCAGTTGTTGTTAATCAGCCACTGTTTGAAAGATGATTCTTAAACTGGTTTTTATACTGATTTAAGCTGAGAAGAGCAGTCTACGACTCACCTCACCGTGCTTAGTAGTATATCTTCACCTCAAATATAATAACTAAATGGCGAAAACCGCACACCATTTTTTCATTACTATTTGCACTGCAGGCGGTAGCGGCGGAATGGAGGTTTTTATGAGTAAATTATTGGATAAAGAATTGTGTGTTGTCACGGGTGCGGGGAATGGAATTGGCAGAGCAATCGCAGAACGTTTCATAAGGGAAGGTGCCGATTTGATTGTGGCAACGAGAAATGTTGAAACCGCAAAAAAAATATATGAGGGAAACAGTCAGGTTGTTGACATTCTAAAGGTTGACGCGACAGATGTAAAGGATTTGGAAAAAATAGCAGAATCCGTTAAAAGGACAGGGCGTAAATTAAAGGCGGTGATACCAGTTGTTGGTAACGGGCCACAAAACCCGATTCTAGAAATAACACCTGAGGAGTTTCATTTGACAATGAACCTTAATGTTTTTTCAGCTTTTTTCACGGTTCAGAAGTTAATTCCTTTTATGTCTAATAAATCTTCAATTGTTCTCATATCATCAATTGCAGGTTTTCAGGGTGGGAAAAACGCCATTGTCTATAATGCGGCGAAAGCAGCGGTCAGGTCTATGGCACGTTCGTTCACAGGAGAGCTTGCGGAAAAGGGCATTAGAGCAAATGCTATAAGCCCTGGTCCAACGGAAACACAGGCGTTTACAGATTTTGTGCGCGGCGATGACGAACGACGAAACAATATAGTTTCGCAACTTCCAATAGGGCATATTGGAAAGCCTAGCGAGATTGCGGCGGTTGCATTGTTCTTAGCGTCCGACGAATCTTCTTATGTGACAGGTGCTGAAATTATTGCTGACGGCGGTTTCACCAATAGATAAACAAATAGTGATTAATAGAAAATATAAGGGAGAGAAAAAAATGGCATTATCATCAACGAATATAGTTAAGGTTATTGTCGTAACAGACGATTTAGAAAAAACAGTTTCTGCATATAAAACTTTGCTGGGCACAGGGAAAGAGCCTGCAGAGCAGAACACAGAGCATAAAGAGGTAAGAACACCTTTTATGAAGTATAAAGGTGCCGACATCACTGATACCCCAATGAAGGTAGAGAGTGTTTTTAGCGATAATTTCTGGTTTGAAATTATCCAGCCTCTAGGAAATAATGACCCATGGGCAGATTGGTTAAAAGAACATGGCACGTCAATTTGCTCAATTTGTTTGTTGTCAGATGGACCTTTAGAAGATGACGAAGAAACTATGAAAAATAAAGGGTTTGAATCACTTTTTAAACAGGAAAAGGGCTATGAGGCGTATGAATATTTTGACACATCAAAAGCGCTTGGGGTCTTAGTTGAGGTGAAAGAGCAGTATAAGTAATGAAAGTGGTGGCGAATTCGTTCGTCACCTCTTTTGTGCATATAAGCTAAAAATTGCAATTACTAAATATTACTATCTGTAAGAACTTCTTCCCCTTGTCCGATAATAATGAGATTTCACTTAAACCATCCTGAAAAAAAGTAATGTTAAAAGGGTATTTTTGGCAATGCAAAACTAAACCCTATAAGATCCATTTTAAAAAAAGATCTGGGTATTCGATTTTAACTATATTTTTCTGCTCATAATCACACGATAGCTTCAGCTGTTACCTTACAACCAAGAGTCTCTAATCCGTTTGATAGATTGCTTGATCACGATTTCTTTCTTTCGTTGGTCAAAGTAATCTGCACCCAACTCAATATACGGTACTCTTCTGTTTAACATGTGATATGCAATTGTTAATATGGTATGTCCAACCGCAACTGCTGCGCGTTTTTTACCAACTCTTGCCGCCAAACGTTGGTATTGGGAAGATAGGTAGGTGTTTTTTGTCCTGGCTGCCGAATGTGCTGCTTCAACAAGTGCGGCTCGCAATTTTTTATTGCCTTTTCTCGTTTTTCCGGACTTTTTTTGCCAGCACTTTCATTGTTACCTGGAACCATACCAGCCCATGAATATAAATAAGAAGCCGAAGGAAACTGGTTTGAAATATCTATCCCAATTCCGATTTCAGCCAAAAGTTGTTCGGAGTGACTACTGCCAATTCCAGGGATAAAATCAAGCAATTCAATATCTTTTTCATAAGGCTGCATGCGTTGCTGGACTTCTTCACTTAACAGATCAATCTGTTAAGTGAAGAAGTCAATGTGTGAAAGTTGGGTTTTTAACATCATCTTTTAATGGGGTCCTACGTATCCCACTAAAGCACGTTCTAAATCATCCTTTTTTTCATCAAGCCCCTCTTAGCTAAGCTTGATAATGTTTGTGGATCATTTACACCGTTAATAAGCGCTTCAATCATTGCTCGACCTGAGACACCCATAATGTCAGTCGCAACTGAAGAAAGTTTAATATTAGCACCTTCTAGCACCTTTTGGATTCAAATAAGCCACCTTCCTGGCTTGCAAGATTCCTTCTCGAATTGCTCTCGATTTCGTGTTGCTTTCACAATTTTAGGAAAGAAGGAATTCAGCTTCATTTTGATCAATTCCCTGACTTGTACACGGGTTTGTGCTTCTTTGTGACGAGTTTCTTATATTATATTTGTATCCTTTTTTAGACACCGGGCCTAGAGATTCAAGTGGAAAGGTGGGCTTTGTTATTGGAGAAAATATAGGTTATTTATGTTAAACAAATCGAGAAAAATGTAGATAACGGAGTTCTTCACTGAGTTTTTACATTGTCTACCTTCGTATATACATACCAGGATTATATAACAGAAGAAAGTCGGAATGATTGCGATTAATTGGGTAATATGTGGAAATAGTTCGGGAATTTGTACGGGGGAAATAGAGGATGGCATATCGTACAATACTTTACTTTTACGTATATACATCAACACCAAGCGCCTGGAGCGGGTGGTCTCTCCGAACTCGAGGAAGTTTTAAAATTGAGCATTGCAGTTACCAATCCAACAAAAGAACGCTAATTTAAAACTTAATTATACCGATAAAAATCATCAAAAAAATTTAATAGCTCATAAAATACACTCTAAAAACAAATTTTCCATATCGCAATAGAGCAAATCAAGAAGCAATGGGCAAGTTAACTATTGTTAGAAATCTTCTGGTCTTTAAATGAAAGGAGTAAAGGACTTGAATGAAAAAAATAGTCGGTGAAAAAGCTGCCCAATATGTGAAAGATGGAATAGTCATCGGTCTTGGGACGGGTTCCACTGTATACTACACCATTAATAAACTTGGAGAATTAATCCAACAGGGACTTTCTATAAAAGGAATTCCTACCCCTTTTCAAACAGAACAATTAGCAAGAAATTTAGGAATTCAATTTGTTAATTAATTGAAATAGACCAAATAGATTTAGCAATCGATGGTGCCGATGAAGTAAATCCAGATTTACATCTGATTAAAGGTGGCAGTGGTGCCGTTCTAAGAGAGAAAATCATTGCGAAAGCCGCTAATACTTTTATAGTCGTTGCCGACTCTCACAAAATGGTCGAAAAATTAGGGAGCTTTCCGGTTCCAATGGAAGTGGTCCATTTGGTTTAGAAATGACAGGTAAATTTATTCAAAAGCTTGGGGCCTCTCCGAGGATAAGGCAAAATAACAGGATTCCTTATCAAACAGATAACAGAAATTATATTTTTGACTACATCTTCCCAGAAATCACTTATCCTCACTTATCCTGCGGATTTGGAGAGAGAACTTAATCTCATACCTGGTGTTGTAGATAATGGCTTATTTATCGGAATGGCCACCATAGTCATTACATTGGATAAAAATAAAGAAATTAACATTAATTTGCCAAAATAGGTTGGAACATAACAAGGAAAAATTAATTAGATAGTCCACTTTTATGATTTTAAAAGATGGGAGAATGAAACATGGAATCAATGACCTTTGTGTTATTTGGAGCAACGGGCGATTTAGCTAAGCGCAAAATATACCCAGCTCTTTACAATCTCTTTATTGATCAAAAGCTGCCTCAACCTATATCGATTATTGGACTTGGTAGAGGTAATTTATCACATCTTGACTATCAGGAAAAAGTAAAAGCATCAGTATTAGAGTTCTCGCGTCGATTAGAGCATGAAGCAAATCAAATGGGAGAGTTTCTAGATGCTTTTCGCTTCAGCACATTAGATGCAAATAAACCAGAGGATTATCAAAAATTGATCCAGTTGGTAAAGGAAAGAGAAGAACAATTGCAATTGTCGAAGAATCGGATGTTTTACCTCTCGGTTGCGCCAGATTTTTTTGACATTATTGCTTTAAATATTAAAAATAGCGGGCTTGGTGAAACGAATGGCTGGAAACGATTGATTATTGAAAAACCATTCGGGCATGACCTACAATCAGCCCGCGAGCTGAACCAAAAACTTAGCAAGGCATTTGATGAAGAGGAGATTTATCGAATTGACCATTACTTAGGGAAGCCAATGGTTCAAAACCTAGAAGCCCTAGAATTTGCGAACCCGGTTCTCCAGTCCATCTGGAATAAGGATCACATTGCTAATGTTCAAATAACAGCAAGTGAAACAGTTGGTGTGGAACAAAGAGCAGGGTATTATGACCATTCAGGTGCCATTCGCGACATGGTGCAAAACCATATGTTACAAATGCTGATGATGACGGGTATGCATTTGCCCAAGAAGATTAACGCAACCGGAATTCGAAACGAAAAACGTAAGGTAATGGAAGCCCTTCGCCCGTTAAAAAAGGAAGATGTACATTTCCATATTGTCCGTGGGCAATATGCTCCCGGTGAGATTAATGGTAATTCGGTATCAAGTTACCGAGAAGAGCCAGGTGTGAATCCTTCTTCTCAAACTGATACCTTTGTTGCTGCCCGTTTGTGGATTGATAATCCATTTTGGAGTGGAGTGCCGTTTTATATACGGACTGGAAAGAGAATGAAAGAAAAGTCTACCCGTATCGTCATCGAATTTAAAAATACTTTAAAGCTTCTTTATAACAAAGAACAAAAAATGGAACCTAATTTATTGATTATTGAAATCAGTCCAAATGAAAATGTCATTCTTAGATTGAATGGTAAAAATCCATTCAGCGGCAATATTGAACCTGTGAAAATTAATTTTTCCTGTGAAGATACCTTACGCGATGGGTCCGGAATACCTGAAGCTTATGAAAGACTAATCTATGATGCATTAATTGGCGATTCGACATTCTTTGCCCATTGGAAAGAAGTTGAATTATCATGGGAGTGGGTTCAGCCTATACTCGACGCATTTAAAGAGGATCTGGTACCACTTCATAAATATCGTTCAGGCTCATTTGGGCCAGATGCCTCGGATTCCCTATTGACTGAAAATGGGTTCATATGGTGGTTGGATGAAAAAAATCAAGAAGAGAAACAGCCGGCACTTCAGAAATAAAAAATTCTTTGGAGGAAATCACATGTCACAGAACATTGAGAATATAGCAGTAACAACAATTCGGACTTTATCAATCGATGCGGTAAATAATGCTAATTCGGGACATCCAGGACTCCCCATGGGAGCTGCACCTATGGCCTATGCATTATGGGCAAACCATTTGAATCATAATCCTAAAAACCCAAACTGGTTTAACCGTGACCGATTCGTTTTATCAGCTGGACATGGTTCAAGCTTATTATACAGCATGCTTCATTTATTTGGATATGATGTTTCAATGGATGATTTGAAACAATTCCGAAAATTAAATAGCAAAACTCCGGGTCATCCGGAATTTGGTCATACCCCTGGTGTAGAAGCGACAACAGGTCCTCTAGGGCAAGGAATTGCAAATGCAGTGGGAATGGCAATGGCGGAAGCACACCTAGCAGCGAAGTTCAACAAAGAAGGATTTCCTGTGATTAATCATTATACCTATGCATTAGTGGGGGACGGCGACCTTATGGAAGGTATTTCCTACGAAGCAATGTCAATGGCAGGTCATATGAAACTGGATAAGCTTGTTGTGCTATATGATTCAAATGATATCTCCCTAGATGGAGTATTAAACGTATCCTTCTCAGAGGATATCAAGAAAAGAGCAGAATCCGCCCACTGGCAGTATTTAAGAGTAGAGGATGGCAACGATATTGAAGCGATTACCAATGCCATCCAAACAGCCAAAGGAAATACTGAACAGCCAAGTTTGATTGAAATCAGAACGATCATCGGTTATGGAAGTCCCAAAGTAGCAGGAACGAATAAAGCCCACGGTGCACCGCTTGGAGCCGAAGAGGGAAAAGCAACGAAACAAGCTTACAATTGGCTTTATGAAGAAGATTTCCACGTACCGGAAGAAGTGAAAGCTCATTTTGAACAATTAAAAGATAAAGGAATCGATAAGGAACAAAGTTGGAATCAACTTTTCGAATCATACAAAAATGCGAATCCAGACTTAGCAAAACAGCTGTCTAATGCTTTTTCCGGAAACGTACTTATTGATGTAAACGATATTTTAACATTTGAAACCAGTAAGTCTATGTCAACTCGTGTTGCAAGCGGGGAAGCCATCAACCATTTTGTGAAATCAGTGCCTGCCATTTTTGGTGGCAGCGCAGACCTTTCTCATTCGACGATGACCGAGATTAAAGGAGAACAAATTTACGCGGTCGAATCATTCGGAGCACGGAATGTTTATTTTGGTGTTCGTGAGCATGCGATGGGTGCAGTAGCAAACGGGATGGCTTATCACGGCGGATTAAAACCATTTGTTAGTACATTCTTTGTATTTAATGATTATCTGCGTCCTTCTATTCGTTTAGCTGCTTTATCAAAGCTTCCAGTGACCTATGTGTTTACACATGATTCAATAGCAGTTGGGGAAGATGGACCAACTCATGAGCCAGTAGAGCATTTAGCTGCTCTCCGTGCAATCCCAGGGCTAACTGTTATTCGACCAACGGACGCAAATGAAACAGCGAGTGCCTGGGCCTACGCTCTTCAACAAACAGAAGGACCAGTCGCATTAGTTTTAAGCCGTCAAAATTTACCGGTATTTAATGAAACAAAAGCAAATCTAGAAAACTTATCTAAAGGTGCTTATGTATTGACAGAAACCAATTCGATACCGTACGTAATTTTAATTGCAACTGGTTCCGAAGTGTCTTTGGCTGTTAATGCGAAAAACGAACTGGAAAAAGAAAATATCTCTGTCCGTGTCGTTGCAATGCCAAGCTGGGAGCTATTTGAAAAGCAATCAGCTGAGTATAAGGAGGCCGTGCTCCCATCTTCTGTGACAAAGCGTGTCGCAATTGAAATGGGAATCCGATTAGGTTGGGAACGATTTGTTGGCTTTGAAGGAAAAGTGCTTTCTATTGAGACATTTGGCGCTTCTGGAGATGGCGGAGCAGTTATGAAGCATTTTGGATTTACAACTGAAAATGTCGTAAATATCACGAAAAAAGTTTTATATAAGTGAACCTAGGGGGAATTAATAATGAAAGTAGGATTAATTGGTCTAGGAAAAATGGGCTTTAACCTAGGACAAAATTTAGTGGAGCACAATCATGAAGTGGTAGCGTTCGATGTAAATCCGACTGCTGTTGAAGAAATGAAAAAGTATGGAGCGACAGGTGTTTCAAGCTTCAAAGAACTGGTTCAATCTTTGGAGCAGCCAAGGGTCCTTTGGGTTATGGTACCTCACGCGGTTGTTGATAACGTAATTGGTGAAGTTCTACCATTTTTAAATGAAGGCGATATTGTGGTTGAAGCGGGTAACTCACATTACAAGGAGTCCGTTCAACGTTATAACGAATTAAAGGAAGTGGGTATCCGTTTTATGGATGCAGGTACTTCAGGCGGTATGTCAGGTGCTCGTCACGGGGCATGCTATATGGTTGGCGGAGACCCTGATGCGTGGGAAATCGTTGAACCTCTTTTCAAAGACACAGCTGTTGAAAATGGCTATCTTTATGCTGGGAAAGCAGGAAGCGGGCACTTTTTGAAGATGGTCCATAATGGAATCGAGTATGCCATGATGGCTGCAATCGGTGAAGGATTTGAAGTTCTTGAGAAAAGTGATTTTAATTATGACTATGAAAAAGTCGCAAGAGTCTGGAATAACGGTTCAGTTATCCGTTCATGGCTAATGGAATTAACAGAAAAGGCATTTTCAAAATATCCGAATTTAGATGAAATTAGAGGAATTATGCATTCATCTGGTGAAGGAAAATGGACGGTTGAAACCGCCCTTGATCTTCAAACCGCTACACCAGTAATCGCCTTGTCATTATTAATGCGATATCGTTCTTTAGAGAATGACACCTTTACAGGAAAAGTGGTAGCCGCACTTAGAAATGAATTTGGCGGACATGCTGTTGAAAAAACAAACAAATAATTTAAAAATTGGAGGACTTTATCATGAAATTTTTTATTGACACTGCCAATTTAGACGAGATCAAAAAAGCTTATAAAATAGGAGTTCTATCAGGTGTTACTACAAACCCTTCCTTGGTTGCAAAAGAGGGGGTTAAATTTGAAGATCGTATTGCAGAAATTCTAAATGCTGTTCCGGAGGTGGAGTCTGTATCTGCCGAAGTAACTCCAAACGCTTTGACAGCAGAGCAAATGATCGCAGAAGCAAATGAACTGATCAAAATTAATGGTGGGGATAAAAACATTACCATTAAACTTCCAATGACATTAGATGGATTAGAGGCATGCCGCTACCTTACTAAAAAAGGTGTAAAAACAAATGTTACTCTAATTTTTACAGTGAACCAAGCCCTTTTAGCAGCACGTGCTGGTGCAACCTATGTTTCTCCATTCTTGGGCCGTTTAGATGATATTAGCGAAGACGGTGTACAACTTGTTGCAAGAATTGCTGAATTGTTCCGTATTCAAAAATTAGATTCTCAAATTATTGCCGCATCAGTTCGTCATCCAGACCATGTGACTCGTGTAGCCTTGGCTGGTGCTCATATTGCGACAATTCCTTTTAAAGTAATCGAGCAATTAACAAAACACCCACTAACTGATCAAGGTATTGAGAAGTTTGCGGCTGACTGGAAAAATGCATAAAAAGGGATAGAACGTTATTGACCAATATTTGTAGCAAACTTACGCTCTGCCTGTTAAATACAAAATTAGGAGATAAAATAAATTTCAATTTCAATTTCATTTGATTATACAAACGCACTACCATTCATGCAACAGAATGAAGTGGATAACTTAAGTGAATTTGTGAAAGTTGCTTATCAGATACTTCATGAGAAGAAAGGACCAGGATCATATTATTTGGGCTGAGTGGATTTACCATATAATTATGATAAGGAAGAATTTTCAAGGATAAAGGGAGCAGCCGTAAGAATTCGCCTAAATTCTGTTATATTTAATTAGATAAAATTACATGATATATGACTTGATAAAAAGTGCATTAAATAATGGCTATACGGTATTATATAAAACTAAATGTAATCAAAAAAGAACCCTTCCCTCAAACTTCAAAACTGTGTGATTAAAAAATTTTATTCATTCTTAATAAATCAAAAAGTCTCGTAAATACTTTTCGAGACTTTTTGTATTTGCAAAGATATTTTATTTCTTGTAAATCGATTGACTTTGTTATATTCAAGCTAGGTGAAGATAGGAGTATTAATTTTCTTAAAAAGGATAATATATATTTCGACATATATGTTATTAATTTTATATAATATATGATTTTTGACTACTTGTTGCTGCAGAATAATTTTCTATTTTCAATATGTGCTAAATTCACATTAACTATTATATACGCACGGACAACGTATAGTTTAAAATTCAAGCAACACCACCAAACGGTCAGCAAGGAGGGGTTATTTAAAATGATAAACCTTTTTGTAACTATGGAAAATAATTCCTCCAATTGTATAATGAAAGCTCCAGTTAACCAACGGTATTGTCCCCCGACAATACAAAATAAAAATCCCTTCTTTAGCCAGAGGGATTTTTATTTTGCCTTTTACAAGTAACCACTTCTAATCATGCTCTGGGGTGGAATCTGGAGCTGGTATGTATCCATCTTCTGTTTCATCTGCAGGAAATAGGTATAATCCTAATTCCTCTAATCGATAGTGAAGCTCGTCATAGCTACTATGTGAATTTATGATGCGGCCGCTAGTAAAAGTAATCATGCATCCATTATTTCCTTTGTCGTTTACGGATTCGATTTGATTCGCATTAATCATTACTAAAATTCCTTCTTCGTCAAATACATCAATAAACATCTGGATTCCCTCGATTCTTTGATATGGACTATTATCTTCGCTCATTACAATGTGCCCTATTTAGATGCTTTTAATTCAGATCTCATTTTTTCTTCCAAATCCTTCGACCATTGTTTAACTTCATCTAAAATAAAACCTGTATCATCGCCATCCCATTCATAATTAGAGAGGACATAATCCATTCCTAAATCAATTAAATTGGCAACTCTAAGTTCCGATAATAGATAGTTATCGGAACTTAAATGCCAAAACCAGCCGTTAAGGAGGTTCGATATTATGTTAACTGAAAGTGGGAAATACCTTCAGATTGACAAAGAAAAACTGGAAAAAATAATATTCTACATCCAAAACTCTAAAAGTAAGAATACCCAGATAAGTTACGCTTCCTACTAGAAGCATTTCACAGAACGGTGTGAATTGAATGGACGAGATTCTCTTCCGGCATCTGCTGGCACGCTTTGCCTTTATTTATCCGAATTGGCTACGACACATAAATATTCGACCATACGAAGACGAGTTTCTTCTATTAATTTGGCGCATAAATTGAAACATCATCTCACACCCTCGAAAGAAGTAGAAGTACAAGCGTTAATGGAAGGGATTAAAAGAGAGATAGGTACTCGGCAGAAACTGAAAATTTTTGGACCGTGACTGTGTAATCAATGAGGTGCTGACGAATCGTGTGAAATTTGTGAACAAACCTTAGGACTTATACTTTCTCCCTGGTGTCCCGCAAGCAATTAAGAAATTGAATGAACATTTTCCTTACATATTTGTTATTACCAATCAGGGTGGAATCGGGCTTGGTTATATGAAGGAAAGCCAACTTCACAAAATTCATGACCATATGATTGCTCAGTTAAAAAAAGAAGTGCAACAATACATGATGTTGCTTACTGCCCACATAAACCAAAAGCAGGTTATGAGTGAAGAACGCCGCAGCCAAAGCTTAATCATTGGGAAAAAGTATAATATAGACTTATCGAAGTCCTATATGGTCGGAGATACTGACACAGATATTCAAGCAGGAAAGAAGCTGGTACAAAGAGTGTTTTCTTGGGTGAAAGCGATCCACTCGCTGATGCTGTTTTCCCGGATTTTATTTCAGCGGTAGACTGGATAATAGAAGATTCCAAACAAAGCTAGAGGAGTGTATCTATTGAAAAATCTAACATTTGTCTCAATGTTATCATTCTCTATGAATACATACATGTTTAGGAAAAAAAACATATTTTTCTACAAAAAAACCCCGTTGCTATAAATTAATTTCCAATTTATAGTAGTGTTATATAGATACATATATATGTAAATATCACCTATGGACTTCCAAAAAAGTTATTTGAATTACCAGGAAAATTTAAATTATGTAGTAGGTGGTGATAAATATGAAAAAAGAGGTTGCGTTTACCTTAACACAAGATTTTAATTATCATGATCAATTAACACAATTGGTTCAAGAAGCTAATCGATTCAATAGTTATATCCTCATGAAATACAAAAATCTTCAAATAAATGTGAAAAGTTTTCTCAGTATTAGGATATTAAGGATTTCAAAGGGAGAAACGCTGAATATTTTTGCGGACGGAAATGATGCTGAACGAGCAATTGATCACATATCTTCATTTTTAATTAAAAAGGGAATAATATTAGGCGAATCCAATGTCTCTAAAAATCAAGATGTATAGCTTGTTTACTGTTTCACGGGGTAACTAAAGTGATATTATTAAAATTTTAACAGGAACGTCCTAACTTATACCAATAAAAGAAAGCGGTTACAATTTAAGGTTTCAGGCTTCCATGTTTTAAACCCTCTTGACCTTTTAACTGAAAGTCTTAAAAATATAGGTTTTCATTTAACCTCAAATTTAATAGGAGGCATTTTGGGAGATGCCTCTAAAAATAATGTATCATATTCTGACTTTCTTACCACGGTGTTAATAAAAGAAATTGAAAATAAATAGAGAATAAATCTAGATAGAAGGCTAAAAAAATCAAAATTGCCATTCTATAAAAAAATGGAGGACTTTGAAACTAGTATAAGCGAGCGAAGAATCAAAGAACAATGACTTGCCGTTTTATCCTAAATGGCGAGAATATATTACTCCCTGGGCCCTCCACTCACCTAGCAATCGATTTAACAATAAAAGCAATAGAAAAAGGAAATACAGCCTATTATACAAGATGTGATGATTTTATTTTATATTGTAAAATGCAGAATAGCGAAAAACTACTGGCAGTTGGTAAATAAATAATCAAGACCTGATGTGTTGATTATTGATGAAATGGGATACTTTCCATTTGATACAACTTAGTGCAAATTTATTGTTTCAGATTATTTCAAGAAGATATGGGCACGGATCGATCATTATTACATCTAATATATCTTACTTTGAATCAGTTTTAGCAACTGCAGTCCGACCGTTTATTGCATCACTCTACAACGTTTAATATTAAAGGACAATCATATAGATTAAGAGAAAAACAACGGGCAGGCGTTCAACCGATCTAAGGTTGAACGCTGAAATTGGGGAATTTTTGGCCGTTGTAAATGGGGAAAAATAAAGCGGTGTTGAAAATTTCCATTGTGTGTAGATCAATAAAAATGGTCAATAATTTTTCCTACTAAGAAAGTTTCAAAATCATTCTTTCTAATCAAAAGATTACCATTCAACTGCTGTGTTGTATGCTTTACGTTAATAAAAAAGAATGTCTTTAAAACAAGTTAACTTTCTTTAAATGAATATATGAGTGATCTTGGTTGATACGTTCTAGGTATATATTGGTTGTAGAAATATCCGAATGGCCAACCCAATCTTTAACTACTGCAAGAGGAACGTCGTTCTCAAGCAAAAGAGTGACAAATGTATGACTGAACCAATGAGGAGTTACACTTAAGTTTTTCCTGCAAGTTGTACAGCTTTCTTTACAATTTTATACAATGAAGGGTAGGTTAACCGTTTTTTATTAACTTTGGGCTCATTTTTATTGTATAGGAAAAAGAGCGGGCTGGTATCCTGCATATTTATTTCAACTGTTTCGCCCATACTTTTTCGATAACTAAACAGAATATCTTTGGTTGCCTCTCTTATAGGAATTGATCGAGGTTTACTCCCTTTACCAATGACATCTACAAATAAAAATCCTTTAGGATTATTTCGAAAACTTCCCCAATTTAAGCTCAGGAGCTCTCTTGCACGAAGCCCCGTGGTATAGAGTAGGTAGCCAATCAGCAAATTCCTCTTCTCCAATTGTTCTCGATTTCTTGTTGCCTTTACTATTTTAGGAAAGAAGGAAATAAGAAATTCAGCTTCTCTTTGATCCAATTCCCTGACTTGTACACGGGTTTGAGCTTTTTCGTGACGAGTTTCTTCTATTATATAGTTTCCTTTTTAGACACTGGTTTGGAGATCCAAGTGGAAAGGTGGGCTTTATAAAATTGTGTTTCATAACCAAAGTTCAATAGCCTTCTGAAAAACTCCAATTTTCGTATTGCAGATTTAATTGCATACTTTTCGGTAATAAATTGGTTATAAGCCTTTACTTCCGGAAATCCAATATCCCGAAAGGAAAGGGAATGGTCTGTTAAAAATGTGAGCAGCGTTTTGGCATCTGAACGAAATGCTTTAACCGTATGTACAGAAAGCCGCTTATCTTGTGGAAAGGGTTTCTAGAAAAAACAATTCAAGAAAATCCTGTTCCGAACTATTTTCAAGAGTGAGGTTACGATTTTCATCAAGTAGATGACGAGCTTTTAGATTCTCCTGTAAATGGGTTAAGTACTGTTCACCATTCATATTTTGAAGAAGAGTCAAGTGATTCATTATTGACCTCCTAATATTAGTTATAAATAATTATATTATGTAGAGTGAAGATAATACCTAATTATCTTTACTTATATGATAACAAAGAATGTTTGTCTACTATAATCTTCTTTCCATAATTTTATAAGATTACTATGCGCAGATTAAGCCTCAGACGAAATTAAATTTAATTTATTAGGTTAATATAATATCTATTTCATTTGATACAGCAAAAATAAATATAGATACTATTTTTCTTATTAAGCTAAAGATGCATTATAACAGACAGAAGTGATATAATAATAAATTAGGTTTTGTTTTAAAGGAGGTAAAACATGGATTACACGTCACCGAAAGAAGCGGCGTTAAGGGTGAAACGGTGTCCGAAAGATACCATAGCGGCGGGGCGTCGTCATACCGTTGGTCTTAAATCGGACGGCACGGTTACGGCTGTGGGTGATAATATCTATGGCCAATGTAATGTAAGTGGTTGGCGGGATATTGTGGCGGTCGCGGCTGGTAATGTTCATATGGCGACGAACACGGGTAATGCTCATACAATCGGTCTTAAATCAGACGGTACTGTGGTGGCCGTGGGTTGGAATAAGCATGACCAATGCGATGTAAACGACTGGCAAGATATTGTAGCGGTTGCGGCAGGTTGGCGTCGCACCATTGGTCTTAAATCGGATGGTTCGGTGGTAGCTGTGGGCCAAAATAATGAAGGTGAATGCAATATAAGCGGTTGGCATGATATTGTGGCGGTCGCGGCGGGTGACTGGCATACCATCGGTCTAAAATTGGACGGCACGGTTACAGCTGTGGGTAATAATAGGTATCAGCAATGTAATGTAAGCGACTGGCACGACATAGTGGCGGTTGCGGCGGGTTATCTTCATACTGTTGGTCTTAAATCGGATGGCACAGCAGTTGCTGTGGGTCAAAATAAGGTAGGCCAATGCGATGTAAGCGGCTGGCGCGGTATTGTGGCGATAGCGGTGGGTAGTAGTCATACCATCGGTCTTAAATCGGACGGTACTGTGGCGGCTGTGGGCTGGAATGAGTATGGACAATGCAATGTAAGCGACTGGTGCGATATAGTAGCAGTTGCAGCGGGTTGCGCTCATACCATCGGACTTAAATCGGACGGAACGGTGGTTACTGTGGGTAATAATGATTATGGCCAATGCGACGTTAGCGGCTGGCGCAGCATCCAACTGCCAAATTAGTTTTCGGGTAAAAAGGATACAGTTCCTGCAATTAGTAAATCAAAAAAGGCAGTAACGGGGCAGATCTGTATAAGTACCCCTTCATAAATAGTAGTACAACTTTGAAGCAGTAGTTTGTCATTGTGGTAAAAATTGAGTTAATTGTTGGGCATAAACTAATAAAAGGCGTGTTAACTGACAGTTAACACGCCTTTTATATTATTTATCATCCAACAGAATTATTTTTCCTATATTTACTACCTTTTTTCTAGTTTAGGTTTAATGGTATTCCATTTCTTAATTTTCTCCAACCATTTAATACGTTTTGATCAATATCTTGTAAATCCATATCGAAAACATTTATTTCCTATTCAACTACTAAAATATGTATAATAATATTTATGATTGAATATTTATGCGTGCTGTTGAGAGGAGAAGGATTTATGATTTTGATTTGTGAGTCGGAAAAACTAGATGACTATTTACTTGAATTAGACGAAGTTAATTATTCTAATTCAAGTATAAAAAAGAAAGCAGATGAACTTTTTAATCCATCTCAAACGGAAATTGAAAAAGCAAGAATAGCTTTTGAATTTGTTCGTGATGGAATTTCTCATTCTTGGGATATTCAATCGAAGCGAGTTACTTGTAATGCTTCGGAAGTATTAGAATTTAAAGAGGGAATTTGCTATGCAAAATCACACCTATTAGCGTCTTTATTGCGTTCACAGGGAATACCAACTGGTTTTTGTTATCAAAGATTGATGTTATTTGATACTCCAGAAAAAGGATATTGTATTCACGCTTTAAATGCAATCTTCATTAAATCACTTAATAAATGGATAAGGGTTGATGCTCGTGGCAATAAAGAGGGAATTGATGCCCAATTTTCAATTGAGGAAGAAAAATTAGCTTTTCCCATTAATGAAAAACTGGATGAAACGGAATATCCAGTTATCTATGCTAATCCTCATCCCAAAATTGTGTCTGTTTTAAAAGAAAATACAAATGTATTAGAAATGTATAAACATCACTTGCCAGAGAGTTTGTAGTTGTTACACTACCGGGGGAAATAGTGAAAAGGCACATACCGTATCCATACGAAACATGAGAATGGGCGATTAAATACTGGGGGAAAGATAATCTTCATAAAAACTTCCTTCTACCGAAATATTACTATATTTCTTCATCTCTTTAACAATTTATTGGACCATTTCCCTAAAACATAACGGAATAATATGGTAAATATGTATCAAAATTCAAAAAGGGCGAAACCCTTCCTCCCTTAAAGCGTATCTCTACATGGAAAGAGAAAACAGGGATTTTACATAGCAACAAGTAACTCTTTTCTATGAAGATTCCGAGTAAGAAAAAATTTTTTGAGGAGGTTTTTTACAACTATGATTTCTCATTTTAAAGGCTGATAAAAGAAACATTCTGGCGCTGGAAATTAGCTTTGTCCCTTTTAATTGTGAAGAACTATACAATATCGAAATGGAAGGATGTAATAAATGATTTCATCTAAAAGATTTTCTGGATACAGCTTAAGTTCTCTTCAAAAAGATTTGATTGCCGGGTTAGTTGTTGGGATTGTTGCGATTCCTTTAGCAATGGCTTTCGCGATTGCGTCAGGGGTAAGGCCAGAGTATGGACTCTATACATCGGCCATTGCTGGAATTCTTGTTTCTCTTTTTGGAGGTTCTAGATTTCAAATCGCTGGCCCGACTGGAGCCTTTGTTCCGGTCTTATTAGGTGTCGTGATCCAATTTGGATATGAAAAGCTGTTAATTGCAGGATTTTTGGCAGGGATTTTAATTCTTCTTATGGGGGTTTTTAAATTAGGAAGGTATATAAAATTCATCCCTCGTCCTGTAGTAATCGGCTTTACAGCTGGGATTGCGGTGATTATCTTTTCTGGTCAGATTGCCAATTTCCTGGGGCTTGAAAACTTAAAAAAAGAAGAAGCTTTTCATTTGAATATGAAAGAAATTTTAATCAATTTAAATACAATCAATCTATACAGTATTTTAACAGCGAGTATATGTTTAGCTATTGTTATATTAGCACCAAAATATTTGCCAAAAATTCCAGGTGCTTTGTTAGGTTTAATGGTTTCAACTGTTGTTGCTGCAATGTTCTTTCCAAATCAGGTAGCAACTATCGGTTCAACTTATGGAGCCATTCCCAATGAATTGCCAAAATTTGAGTTCCCTGAATTAACGATTAATGTAGTGATTGAACTACTTCCTGCTGTCTTCGTCATTGCTATGCTTGGGGGGATTGAATCTTTATTGTCTGCATTAGTAGCAGACAACCTTTCCGGCAGTAAGCATGACAGTAACAAAGAGTTGATTGGACAGGGACTTGCCAATATCATTACTCCATTATTCGGAGGAATTCCTGCCACTGGAGCGATTGCACGAACGGCAACGAATATTAAAAACGGTGCCTTCTCCCCATTATCAGGTGTCATTCATGGTGTAGTCGTAGTATTGGTGATCGTAATTTTAGCACCATATGCATCTGCTATTCCATTGGCCAGTATGGCTCCCATTCTTATGTATGTCGCTTGGAATATGAGTGAGCGTAAGGAATTTGCCCATATCTTACAATTAAAAACGATGGATTCCCTTGTTTTAGTCTCTACTTTTCTACTAACCGTTTTGATAGATTTAACTACAGGCGTTGGAGCAGGCCTGGTTTTAGCTCTCCTCGTTTTTGTCGTCCGAATAAGCAGTACGTTAAAAGTATCAAAGGTTTTACCGGATCCAAACGATAAACTTGTAAAACCCGAGATGGTAAAGCAGGGTTCAAACTGCCCGCAAATTAATATTTACACAGTGGAAGGTCCATTATTCTTTGGCACCACCGAGCAGTTTGAGGAGGAAATGGAACAAATTCTGCGTTTAAAACCAAGAGTGCTTCTGTTAAGGATGAGTAAAGTTTCCATCGTGGATTCGTCAGGGGAGGCGCTCCTCATGAATCTTGTAAAAAAATTCAAGGATAATAATCAACAAGTTATATTTTCTGGTATTCAGCCAGAGTTGGAAGATTTATTTAAGAAAACTAGTTTTTATCAATTAGCCGGTGAGGAGAATTTCTTTGCACATACAGGAGCTGCTATCAATCATGCTCTCTCAAATTTGGACGAAAAGAGATGTAAAGGATGTAAACATTTTTCTTTTGCAGAATGTTCAACCCTCTCAAAAGAAGAAACAAATCCTAAAGCGAAAAGAAAAACAAAACGTGATCTAGGGTTAATTTAATTGAATTCCCCATTTTAGGGAGTTAATGTTAATAAAAACATACGAACTAATTAATAGTGGAAACAGGAGAACGGTTTTAATATAAAATCAAAGTCTTCAAACAAATAAGCGATAAAATCTCCCCAAATTTAAAAAAACGTCTTCAAAATTTCGAGTTTGAAGGCGTTTTTTGATGTTAAATCAAAAAACTGCCCTCAAATTCGAAAAAGTGAAATTCTCTTTACCTCGCAAATCTCGATATTGTAGAGGTGTTTAAGGTATGTCAGAAACTATTCACATTCTTATGTTTTGCTTGCTCTTTTTTTACTGATGCTGCGTAAAATGGAAATAGGAAGACATTATGAGTTACAGAAGTTATATCTTCAGTAGTAGGCTTTGTGTTTTATATAACGGCTGCCATTAGTATTTGGTATTGGAGGGGGATTACGGAATGATAATGGTATTTTTAGTCATTTATATAGCAATAAATTTTTATATTGGATGGAATCTTCATGTATATCTGTCATTTGCAATCCCTGAAATTCCCTCTTTGATGTGTTGGATATTTTTCTGCCTTATTTCGCTCTCGTATTTTATCGGCCGACTGTCTGTTTTACGGGGACCAGTTGGTAGGTTATTTAAAGTAATAGGTTCATACTATTTTGCAGTTTTCGAGTTTGCTATTATATTGCTTCCGATTGCGGATGTTGTATGTTGGATTCTTTTGCAAGCGGGGCAGCAGGCGAATCATGTTATCTCTATAACGGGTAGTGCAATCGTCCTTTTACTTGTCATATTTTTGTTGCGCGGGTCTTGGAATGCTTGGTCACCTGTTACCCGTACATATAAAATTGATATTGCGAAATCTGCTCCTCCTTTTTCTCAAATAAGGATCGCCATAGCTTCTGATTTGCATTTAGGGAATCTTGTTGGAAATCGGCACTTGAGAAAATTGGTAAAGCGTATCAATGATATGAAGCCTGACCTTATATTATTACCAGGTGACATCATTGATGATGACATTGAGCCGTTTCTGAGAAATCAAATGTCTCAGGTAATGCGGGAACTCTCTGCACCGCACGGGATATATGCCGTACTTGGCAACCATGAATACTATGGTGGGAACATCGAGGAGTACGTTAAGCAAATGAGCGCAATTGGCATTCGGGTGTTGCGTGATGAAGCTGTCTCTATTGCGAATGTAATGTACGTTGTTGGGCGAAAAGATAAAACAGCAGAACATTCTGACCCTAATGGTCGATTAAAAGTTGTATCACTGCTGAAAGATTTGGATCTTAGTCACACAGTGGTTATGATGGATCATCAGCCCACTCAATTTGACTTAGCACAAGCTGCAGGTGTTGACGTATTGCTTTCAGGTCATACACATCGAGGGCAGTTTGCTCCGAATCATTGGATTACGAAACGAATGTTTGAATTGGATTGGGGATACATGAGAAAAGGCTCTTTACATGTAATCGTCTCATCAGGCTATGGAACTTGGGGTCCACCGATTCGAATTGCAAGCCGTTCTGAGATTATCGAGCTAACTATACACTTTCAGTCGCCTGATGTTTCGAATACTCTAAAATAACCTTTTTCCTTTATTACTTGAGAACCTTATTAAATAGAAAGACATGACTAGGTAAAATATAATAGACCCTCTTTTTAATAATGATCATTTTAAGATATGGCTGTGTTAAAAGCAATGTTGATTTTATAACAATGTTAATTGGAGCGGAAGGCGCTCGACTCCTGCGGGAGTACGGGGAGGGGGAGACCCCGCAGACGCTTTCAGCGTCGAGGAGGCTCCCCGGCACGCCCGAGGAAAGCGAGCGCCTGTAGCAGAAATCAACATTCAAGTTTAACACCGCCTAAGAAATAATAGCACACAAAATTAATACCTCTTGAATATGGTATCTACAACGACAAAACTCTGAGTTCAATTGAAAGTAAAACATTAATGGAGGGATGTTTATGATACTTTCTAGATCACAAAAGCAATTAATTCTTTCCATTTTGAAGAGTGAACAAAATAAATTATTTTCAAAATACCACGGAAAGTTATTAAACCGTACAGTTGAAGATATGGAGCAAATATTAAGAAATGAAATGGTAAATGATCCTGAGGATAAGGGGCTTGATTATAAATAACTGAATAACCATGACAGGGATTTTTAGGGGGGATGGTTATGAATATTCGGAAAAGCATTTTGAATAAAGAAGGGCAGAAATTTCCAGGGCATACGTATTCAGAGGTAGTATTGGCACCTGCTTATGAGCACGCCAAGCAAACTTTACTTGAGCCGATGATAGCGGTACATAAAGCCCACTTGATTATGCTGGTGGAACAAGAGTTATTGCAGGTGAGTGGAGCTTCCCAAATCCTAGCAGGTATTTCCGCAGTAGATAAGGAGGCACTCCTTCAATCCACCTATGATGGAACGTATGAGGATCTCTTTTTCCTTGTAGAAAATCAAATCATGAATGTTGCCGGCGAAATTGCTGGAAATTTGCACCTTGCCCGAAGCAGAAACGATATGGGTGTTGCCATGTACAGAATGGTTCTAAGAGACAAGCTTGTACTTGCCATTGAGTCGCTGCTTTCCTTTCAAGAAACACTTTTGACGGTGATTGACACCTATAAAGGGACCATTGTACTGGGGCATACTCATACGCAACAAGCCCAGCCGATGACATTCTCCCATTATCTTCTGGGAATGTTCGATTGTCTTGACCGGGACTTACAAAGATTGAAGGCAGCCTATGATACATGCAATGCCAGTCCTCTCGGTGCGGCGGCACTTACAACGACCGGCTTTCCAATTGACCGAAATACAGTCGCAAAGCTATTAGGATTTCCGAAAATCATCAAGAGTGCTTATGATTCGATAAGCGGTGCTGATTATTTAGGCGAAATTGCCACAGCCATTCAATTAACCTTTATCAACCTCGGACGATTTTCACAAGATTTTCTCCTATGGTCCAGCCAGGAATTTTCAGCAATTCGTGTGGCAGACCCCTATGTTCAAACGAGCTCCATTATGCCGCAAAAAAGAAACCCTGTTTCACTAGAGCATATTCGTGCATTAAGCTCAAGCGGTATTGGAAATGCCCAAACTGTCCTTCAAATGTTACACAACACACCATATGGTGATATAAACGATACTGAGGATGACCTTCAGCCCTATCTATGGAAGGGTCTGCACCTCCTTGATCAAGTTTTTCGGTTAACGAATGTGGTGGTTGGAACGATTGAAGTAAACGAAGCACTGTTAAAAAGAAGGGCCCAAGAAAGTTTTGCGACGATCACGGAATTAGCTGACACTCTGTTTAGGGAAGCCGACATCCCGTTTCGAACCTCTCATTCCATTGCTAGTCAGGTGGTAGAAATAGCTTTGGATAGAGGACTGAATGCTACTCATGTCACATCTGTGCTTGTAGATGAAGCGGCAAATGCGGTTATTGGATTTCCGTTGAATTTACCGGAGGAGATTATTCGCACAGCTATGGACCCCGAACACTTTGTTAAAATTCGGACACTGCCTGGCGGACCAGCACCAGAGGAAATGAAGCGGGCGATTGTGGAAAGAGAAGCTAGTTTACATCAGAATATTTCTTCACACCAAGCTGAGGTTAATCGAATTCAAGCTTGTATGGAAAAACTTGATCAACTGACAAGCCATTGGGGCAAAAAGGATGAAGATAATAACAATACTGGGAATCCATAGCTTTCTAGAACACGTAACTTATTAAACAGTTTTAGAAAGTAATGAGGCTGTTCAATGGGGAAGCTATATTGTGTAGGAGGCGGACAATTTTTGTTCGTCTTCTTTTAAAAAAATAAATTTAGCCTAATTTCTCACTATTTTCAGGAGGAATTAGGCCTTTTATTTTCGGATATCTTAGCGTTGAAATGACGTTTCCTTACGCAAACTTACTTTTAGGATTATTTGCTTCTGTTAGCCTGCCATAATGGCAGGAAGATGAATTTATTGAATCTTTTTTTCTATTGTTTTTGTAATACTACGGCAACCATCTAAACTAATAGGTTTCTCTCCATCAATGGTAATTCTTCGGACAACTCTTTGTGCATTGCCATAGTCATTCACTGCATAATGTTGGGTTGCGCGATTATCCCAAATGATGACATCCCCCGCTTTCCATTTCCAGCGGACTGTATTTTCGAGTTGTGTAACATGTCCTTGCAGTATTGAGAATATATGTGCAGAATCAGTGGAAGAAAGCCCGATAAAGTTTTTTGCAAAATGACCGAGTAGGAGATGGCGCTCTCCTGTTTCAGGGTGTACATGGACAACGGGATGTTCGGTTTCATAGATGGTGGAAGTAAAGACCTCATCATGGCGTTTTTTCGCTTCAGCAGAAACATTATTTTTTTTAGCTGCATAATCGTAAGCATTGGTATGGACTGCCCATAACTGATTTGCTAGATTCTTTAATTCTGTTGGCAGATTTTCATAGGCAGTAGCTGTATTTGCCCAGACGGTATCGCCTCCTGCCTCTGGTATCACTACTCCCCGTAAAATGGAGAACTTAGGGTACGCCGCTTCAAACGTTACATCTGTATGCCATGAATCGGCACGACCGCCATGATCAGAATGAAGTTCTAAAATAAAGTTTGTTCCATTTTTTGTTGGAACAGTTGGATGAACAACTGGGTTACCAAGTAGTTGTGCAAAAGCTTCTTGTCCTTGATCGTCCAGATGATGCTGATCTCGGAAGAAAACAACCTTATACTTTAAAATGGCCTCACGGATTGATTTAACTGTATTGGAGTCTAGTTCACCGGTAAGTTTCACTCCTGAAATTTCTGCTCCAATACGTCCAGCCACTGGTGTTACTACAATCGCTGATCCATTTTGCACTTCTTTAACATTACTCATTTTATTTCCTCCTTGTTTTTCGCCGCAAAAGCGGCGCTTAAATAGTGGACCGATAAGACAAAAGAAAGCCAGAGCATATGCTCTGGCTTCCAGGTGACTGGTCAGCAATTCATTTGAATATTATGTATGTAATCCCTATCGGTTAAATGTGATTTTAAATGGTCAAAAAAAAACTGTCAATCAATAATCGAAAAAATGCTAATAGAAAAATACTATTTAGAAATTTTTGAATATTCCATTGACGTTTAAAATTAGAGCTGATAGGATTGGTGAAAGCTAAGTAATCCAATAGGAAATAAATATATCTGCCGGACAACCGGAGACTTTTCTTTTAAAAGAGAGATGTCTCCGGTTTTTTTTCGAGAAATAAGCAAGCAAATAGAAATGTGCCCTAAACAAAAATTATTTCTCGTTGTTAGAATAGGATTTTTCGATTGGAGGATTGGTTTTAATCTTAAGAGAAGGTAGGGAATGTTATGAAGTTTTGGAAAAGGAAAGTACTTTTATTGTTAGTAGTATTATCAATCGTTGTATCTGCTGGATGCCAGGAGAGGAAGACAGAAGCTACAGGAACAAAAGGAAATGGCGCGTATGAAACACTGAAACTCAGGTATGAAGGATCAGTGGGTTCGGTTACTTATCCAGAATTAGCAGAGGATTTAGGTTATCTTGGTCCGATTAAACTTGATTGGATCGGAAATCAAACAAGCGGGCCTGCCTCAATTCAAAACGCAGCTACCGGTCAAACCGACTTTGGCGGTGCATTTAACGGGGCCATTGCAAAATTGATAGCGAGCGGTGCACCTATTAAATCGGTCATTGGTTATTACGGTAGTGATAAGGATACATATACCGGCTATTATGTATTGAATGGCAGTTCGATAAAAAATGCCCGTGACCTGATTGGAAAAAAAGTTGGCATGAACACAATGGGAGCGCATGCTGAATTTGTTTTAAAAGAATATTTAAAACAAAATGGATTAACAGACGAGGAAATTAAGAAAGTGACTTTAGTTGTCCTGCCACCGGTAAGTACAGAGCAAGCACTCCGCCAAAAACAAATTGATGTCGCTGTTTTGTCCGGAATGTTAGGGGATTTGGCAGTAAAAAATGGGGGGATCAGAAAGCTATTTAGTGATTATGATTTGTTGGGGCCCTTTACAGCAGGCAGCTATGTGTTTACCGACAAATTTATCAAACAAAATCCGCATACGGTGAAAAAGTTTGTTGAGGCCACAGCAAAAGCGATTGAGTGGGCACAGACCCATTCACGAGATGAAGTGATAGCCCGTTATGAATCTATTATTAAGAAGCGTGGCCGCAAGGAAGATACAAACACGGTGCAATATTGGAAAAGTACAGGTATTGCAGAGAAAGGTGGAGTTATTCAGGAAAAGGAATTTAAAATCTGGGTCGATTGGCTGAAGAAAAATGGGGAGTTCAAAGATGGCCAAGTAAAAGTAAATGATTTATATACCAATGAATTTAATCCATATAAGGGTGAAATTGATAAAAAGTAATGGGGTGAGAGGATGACAGCAAAAATTCAGTTTGAACATGTCAGTAAAGTGTTTAAAGTAAGGGATTTAAATCAAGGAAAGGGAGCGTTTAAAGAATTCACAGCCATTAAAAATGTCCATTTTTCGGTGAACAGTGGAGAGTTTCTTTCATTAGTTGGTCCATCGGGATGTGGAAAATCAACTTTGCTTGACCTTTTAGGCGGTTTGACGAAACCAACCACAGGACGGATTTTGCTAGATGGAAAACCGATAGAGGGACCCGGTTTAGATCGGGGGATTGTCTTTCAGCAGTATGCGTTACTGCCTTGGAAGACGGCCAAAGGAAACATTGAATTTGGCTTAGAGTCAAAAGGTGTTCCTAAAAAGGAGCGGGCTGAAATTTCTCGGCACTTTTTGTCACTGGTTGGATTATCAGGTTTCGAAGATCGTTATCCGCACGAACTCTCAGGTGGAATGAAGCAGCGTGTGGCTATTGCCAGAAGTTTGGCGTTTGATCCTGACGTGCTGCTAATGGATGAACCGTTCGCTGCCCTCGATGCGCAGACCCGTGAAACCTTGCAAACAGAATTACTTCGAATCTGGGAACATACCAAAAAGACGATTGTGTTTATTACACATGGGATTGACGAAGCAGTATATTTGGGTCAGCGTGTTGCCGTAATGACTTCCCGCCCGGGAACGATAAAACAAATTATTGATAACCCGCTTCATTTAACAAGTCACGAAGAGGACATACGTTCAACAACAGCATTTGCAAAGGCACGTCACCAAATTTGGGATTTGCTTCGAGAAGAGGTAGTCAAAGCGCAAACAGTCGAGAATAAGGATCAATCAGCTTAACAAAGTTTAATTATTTTATAGAAGAGGTGAGAAAATGTCTGATTTTGGTAAATCATTCACAGCGCCAATGCAAACATCCCATCGGATTCGTTTTTCTTTTCATTGGGTGCAAAGTCTTGTCAAACAATCTATTGTCATTTTGCTTCTACTAATCCTTTGGGAGACAGCTCCCCGAATGGGGTTAGTGGATCCCACATTCTTTCCGCCTTTTTCAAAAGTAGCAGAGAGTTGGTGGGGATTAGTGATTTCGGGTGATCTGTATGCCCACTTTCAGGCCAGTATTCTCCGTTCGCTTTTCGGATTTGGGTTGGCGATCCTTGTTGCCATTCCTTTGGGGCTTATTATTGGGTGGTATCCACTGGCAAGCGAATTGTTAAATCCGGTGCTAGAGGTGTTTCGTAATACAGCTGCCTTAGCGTTATTACCTGTCTTTATTTTGCTGCTTGGGATTGGAGAAACATCCAAAGTTTCCATCGTCTTTTTTGCTTGTACGTTTCCGATTCTTTTAAATACGATCAATGCTGTTCGAAATGTCGATCCATTGCTCATAAAGGCTGCAAAATCCATGGCTCTGCCCTCCTACAAATTATTTTATAAAGTAATTTTGCCAGCTTCCATTCCGACTATTTTTACCGGAATACGTATGGCTGGATCATCCTCCATTCTTGTGTTGATTGCTGCCGAAATGGTTGGAGCGAAGGAAGGCTTGGGATATCTCATAAACTATTCGCAACAGAACTTCCAAATACCGCAAATGTATGCCGGTATTATTACGATTTCATTGCTTGGTGTGGCCATAAATTATCTTTTAGTTTTCTTAGAAAGAAAATTTTCAAGTTGGAAAACAAATTCAAATCAACAATAAGAGAAAGAAGGAATGAATATGACTCAAAATAATCGGGAAATGAAACTAGGTGCATTTTTTATGATTCCTGGACATCATGTGGCAGCTTGGCGTCATCCAAAAGCGGAATCTCATCAAACCATGAGTTTTGATTTTATCAAAAGACTAGCCCAAACAGCAGAGCGTGGAAAGTTTGATATGGTTTTTCTTGCGGATAACTACGCGGTGAGAAGGAACAATCAGAAGGTCCTAGGCCAAACCGTGAATACGTTATTTGAACCCTTTACTCTTTTATCAGCTCTTGCTGCGGTAACAAATCATATCGGATTTGTCGGAACGGTATCCACTACTTTTAATGAGCCATTTAATGTTGCTCGCAGGTTCGCCTCACTCGATCATTTAAGTGGTGGCCGTGCAGGTTGGAATGTTGTCACATCGAGCACTGACGTAGAAGCCCAAAATTTTAATTTAGAGCACCAGCTTCTTCATGAAAAACGCTATGAACGGGCCGAAGAGTTTGTAGATGTAGTTAAGAAGCTATGGGATAGTTGGGAGGATGATGCGTTAATTATTGATAAAGAGGCAGCCCAATTTGCGGATTCTTCCAAAATACACGCGATTAATCATAAAGGAGAATGGTTTTCCGTTACGGGTCCATTAAATATCTCCCGTCCGATACAAGGGCATCCGGTAGTGATCCAGGCGGGTTCTTCTGAGGCAGGGAAGGAGCTTGCCGCACGAACTGCAGAGGTTATTTTCACAGCTTGGCAAACTATTGAGGAAGCACAAGCCTTTTATGCGGATGTAAAAAGAAGAATGGCAAAATACGGTCGCTCACCAGAGGAACTGAAAATTATGCCTGGGATCTTCCCTGTTATCGGAAGGACGGAGGAAGAAGCAGAAGAAAATAAGAGGCTGCTTGAGGAGCTTATACCAGAAGAAGCGGGGATCTCTCTTTTGTCTGGCATGATAAGTGTTGATTTATCAGGATATCCGGTGGATGGACCACTCCCTGATTTGCCTGTAGTGAGTCAGATAAATGGCGGGAAAAGTCGTTTCCAATTATTAAAGGATCTTGCAGACCGTGAGGGATTGACGATTCGTCAGTTGTATCAACGGATAGCTGGTGCCCGCGGACATCGGGAGATCAAAGGTACCCCAGAACAAATTGCGGATCAAATGCAAGAATGGTTTGAAAATGGTGCAGCGGACGGATTCAATGTGATGCCTCCTTATTTGCCTGGTGGTCTGGATGATTTCGTAAATCTGGTTATTCCAGTGCTACAAGAACGCGGATTGTTCCGTAAAGAATATACAGGCAGCACATTAAGGGAGAATCTCGGCTTAAAACGGCCAGTTAATACACTTATTGAGTCGGAAAAAGAAACAATTAAATTTCGTTAATTTAATTTAAATAAAATCCTACTTGATTTATAGGTGAGTTTTATAATTTTAATTACTAAATGGAAAATTCAGTAATATATGACTGGTCAACCAGAGGCTCTTTATTTAGGATGATTTATTTGCCGATATAGGGAGCCTCTTCATTTTAGAGGGGATTTATGTAAATAAATTTGAAAAAAGGAGAGTATCTGAAAGGGGCATTATTATGGATCATAATGAGGTAAAAATGTGGATAAATGATTATTTAGATTTGTACCTTTATGCAAAAAGCATGAATGATTATTTGTGGCAACAAGAAATTATTGAAAAACTACAAAATTCCCTTAACGAAATCAGGGGCTACTTCCATTGACTTTAATTATGTTTTGGAAACCAATAAACGAAATTAATTAGAAATTAGACCTGTTTTGGTTTTTTGACTTCCCCATACAATGATTACCCATCATTTGATCTTTCATATTATCCATGTTCATTTCACACATTTAATCCATCAGCATTCTCATTCAATTTATTTCTGTCATCAGTTACATGTCAGTTTAGAAATGATTCATCGCTCTACAAATGGCTGACCAAGGTTCGGTAAATCAAACCATTAGTTAAATCGACAGCATCGTGTAGGGCCATATATCGGATTTTTTTGTTAAGAGGGAAAGTTAAATTAAAAAATGAAAAGCACTCTCTTGACAGAGCATCTCTGATTGAATACAATATTTCTATAAATACTGAAATAAGCATTGCTGAAAGGAGGTTTTTAACGGTGAGTGATGATATTGCAGTAAAAGTCTATAAGGCACTAGGTGAATCGACTCGTTTACAAATCGTAAAATTACTTGCTCAACAATCAGAGTTAGCTTGCCTGGAAATGGCAAATCAATTAAAAGTCCCTGCCAATTCAACATTAACGCATCATTTAAAACCATTACTCGATTGCGGATTATTAGCAGTTCGCAGAGAGGGAACCTTCAGATATTACAGTTTACAACGAGAAGTCCTTGAACAATACGCTCCCGCTTTACTTTAATGTTAAAGCGGTAATATTTTAATTTTAATTTCAGTATTTATAGAAATACCGAATAATTGAATTGAACGGGGGAAATGTATGGGTCAAATTAGCAAAGAAACAAATTCTTGGGGAAATTTAGAAAATGGTTTAGAAAGTAAATTGTTTGAACCGGTAAAAATCGGAGCTTGGAATTTACGCTCTCGTATCGCAATGGCACCGTTAACCAGATCCTTTGCAGATGATCAGACAGGCGTTGTAGGAGAGGATATTGTTGAATATTATCGAAAGCGTGCTGCCGATGGAGTTGGTTTAATCATTTCAGAGGGTACCGTCATTAGTCCTCGTGGAAAAGGCTATCCTGGAATTCCTGGCATTTATTCAGATGAACAAATTAAGGGATGGAAAAAAGTAACTGATGCTGTGCATAAAGAGAGAGGAACAATGATTGCTCAAATATGGCATGTTGGTCGTTTATCTCATCACGAGCTTGCTGGAAATCTGCCTCCTCAAGCACCATCAGCTATTCCAGCTGAAGGCCTTGTTTCTCGTTTCCGTAAGCCATATGATGTTCCTGAAGAAATGACGATTAAAGATATTAATGAAGTAATCAATTTATATGCGCAAGCTGCGAAAAATGCAATAGCAGCAGGTTTTGATGGTGTGGAAATTCACGGTGCCCATGGATACTTGATTGACCAATTTAATTCAGATATAACAAATCATCGAACAGACAAATATGGTGGTGACCTTGCTCAAAGATTAACGTTCATGAAGGAAGTAATTAAAGCAGTTATCGACGCAATTGGTACAGAACGAACAATGATTCGATTCTCTGCTCATAAAGCAGATATACCAAATTACATGTGGGAAGAACCAGAAAAGGCTATTCGTACATTTGTTGAGGCATTTAAGGAAGCGGGTGCAACCATGATTCACCCATCGATTATGCAATTTGATCGAGTACTTGCAAATGGAAAAACGATGCATCAATTAGTCCGAAAATACTGGGATGGTGTCATTATTGGGGTAGGTACATTAAATCCAGTAATGGCGAATCAGGCGATTGAAGAAGGAATAATTGATGTCGCTGCTTTCGGACGTCCATTAATTTCTAATCCTGATTTTATTCATCGTTTAAAAAATGGTGAAGAATTGGAAGAGTACAATGTTAAGAAGCATCTTAATACATTAATTTAAAGCACTAGAATAGAAAGAAGCTTATATAGCTTCTTTCATTTTATATATTATTTCAGTGTTTATAGAAATATAGAAATTAATAGTGATATTGAGGAGGAAATTTCACATGTCAAATACAGCAAAGATTTATATTTTAGCATTGATAAGTTTTTTAGTTGGTACTTCACAGTACATCATCTCAGGTATTTTGGATAAAATGGCAGATGCCCTAGGAGTGTCAATTGGAGCGGCTGGTCAATTAATTACAGTCTTTTCATTATCTTATGCAATCGGTACACCTATATTAATGGTATTAACGGCTAAAATGGAAAGACGTAAATTACTGATCTATACGTTATTTGTTTTTATTATAGGAAATTTACTTTCAGTCATTGTTCCAGGGTATGGATTATTTATGATTGCTCGTATTATTATGGCTTTAAGTGCAGGTGTAGCGGTCGTGACAGTTTTAAGTATCGCAGCAAAGATTGCACCGGCTAATAAAAAGGCAAGTTCAATTGCAACTGTTGTCATGGGATTTACCGCATCATTAATCATTGGTGTTCCTATTGGCCGTTTTATTACATCTACGTATGGCTGGAAATTTGTATTTATCGGTATCGCATTATTAGTTTTACTTGTCATTTTTATTGTTTTAAATACAATACCAAAAATGAATGGTGATGCTTCAATTCCTTTAACGAAACAAATTGCAATGTTCAAAAAACCAAAAATTGCTTTAGCATTATCAATCACCTTCTTTTTAATGACAGGGTACGGGATTATTTTTACTTATTTATCTCCATTCCTTGTAACTACCGTAGGAATGAGTGATCATCTTTTGAGCATTACTTTACTTGTTCTTGGAGTTGCAAGCTTATTTGGTTCTAAACTAGGTGGTATAAGTGCAGATAAAAAAGGCGTAATTTTTACATTAAAAAGAGGGTTACTTGTAAACGGAACATCTTTAGTCGTGCTTTCATTCATATCACATTCAATTATAGCAGTATTTATTATATTGACCGTCTGGTCATTTGCAGGATGGTCATCAGGTGCAACTCAGCAATATAATTTAGCAACGATAGCGCCTGAATCCTCAGATGTGTTGCTAGGTTTGAACCAATCGATAATGCAATTAGGTTTTGCTGTTGGGGCAGGTTTAGGCGGAGTAATTGTGGGGCAAGTATCATTATCCTCAATTACATGGTTCAGTTTGTTAAGTGTTGTGTTTGCAAGTATTACAACATTTGGATTATCACGTTTCTTAAATAATAAAAAGATAGTCAACCAAGGTTTTTTGGCACATAAGCGAGTTTGATCAAATTGGGAGTCTAAATCATCTTGAATCTTGGATATATTGGAATAAATAAATTGAATCTTCCAAGTGTTTGCTGAAGGATAGGGATAACTTAAGGGGATCACCCAAGGGGAGAAGGAGAAGCTATGGACCCCGAACACTTTGTTAAAATTCGGACACTGCCTGGCGGACCAGCACCAGAGGAAATAGGCGGGCGATTGTGGAAAGACATGCTGAGGTTCATCGAATTTAAACTTGTATGGAACACCTAGATCAACTGACAAGCCATTGGGGCAAAACGGCTGAAGACGAAATAAATACTGGACATTGATGAAGGATGTATAGATGAAATTATTCGAAAAACTATATGTACGCTGATTATACGTGGATAAAGGAGTATTTTGTTTATTGTACGAACTAGGAGTTGGCAGCATTGCACTTATATAAAGAAAAGGCACTAGCATTAGTGCCTTTTTGAATTCTAATAAACGAAAGACCATTGAGTAAAAATTTTGACGAAAAGTTTTATTGACAATTGAAGCTATTTGGTAATACTATATACTAGTAGTCAGTAATACTGAATATCAGCAACACAAAATACCTGTAATACAGAGTACTGAAAAAATTAAAACGAAATACAAATGGAGGAAAAAATTTGGAAAATATCACGGAAATGTTGAAAGGGGTGCTTGAAGGTTGTGTGCTTGAGATCATCGGCCGTGGCGAAACTTACGGCTATGAAATCACGCAACATCTGCGAGAACTTGGCTTCACTGATGTGGTTGAAGGCACAGTTTATACGATAACAATGAGGCTTGAGAAAAACAATCTGGTGGACATCGAGAAAAAGCCTTCCACTATGGGACCGCCGAGAAAATTTTACACACTCAACGCAGCAGGTCAAGAGAAACTTAGGGTTTTTTGGGAAAAATGGGATTTCGTCTCAAGCAAAATTAACGAACTCAAAACAAGATCAGGGGGAGAAGTAAAATGAATATATTTGAAAAAATTATCGGAAGTCTGGATGACAAGCGGGAATGGAGGGCGATGGAGGCCCGAGCGAAGGCACTTCCAAGTGAGTACCGCAACGCTTACAAAGCTATGCAAAAATATATGTGGACTGCTGGTGGTGGTCCCACCGACTGGAAGGACAGCAGCCGTATCTTTGTCGGCATTCTCGACCTCTTCGAGGAAGGAGCAGCGGAAGGCAAGAAAGTCACTGACCTTACGGGCGAAGACGTAGCTGCTTTCTGCGACGAGCTAGTGAAGGATGAGCAAACGTGGAAGGACAAATATCGTAAGAAGTTGAACGATACCATTGATCGTGGCTAACGACGAAATCCTAGTGGCTTGTCGCCTAGCACCGACAATAACCGCGCAAACCGTCTCTGGGGACGACTTGGATTCCTTTCCGTCGAACTAGTGGTTACCTAAAACCAATGTCGACAAGTATGGTGAAGATTTGAATCACCATATCATGAAACGATTGGAAAAAAGTAAATTCAATAGATAATATCGACTGAATAGCTGGTTACAAATGAAATGTGTCTCCTTCACTATTCAGTTATATTTTTAACCCAGTAGTAAGTAATACAGAATATCAGTCAGACAGAGTAGTGAGGTATAGCCAATCTAGCGCCTTGCTGCGCTTATGATAAGGAGGAAGAAAGTATGAGCAATGCAGCGATTTCTGTAAAAGGGTTAAAAAAATCCTTTAAAGATAAGGAAGTCTTAAAGGGGGTGGATTTTGAGGTGGGGCGTGGCGAAATTTTCGCCTTGCTGGGCTCAAATGGAGCGGGCAAGACGACGACGGTCAACATCCTCTCAACGCTGATGAAGCCCGATGGCGGTGAAGCAGGTATTTGCGGTTTTGACGTCCGGCGTCAACCGGATCATGTTCGTCAGAGCATCAGCCTGACAGGACAGTTCGCAGCTTTAGACGGCATTCTCACAGGAAGGGAAAACCTGAAGATGATCGCCAAGTTGCGGGGAGTTTCCAATCCCGCTCAAGTAGCTGACAATCTGCTTGCAAGATTCAGCCTGACCGATGTGGGCAACCGCCGGGCGGACCAATATTCCGGTGGGATGAAACGCCGGCTTGACATCGCCATGAGCCTGATCGGGACGCCCGCAGTCATTTTTCTCGACGAACCGACGACAGGGCTTGACCCCGAAGCCCGGATTGAAGTCTGGGGTAAGGTCAAGGAGCTTGCCGGCGGAGGCACGACCATCTTGCTGACGACCCAGTATCTGGAGGAAGCCGAACAGCTGGCGGACCGGATCGCCATCCTGCATGGCGGAAAAATCATCACAACCGGTTCCTTAAAAGAACTCAAAGAGATGTTCCCGCCAGCCAAAGTGGAGTACACCGAGAAGCAGCCGACATTGGAGGAAATTTTCCTAGCGATCATCGGCAAAAAGGAGGAGATGTAAATGAAAAGCAAAACAGGGGTATTACTAGGACGGTTAATGCGCAACATCATGCGCAGCCCGGATACGATTATTACGGTGGCAATTACGCCGATTATGATGATGCTGCTGTTTGTCTACGTATTTGGTGGCGCCATAGAAACAGGCACAGCAAACTACGTCAATTATTTATTGCCGGGAATCTTGCTGATGGCTATCGCATCCGGCGTCGCTTACACCTCCGTGCGGCTGTTTACGGATGTAAAAAGTGGTCTAATGGCGCGGTTCATTACCATGCCCATCAAGCGCTCATCGGTATTGTGGGCTCACGTATTGACCTCACTTGTATCCAATGCACTAACTATCGTGGTTGTTATCCTTGTCGCACTCTTAATAGGCTTCCGATCCAGCGCTGATATCCTGGATTGGCTCGCGGTAGCTGGGATACTCGGGCTGTTTACGCTGGCGCTGACATGGCTGGCGGTCATTCCCGGGTTGACAGCGGGGTCTATGGAAGGGGCGACAGCCTACTCGTACCCGCTGATTTTCCTGCCGTTTATCAGTTCGGCATTTGTCCCAACCGAAACCATGCCTAAAATTGTCCGTGCTTTTGCTGAGAACCAGCCCGTGACTTCAATCGTGAATGCGATTCGTGCCCTCTTGTATGAAGGGTCTGTTGGCAACGATATCTGGATCGCGCTTGCCTGGTGTGTCGGCATCATGGCCATCGCTTACTTCTTCGCCAGTCAAGCATTTAAACGGCAGTTAGGGTAAGTAAACCATTATGGGATTAGCCATATCAAGTCAGCTGTTGTAAACAAGGTTATCACCATTGTCCTAGTTTCAGGCGTCCATCGAGTTGTCCATAACACCTTATCTTTTTGCCTTAGGTATAGGTCAGGAAAACTTATTAGCGGTCTATGTAGGTTTTAATGATGACTCGATAAAAAAGATGGAGGGAAAATGGGAGGAATGGGGAAACCCATGTAGATTGGTGACTTTTAAAAAAAGATATAGGTCCGTTTTAGAGCCATTTGTCAGGTTAATTAAAATGATTGATGAAAAAGAAGAATTTAAATCACAGATCCAGATTATTATACCTCAATTTATACCTAAGAAGGGGTGGCATAACATACTGTACAATCAAACGGCTTTATTACTTGGATTATGGTTATATAGACATAAAGATGTTGTTATTACAACAGTACCTTATCATTTAAGGAAATAGCTTATAAAAGGCATGGGAAATTCTCATGTCTTTTATATTTTAGATTGTGAAATCATTTCCTTATACTAAAGGAGGCTAGAGTTTAAGAAGGTACACTATTCCATCCTCATTTTAACAACTAAAAGTTTACCGAATATCTAACCATGATAGAAATATTCCAGCATTTTTTTCATAAATACTGTTTGATGGGGAACCTTTGGAATGGTTTCTTAGCAGCTATCTTCTTAAAAGTGAAATCTTCTTTCACATAATTTGGATTAAAGCAAGATAATCCATGAAAGATGATGGGTAAATCCATTGTTATTGGATAATCGGTAAGGTATTCTAAGCATATTCCTTTATGAGGGAGGGGGATCTGATGAGGAATCGATCTATTTTTCGAGAGCATTTCTACTTACATAAATGGAGTTATTTTTTTGGAACTGGCCTATTAGCGATTTCACTCCTGTTGCAATTAGTGGTCCCTGGTTTATTAAAGGAGTTCACAGATGGACTTCAAAACGATAGTATCACTGCAGCTGGTTTATGGAAATTGGCTCTATGGTTTATCATCACAGGATTCGGGACCTTTGTATTCCGGTCATCCGGGCGCATCTACATCTTCAAAATGTCCAGAATCCTGGAGCGGGACTTAAGGACGTCATTGTTTTCTCATTGGGAGCAAATGCAGACAAATTATTTTCACAATCAGCGGATTGGCAATTTGATGGCCCATGCCGTCAACGATGTCAACATCATGAGGCAGATTGTCATGCAGGGATATTTTCAAACGGTGGAAGCAGTTGTTCTGATTACCATCGCCATTTTCATGATGGCCAGCACGATTAACCTCTCATTAACGTTACTCGTCTTATTACCCCTGCCCGGATTAACCTATATTGCCTATCGTTTTCGGGCAAAGACTCAAGCCTATTCGTTACAAGTACAAGAAGCCATCGGAGTTTTGACCAGTAGGGTCCAGGAATTTTGCTCGGGCATCGGTGTCTTCAAAACATATGTACAAGAAGAAGAACAACTGAAAAAGTTTACGGAAGAAAATGATTCGAATGTGGAGGTGAATAAACATTTAATACGTACCAACTCGTTGTTCACTTCGTTAAGTCAAGGCATTGTTGGTCTTAGTTATCTACTCTCCATCGTACTGGGCTCCATTTTAGTCATGCGTAACACCATTTCGCTCGGGGATTTCGTTGCCTTTAACACATATTTGTCCTTGCTGATTACCCCGATTGAGAACATTGGAAAGGTGATCAATCTACTTCAACAGGGAAAAGCGGCTGATAACCGGATTCGTGATGTATTAACGACCGAACCGGAAATTCAAGACGAGGAAGGCGTTAGACCGATTACATCCATTACCGGTGATATTGAAATCAAAAATCTCTCCTTCAAGTATGACAAAAGCAAACGATACGCCTTGCAAAATATTAATCTTTCAATCCCCAAAGGAACCAGTTTGGCGATTGTCGGGAAAATAGGAAGCGGAAAATCAACCTTGGTTAACTTACTTCTTAGGTTATATAATCCTCCAAAAAATACAATCTTTATTAATCATCAAGATATAAGGGATATTCCATTAAAAACACTTCGTACCTCAATTGCTTACGTACCGCAAGAAAATTTTTTATTTTCCACCACGATTAAAGAAAATATTGCCTTTGACCCAAATCCATATGAGGATCCACAAATCTTTCACGCGGCAACGCAGGCACATGTTTATCATGATATTACCGAACTTCCTCAAAAATTTGATACCGTGTTGATGGAGAAGGGACTTTCCTTATCAGGGGGACAGCAGCAACGTGTCTGTATTGCCAGGGCCTTGATGAAACCTTCGCCGATTATCATTTTTGATGACAGCCTTTCAGCGGTTGATTCCAAGACAGAAACTGGTATATTACAAACACTTAGAAGCGAGATGAAAAGTCGAACGACCATCATGATTAGTCACCGGATTTCCACCATCCAACATGCGGACCAAATTATCGTACTTAATGAAGGGAAAATCGTGGAAAGAGGCACACATCAAGAACTGATAAACAAAAATGGGATTTATAAAAAAATGCTTGAACAACAGACCACGCAACATTCTTTGGAGCTACAACCATTGCGATACATACATCGACAAAATATCCTCATAAAAAGAAGGAGGAGGACATAATTCAAAAGGGAACAGCGGGGAAACTTCCCAAAATCGTTGATTGTCAACTGGCCAAGGGAATGCTTACATTTGCCAAACCTTACTGGAAGCTCATTTTATTTTCGCTCGCTTTAACCGGTTTTATTGTGATATCAAGCCTGGCTCAGCCTTATATCATCAAACTCGCCATTGATTCCCACATCATGAAGAACGATTATCAAGGATTAATGAATTTAGGTATTGTATATTTCCTCTTGATTTTGGTTTCTTCAGTCAGTACTTATTTTCAAAATAATACTCTTCAATTCACGGGTCAGTATGTCATATATGATTTCCGGCAGGCCATCTTTCAGCATTTTGCCAAGATGGAGATGTCGTTTTACCGGCAAAACCCGACTGGAAGATTAGTCACAAGGATTACCTATGATGTTGAATCACTCAACCAACTATATTCCCAAGTGATTGTCAACTTGATAAAAGAAGTTCTGATTCTCATGGGAATCATTTTTCTCATGCTTTACATGAGCATAAAGCTCACTTTGGTGTGCTTCTTAGTCATACCTGTCATCGCCGTAGTGACCTTTTATTTTAAAAGTGTGTTGCGAAAAACACAAAGGCATCTTCGGACGATTCTATCTAAGCTTCTTTCTAATCTGGCGGAAAATCTTTCCGGAATGAGTGTGATTCAATTATTTGCACGGGAAAGAAAGCAGCTTGAGCAGTTCAATGAGTTAAACGAAGAGCATTACCGGGCGGGAATGAAGCAAACCGTCATCAATTCAATTTTTAACCCGTCTATTGGTTTCTTTGGAAATATTTCGTTGGCACTTTTGGTTTGGTATGGAGGAAGAAGTGTCCTGGACAGTACGCTTACCTTTGGTACCGTTTATGCCTTTACCAGTTATGTTAGGCAATTTTTTGAACCACTTAGGGGCCTCGCAGACAGGTTCAATCAAATCCAGGCTGCGCTGACATCAGCTGAACGGATTTTTGAGACCTTGGAAACAGAACCAACTATCTTAAACCCTGAACAACCAAAGCAGCTTCCTGAAAAAGTTCGCGGTGACATTGTTTTTCAACACGTTTGGTTTTCCTACCATCAGGAAAAGTGGGTTCTAAAAGATCTTCATTTTAGGATCAATCAAAGGGAAACAGTTGGAATTGTAGGAGCAACCGGGGCGGGTAAAAGCTCGATCATTCAACTGTTGAACCGGTTTTATGATAACCAAAAGGGGACGATTACTCTCGATGGAATCAATATAAAAGAGGTTCATTTAAACGACCTCAGGAAGCACATTGGCATCATTCAACAAGATCCATTTATGTTTACAGGTACTGTTTTGGATAATATTCGTTTAAATCATCATCATGTGACGGATGATGAAATCGTAAAAGCAGCCAAATCTTTAAAGATTGATGCTTTTTTTCGAATGCTGCCGAGGGGATATGAAACAATGCTAGGCGAGGAAGGAACGGTATTGTCGGCTGGACAAAGACAGCTGCTGTCTTTTTTAAGAGCGATGATGACCAATCAAGATGTTCTGATTCTAGATGAAGCGACAGCCAACATCGATACAGAAACAGAGCAAGCGGTACAAGAAGTTTTAAGGGAAATGTCAAAGGACCGGACAACAATTATCATTGCTCACCGGCTTTCCACCATCCAACATGCGGATAAAATCATTGTCTTAGATAAGGGAAGAATAGTAGAAATGGGAAATCATCAGCAGCTCATAAGGAACCATTCCTTTTACTTTCAATTGTGTTTGAATCAAAACAAAGAAAAAGGTGTAAGGGAGAAAGTTTAAAAGATGGGTAATCTTATTGATTAGCCATCTTATTTTCATTACTAAACTGAGTAGGAGAGACCCCCACGAATTTTTTAAAAATTCGGCTGAAATAAAGTTCATCTTCATACCCAACACTTTGACTCACTTCTTTGATTCGTATATCAGAATGGGCGAGAAGTTCTTTAGCAAGATCGATCCGCAGATGCGTTAAGTATTCGATTGGACTATAGCCAGTATATTTCTTAAAGAGCCTCGAGTAATGACTATTGCTTAGACCGGCCATCTTTGCCAAATCTGTTAGAGTGATAGTCCGTTGATAGTGATGACTAATGTAGTCAATCGTTTCTTCAATTACTTGTTTGGTGTCCTTAGAAATGGTTTGCGTATGAAAGTCTTGAATAAACATTAACAGCAGTTCTTGGAATAAGATTTTTTTCTTAAAGGCAATGACTGCCCCTCTTCGTTTTGATAGAGAAATGATTTTTTCTAATAAAAAAGCAACTCCTGGGCTGTTTTTGATTGTATACACTCCTTGCAGTGGAAAACTGATTTCCTCCGGATTTATAAAGTGCCATTGTTCCTTCTTTTCAAATGCGCCAGCATGAGTGAAACGGATAAAGTAAAACTCAAGGGATTCGGAGGAATTAGTTTTATTGTCGCATGTCATACCGGGAGTAAAAACTACGAGTTTTCCTGGGGAAAGCTTGCACTTTTTTCCATTTATGACGATATCACCAGTACCTTTTGTAATAAACCAAAGTGAATGGTAAAGGTTTTTTTTTCCTCTTTTACTCCAACTAGGCGGAAATGTTTTGTAACCTGCTAATAATATGGAAAAGGTCAATTCATTTAATTTTGAAATTAAACTTCCAAAATCCTGTACTATATTACTCATCCTTTACATATTAGATTTCTAATTTAAGAATACGCGGAATTCATAATGTTATACTGAATATTTTGAAGTTTCTTTCACGCTAGTTCCTTTTTCATGTGATTGGAGGGAATGTCCAGTCAGGATCTAGGTGGTTTTATAAACAGAGCTTTTAGTTAGTGAGCCTGCTTTAATTTTGTTATGGAGATACACTAGTAAACTTTTTTAGATTTTTGAAAAAAATAACTCTAATCATCAAGTAGAATTTACATCTGTCTTCTTTAATGGGAGCATCTTTTATTACTATTTGATTATTAAAATACAAATTTTCTAATCATATTACCATATTCAAATTGATTTTAATCTTATATTTGAATTAGAAGTAGGAAAATAGGTTTGTCTGTTGTTAATCAATAAGGCAAGAAGGGGGAAAAAGTAACATTTTTAGTAGAAGGTTTGATTTAGATAAACCTATTGGAGCCTTTGAAATATTCCTTGTAGATAGATGGTAAATTGATTTTATAAAGTATTTAGATTAATTGGAGTGGGGAATTTATGCATAAACTTAGTACAGAACAATTGCTTAAAATATATAAAGAAGCTATTGAATGCAATGTAAGTAAAGACTTTATTATATTATTGTCGGAAGAAATAAATAAGTGATTGGTGATTGAATTCAAAATAAAGGATTATTTTATAATAAATACTGATTTTTAATTAAAATTACAAAAAATAAGATGATATTACCATAAAAATATTCAAAACTTCCTTAAGATGAAGTAGAAAACGGTATCTTTTTTTGTAAAGCTTAAGGAGGAAGAGAAGAGGATGAGTGCAAATATTAAAGAACTAATAAATGAAATGACCCTGGAAGAAAAGGCAGGTCTTTGTTCAGGTTTAGATTTTTGGAATACAAAGGGAATTGAAAGATTAGGGATTCCGTCCATCATGATGACGGACGGCCCTCATGGACTTAGAAAACAAGAAGGAGATGCTGATCACCTCGGTATAAAAAAAAGCATACCTTCAACATGTTTTCCTTCAGCTGCGGGACTTGCCTGTTCATGGGATAAAGTTATGTTATATAAAGTGGGAGCTGCCATTGGTGAGGAGTGCCAGGCGGAGAATGTGTCGATTATTCTTGGTCCAGGAGCCAATATTAAGAGATCTCCGTTATGTGGAAGAAATTTTGAATATTTTTCAGAAGATCCTTATCTCTCAAGCAAACTAGCAGCGAACTATATCAAGGGAGTTCAATGTAAGGGTATAGGAACGTCCCTTAAACATTTTGCTGTAAACAATCAAGAATATAAAAGAATGTCCATTGATGCAGTAGTCGATGAACGGACGTTAAGAGAAATATATTTAGCCAGTTTTGAAGAAGCAGTTAAAGAGGGACAGCCGTGGACCGTTATGGCTGCATATAATAAGGTAAATGGGGAGTATTGCTCTGAAAACAAAAAACTATTAACAGAAATATTAAAGGATGAATGGGGATTTAATGGCTTGGTGGTTTCTGACTGGGGAGCTGTCAACGAAAGAGACCTAGGGCTTGCAGCTGGTCTTGAACTTGAAATGCCAACGAGCGGCGACATCGGAGAGAACAAGATTATCGAGGCAGTCAGACAGGGTAAGCTCTCTGAGAAGGTACTCGATCAAGCGGTAGAAAGAATATTAAAGATTTTGTTTAAGTCAGCAGAGTATAAACAGGAAAATGCTTATTATAGTAAGGAGGATCATCATGCTTTGGCAAGGGAAGTAGCAAGGGAAAGCATGGTTCTCCTTAAAAATGAAGACCATATATTGCCTATTAAGGAAGTAGAATCAGTTGCCGTTATTGGTGCTTTTGCTCAGTCTCCAAGATATCAAGGGGGAGGTAGCTCTCATATCAATCCTACTAAGGTGGATAATATATATGAAGATCTTACAAAAATGGCAGGAAAAACAACATCTTTCACTTATTCTGAGGGATATGACCTCGAAAGTGATGAAGTAAATGATAGTTTAATAGAGGAAGCCGTTCAAGCTGCAAAACAGGCTAGTGTGGCTGTCATATTTGCTGGACTACCGGAACGATATGAATCGGAAGGATTTGATCGTAAGCATCTCCTTATCCCGGATAATCATAGATTTTTAATTGAAGCGGTGGCAGAAGTGCAAAGCAATGTAATTGTGGTGCTAAGTAATGGAGCTCCAATCGAAATGCCGTGGCTGGATAAAGTGAAAGGTGTATTGGAGGGTTATCTTGGCGGTCAAGCATTAGGTGGAGCAATTGCCGATATTTTATTTGGATCCGTAAGCCCAAGCGGCAAGCTCGCAGAGACTTTCCCTAAAAAGATTGTCCATAATCCTTCTTATTTACATTTTCCAGGAGATGGAGAAAGCGTTGAATATAGGGAAGGAATTTTTGTAGGGTATAGACATTACGATACTAGGGATGTGGAGCCCTTATTTCCTTTTGGTTATGGGTTGAGTTATACCAGTTTTAAATACAGTGGTTTACAGGTGGATAAGAAACAAATCAAGGACGATGATACCATTATGGTTACAGTCAAAATTAAAAATACAGGCAGTATGGCAGGTAAAGAAGTTGTACAGCTTTATATAAGAGATGTAGAGAGTACAATGCCACGTCCAGAAAAGGAACTGAAAGGATTTGAAAAAGTTTCTCTTCAACCCGGTGAAGAAACGACCGTTACATTTGAATTAGCTAAACGTGCATTTGCTTATTACAATGTGAAGTTGAAGGATTGGCATGTGGAAACTGGAACTTTTGAACTCTTAGTTGGAAAATCATCGAGAGATATTCTTCTTAAAGAAACTGTGGAGGTAGAATCTACTGTCATTATAAAAAAAGTATTAACAAGAAATTCTACGTTCGGAGATTTGCTAGAACATCCGATTGGAGCGGAAATCATGAAAGCTATGGGGCAGGGGCAATTTGAAGGGGAAAGCAGTCTAGGGGCTGGTATGCAGGAGATGATATTAGGCACCACACTTCATAATGCATCGATCATGAGCAATGGACAATTTACTGAAGAAACGTTGCAAGGAATCCTGCAAGCTGTGAATAAATCAAATTAAATCGAAAGGAAATAACCCGGCAGATGCCGGGTTATTGGTCTAGTAAATGATACTTTTCTTTATATTGTTTTGGCGTCATGCCTGTATGTTTTTTGAAAACCTTCGTAAAGTAGCTTTGGTCAGAGAAGTTTAACAACGAACCTATTTCCGAGAGAGGGGTTTGGGTAAATTCGATTAAATTTTTAGCCTCATCTATTTTAACTAATTGAATGTAGTCGGTAACTGAAATGCCAACTTCCTTTTTAAACAAAATGGATAAGTAGCTATGGCTTAAGTCTGCCTGCTTTGCTACATCGTCATGGGTAATTTTTTCATATCGATTGTTATAAATATAGTTTTGACAGTTGGTAATCGTTTTAGAGAATTGCTCTCCTTTTACCTGTTGAACTTTTTCTGTAAAGGTAAAGAATGCTTCCCCTGATAATTGGTCAATTTCCTTTATTGTTTTTAAGTCCTCTAGACGCTGAATGTATACATCGCTTAAGGAAAATGCAATCTCTGGATGGAGGCCACCTTCTATTGAAGCTCGTGTAGCTAAAGTGATTCCAGCAATCGCGATGTTTTTTTTCGAACGAATATAGCTGAACCTTGATAAAACCCCAGTACTTTCTTCTTCCATTTGAGTAAATCCTTTTAGCTCCTCTAGCCGTCCTTCTCTAATAATCGTTAACAGCTGTTTTTCTAGTAGTGGATCGTGGTGGACCGCTGCTGGCTGTTCCCTTTTTGTGTTCGTAAATAGTTCAGTATCCTTACTTTCTCCTAGTTGTATATGTTTCGAGTTTTCCTTTGTTACCGTTTCTGCAGAAATCAGAGTATGAGTGATAAGGTAGAATGCCATAACACTTACTTTTAATAGCTTTTCATTGGATATAACAGGAGTGGATTTATAGTAATGGAATACCTGTTCCCTCTGAGCAAAAACATGAAAATCATTGATTAACCCATTGATTTTTTGTTCGAATAAAACATAGGGAAGAGAAGGACCGATTATTACCGTGCCTTCAAACAAATCATTGTGAACAATGCTAATTAAAATATAATTTTCATAAAAATACGTTTTTCTAATAACAGGGAAATTGTATTGTTTGTCCGGCTCAAAGTTTAATGAGTGAAAAAGATTTTGCTTCTCATTTTGATAGAGGGGATTCAATATTTGATTATCTATGATTTCAAAGGAAATCTCACCAGTTGGCTTAACGAAAAAAATAGATAAATCAAAAGTTTCAGAGACTAACCTACATAAGTCCTTTAAATGGTCGAAACGATTTGACATACAGAAGTCCTGACCTTTCAGATATTTTTGTTGTCTAGTTATTAAATAAGTTACCAAATTACAAATGAAATTACCATATCAAATCGTTTAAATAACTTAACATGAATTTTGTAAAAAGGAATCTTGGAAAGAAGTGAAGGGTATGAAGCGGAAAAAAACTATATTTTTAACAGGTGCATCAGGGAACATGGGACATGAAGGATTTAAACAATTGCTTCATAGAAGAGACAAATTTAATATTGTTGCGTTAGTATTGCCCACGGAAAAAGATAAACAAATCATGTCTATATATGAAAATGAACAAGGCGTGAAAATAATCTGGGGTGATTTAACAAATTACGATGATGTAATAAAAGGTGTTCAGGAAGCTGACTATGTCCTTCATGTAGGAGGAATGGTCTCTCCTGCTGCAGACTATCTGCCTAAATTGACGACTCAAGTAAATCTAGGTGCTGTCAGAAATATCATTAAAGCGATAAAAAATCAGCCGAATCCAGATGAGATTAAATTGGTTTATATCGGAACGGTTGCGGAAACCGGGGATCGTAATCCGCCCATTCATTGGGGCAGAACCGGGGATCCTATTAAAATTAGCATATATGATAATTATGCTATTACAAAGACCATAGCGGAAAGAGAGATAATTGAATCGGGTCTAAAATACTGGGTTTCCCTGAGGCAGACAGGAGTACTCTATAGTGGGATGCTAAATAATCTAGATCCCATCATGTTCCACGAACCAATCAATGGTGTTTTTGAATGGGTTACTGCTAGAGATTCGGGCAGGCTATTGGCCAATGTTTGTGAGGAAGAGGTTCCTGAAGATTTTTGGAGAAGGATTTATAACATAGGCGGTGGAGAAAAATACCGGACAACCAATTATGAATTTATGCAAAAAAGCTTTGGGGCTTTAGGAATGGATGTTCAAAAAGTGACAGATTTAAACTGGTTTGCAACGAGGAATTTTCATGGTCAATGGTATGCTGATTCCGATATCCTAGAGGATTACCTCCAATTTAGAAATGGTTCTGCAGATGAGTTTATTGCAGAGTTGAAAGAAAATGCCCCATTTAAAATGAGAATTGCTAAATATGTACCTTCCATTATTATTAAAAGATTCATTATGGAACCTGTGGCCAATAAAGAACTTGGTACGATGTATTGGATAAAAAATAATGTAACAGACCGAATTACTTCATTCTTTGGCTCAAAGGAAAAGTGGGAAGAGATTCCAAACTGGGAAGAATATGAAGAAATGAAACCGTCTAAAAAGGCAGTCCATCTGAACCATGGTTATGATGAGACCAAACCTAAATCAGAGCTCGATCTTGGGGATATGAAACAGGCAGCTGTGTTTAGGGGAGGAGAATGTCTATCCGAATCAATGCAAAAAGGTGATCTAGCTACTAAACTTAACTGGCGCTGCGCTTTTGGTCATAAATTCGAAGCAAGTCCCACCCTTGTACTTTTAGGTGGGCACTGGTGTCCCGACTGCTTGCCGGCTCCTTGGAATTATGATGAGGAAGCAAAAAGGAATCCATTTTTTGCTCAAGTATGGTATCCACTCCATGAAAAGGATGAGTCCAATTCCTATGAGGAAAGTATTCTTAAAGATGTTAAGAGATAATTTAGAAATTATATAAAATGTTATTCAAATTGGACTGTTGGGTAAATCTTAACAGTCTTTTTTATTGAAAGAAAACTGATTAAATAATTTTGCACTTTTTAATTAAAATACCAAAAAAAATGTAATATTACCATAATAAAGAGTTGGGGGCGATTAAAATGAATTTAGAAAGCGATACCAAAAATGTTAGTCATCAATCACTAAGTTTATGATGAAAGGAATTAGGACTATGGAATTAAAAGATTTACGAGTCGAATATCGGGAGAATCCATTAGGACTAGATATTAAGAAGCCAAGGTTTTCATGGAAATTGGTTTCTGAAGAAAAGAATGTAATGCAAACAGCGTACCGAATTTTTGTAACAAAAGAGGGTAAAACGGTCTGGGATTCCGGTGAACAGGATAGCAGCTCTTCTGTCTTAATTGAATATAACGGTCTAGAACTTGAACCCCGCACATTGTACCAAGTTCAAGTTGAAGTTTGGGATTACAAAGGAAACTGGGCGATTGCGAAAGGAAGCTTTGAAACGGGTCTCTTAAAAGGAACAAACTTTAGTGCAGATTGGATCACACATGATTTCCCGGCAGATGAGACAGCCTGCCCAGTTTTTACCAAAGAATTTAAGGTGAAGAAAGAGGTGGAGAAAGTACGTATCTATGCAACTGCATTGGGAGTTTATGAAATTACAATCAATGGTAAAAAAGTAGGAGACACCTATTTTGCTCCGGGATGGACGAATTATCATCAACGAATTCAATACCAGACGTATCAGGCTGATGAATTGCTCCAAGAGAAAAATACAATGGAAATAACAGTCGGGAACGGCTGGTATAAAGGAATTTTTGGTTTTACCTGCACTCCTAATCATTATGGAGATAGAGTCTCAGTGCTTGCTGAAGTCCATATTACGTATGTTGATGGGACAATGGAAATCGTTAAAACAGACGAAAGCTGGAATGTGACCACTGGAAAAATTCGCAGTAGTGAAATCTATATGGGGGAAACCATTGATTCTTGTTATAAGAATGAAAATTTTTCAAGTGTCCTTCCCATGTCCTTTGATAAGGAACGGATTATCGGGCAGGAAAGTGAACCGGTACGAATAACGACAAAGCTTAAGGCAAAAGAACTAATTGTTACGCCAAAAGGAGAGAAGGTCATAGACTTTGGCCAAAACCTGACAGGGTTTGTTGAATTGAAGTTAACAGGTAAAACAGGTCAGATAATTACCATTCGACATGCAGAGGTTTTAGATAAAGATGGGAATTTTTATCCAGAAACGCTTCGCCAAGCAATCTCCATTGATCAGTTTGTTTGCAATGGCGAGGAGCAGACGTTTCTCCCGCACTTTACCTTTCATGGTTTCAGGTATATTGCGGTTGAGGGCTTAGAGGAGATCAACTTAGAGAACTTTACTGCGTGTGTATTGCATACCCAAATGGAGGAGACAGGAACCTTTACCTCATCCAACCCGCTCGTGAACCAGCTGTACAGCAATATCTTATGGAGTCAAAGAGGAAATTTTCTTGATATTCCAACTGACTGTCCTCAACGAGATGAAAGACTTGGCTGGACAGGGGATGCCCAAGTATTTGCCGGAACAGCAGCTTTTAATATGAATGTAGCATCATTCTTTACGAAATGGCTTCATGATTTAGCTTCAGAACAAACCGAAGAATTTGGTGTACCACATGTGATTCCGAACATTTTAGGGAACCAGGATGGAGCAGCGGCCTGGAGTGATGCCGCGGTCATCATCCCTTGGGTCATTTATCAAACTTATGGCGATGTTAGGGTTCTAGAGGAACAATATGAAAGCATGAAGGGCTGGGTAGATTACATTTCAGCGCACTGTGGAACAAATGGATTATGGCAAAAAGGTTTTCAGTACGGAGATTGGCTAGGTTTGGATAAAGAAGAAGGAAGCACGGAAAGAACAGGCGCAACAGATAAATACCTTGTAGCAAATGCCTTTTATGCTTATTCCACGAATCTCGTAAGTAAAGCAGCCTATGTTCTCGATGAGCATGAAGATGGACAAAAATATGATCAATTATATCAAAAAATAAAAAAAGCTTTTAATGAGGAATACATTACAGCTTCTGGCCGGATGGTCAGCGAAACGCAGACAGGGTGTGTATTGGCCCTTTATTTTGACTTGGCAGATGTAAAGTATCGGGAACGAATCCTGAAAACCTTGGAGATCAATATTGCAAACCATAAAAACCATCTGACCACTGGGTTTGTTGGGACTCCTTACCTTTTGCCAGCATTATCGGATAACAATCTCCATGATCTGGCTGGAACATTATTCTTAAAAGAAGATTATCCATCATGGCTATATGCGGTTAAAAAAGGAGCAACAACGATTTGGGAACGCTGGAATTCCATCTTGCCCAATGGGGATTTCGATACTTCTGGTATGAACAGCTTAAACCATTATGCTTATGGGTCGATAGGAGAGTGGATGTACCGGAAGCTGGCCGGCATCAACCAATTGGAGCCAGGTTATAAAAAGATTTCAATAAAGCCACAGTTTATAAAGGGCATCACTTCTGTGGAAGCCTCATTCAATTCCGTATATGGCGAAATTAAAAGTGCATGGATATGCAGGAATCAAAAGATCCTAGTGGACGTTGTTATTCCAGCAAACACAACAGCTTTATTATATTTACCAGAAAAAGAGAATCCACTGGAGGTTGGTTCTGGTTCCTACCATTTCGAATATGAAACAGAAACCAATTTGGAGAGAGCAAGGTTTTCTATGGATTCTACACTGAAGGAAATTTTGGATGAACCAGTAGCCCTTCAGATTTTAAATCAATATGCTCCGGAAATGATGAATCACCCGATGATTGAGTTCGCTTATCAACTATCCATTAGTGAAATATTAGCAACTGCACCAGGTGAAACAGAAACTTTATTTAAAATGGTGATTGATGCTCTTAACCGAACGGTCATTACAATTTAGAGTTAGGCGTCCAAGGAACGAGTAGGAAACTACTCGTCCCCTTTAACACACAATAAATAGTTGGGGGAGATCGTATGAAAGTAGAAAATGAAATCTTAAATAGTAATCCAGATAACAATCCTTCAAAAAAGAACAAAGAACTGGGTTTTGATTCACAAGGGATTCAAAAGACGCTGAGATTGCATCATTATCTTGGGGATGGCGCAGGAATGATTGCCTTAAACGCGATTAGCGGTCTCATTGGCATGTTGACTTATTTCTATACAGATAAGGTCGGTATTGCAGCAGTAACAGTAGGAACGATTATGTTAATTACAAAAGTAATTAATGCATTTACCGATCTAGCAATGGGAAAAGTGGTTGATATGACAAAATCAAAATATGGAAAGGCCCGTCCCTGGTTATTATGGACCACTATTCCTACTGCATTAGTCATTATCTTACTTTTTACGGTCCCAGCTAATGTTCCAGCAACAATGAAGAATGTATACGCTCTCATTACGGTAACTTTTGCAACCGCAATCATTTATACCGCTATTGCAATACCATATGGAAGTTTAATGGCTATGCGGACGAAAAGTCAAGAAGAACGTGGGAAAATGGGGATCACTCGTTCTATTTTTGGATACATTATCGGAATGATTATTGCTATTATTTTAATTCCCTTAACAAATATGCTAGGCGGTAATCAATCTGCATGGATAAAAGTTGCAGTTGTGTTGGGTGTTTTATCTAGCATTTCATTGTATTTTACGTTCCTGTCTTCAAAAGAGCAAAATGATGAAAAAACTCAAAATGAAATTGAGGACAACGTCTCATTCTTGGAAAGTATTAAATTATTATTTAAGAACAAGTACTGGGTCATTATGTTATTCGCGCAATTATTTATTAATATGATGTATGTACTCTCAGGTTCAACTGGGGTCTATTATACAAAATATATTCTTGGTAATGAAAATTTAGTTGGTATTATGGGGGCAGTTGGGTTAATTCCTGTATTTTTAGGATTTGCAATTGTTGGACCGATGATCAAGAAGTTCGGTCTTGCCAAAACAGCACGAATCGGTCTAGTTTTAGGAATTATTGCAACTCTAATTCGCTGCTTTATGCCATACAGCTTTATGGCTGCATTAATTCTAGGAGGAATTGCGACATTTGCCACTATTCCGATGATGGCAGTCGGTGGCGTATTAGTAAATAATACAGTCGAATATGGGGAATGGCAGTCTGGTAAAAGATTAGTAGGTATGGTGAATAGTGCAAACAGCTTTGGTGTGAAAATCGGGAGTGGCTTAGCAGCAGCTATGATAGGATGGATTCTTGCATTGGGCAACTATGACGGTGCATTGGCAAAACAACCACATTCGGCAATAACTAGTATTCTAGTGCTTACAGTCTATTTACCTTTAGCTTTGTTTATCATTACTTATTTGCTTTTACGTAAGTATGATCTAGATCAAAAGTATGCTCAAATTGTCAAAGAACTCGCGGAGAGAAATAATAAATAACTACTTTAAATAATGAAATGGCTAGGAAGATTACTTGATTGAAAGTGGTTTTAAAATAGTATGAATGGAGGGACTAAGATGAGTTCTAATCAACCAAAAGGAAATGGTGAAAGGAAAATTGACTTTCTGAATGTAGATTTTATCCGGAACCCGTTTCCTGTTTACAAGGAAATCCGTGAAACAGATCCTGTCTACCGTTTTCCAATGCCAAATGGACAACTTGCCTGGGTGATTACTAAATATCAAGATGCAGTTGAAATATTAAATGATTCACGCTTTGTTACCAACTATCCTGGAAACAACAATGACTCTGAGTCAAAGCTTCCCCCTCATCAGGAGATTATATCTCGTAATTTACTTAGCATTAATCCATCTGATCATCGTCGTCTCCGACGATTGGTACAAAAGGCTTTTACACCACGTATGGTGGAACAACTCCGGGGTCGTATTGAAGAGATAACCAATAATCTTTTAGATAAGGTGCAATCAAAAGGGGAGATGAATTTGATAGATGACTTTGCATTCCCATTGCCAATTACTGTAATTTGTGAGATGCTGGGGGTTCCATTTGAAGACCAAGATAAATTTCGCAGATGGTCAGAGGTGATTATGGAAGGTGTGAACAATCCTAACTTCTCTCAACAAAGCGAACAAGTAATGATTGAATTTGTAGACTATCTTAAAGAATTAATAGGAAAAAGACGTAATAATCTGCAGAAGGATTTAATCAGTGATTTAATTAGTGTCGAAGATGAAGGGGATATTCTAACTGAACATGAATTGTATGCTTTGGTATTTGTACTCATAATCGCTGGTCACGAAACTACAGTAAATCTGATTGGCAATGGGGTTCTTGCTTTGTTAGAGCATCAGGAACAAAAAGAAAAGTTGAAAAATCAACCAGAGTTCATTCATTCAGCGATAGAAGAAATTCTGCGTTATAACGGCCCCGCTGAAGTAAGCAATATGAGATTTGCTACTGAGGATATAGAGTTTAGGGGAAAGCACATTCATAAAAGTGATCTTCTACTTATTTCTTTGTCTTCGGCAAATCGGGATTCTGAACAGTTTATGAACCCTGACACCCTTGACATTACGAGAAAGGTTAATAACCATATTGCTTTTGGAAAAGGGGTTCATTACTGTTTAGGTGCTCCTTTGGCTAGATTAGAAGGAGAAATAGCTATAAATACGTTATTAAGACGAATGCCTAATATTCGATTGAAAAATAATCAAAGTTTACTTGAATGGCGACCTGGAATGATCATCAGGGGTGTAAAAGAAATTCCCGTCTGTTTTTAATTAAGGATGGGTAATGTAAAAAGCTAAATGATTTGAAAGTAGGGCAGTTTCTCAAATGTGATCAAGTAACAAGGACAATAATGAAGTTATAGATATTGATTTTAAAAAATATGAATATCTGTCTGATATTAAAAATCAATAAAACGCCTTCAAATTTCATATTTGAAGGCGTTTTTGGGGTATTTCGCTTATAAAATTGCCGAAATTGAGGCGGACAAATTTTTTTCTTGATTCCAGCACGACTTGTAATTCCTTGAATATTAAGTTTCTCTTTTGAAAGGTTCGAAATCAATGGTGAAAACCATTGTCGTGCTTGGTGTCATGTGGTATTGGCCCATCCAAGGAATCAAGATAGGAGACAGCCTGTTTGAGATTCATCATAAATAATTGAGCCAAGTCCATGGAAAATCCATTTCGAACCACAATACGCATAATCGTTACTTCTTCCATATCGGGAGGTAAAGGATATGCAGGCACTTGCCATCCGAATATGCGTAATTGGCGAGATAAATCATAAAGATTCCAGTTGGATGTGTGTCCTTCTTTCAATCGCCAGGCAAATACCGGAATAGCTGAGCCATCTGTCAGTAGTTCAAATGCGTCCATTTCAAGAATCTCTTTGCTGAGGAATTGCGCCACTGCCTGAGAAGTCTTTTGCACCTCATAGTATCCTTCTTTGCCTAGACGCAGAAAGTTATAGTATTGTAGGAGTACTTGTGCGCCAGGCCGAGAGAAATTCAGGGCAAATGTAGGCATGTTTCCGCCTAAATAGGACACTCGAAAGATGAGTTCCTCAGGGAGATCTGCCGTCTCACGCCAAATGATCCATCCAAGACCCGGGTAAACTAAGCCATATTTATGTCCGGAAACATTGATAGACTTCACCCTTGGCAACCGAAAATCCCACACTAAATCTGGTTGAAGGAACGGTCCTATAAATCCTCCTGAAGCAGCATCTACATGTATCGGAATATCGAGACCCGTTTTGGCCTGATGCTCGTCCAAGGCTTTCGCAATGGCGGCAACTGGTTCGTAAATGCCAGTATAAGTCTCCCCAAAAATCGGCACTACACCGATGGTATTCTCGTCAACTGCAGCGAGCACACCTTCGGGATCCAAATAAGGATGCTCTGGGGTGATGTTCACATAACGCGGTTCAACTTCCCAATAGTTAGCGAATTTTTCCCAAACGACCTGAACGGCAGAACTAAATACGATATTTGGCCGGTCAATTGGCTTCCCTTCTTTTTTGCGTGCGTTCTGCCAGCGTCTCTTTAACGCAAGGCCACCTAACATACACGCTTCCGATGATCCTGTTGTCGAAACGCCAATCGTATTTTGAGGGTCAGGCGCATTCCAGAGATCGGCTAAAATACGAACACAGCGTTCCTCAATCGCTGCCGTTTGCGGGTATTCATCCTTATCAATCATATTCTTGTCAACTGATTTGGCATATAATTGTTCCGCAGCTGGCTCCATCCAGGTGGTAACAAATGTTGCAAGATTAAGGCGGGCATTTCCATCTAGTGCGATTTCGTCGTGGACAATTTGATACGCGGTTTCAGGTAACATACCTTGATCACTCATGCGAAAACGCGGAACGTCCTTTTCACCTTTTCGGGCGAATAGGGGATTTATTGAAAATTCATTAGACAACATCGTTTGCTCGATTTGCGTACGGCGTGGGTGCCATTGTGGCATATAGAATCCACACTCCTTCATGGGAAATAGATTTCTTATATTGTTTTGTCAATAAATGCCGTAAAATATTCATCGGACAAGTTGTTCATGGGTATTACAACAGAAATTAAAATTCAGGTTTGTAATACAAAAAGGAACCCCGACAAGTTTTAATTGTCGGGGTATGTTTTAAGATATGATTTTATTCTTTAAAGGTTTCGTCGGTTAAAAACCATGATTACATTCTTATTTATAAACCTTCATCGGTAGATAAGTTAAGGACTGTCCTGTTGCTGAAGCAGTTAAATTTTCTTCTAATTGAAACCCTTCTACCGGTTCGATTTGAGAAAAATTTTGTAAGAATGTCTCTAGAGCAATCTTCATTTCTAATCGTGCAAGAGGCGCACCTAAACAGATATGTGGACCATTTCCAAATGTCAGATGTCTTTTATTATTTGAACGATGAATGTTTAAAGAGAAGGGGTCATCAAACATATTTTCATCCATATTACATGCACTCATCCACGCAATGACAACATCGTCTTTTTTTAACTCAGTGCCTAATAAATTATTGTCTTGTTTAACAGTACGATCTCTCCTGGACATATGAAAACGATATCGAAGCATTTCCTCTACTGCCTTTGGCACTAATTCTATATCATTTCTTAGTTCTCTATATAAAGACTGATTATCATAGAGCAATGAAAAGAAAGAATTGGCAATCGCATGGCTTGTAGTTTCAACCCCCGCACCTAAAAGCAACATGGTGGTCTGTACAATCTGCTCATCTGTAAACCTTTCGCCATCTACTTCAGCTTGGATTAAGTCAGAGATAATATCATCCGAAAGGTTCGAACGTTTTTGAACAACAATTGGATAGAGATATTGAAAGTATTCTCTGGCAGCATTTTCTTTTGCCCGTTCAATATCCTCCAGTCTTTCTTTGTCATAAGGTTGGAATAGAATATCAACCCATTTTTTGAATTGATCCCTGTCTTGTACCGGTACTCCAAATAAATCAGTAATGACTAGACTAGGCAATGGACCAGCCAAGGCTTCCACAATATTAACTGTAGAGTCTTCTTGTATGACGTCCACAAGTTCGGTTGCAATCTGTTGAATACGCGGCTCCCAATTCTTTAAATTGCGGGGAGTGAAAGCAGCTGCTAACAAGGAGCGTGCTTTTCGGTGCTGAGGTGGATCCAAAAGGGTAATATTCATAATAGGGGAAGTTTTTTCATGTTTGTCTTTAGCCCCAACAAAAATGGTTGTTCTAGGACCTTCACTTGAAAAGTATTCATAGTTACTTAACACCTGTTTCACATCTTCATATTTAAATACATTCCATGTATTTGTTTTTTCATGATAATAAATAGGATGATTGTGAAGCATTTTTCTGTACCAATTTATAGGAAAAAACTCCTCCGCACGTGATTGGAAATTGGTGATTTCATTCATTGGAATTACTTCTTTATTCATAATATTCTTCCTCCTATAAATGAATTTACAAAAAGTAATAATATAGTTAATTATGTATTACCTCATGTCTCTTACCTTTTTAAATTTACTCCAATCAGAGTACTTTTTATAGAGTATATGGTACTGATTTTAATCTTTCACAATATTCTAAAAATAGTTACTATTACTCTTGTGTTACACGCTTTACAGAGACTATATGGTGTAGGAAAAGTAACGTTTCAACTGCAAAGAATGAAGTTGAATGGAGGAATGATGATGACTATTATGATAAAATTTAAGGGTTTATAGAATTAATTATAAGAAAGGAGATTTTTCTGTGTCTCTTTCGTTATTTATACTAGGGAGCTTGGCTAATGAAAATAGCAACCCTTATCAATTAAAGAAAGCATTACTAGATGTAATTCCGATAAAAATAAGTGAAGGAAAATTTTATTATAATTTTGAGGCCCTACAGAAAAAAGGACTTATTGAACCTGTCAAATCCATTCAGATCGTCAATCGACCAAACAAAACCATGTACGGGATTACATCCGAAGGAAGACGTTTTCTTGAGCAAGAGATTTATAACAGCTTTAAAAAAGTCTCAAAGATAGAAGATTTGTACATAACCATTTATCTGTTACAATACGTTGATCCAGTCAAGGCAGCTTTTTACCTTGAGGAAACGATAAAAAAAGAAAAGAATCGTTGGGATGAATATAAGCAGGCAAAAATACGAATGGAATATCTGGATGAAAAACAGAAGACGGCGGTTCGATTTATAAGTGAACATGCCTTTAGTCAATCAGAACACAATATTCATTGGATGGAAAAGCTCTTAACTTTTATAAAACGGTTTGAGGAAATGAAATGAAAAACAGCATGGCTATGTTTACGATGTACATAGGCATGCCGTTTAACAATGCGTATTTCAGGCAGGAAATGGATTTAGAAATTTACGCTTAATGAGATCCCTTGCTTATTTGCTACCGACTTTGACTATCATATTGATAGTCGTTTTTTATTATATTAATCTATTAAAATTTCATTTACCTGCAATGACTCAACTAGTTTATAATATAAGGATGTGCAAATTGGTTTTTAGAAGTCAAACCATACGACGTTTAAAAGATTTAAGTAGGTGATTACAATCGATGTCATTGAAGCTAGGGTGAGAAGTTTCATTGAAGATATCCAACACCCGAAACAAAAAAAGAAAATAAATATTAATGATTTAGAAATTCAGTTGCGCAAGCGTTTGGATGATTATTTTGAAATGGACGGTTATTCGTTGTTTTACCGGACAATCGAAACATTGGAAGCTGAGGGACAACTGATCCCCATTCAAAATCATCAATACAATGGAAGGACGCCAGCACTTTCCTTATTTTATTGGGTGAATATTAAAGTTCAGGCAGCCAATTGGGATCGTCTCGCAATGATGAAATTAGGAGATTTGTTTGATTTTTCCTATTATGAACGTCATCCTGAATGGCAAACGGAGGAGGAATGGAACCGAATCCAAAATGTTTATACTTTTTTAAAGTCCAGTCAGGAACGGGAAATCGTTTCGGTCGAAGAAAGAAGCCTCGAACTCTTTGGCCATGAAAAATTCTTACTAGATGGAGATAACTTTCCTGCCGGAAAAGGCTTTTTAGCTAGAATTGGAGTAGCGGTAGAACAGCTTAAAATGGTGAACTATGGGGAGCCTTTTGTGTTTTGGATCAAACAAGGGAAAGAACTAAAAGATATTCAGCGGGTCTTGATTGTGGAAAATCTATCTTTCTTTCATACTTCTATCAAGTTATTGGAAGCAAATGAACTCGATTATGAACCTGAACTGATTATTTATGGTGAAGGGACGAAGATTGAACGGAGCTTCTCTTTTTTCTTCCGAATGTTTCCGACTAAACCCTACCTTTTCTATTATGCGGGAGACCTTGATGCCGCCGGATACGGTATTCTCATTCGCTTAATCGAAAAGTACCCAGATTGCTGTATCCAGCCAGCCTTGAAAATTTATCGCAAAATGCTTGATTGTTTAGAACAAAGGAATAACCAGAAGGTGGGCCAAACACAAAATACTCAATACCGTGATCTATTCTTTCAATGGTTTACTGACGATGAACAAGCGCTATTACGGCAATTATGGCATGACAATAAACGGATCGCTCAAGAAGTATTAACAATCGAATCATGGAGGAGATGGCTGTGAACGAATCATGGGAAGGATTCGCCAATCGAATGCAACGATTAAATCCATTGTTTGAGCTTGGGAGGGGAATGGAAGTAGGGGAACTGAAACCCTATATTCAAACCATTCTCATGCAAGTACTCCTCACCATCTTTTATCGAGAATTAAATGATGATGATCATAGACGCAAAGCTGATATCAAGTATATGGTGCAAGATTCGATTAAGCAAATGAGGCTCTTAGCAGACGATAAGCAAATTGAACGGATGACCAGTGGGCTTTTATATCAGGGAAAAGAAGAGTTTAGTAAACCGTTTGAAGCCTTATATTATGATGAAATAAGACAATCCTGGGAAACGCAAACATTCCGTTATGTCATCATGGATGAATTATATACGAATTTAGAGATGGGCGGATCGATTGTTTACAAACTCACGGATGTTGCTCAGGAAATGATTTTTATGAGCAGGGAAATGGCAGAGGAGTTCTCCATCACGATTGAACAACTCTATAGTATGCAGTTGATTAAAAACGGTAATTTCCGCAAAGCTACTCGAAACCTCGATCACCTCATTTCACGAGTAAATCGCTTAATGGCCAATGAATTTACCTTTCAAAAGGAAATGATTAACAATCCCAAAATCTTATTGATGGAAGAAGAATGGCAAAGGGCTGACAAACGTGTGGAAATTGAAAAGCAATTTGAAGAAGAAAAAAATCACTTCCGTACCATCACGAGTATGATCGAAAAAACAAAACGAAGGAACGAAGAAGATGATTATATTCAGAAAGAACTGATTGTTCTTCAAGAAAAAATTGGCCATACAAGGCAATTGCATGATCGTTTTGCTAAATTAGTTATTCAAAATATCTCCTATGAGATGAAATTAAAAGCGGAAAACCCTTCCTTGTTCTGGGAAAACAGCTTAGTTTCTTTTCGTGAGCATTTTTATGAAAATTGGTTCATGAAGGAAGGCTTTCAAGGATTTAATGAAATAGAACGAGTGCTATCTCCTTTATTTTCACCCAAAAATGAGTTTATTTTACCGCTCGATTGGATTTGGGGCGAACAAGAATTTAACGAAACTCAAACGTCGGCCGTTGTCATCGAAGATGAGGTGGAAGAAAGCATTACTCGTCAGCGCGTAACGAACTGGGACTCTGTTATTAAGGCATGGAGTTATGTGTTTCAATATTTACAAACATACGGTGAGTTTTCATTAGCTAATGTAGTAGAGTTGCCATTAGAAGTGCAGGATTTATGGTTTGAGGAATCTGAAACGATTGATTTATGGATGATGTTTGATAAAAAGCCGCTGAAGGTTCAAGTATTGCATCGAAAAGAAGAGACTTTAAGCGATGAAAGGGAAATTCTTCTTTATAAATTAATGATGGAGTATCCACAATTTCAAATGTTTGAAGGCTTAAAGATTTTTACATCATTTGATCATCGAGCGGAGCCTTTCAATTGGTATAGAATGAAAATGACTCCTTTTAAAATTTGTGTACAGGAGGAGAAATAATATGAATGCAGAAACGATCAAAAGGGCTTCAGCCGTCTATTTTACTCTATTAAAAGAAAAAGTAATCGACGAGAATAGTGAACACTTTCAGGCTTATTTTCATCCGGAAGTAAGGCAGACTGTTCTTTTATTAGCAGACGAATCGGGTACATATATCATTGAAACACCAAAGCGCATCCAATTGGTGGTCCAGCCAACCGGCTCTGTCTTTGCGACGAATTTTACTCATTTGAAAGAAAAACATCGGCAAGTTGAAACGAAGAAACACTTTCATCTAATGAGCGTTATCATTATGTCATTTTTAGCTGCAATTGACCGTAACCAAGCGGCAAAAATTCGCACAAAGCGGGAAGGAATCAGTTACTACGCATTAGAGCGGCAAGTGAACGACCTCATCATGAATTGGGATAGCATTTTGAAATTGAAACCTACCTTTGGGGAAGAAGAACGAATTGATATGAAAGAAGTGGTGACCACATGGAAATACATGGAGGTCGACACGGACGATTATGCTGTTAAAAAAGGAAATAGACGAACCAGAATTGGCTTAATTGCGGGTGCGATGCGTTTATTAGAGACGGAAGGGTTAATTGTCATCCTTGACCGCGACGATATTCCAAAGGCGATTCCAAAACAAGAGCTTTTTGAGCGAATTGAATACTTGTATCACGATTATGACCGTTATGAATTATTTAAAAAATTAATGATATCAGAGGAGGAGGAGGAGCATGCCGAAAATCCATCGCATTAGAATTGTTGGCCTCAAGTATGATGGCATGCAAAAGCAATACAAAGATACCATATTTAATTTCCATAATGATGAGACATCCACAAATGGCCTCATCGCCATGATGAATGGGGGCGGGAAAGGTGTGTTCCTGCAAACGATTTTCCAGATACTGAAACCTGGAACTTCGTGGGGAAAACAAAACAACCGTTATTATCAGCAGTTTTTCTTTAATAATAAAGAACAATTTATTCCCTATACCTTTCATGTTCTTATTCAATGGGAATTGGACGGTGCTGACCGCAGGCATCTAGTCACGGGGGGCATGTTCTCTGCCGAACAACGGATTTCGATGAGTGAAGAAAGTGGAAATGAAAGTAAAACACTGGAGCAGGAAGCAAAGATCCTTCCTAATATTACATTCTATACAAGAGAATTTGATCGGAAAGAAGAGGCAGCATTAGATCATATTCCACTTTATGAAAACGATGAGGTTGCTGAAACTGAAAGCTTGAAGGATTACTTAAAATGGAATGGATATGACGTTTACCGAGATACGAAGAAGCACTATCGCATCCTTGATACATACGGCATTAACCGTAAAGATTGGGATATTATGAAGGACATCAACAAGGATGAAGGGGGTGTTGGGAAATACTTTGAAGGAGCTGAGGATGATTATTCCCTGTTCCAAAAAAGAATTATCCCGACAGTTAGTCAAGTCTTACATCGCTCCGAACAACAAAAGAACGATCTTGTAGAGATTTTCAAGAGCCAGGCAAGTATCGCGAAGGACCTGCCTATTCTGTTAAAAAGAGAGCAAGCCCATAAAGAGTTTTTAGAAGACATTGTTCCATTTGAAGAGCACCTTGCTCAAGGAGTAGAACATAAAGAAATTATTCAGGAAAGTATAAAGGTAGGAAGACAACTTCTTGGGGCTTTAGAGCATTTGAAACAAACGGAAGAGGAATCCCTGCTTACGTTAGAAAAGGACATTGAAAAATTAATAAGGAGGCAAGCAGATTTACGGTTTCAAAAAGACAACTTAGAGTATGCAAAAGCTCACAGAGAGGTGATGGATTGGGATAAGAAATTAGTGGAAGAACGGACCAAACATACCTCTTTACTAGAGATGGTGAAAGAAAAGCAGGAACGAAAAGAACAAGTGGCGTTTCAACTTTTATTGAAAGAGTGGTTTGAAAACGACCAGAGTATCCGCTCTCTTTCACAGCAAATCGAGAAATTGGAACAAAATAGTGGTTTAGAACAAGTGAATCAAAGAATGGATGAAATCAAAAAAGAAGCCAGCTCGCAATGGGAACTTTCCTTTCTCTCCATTCAAGAAGCAGTTAAACAGTATGTGGGGTATCAAAAGTTTCTCAATAAAAAAGGAACGGAGCTGTCACGCCAGGATAAACAAAAGACCAAAGACATTGCGCAGCTTAGTACGGAAATTGATTTTCTCTATACAGATATACATAACTTTGAATCAAAGGAACCGGCACTGGTTCAAGAATTTGGCGACCGCTTAACCTATGATTTAAAGGGGCTAATCGATTCCCTTTATAAACAAATGGAAGACAAAAAGGGTAAGTTAGAAGAGCTGCAAGCAAAAGAGAAAGAATCTAGTGAAAGGCAAAATCAACTTGCCACTTCACATGGGACACTCGTCCAATCCATTCAGTTTTCAGAAGAAAAATGTGCAGAATTAAAGCTTGCAAATGAAGAGCAAAAGCAAAAAGAAACAAAACTATTAGATAAGCTTCATGGTTTATTAGATGGTGTCACGGCGCCCTTTACACATTCTCTCTTATCGAAATATGCCACACAGATAGAAGAATTGCTGGTCCATAACCGTGAACAAGGGGAACAAATTAAAAAAGACCTATGGGAAACACAACTTGACCATTCCTTAAATGATGAGCATTTCTGGATTGCCAATAAAGATGTCAAAGAATTAAAGGAATGGATTGATAAGAAGACCGGCATTGATGTATTTTATGGGACTCAATTTCTTCAATCATTAAGTATAGATGAAATGACAAACTATCTTTTGAGGTATCCGTTCCTTCCATACGGTTTGGTCGTCAGTCAACATCAATGGCAAAAAATTAATCAGCAGTTCCTTTCCGGTAGGATGTTTAAAAGTCCTGTTCCCATATTCCTGCGTGAGGAAATGAAGTACGAAAATCACCAACCATCCTTTGTGCTTATAAACGGAACCGAGAGAGAACTTTTAACCGATAAAAATCTATTTACTAACTGGAAAATAAAGATTGCTAAACAAATAGATGAAAAGAAAGATACTCTTGTTGAAATTGAAAAAACAGAAACTTCCTACCGTCGAATATTAAAAGAAATCGATCGTTTTTTATTAGGCGAGCTATCTAGTGATATCGAAAGGGCACTCCATCAAGAACAGAACGCTCTTCTATCCAAGAAATCGAAATTACAGGAAATCATTACACAAGAAGAAAAAGAAAAGGAATTACAGCTTCAGCTTAAAGAACAGTTGGAACATACTAAGCGAAAAATAGAAAAGCATTCAAAAGATGTTGATACATTAGAGGGGTTTGACCAAGAAAAGTCCCTATATCAAGAAAATAAACGGGTGAGACTAGAAAAACAGAAACAACAAGAGACACTAGTTTCTCAACAGCAAGAAATAGTAAAAGAGCACGAAGAAATCGTTGACCTAAAAAACAAGTGGAATCAAACGTATGTAGAGTGGAAACTTACGACCGAACAAACGATCAAAGAGATATCTTTCTTTATAGAGGGGGCAGCTTTTCCGGCAGATGAAAAAGCAGACCCATGTGAAGAGGTCCCACGCCTATCCCCATATTTATTAAAAGAGATAAATGGAAGTATTGAAGAGTTAAGACAGCTTCAAAAGTCTAAGGAAGAACAGGCTAGAGAACTACTGGTGATTCAAGCAAGAAGAGAGACCGAACAAAAGCAGCAAAAGAAATTAGAGAAAAAACTCGATTCGCAAAATAAGGATTGGAATCAAGTTCCAGAACCGGATGAACCCATCAGTATATTAGAAAATATGCTCCAAACCGCTCAAAAGGAAGCGAAGACTGCAGATAAAGAAGAACGGGAACAAGGTACGGCTGTAACTGTAGCAGAAACCTCCTTTAAGCTTGCGACCGAACAGCGCGACAAGTCAGGTAAGAAGGTCGAAAAGCATGATAAACAGCCTGAAGCATGGGAAGACCTTGAGTTAGAAATAAAGGAGATTGAAATTAAAGACCAAACGAAACTAGCGAAAGAGGAAGTAAAGAAGGCGGAGAAACGACAAAAAGAATCCGAAACGAGAATTTCGGGCTTCGAAGGCGATTTATTAACCTTATCCGTTATCCTCAAGGAAGAAGCAGCGGCATTTACGGAAAATGATGTAGAAAGAATTAAGAGTCAAGGAAAAGCAGGTATCTTGTCCTGGTGTGAAGAACATCAAGCGATTCAGGAAGAAGGACAAGAGAAGCACGCAAAAATCGAACAATCATTGCGTAATTTAAAGCTTACGATTGAGGGCAAAGATTGGGAGATTCGCTTTAAAAATGAAGTCCTAACAACACTGGATCATTTAGATACAAGGCATTATACACATATCCAAAGTATCGTTATAAATATGAAACGTTTTTCACAAAGTGGATTGGAGCAATTAGAACGAGATAAAGAAAGGGCAGAAAACGCCCAAAACTTCTGGGCTAGCCGGGCCAGCATGAAAGCGATGAGTATTTCTGAGGCGATTCGTTCCATGATCGCGAAAATGAAGCTAAAAAATGAACGAGGGTCTTTTCCGCTTGTCCAGCTCAAAGAAGATATCTTGCCTAAAAAGGCAGAAGAAATCGAACCACTATTGAAGCAGCATTTTGTGGCTGCTATTAACAAAATTACCAAACAATTCGATGTGATTGATGATGTGAATCAATCCTTAGACCAAGAAATAAAACAACTTATTAGTGATGAGCAAATTTTATTTGTATCCCTACGGAATCGATATCCTGAGCTGCTTGTCTATAATATGCGGACGGATAATGCCTTTATGTACGGAAAACCGCAAAGGGAGCATTATTCAACCTGGCAGACCATTAATCAGGGTTCTAAGACGAAATCAGATGGTAGTGGAGGACAGAAGTTATCGGCTCGCATGGTGATGATGATGATGTTATTATCATGTAAAAGCGAAACCGATCAAAGTTGGGTTCCTTTAGTCTGTGATAATCCGTTCGGGCAAGCTGCATCGGCACATGTCCTTGATCCGATCTTCGCAGTTGCTGAAAAATTGAAGTTCCAATTCATCGTCGTCACTCCACCGGAACTGGTAAAAACGGAAATCAGCCAAAGATTTGATGCTTATTATAAATTGGATTTCATTCGTGAAAAAGGAAAAGAAATTGTTTCGGATACAATCGTTCCAGCCTTTCGGATTTACCAGGGAGAGGAAGTTTCTCAGGTAAGGTAAAAAAATGATAGAATCGAGAAAAAACGTTAAAATCTCACTTTCTGATGGAAGGTGAGATTATTATTTTAGAATATGTTGCTTAATAAATACCTAATGATCCAATAAGATTGCTTTTATATAAAAATCGGCGCTTTTCTATTTGCCTGCCTCCTTCATTCTTTTTATCCAAAACGGACTATACAAAATATAAAAACTTAACATCATCACCATCTCCATTGAGAGAAGATACCATGGCCACTGTCCAAGGTAATCCAAAAGAGAAGCTGATTTTGGTTTTTTCATGATATATAGATAATTAGCTCCCAGCCATTTATTAAGTAAAAAAACAATGCCTGAATAAATGTTTACAATAAGAATGGTTACCCACATCCCTTGAAGAGTCGGGCTGTAATTGAAAACCAGAACCATGAATATACAAGCCAGCACCACCCCTCCATGTGAGACAAAGAACTCAAAATATTCAAAGTGCGGGAACGAATATCTTCCAAGATCTGGAGTCAGAATAGCTTGAATTGAGCTTCCTAACCCTGCAAAGTACATAAATTGAAAAAGTTTGTTACTCCTGATCAACAGCATCAAAATAGCGAGAATGACTGAAAGATCACTAAGTTGAAGAGGTAAAGACCTTTTTAACGACCAGGCATGCTCATATAGAAGCCAAGTTTGCTCCAAAGTGGTAGAAAAAAATAGGAGAATGGCCAAAAAGAAACTTAAATATCTTCTTTTACTTTTCTCTTTTAGCATGTTTCTAAAAATAAACAGGAGAGCGCTTAAAACTAAAATTATACCGAGTGGCAAAAAGTGTTCCACTGTAAAATGACGGAATGAATGAAGATTGGAATGATATTTAAAAAAAGCATGCATTTTTTTACCCCATTATTTTAATCATTTCTCCATTTAATTTGGGGCAAATTCTTCCATTAATATACCAAACTTTAATGTATTGAAAGCTAAGTGCATGTGAGTCTTATTTATGGGAGATAGAACAAGTACTTAAAGAGGAGAGATTTTATTTTGGAAAATAAATATTGCCATATATGTGGAGAATAAAACAAAAAGACTGAAGGGTAGGGAACTTGAACTGAACGGGCATTTCTTTATCAACGTAAATGCCCATTCTTCTTTATTTTTCCTTCCAAGATTTGATACACGAAATACAAAGCCAAATAGATAAAACAAAGGATAGGATTCCGGTTAATTCAAAACTAATCCGTCTCGTGTGATCAATAAATATTTGGAATGTACCAAAGATTAAACCTGAACAAATTACTATGATGTCATAAATATATATCTTCATGTTCTTTGCTCCTTAACTTTTACTTATATAAATTTCGTAAAACATACTGTTTTTTAGGGTAGTTAAGTAGGAAAATTGTTTGTATTAAATGTAAAACATGCCTAATGTTCATAATTCTGATTTTATATTGAAGTAGTAAAACGGGAAGAGGCACCATTTACTAGTACAATAAAAAGGACCGTCATTTTAAACGCCCCTTTCGATGATAGTGATAAAGTGTAAAGGCAAGTTAATTGATAGTTGAAACATTTAATTGAGATGTCTCTAGTCACTACTATATTAGAAATTAGGATGTTAATAATTAAAACCTGATTAAAATTAACTTAAGTATCTATTAATCATATATAAAGCAATTGTAAGTTTCCAGTGATAAACACAAGCTTACAAACTTAATATTGTTCGCCATGCAATTATAATGTTGTATGTTTTTATTTTGTGTGATAAGCCTAAAGAGAATATTATTGAAGGTATTAAGCGGATGGGAGAAGTGTTACATCGTGAATTAGAAAAAGGAGCTACTCTTTTATGATTTTCTTTAAAAATGAAGTGAAAAGAATCGCTGTTCAGATACTCCCAATAGGTACAAAGGGTATTATTAATTTAAAAAGAGCCACAATCAGAAAAGAGGCTGGGACAAAACCCCTCCTAGAACCTAAAAAGCCTGTGAAATTTTACGAGCAGTAAAATTTCACAGGCTTTGATTTTTTTCAAAACAAAAAGGACATCTTCTGATAAAATTTAAGTACCCCTACCAAATCTTAATCAGAAAGAAGTGTCCTTATGTTTAAAGATTATA
>NZ_JAFBEX010000003.1 GCF_016908975.1 Neobacillus cucumis
TAAGACGCACCCTGAAAGAAGGCGCTTTTTGCCTTCTTCAGGGGGTGGCTTAGACTCCGAGTCCCAAGGAGCCGCAACTGGATAAGCTTATGACCCGAGCCCCTAGGCGCTGGAGCTAGACAAACCCAAAAGCGCAAGCGCCATAATTAGGGGCGCTTACGCTTTTGGGTTTGTTAGATTTCTATGTCGGCTGAATAAATATGGTGAATAAATCCTGTTTTATCCTCTAACTTTAAAACACCATCTTCCGTAATCCCTAGTGCTATTCCTTCAATTACATTTGTTAATGTTCTAGCCTTGAGGTTTTTACCAATACTAATAGCGTATCCTTCCCATAATAATTTAATTGGGAAAAATCCTTCATCTAAATAAAGCAAATATAGTTTTTCGAAATGCTTAAAAATGCTTTTAATTAATTCAGCACGGGAAATAGTACTGCCTTTTTCAATCGAAAGAGAAGTAGCCGTAGAATGAAGCTCAACAGGAAAATCTTCTAATTTTTGATTGACATTAATGCCCATACCAATGATAACAGAATGAATTCGGTCTGATTCCGCTTGGAGTTCTGTTAAAATACCAGTCATTTTTTTACCATTTAGTAAAATATCATTGGGCCACTTTATTTCTGGTTCCAGCTTTGTGACTTCTTCAATAGCCTGAACAATCGCCACCGCCGTTAAGAGAGTCAACTGAGGGGCTTTTGTAAGGGGAATGTTCGGTCTAAGAATTAAGCTCATCCAAATTCCGCTATACTTTGGAGAATGCCAGCTTCGATTCATCCTGCCTTTTCCAGAGAGCTGCTCTTCAGCTATTACAACCGTACCTTCTGGTACCCCTTCATTGGATAAAAAATGGGCAATTTTTTGTGTTGATTCAACACTTTCTTCATAATGAATATTTTTTCCAATAAAGTTGGTTAAAAGACCCAGTCTAATTTCATCGGCAATAATTGTTTCTGGTGTTTTGATAATCCGATAACCCTTGTTCCTAACTGCCTCTAATGTAAATCCTTCTTTCCTCAACTCTTCCATATGCTTCCAAACAGCTGTTCTTGAACAACCGATTAATTCAGCTAAATATTGTCCTGAAAGAAAGGTATCACCTGCATTAGAAAAGGCATCGAGCAATTTTTTTCTTATTTCTGACTGCACTTGATCAGCCACTCCTTAATCATTTCTTTGTCATTTTGGACGTCCCCAGCCAGAACGGCACATTCAATTTTTAAAAGGGTCTCCCTTAACCAAGGCCCCCCTTCAGATTGAAACCATTCCATGACATCTTTACCGGTTACATTTATATCATGGCGTTGCTTGATCGGCAGCTCATCATAACGCTTTAACCAATATGGCAGGGATAATGTCTCTGTTAAACCTTTTACAAGGTGATATAACTTTTCTGTGGAAGACAAGACCTCTCTTCCTGCCTTATAAAGGTCATATTCAACCCATTCCCTCTCCATCCTCTTTTTAATAAAATACAAAATCTCTTGAATTTCTTTGATTTCTTTAACAGGCAGCTTCCACTCTCGTAAAAATACTTCAGCAGACTTATCTTTTAAGTTTAAATAAAAAAGCAGTAAAGCCCACATTTCGATTTTATTTAAGTTTTTGAATGATATAGAGATGATTTTTTCGATTTGGTCTTTATGGTTCTTTAAACCAGGTAAATACTTATATAAATCAGAGTCAAGCAGCAGCCTAATAGCTTTGTTAGCATTTTCTCCAACAAGCAGTTTTTCAAACTCCACTTTAACTCGTTCCACTGCAATATTTTTTAATAATGGACCCAGATTTTTTATTGCTTCAAGTGTTTCGTTTTCAACCGAAAAAGAAAGCTGACTAAAGAATCTGACCGCCCTCATGATCCTTAAAGCATCTTCCTGGAAACGCTCATCAGGTAATCCAACGGTTTCGATTACTTTTTTCTGAATAGCAGTCTGCCCATGAAAAGGATCAATTAAGTTGCCGTTTCGATCCATTGCAATGGCATTCATCGTAAAGTCCCGTCGTTTCAAGTCATCTTCAAGATTACGTATAAAAGCAACCTCTTTTGGCCTTCGGTAATCTTGATAGGCTCCCTCTGTCCTAAAGGTGGTAATTTCATAGGATTTATTCTGAAAAAGAACAAGCACTGTTCCATGTTCAATTCCAATATCGACAGTTCTTGGAAATATTTCCTTCACTTCGTACGGAGTAGCCGAAGTTGCTATATCTACATCACTAATCGATCTCTTCAATAAATAGTCCCTTACAGATCCGCCAACAAAATAGGCTTGAAAACCTGAAGCCTCGAGCTGTTCAATTATAGGAATTGCCGTTAAAAAAGGCTCTATCATATTATTCACCTTAATTCAATAACTTCCAGTATATCTGCTCATATTGTTCCACAATTTGTTCTGCCTTAAATTTTGTTTTTACAGATTTCAATGACTGTTCAGACATATTTTGATGCAAATCAGAATTGTTTAGGAGGGAAATCGCTTTTTCAGAAATATCGTTAATGTCGCCAACCTCACAAATATACCCAGAAATTCCATGATGGATCACTTCCGGTATACCCCCGACATTTGTTCCAATACAAGGCACACCGCATGCCATAGCCTCTAGAGCCACAAGACCAAAACTTTCCTTTTCAGATAAAAGCAGCATTAAATCACTAATAGAATATAGTTCCTCTAGATTCTCTTGCTTACCTAAAAAGATTACCTTATCTTCTAACGAAAGCTGTCTAACCAATTTACAAACGACCGTCATTTCCGGTCCGTCACCAACCATTAATAATTTGGATGGTATGCTTTCCGAGATTTTGGCAAAGGATTTTATGACATCCGTCACCCTCTTAACAGTACGAAAATTAGAGACATGTATAACTACCTTTTCTTCATCCTTTATATGTAATTGAGTTTTTAAGGAAGTGTCATCTGTTTTATGATAAATCCTTTCATCAATAAAGTTATAAACCGTCTCAATTTCTTTATCAGGATTTATAAGTTCATATGTTTGGTTCACCAAAGCATATGAAACTGCCGTCACAACGTCCGATTTTTCAATTCCAAACTTAATTGCATCTGTTAATGAAGGGTCATACCCAAGTACCGTTATATCCGTACCGTGTAAAGTTGTAACGATTTTTATATCTCTGCTTGACATTTGTTTAGCTAGAATCGCACAAACCGCATGAGGTATTGCATAATGAACATGAAGGATATCCAATTTTTCACGATTAGCAACCTCAGCCATTTTACTTGCTAAAGCAATATCATATGGTGGATATTGAAAAACGGAATATTGGTTAACTTCCACTTGGTGGTAATGAATATTATGATACATTTTATTTAATCGAAAGGGGAGGCTTGATGAGATGAAATGAATTTCATGACCTCTTTCAGCTAACATTTTCCCTAATTCTGTTGCCACCACTCCTGACCCACCAACAGTCGGATAGCATGTAATTCCAATTTTTAGTTTTCGCATTATTCTTCTCCTAGCAAATCATGTTTCAAAACGAGCGGGACTTTTGTCTTAAATCCCTCTGCATATGATACTCCCACAAGTTTTCCAAACATTCTTTCCCTTGCCTCGACTGTCTCAATATAATCGTTCACAAGTGGTGTTTGAACACTCTGAGCTGTTAATTCGAATTGACTTCTATAAGCTCGCAATGCCGCAAGCTTCTTTTCAATCATTTGTGTAATATCAATAGTGAAATCAGGTTTATGGAATCCATTGATCATGTAAAAATACATCTTTTTTACTCGATGAGGTTCATTCCATCCAACCGTTTGATATTTTTTTATTCCGGCAGAAAAAACCGCTTCTTCCACAATCCGTGCGCAATTTCCATGGTCCGGATGCCGATCTTCCAAATATGGAGCAAACACAATTTGCGGTTTGTACTTTCGGATTATTTCTACCACCTTTTGAATATATTCTTCTTTTAAGAATAATCCTCTATCTGGAAATCCTAATGAAGCTCGCACTTGTACACCTAAAATGTCCACTGCCCTTGCTGCTTCTTCCTTTCTTAGTACTACATTCCCATTAGAAGAAAGATCCGCATCAGTTAAATCACAAATACCGATTCGTTTCCCTTCTTCTGTAAGTTTCGCAATGGTTCCACCCATACCAATTTCTACATCATCAGCATGTGCACCAAATGCTAGGATATGTAATTTATTTTCCTCCATTAACATCACCGTTCTCTTTTGCTACATTTCGCCATTCCAATAATCCCAGTTCTAATCCTCTAATTAGTAATTCAGCCGTCCCCATATTTGTAGCAAGTGGAATCGAGTAAACATCACAAAGCCTTACTAAAGCTGTTACATCTGGTTCATGCGGCTGTGCTGTTAACGGATCTCGAAAGAAAAAAATGGCATCCATTTCATCTTTTGCAATCATTGCGCCAATTTCTTGGTCTCCTCCTAATGGTCCGGATTTAAAACGGGTAACCTCTAATCCCGTCGCTTCATTGATCCTCATCCCTGTTGTTCCAGTGGCAAATAATCTGTGTTTGGCAAAAATATTCTGATAGGCAGTAACAAATTGAACTAAATCATTTTTCTTCTGGTCATGTGCGATTAATGCAATATTCATATCTTTTCCCCTATTCTAAGATATTTTCAAGTCCATAAACAAAAGTATTATTCTTCATAACAGTTTCTACAGCAACTTTTACACCCGACATAAATGAGGCTCGGTTATAAGAATCATGTCGAATAGTTAAGGATTGACCATCTGAACCAAATAAAACTTGTTGATGGGCAATTAGTCCCGGTAATCGAACAGAATGAATACGCATTCCGTCAAAGTCCGCACCTCTAGCTCCTGTAATGGTTTCTTTTTCATTTGGATGACCTTGTTTTTTAACTTCCCTTGCAGTTGAAATCATTTCCGCTGTTTTAACAGCTGTTCCTGACGGTGCATCAAGCTTTTGATCATGGTGCAATTCAATAATCTCGACATCAGCAAAATATTTTGCTGCCAGTTGAGAAAATTTCATCATAAGCACTGCACCAATTGCAAAGTTAGGGGCAATGATACAGCCAAGTTCTTTTTCCTGACAAAGCCGTTCTAGTTCTTCTAAATCCTGTTTACTAAATCCAGTTGTTCCAACAACAGGCCGGACATTATAGTTAAGCGCTGTTTTAGTATGGTACATGCCAACTTCCGGTGTTGTTAAATCTACTAATACATCTGCTTTAATCTCTTGCAGACACTTGTCGATATTGGAGTAGACTGGTACATTGGGAATTGATTGAAATCCCTCTACATCACTTAGCATCATTCCATCATTTTTATGATCAATAACTGCAACTAAATCAAAGTGTTCTGTATTAGCAGCTAATGTGACTGCTTCTCTTCCCATACGTCCTCGTGGACCTGCAATAATTATTTTAATCGTATTCATTTCTTCACTCCACACTTTCTTGGTCAATTCTTGTCCAGCGATTTTTATCTCTTGTGTTAAATTTATTCATGACATAATCATGCGCTTCTTCCAGATCTATGTTTAAGGAATTAGCAAAACAAATTGTCACAAAAAGCAAATCCCCGAGTTCCTCTTCAATTGCTTTTTCTGTTTCTGTCGATTTTTTCGGTTTTTCACCGTAATGATGGTTTACTTCTCTCGCCAGTTCCCCCAGCTCCTCTGTAAGCCTTGCGAGCATTGCCAGCGGGCTAAAGTATCCTTCTTTAAATTGGCTTATGTATTGATCTACCTCTAATTGAAGCTCCTTCATCGACTTCCCTTTATTCATACTTACACCTCATTTTCAAAACGGGCTATATGTTAATATGCATATTCCCTTTAATGTTAGCTAAATTCAAGCAGATTTACAAATGTTTTCGCTTTAAAACAGCGCTTTTCCTACCCACATTGCTCTTATGAACCTAATTCGATATAATTAAAACCGCCATAATAGAGTCATAAATGGAAGAGGTTGAAAATTGGATGATTTTTGGACTTAAATTAAAAAATATCGTTTTTATACTCATAGGTTCCGCAATTATGTCTTTTGGACTTGTTAATTTCAATATGCAAAATAAATTGGCCGAGGGTGGTTTTACAGGAATTACACTGTTATTCTATTTTTTGTTTAAATGGGATCCCTCTTACACGAACTTAATCCTGAATATTCCTTTATTTTTTATTGGTTGGAAGCTGTTGGGTCGAAATGCTTTTCTATATACGATTATTGGAACAGTGGGTGTTTCCATTTCTTTATGGATTCTTCAGCGCCATACAATTAAAATGCCTCTTGAGCATGATCTAACATTAGCTGCCTTGTTTGCTGGTGCCTTTACAGGGATTGGATTGGGAATCATTTTTCGTTTTGGAGGAACAACAGGAGGAGTGGATATTATTGCCAGACTTGTCCAAAAATATGCAGGATGGAACATGGGGAAAACAATGTTTCTGTTTGATGCATGTGTAATTGCCGTATCATGGTTTACATACTTAAATTATAAACAAGCTATGTATACGTTAGTGGCTGTTTTTGTCGGTGCAAGAGTAATTGATTTTATACAAGAAGGCGCATACTCTGCAAGGGGAGCCATGATTATATCTGACCAAAATGAGCAAATTGCTGCAAAGATAATGGCTGATATGGACCGTGGCGTAACTGCTCTAAAGGCATATGGTTCATATACAAAAAATGAACGTGAAGTCCTTTATTGTGTTGTTGCTAGAAATGAAATAATCCGTTTAAAAAATTTAATTACGTCAGTGGACCCACATGCCTTTGTATCTATTTCCGTTGTCCATGATGTTCATGGTGAAGGTTTTACCCTAGACGAAAATAAAATGCCAATTGGCGATTAAGAAAAGCGTAAGGCGCTTAGCTTTCGGCGACAAGCACAAGGCGAGCCGGCCGAAAGGTTGTTCTTTAACCTTTTGAACGGATTGTTCTAGATGTGGAGGCGACTGTTCTGGGACGGAGGCATAAGACGAACCCTGTAAGAAGGCGTTCTTTGCCTTCTTCAGGGGGTGGCTTATGACTTGAGTCCCAAGGAGCCGCAACTGGATAAGCTTGTGACCTCGAGCCGATGGCGGCTGGAGCTGGACAATTCTCGTGTCGAAAATGCTTATTCATATAAAAAAATGTCACCTTATTTGAGGTGACATTTTAATCATTGTTTCTATTCATTCCTGTAAAAATTAACACAAGCCTTAGTAATTCTAATACGGCTACAGCAGCTGCTGCTACATATGTTAATGCGGCTGCATTTAAAACTTTTCTTGCTTCTCTTTCTTCGCGATTCCCAATTAAGCCAAGAGAAACCACTTGATTCATTGCACGGTTGGAAGCGTTAAATTCTACTGGCAATGTAACAATTTGAAAGAGAACAGCTGCCGCCATAAAGAAAATTCCAATCAAAAGAAGCCCGCTTAAATGAGCCAATATTCCGATCATAATTAGAATCCAAGAAGCATTTGAACCAAGATTAGCAACCGGAACTAATGCGTGGCGAAACCTTAGAAACGCATAACCTTCACCGTCTTGAATGGCATGTCCACATTCATGGGCAGCGATTGCAGCCGCGGCAATTGAATTTCCATGATAATTTTCAGGTGAGAGACGAACGGTTTTGCTTCTTGGGTCATAATGGTCACTTAAAAAACCACGCCCTTCTTCCACCGCAACATTATATAGTCCATTTGCATTTAGAATTTCTCTTGCCACATCAGCACCTCTTCGATAAGTCGAAGTAGGTACACGTGAAAACTTAGCAAATGTATTTTTCACTCTCATTTGTGCCCATAAGGGAATGAAGACAATAATAGCAAAATAAATAAGATACATAATGACCTCCAAATCAGCACTTGATGTTAATATCATATAGTTGACCGATTCGATGCGTCAATCTTTTTGGTCCCTAGAGCGATTTTTCCGCAGTTCTTTATCTCCTTGATACTTTCTCCAGCCAACATATGATAATGTCATGATAATGATGCTCCCTGTAGAAATAATTACCCACCACAACGATGGATCAGCCTCATCATCTTCCATATTAGCAAAAAGATTTTTCAGGTCAGTATCAAGGGCATCAAGCTCTTGTTGACTTTTCGCGTCACTAACCACTTGTGATTGATATTCGTTTATAAAATCAATCCGTGCATCTAATCTTTGAATATTTTCCACAGGAACATCTATTTTCATACTTGGATAAATAACGTTATATAGGTTTAAAAAGGTATTAAAATTAGAATGAAAGTGGGCTGAATCTCCCATTAAAGCAGCATCTTTTGCCTGGTGAAAGGCAGTCATGATTTGATCTTCCATTGCTGTCCATAAAGGTTGATGACTTGTTGCTAACGCATCAATAACAAGCCGAAACTTGGTTAGTTTATTAAGCCTTTCCTCATATTTCATGTTGGGGCTAACTGCAGCTTCCATTGCTTCATCATGAGAGGTGTTAACAATTCTAACCTCGTCCATTGATAGTGGTTCTTTTGCTCCAGTTATACTTGTAAACTGGTCAGAAAAATAATCAAGCAATTTTTTTGCATCATCATATCTTTGAAACTTCACCATTTGAAGAGCCTCATCCGAAATATCATCGAGCTTCTCCATTGGCGATTGCTGTTCCGCATTAACAGTTATGGGAGTGAGCATCATGATAATTGCTAATAAATATAACCATTTGAATTTCAATCGTTGTCCCCCCTTTCATTTCTATAAAATGTATGAAAGGTTGGACAAGGTTAGACCATGTTTAACTATTAATTTTTAGTTTAAAACGGTCGGGTCTTATTCCTAAATAGTAGGCAAGACCAATGGAGATACAAGACAGCCAAAATGTAAAATAACCGATTTGCGGTATAAATTTATCTAACATATGATAGCTCGGCAGCATAAAAAAGACATAATCAATTACGTCATTATGTAGTGTCCAAATAGCAGTTACAACTAAATGCCACATCTTAAAACGATAAAATGGAGCAAAAAGAATCCCTTGGACAGCCATTGCAAAATGTGAAAAAATCAGCATATATCCAACCCAATCTAGTTCTCCTTGTACTAGGAATACAAGAATGTTCATAACTACTGCCCAAATCCCATATTTAAACAATGTGACCATCGCCAAGGCTTCCATTAATGGCCAATTCTTTTTTAGTAAATACGCCAAGAGGACAAAAACAAAAAACAAACTTGCTGTTGGACTATCCGGTACAAAGGCCAAAAAAACAGGTGGCGTTTCTTTCAATTGCCAACCATACCAATAATATCCATAAACAGTTCCAGCAATATTAATTAATAATAAAAGTTTTAATACCGATCGACTAGATAGGAGAGGGTAAATCCACCCCACATATACTCCTCCTTTTATTTAGAAAAGCCAAAACACCTGTTTTACGCACAACAAGACTGAACTTGACATTTCTATAAGTATTTTATTTCAAGAAAAAAGCTGACGATTCACCGCCAGCTTTTTATTCATTAAGTTATTTTTTACCAAGACCTGAGATATATTCAGATAGCGTTTTAAGTTCAGCGTCAGTCCCTTTAAAAACACCTGGTGGCATCTTACCGTCTTTACCTTGTTTAGCAATCTTAGCAATCTGATCAGGAGATAATCCTGTACCTATTAGCGTTGGCGCACCGGCCCCGCCTTGGAAACTGTCACCATGGCAGGTAATACAAGTATTAGCTTGTGCAATTTTATACCCAGCACTAGTCTTGTCAATCTCCACTTTAGCGACAATTTTCCCTTGACGCTCTGCAGCTGCCCAGTCATGCGTCGCAACGGACTGCCATGTTAAGAACACAATAGCCGCTAATGCAAGTAGCATAAATCCTGTTGCCAATGGGCGCTTTCTTGGACGGCGTTCAGGTCCTCGGTCAAGGAATGGTGCTAATAATAATCCACCAAATGTTAAACCTGGTATTACCATTGCCCCAATAACTGTATACGGACCAGAAGCAAAAGAGTATTTTAATAATTGATACAAGAACAAGAAATACCAGTCAGGTAATGGAATATATCCCGTATCTGTTGGATCCGCAATCCTTTCAAGCGGAGCCGGATGGGCTACAGTTAAGCATAAATAACCGACAAGGAATACTGCTCCTACCATCCATTCTTTCAAGAGAAAGTTAGGCCAGAATGCTTCTGTTTTACCAGGATATTCAGAGTAATCTTTCGGAAGTTTTGGCGTCCGCATTTCTGGTGCTGGAACACGCGAATCACCAACAAACTTCATACCTTTACCGCGATGCATTAAGCAATCCCCTCCTTTTTTCTGTAATAACTGTTACATTTCAGAAAAAACTAATTTTAAAGTGGTCCAGAGATACCTTGTCTACGAATCATGATAAAGTGTGCTGCCATTAAAGCAAACAACACTGCAGGCAGGAAGAATACATGGATTGCAAAGAATCGGGTTAATGTTTGAGCACCAACTATATGTTCATGTCCTGCTAGTAAAACCTTAACATAGGATCCTATGAACGGCGTTGCTTCAGCAATTTGCAAACCTACCTTTGTAGCGAACAGCGCTTTCATATCCCAAGGTAATAAATAGCCCGTAAATCCTAAACCCAACATGACGAAGAAAATAAGTACTCCGACAATCCAGTTTAATTCACGAGGTTTTTTATAGGCACCTTGGAAAAAGACGCGCAGTGTATGTAAAAACATCATTACAAGTACTAGACTGGCTCCCCAGTGATGCATCCCACGGACGATCTGTCCAAATGCAACTTCGTTTTGCAAATAATAAACTGATTCCCACGCATTTTTAATATCCGGTACATAATACATTGTTAAGAACATACCAGAAAGAATTTGAATAACTGTAACGAAAAATGTTAGACCCCCAAAACAATAGACAAACGCTGAAAAATGATGCGCAGGGTTCACATGCTCTGGTACTTCATGATCTGCGATATCGCGCCACAATGGCGTAATATCTAAACGTTCATCTACCCAATCGTAAATTTTGTTTAACATGATTACGCCTCCTTCCGTGGTTGAGCTTTACCTAAATAAAGATAGCCGCCCTTTTCCTTGTATGGGTATTCATCAAGCGGGGCTGGCGGCGGTGTACCAGGAATATTGGTTCCATCCTTCTCATAGCGTCCAAAATGGCATGGACAGAAGAATTGGTTAGGATGATCCTTGTTAGTATTCCAGGCCACAGTACATCCTAGGTGTTTACAAATTGGAGAAAGGGCTACAATTTTGTCCCCATCCTTATAAACCCAAGCAGTATTGGTAACATCTGACTCATACCATGCATCCTTTTGTTTAAAGGTAAAGTCTACACGAACTGGTTCACTGGTTAATTCAGAAACCTTTTGTTTTGTTGCGATGAAATCTCCGGCTCCTTCACCTTTTAAAACAGGATCAACAGCAAATCTAACCATTGGCATTAACATACCAGCAGCCATGAAACCGCCTACACCAGTTAGAGTGTAGTTTAAAAATTGACGTCTTGATACGCGCTCTTTACTCAAGCTTATCCCCCCTTTGTTCAAAGTTCCAGTCCATCGGACACAATTCAAACACTTATAAAACTAGGACATAACAATGATATATCAATCCTCAAGTAAGGTCAATATCATACTATTTCAAAAACTCATAATATAGATTGTTTTACTAGTTTTGATTCCATTGCTGTGTAAAAATTGAAAATACCTGTTTCACTTGACTATCAATTACCTCCATTTTTTGAGGCTCACTCATATTTCCAAGTGGAAGGGACGGAAGCCATAGCAAAGATCCAGCTAACCTATTCTCATACATACGCCAATCCAGCTCGGAAGTTATGTAAAATATATGCTTAAATTCACTATTTAAAACGTTTTCTCCCCATTTGATTAACTCATCTAGTACATTTTCCATGTTATCACTTTTCAGATAAGTAAATGGAGGGAATAATAAGATTCTCCCTGTAAATTGCCTTTCAAGATAACCTGTCAAAAGAGTTATAAATTCAAATGCAGCAGCAGACTGTTTCATCTCCTCTCCAAAAGATAAAGAGTATACTGGAATAACCGCGGTATCAATGTACTCTTTTGCACTTAAGTACGTTTCTACCTCTTGAGGTATCCATTTCATCATTACACCAACCTTTTTATTCACTAATTCTATCATATCACTATCTGATAAAAATTTAAAAGGTAAAATGGATAATTTTGAAATTATTGTTATTAATTGAAAAAAGAAGCCTGCTTAATGCAGACTTCCCCTTTCTTGAGTTTGAGTTAATTTATTTAATTTTTCTGTTAGCATTTGAAATGTTTGATGATCCTGACGATCAAGAGCTTCATCAATAAGCTCCATTAATTTCTCACGTTGGAAACGATCAATGCTGTATTGCAATAATTGTTCCGCAATAATTCCATCCTTTTCATTTACTTGCAAATGTTTCGGTACATATGGATTTTCTTCTAATACAGCTGCATATTGGTGTGCCTGATTCGAAGCGTGAAAGTTTAATTGAATAAATATATCCTCATCTCGATTCAGCCGAATATCGTGAAAGGATTTTTCTGCATCTGTTGTCATAACATTTTCTTTATAAAAACGAAACGGCACTTTATCAACACAATGTGTAGACATAATGAGACCGCGGGGACAATATTGTGCTTGCTCAACAAAATGCACTTTTTCCATTAATTGGTCGTGACTCATTAGATAATTAAGAATCCAAACACATTCTCTTCTTTTTAATTGATAGTGATTTAGAAACCAGCGAATAAAGTCTTTCTTCTCGTTGACAGAAACAGGGGTTGTCATGGTAGTTTCCCTCCTCTGCATAATCAGCTTTTTTAATTGTTTACATCTGTAAGTCGTTCTAGCAAATCCAGATACTCTACATTTGTGGGGTCCCCTATTAGTAGCTGTTTAAAAATTTCGGCGGCGCGTTCGTTTTTTCCTTCTTCTACAAGAAAATATCCATAATCCTGTAAAAATGCCTCATTATTCTTAAAAAAAGTATATGCACTTTCATATTTGTCTAATGCAAAAGAATATTCTTCAAGCTTATCGTAGGCTAGGGCTGAATCCCAAAGAAGCTGAGGTTCCTCTTCACCATGTGTATCTAATTGGGAAATTAAATCAATGATATCTTCGTACCTTTCCTGCCGGAAAAAAATCTGATTAAGCGTTATGGCAGCTTCCATAAATCCAGGGTCTAGAGCCAGTGCCTCACGAAAATATTGTTCTGCTTCCTCTTCATTTCCAAGTTTTAAACACATTTTGCCGCCATAGAAAAATAATTCTTTATTGAATTCATCCTGCTTAATACCTTCTTTAATAGAGTGTAAACTATTTTCGATCTCTTCTTCTCGCTCATAGGCTTTAGCAAGATGTAGATATAGAGAATGGTATTCCGGGTCAAGCTCTTTTAATTCATTAAACTTTTCAATCGCTGTACGGTTATATCCTGCTTGGAGTGCTGTAAAAGCATAACCAAAAAGAGTATTAATCTCTAATTTTTCCCCTAATGCTTGATCATAGTAGGAGAGAGCCTCTTCGAAAGCACCTGATGCGCTTAATAAATCTGCCATTCTTCCATGGATATTTACTCCGGCAATTTCATCCTCTTCCTTTAACACTCGCTCGTATGCATTTTTGGCCTTTATGACTTCACCTTGCTCACTGTAGAGTTCTCCTAACGCAAAATCAATAATAACCTCTTCTGGCAGCAACTCTTTTGCTTTTAATAACTTTCTTTCACATACTTCATAAAGTCCCTGAACTTGATATAAATCTGCTAACAATAACAGAGACTGTCCAAAATGTGCATCTTGTTCCGCTATTTTCTCTAATACCAGGATTGCTTCTTCTTCTTCCCCTGCTTCCACTAAAATTTCACCTAGCAGGACAAGCAGTTCACCCTCTTCGGGATAAGTTTTTAGCAAGCTTTCAATTAATGCCTTTGCTTCATCTAAAAAACCATAATGATAAAGTTCCTCTCCGAGAAGAAATTTTTCTTCTGGATTACCGCTTAGTAATACATCATTATATTCATTTAATGCCTCTTTATGTTGGCCGTTTTCTAACATTTGAATAATTTTATTTACTCGTTCCATTGGCTCTTACCTCTACTTCCCCAGATTTACAAAAGATTAATAAGATGGGGCTTTCACCTTAACATGTTCTCCACATCCTGGTTTAAATAATACCTTTTCTCCAGAGCGGATTACCATTCCTTTGTGAATTGTTACTACAAGTCTACTCTCATAATAATGAAATTAACATTCTTCATCAACCATCTTGATGTCACGTGTAAAGTTGGTATTTTTTCTTTCATCATCCTATCTTTCCATTTCGACAAAAGGACCTTTGCTTCCTTCTTTTGTGATGAAGAAATTAATGGAATTATTGGGCTGTAATAGGGAAACACGGCTTCTCTTATCCAACTTCTAATTCCTTTTCTTAAGACAAGCTATGCTATAAACCATAAATCTATGACTTTTTTAAGATGATAAAAATAGCAAAAAGCTGCACAAAGGCAGCTCTAGCGGATAAGATTATTTAGATGTGAAAAAAAGTTCGGATATGATACAGAAATTGCCTCCGGTCGTGCTAGTTCTACTTTATCCTTACATAAAAGGGCAGCTATCGCTAGCATCATTCCAATACGATGGTCTCCATGACTGGAAACATCACCACCATTTAACTTGGATTTCCCGTGGATAATCATCCCATCATGAGTGGCTTCAATGTTAGCACCCAATTTATTTAATTCTTGAACTACTGTGTCAATTCGGTTCGTCTCTTTAACCTTTAACTCTTCGGCATCCTTGATGATGGTTGTTCCTTCTGCTTGTGTTGCCAATAGAGCAATAATCGGAATTTCATCGATGAGTCTTGGTATTAAGTTTCCTTCTACAACCGTACCTTTAAGATTTGAAGTTTTGATTCTAAGATTTCCAGATGGTTCAAAACCATTGTCCTCCGCTTGGACAATCTCTAAATCCGCTCCCATGTTCTGCATAACTTCAATGATTCCGGTTCTAGTTGGATTTAATCCAACATTTTCTAATAAAATTTCACTATCCGGGATAATAGCACCAGCTACTAGGAAAAAAGCAGCTGAAGATATATCACCTGGGACACGAATAGTAGTTCCAGTCAATTTTTGTCCACCTTCGACTCGAATCGTATGGTGATCTTTAGTGATTTCACCACCGAATTGGCGAATCATTCTTTCAGTATGATCACGTGTCTCAGCCGGCTCAATAATCGTACTTACACCATCTGCTTGAAGTCCCGCAAGAATAAGTGAGGATTTAACCTGTGCACTTGCGACTGGAAGTTCATATTCAATCGGCTGTAAATTTCCCCCGCGGATTGCAATAGGAGTATAAGAGCCATTTTTTCGACCATCCAATTTTGCACCCATTTTTGAAAGTGGCACCGTCACCCTTGTCATTGGTCTCTTTCCAATGGATTCATCGCCAATTAATGAAGAGAAAAATGGTCTTCCAGCTAAAATTCCCATTAATAAACGGATTGTTGTACCAGAGTTGCCTACATCAAGGAGCTCGGATGGCTCTGTTAATCCTTCAAATCCATTGCCAATAATTCGAAGTTCATTATCTGATTCCTCTATCATAACCCCAAGCTTCCGGAAGCAAGAAATGGTACTTAAACAATCATCACCAGGCAAGAAATTAGTTACCTTCGTTTCACCATGAGCGATGGAACCGAACATAACAGAGCGATGGGATATTGATTTATCTCCTGGAATTGTTACATTACCAACTAAACGATTGATGTTGGTCTTAAGTTTTAATGTCGACATCAAAATCACCTTTTTATTTATATCAAAATTTATCAAACATGTAATAACAAATCAGCTTTAATAATTAGGCTGTGTGAACAGTTATAGTTAATTTTAGAATGATGTTGATTGTAGCGGAAGGCGCTCGACTCCTGCGGGAGTACGGGGCTGGGGAGACCCCACAGGCGCTTTAGCGCCGAGGAGGCTCCCCGGCACGCCCGCGGGTTTGCTGAGCGCCTGTAGCGGAAATCAACATACATGTTTAACCCAGACAATAATTAAATACCTACTGAAGTGGCGTAGTTAGAATAGCTGCCTATACATTGCTCAGCCCTTTGACGGTCTTCCTCCGTTTGAAAACTAATAACCAACACTCCATTAATATCTTCACGTGTTTCTAAGATTCGAATATTAGTTATACTTATTTGTTCCTTAGCTAGATAACCAGTTATCTCTGAAATGACCCCAGGATAATCGGGAACATCAACATACAAATCATAAAAGGATGGGATTGCTCCTTTTACCTTCTGTGGCAGTCCATCGCGAAACTGTTTTGCCTGGCTAAAATAATTGAAAATTGCCGAACTGTTTTCTTGTTCTAATAGTGTTTTAACCTCATTCATTTCCGACTGCCAGTGATTAAGTAATTGGATTAGTATGTCGCGATTGTGAAGCAAGATATCCTTCCACATCTTAGGGCTGCTTGAAGCAATCCTCGTTATATCACGAAATCCACCCGCTGCAAGGCGTGGAATAAGACTCTCTGTTTCGGAGAGTTTTTCCGTCTGACGAACAATCGAAGCAGCAATAATATGTGGAAAATGACTTACAATTCCAGTTAAATAATCATGTGTATCAGGAGTTGTCCTTAAAAATTTAGCATGTGTCCCTTTTAACCACTCTTTTAGCGTTTCGACTTTGTATTCTTCAATATGGTCTTCAGGAGTTAACAAATAAAAAGCATTTTCAAATAATATTTCTTTCGCTGCTGAAACTCCACTTTTGTGTGAGCCGGCCATAGGGTGACCACCAATAAAGGTGATCCCCTGCTCATTCAAACTTCGGCTACTCTCGACAATTTTCCCCTTAGTACTGCCTGTATCTGTTACAATTACTTCGGAATTAAGTGGTAGCTCAGAGAGCAATTGAATAATTTCTTTTGTTTCGTTTACCGGCGCCGCTATAATGATTAAATCAGCTCCGATAGCCCCACTAGGGATACTTTCCGCTATTTCATCTATGACGCCAAGCATCTTAGCCAGCCTAGCCTGTTCGTAGTTAATATCGAATCCTACAATTTCTGACTCCATATGTTCCTTCTTAATACACAGCGCTAAGGAACCACCTATTAATCCTAAGCCAATGACAAAAACCCGGCCCTTCAATTTTATTCCCCCTAAATAGAGAAAACCGCCTATTAGTTCGCTCCAAGAAATTCACTTAATACCTTTAACACACCCTCGTTCTGTTCACGAGAGCCCACGGTAATTCTTATTGATGTTGGGAAGCCTAGAGGCTTACCGGAACGAACAATATAACCTCTTTCTTGTAAATATTGAAAAACCTTATCTCCATCTACTTTAAAATCTATTAAGATAAAATTAGTCTGAGTAGGGTAATATTCTAGGTGATGCTGTTCGCAAAATTCATAAAATTGTGCAAGTCCCTGTCTATTCTTCTCTCTACATTCTTTGACAAACTGCTGATCATCAATGGCTGCACTTGCAGCTAACTGGCCTAGAGAATTAACGTTAAATGGCTCTCTCGCCGGCTCTAAGGCCTTGATTATAGCTGGATTTGCAACCCCATAGCCAATTCTTAAGGCAGCCAAACCATAAATCTTTGAAAAAGTCCTTAGGACAATTAAATTATTGAACTTACGTGTCAACTTTATGGAATCATAATAATCATCCGCCACAACATACTCATAATAGGCTTCGTCAAGAACTACTAAGATATGGGAAGGTACCTTTTCGAGAAATGGGACTAATTTATTCTCCGGTATATATTTACCTGTCGGATTATTAGGACTGCAGACCCAAACGACATTTGTCTGATCATCAATGGCCGCTAACATAGAGTCTAAATCATGTTCCCCGTTCACAAGTGGAATTTCCTTGATAATGGCCCCCTCAATCACAGCATTATGTTTATACTGTGAAAAAGTTGGATCAGCCATAACCGTACTGGCATTAGGATGTAACAACGCCCTTGAAATAATCTGAATTAAGTTATCAGATCCATTTCCCAAAATCAGCTCCTGCTCTTCCACCTGCAGAAAGGAGGCTAGTTTCTCTCTTAAATTCGTAGCATAACCATCAGGATAAATCGCAAAACTTGTTTGATTGGACTGAAGTGCTGTCTGAGCTGACTCAGAGCACCCAAATGGATTTTCATTGGATGCCAACTTTACAATTTTTTCAAGATTAAATTGTTTCTTTACTGCCTCAATGGACTTACCTGGTTGATATGGAGTCAGTGATAATAACTGCTCTTTCCATCTCATTTTCTCCACCCCGTTTACTTATTAAATTTATTGATTTTATAAAGCAGGACTGTTGTTTAAATCAGGTCTTAATACTTCTGCACCGTTTAAGTAAACATGAATAATTTCTTCCTGTGGTACACTTGTATTGACGTGCATCATTACTCTAACACATAACTTCAACGAATTAGGTACAGGCATTTCCCTCATACACATTACTGGTACATAAGTCCAACCAGGAAATTTTCGCAATACCTTTGCTGGAAAAACAGCATCAATATCTTCTGTTGTAGAGACAAATACGGAGGCAACCGAGTCAGGTTCAATTTGATTAACTTCAATTAACTTAGCAAAAAGTTCTTCCGTTGCTGTCAAAATTTCTTCTTCAGAATTACTATTAACTGTTGTAGCTCCCCTCAACCCTCTAATCATAAACAATCACCCTTATCTTAAAAATTGTTTAACTCTTGCCATATTTTTTCTTCAGCTACTTCTTTAAGTATTGGGTTCCCCACTTGTTCAAGTAAAACAAAGCGGATTACATTTCCAACGGATTTTTTATCCTGTTTCATTCTTTCAATCAATTTCTCAAAGGAGAGCTGCTTAGGTACAACAGTTTCATAACCTAACTGTTGTACCCAATCAATAAATTCACCTAAATTAAATGATAAACCTGATAAATGATTACTTAATTTTAAGGCAAATATCATTCCAATCATGACTGCTTCACCATGGGTAAATTTACCATAGCCCATTTCTGCTTCGATGGCATGTCCAAGTGTATGCCCTAAATTCAAATAGGCACGAACTCCGGTTTCTTTCTCATCTTGAGAAACGAATTTATTTTTTATTTTGATCCCTTTTACCAATGAATCAGATAATTGCTTACTTGTAATTTCGTTTAAATTATGAATATTTTCCTTTAACCAATCATAAAAATCAGGATCTGAAATTAGGGCATGTTTAATAACCTCAGCAAACCCCGAGCGGATTTCATGAATTGGCAGAGTTTTTACCAGTTCAAGATCATAAAAAACCGCTTCAGGCTGATAAAAGGCGCCAATCATATTTTTCCCTTGTGGATGATTGATCGCGACTTTACCACCAACAGCACTATCATGTGCGAGAATTGTCGTTGGAATCTGAATGAACGGAATCCCGCGCATAAATGTTGCCGCAACAAATCCAGATAAATCACCAACTGCCCCTCCTCCAAATGAAAGTACAACTGACTTACGGTCTAGATGATTTGCAAGTGCCATTGATTGCGCCTCATAATATACATCAAAGGTTTTTGCCTTTTCACCTGCAGGTGCAGTGAATACGATTGGGTCCCAAGACTTTAGAACTCGAAGCAACTTTTCAAGATGAAACGTTGCAACGGTTTCGTCTGTAATGATTAGAATTTTTGTTAAACCAGGAAAATGATTGGTTAGAAATGTGCTTATTTCTGCTCTAATTCCTTCACCAACATAAACAGGATATTGTTTAGATTCTGTTTGAATCTGAATGGTTTCCATTAAAATTCCCTCGCATATTCACGATGTCTATTGATTTCATCAACAAGAGTCGTAAACCGGTCACTGTTAAATTGGTCAATTATTGCATCGGCCAATTCCCATGCGACCGCATGCTCAGCTACTACAGCCGCGGCTGGGACTGCACAACTATCCGACCGTTCTACACTCGCCGCAAATGGCTCTTTTGTTTCAATATCAACGCTCATAAGTGGTTTATACAATGTTGGAATTGGTTTCATAACGCCCCTAACAACAAGTGGCATCCCAGTTGTCATACCGCCCTCAAAACCGCCAAGACGGTTTGTTTTACGGTAGTAACCTGTTTGTTCATCCCATGCGATTTCATCATGTACTTGACTGCCAGGAAGTCTCGCTGCTTCAAAGCCAAGACCAATTTCAACACCTTTAAAAGCATTAATACTCATAATGGCCGCTGCTAATTTACCATCCAATTTCCGATCATAGTGCACATAGCTTCCAATACCCGCAGGCATACCTGTAACGATGACTTCGACAACCCCACCGATGGAATCACCGTTTTTCTTTGCATCGTCAATAGCCGTCATCATTTCTTGTTCCACCTGAGAATCAGCAACTCGAACAGGGGATAATTCTGTCACTTCTTTTAATGCCTCAATCGACATTGATCGATTAACCGAGGCTTTCACCCCGCCGATTTCGACAACATGTCCAACAATGTCGATGCCTAGCAATGATAATAATTTCTTCGCTACTGCACCTGCTGCAACTCTAACCGTTGTTTCTCGTGCCGAAGAACGCTCTAAAACATTTCTCATATCCCGGTGACCGTATTTAATCGCACCATTTAAATCGGCATGTCCAGGTCTAGCCCTAGTCACCTTCCGCTTGATTTCGTCTTCTTGCCCTTCCTCTAAAGGCTCAATGCCCATTATTTTTGTCCAGTGTTTCCAGTCATTGTTTTTAACCACTAGCGCGATTGGTGAACCAAGAGTTTCTCCATGACGAACACCTGAAACAATTTCTGCTGTATCCTTTTCGATTTGCATACGTCTTCCGCGACCATATCCTTTTTGACGTCTGGCTAATTCATTATTTATATCTGAAGCTTCAAGCGGCATTCCCGCCGGCAAGCCCTCTAATATTGTTGTTAACTGCGGTCCATGGGATTCTCCTGCTGTTAAATATCTCATTCCCATTGCTCTTTCCCCCTTCAACTCATTAAAGAATTATGTATCAATATAACATATTCGACAAAATAAACATAGTACTACTATTCAGAAAATAGGGATAAAATTTTTCTGAAATCGGATACAAAAAAGGCGCTTGTATAATTAATACAAGTGCCCACGTTTTTTAATTTAATAAATCCATTCGTTTACTAGTTTAGAATAATCTACCAGTTCCGTTTCTTTAAAGAATAAACCGATTTCACGAACGGCACTTTCTGGAGAATCTGAACCGTGTATAACATTTTTACCGACAATTAGACCAAAGTCACCACGAATGGTTCCTGGGGCAGCGTCCTTCGGATTAGTAACACCCATCATTTGTCGTGCTGTTTTTATGACATTTTCACCTTCCCATACCATAGCAAAAACAGGTCCAGAAGTAATGAAGTCTACTAATTCTCCAAAAAAAGGACGCTCTTTATGTTCACCATAATGTTCTTCAGCAAGCTCATTAGGAATACTCATTAATTTAGCCCCTACTAATTGAAAGCCCTTTTTCTCAAAACGAGCAACAATTTCACCAATTAAGTTACGCTGAACTCCATCAGGCTTTACCATTAAAAAAGTTTTTTCCATGGTTTTCACTCCTAAAAATATTATGTATAAATGATTGTTAGTTGGAACAATCCATGGAAATGTTAACATTTTTTTGAATATTAAGCAAGATGGCAATTGAAAGAAAACTAAAACTTTCGTCTGCCTATATATTTTGCAATATCTCTTAATGTTTTTTTAGCTTTATTCTCTGGTAACCCGTCTAAAACAGTTAACGCTTTATCTAAGTAGTGATCACTTAATGCGAATGATTTTTCTATAGCACCCGATTTTTTAATTAAGGAAATAATCTCACCTATTTCCTGTGCTTTCATATTTACATGTACCTTTTCAATTTGACTAAATATTTGCTCGTTATCCATTGCAAAAAGGGCTGGCGCCGTAATATTTCCTTGTAGCAGATCGCTTCCTGCAGGCTTTCCAAGTTCCTTTTCCGTCGAAGTAAAATCTAATATATCATCAATAATTTGATAGGACATTCCAACATAATAACCAAATCGGAAAAGTTTTTTATGATAGTTTTCTTCAACCCCTGCAGCAATGGCACCTAACTGACAACTCACCGCAATTAACAAGGCTGTTTTCCTTTTAATTCTCCTCAGATAATCCCTTAGGGTTTGATTGAATCTGTACTTATCTTTAATTTGTTGAATCTCCCCAATCGTCACTTCAACGATTGTATTGGCTAATATTTTATGTGCGTCAGGGCTTTTGATATTTGTCATCAATTCCAGGGCAAGCGCAAAAACAAAGTCACCTGTATACATCGCAATTTTATTATCCCATTTTGATTTAACGGTAGGCTGTCCTCGTCGAAGATCTGCATCATCTATAACATCATCATGGACAAGAGAAGCCATATGAATTAATTCTAAAGCAACAGCTACATTTTTTAACACATGAATGTCGTAATGGCCAAATTTACCAGCAAGCAAGACAAAAACAGGACGAATTCGTTTTCCTCCGGCTTGTAATGTATGCATAGAAGCTTGTTTCAAAAGAAGAGACTCTGGCTGAATGGTCTCTTCAAGTTCCTTTTCAATTATGTTAATATCCGAATTCAAAAATGAATACATCATTTTTAATTTCATTTGTATTCACCCTGCTTTTCATCCTGTCTCCAATTTGAAGAATTATATTTTTTTCCCTATATGAACAGCGGCTGCTCCTCCGCTATACGGTTTATATTTCACATCATTAAAACCAGCTTGTTCAAATAACTTGGCAAGCTCTCTCATTCCAGGGAAATCCCTTGCTGATTCATGCAGCCAAGCATATTCTCGATAGCTTTTCGCCAATAATTTACCGAAGAGCGGCATAATAAATCGGAAGTAAAAATAATAAAGCTGTTTATAGCCAATCAAAGTTGGCTGTGATGTTTCAAGACATACAACTATTCCACCAGGTTTTACAACCCGGTACATTTCTTGTAAAACCTTCAAGTAATCCGGCACATTCCTTAAGCCAAAACCAATGGTAACATAATCAAAGCTGTTGTCAGGGAAGGGTAATTCCATGGCATTTCCATGGATTAAGGTAACCTGCTCAAGACCTAAATCTTTCACTTTTTCTTTACCCACGTTTAACATGTTTTGACTAAAATCAAGACCTGTCACTTTTCCAGTTGGACCAACTGCTTCCGCTAAAGCAATTGTCCAATCAGCCGTTCCACAGCATACATCGAGAGCCTTTGACCCAGGTCGAACACTCATTCTTCTCATGGTATCTTTCCGCCACTTGACGTGTTGTTGAAAGCTAATAACCGAATTCATTTTATCATAGTTATCAGATATCTTTTCAAACACATTGTGTACGCGCTGTTCTTTCGATTGCTGCATGTTTTACCCTTCTTCCACAAAAGTTTTTACATATGGCTGGAACTGATCCAATAAAGCTATGGTCCTTTTTTCAAGAAAGTCATTTAGGTTTGGGAGTTGGTATAACTCTGTTTCAATAGTCTGTTTCGAACGTTCTAAATATTTGTCACAAACATTTATTAAATGCTGTTGTTGTTCTTCTGTAAAATTTTTTACCCCTGTGAAGAACATCTTTTCCAATGATTTAAATAAGATTGAGCTACCTGACTGAAGAAATTGATTTCTCTCATTTAATAATCGTTTAAATAATAGCAAATTTGCAAGAAAGCCATTCCATAACTCTACTTTAAAATACTCAGAGAACTTTGTTAGTAAGGAACTTTCAATTCGGAGCATACTCCTCATTAAACTCTCTATTTCCTTAGCCTGACTTTGGTACACAAGAATCTTATTTTCGTTTACTTCCTTTACCCCTTTTGAAAGCGACTTTATCATGTTAATATCTTCTGCATCCGCGAGAAGTTTATAGTATAGTCCGCTAAAATAATCTCCTGCTAGTACTGTTAATTGACGTTTCTTCTCATCTAAGGGAGTACTTGAAATAAACTCATGGGTGTCAAGGGCAATTTGGATTAACATTGTTGCTAATGTATAATTAGAAATTTTGCTAAAAGACAGACCGAGCGGTTCCAACATAGAGACAAGGATTAACAGTTTATCCTCATCAATCCTTGGGGGTTCAATGTATTCAAGCAAGTAAGAATCCAAAACCCTTTTTTCGACCTGTTCTTTTATCAATATAAATTTTTGCCGAATGTCCTGCACTTTTATCACCCTTGCTTCCCCGATGTAATCACTCTATGTATTTTTTATTATATCTTATCTATATCAGTGAAATTAACATGCCCATTTATAATGAATAAATTGTCTCGTAAAATAAACAAGGCAGACACAATTATATCACAAAAGCACTGACATGGGCAGAATTTCACAAAATAATCATTTATCGTTTAATAAGGGGAGAGTCTCTCCGTTACTTTCTGGTTTCACTTTCAACTTCACCGAATTGTGTAAGTATTTTAGCGTTTCCACGAATTTTTATCGCTGATGTATGCTCAGTAAACTGGGCAATGAGTACTTCCCCTTTATCAAGCTTTTCCGAATGGTGAAACCTTGTATCAGATCCTCTTGTTAAACCGATCACACTGACACCATCATCTATTGCTTTAATGACCACATAATCACTATTTTGCGGATTTTTCTTTTCCAATTTCTTCACTCCAATCTGTCAATAAACCAGGGACCTAGCTTTTAATTAATGAAAGCACTTCAGACCGGGCTATTGCATCGTTTGCAAAAATCCCGCGAACCGCTGTTGTAATGGTTTTGGAACCAGGCTTTTTAACGCCGCGCATTGTCATACACATATGCTCCGCTTCCACTACTACCATTACACCATGTGGGTCAAGCTTTTCCATCATACTATCAGCTACCGTCGAAGTAATCCTTTCTTGCAGTTGCGGTCTCTTAGCTACACTTTCAACCGCACGGGCTAATTTACTTAGGCCTGTAACTCGACCGTTTTGTGGAATATAAGCTACATGGGCTTTCCCAAAGAAAGGGACTAAGTGATGTTCACACATTGAAAAGAACGGAATATCCTTCACTAGGACAAGTTCTTCGTGATCTTCACTAAATATAGTCTCAAAATGCTGCATTGGATCTTCAGTTAATCCGCTGAATACTTCCTCATACATCTTTGCGACTCTCTTAGGTGTATCAAGCAAACCTTCTCGGTTCGGGTCCTCACCGATTGCTTCAAGTATTAAACGTACCGCATCTTCAATCTGGGTACGATTGATTTCTGACATACAAATTTCCTCCTAAAGTGTATCTTTTAAGTATAAACAACAAATACATATTAGCACAATCATTTCGGTGCAAGCAAAAAAAGTAGAAAAAAGGCCATGGACTTGTCCATGACCTTTGCTCTTAAGCTACTCGCTTAAAGCAATCATTTATGTAATTACTTAACTGCATCTTTAAGCGCTTTACCTGGTTTGAAAGCTGGCACTTTGCTAGCAGCGATTTCAATTTCATCACCTGTTTGAGGGTTACGACCTTTACGGGCAGCACGCTCACGTACTTCAAAGTTACCAAAACCAATTAATTGTACCTTATCACCATTTTTTAAAGCATCTAAAATCGCATCAAAAACAGCATCAACTGCTTTTGTAGCGTCCTTTTTTGAAAGCTCGCTAGCTTCAGCAACTGCATTAATAAGTTCTGTCTTGTTCATGCCATTCACCTCCTCCCAAAGAATGATCAGAATTCGTAAATAAGATTACTTATCTACATTTCTAAACAATTTTTCTAATTTCTATACGTCATAGCTTGGTTTTATTCACAGAGTAATACAATTTTGCCAAATTTAAAGACCTAAATCTATTTATTGATTGAAAACCCTGTAAAATAAAGGTTTCACGCACTACAACGTAATCTGTTAAAAGATTATCATAATCATTTCCGCATATCAAGATGATTTCATGAAATAATGGTAATCTTTTCTTTCGTTTCTCGATATTCTGCTATATTTGTCTTATTTTTTGCCAGAAACAAGAAAAAAGGACCCCGAATGGAGCCCCACTATTAGAGGATTATTGCAATCAAGCCACCTGAACCTTCATTAATGATTCGCTCTAAGGTTTCTTTTAATTTATATCTTGCATTCTCTGGCATTAAAGATAATTTAGCTTGAATTCCCTCACGAACAATGGAACTTAAACTGCGACCGAAAATGTCTGAATTCCAAATGGATAATGGATCATCCTCAAAATCCTGCATTAAATACCGGACTAACTCTTCACTCTGTTTCTCCGTTCCAATAATCGGCGCAAACTCTGATTCAACGTCGACTTTAATCATATGAATGGATGGAGCTACCGCTCTAAGTCTAACACCGAATCTAGCACCCTGACGGATAATTTCCGGTTCTTCAAGACTCATATCTGAAAGGGTTGGCGAGGCAATACCATAGCCCGTTTGTTTAACCATTTTTAAAGCATCGGCAATATGATCATATTCCGCTTTTGCATGAGCAAAATCCTGCATTAATTCTAGCAGATGATCCTTACCTCTAATTTCAACACCGACAATTTCTTTTAATATATCATCATATAACTCATCCGGAGCAATTAAATCAATTTCTGCTACCCCAGAGCCCATCTCAATACCTGCTAATCCAGCCTTATCAATAAATTCAAAATCACTGAATTGCTGGACGACACGGTCAACATCTCGTAACCTCTTAATATCTTTAACGGTTTCTTTGACAGCATCTTGATAGCTTTGGCGAAGCCAATGATTTTCCTTAAGTACCATAACCCAACTTGGCAGGTTCACATTGACTTCAAGTACTGGGAACTCGTATAGCGCCTCGCGGAGAACATTTAGAACATCGCTATCACGCATACTTTCTACACTCATGGCGATAACAGGGATATCATATTTTTCTGCTAAACTTGTTCTTAATGTTTCTGTGCTAGGGTGGTAAGGCTGAGCACTATTAACCACCATAATAAATGGTTTGCCAACTTCTTTAAGCTCATCGATTACCCGTTCTTCTGCTTCAATATAATTACTTCTAGGTATTTCGCCAATTGTTCCATCCGTCGTAACGACAACCCCAATGGTGGAATGTTCCTGGATCACTTTTCTGGTACCAATTTCAGCTGCTTCATGGAATGGGATAGGTTCCTCATACCATGGTGTGTTAATCATTCTAGGACCATTCTCATCCTCGTAGCCCTTAGCACCTGGGACTGTGTATCCCACACAGTCTACAAGTCTTATATTTACATTAAGACCCTCTTCAACATGCACTGTTGCTGCCTGATTTGGGACAAATTTTGGTTCAGTGGTCATAATTGTTTTTCCAGCTGCACTTTGCGGCAGCTCATCTATTGCTCTTGATCTTTCTGCTTCGCTGTTTATATTCGGTAAGACAACAAGCTCCATAAATTTTTTAATAAATGTTGATTTACCAGTTCGAACTGCTCCGACTACTCCTAAATAAATATCACCGCCTGTTCTCTCGGCAATATCTTTAAAAATATCAACCTTTTCCAAGTGATCCCCTCCCGATCATTGAGTAAAGTGGGATAATATCATCCATATTAGGTATTTTTGGACAGTATATATTTATGACGTTGTCCTATCTTGTTATGACACTTTTAAAAATTTTTTTACCCCCTTGTTAAAATTTCACACCTTTACTTATCTGTTTTTCTCTGAACATTTGGCATAATGGAGGGTTTCTAAGTATGGTTAACGGATATGGAGATAAACCGCTCATCCCATATCGACATTATATTTTTAAGCGGAAAAAACCCTTCTCCTACAATATATTTCGTAGGAAAAGGGTTATGACAAAAATTAAGTTGGTACCTTAGGAGCAAGGTATAACACCATTCATGATTTATTGTTCTAAAAATACCGGTTCTTTTGTCTTAGGATCGATGGTAATGGGAAGGGAATATGCCGGTACAAACATGGAATCATCCATTAAGATTGAACGAATATCTTCGCCAGGTTTTAGTACTTGATGTGTCTTTTTCATTGCTTGATAGAGATCAGGTCGATAATCCACGTATACTTCTGCATCACCAGTAATAACAAGAGAGAGGTTTTGATTCGTAAATGGACTTACTACATAGGGATCATTCTTATAACCAAGTTTAGAATAATCCAGAGTAAACACATTCCTCGCTAATTGTTTTTTATATGGCGGATACCCATTGGTGCTTATTCTTAATTTAATATCACGAATGGTATCTGCCAGTCTTAGATCCAACAGTTTAACGGTGGGATTAGTCTCAACATTAACAAGCACATATTGGAAAATGCCACCGCTCTCATAAGCATTTCCTGGCGGCTCGGCTATATATTTAGGTGCAATCTTTTTAAAGTCAATGGGATATTTTTGATAAATCGGTGTATTAGCTTCTTTTGTTTTAATCGGGAGAATCCCGCCATTATCTTTTTGAAAGTCATCTACTGCTGTTTGTACAGTTTTAATTTGATCTTTATATGGGATCTGATTTTGCGTCAATTTTTCTTCCGGATACATGCATCCTGATATTAGGATTGCAGTTAGCACAAGAAAGCTGAGCAGCGTTATTTTTTTCATAAAATCACCTTTAGATTTATGTATATTAATAAATTCATGTAAAAAAAACGATCAATAAGGTTAACCCTGCGACAATCATAAATAAATAAGCGAGAAATGCTGTTAATATTCGAAATACCCCAGTTAACTTATACCGGCTCCAATATATAGTAATAATAGCAAGAAACATAAGAGCCATCCCTGCAATGGAAATCCACATTTTTATCATGGCTGGCGACAATTCCTATTCCCCCTTTTTCGAAAATTAATTATAACATAGCTAGGATTATAAAAGAATTTTTTTACTGAAAATAAAAAAAACCGAAGTAAAGAGGGGCGATTTCTTTACTTCAGCCATTCTGACTAAATAACCCATAATCCAGCGTATACTACTAGGTTGCTTCGTTGCATTGTATGCAACCTAGAGAAAAAACGCTTCATGAGATAGCCTATTTTCTTGATAAAAATGCACATTTTTAATCCTCAAGGGATTTTTCTTCAAGGACATTCACTAGATCTTCCATTTCATGGGTTCTGCCACGTGCCATTAGAACATCGACGGCATCTTTGGCATTTTTACCATTGAATAAAACATTATATAAAGCTGATGTAATTGGCATTTGAACATTATACTTTTGTGCGAGCTGAAAGGCAGCTTTGGTTGTCCTTACTCCCTCAACAACCATCCCCATATTCTCAAGAACCTCATCAAGTGTTTTTCCTTTACCAAGCAAGTTTCCAGCTTTCCAGTTCCTTGAATGAACACTTGTACAGGTAACAATAAGGTCTCCAATCCCAGTTAATCCGGAGAAGGTTAAAGGATTTGCCCCCATTTTTGTTCCAAGCCGGGCGATTTCTGCAAGCCCCCTGGTCATTAATGCCGCCTTTGCATTATCACCATACCCAAGTCCATCTGTAATACCAGCAGCCAAGGCAATGATATTTTTTAACGCGCCGCCAATCTCTACTCCGATAATATCTGAGTTGGTATACACACGAAAATTTTGATTAATAAATAAATCCTGAACATATTCAGCTGTTTGCATGTTTTCAGACGAAACGGTTACGGTTGTTGGATGTCTAAGGCTTACTTCTTCGGCATGACTTGGTCCTGATAAGACAACAATATCTTTTAACATTTCTTTTGGCATTTCTTGTTTTATAATCTCAGAAATACGTAAAAGGGTATTAGGCTCAATCCCTTTGCTGACATGTGTAATGATAAGAGGGGCTTTTTGTACAGCCCTAATCTTTCCAAGCACTTCTCTAATAGCTTTGGTCGGGACAGCCAAAACAATGTTCTCTACCCCCATTAGTGCATCGCTAAGTGAGGCAAACCCTACAATTAATTCTGGCAGCATAATTTCAGGTAAGTATTTTTTATTGGTATGCAATTCATTAATTTCTTTTACTTGATCCTCATTGTGACTCCATAAACGTACTTCATAAGCATTATCTGCAAGTACAATCGAAAGGGCTGTCCCCCAACTCCCAGCCCCAATAACTGTAATTGGTGCTTTTGTTTCCTCCTTCATTACCCTTCACCTGCCTATATTTTATTTTATTTTCTTTCTCGAGCATAAATCTTAATAGGGGTTCCTTCAAATCCGAAAGCGTCTCTAATTCTGTTTTCAAGAAAACGCTCATATGAAAAATGCATTAATTCTGGTTCATTTACAAAAACAACAAAGGTTGGAGGTTTGACAGCTACTTGAGTCGTATAATAAATTTTAAGCCTTTTCCCTTTATCTGTTGGTGTTGGATTCATGGCTACCGCATCCATAATAACATCATTTAACACACTAGTTTCCACCCGCATTGAATGGTTTTCACTTGCCGTATTGATCATTGGCATTAAAGTATGAATCCGTTTTTTTGTTTTTGCCGATAAAAAGACAATTGGAGCATAACTAAGAAATAAGAAATGTTCTCTTATCTTTTGCTCTAATTCTTTCATCGTCTTTTCATCTTTTTCGACAGCATCCCATTTATTGACGACAATAACTACAGCTCGTCCAGCTTCATGAGCATATCCCGCTATTTTCTTATCTTGTTCAATGATTCCTTCTTCGGCATTTATAACCACTAGAACTACATCAGAACGTTCGATTGCCCTTAGCGCCCGAAGAACACTATACTTCTCAGTGCTTTCATACACTTTCCCTTTTTTTCTAATTCCAGCGGTATCAATAATGACATATTCTTGTCCGTTATACGTATAAGGAGAATCGACTGCATCACGTGTTGTGCCAGCAATATTGCTGACGATGACACGCTCTTCACCCAAAATGGCATTGACCAGTGATGATTTTCCTACATTCGGTCGTCCAATCAAGGAAAACTTGATTACATCTTCATCATATTCTATTGGCTTAGATTTTGGGAAGTGTTTTGCTGCCTCATCCAACAAATCTCCAAGTCCCAATCCGTGTGAACCTGATACCGGGACTGGTTCACCAAATCCCAATGAATAAAAATCATAAATGAACTCACGCATATCAGGGTTATCAATTTTATTTACCCCTAAGACTACTGGCTTTTTGGATTTATAGAGGATTTTTGCTACTTCTTCATCCGCTGCGGTAACCCCTTCACGTCCATTTGTTAAAAAAATGATAACATCCGCTTCATCAATGGCTACCTCTGCCTGCTGACGAATTTGCTCTAAAAACGGCTCATCGCCAATATCTATTCCTCCCGTATCAATTACATTAAAATCATGTGTTAACCACTCACCTGAACTGTAAATCCGGTCTCTTGTTACTCCAGGAATATCCTCAACGATTGAAACACGTTCACCGACGATCCTATTAAAAATTGTGGATTTACCAACGTTAGGTCTTCCCACAATGGCAATAACAGGTTTAACCATATAAATCGCCATCCTTTCAAATATATTTCACTAAAAAAGTGTTATTTTGTTAGCATTATTTATATTGTTCTTATTAAGTAAAGAAACCCTTCTGTCAACAAGAAGGGCCTAACTTCAACTATTTTAACAATGTTAATCCTTTCCCGCAATGGAAAGGATTATCCTTCAACCCATTTTATGAAGATTTTTGTTTCTCCTTTTCAAAATAATGAAAATGAGCCTGGATATAAGTACCAGCATTTTCGATAGCACTCCAGCATACCAGTAACGCTGCAATTAACGCAATTGCGTCAAGATATTCATAACTGCTTATTTCATAAGGAAAAGAGAATTGGCTTAATGTATAAGCATATAAAAACTCCCCTTGCAGTGTTCCACAAATCACAATCAACAATCGGCCTTTTAAGGTTTTCTGTAGAAGAATGGCAAGGTATCCAAAACAAATCCCCATCATCCATTCCTTTTTAAAAATAATCCATATCGGATCAAAAATCTCAAATAAATGGAAAGCTACATAACCAATAGATACTATTAATGAACAGATATAGAAATAAAACATTGCTCCTTGTTTTTCTTTACTAAAAAATGAATAGCAAATGATTAATAAAAATATACCACAAGCATGAATCTCTAAATTCTCCCCGATAACAAACTTCAGATTGGATAATAGAATGACAATCAGAATAATGGCGGATAGTTTTAATCGGTAAGGGTTTTTTTTGTCAGTCATGAATGTAAGATATACCCAAAAGAACCAGCAAATCCAATAAAACATCGAACCCTCCATCCATACACCTCCTATTATTTTCATTATTGGTAATCTTTATGTACTTTCATACTATCTGTATAATATTTCAATCGTGAATCATCTTATAAATAGGAGGTGTGAAAATGGGAAAAGACCGCCAAGAGAAAAAACTTAAAGCTAGTAGAAGAGTGGAATCCGATCGGGATCAGGCGTTACACTATGCAGGTTCAACGAAATTATCAAGTCCCGAGGAAGCAAGGGATTTGAACGATGGAAAATATGATCAATAATAAATTAAGCTCTCGCTAATCTGCGAGAGCTTTAATTTATTTTTCGCTGGCTATATAGTTTGGTATCAATTCCTCTTTGATTTAACCAATGATGAATTTCACCTGAAATAATAAGTGGAGCCTTTTTTAAGTCGGATATGGATTTTGCCCCTAATGCTGTCATAATCATAGTTAACTCGCGATGAAGAGTTTCAATTCCCTCCACCAACGCTTCCAAGCCTTCTTCAATTAAAATCTGTAAAAAGAAACCAGCCATTCCGATGGCACTGGCCCCAATTGCTATTCCTTTTGCAATATCTAAACTTGAAGTAAAACCACCAGAGCCAATGATTGGAATTTCCGGTGCAATACTTGCTGCCTCCAGAATAGAAATAGGGGCAGAGATCCCCCAATTATTAAAAAAAGGAAAAGATTTTTCTCTTCGTTTATTTTCTATTTCCGCAAAGTTGGTCCCACCAGAGCCACCAACATCTACGATAGAAGCACCTGCCGAATATAATAATTCAACTGTTTCTTTGGACATTCCAAAACCGACTTCTTTAACAATTACAGGCACATTTACTCTTCCGACAATTTGTTCTATTCTCTTTAAAGCACCAGTAAAATCTCGATCGCCTTCTGGCATTGTTAGTTCTTGGATAACATTTAAATGAATTTGCAGGGCATCTGCACCGATCATATCGATTGCCAAACTTGCATGTTCAATGGTTGCCTCACTTCCTAGATTGGCAATCACGATTCCATTTGGATTTTCTTTACGGACAATTTCGTACGTATATCTTTCCTGTTTATCTTTAATTGCTGACATTTGTGACCCAACAGCCATAGCTAAGCCAGTATGTTTCGCAGCGATCGCTAGTTGTTTATTAATTTGATATGTTTTTTCTCCGCCGCCGCCTGTCATGGCATTGATAAAAATTGGCGAACTTAAAGAAAGTTCGCCAATTACGTCATTTAATCGAACATCCGACACATTGATATTCGGTAAGCTTTGGTGAATAAATTTAATATCGTCGAAAACTGTAGAACGATTTTGCCTATTCTCTAGGGCAAAGCGAATATGGTCCCACTTTCGTTCAGATCTTGACACTTACATCACCATTATTTTCCTAGATTCTTTAGTTTATCTCCGATCATTTCCCCAAGCTGAAAACCCTTAGATTCTTCAGGAAGCTCGTAATCGAAATTTTCCTCAACCTCTTTTTCAAGCAATTCCTTTATGCTCAATGATAAACGTTGATCTTGCTCGTTTACTTCTAGAACCTTTACTTGTACTTCTTGACCCTCTTTTAAAACTTCATGCGGAGTTCCGATATGTTTATGAGCAATTTGTGAAATATGAACAAGTCCTTCTACTCCTGGGAATACCTCTACAAAAGCTCCATAAGACACTAGTCTTTTCACAGTACCACTTAAAACGCTTCCTTTAGGTGCTTTTTCAGTAATATTGCTCCAAGGTCCTGGAAGGGTTTCCTTAATTGATAAAGAAATTCTTTCATTATCACGGTCAACACTTAATACTTTTACGTTCACTTGTTGACCTTCATGTACAACATCCGAAGGCTTATTTACATGATTATAAGATAACTGTGAAATATGAACAAGTCCATCAATTCCACCGATATCTACAAATGCGCCAAAATCAGTGATTCTTTGAACTGTCCCCTCAATAACCTGTCCTACTTCTAGAGCACCAAGGCGGTTTTGTTTTGCCTTACCTTTTTCATCTTCTATAACTGCACGATGAGAAAGGATTAAACGATTTTTATCCTTGTCAAGTTCCACAATTTTAAATGAAAGTGTACGTCCTTTATAGTCACTAAAATCCTCAACAAAATGCGCTTCAACAAGAGAAGCTGGAACAAATCCGCGAACACCTAGGTCCACTACTAGTCCGCCTTTAACAACATCCTTAACCTCAGTTTCAAAAACCTCTCCCGCTTGGAATTGTTGCTCTAAGCTTTCCCAAGCTTTTTCTGCATCGACTTTACGCTTTGAAAGAACTAGTGCTTCTTCTTCTACTTTAGTCACTTCTAATTCTAGCTCATCACCTTCAGCTACAGCATCAGATGCCTTTTCAATATGCAAGCTTGACAGTTCGCTAATTGGAATAATTCCATCTAGTTTACTGCCTGGAATATTTACAAGCACCTGTTTTTCCTCTACTTTAGTAACTTGTCCAGTTACTTTATCCCCAATTTCAAAGTTTTTCACTTCTACTTGATTTAATTCTTCCGACATATGTATTCCTCCTTAATCCTTTTACTCATAAAAATCTATATATGATTTGGTGAAAAGCAGGCAGCAAACACCACATATAAAATAAAACAAAACCACAAGAATTTTCAAAAAAAACCTCTTTTTATTAACTTCTTACAAATAGCCTTTTTTGTCAAGCAGAAGCTTTTTTATGCTCTTTAATAAGTTTATCAATTTCTGACATAATTATTTCAGTAACTTGCTCGGCAGAAGCTTTAGTTTGCCTCATTTCGGTTAAATCAATGGGTTTACCATAAACCACTTTTAATTTTCTTAAACTTTTATACGGACCAATAACAGCACAGGGAACAACCTGTGCTTCTGTTCTTAATGCGAAAAAACCGGCTCCGGCCAGACCTTTTCCTAGTTCGCCAGTTTTGCTTCTGGTTCCTTCGGGGAACAAGCCAAAAACATGTCCATCCTTTAAGAGCTTTAATCCTGTTCTCAATGCTTCACGATCATTAAATCCTCGCTTTACTGGAAATGCGTTACATTTTCTAACAATATTTCCAAAAACCGGTATGTTAAAAAGCTCTTCCTTAGCCATATAATGTACAGGACGTGGTTGCATAATGCCAACAACGATTGGGTCAATAACACTAATATGGTTGGAGCATAGCAGAACGCCGCCCTCTTTCGGAATATTCTCTACCCCAATGGCTTGTACCCTGTACCATGGTTTAAAAATGGTATACACCACCGATTTAGCAAACCCATAAAACGTCAAACTCACCCTATACCCATCCTTTCATGTACAAGTACCATAATTTTTTCGACAACATCAGGAATGGTCAAAGAGGTTGTGTCAATTTCAATTGCATCAGTAGCCTTCTTCAATGGAGCTACTTCTCTTTGGGAGTCTAACTTATCTCTTTGTGCAATTTCTGTTTTTAATTGTTCCAAATTAGATGGAAAGCCTTTATCAAGATTTTCGGCATGACGTCTTTCAGCTCTCTCGTCTACGCTTGCAAGCAAAAACACTTTAACTTCAGCATTCGGTAAAACATGTGTTCCAATGTCTCGTCCATCCATTACAACTCCGCCATCCGTTGCAAATGCCTTTTGTCTCTTGACCAATTCTTCTCGAACTTTTGGCTGTCTAGCAACATAGGATACTGAATTTGTTACCTCTGTGGAGCGTATCAGATCAGTAACATCTTGGTTGTCAAGAAAGACCAATTGTCCTTTTTCAGAAGGTCTGAGTTCAATTACGGTCGAAAGAAGAGTGTCTAATAATGATGCTTCATCTTCCAAATCCAATTGGTTTAAGATCGCTTTATATGTCAATGCTCTGTACATCGCACCAGTATCAATATAGATATAAGAAAGCTTTTCTGCCACAATTTTTGCTACTGTACTCTTCCCGGCTGCAGCTGGACCGTCAATTGCAATTGAGATTTTTTTATTCATATATCCTCCTAAATGCCTTCATAATCGTCTAGTCTACTCTATTTATTTTACCACAATAAAGTGATATGCCTCTTTTTTTTAACTTTTTAATAAAGAAAAAATAATTTATTTTCTTTCTATATGTCAAAACAGTTCATAAGAAAATAGGAAAGTATAACCCTCACAATGAAATGGGAAGGTTTATACTTTCCTATTTGAGACAAGTTTTATTTTTCAATTCCTTTAAAGGTTTGGAGGATTTCCGTTGGTTTACTCTCATTAACACCTTCATACCTTGTTAAATGTTTTATCTGCGGGAAGATATCCAGTTGATGAAATAGGAATTGTGTTAAAAATAAAAAGATAAATTGAACAATCACTAATTTAATGATAATTCTCTCAACTGTTTTCATTCTGCTCACTCCTAATTTAAAAAAAGGCTTTGTTGTTAATTTAGGCTGTTGATTTCCGCTCCAGGTGCTCGCTTTCCCCGGGCGTGCCGGGGAGCCTCCTCGGCGCAAAAGCGCCTGTGGGGTCTCCCCTGCCCCGTACTCCCGCAGGAGTCGAGCGCCTTCCGCTTCAATCAACATAGTATAAAATCAACAATGTCGTTTAACAAAGCCTATTTAAAAGAGGGATATAGTGTATCCACCTTATAAAACATCTTTGTAGGTAGCTTCGGCGTTTTTCAGCTTATCCACTTCTTCTTCTACTCCTGTTTTTGCATTGATGAATATTCGATACGTATCATCACCCATAGTTCCAAGGAACTCGTAGCATAAAACATCTTGGTTTAAATCATTCACAATCATCGCTTGCCGATGTTCCATTACCTTTAATTTTGGATTCACTTTAGCACGAGCTTGTTCTAGGGTTAGTGTTGGTTTTTCTATTGTTCTTGTTTGATAGGATTTTAAGTACTCTTCAGAAGAAACACCTATAATATCTCCATTATCCAATGCTACCTTAACTTTTACTGATTCAGGATAAATTCTTACCCCATTAATATTTGTAACAAAATTAAAGACTCCAACATGGTCATATTGTGTACTTTCAAAGAGCTCTAAATTCTTAAATCCTGTTTCTCTTAAAAAAGCAGATGCTTTATTGTTTGCATCATTTAAACTTAGGACTTGTTTATTAATATCCCGATTATTAATAAACCAGATCGGGTGCCCTGCCTTTTTGGTTATATCCATACTAGCTTCTTGGTTTGCTTTTTCGTTTTCAATTACTACACTGTAAAAGCCAAAATCAGATCCCTTTCCATTATCTGTGACTTTTACATTCGCATTGCCGTTAAATTTTATATATTTTTTAGCAATGTTGATAGCTTCTTGACGAGAAATAGTCTTCCCTTTTATTTTATTAAAGTTTTCATCTTTTGTTTGCAAATTGGTAAAGGTAGGTCCTAGGTCAGTTTCATCATAACTAGTTACCGTTTTTTCAACAGTCTTAAATCCATCAATAATCGTGTTATCTGTATTTTCTTTGCCGGAAGCAAGGGCCATCTCTACGTCCATCCAACGAAGATTATTTTTAAGGATCAAATGCTGAACATTGCGTAATTCGTTTTGAATATCACCTGACCGCTTATAGAGTGTTTGAAGCGTTTGATACTCCTTATCTGTCAATGGCTCTTTTGATAGGTCCCTAACTGCTGTTCGATAACTAAAATTACCAATGTTCGCTAAAAATTCTTCAGTTTTATTAAATGGTAATAATGTCAACGGCAGCTGCCCAACATCCCCATGTGCTTGTGACGTAAGTCTCCATACCTCAACTAAAGAAGGGGATAAGGATTCCTTTGAATTCATAGCCAATGTAGCCCCGATTTTTTCGTGTAAAAGATCCATTCGATATGCAAGATTGTGAAATGCTCGTTGATAGTTGTTTTCAGCATTAATTAGTACCGCATTTTTCTCTTGATGTTCTTGATAGCCCCAATATGCCGTACCTGCAATACCGAGTGCGAGAACTCCTATCAAAATTCCTCTAATCAATTTAACTCACCTCTCTATTTACAAAATATATGATTACCGATTCGTTTTATTTGAGGTCTGCCCCAAATCCAGCTGCTTGTAGCAGTAGCAGGGTTAAAGTAATACAATGCTTCCCCCGATGGATCCCATCCATTAATAGCATCTAGGACAGCTTTCTTAGAAGTTTCATTGGGTGTCAGCCAAATTTGTCCATCAGCAACTGCTGTAAATGCACCAGGTTCAAAAATAACTCCGGAAACGGTGTTAGGAAATGAAGGACTGTTCACACGGTTTAAAATAACAGCAGCAACAGCAACCTGACCTATATATGGTTCTCCTCTTGATTCACCATTTACAGCATTTGCTAATAGTCGGATATCATTTTGCGAGTATCCTTTTGGTGTATTGGACGCGGTTGTTTTAGTGGCAGTTGTATTAGTTGCTGTCGAATTTTGTGCCGTTTGTTTAGTATATTTTGTCGCTTTTGTTAATTTTGCCTTGGTAGTTTCCCCAGCAAGTCCGTCAATCGGTAAACCAAATTCATATTGGAAATTTCTCAGTGCCCAATAGGTGCTCCAGCCAAATACCCCATCTATGTTCCCGTGATAGAAGCCAATATACTTAAGCCTTGATTGCAGTTCAATTACATCCTCACCAACGGCCCCTCTTTGAATAATCTGATTGGTAAAAGCATGAACCTTTTGGTTCTCCAATAAAGAAAATGGCATAAGACACGAAAAAATGATGATGAGGAATTTTAGTTGGATGCTTTTCTTTATCATGGAATAATAACCCCCAATTTGAATCTTTTTAACAGTAATCCTATTTTTTGTTTAATTGGTGTTTTTATTCCATTTCGACAAAGAAAAAACCCTTCAACAAATTGTGAAGGGTTAAAAAACTTTAATTAAGGGCCTGTGAGCTGTATATTATTTTATAAAATGACTGGTCTGTTAAAACTTAATGGAATCTAAGCCACTGGCCATTGCTACCGCCAATTTCATTCTTGCCTTTTTAGAATCATTATCACTTCCTAGGATTACACCCTTTTTATAAAGGTCATATGCACTTCCTTCATAATCATACGTTGTATAGACAGCCCCTTCTTCAGCACTGGTTGTAATCACCAATTTAATACCCGCTTTAATGGACTTTTCTAATTCTTCCATCATTTTAGGAGCGACCTGTCCTCGTCCAACTCCTTCGAGGATGATTCCAGCAACACCTGCTTCTCGGGCAGCTTTTATAAACTTTCCGTCGGCTCCGATATAGCACTTAATAATTTCAACTTCAGGAATCGAGTTCTTAATTTGATAATATTCTCTTTTTATTGGTCTCTGAAAAACATGGACATTGTCATTATCAATGATTCCTAAATAACCGAATCCAAAAGCATTAAACCCTTGGATGTTGGAGGCATGTTCTTTTTTAACATATCTAGCCGCAAAGATGCGTTCATTAAATACAACAACAGTCCCTACTTCCAGTAAATCAGGAGAGCAAGCCGAATAAATAGCGTGTCGAAGGTTAATGTATACATCACTACCTAAATCTTCGGGTGAACGTTGCGAACCCGTCACCACTACTGGTCTACGGTCATTTATGGTTAAATCCAAAAAATAGGCTGTTTCTTCCATGGTATCCGTTCCATGGGTGACAACGACACCAGAAACTGTCGAATCTTTAAAATAATCCTCTATTTTATTCTTTAAAATGACTAAATCGTCAAATGTAATATGAATACTAGCCTTTTGAAAAACAGATTCGACAATGACCTCAATTTCATTTGGCAGATTACACATGGCAGCCAGCTCTTCACCCGTAATAGCTCCTGAAGCTAATTTTCCAGAAGTCTTATTTGCTTTACTCGCAATTGTTCCACCTGTTGTTAAAAGAACAACCTTACCCATTAATAATCACCCTTTAATTTCTTTTTCTAGTATAGATTGTGCAATCTGACCTCCATGAAAGCGACCATTTTCAATAAAAATTTCATTTGCATTATTACCAGCTGCAATAACACCAGCAATAAAAATCCCACTGATATTCGTTTCCATTGTGTCGGGGTCGTGAAGAGGTCTGCCCGTTTCATCATCGATTCCAATACCCATTTTTAATAAGAATTCATGATCCGGATGATAGCCTGTCATAGCAAAAACAAAATCATTTTGAATGGTTTTTAGGACACCATCCTTCATATAGATGACTTGATTTTCGGTAATCTCGTTTACATTTGCTTGAAACTCCATCGTAATAATTTCATTTTTTACCAACGATTCAAACTCTGGCAATATCCATGGTTTTATACTTGGAGAATATTCTTTCCCACGGTATAAAACCGTTACCCTGGCTCCTGCCTTTACAAGTTCAAGTGCTGCATCAACACTAGAATTTTTCCCTCCAATGACACAAACATCTTTATCAAAATAAGGATGGGCTTCCTTAAAATAATGGAAAACTTTCGGTAAGGATTCACCTGGAACATTCATATAATTAGGATGGTCATAGTAACCTGTAGCCACGACCACATAGGCAGTTTGATAGGTACCTTTATCCGTTTTAACCTGAAAAAGTTCTTTCTCCTTCGAAACTTCTAATACGGTCTCAAAAGCATTAATCCGCAGCTGTTTACGCTTTACGACTTCCCTATAATACACTAATGCCTGGTTTCGTTTCGGTTTGTAATGTTCTGTTACAAAGGGGAAGCCGCCAATTTCTAATTTTTCACTTGTACTAAAAAAGGTTTGATGTGTGGGATAATGATAGATTGAATTGACGACATTACCCTTTTCGATAATTAAAGGTTGCTTCCCAATTTCTTGTAAAGCAATTGCTGCCGCTAATCCGCAAGGTCCCCCGCCAATAATGATTATTTCTTCTATTTGCATTTAGAACATCTCCTTAAAAGACAAAAATTATATAATGAACGCATTATTTTAGTTCAAAAAAAAATCTCCTACCGTAACATGATAGGAGATTTTCTATTTAGTTTCAACAAACAAAGCTTTTCATGAACGAGCGGTTAATTAAATCCAACCTCTAAAACGGCTGGCTTCGGCCATTTTTCTTACCCCGATCATATAAGCCGCAAGGCGCATATCAACTTTACGAGTTTGCGCAGTATTATAAATATTTTTAAATGATTTCACCATTACTTTTTCTAATTTTTCTTCTACTTCTTCTTCTGTCCAATAATAGCCTTGATTATTTTGAACCCACTCAAAATAGGAAACTGTTACTCCACCAGCCGATGCTAAAACATCGGGAACCAGTAATATGTCACGCTCAGTTAAAATTTCTGTTGCCTCTAAAGTAGTCGGGCCGTTTGCAGCCTCAACCACAATTTTCGCACGAATATTATGAGCATTGTCAGCTGTAATTTGATTTTCAATTGCTGCCGGAACTAAAATATCACAATCAAGTTCTAATAGCTCTTTATTGGTAATCGTATTTTTAAATAATTTAGTAACCGTGCCAAAGCTGTCCCTTCTATCCAATAAATAATCAATATCCAGTCCGTTTGGATCGTATAATGCTCCATATGCATCAGAAATGCCAATTACTTTTGCCCCAGCATCATGCATGAACTTAGATAGATAACTGCCTGCATTGCCAAAACCTTGAACAACTACCCTGGCTCCTTCAATTTGTATACCTTTCTTTTTAGCCGCTTCTCGTATACAGATGGTTACACCTTTTGCCGTTGCTGATTCGCGCCCATGCGAACCTCCTAAAACAAGCGGCTTTCCTGTAATAAATCCGGGTGAATTAAACTCATCAATTCGACTGTATTCATCCATCATCCATGCCATAATTTGTGAATTAGTAAATACATCTGGAGCTGGGATATCCTTTGTTGGACCGACAATTTGGCTGATTGCTCTTACATAACCACGGCTTAATCTTTCAAGCTCTCTAAAGGACATATCCCTTGGGTCACAGACAATTCCACCTTTACCTCCACCATAGGGAAGATCAACGATCCCACATTTCAAGCTCATCCAGATTGACAGGGCTTTCACCTCTGTTTCCGTTACATTCGGATGAAAACGAATACCACCCTTGGTAGGTCCTACAGCATCATTATGCTGTGCACGGTATCCTGTAAATATTTTAATTGAACCATCATCCATTCTTATTGGAATTTTCACTGTCAGCAAACGAAGTGGCTCCTTTAAGAGCTCATAAACTTCTTCAGGATAACCTAACCTTTCAAGGGCTTTATGTATAACTGTTTGGGTTGATTTTAACACATCTTGGTGTTCTCCCTCTTGATTAGTTTGACCATTTGCTTTTTCGGCTGCCATTTGAAATCCTCCTAGAAAATGCTTTACGAATGTTGTCCTCTTTCAGAGACAAGTATACACGTTTAATCGATTTATGCAAGAAGAAAAGATTAGACTAATTCTTTTAGTGGAAACGCTATCATAAAATTAAAAAATTTCAGGAAACAAAAATTAAATAGGAAAAGATTTATTAAATATAAAGGGGCATTCCGCCCCTTATATAATAATATTGGTTGTTATCTAAAATAATGAAGAAGCGTTTCAATAGCAACATGTTTCATCACAGGCTTACCATATTCAGCAAGTACATATGGACTTAGTATAGATGGATTACCAAACTCTGATAAAATACAAGCAGCCTTTATTTTTTTGGAGACTTCTACATTGTCCATTAATAGATAATAGCGATTTTGAAACCAATAGAGTGTTCCACCATAAATGTCTAAAATTGAAAGTCTTTTTGATAGACCAATTAGATCTTCGAATTCGTCAAACTCATATATGAGTTCCTCGCATCCCTCAACCCTTACTTGCATTTCAATATAACCATCATATAATAAATCTTCATCATCTTTTACTTCATCAACCGTGATGATTAAAATCATTCCTTGAGCCTGAAGGGAGAAAATTTCTACAGCTACAGAACCCTGAATGTCAACATCAAATTCCTCACTAGCCTCTTCAAGCATATCATGGAAGAGTTGATTCCATTTACTTGAATCCTTCCAGATATCCTCTTTTGAAAGCCCTCTTTCAAACAAATCATCTGAGGTTAGAAATATTTTTATTTTATTGGCCGTTAAGCGTTCTAAGCGCATGCTTTTGCCCCCTGCCGTGACGTAACTCTTGTTTTCAGTGTATGCCACAGAGGAATATTGGTGATTTGTCTCCTCAGCCAATCTTTTGGATTCCTTGTTTAACTGTAATAAGATGCGTTTCAGCAGGTGCTCCTAACCTTAAAGGAACTCTCGTGGTTCCATAACCATTGCTAATCAAAATCGTTGTATTTTCAAGCTTTTTTATCCCTCCCTTTTTAAAAGGGCTATACCCCATAATATGTATTTGTCCTCCATGAGTATGTCCGGAAAGCACTAAGCTAATGTTAGATTCATTCAGGATCTTATCTGTAATATCTGGAATATGACAAGCTAATATTTTAAAATTGCTTTCTTCCGCATCTATTAAGGCTAAGTCAAGCCGATCACGTTCTTGACTGCAATCATCGACACCTAAGAGCGATAATTTTTCTCCTTGCCCAGATTCAAAGCTTACAGCAGTATTATCCAAGATTTTTACACCCATATCTAGTAAAGTAGCATCCAATTTGCGAAAATCCACCTCATAATCGTTGTTTCCCCAAACAAAATAAACAGGACCAATTTGTTTTAATTTTAATAAATTTGCTTTTACTTGCCCAAAGGAAACTCCTTTTTCCGTTAAATCTCCTCCAATGATGACAAAATCAGCTTTACCTTTTACACTCTCGATAATGAAGTCTGAGATAACACGTCTATGAATATCCGATATAAAAAATATCGTCACCTTACCAAACGATTCTGGAAAATCTGGAAAGTATAACTCATGTTCCACTACTTTATTTAGGAACGCCTCTCTGACCATAAAAATGAGAAGAAAAATAATTCCTAATAACAATACCACGAGGCACCAAATAATCACGTATTCTCCCCCCTTAAAGTTCTATGGAAATCATACCATAAACAAGACCTATACTAAAAAAGATGCATCACAATACTATTAATATAAAAATCCTTCCCATACAGTGTATGAGAAGGATTTTCTTTATTCCCTCTTTATTCCTAGTCTTCTTGTATACTTAAAATTCTAAAGCCGTGTTCTTCAAGTTTCTTAGTAAACCTGCTAATATTGTCTTTCTTTTCAATCTTCATGACAATTCGACGGACAAGTTTATCAGTCTCATCAAAAGTAACGAGGGAAATGATATGCTCATGAAATTGATGAGCAATTTCCGATAACCTAGCAATACGCCCTTCTGTTTCAATCGATGTAAAGGCAATTCTTACTCCTGGTCGGTTGACACCAAATGCACTCTCAAACGAACTTAAAACATCCGATCGTGTTACTACTCCTTGAAAGGTATTATGGTCATCAACAATCGCTAATAATGGGAAATCCTTCAAATCGAGAAGTGTTTTTTCAAATAATTCTCCACCCAGCAAAAATTTATCTCCATGTGAAGTGACATCGCTTACAATTGTGAAAGTCAAATAATCATCCTTTTGCTTACCTGAATGAAAAAAGCCTTCATAGATATTGAATCTTGTTATAACACCTACGTATTTATCACCATTTAATACAGGAAGCCCATCAATTTGGTGTTTTTCTAACCTATCCAAAGCATCGTTTAGTGTTTCATCAGCATGAGCTATAATGCATTCATGCTTAGGGATCATAATATTTTTTACAAACAATTCCCATCACCTCCTAAATAAAGTCCTATATGGTTTATTATACTTCTTCAATCCCTTGAAAAACCGTTGATAATATTAAAGATTTATGTCATGTAATTAAAATCTTCTCATAAGATTAAATGATATTGAATAAAGGGAGGGCGACTATGAATACACATATTAAGACTTTTCATCCTTACGTTAGTCCTTTTGACCCTTGTAAGCCAATCCTTGAAAAAGCATACTCCACACCACCCAATTTATATATGGGCTTTCAACCGCCAAATTTACCTCAGTTTACACCACTTGAAGCACTAAGGGCAGGGACTTTATGGAAAGACTTTTACGACCCTTGGTTTAGTCCTCTTGAGCCAGGTAAAGGAGGACTTCCGCAATGAAACAAGTTCCTGCGGAATATTATCAATTAATGGAACAGCTTCAAGCAGTGGATTTTGTTTTAGTTGAATTAACCCTATATTTAGATACACATAATGATGACCAAGAAGCTATACATCAATTTAATCATTATGCAAAAGAAAGAAAACGAATAAAAAAGTTATTTGAAAGTCAGTTTGGACCTTTACAACAATATGGTAACAGCTACTCAGGCTATCCTTGGAACTGGGATGATACTCCTTGGCCATGGCAGGTTTAATTGAGGGGGGATTTCGATAATGTGGATATATGAAAAAAAACTACAATATCCAGTCCGAGTTAGCACATGTAATCCAAGACTGGCTAAATATTTGATTGAGCAATATGGCGGTGCTGATGGTGAACTTGCTGCTGCACTTCGTTACTTAAACCAGCGATATTCGATTCCCGATAAGGTAATTGGACTTCTAACCGATATCGGAACCGAAGAATTTGCCCATCTTGAAATGATTGCCACAATGGTCTATAAACTCACAAAGGATGCTACACCAGAACAAATTAAAGCTGCAGGTATTGAAGACCACTATGTGAATCATGATAAGGCATTATTTTACCATAATGCTTCAGGTGTACCCTGGACCGCTTCATATATTCAAGCTAAAGGTGATCCAATCGCAGATCTTTATGAAGACATTGCCGCTGAGGAAAAAGCAAGAGCAACCTATCAATGGATCATCAACCTTAGTGATGATCCAGATTTAAATGATGGATTAAGATTTTTACGTGAAAGAGAAATTATTCATTCACAACGATTTCGAGAAGCCGTTGAAATTATAAAGGACGAACGGGGAAAAAAGAAAATCTTTTAGTAAGTAAAAGAAGCAGCTGTATATCTGCTTCTTATTTTTTTTCATGGTATAAATTAATATCATATTGTTTCTTCATAATTTCAAATACAATATGGCGGTTTTTCCATTCATCTTCTCTCTTCCACAGATCCTTACTTCGATCAACAATTTCACACCTTAGCTCCTGATATTCTTTCTCCTTTTTATCCTTTTGTTGTTTCAACAAATTCATTGCGCCAAATCCTACAATGGTAAAAGCCAATATATAGACAGCAACCGTATCATTTATAACAGCAGATAGTAATGCTATAAAAGAAAGTGAATATTGTTTATAAAAATTAATATAGAAGTCAACCGCAAAAATAAAGGCAAAAAAGAGTGTTCCATATATCGAAATGTAGTGCCACTTTTTCACATCATCGAATTTTTTTTTCCTTTTTCTCACGTTTTCTAACATTTGCTTTGTTGCTTGATCGGTATGTTCAAGTTGTTGAATTGGTGAGTCCATCAAAAAGTCCCCCTCCCTATTTCAATATATATATTTATGATCTTGTCCTAGGATTTATGTTTGGAACAAAAAAAAAAAACCGATTCAAGATCGGTACAGGCTGTCGAAAAACTCTCGATAGCCTTTTATTTATGTATTTTAACAGTTCACCGCGTTAATTTGTTATAATATTATTAATTTATGCTTTGGAACATGTCTGTTGATTGGCGCTCCAGGCACTTCGCTTTCCGCGGGCGTTCCGGGGAGCCTCCTCGGCGCTAAAGAGGAGGGCACTGAAAAAGTGCTTTTCTGTTTAATTATGAAATTTCCGAAAAAACTAATCCCAAAATTTCACCGTTTTTCAATATCAAAGTGGGGGAATTCAGTCTATTTTACCACTAATTATAAACTGGAAGTGGGGATGGGATTTTCAGGAATTAGTTTCGCATTAAATTTCACAGACTTTTTCAGTGGCCTCGCTAAAGCGCCTGTGGGGTCTCCCCAGCCCCGTACTCCCGCAGGAGTCTTCGTACCTTCCGCGCCAATCAACAGAGTGTTTTTCAATAAGGTCTTATACTGAACTAGTACATATTAAAATTGGTGAAATCAATGTTTAAGCTAAAAGAATCTAGCCAAAGTGAATATGAATTTGCGTCTATTGATGATTTAGTTCCTGAAGACCACCTTCTCCGTCTAATTTGATAAATTTATTGATTTTTCATTCCTTCTTGAAAAGGTTCGTCCTTTTTATAGCGATGACAATGGTCGACCATCTGATCCCCTTATTCTGTTTGTAAAGGACTTTTTGATCGTGTTTCAATACTTTAAGTTGATTTACTTCCCTGTTGATTGGAGCGGAGGGCACTCGACTCATGCGGGATAGAGAGGTCACTGGAGACCCCGCAGGCGCCATTGCGCCGAGGAGGCTCCAGGACCTCCTCGCGGAAAGCGAGTGCCTGGAGCGGAAATCAACAGGCCCATTTGCAGGACAAACTATAAATTATGACAACATAAAAAATTGCCGAGAAAAATACCCTTTCTCGACAATCTGAACCGATTCAAGTTCGATAAACTTTATTTATGCAATTTTGAGGACTATTTTCCTTGGTCTATTTTTTCAGTTTCAGTTTTCTTTGTTTTACTATTCGTTTTAACATTTTCAGAATTTGTCTTCTCAAGATTAATGGTTTCATATCCTACTGAATTTCCAGAAGTTTTTTGTGTCCCAGTGACTTTCTCACTTTTCCCCTTATAGGAGATTACACTAAAAATGATAATTGGAAGAAGGATAAAGCACAAAACTAATAAGCGAATGATAGGATATTTAATCTTCCATTTTGTTTTCCTTTTCTTTTGCCTATGGACTTGCTCTCTTGGCGGTAGGTTCTCACTAGAACTGTCAATTTTTTCATTTATCTTTTGAATCCGCTGTTTGAGTCTCTCCGCTTGATCTCTGTATGGTACTTCTTTATTCACAGAGCTGTTCCTCCCTGTTTATTAAGGTCATCATTTGATGTCTGCCTCAATTTTATATATACGCCTAGCAGAAAGTCTATGACAAAATGCATCATAATCGTTACTGCTAAATTGCCGGTCCAATTGTATATAATCCCTATAAAAAAACTTAATAAAGTAATATTTAAAAAGAGGAAGAAATTAAAAAGGTACCGATAATGAATAATGGCAAAGATGATACTTGCCAAAATTAGACCCACCTTTGTTTGGATAATTCCCCGAAAGAGCAATTCTTCACTGAACGCTACAATGATAGCAATGAAAAAAGTATGAAATACATGTTTATTTTTAAAAATTCTTTCGTTTAATCCCCCGTCATCATAATAGGATGCAGGCAGCCATTTCATTAACAAAATATCCACTATTACTATCATCACACCTACAGGAAAACCAATGGATATAATATGGACATCCTTCCAATCCATCTTTTTCAAATAGGAAAAGTGATCATATAATACTGCTCCTAGGATAAGCGAAAGAACTAAAAGAATAATTTGTGTTAGATACAGGTGATATAGTAACTCTTTATCCGATAATGCTGAAATGATTTGATTATACTTTCTTTTCATTTACTCAACTCACTATTGATTAGAATTTTCGCTAGATAATCCTTCCAATTCTCTTCTGTTGTCTCTCTTAAAAGAGTATGTGACGTTGCTTGATAAGCACTTAGATTTACCCCACAAATATCACAGCAAGAAGGAATCTTGTTATGGACAAATTCTTCCTCGAAATAATCAAAAATAAATTCACGGCGGCACGTATCAGCATGCACAAAACGTCTCATGTGAAAGATGTTACCTATCTTCACTTGTAATCTTTCTCTCACAAACTCTTGGATTGAAGATTTGATCAACTCAAGATTACTCATTTCGATATCCGGATTATTGATAAATTCCTTTATAATTCTCCATTGGATTTCAGAAAATCCGCCTTGTTTACTTAACTCTTGATTTAATTCCACCCGACCATCACCTGGGTTACTCTGTTCGGTTAGCTTATTAAATAACCAATCAATTTGCTGTTGCGATGGTAATTCCGCTTCAGCCAACTGAAGCGGCAGCTGTTCATCACCTGGTGCATATAACAGAATCGCCACACTTGGCAGCCCATCACGGCCTGCCCTGCCAATCTCTTGAAGGTAAGATTCCACTTGCATAGGGAGATGAAAATGAATAATAAACCGAATATTTTCTTTATTTATTCCCATACCAAAGGCACTAGTGGCACAAACAACGTCAAGCTGATTATGAATAAACTGTTGTTGAATCAGCACCCTTGTGGTTGGCTCTAAACTGCCATGATAAGCCATTGCTTTACATATACCTTTTTCCATTAATAAGGCTGCCATTTGGTCAGCTGCTTTTTTACTAGAAAAATATATAATCCCTGGTTTTTGTAATGCAGAAACAAGCTCAATGGTTCGATGTTGTTTTTCGTGATAAGCATTTAATCTTTCAAGATGGAAGGCAATGTTTGGACGATCAATGGTCGATTCTATTTTTGTTATTTCATTAGCATCAATCCCTAATGAATGAACTATATCTTCACGCACCTTTTTAGTAGCCGTTGCCGTAAGAGCAAGTGTTAAAGGACTGTTTAACTTTTTTCGTATTTCACCCAACTTAGAATAGTCCGGACGAAAATCATATCCCCACTGTGAAATACAGTGGGCTTCATCAACCACAAACAAAGAGATGGTCAACTGCTGTAAGACCTTAATAATAAAAGGAACCCACAACATCTCAGGTGATATAAAGATGAACTTGTAGTCATTAATATGACGTAGTACGTCGTTTCTTTCTGAAACAGATAGAAATGAATTTAAAGCAATAACTCTTTTTTCACCTAACCGCTTCATTTGCTCTACCTGATCCTGCATTAAAGAAAGTAAAGGGGAGATAATCAATGTTTGCCCTTGTAGAAGATAAGTAGGTAACTGGTAGCATAATGATTTTCCCGTTCCTGTTGGGAGCATCGCCAATGTGTGCTGTCCAGCAAGAATTGAAGTGATAACTTCCTTTTGTCCAGTTTTAAATGAAGGAAAACCAAAGTATTTTTTTAAATGAGTTTCTAGTTCCATTCTCTATCACCATATTTGGCTAATATTAACCTAATTTGAAGGTAGGTCGCAGCCTTCACTTGATCTTTTATTCGTTTTAGCTGTCTTGTCCCATTACGGCGTGAAAAATCGATAATCTCTTCTTGCAAATGTTTGTCAACGTATGGATCTATTGAGAATTCTTCAAGATGAAGGGCAAATTCTACTAAATGATCTTCAATTGTACTTAATTTTAAATTTCTTAAATCTGCAATTTCTTTTGCAGAATATCCCTGTTTCAAAAGATTCCAAGTTTTTCTTGAAGAGAGGGTTAATACATTCTCTTTATCCAGGTCATTTATTAAGAAAATTAACATCGAAAAACGGCTGGAGTTCTTTTGAATCGTCTGAATTAAATAATGAATAATTTGAATGAATTGCAGATGATAATCGTGAATGTCCATCTTTAGCTTCATTGCTGCTTGGAGTGGCGTTAACCCTATTTGCTGGAATCCGGTTAAGCGAAACACTAAAATGGAAGGATCTAAATTCTTCCCCTGATTAAAACTTTCTGTTAATTCCGAGAACAAAATCCTACCTAAATCATTTCTAGGCTTATTTATTTTTTTCAACACCGATTTCAGCCAATTTTGTAAATCTATATTTTTTTGAATGGGAACATATTTTGTTTCCTCATATACTAGGTTTGAGATAACCTGAGTCAACAATGACAATCTATCCCAAAATAGCATTGTGTAAGTATGATAATTCCAACCATCTAAATAATGATCAAACCATTTACTTTCTAAATACTCTAACCCAGCAACTGTTAATTGGTATTGTTGTTCACCACAAATATCAATCAAATTTTTTCTAAACAAATCCTCAGTGATTTGTTCAAATGCTTCTCTAGTTAGCTCTCCATAAACACCAAAAAATTCCTTCAAGGAAAATAAATGGGCATCTTGTATTGTTTGTGATGACTTTTTTCCATTTAAAAGATGATAGATGGAATAAATGGTCCGTTCACCATTTAATTGTTTAAGACAAAATAAAATTACGGTTTCTAAATGCAGCATTTGAATCCACCACTTTTTCGAATAAATCGACAAAAATCCACATTTTATCTGATTTTATTTTATCATGAAATTTGATTAACTGGTGGGCTAATATTGAAGAAGTTTCATCAAAATGATAATATTCAATCCATGCACTAATATCATTTTTCTATTGAAAAGTTGCTCTTACAGCTTTACAATAGGAATGAGTATTTCGTTTCCATATTTCTCAAATTAGGAAACACTGAAGAATAATATTTGTTATTTCCTGGGAGGTTTTTTTATGGCAAAGTATACAATTGTTGACAAAGAAACATGTATCGCTTGTGGTGCATGTGGCGCAGCAGCACCAGACATTTATGATTATGATGATGAAGGGATTGCATTCGTTACCCTTGACGATAATGAAGGGATTGTTGAAATCCCAGATGTATTAATCGATGACATGATGGATGCATTTGAAGGCTGTCCAACTGATTCAATTAAAGTTGCAGACGAGCCATTTGAAGGAAATCCAACTAAGTTCGAATAATTCTTTTTTGTTAAAAATGAACCTCGTCTTTTACAGGCGGGGTTTTTATTTCAGAATAAGAAAGTATAAATATTGACTTTGTGAATTGTCTAGCTCCAGCGCCTAGCCCCTCGAGGTCACAAGCCAATCCGTCCAAAAGGTTAAAGAACAACCTTTCGGCCGGCTTGTCTTGTGCTTGTCGGGGCTGATCAAGGCGCTTGCGCTTTTCTAATTCAAAAATAACAAGAGCAACCGTGAAGGCAGCTCTTGTTGTTATTTATACACTTTTTAGATTCTTATTCATCCATACTTGCAGACGCACAAACAGCAACATGAATATGACTGACATCATGATACCCTTTAATATATTAAAAGGAAGGATAGCGGGAACAACCAAATTTCTCATATCGGGGAAACCCATCAGCAGTGTATATGCAGGTAAGATTGCAATATAATTCAAGGCACTCATTACCACGGCCATAATGATGGTTCCAGCTACTAACGCAATGGTCATCCCTTTCCTCGTTTTAAGTTTATTATAAACAAAATAAGTTGGAAGGACGAATACAATCCCTGCGATAAAATTGGCAATATGACCAACTGGTATTCCAGTTTGACTTCCGGTTGCTACATAATTTAAAACATTTTTGATAAACTCTACTAAAATACCAGCAAGCGGCCCAAAAATTAAGGCAGCAAATAATGCTGGAAGGTCACTGAAGTCAACGAATAGAAAATTAGGGAATAATGGAAGCGGGAAGTTTAATAGCATTAATAGATAGGCTATACTGCTCAGCATTCCAATTGAAACATAAGCTTTAACATTTAATCTCTTTCTTTTAACCATTGTCCTCTCTCCTTTTTGATCCATCATGTTAGGAAGAGAGGTTCAGCCAAACAACGCCCAAGATAAACAAAAGCTCCCTCAAGATAAATTTCTCGAGGGAGCTAACAAAGGCATGCTTAATAAACATTCAATTTCCATGATTTTTTGAATGTCTGCAGAACCTCCATCTTCTCCCATCCAGACTATACTGTCGGCTTTGGAATCGCACCAAATCCTGCCTAAAAAGGCTCGCGGGCTTAAGAGTATTACTCTAATACCGCCGATCGGGAATTTCACCCTGCCCCGAAGATAGATCGATATTAAATTATGTGTATATTATACTAAAGAAAAATTAATTTGTTAACCCTTATAATTACGAAATAATTTTGTCTATAATTTCTCTATAAAAAAATCCGCAGGATCACAACTGCGGATTGGTTAATGAACTTATGGGACATATAATATTTGTTTAGGTTTAATAAGATCTGTTGTTAAGTGATTAAGATTTTTTACTGCCCTAACAGAAGTCTTCAGTTTTTGAGAAATCGTATATAGGGTGTCCCCTTCTTTCACTACATATTTATTCAAGGTGGCGGAACTGTCGTGCTGTTGTGAGCGTATCTGTGAACTTGCAGCTAAAACAGAGTCACCTACCTTTGTTATGCCAGCCTGAACAGATTCTCCCACATCTGCTTTACCCAATAGCTTTTCAGGATCCAGTGCATATTTTTTATCGTATCTCCATTCGAAATGATGTACTTCGAAATGAAGATGGGTTCCCGTTGCTTGACCTGTTTGCCCCATTTCTCCGAGCAAATCACCTTGTTTTATCTTTTGTCCTTTAAATACCTGCCTTTTGTTTAAGTGGGCATATACAGTTACAAAATCATTCTGATGCTTAATAAAGACCACATTTCCATATGTATTTGAATAATAAGACTTCTCAACTACCCCATCCAGAACGGCAAGTATGGGTGTATTTATTCTTCCAGCTATATCAATACCTTTATGTCTTCCCTGTCTTGTTCCATATGTATCAGAGATGATGCCATCCGCCGGCCAAATCCAATGGTTCGTTATCACTTCATTTTTATTAATGCCTGCCGCTTCCGAATGTTTTCCTCCTAGAAATAATAAACTCACACATATTGCCATGATTATGGCAATGATAAATCTCTTTATATAGTCACGCATGACCTTTTTGTCCTCCTTATATCTTGTCCCTCCTCCCACCATATGTTCAGTCAATCAAATTTAGAACGACCAAAATATCAAATTCTATGGGAGTTTGAGCATATTTGTTATAATTTGGAGACTTCTCTTATTTTATGCATAAAAAAATCAACCGGTTTGGTTGATTTTGGGTTATTTATGGGATATTACGCAAGTTCCATAAGTGAGGTATAGGTTGGGGGTCTATTAAACATTTCCATATGCTTTTTTAAGACCTTCAAGGAGCGATGCTGTGTTGTTTTCACTTTACTTTCTGTCCACCCTAGAACATTAGCTGTTTCAGCAATGGATAAATCCTGTAAAAAGCGAAAGATTATGACAGACCGCTGATCTATCGTGCAAAATTCCAGACAATTATATATCCATCTAATTTCTTCTTTTTGGACCATAATTTCTTCGGCAAGCGGATAATCATCTTTAACTTGGTTATTGGACCAATCAAATTTTTCAAGCAGACGCTCCTTCCACCCCCTTTGTTTTCGAAAGTAATCGATTGCAACATTACGAGCAATCGAGAAAAGCCATGTTTTCTCACTGCTCTTTCCCTCAAAACGATTGTAAGACTTGAAAACCCGAATATAAACTTCTTGGACAAGATCCTCGGCTTGCTCCTTATTCCTAACCATATAAAATAGAAATTGAAAAACGTCATGATGATATTTTTGATAAAGATCATTGAAAACGGAGTCCATCAATTCCCCTCCCCGTTCATAAGATTATTCAGTCTCTCTTTATAAAAGGTTTCACTATTTAAATATAGGCTTTTTTTTTACAAAAAGGAAGATATTGACAGAATATTTTTTCCTAACTAATTCTTATCTATTAAAAAGGCTCATCAATCATAGGATGAGCTTTTTACACTTTATTAGAAACTTACTGTCTAGAGACTTCCGCTTTAATTGTTTCTTGTGAATCAAGAACAATCGGCAAATTTTTCACTAATCCTCCTTTTTTCGTGGCAGTAAGAAGGAGAATGTTGCGCCAATTCCTGTTTTACTCCGTACAGAAATAGTGCCGCGATGGGCATCAATAATATTTTTGGCTATAGCCAGTCCTAAGCCAGTACCTGCTCTGCCCCTGGTCCGAGCTTTGTCTGCCTTATAAAACCGTTCAAACACAAATGGCAGATCTTCTTCAGGAATACCCGAACCAGAATCGGCTACTTCCATTTTAACTCCTCTGGCATCTGACACAACGGTTACCTTTACTTTTCCACCTTTTGGTGTATGTCTAATCGCATTGTCGATTAAATTGGTCAGCACTTGTTCAATCCGGTCAGGATCAAAAAGAACTGGCGAGCTATCATTTTCCACTTCTGCATTCAAAAGAATTTCATTATCTTTCGCTAGACCCTGAAATTTATAAATTATGCGATTAATAAATGCGGAAAGATTAACGTCTTCGACTGATAAATGAAGATGTCCAGCCTCCATACGTGCTAAATCCAACAGTTCATTGACCAATCGTCCCATACGTAGTGATTCATCATAAATGACTTTTGCCATCTCTTTTTTCTCTTCTTGTGTTTCCGCAATGTCATCCACAATAGCTTCACTGTATCCTTGTAACATTGAAATGGGTGTTCTTAACTCATGTGAAACATTCGCAATGAAATCTTTTCTCATTTTTTCAAGCTGTCTTTCATGGGTCATGTCCCTCAGAACTGCAACTGCCCCTCGAATAAAGCGATTGCTATAAAGAGGGCTGACCAAGATGACCCAATGACGCCCTTGAAGGGATATTTCACCAATTTGTTCCTTTTCCTTTTCCAATGATTCTTGAAAAAGCTCCATCACTTGTGACGGAATGGCTTCAGCATCGGTGAATCCACCCTTTTCATAATACCAATATTGCAGAAATCGATCCGCTGGAGGATTGGTAATTAAAATCGTGCCATCACGGTTAAAGGTAATAACCCCATCAGCCATACTGCTTAAGATACTGGCAAGCTGCTCTTTTTCTTGGCTTAATGCATTCATATTAAATTTTAATTGACGGCCCATTTGATTAAAAGCAGTTGCTAATTCCCCAATTTCATCATGTGTTAAAATAGGGACTTTTGTATCGAATTTTCCTCTCGCCACCTCAAATGCCGCTTCTCTCATTTTTCTGAGCGGTGCAGTTATTCTAGTTGACAAAAAGAAGGCAAAGATGGTGGTTAGAATGATTGCAACCCCAGCCACTAGCAAGATATATTTCGTTGTTTCATTGGATGTTTCCTGCATTACTTCAAGTGATTGATAAATAAAGACTGCTCCGTTTTTTTCACCAGGGAGAGTTAATGGTATACCGATGATCGAATAACTTGCAGCCTGATCAATATCTTTGGAAGAAAGAGTAGAAACCTTTTCAATCGATTTTTTGTGGTGATACACGGCTAAGAAGTCCGAATCATTTTTGATATCATCCATAGTTAGCTTTTTATCTTTTTCGGTATTTGGCGAATAGTAGACTTCATGATCATTTTTTACAATCACTACTTTGGTCACATTATCAATAATCTCCCAAGAAATCTCCAACCCAAGTGGTAACTGATTATTTGGGTGGGCTTCCAAAACATCGGCAATCTTTTCAGCTGTATTTGTTAAATTAGTCTTTGTTTCAAGGGTGTTATGGTTTTGGAAAAGCTCAAGAAGCATGATTGTTAGGATGAACAGAACAAATGATACTAATAAAAGTATTGTAAACCAGAGTTTACCAACAACACTTCGTAAAAAGGTCATTCATTAATTACCTCAAATTTGTAGCCCACTCCCCAAACGGTCACTATCATTCTTGCAGCCTGCTCTGACACCTTATTAAGCTTTTCACGGAGACGTTTTACATGTGTATCAACTGTACGTAAATCCCCAAAGAACTCATAATGCCAAACTTCTTTTAATAATTGCTCTCGGTCAAATACTTTATCCGGTGCTTTTGCCAAGAAATACAGCAATTCATATTCTTTAGGTGTTAAACTTACTTCCTTGCCATCTGCCAGAACCCGGTGGGCATCATTATCAATCGTTAAATGTGCGAAAACAATTACATCTTTTGTCGTTGTTTCTGTTTGCAAATAACTGGTTTGTGATGAGCGTCTTAAAAGTGCTTTAACGCGTAGAACTACTTCACGTGGGCTGAATGGTTTAACAATGTAATCATCTGTCCCAACTTCGAAGCCCTGTACACGGTTAATTTCCTCACCCTTAGCAGTCAGCATAATAACGGGAGTTGCCTTTTTTTCTCTAAGCTCACGGCAGACTTCAATTCCGTCTTTACCAGGCATCATTAAATCAAGTAAAATAACGTCGTAATCATTAGTTAAAGCTTTTGCTAAAGCTTGATTTCCATCTTCTGCTTCGTCAATCATATATTCTTCACGCTCTAAATACATTTTTAATAAACGGCGAATTCTTTCCTCATCATCTACTACTAAAATTTTAACGTCTTTATCCATAATTAATCCCCCCATGGAGTTTATTTTACAAAATGGAACTGCATTTTGCTACATTTTCAAGGTAATAACTCATTTAAAGTGTGTCAATAATTTGACAATCTGTTTTTTTAGTAAAAAAGTATTGATTTTATAAAAGCCTTCACTTTTAAAGTGAAGGCTTATTTCGCTATGACCCTGCATAAGAATGAAGACCAGCGATTACTAGATTAACGGCAACTAAATTAAACATGATGATAACAAAGCCAATTACAGCAAGCCATGCAGATTTTTCACCATGCCAGCCCTTTGAAAGACGAAGATGTAAAAAAGCTGCGTAAAAAAGCCAAGTGATTAAGGCCCAAACTTCTTTTGGGTCCCAGCCCCAGAATCTTGACCAGGCCATTTGCGCCCAAATCATTGCAAAGATTAGTGCCCCAAGTGTAAATACGGGGAAACCGATAAGAACGGAGCGATAACTAATCTCATCAACAAAATCAAGTTTAATATTTTTTACAAGCGGTTTTAGTGCAGCAGCAATTCGTTTTCGTAACACGGCGCGAATAATTCCATAAAGTAACAAGCCCCCAAATAAAGACCAGATAACTGTATTCAACTTTTTGGCATTTATGATTGCAGGCATGTCAACCAATGGTTTAAACCCATCCTTTGTTACTAATTCCCCTTTATGAGGTCCCGTAATGGCGGGCATCTTATACTCCACAGCTACTTGAGTATCATGTTTATCTACCCAGTTAAATTTTTCACTGTAGCCTAAAGCTACAAAGACAGTTGAAACAGCTACAAATCCTAGTACTGTTACAAGTGCAAACATCACCATTTCAAGCCAAAAGGTTCTTTTGTTTGCCTTTGTTTGATCAATGGCCTTAACGAGATAAATTAATCCCGCAGCAAAGCTTATAGCTAAGATGGCTTCTCCCATTGCCGCAGTGGTTACATGAATATGAAGCCAATAACTCTGTAAGGCAGGAATTAATGGGGTAATTTCTCTTGGGAACATACTTGCATAAGCAATAACTAAGATTGCAATAGGCATTGTAAATAAACCAAGTAAAGTTGTTCTATAAATAAAATAAATAACAATAAATGCGCCTACTAGGGCCATTCCAAAAAAGGTGGTAAACTCAAACATATTACTGACTGGAGCATGCCCAGCCGCAATCCATCTAGTAATAAAATATCCGAGCTGAGAAATAAAACCAACAATTGTTAAAGATACTGCAATTTTCCCCCATGAGTTCGTTCCTTCTTTTTCACTCGCTCCATTTTTCAATTTAATTGATCCGCCATAAAATAGTGTAGCAATTAAATAGAGAATAAACGCAATAAATAATAAATCACTACTTATTGTTGCCAACTAGACTCCCTCCTTATCCAAATTATCTTTTTGTTGATCTTCAGGGATGCATAGCTTAGTATCTTTTAAAACCGTCTCAAGTTCCCTTTTTATACCGTACCAATTTTTATTAGTATGAGCGGCAATCCATACTTGGCCATTTTTATTCTGAATCCAAATTCTGCGATGGTTCCAATAGGCCCCTTGGATTACACCAATCATAAAGATAATCCCACCTAAAGTAATGACCCATAAGGACGAATCCTTTCGAACCGTAAATCCAGAGACATTTTTGGTTTCAATCCCTTGAAAAGCCATTTTAAACGTGTTCTCTCCAAATGGCTCAATTGTCTGCTTAATTGCAACAAAACTTGTTTCAGGTTTTGGACTATTTGGTGTGGTCATCTCAAACACAAAAGCAGGATTATTAGGTAACCGCGATTTAGTTGAAGGCTCACCATTTTGATCAAATTCAAAATCTGGAAAATAATTCATTAATTTGACGGAATAACCATTCCCTAGATCATATTTAGCTTTTGGGTCTTCCAAATCAATTTTAACCATTCCAAAAGTCTGACCCGTCTTTTTATTTGCCAACACAAAGGTCATTGATTTTAACTCACTGCGATAAGATGACTGAAAAATAGAGTATCCATTAAATTCCAATGGGTGATTAACTCTAATCTTATATTCCTTAAGCTTTTTTAATTTCGGTTTTTCCCCTGGAAGTTTTTTACTTGTCCGTTCATATAAAACCACATTGGATTGGTAGTTTTTCACCACTTGACCAGCTTCTTCGATGGCTTTTTGAAACGTTTTATCTTTGTTTTTATCGTAGTGCTGAAGAATAAATTGATTATTTTTTATGTAGTACTTTTCATTAGTCTCAGGGACAACAGCAGTTTCACCTTCCTTAACCCACAGGTCTTCATTAACATAAAATCCCGGGATAAAACGAAGCATCGCACCTATTAAGAAAATAATCAAACCCACATGATTTATATAGGGACCCCAGCGAGAAAAACGGCCCTTTTCTGCCAGCAAATCTCCATTTTCTTCTCGAATCTGATAATGTCTTCCCTTTAAATGGTTCTTGATGACAGACCAATCCTGCTCATCTGCCGACTCCGACACACCAAAAAGCCGCTGTCGTTTTAAAAAACCTTCATGTCGTGTTACCCTTTGAGCTTTTAGGGCTTTGTATAGAGGGACGACCCTGTCAAGACTACAAATGACTAATGAAATACCGATCATTGCTATAAGTAATAAATACCACCATGATCCATATAAGTCATCCAGGCCTAATTTGTAATACCATTTTCCAAACCAGCCATATTCTTGCTGATAATAGACTTCAGGAGGCAAATTGATATACATTTCTTGCGGAAGAATGGTTCCAAGCGTGGATGCAACTAAAGTAATCACAATTAGCCATATCCCTACCTTGACTGATGAAAAAAAGTTCCAAATTTTATCAATAATGGTCTTATTGTATGTTTGTGAACGGCGTGCACTCCCCTCATAGCGCATGTCAAGAAGTTCTTTATTATCTTTTTCTTTCTCATCAAGCACCTTTCCACAAGCTTCACATAACACGGTTCCATGCGGGTTTACATGACCGCATTCACATTTAACATCGTTCATTGTAAAATCTCCCTCTGGTCCCTTAAGGTTTTATTTGCTCCATAAATTCTTTTACCTTATTTTCAGTTAGTTCTCCAGTGTAATATTTTACGACTTTCCCATTCTTGTCCACTAGGAATGTTGCCGGTAAAAGGTCGACACCATATACATTCATCACTTCTTTTTCAGTATCAATCATGATTGGGAAATTCAGCCCAAGCCTTTCAGCATATTGATTTACAGCAAGTTCCGGCTCTTGAATATCAACTGACAAAACTTGAACACCTTTATCTTTAAATTGCTCATACTGATTATTGATATATGGCATTTCCTTCTTACATGGAGGGCACCATGTTCCCCAAAAGTTTAAAAATACTCCTTGCCCTCGATAATCGGAAAGGCGATGTTTATTTCCCTGCATATCGACTAAGGCAAAATCCGGTGCTTGGTCCCCAACCGCAACTTTTAATTTAGTATCTTTAGTTAGATTTTCATAAAGTGAATAGGCAACAGCAGCACCTAATATAAGTAAAATAATCGTTCGAACTACTAATCGCCGTTTTTTCATAGTTTCCCCTCCAGTACATCTTCTGGCACTGTTTGTCTAAAAAATAGATTTGTTATCTAATGTCCAACGATCATGCAAGATATTAATAGGTGACACCTCAAGAATTTTTGTTTGATTGATTCATGGCAAAAGCCCTTAGCTGCTTTACCTCATGTGGAGTCAATTCTCTTGCTTCCCCTGCTTTTAAGCCACTTAATGTCAAAAATCCATATCGTTCACGTTTTAATTTTAAGACTTCATTACCAATTGCTTCAAACATCCTTCTCACCTGGCGATTTCGACCTTCATGAATGGCAATTTCAACAATTGCTGTTTGTTTCTTATTATCGGCAGAAAGAAGCTTAACTTTTGCAGGAGCTGTTTTACCGTCCTCGAGTCGGATTCCTTTTTCTAATTTCCTTAAGTTTTCTCGCAAAGGAATTCCTTTTGTTTTAGCAACATAAACTTTGTCGATTTCGTTCTTAGGGTGCATCAGTAAATTAGCAAATTCCCCGTCATTTGTTAAAAGCAATAATCCTGATGTATCATAATCTAGACGGCCAACAGGGAAAATTCTTTCTTTATAATGTGAAAAAAAATCAGTTACTACTTTTCTTCCTTTGTCATCGCTTACACTAGAAATAACGCCTCTAGGTTTATAGAGAAGAAAATAAACAGGTTCCTCTTTTTCAATCTGAACTTCATTAACCTCAATTCTATCTGAAGGAGATACTTTCAAGCCTAATTCTGTTACCACTTTGCCATTAACTTTTACTCTACCTTCTTTAATTAATTCCTCTGACTTTCTTCTTGAAGCAATCCCCGCACGAGCGATCACCTTTTGCAATCTTTCCATTTATTTCACCTCAAAAATTCTGTTTGTAGTTGACTCATAGTAAGTTAAAAGAAAAATTCTATCTAGTAAAATTCACTATTCTTATGAATTATGACACAATTTCATCACTTTTCAAAGTAACGGGTATTAATTAAGTGAAAAAAGAATGTGATTAATGCAAAAGTATATTTTTATAAAAAATAGTAACAAAAAAAGGCATGCCCCGAGGAGAGCAAAGCCTAAGTCGTAAAATTTATTGGGTGCCAAATATAAGGACCACTACTAGAATGGAAACCATAATTCCAACCACATCTGCTAATAGTCCAACCTTTAATGCATCCCCCATCTTTTTAATTCCAACTGCACCAAAATAGACAGTTAAAACATAAAAGGTGGTATCTGTACTTCCTTGAAGTATCGATGCAAGTCGACCAATAAAAGTATCTGGACCATAAACAGCAATTAAATCACTCGTCATACCTAGTGCTGCTGTTCCTGAAATAGGTCTAATGATCAGTAATGGGACAATTTCAGCCGGAACCCCGATTGCTTTCATGTATGGCCTAAGCCAGTTCATTAAAGCATCTAATGCACCAGATGCACGGAAGATAGAAATCGCAACAAGCATCCCGACTAAGAAAGGAATAATCGATACTGCAATCTTAATCCCCTCTTTGCCACCTTCAACAAACCTCTCATAGGTCGGCACTCGTTTATAAGTTCCATATAATAGTATAAAGCCAATCAACAAAGGGATAAACGTTAGTGAAATATTCGATATGAACCCCATTCCTCATCATCCTTTTCGACTTCTACGAGAATGAAAATAACGATCAATCAGTATGGCACTTATTGCGGAAAGAACAGTAGCTATAATGGTTGGAACAACAATTTCTGTTGGGGAAGAGGAATGATAATTAATTCTTATTGCAATAACTGTAGTCGGAATGATGGTAATGCTGGCTGTATTAATAGCTAAGAAGGTTACCATGCTTCTTGAAGCTTTATCTTTTCCTCCATTTAATTTTTTTAGTTCTTCCATTGCTTTAATACCAAGAGGGGTTGCCGCATTACCTAATCCAAACATATTAGAAATCATATTTGATAAAATATACCCCATTGCAGGGTGATTGGCAGGTACCTCAGGAAATAACAGCTTTACTAATGGCTTGAAAACTCTTGTGAGTTTATGTAGGAGTCCCGATTCCTCTGCAATTCGCATCATACCAAGCCAAAAAACAAGTACACTGATTAGCCCAATGCATAATGTAACTGCTTCCTTAGCTCCATCAAATACTGCTTTATTTACTGCCTCCATGTTTCCGTTTATAAGCGCAAAGATAATTCCAAATATCGTCATAGCTACCCATATATAGTTAACCATTGACGTTCACACCAATGAATGAAATAAACATATCTTCTGCTGAATGAAAGAAACTCTTTTTTTTCTCTTTCTTCATAACCTTCTCAAAATAAATGGGAGCTTCTTGCACTACTCTTCCGTCCAAATAAATTTCAGCCTTACCTACAATGGCTTCACTGCGGGAAGCGAGTAAATTTTTACGCGGTTTTTCTAGTTTATATTTAATAGAAAATTGCTCCATTTCCTCACTGGTTGCCGGATACACAATTGTCTTTTTGAGATATAAATGGCCTTTATAAAGTTTATCCTTGGAAATGTCCACTTTTCCTTTCGGTAATACCTCTGCCATATCATAGCTTTTAAAACCGTTTTCGTACATTGAAATATGATCATTCCAATCATCAGAATCATTTAAGGTTACAGCAATTAAGTCCATATCTCCTTTTGTTGCAGTCGTGACAAGGGTCCTTTTGGCAAGTTTTGTGTATCCCGTTTTTCCGCCTGTTGCAAATTTATATTTGGTAAGCAGGCGATTTTTATTCCTCCAAACTCGATCCCAATCTTCGGTTGGGTTAGGGGCACGATAGACCTTTGTGCCCGATATTGTTTGAAATGTTTTATTCTGCATGGCATATCGCATTAAAAGAGCCATGTCATAGGCTGATGAATAATGATCTTCATGGTCATCGAGACCATGAGGATTTGCAAAATGGGTATCAACCATCCCTATTTCCCTTGCCTTTTGATTCATTAAATAGGCAAAGCCATCAACACTTCCTCCTACATATTCAGCAATTGCAACAGCCGTATCATTTCCAGATCTTAGCATTAATCCGTAAACTAAATCCTTTAGTTTAATTTTTTCTCCAGGTTTTAAATACACGGAAGACCCTTCAGCCCGTGTTGCTTGTTCACTTACCGTTACGTACCTGTCCATCTTTCCCGATTCGATTGCCAGGATGGCTGTCATGATTTTCGTTATACTAGCGATTCTTCTCTTTGTATGTGCATCCTTTTCAAACAAGACCCGCCCCGATTTTTGTTCCATCAACACGGCACTCGCAGCACTTACACCAACGGAAGCATCAACCTTATGAGGAATGTTTCCGATCAATAGTGAGATTATGAGGGATATCATTACAAGCTTTGAAATCATTCTCATCAGATTAACCTCGTCTCCTTTATGTCTGTCAACTAGTCTGCTGCAGCGCCTAGGGTTTTCTTTATGCCAGGCGCCTCCGCTTTTATTATTTGTACAAGTTTATGCGGGACGAGCCATGTTATGACTATTAATAAAGAAAACTCGCAATTCCATTAGAATGCAGGCCATTTAATATCTGCTGCTTTTTCGTACCTAATTTCAACGTCATGCCAATTGACAAGATTCCACCATTTATCAACATATTCACTTCTATTATTTTTATATTGCAGATAATAAGCGTGCTCCCAAACATCTAGGACAAGTAATGGAATCGTATCCCATTGTGTTTGAATCATATGGCGCTCCGATTGGAGTACTTCCAAATGTCTTGCCCTTGGACTCCAGACCAATAGAGCCCAGCCTACTCCCTCAACTTGCTTAGCAGCTTCGGAAAACTGTCGTTTAAAGGTATCAACGTTCCCAAAGTACTTTTCAATCTCTCCTTTTAAAATACCTGTCGGACTTCCTCCGCCATTCGGACTCATGTTTCGCCAAAAAATCGTATGCAAATAATGCCCTGACCCATGAAAGGAAAGTTCCCTGCTCCAATGCTTAATAAGTGAAAAATCATTGGTTTCCCTTGCTTTCTTCAAATTTAGTTCAGCACGGTTTAATCCATCTACATACGAACGATGATGTTTATCATGATGCAGTCTCATGATTTCTTCAGAAATATATGGTTCTAAGGCGTTATACGCGTAAGGAAGTTCCGGTAAAGTATGTCCACCTGGCGGTAGTGATTTTTCTACCACCCAAATCTTACCGATTTCTTGTTTATTCCTAAAATAATCTTCCATTTGCTGATGGATGGTTTCAGCCTTTCCTTGTAGACTAAGCAGCTCTTCGTTTGATAACTCCCGATTTGTACCCTCGATTAATTCAGTAAATTCATCGAGATTATCCCATAATTCCATATCTCGTCCTACCTGTTCAGATTGAAGAAATTGTTTCATTTGCTCGTTCCAAACAAATAAATCGTTAACATATTGGCTAAAACGCCCCATTATCATTCCCTCATTCCTGTCTAAAGTAATTCATGATAATGGTATGTGGGACAATACATAATAAGAACGAAAAAGACTGTTCCAGCGCGGAACAGTCCTTTATAAACGCCATATATTTATTTAGATTGAATCATCTTTGTTCTGTAATCTGTTTCATAGTATTCAAGTTCTTCCCTAATTCTCTGAAAATCACTCTCTAAACTCTTAATCAATTCTGATATTTTATCAGAAACGTTACGATAAAACTTAATAGAATTTCTGCCAGTATATGCTGATCGACTATTTTCAAACCATGAATCATTCTTTGGCGAGAAAAACTCTTCAATACATTGGTGATAAATCTTATAAAGGGTTTTTTCGGCAGCTGCTTTTTGAAATGGCTCACTTTGTAAAAGGACAGAGCAGGCTTCTAAACCCTCTTCACTATAAACAACCAACTTTCTAAGGTTCGCCAGTATTAATTTAACATAAGCCCGGTCTTCTTCATTATCTGTATTTAACTGTGAAATAGGTGTTTCATTTAAAAAATCCTCTAAAGTTAGAATTGACTTTGTTAAAAATTCTTTTACATCGTTAAGCTGTGTTTTCACAAGTGTGTTTGCCATAATTACCCTCCTATTATTTCTCCTGCTTATTATTGTGGCTGGCCAATAAACTCAAGTGGTGATTGAAGTTCATACTCTTTATTTTGCTGAATTCCTAAAAACACTTCAGGTAATTTATTATAATTTATATCTTGAAAATAAGAAGCAAATTCGTATTTTGAATTAATATATAATCTTTTTCTGTTTTGGAGACCTGGATTTTTCAAAAGACAAACAAGTGCAACAATATCCTTAAAATAAACTTCATTGGTTCCATGATTTATAATAGGATTTTGCTTGTACGGAGTAAACTCTTGAAAGAGCTCATCAAAATACCTTACATATAAAACATGAAGTGTTCTTTCTTGTCCATCTTCCACGAACGTAACTTCACTTCTGTTAAAAAAATCTTCTGAAGTATTTGATTTTTCTTTCTCCAATTCATATCCCTTACACTCTTTGATCAGCAATGGAATTCCTCTCCTTATCAACTGGCTGAAACAATAAAAAATTCAAGCTTAGACTATATTATATTTATTTTAGCATAAATTCCTGCCAAAGATTTAGTTAAGAGTTAATTGTTTCCTGAAATTTCTCAAAAAATAAATCTGCTTCCTCTTGGATAAATTCTTCTTCCACTTTTTCAGGCAGCTGCGGCAGTTCTTTTAAATTCTTCAAACCAAAATAGTCCAGAAATTCTTTTGTTGTTCCATATAAAATGGCTCTTCCTGTTCCTTCCGCTCTACCAGTCTCTTTTATTAAGACCTTTGCCATTAAGGTATGGAGTGGCCTCTCCGTTTTTACTCCACGGATTTCCTCAATTTCAGCACGAGTGATTGGCTGTTTATAAGCAATGATTGCTAATGTTTCTAACGCGGCCTGTGACAAAGTTGATGTATGAGGAGAATCTACCAATTTTTTTAGGTATGCAGCATTTTCCTTTTTCGTGGCGAGCTGAAAGGTTCCTGCCAATTGAACGATCATAATTCCTCTTTGGTCATCCCGCTCATAAGCCTGTCGCAAATTCTCTATCAGTTCACTTGCATGCAGTTCATCTACCTCTAATACCTCCGCAAGTTGTTTTAGTGATAATCCCTCATCTCCAGCGGCAAATAATAGACTTTCTAAAATGCTGTTCCAATTAATAATATCCAACTTTAATTTGCCCCTTCCTTAACAGCTTCCACAAATATGTCACCAAAATTCTCTTTCTGCTCAACATCAATAGCTTTTCGCTTAATTAGTTCCAATATCGCCAAAAATGTTACAACGATATGTTCTTTAGCAGCGGATGGGAATAAGTCATTAAAGTTTTTCCTACCCTTTAATTGATGTAATTCAGTTAATATTTCGGTCATTCTTCTTTCGATTGAAATTTCCTGCCGGGCAATCTTTGTTGCCATTGGTCTCTGTAATTTCTTTCTGCGTAACAGTTTTTGAAAGGCCGCAAGCATATCGTATAATGAGACATTTAATTCGGTCTCAACAGGGGTACTCTCCTTGGTAAAATCGGAGAGATCACTAGGAGGTTTGGTGTACATAAGCCCGCGTTCCTCTTCCAAGTTCTTTAAATCATGAGCTGCTTCTTTATATTTTCGATATTCAATTAAGCGTTCAACAAGTTCATCTCTTGGATCGTCCTCATAAGCCATCTCTGATTCTTCTTCATCTAGTACCTCTTCGTGTTTCGGCAAGAGCATTTTGCTCTTAATCGCAAGTAATGTTGCAGCCATCACTAAGAACTCACTGGCAACATCAAGTTGAAGTTCATTCATGGTTTGAATATATAGTAAGTATTGCTCTGTAATTTCAGCAACCGGAATATCATAAATATCAATTTCGAGCCGATTAATTAAATGGAGGAGTAAATCCAAAGGCCCTTCAAAAGCATCAATTTTTACCTGATAAGGCATTTCATTCACCAAAATTCTAAAAAAATTAACATTGTTTCATAACTAATATTAGTATAGAGGATTCAAGTTTGTTATCCAATAGAAAAATCACCCTTTCCTTGGCTTTATCCAGAAAACGGGATGATTGCCCATAACAATGGACAAATTTCCTACATATGATGACAAGGTAAAGAACAAAAACTTACAAGGAGGTCTTTCTTATGGATGGAGCATTTGGTGGCGGTTTTGCTTTAATCGTTGTTTTATTCATTTTGTTAATTATTGTTGGTGCTTCCTGGGTTTACTAAGAAGTTCTAGTCTCAGCGCCCTTTGGAGACGCTTGCCAAACAATTAGTAAAACAAAAACAAGAGGGACCTGTCAATTTCGGCAGGTCTTTTTTTATTAGTTAAAGGAATATGTTCAATATGGTACACTAAATATACATTATCTGATAAGGGGTGATCTCTTGTACCCAAAAGAATATATCCAATTTTTAGCTCATTTCCATGGTGACCGGGATTATTTTGAATGCCACGAAATACTCGAGGAATATTGGAAAAAAAACGATAAAAAAAATAAAACCTCCATATGGGTTGGTCTTATCTTATTAGCAGTATCCACCTACCACCATCGAAGAAATAACTTTAATGGGGCGAAAAGAACGTTAGAAAAGGCCATAACGATTTTTGAGTCCAATCCAAATCATGTATCCATACTTGGATTAGAGCCCCAAAAACTTAGTGTTTTATTAATAGAACGATTAAACATGATTACAAACCACCAAAAGTATAACAGTTTTAACCTGCCTATTTATGATAGGTCTTTATTGGAATCAGGCAAGAAATTATGTAAAAAGAATGGCTTTGATTGGGGAAAAGAAAGCGATATTCTAAATAACAATCTTGTTCATCGCCACATTTCTAGAGATCGTACGAGTGTGATCGAAGAAAGAATTCAGTCATTAAAATTAAGAAAAGGCAACGAATGAACTGTTGCCTTCTTTTAGTACTCTAACAAACATCACATTTTTCAATAAACGGAGCGGTGGTTTCATTCGAAATTATTACTTTATCCGGATACATCTCTTTTAGTGCCTTCACCATTTTTTTTCCTATACCTTGGAAGCGATGTGAAGGGTTTACAGAGATATGTTGAACAGTAATGGTATTGGCAGAATGGTCAAAAAGGACCCCAAGCAGTCCAATAATATCTTCTTCCTTCCAAAGAAAAAGTTGCCAATCATCCTCCGTTTCATATTCCTTCATGGTTGACTGGAGCTTCTTTAAGTCCTTTTCAGTCGGCATAAAGGACAATAGACCCATGGCAATTTTTTCGAAAGTTTTCTTGTATCGAATTAACATTTTAATCCCTCATTATATTAAATAAACCGATTTCATCTAGGTTTAACATTAGTTTATTTTTTCCTAATCACCGAATAATAAACATTTATTCATTATATGTAATTTAAAATTACAATGTTTCAACAAACAGCATCATACATAAATAATGGGCAATCATTAATTAGAATCTCTTATCCTGTCCACCATTCTACACTAAATAACAAAAATAATCTATTTTCTCTTTTAAATGTGGCTGAATCTCCATGAAGTTTTCGAAACTGCGGAACTTCCGGACAAAATACTTCGTTTCTATCCAACGTTTCGGTTATATTATTAAAAAGGCTGATGATGATAATTTACCATTAGTCTCACACTTCAAGGAGGCATAAAGTTGAAAAAAACACTCATTTTACTACTTGCATTACTTATAAGCCTTTTTCCTATCCATAGCTTTGCTGACATGGCTGAAGGTGATATGATTGTTACTTTAGGAGAGAATTTAACAGAAGCACAAAAAGAGAGTTTATTAACAGAGATGGGTGCACCAGCCGATGTACAAATTGTTACGGTGTCAAATCAAGAAGAATATCAATATTTAGGAAAGTATATTTCAAAATCACTCATTGGTACTAGGGCGATTTCTTCATCTGCCATTACCATTGCTGCACAGGGTGCAGGCATTACCGTAAAGACGAAAAATATTAACTGGGTAACAGATGAGATGTATATTAACGCCCTGATTACGGCAGGCGTGAAGGACGCAAATATCTATATTACTGCACCCATTTCTGTATCTGGAACGGCTGCTTTAACAGGAATTATTAAGGCATATGAAATTTCTGCTGGAGAAACCATTCCTGAAGACGTTAAGCAAGCAGCCAATCAAGAAATGGTAGAAACAGCAAAGTTGGGCGATGCAATTGGGGATAAGAATGCAGCTGCATTAATTGCAAAGGTAAAAGAGGAAATTGCTAAAAACAAGCCAAGTAACGATGCAGAGTTAAAAAACATAATTGAACAAGCTGCTAAAGATCTAAATGTTACCCTAACAGATGCACAAATGCAGAGTTTAATGGACTTTTTTAATAAACTAATCGATTTAAATATTAACTGGAATCAAGTTAGTGACCAGCTTAATAAAGCAAAAGACCAAATATCGAAATTCCTGCAATCCGATGAAGGTCAGGGATTTTTAGAAAAGTTTAAACAGTTTTTTATATGGTTGTTTGATACGATTAAATCGATATTCTCATAAAGAGAATAAAAGCTGCCGCAATAAACGGCAGATCAGGCTGTCGGAAACTCGACAGCCTCTTATTTTAATCAATTACTTTAACAAGTTTCCGCGTTAATTTGTTATAAAATTTATTTGTATATGGCTAATCAACAAGTCTGTTGATTGGCGCTCCAGGCACTACGCTTTCCGCGGGCGTGCCGGTGAGCCTCCTCATCGCTTCGCTCTTGCGGGGTCTCCCCTGCCCCGTATTCCCGCAGGAGTCTACGTGCCTTCCGCGCCAATCAACAGAGTGTTTCAAATAAGGCTTCAACTAAACTAATAAATTTTAAAATGACGCGGTGAATTCAATGTTTAAGCTAAAAAAGTCTAGCCCAAAGTGAATATGAATTTGTATGAATTGATGAATTAGTTCCAGACGACTACCTTTCTTCGTTTGATTAATAAATTTACTGATTTTTCATTTCTTCTTTGAAAAGTTCAAACCTATTATAGTGGTAATATTGTTACGGATGTAAATTACTCTCGTAAGGTTAGCAAAAGTGCCTAGCCATACTTTAGAATAATTTGCCTTCCTGTTGATTCGAACGGAGGGCACTTGACTCCTACGGGATAAAGAGGTCACTGGAGACCCCGCAGTCGCTGAAAGCACCGAAGAGGTTCAGGATCTCCTCGCGGAAATCAATTGCCCGGAGTGGAAATCAACAGGCCCAATTGAGGGATAATCAATAAATTTGATATTTAGATTCTGACAAAAAAAACTGCCGAGAAAAATACCCTTTCTCGACAATCAATCTGAGGTGCTGCAATAAAAAGCAGCTTTTCTACTTTTATATCTTAATGGATGAAACTTTTCGTTATTTTAACGGCAAATCCAATCGAACTAAATCTTCATAGGATTCTCTTTTTACGACAAGTGTGGCCCTTCCGTTTTCTACAAACACAACAGCTGGGCGAGGGATTCGGTTATAATTGTTGGCCATAGAATAACCGTACGCTCCCGTACAAAACACTGCTAAAATATCCTCTTCTCCTGCCTCAGGAAGCGGTAAATCCCAGATTAACATGTCACCTGATTCACAGCATTTTCCGGCAATAGAGACGGTTTGATTTGCTTTTGCTAATGGTTTATTGGCGAGAACTGCTTCATATTTTGCTTGATAAAGAGCAGGGCGGATATTATCACTCATTCCCCCGTCAACTGCTAAATATTTTCTAACACCTGGAACTTCCTTTGATGAACCAACTTGGTATAAGGTAATACCGGCATCGCCGACAAGCGAACGGCCCGGTTCAATCCAAATTTCAGGCATTTGCAAGGAATACTGTTCGGCTAATTGTTTCACTTCAGTAATAATTTCTTGAACATATTGTGATGGAAGAATCGGCTCATCTTCTTTTGTATAACGGATTCCAAAGCCTCCACCTAAATTTAATACCTTAGCTTCAAAAGAAAATTTCTTTTTCCAGTTTTCAAGCTTTTCAACTATTTTTTGGGCTGCCATTAAGAACCCAGTCGTTTCAAATATTTGTGAACCTATATGACAATGAAGTCCAAGAACATTAAAAGAACTGCATGCTATCGCTATTTTTAATGCCTCTTCAGCCTGACCGTTCTGAAGATCAAAACCGAATTTAGAATCTTCCTGACCGGTTAAGATGTAGTCATGGGTATGCGCTTCAATACCTGGGGTCACCCTTAAAAGAATATTGACATTCGCATTTTTCTCTCGGCACAATACTTTTAATAGTTCTAGTTCTGTAAAGTTATCAACGACAATACAGCCGATGTTGTGATCTAAAGCCATCTCAAGTTCTTCTCTGCTTTTATTATTTCCGTGAAAATGAATTCTCTCAACTGGAAAACCTGCAACTATTGCCGTGTATAATTCTCCGCCAGATACCACGTCTAGTGATAAACCTTCTTCTTCTGCCAGCTGTATCATTGCAACAGTTGAGAATGCTTTACTAGCATACGCTACCTGGGCCGTAACATTTAAATCATCAAACGTTTTTTTAAATCCCCGGGCCCGTTCTCTCATCAGGGCTACATCATAAACATAAAGAGGAGTTCCAAATTGCTGTGCTAGCTCTACAGCATCAACTCCACCTATTTCCAGATGCCCGTTCTTGTTTACTCCTGTTGATCCGTAAAAATACATTCCCTCTCCCTCTCTCCATTACACTACTTTAGTCTATGAGACATTCTCAAAAATAAATAGACAGAATCGAATAAGATACTGCCTATTTTTTTAAACTTCTTAACTTTTATTTAAATAAAATAAACTTAGCATACCTTATTAAAAACTGCAATTATAAATTACAGATTTTATTTCCTGTTTGAACCTGGCGGCTGCCGAAAGCGATTTCGAGGTCGAACAATACTGGGTCTCAACAAGGAGCCTGGAATTGCTCGACGAATAAGGATCTGCAAAAATCCTTTCGGTTCAAAAGGAAGAAATGGCCAAAAGTATGGGGTGTTAAGCGCACGTAATCTTACCACAAATAAAAACATTAAAGTACAGCCTATAATAAATCCGGGTGTATGGAAAAAGGCTACTAAAATCATCAAAATGATTCTGGCAATCTTATTGGCTACTCCCAATTCATAACTTGGAGTAGTAAAGGTGCCTATACCTGCTACTGCAACATACAGGATGACTTCAGGGACGAATAGTCCTACATCAATTGCTATTTGTCCAATCAGGACGGCAGCAATTAAGCCCATAGCCGTTGATAATGGTGTTGGAGTATGTATGGCTGCCATTCTTAAAAATTCAATGCCCAAATCAGCTAAAATCAATTGAACTACCACTGGTATATGCGTATGCTTATTTGGTCCAATAAAGGCAATCTCTTTAGGCAGTAATGACGGTTCTACAACAAATAATAGCCAAAGCGGAAGTAAGATTAGCGATGCTATTATTCCTACAAACCGTGTCCACCTAACAAAGGTGCCCATCGCCGGTGATTCCCGAAATTCTTCTGCATGCTGAACATGATGAAAATAAGTTGTCGGCGTAATAATGACACTTGGTGAGGTATCACAATAAATAATAACGTGCCCCTCTAAAATATGTGCAGCAGCAACATCGGCTCTTTCTGTATATCGAACCATTGGAAAGGGATTCCATCCTTGTTTTACGATAAATTCTTCAATGGTTTTATCCCCCATAGGAATTCCATCTACTTCAATAGCCTGTAATTCTTTTCTTAATATATTTAATAAATCAGCATCAGCAACATCCTCTAGGTAACCGATGGCCACATCAGTTTTGGACCTTTCACCTACTCTAATCATTTCAAAGCGTAAACGTTCGTCACGAATTCTTCTTCTAGTTAAAGCAGTATTTAGAATGATATTCTCAACAAACCCATCCCTTGCTCCACGAACAACCTTTTCAGTATCAGGTTCTTGAGGTGACCGACCCGGATAGCTTCTTACATCAACTACTAACGCTGTCCCAACTCCGTCCATGACAACAACAATTTGACCTGATAACACAAAAGTAACCAAATCCTCAAGTGTCTCGACAGGTGATACAGATTGATTAACGAGTCGATTATAGACTAGTTTGTATATATCGGCAGAATGCTTTTCATGATCATTTAGTTCTACAAGTTCTTCAATTAGTTCGATAATAAAACGTGTATCACAAAGTCCATTACAGTAATAGATATGGACATCATTTTTAAGGACTTTCAGCTTTCTAACACCTAAGTCAAAGCTTATGCCTAATCCCACTCTTTGCTTCATATAATTTTCAATTTCATTTACGGATTGGGGGATTGACCATTTTTGCTCATTGTTCCTTGACATGAAAGCCACTCCTTTCAAGTATGAGTTCAACAGCTTTTTTTGTTATTGGGGAACCAGTTTTGTATGAATCCCGTCGAGCCATTTTGCCAATATCACCCACTCCTACGATAATGGGGATATTTAATTCATCAAGACAATAAACAGTATCACCATTTATCCTCCCAATTTCTAGTTCTTGTATACCATGTTTATCAACACCATAAGGAGTTAGGACTCCATCGCGATCAATACTTACATCAACCCTTGTCCATTCTTCATGCCTGGACCTTGCTGCAACAGCAATGGCTCCTAAAACTTCAATATCTTTGTGTGTTGCAACATATTTTAAAGCTGATTCACCTGCACCTTCCCCTACAATCCCGCTATCATCAAACATCACTAACACTGGATCATGTGGTGTTTTTTTAATTAATTTTACAATCTCTGGGCCTGTTAATTTGGAAGGATTTCCATAGGAACTGGTAATACAACGCCCGCCTATCTCTTTGGCAACATGTTCAACAGCCCTTTTGGCATATTCATCACCGTCAGTAATTAATATGACGCGCCTCCGAATACTCATACTTTGATGTCCCTTCCTAATTAAAGAGTAATTGACCATGATGCTACCCTGTTTATTCCAAACAGGTATCCACCGCTTTTAATGATGAATAAAGAAAAGCCATTGAAAGATAGAGCCAAAAATTTTCCCTAACACGATGGCCATCACTAGCATAATAATTTGTTTATCAAGTCGAATCCTTTTGGCCAGGATTGGAAAAACATTTACTACTTCCGTTAATCCCGCTGCTAACATTCCAACAAAAACACCACCGGTAAGACCTAGGGGAATTAAGAAAAAGGATGAGATATGAAATGCTGGGTCTCTTAAACTTGCGAATACACCTACAAGGACCCCGGATACTACTGCCCATTCGTAGTATTGAATCATCCTCAATGATTTGGAAAGCTGTGTCAATCTAGGGATTATGCCTAGTACAGTTAGAAATGCAACAAACCCCGCCCCTACAGAGAGTCCACTCGCGAGACCAATAAAGATCACCAACAAAATTTTAATCATCATTGATATGCTTCATACTTTCTTTATTTTCATGGATGACTACATAATTATCTAAATCCAGCTGATAATTAAAAATTTCTACTTCAAGTGGACTGGGTTCTTCATTTAAACGATGTTTAAACACATGATTAAAAAAAAGAATCATTCCTAGTCCTAAACCAATCGAATAGGGAATTTGGAAAAGTAGTGGCTTTACTGCTTTTTTTTCAGTAATAATGGTATAAATTTTTTCTTGAACGCTTCTCATACTAACATCATCATGAAAGTTCATGATTGTCATGGCTGAGCCAAAAAATAATAAGAACCATATTAAAATAAAGATAGGCAGTGACACCTTCTTCTTCTCAAAAACCACTTCGACAATGGTCTGAGCAGGACCAATCGTTTGGACTTCCCCATCCTCGAACAATGATGTGACCTTTTTAATAACCTCCATGACATCAATAACGATAATATTTTGATCCTTTTCGGTTACTTGGTAAATCATCATTGTTTGTAATTTCGAGAGGATTGCTTCTGGGGCAATAACCTGGGCAACATCCTTTAAATAAATTTTTTCCTGTGGTCGGACATGAACACGGTGCCGCATGCGGATGTAGATTGTTTTTTCCAAAACATTCACTTCCCACACAATGATTTCCTCATTAATAGTATGGATAATATTGCGTTCTTTCATGTAAGCAAATGAAAAACCGTATGGATCAAAGATCCATACGGTCCTTCATTTGCTGTAATATTTTCTTCTCGAGCCTTGAAACTTGTACTTGAGAAATCCCGAGCCTGATTGCTACTTCAGATTGGGTTTGATCTTTATAATATCGAAGGTAAACGATTAGCCTTTCTCGTTCATCTAACTCCCGAATCGCTTCTTTTAATGCGATTTTATCAAACCATTTCCCTTCATTACCATCATCAATTTGATCTAGTAATGTAATAGGGTCCCCATCATTTTCATAAACCGTCTCATGTATGGATGATGGTGTCCTGCTTGCTTCCTGCGCAAGGATTACATCCTCAGGTGAAAGTTCCAGATGAGCTGAAATCTCGTTTACTGTTGGAATTCTTCCAAGTGTTTTAGATAATTCATCCTTCGCTTTGCGGATTCTATTTCCCATTTCCTTTAGGGAACGGCTAACCTTTACCGTCCCATCATCGCGGATAAAACGTTGGATTTCACCGATAATCATTGGAACCGCATAAGTGGAAAATTTGACATCATAGGATAGGTCAAACTTATCAACAGATTTTAATAATCCGATACAGCCAATTTGGAATAAATCATCCGGGTCATAACCCCTGTTAAGAAACCGCTGGACAACAGACCAAACAAGACGCATATTTTTTTCAACAATTAAATCTCTGGATTCTTGGTCTCCATCTTGGCTCTTTTTAATGAGCTCTTTTACCTCATGATCTTTTAAATATGTTTGACTTTTATCGTTCTTGACCTCCACATCCATCGGCAAGTCTCCTTAATTGCAAAGCATTTTGTTTAGTTTTAAATGCTTCCGTAATCTCACTTCGGTTCCGCTGCCTGGCTGTGAATGAACCTCTACCTCATCCATGAAATTTTCCATGATAGTGAATCCCATACCGGAGCGTTCTAAATCCGGTTTTGTTGTAAATAATGGCTGACGAGCTTCCTCCACATCTGTTATGCCTAAACCAACATCTTTAATCGTCAAATCAATCAGATTGTCCTCAATCGTTACCTGGATATAAACAATCCCACTAGGATCATTTTCATATCCATGAATAATCGCATTCGTGACGGCCTCTGATACAACTGTTTTAATTTCTGTTAGCTCATCCATTGTCGGATCAAGCTGAGCAATAAAAGCAGCAACAGTTACACGGGCAAATGACTCATTTTGACTTAAAGCACTGAATTGGAGATTCATTTCATTCTTCATTCAGGCCACCCCCAATCTTTGCAATGCAAATTCCTCAGTCGGTTCCATTTTGATAATTTTAAATAAACCAGACATATCGAATAATCTTTGTATTGCAGGGGAAATCGCACAAACCACCATTTCACCGTGCACCTGTTTTATTTGTTTATATCTTCCTAAAATAACCCCTAAGCCTGAACTATCCATAAAAGAGAGTTGTTCTAGATTTAAAACAATATGACGAATATCATTTTTTTCAATTACAGCCGAAGCTTTATCACGAAGTTCATCCGCTGTATGGTGATCTAACTCCCCACTTAAGCGAATGCATAATACATCATGTTTTGTTTCCATATTAATGTTAAGACTCACTATTCCCGTCCTCCTTAATCTGGTATAGTGAGTCAATTCGCTTTTTTATAGAAAATATCCTTCTATACATACAAAACTAGTCCTATTTCGCTAAAATTAGTATTAGTTATTGATGTTTCGACACGGGCTGTGAAAGATTTCTTCTTAAAAACAAAGAATTGTTTATTTTCCAGACTTTGTAAACATTCCAAATGCACGTTTATAAAGTGTCCACCAGCCTGCTTCTTTTACGGACCTATTGGCTACTAATGGACTTTCTAAAATTACTTTTCCATTCTTAATTAGTTCAATTTTTCCAACTTGATCTCCCTTATTAATAGGAGCTTTTAAATTTTTTTGTATGATGACTTTTTGTTTAACATCCTGGGTTTTTTCACCCTTTTTCGTCAGGATTGAAATGGGTTCACTTGTAACGGCTTCGACGTTCTTTTCCTTGCCCTTGCTAATCTTGGCAAGACCAATGGTTTGGGATCTTTTAAACATTGGATGCGTTTGATATTGGGCAAATGCGTAGTTTAGCAATTTCGTTACTTGAGCATTTCGTTCCTTTGATGTTGGCGCTCCAAAGACAACGGCAATGACACGCATGCCATCTTTTTGGGCTGTTGCTGTTAAACAGTATTTTGCCTCTGCAGTAAAGCCTGTTTTTAGCCCATCAACTCCAGGATAAAAACGGACTAATTTATTTGTATTCACCAGCCAGAACTTTTTATCAGTATTTTCACGAAGATATGCTTCGTACAAGCCTGTGAATTTTGTGATGTCTTCATATTTAAGAAGCTCTTTGGCCATAACAGCCATGTCTGCTGCGGTACTATAGTGACCGCTGACTGGAAGACCTGTTGTATTTTTGAAGTGTGTATGCTTTAAGCCTAACTCTTTTGCTTTAGCGTTCATCATGTCCACAAACGCATCTTCAGAACCTGCAATTCGTTCCGCCATGGCTACTGAGGCATCATTTCCGGAACCAATTGCAATTCCTTTTAGCATTTCTTTAGTGGTCATTTCTTCGCCCGGCTCAAGGAAAATCTGTGAGCCTCCCATTGAAGCTGCATACTCACTTGTTCTTATTTTTTCATTCCAAGATAGCTTTCCTTTGTCTATTGCTTCCATTATTAGGAGCATTGTCATGATTTTTGTCATACTTGCAGGCGGCAGTTCTTGGTTACTATTTTTTTCATAAAGGACTGTGCCTGTGTCTCGTTCAATTAGTACAGCGGATCTAACATCGTTGATAATATCAGTACTTTTTTTCTCTTCAGCAGCAAAAGCAGATGGAATCCATAAACTTATTAGTAAAAAAGATGTCACAATGAAAGAGACAAATCGTTTCATTCGCATAACCCTCCATTCTTTATAGTATCCATTTTTTCCAATTTCAATTGCTTTATACAATTATTTCCTACAAATCATAAAAAAGGGTGACAGTCACCATGTGAAAATTTCACACAGTGATGTCACCCTGCTTTTTTATTCTGTTATTTCTCCATAGATCAGGATTGGTGCTTCTACTTTGGTGGATGAAACTTTTATATTTTCATAAAGCTTTTCTCTTACTTCGTCAATGTTTTCGAAGTTGCTATAAATTGTTACAAGTGATTCCCCTTTTTGCACTTGATCGCCGATTTTCTTTTTTAAAATGAGCCCGACAGCTAAATCGATTGTCGATTCTTTCGTCGCTCTCCCCGCACCGAGCAGCATGGCTGCTGTTCCAACTTCATCGGCAATTATTTCGGCTACATATCCATCTTCTTTGGCTTCAAGTTCAAAAGAATAGTTTGCCTGAGGCATGTTAGAAGGATTATCCACAATAGAGGCATCTCCACCTTGAGAACTTAAAAAGACTTTTAATTTTTCTAGTGCGGAACCGTCTAGGATGGCGTTCTCGAGTTTTTGACGGGCCTCTTCTAGCGAATTTGCTTTTTCGGCTAAGTAAACCATATGACTGCCTAAAGTTAAACATAGTTCTGTTAAATCCCGAGGTCCCTCTCCTTTAAGGGTATCTATGGCTTCCTTCACTTCAAGGGCATTCCCGATGGCATACCCCAGAGGCTGGCTCATATCTGAGATAACAGCCATTGTCCTTCGACCCACATTATTCCCGATTCGGACCATTGCTTTCGCTAATTCTTTTGAATCATCTAATGTTTTCATAAAGGCTCCGGCACCTGTTTTAACATCTAGGACAATAGCATCTGCCCCTGCGGCAATTTTTTTACTCATAATGGAACTAGCAATCAGTGGAATACTGTCAACAGTAGCAGTTACATCCCGTAAGGCATAAAGCTTCTTGTCCGCCGGTGTTAAGTTTCCACTCTGTCCGATTACAGCTATTTTGTTTTTGTTGACTAAGTTTATAAATTCTTCATTTTCTATCTCTACATGGAACCCTTTAACGGCTTCTAATTTATCAATTGTTCCACCTGTGTGTCCTAAACCACGCCCCGACATTTTTGCAATGGGAACACCCACTGCAGCAACAAGAGGACCAAGTACAAGTGTAGTTGTATCTCCCACTCCGCCTGTAGAGTGTTTATCAACTTTAATCCCTTCAATTTGGGATAAATCAATTTGATCACCCGATTCAACCATTGCCATGGTTAAATCTGCTCTCTCTTTTTCTGTCATACCCCTAAAATAGATGGCCATTGTTAAGGCACTTACTTGATAATCCGGAATCGTTCCATCCGTATATCCGCTGATAATAAATTTAATTTCATCGGTTGATAATTCTTGTCCATCTCTCTTTTTTTCGATTAAGTCAACCATTCTCATTTGTATCACCACATTTTTAATTAATCAATTTCGGCATTTCTTTTAGGAGCACGCTTTTACTGACCCATTCCTTTTACAATTTCCTTAATGTATAAAAGGAAGTCGGCTTTTACTTTTTCGGTTGTTTCAATAACTTCTTCATGTGTTAAAGGCTGATCAAGAATACCAGCTGCCATGTTAGAGATACAGGATATTCCTAGTACCTTTATTCCACTATGGCGGGCTACTATTACTTCCGGAACAGTGGACATCCCCACAGCATCTCCACCTAAAATACGGATCATACGAATTTCTGCAGGCGTTTCATAAACTGGCCCTGGATTTCCAAAGTATATGCCTTCTTTTACATTTAGGTTTAACCGGTCGGCAATTTTCCTGGCGATCCCTCTTAACTCTTTGGAATAGGCTTCCGATAAATCAGGGAATCGAACTCCAAACGCAGCGTCATTCGGACCTATTAACGGATTGGTTCCCATATTATTAATATGGTCCGTTATAATCATTAAATCACCAGGGGAAAAGCTTTCATTTACCCCACCAGCAGCATTTGTGACAATTAACTTTTCAACCCCCATATCCTTCATGACACGAACAGGAAATGTTACCTTATCCATACTGTAACCTTCATAGAAATGAAATCTGCCTTGCATGGCCACAACTTCTACTCCATTTAATAAACCAAACACGAGTTGCCCAGCATGTCCTTCTACTGTCGATATAGGGAAATCAGGGATTTCGTTATATGGGACTTTAACTGGATTTTCAATTTCATCTGCTAATACACCAAGTCCTGATCCTAGTATAAGACCTATTTTAGGGAATGTTTGATATTTTTCTTTTAGAAATTGAGTTGCATTTTGGATGCTTTCAATCTTCATATTTTTCCTCTCCTTATTTCAGTTCATTTAAGAAGCTTTGACCGTATTTAGGCATCTTCACATTGAAGTTATCAGCAACGGTTGCACCTACATCTGCAAAGGTTTCCCTTAATGGAAGTTCCTTGCCGCTATCCTTGGACTTTGAGTAGATCAGTAATGGGACATATTCGCGTGTATGGTCTGTTCCAGGGGCTACAGGGTCATTGCCATGATCCGCTGTGATGATTAACAAATCATCATCCTTCATTTTTTCAAACACTTCTGGAAGACGTGCATCGTATTCCTCGAGGGCCTTCCCATAACCCTCTGGGTCACGGCGATGACCATATAATGCATCGAAATCCACTAAATTTAAAAAGCTAATACCATTGAAATCCATATCCAAGGTTTCCACAAGCTTATCCATTCCGTCCATATTGGAAACTGTTCGCAGTGATTTAGTTACTCCTTCTCCGTCATAAATATCTGATATTTTACCAATTGCAATAACATCATAGCCAGCATCTTTTAACTCGCTCATAACGGTTCTGTCAAAGGGCTTTAAGGCATAATCATGTCGGTTTGGCGTCCGCTTAAAGTTCCCAGGTTCGCCAAGAAATGGTCGGGCAATCACCCGGCCAACCATGTACTTTTCATCAAGCGTTAATTCACGGGAAATCTTACAAATGTTATACAACTCTTCAAGCGGAACAATTTCCTCATGGGCTGCAATTTGTAAAACCGAATCAGCTGAGGTATAGACAATCAATGCCCCTGTTTTCATATGCTCTTCACCAAGCTCATCTAATATCTCTGTTCCACTTGCAGGTTTATTTCCAATAATTTTTCTGCCTGTTCGTTTTTCTAATTCTGTCACAAGCTCATCCGGAAAGCCTTCGGGGAACACTCGAAATGGTGTTTGGATATTCAAACCCATAATTTCCCAATGACCAGTCATTGTATCTTTACCGTTGGAAGCCTCCTGCATTTTTGTATAGAAGGCTAATGGTTTTTCTGCTTTATTTATTCCTTTTATCTCACGAATATTACTTAATCCTAATTTACCCATATTAGGCATATTCAGACCATTCATTTTTTCTGCAATATGACCAAATGTATCGGCACCTTTATCCCCAAATTTCTCGGCATCGGGTGCTTCCCCAATTCCTACTGAATCCATTACAATGATAAATATTCGCTTGTATGTAGTTGTAGTCATACACTAAAACCCTCCTTTGGGATAGAAAACGTTTGCACATAGACTCACTATTAGATTGTCCGCTTAAAAATAGGTTTATGAAAGTGATTAATGAATTCATTCGTCAGAAGTCTGACATCTATATTTTACTCTAAGTTTTTAAAAACTCAAGAAAAAAAAGCCGCCTTTTTCATGACGACTTTAACACCTTTGTGAAAAAATAAATATAAAGCTAATAGTCTATTAAGCTCGGGGATGGTATTTGCTATAGACATCCATTATTCTTGATTTCGAAACACTCGTATATATTTGAGTCGTAGAAATATCTGCATGTCCTAACATTTCTTGAACAGCTCTCAAATCGGCTCCATTTTCTAGCAAGTGGGTGGCAAAAGAATGACGAAGTGTATGAGGGGTGAGATTTTTATCAATCCCTGCTTCTTGAGCGAGTTTTTTTAATATTTTCCAAAAACCCTGTCTTGTTAAACGATGCCCTTGATGATTTAAGAACAACCCGTTATCCTTATGCTTGTCCGTCACAAAATAGGCACGACCGTATTCTAAATATTGCTTAATTGCTGCTAAAGCATTTTTCCCAATGGGAATAATCCGTTCCCGATTTCCTGATCCAATACAGCGTATAAAGCCGAGTGTTAAATGGACATCGTCTATTTCTAGCCCTATTAATTCACTTACACGAATTCCTGTTGCATAGAGAAGCTCCAACATCGCCTTATCCCTTAACCCAAAGTGATCATCTGGGTTAGGCGCATTGAGCAATTTCTCCACTTCTATCAGGCTTAAAACCTTGGGAAGAGCTCTCTCTAGTTTAGGCGTTTCTAGTAACACAGACGGGTCCTGATCAGCTGCCTTTTCCCTTAATAGATACTGATGAAAAGCTCTTATGGAGGCTATATGCCTAGCCAAGGTTTTAGAGGACTTCTTTTGTTCTTTTAAGAAATTTAAAAAATGAATAATATGAATTCGTTGAATCTCATTGAATGACTTAATAACTTCTACACTTTTTAGATAACCGAGGTAGCTTTTTAAATCCCGCTCATATGAAATAATCGTATTCTTAGCTAACCCTTTTTCTATAAGTAAATAATCTAAAAAAGTTCTTACCTTATCTTCCATCACGATTACTCCCCATCTAAATAAAACAACATCAGCCGGTCAATTAAAGATGAACCTTCTTCTTTCACCACATTTGAAACCTTTAAAGCAGATCCTTCAGGTTCATCATAGCGATGATAACTTTGATATTCTTCAGTTACCCACATGATACCATAATAAAAGAGAATCGTGCACCCAGTGAAAATGATAAATACCTTTAACGTCTGAAGAGCCACTTTAAGAAAAGAGACCATCACATTTCCCCCAATACTAATTTTCTATTAAAAGGTATGCCAAAATGGATAAAATTTATACCTATCTAGTTTTGAGATAAAAGAAAAAAAGTCTTTTTCAAATGAAAAAGACTTCTTATTCTATATTATTCTGTTTTTTCTTTATCAACACAGCGGTGGCATATACCATGAAATGTAAGACGATGGTCTTTTATTTTAAAGTTCCATCTGCTCTCAACAATGGCTTCTACATCTTCTAGTAAATCCTCCTGAATTTCATCCACAGCACCGCATTCAATACATACAAGATGATGGTGAAAATGGGCTGCACCTTCCTGACGAAGGTCATAACGAGAGACTCCATCACCAAAATTTATTTTATCAACTATTTTTAATTCCGTTAACAATTCCAATGTTCGATATACAGTTGCTAAACCAATCTCAGGCGATTTTTCTTTTACGAGGAGGTACACATCTTCCGCACTTAAATGATCCTCTTCATTTTCTAACAAAACTCGAACGGTCGCTTCACGCTGGGGAGTCAACTTATAACTCGCTGAATGCAACTGTTTCTTTATTCTTTCAATCCTAGTTTCCATCCTGAAGGCCCTCCCTCGCCACTGTTATTTTTCATTATAACAGATGAACAAAGAGATTCAAAATAAAATTATTATAAATAACTATTTATAATTAATGTAATATAATAATTACTTTAATGTAACTGATCCAATAATGCTTTTCATAAACCATGGGGACAAATAAGCCTCAATCCCAGAAGCTGCCGAAATAAATAGTACAGCTGCGATTAAAGTAATTATATAGCGTTTAAAAAACGGCATTATGGGTTGCGCATATTTCTTTAAAAATTGCCGCTTTATCATTCTTATAGAAAATATGACTGAGAATGCCGCCATCAATATAAATACAGGAATAATAATTAAATTCTGCGGAAGAATGGAAGCAAAAGCTAACATAAAGCCCTTCCATCCCATTTGACTGACTAGAAATCCTACAGTAAAACCTACAACCATTCCTTTTAGAAATAGAAGGATTAATATAATAGGGAGACCGATAATCGAAATTCCTAGTATCCACATTAAACCGATAAATTTACTATTATGAAAAAAACTTTGCAAAAATAAATCGTTATCGGCTGCTACCGTTCCATCGGAAACTTGACCAAAAAATTGTGATAAATAATAATATAAATCTTCTTTTTGCGTAATACTCATGCTATTAACGACAATAGCTCCAAAAATTACCCCCATTAAAAATAAGATAACAATAAATAAAAATATTGAGGAATTTTCACGAAAATAACTGGCGGCATCTGACTGGTACAATCGTTTTTTCATTTTTAATTTCCTCCTACTACATTGGGTCGGTTAATAAAGTGTATGCTAGTCTAGTTATTCTATGACCAAATTTTTTAATAGATTTCAATTTGAAAAGGTTTCTCTAATCATTGAAAAAACCCGGCAGCTGCTTGCTGCCGGGTTAGCTATTTTAATTAATCTAATCTGCAATTTTCCCATACTTGCCGCCTCCTCCGGCAGCAAGGTTTATCTTACCTTCTCTAGCTTTCATAATGAGGTCCGCAATTTTAATCGGAACCACTTCCGCTAAAGCCTCATAGGGAACCTCATGTAAAATGGCCATTTCACTGCCAAAATGATTGACCAGCTTTTCTAGAGCCCGAGGTCCTAAACCTGGAATGAACTCAAGCGGTACTTGGTGAACATAGGGCGGGCGCCCATGTGGATTGGTATCTGCCGTCTTTAGTTCAAGAATACGATCTGCTACCCCTTTAATAATTTTATCTTTTCCACAAAGTTTACATTGTTGATCGTCGTAGTTTAATGGGTTTAAACACTCCGCACATACAGTCTTATGATATTTGCCCAATAAAGGATCAAGTCCATAATTAGCAATAATATGGCGGTCATCTTCCCCTTTTAATGCCTTTTGCAATTCTAAAAATGTCGGCTCTTTCATAGCAATTACTTGATATTCACGAGCAATTTTTGCCAGCGAGTGCGCATCGGAATTGGTTACAAATGTATATCGGTGAAGTTCCCCTAATTGATCTGCCATATAAGTGTCTGAACTCAATCCCAGTTCAATCCCATCAATTAAATCTGGGTCTAACACCTCTGACAAAGACTTATTTACCCCTTTACCATATAAACTTTTGAATGGCGTAAAAACATGAGCTGGAATGAAAATCCCACCTAAGTCTTTAGCCTTTTTTTGTAATTCTAGACCAGTTACATATATTCGTTGAGAACTCAATTGAATATTTTTTAAATGACCAGAAAGCCAGGAAGAAAATTCACGCATAATGGTAAGATTAGGAAAATACACAAGCAAATGAATGGGACCATTGGATTGTTCATCATATATTTCTAATTCAGAACCGGGAATAACGGTTAGATCGCCAAAAATCAAACCCCCATCTGGATGTTCACTGATTTCCCCGCTTTGTATAAGACTTTCCATCTCCAAAATAACTTCGGGTGAATGACAGTCAATAATTCCCACCATATTTAGTCCCTTTTCATGCCTAGCATGTTCAATAATATTCGTAAACGTCAGTGATTTCGCACCTGTAATTTTAACCGGCTTACCTGTCCAAGTCCGGCCAATATGAATATGTAAATCAACATAGTAGCGGTTCATTTATGGTTCAACGCCTCTTGTAATTGTAAATACTGAACAGCAAAAATGGTTTTCGCATCAAAAATCTTTTGTTCTTTTATATATTCTTTCGCTTGTTCAAGCGTTATTTCTTCCAGGTTTACAAATTCGTCTTCATCAAGGCTTGCCGCATCCTCTTTTTTGGTTAGTCCTTTCGCTAAATACACATGGACGATTTCATCAGCAAATCCTGGGGATGTATAAAAAGAAGTTACAAGTTCCAAAGTCCTGCATTCATAACCCGTTTCTTCTTCTAATTCTCTTTTGGCACAGATTTCAGGTACTTCCCCTTTTTCGAGTTTACCAGCGGGAATCTCCACAATCGTTCTTTCTAATGCTTTCCGATATTGTTCAACCAAAACTATTCTTTTTTCGTCCGTAATGGCTATTACCGCAACAGCCCCCGGGTGTTTAATGATTTCACGCTTTGCCTGTTTTCCGTTTGGAAGCTCTACATCTTGTAAGTGCAGGCTGATAATTCTTCCCGAGAATACTTCTTCGCTTTTAATGGTTTTCTCTGTCAGATTGTCCATTACTGTCAACTCCTGTTCTATTCCGTAAAGATATACGCATACATTTTACCATACTTTAATTGGAGGAGTAGGGGCATGAAAATATATATCAATGAAGAAGGAATCACTCTTGTCGGCAAAGCCTGGGAAATCGTGCAAAAATTAAAGGAATATAACAAAGAGTATGAATTACTTACCGATTGGATTCAAGATATTGCGCCAAAAAAGTAGCTGTAATTTGTAGACTGCCCTTTTCTTTATTAAGATGATAGAGAAAGGACAGGAGGGATACTATTGAAAAAAAGGAAACTAGGTCATTCTGATTTGTTTGTTACCGAGTTGGGCCTCGGCTGTATGTCGATCGGCACGGAGGAGAAAACAGCCAGAAATATAATTGAGACCGCACTTGAAGAAGGAATTAATTATTTTGATACAGCCGATTTATATGATTTTGGTGAAAATGAAAGAATGGTTGGTGAGGCATTAAAATCGGTTCGGGAGCAAGTTATTCTGGCAACTAAGGTAGGAAACCGATGGAAATCGGATAAAACCGGCTGGACTTGGGATGCTTCTAAAGCCTATATTAAAGAAGGAGTAAAACAAAGCCTAAAGCGTCTCGGGACTGAATATATTGATTTATATCAACTTCATGGCGGAACGATTGAAGACCCTATTGATGAAACCATTGAAGCCTTTGAAGAATTAAAAGCAGAAGGATTTATTCGCTACTATGGTATTTCGTCCATTCGCCCAAATGTCATCCGTGAATATATCAATAAATCTAGTATCGTCAGCGTGATGATGCAATACAGTATTTTAGATCGGCGACCAGAAGAAGAAGCCTTACCACTTTTACATGAGCATGGTATCAGCGTCGTCACACGGGGACCGCTTGCTAAGGGACTTCTTAGCGAAAAACTTCTGAGCAAGGCATCTGAAAAAGGCTATCTGGATTACAGCTACCAAGAATTAAATGAAATTTTACCGCGATTAAAAGAAAGGCTTGCTGCCAATCGATCGTTTACAGAGGTCGCGCTTCAATATAATTTAGCAAACCCTGCAGTTGCTTCAGTAGTTGCTGGTGCGTCCAGCCCGGAACAGATTAGGAGTAATGTTGCGGCGGTAAGAAGTAAATCTTTGACAAATGAGGAAGTATCGTTCATAAGAGAGGTTACAAAACCAAATATTTATATGCAGCATAGATAAACAGGGGAGCTTAAGGCTCTCCTGTTTATTTAAATTCCTTCCAGTTCATACCACTCTCGTTTAGCAGTTCTTCAAATGATTTGTTCTTTTCTTTTAATCTTCGTTCTTCCCTTTTCTTTTGTTCTTCCTCTGCTTTTTTTCTATCTTCCTCTTCTTTTAATTGATCTTGCTGCTCTTTAAGCTGCTTCATTAAGTCTGGATGAATGAAATCCTTTAGCGTTACCGCTGTATCATCCTTTTTTGCTTTAGATTGGTTTGTCTGTCTTTTTTGTTTCTTCATTTTTAACTGCTCCTCCATAATCAAACTCTTCATCTATTATTATACCATTTCTTAAAAAGCTGATTATATAAAAACAGGCTGTATTAGACAGCCTATTATTTTATTCAATCTCTTTGATAATTCACTGCATTAGTTTGTTATACTTTTATTAATTTATTTTGGCTTTTTAACAAGTCTGTTGATTGGCGCTCCAGGCACTTCGCTTTCCGCGGGCGTGCAGGGGAGCCTCCTCGTCGCTTCGCTGAGGCCACTGAAAAAGTCTGTGAAATTTAATGCGAAACTAATTCCTGAAAATCCCATCCCCACTTCCAGTTTATAATTAGTGGTAAAATAGACTGAATTCCCCCACTTTGATATTGAAAAACGGTGAAATTTTGGGATTAGGTTTTTCGGAAATTTCATAATTAAACAGAAAAGAACTTTTTCAGTGCCCTCCGCCATAGCGCCGAGGAGGCTCCAGGACCTCCCCGCGGAAAGCGAGTGCCCGGAGCGGAAATCAACAGGCCCAAATTGTAAGGGCAATCAATAAATTGTGTAATTAGATACTGACAAAATAAAAAATTGCCGAGAAAAATACCCTTTCTCGACAATCTGAGGCTGTACCGGGCAGCCTGTTCTTACCATTAATAAGCATCTAATTTAATATTTTTATCAACGTGCAAGGTTGCTTCTGTTGAATTAACAATATCCTCAACTGTATATCCACTTGCCACTTCTACAAGTCTTAGGCCCGAATCGGTTACATCCATTACTGCTCGTTCGGTAATAATTCGGTTTACTACCCCTTTGCCAGTCAGTGGCAGTGTGCATTCCTTTAATATCTTTGATTCCCCTTTTTTATTGACATGCTCCATGATGACAACGATTTTCTGAGCGCCATGGACCAGATCCATAGCACCGCCCATTCCTTTTATCATTTTCCCAGGAATCATCCAGTTGGCCAAATCTCCATTTTCTGCCACTTCCATTCCACCTAGAATCGCTAAGTTAACATGTCCCCCGCGAATCATGGCAAATGATTCAGCACTATCAAAATATGCTGCCCCGCTGATGGCTGTTACGGTCTCTTTCCCTGCATTAATTAAATCAGGATCAACTTCTCCTTCACGGGGATATGGTCCGATACCGAGAAGACCATTTTCTGATTGCAAAACCACTTGCTTATTTGCTGTAATGTAGTTAGCAACGAGGGTCGGCATTCCGATTCCAAGGTTTACATAAAAGCCATTCTCTATTTCCTTCTCTGCTCTAATTGCGATTCTTTCTCTGACATTGGCTTTATCACTTGCCATAGATATTTACTCCCTTCCCTCGCTCTATTTTTTTACGGTTAATCTTTCTATCCGCTTTTCCTGTTTTCCTTCAATGATTGTCTGCACATAAATACTTGGTGTATGAATAAAATTAGGATCTAATTCACCGATTTCGTAAAGCGTTTCCACCTCTGCGATCGTTACTTTTCCAGCCGCAGCAATTATTGGATTAAAGTTTCTTGCTGTTTTGTGGTAAACGAGGTTTCCCATTTTATCGCCTTTCCATGCCCTTACGAGACTAAAATCAGCTGAGAGCGCTTCCTCTAATAGATATTTACGCCCCTTAAACACCTTCGTCTCTTTCCCTTCAGCGATTGGTGTACCTACCCCTGCTGGAGTATAAAAGGCTGGAATCCCGGCGCCGCCAGCTCGTATTTTTTCAGCCAATGTTCCTTGCGGGGTTAATTCTACTTCCAGCTCTCCTGTTAAAACCTGTCTCTCAAACTCTTTATTTTCTCCAACATAGGAGCCAATCATTTTTTTAATTTGTTTATTATTTAATAGCAGTCCCAATCCCCATTCATCGATGCCGCAATTATTTGAAATCACGGTTAAGTCCTTTACACCTTTTTCTGCTAACGCAAGAATTAAATTTTCTGGTATACCGCATAAACCAAATCCACCAACCATCAATGTTGCTCCATCCTGAATATCAGCAACTGCATCCTGGAAGGACGTGCAAATTTTCTTCATTCTTTTCTCGCTCCCCTTGAAATAATTGTTCACCACCAGCCACTTTCAACCTCTTGACCTTTATTAATTCTACTTTCAGTTAAAAAGCTCCTTTAATTTTGCAAACATTCAGTTAACTGTTGATTTTCAGAAAATTCATCCACTAAAATGAAAGTATGAACCATCGGGGGGGAAAATGATGTTTAATTTACCTAAAAAAGTGACGATTATCGAAGTAGGTCCGCGTGATGGACTGCAAAATGAAAAATTATGGGTACCAACTGAAATCAAAAAGAAATTTATTGCCGGTTTAAAGGATGCAGGTGTCCAGGAAATGGAGCTGACTTCGTTCGTTTCTGCAAAATGGGTACCTCAAATGGGAGATGCTGCAGAAATTACTATCGATTGTCTTGATGAAAAAACGAGAAACATCGTCCTTGCCCCTAATCGACGTGGAATTGAACGAGTATATTCGACCGATTGTCAAGCAGTCGCCGTGTTTGTTGGGGTCAGCAATAGTTTTAATTTGAAGAACATCAATAAAACCACCCGTGACAGTATGGCGGAATTAATCCCCCTTATACATGAATTAAAACAAAAGAATTTTTTTGTCCGTGCTTGTATTTCTACAGCCTTCTACTGTCCTTATGAAGGAAAAATCAAAGAAAAAGATACCTTAGAACTTTGCCGTGAATTCTTTTATGCAGGAGCCGATGAATTAAGTGTTGCCGATACGATTGGAATGGCCGCACCGCATGAATCCTATTCGCTATTTTCCCAATTAAAGGCAGAGTTTCCTAACATCCTTTTAACTGCCCATTTTCATGATACACGCAAGCTTGCCTTAGCTAATATTCTTGCTGCTCTACAGGCAGGAATTGATCGGTTTGATACTTCTGCCGGTGGATTAGGCGGCTGTCCGTTTGCACCGGGTGCTGCTGGTAATGCTGCTACAGAAGACGTGGTTTACATGCTCGAACGTATGGGGATTACAACAGGAATTGACCTTAGTAAATTAATCGCAGCGATTGAAATTGTCATTCCTTATCTATCAAGAAAAATTGAAACCGGCTATTATCGCCTTCATACGCAGACGGTTTAGATTCCTTTCTTGTGAATAATCAGCCTTGTCTTCAACCATCTTAATATTGAGAACATCAAGAAGAAGGGAGATTATTTATGAGCCAGAAACGTGAAAAGGGAAACAGCCAAAGCGGGAAAAACTATGCGGACACTGCAGGCGGCGGCAAACGGATGATTGCTGCTGAAGAAGTCGAAAAAGCCATCCACCCAACAAAAAGACAAAACTCAGAGCAATAAGAAAAGCGGAAGCGCCTTGGTCAGCCCCGACAAGCATAAGACGCTCCCAAAAGGAAGGCGCTTTTTGCCTTCATTTTGGGAGTGGCTGTAGACCATCGAGGGGCTAGGCGCTGGAGCTAGACATAGAGAAAAGCGGAAGCGCCTTGAACAGGGGCTTACCCGAGCCCCTAGGCGCTGGAGCTGGACATAAAGAAAAGCGCAAGCGCCTTGTTACCAAAGCCGCTCATTGGTGTTAGCGGCTTTTTTTATGTTAAAATTTATTTTACCAGGTTATGGGCACTCAGATTTGCTATACATATTTATTTATTACCTAGATCATATGGGAGGTGCCAATATGAAGAAGGCATTTCGGGCTTTGTTTATTTTATTATTTTTCTGGCTATTTCTCGGTTTATTTTTTACAAACCGTTTGATGTATATGAAAAAGAAGGACGAAGAATTAATTTTAAAGCGGGAAAAAGAAGCGGGCAGGTATAATCCTGAGGAATTTGAGTCTCTCCCCAAGCGGGATGTGAATATTCCCTCACCTTTTGGTTATTCCATTAAAGCACTCCTTGTGGAACCACACCAAACCAATAGGTATGTGATTATTTCTCATGGTGTGACGGAAACGAAAATTAACTCGATTAAATATGCAAACCTTTTCTTAGCCCGTGGATTTAATACACTTATTTACGATCACCGCCGGCACGGAGAGTCTGGTGGAAAAACAACTAGTTTTGGTCACTATGAAAAATTTGATTTAAAAACCGTTGTCGATTGGTTAAAAACGGAGAAAGGTCCAGATTTAGAACTTGGGATTCACGGTGAATCAATGGGTGCGGCAACCATGCTTTTATATGCCGGACTTCTAGAAGACGGAGCTGATTTTTACATTGCAGATTGTCCATTTTCCGATTTCAAGGAGCAGCTCGCCTATTTAATCAAAAAAGACTTTAAGCTCATCCCTGGTTTGCTACTGCCTATTGGTGATACCTTTTTACGCCTGCGTGATAAATATTCGATCCGACATGTTTCTCCGATTTCGGTGATTGAAAATATTAAAAATCCTATATTGTTTATCCATAGTAAAAAAGATGATTATATCTTACCTTCCATGTCAAAGGATTTATTTGAGCAAAAAAAAGGTCCAAAAATGCTTTATATCGCCGAGAACGGACGTCATGCCCAGTCTTTTAATGAAAACCGCGCCGATTATGAACGAGCCATTGATGAATTTTTGCAAAAATATGTGGACCACGCCCTACCAAGTTAAAATAATTGGATTATTGGTTGCATTTCTTTTTGATTCCATTTATTCTCAAATTAAAGTTGGATTTTTTTAAGGGGTGTTTAATATGTCAAAGGTTCAAATCAAAGTCAATGATAATGGTTCATTAAGAATTACTGGTGATGTGGAATTACTTGATGGGGAAGGCAATGTGTATACAACTAAGCCATCCTTCTCCCTCTGTCGCTGCGGTCTGTCTAATAATAAACCGTTTTGCGATGGCTCTCATAAAGGTAAATTTGACTCACAGGTGAGAGCTCCTAAAGAAGAGTAATAAACGGGCGGCTTATCTCTTAAGCCGCTCTTTATTTTTATCTATCGTTTAACCGAATGTCGATAATTTCTGCAATCGGTATTCTGTGTACTTCTTCAAAGTGGTCGATAACATGAAGCTTTTGCGTTAATTCATCCCAATAATGGATTTTTCCAATGACCATTTCATATTTATGATGTTGATAATAAGTGATCGTAACAAACTGGTTAAACTCTATGGCTTCAGATATCGTCTCGTTCATAAGCTCGAGCTGCTGCTCATCCATTTCTTTTTTCTGTTCGTATTGATCTTCTTTTACCCAATCCCTAAGTATCTTTACGTGTTCAGGAAGCATCATGGACGTCCACTTGATCTTTCCGCGATCACGAATCATACGCATTTCCTTCTTTCATTACATTTTATGTCCCCCAACTAGTGTGGCTCGGTGTTTAGCGGTTCCGCCAGCCGTATAAGAAACAGCCCGGAGCAGGGAAGAGGATCCAAAACGCCTGCGAATCGAATCCACCACATAGCCCAGTTCCCGCCTTTTGGACGCACCCATGTCAAACAAATCAAGCTGCAGTTCCCGGTCGTCGATGATATTGCTAATGGCAACTGAAATTTGTCTTACTGTTTTTCCACTATAATGTTCCTGAAACAATTCAAGGCAGACACGGTAAAGCTCCATGGTTACATTCGTCGGCTGTCTGATGGTTCGGGAACGATGGAAACCGCCGCCAAATTCATCTTGACTATAGCCCACTCCGAGACTAATGGTTCTCCCCGCCTTTCGATGCGTTCGTGTTCTTCTTGCTACCTCTTCACATATTTCTAACATAACAGCCTTAATCTCTTTCTCCTCTTTATAATCTCTTAATAAAATTTGACTCTTCCCAAAACTGATTTGTCCCTGAATAATAGGGGCTCCTAATTCAGATAGGTCCACTCCCCAGGCATGATAATATAGCTGGTTTCCCATAATCCCAAACTTATTTTCCAGCTTTTCTAAATCATAGCGGGCCAGCTGCCCGACCGTGAAAATGCCCATACTATTTAATGTTTTTTCGACACGCCTGCCAATTCCCCACATTTCTCGAAGCGGTGAGACGTTCCAAAGTTTGGTCTGAACATCTTCATATGTCCATTCACCTACCCCTTTTTTCTTGGCATCAAGATCAAGGCAAAGCTTTGCCATTAACATATTAGGACCAATTCCAATCGCACATGGCAGCTGAAATTCCCGCTCAATATCGTTTTTTATTTTTTCCGCAATCGTAAAAGCATCCCCCCATAAATGAGAAGCACCATCCACTTTAATAAAGCTTTCGTCGACACTATAGACATGGATGGCCTCCTTTGGAACATAGCGGTTAAATACCCGGGTAATTTCAGTTGAAATCCGTAAATAAGTAGCCATTTTCGGCTCGACAATTTTAATCTTGGGGTCATCCGGAATTTCAAACATGCGTGAACCCGTTTTAATGCCGAATTCCTTTTTTAGGCGCGGTGAAGCCGCAAGGACGATACTGCCCTGCCTCTTTTTCTCGCCCACAACAGCTAAATAACAACTTAAAGGGTCAAGACCTTCCATAACAGCGGAACAGCTTGCATAAAAACTCTTCATGTCTACACATAAAATTTTATTTTTCGGCATTGCGCTGTAATCAATCATGACTTTCCCCCACCGTTTAAATATAGAACATCTGTTCTTTAGTCTATTCATATTTTAAGCGAATATGCGTTCGTATTCAATGGGAATTTTTTGAGCGGTTTCCAGCGGACAAAACGATTATAATGAGAATGAGGTGTCATGCATGGAGAAAAAACTAGTGGTCAAAATGATCAATAATTGTTTTAAGCAATATTATGAAACAGATGCTATCCCGATTAGCGAACAAGAATTAGTACACTTAATAAATCGGATTCTTAAATGGAAAGAGGACGAGCCGGCGGCGGATTTGTATGAGATTGTCAATGATGTGATTTATGAATATTTGACCAATTAAAAAAACCTCTTTAAAAAGAGGCTTCTTAATTGATTTTGGAACGATGTTGATTGGAGCGGAAGGGGCTCGACTCCTGCGGGAGTAAGGGGCAGGGGAGACCCCACAGGCGCCATTAGCGCCGAAGGAGGCTCCCCGGCACGCCCGCGGGTTTGCTGAGCGCCTGGAGCGGAAATCAACATCCCGATTTAACAGAGGCTTTATATTAAGATAAAATTTCACGGATGTCTTCTTCGGTTAAAAGGGAAGTGTCTTTTTCAGTAGAAGAATCAATAATCTCTTCAATCAGGTTGCGCTTTTTATCTTGAAGCTCGCTGATTTTTTCTTCGATTGTCCCGCGAGTAACCAGTTTAATCACTTGAACGATATTTTTTTGACCAATGCGGTGTGCCCGGTCTGCTGCTTGGTCCTCAACGGCAGGATTCCACCAAATATCATAGAGGATCACTGTATCGGCTCCTGTCAAATTAAGCCCTGTTCCACCCGCTTTCAACGATATTAAGAAAAAGTCACGTTCCCCTTGATTAAAGCGATGGCAGATCTCCACTCTTTCTTGAGCAGGAGTTTGACCATCCAGATAGAAAAAAGGGAGTCCCATCATGCCTAAATTTCTCCCTATTAACTCAAGCATTTTGGTAAACTGTGAAAAAATGAGGACTCTACGCCCGGAAAGTCTGGACTCTTCCACAATTTTAAGGAGCATTTCGAATTTTGCAGAACTTCCTTTGTACCCGTCAACAAAAAGGCTAGGATGACAGCAAATCTGCCGCAACCGGGTTAAACCTGCAAGAATTTTGATCCGATTTTTCCTGATAGTTTCCTTATCCAGATGCTTTAACGTATCCTCCCTTAATTTTGCTAAATAGGCTGCGTACAGTTTTTTTTGATCAGGAAGAAGCTCTGCCACTTCCAGTGATTCTAATTTATTAGGAAGTTCAGAAACGACATCCTCTTTCATTCTGCGCAACAGAAAGGGGCGTATCCTACGAGCAATCTTCTTCCTGGTGAGATAGCTGAATTCTTTCAATCCCTTAAATAATTCAGGGAAGACCACATGGTAAATCGACCACAATTCTTCCGGTGAATTTTCCACTGGTGTACCGGTAAGGGCAAAACGATAATTAGCTTTTAGCTTTTTCACACTTCTTGCCGTTTGCGTCATCGGGTTTTTAAAGGCCTGGGCCTCATCAAAAAAGATAGTATGAAAGGATTGTTTCTCATACCACTGAATATCCCGCCGCAGCAACGGATAAGAACTGATAAGAACGTCCATTTCCATCGCTTCCCTCTGGATTTTGTGCCGTTCCCGCTGATTGCCGTCCACCACGACTGCACGAATCTCCGGTGCAAACTTCATGATTTCATTTAACCAATTATAGGATAAAGAGGATGGACAAACGATTAGAACCGGCTGTTTTCGATTACGAATAGCGGTAAGCTCCGATAAAATAAAAGTAATGCTTTGCAAGGTTTTACCAAGCCCCATATCATCGGCTAGTATTCCGCCAAAACCGTAATAGGCCAGCGTCTTCATCCACCGGTAGCCATGTTTTTGATAGTCACGAAGGATAGCATCCAAACTCACTGGCACCTCAAAACTTAAACGTTCTGGGCTGCTAAGTGTTTCGAGAAACTGGCGAAATGATTCCTCCGTCCTAAACACTCGACTGTCATCCAGAGTATCAAGCAAGGAAAGTCCGTTTAAAATAGAAACCTTGTAGATGTTTTCAAGCTCATCCTTTTGGACCGGAACTTCTTTTAAAAAACGCTGAATTTCTTCAAACTCTCTAACCTCTAACGAAAGAAGACTCCCGCTCCTCAGGCGATAAAACTTTCGTTTCTCTTCTAGAGCCATTAAGACGTCTTTAATTTCCTGCTGGGAAATACCATTCAGCTCAAATTTAAATTCAAGCCAATTGGTTCGTTCTTTTTTAAAATTCACCTTTAGTATAGGGTGGGAAGTTCCTCTAAAAATTCGATTTCTGATAGCCGTCGTAGCATAAATTTGCACGAGTTTTTGAAGCTTCGGGACAACATGGTAAAGAAATTCATATTCCAATTCCTCGTTGTGTAAGAAATAACCGCTTTCCGTCTTTATAAAGGAACTTCCCTCTATCAAATCAATAATTTGTTTTTCCTTTTCTTCATCTCTAATCATCCGTACGCCTGCAGAAACAGGGTTGTCTTCGACAGGGTTAATGACCACATTGTCATAATGAAACTCAAGTCCAGCAAGTAAACGATTTTTTACCCGATCCAGGTACAATTTAGCTGTCAGTGGTGTTTGTATCAATTTTTTGGCTAATGAAGGAGACAAATGAACATGACCTAATCTCTTCAATCCCGGCTCAACCTTTTCGAAAAAAAGTTCTATTTGCTCTTGAGGAATGAATAGTTGATTTGTCCCCGAAGCATCAAGCAACTGTTTTATTTCTGCTAAATGGCGAAAATCATTCGTATTTAAGTTAATGATTTTACCGTCAGTTAATACGGAACCATAGACATCTAAAACAACCATACGAGACAGCCCTTTTACCTTTAACCAATAGCCATTAGAATTGTCCTCCAAAAATTCAAATTTTAGAGGTGGAAGTTCCTCCGTTACCTGCAGACGATCAAAGATACTACCGCCATATTCAATCTTTACGAGCGGTGCCTTTAATAATAAGGGCTGCAGCTGCTTCCAAGACGACGGGGGAATTAGCAGCAGACTCTTGCCATTCAGGGGGGAAGAGTCTGCGCGATCATGGGTGAATAGAATAAGCTGTTGAATGACGAGGTCAGCGCCTGGTTGGAAACAATGAAGGCTGGGATCGAACAGAAAAGTGCTAGATACTCGGCTGGAATGGCCATGTTGAATCCCTTCCAAAAACCCCATGATATTATTCACTTTTGTTTGATCAATCCACAACTCCATTCCAAGCGAAGAATGTCCATGTTTTTCATCGATAACTTTAACAATAAATTCCAAATCAAGAACAGCCCTATTTTCGAAATAGTGTTGATGACGGCTGGGACGACTTGGTTTATTTTGAAAGATATTCAGCATATCCGCAGCTAGGGCACCCCGATTAGCAGCCTCAGTACCAATAGGACTGGTTCCACTCGACTGAAAATCATAGATGGCCACTAAAACAGCCGCAATATGTTGGCAATCCTTTTGAAAAGAAACAAGTTTAGGGCAGCTGCAATGGGAGTGGAAACGCTCATGGTTTCCCTTTTCAATCACCACATGAAAATTCTCTGTTCCCGAGACCTCTGCTTTATATCGTTCAGGTCCAAATTGTTGGAAAGTCACTTTATTTGAGCGAAAAAATGCCTCACCTTTTTTAAAGGAGACCGTTCCGCACAATTCTTTAATGATTTTTTGATTTACTTTGATACTCAAAACCTTGACTCCTCCTAAAGGCAGTTCAACGAACTAAGGAATTAGTCCATTATATCACTTTTAAAAAAACAACCTGAAAAAACTGCCCCAGATAGGCAGGTTTTTCAGGTTGTTAATGTTTTCGTCTACTTTGAAGGGAGGACTCGTTTCCCTATTCGTTCAAATAACCGTGGAAAAAGAACATACACAGCACTACCTAAATTCATCCAGCGTGGAAGATTGACTTCTCTTGCTCGGGTCAGCATGCTATCAACCACCTTTTGAGCCACATACTCCGGCTGGAGCATGAATCTCTTTACATTTTTCACATAAGTCCCCTGTTCATCTGCAATTTTAAAAAAATTCGTAGCAATCGGCCCTGGATTTACTGAAGTTACTTGGACATTATAATCATCAAGTTCCATTCTCAAGGCGTTGGTATATCCTAGAACAGCATGCTTAGTAGCTGAATAAACACTTGATTTTGGCGTTGCGAACTTACCAGCCTGTGAAGCAATGTTAATAATATGACCAAAGCGGCGCTCCCGCATCTTAGGCAAAACCATGCTAGTGCAAGCCATTAAGCCAAGTACATTTACATTAAACATCCCTTTAATTTCATCAATCGTGGCTTCATGGGCTTCACGGAAAATTCCATAGCCGGCATTATTAACCAGAATATCAATGTGACCTAATTGCTTAAAGATTTGCGCAAAAACCTCTTTTATTTTATCTGTGTCAGATACATCCACTTGGAACACATCGACATGGGTTGAATATTTTTGCTCTAATTCTAATTCAATCTGCTTAAGTTTATCCACACTACGTGCCAAGAGGACTAGATTGGAGCCACTTGCAGCACATAGTCTGGCAATTTCGGCACCAATTCCACCCGAAGCACCTGTAATAATAATATTTTTACCTCTCAATTGTTCTCTCATTAATTGAACACCCCATCAGGTTAAAACCTATTTCTGTTTCTAAGCGAAACAGGCCTACTAGTATTATTATTAATTTCCCCGATAGATGATAAATAGTCAAGTTGAAACGCTTGATAGAAATAAGATTAACCTCTCTAAAACAAGTATTTATTAGAATAAATAAAAAATTCTCATTTTAACCTCTTGACAAACAGTCTGACTTCAAGCATAATCACTTCATTTCAATAGGAGGAGTAACAATGAAGAAGATTGCAATGATCGGCGCTGGTTCCATGGCCGAAGCCATCATCACAGGCATACTTGAGAATGATTTAATTGATAAAAAAAATATTTGGGTAACAAATAGTGGAAATGAAGACAGACTGAAAAACCTTGAAACGAGATATGGTATTTGCAGTACGTATGATTTAAGAACCCTTTTTGACGGAGCAGATATTGTGATGCTTGCGATGAAGCCAAAGGATGCAGATACAGCGATTGACTCAATTCGCGAATATCTTACTGATAACATGCTTATTGTTTCCGTTCTCGCGGGAGTATCAATGAACACACTTGAAACATTAGCAAGAAAACCGCTTTCGATTGCCCGGTCAATGCCGAACACATCGGCAGCAGTAGGTAAATCAGCTACTGCTATTGCTGTAAATGAACGGGTTTCTATGGCGCAGTTAGAATCAATTAAGCAGCTTTTTGAAACCGTCGGGTTAGCCAAATTTGTAGAAGAAGAACAGTTAGATGCTGTGACAGGATTGTCAGGAAGTGGACCAGCTTATATTTATTATCTGATCGAAGCAATGGAAAACAGCGCAGATGAAATTGGTCTTGATAAGCAAATGGCTCAAGAATTGATTGTTCAAACCTTAATTGGTGCAGCTGAAATGGTGAAAAACTCTTCTAAATCGCCTGCACAATTGCGCAGGGAAGTAACAAGTCCAGGTGGTACAACAGAAGCAGGGATTCACGTTTTGGAAGAATTTGAAGTACAACAGGCATTCATATCCTGTATAAAAGCCGCCACTGAACAGTCGATAAAAATGGGAAAAGCTTTAAGTTCCGAGCTGAAAGTAGGAAAAACACTCTAGTCATGCTAAGAAAAGCACTTACTTTGGGTAAGTGCTTTTTATGACCTTAGCGGGATATGAAATTCTTTAAAATCCTCTGCTATCTCCGAATGAGGAAAAACTTCTTGTGCCTCGTTTACAAGCTCAGACCACGTATTACGGTCATAGCGAGAACTTATATGGGTAAGACATAAACACTTGCAATTTGCTTGTTTAGCAATCTCTGCAGCCTGATAGGTTGTTGAATGAAAATAATCAAAGGCAAGCTCCTCCTCGCCTTTAGAGAAGGTGGCTTCATGTATTAAAAAATCTGCATCTTGAGCCAACACTCGTGCATTTTCACAAAATCGTGTATCTCCAAGAATCGTTACAATACGCCCCTTTTGGGAAGGTCCTAGAAACTTATTTGGTTCGATTACCCTGCCATCTTCAAGGGTGACGGTTTCTCCATTTTTTATTTGTCTAAAGATAGGACCAGGCTGAACCCCAGCTTCCTTCAATTTATCTGCAAGCAGTGTACCCGGTCTGTCTCTCTCCACGATTCGATAGCCGTAGGATGGGATTCCATGTTCTAAAAGACGTGCTTCTACTGTAAATTGGTTATCTTCGAAGATAACTCCCTCGGTAATTTCCACTACTGTTAAAGGATATTTTAAATAAGTTTGACTAATAGAAAGACTCACTTGAATATATTCCTTAATCCCTTTTGGCCCATAAATCGTAACCTCAGAGTCTCCACCTTGAAAAGAACGGCTTGATAACAACCCTGGCAGTCCGTATATATGATCGCCATGTAGGTGGGTAATAAAAATCTTCTCAATCCGCCTTGGTTTTATGGATGTATGTAAAATTTGGTGTTGGGTTGCTTCGCCAGCATCAAAAAGCCAAACAGCCCCTCGCTCTTCCAACAATTTGAGGGCAATGGAAGTAACATTTCGTAGTTTCGCCGGCATTCCAGCGCCTGTCCCTAAAAAAAATATATCCAATTGAAAACTCCTCTCTACTCCGTTTTTCCTTATGGATACTATATCACAAACTATTTTTAAATGCTCAGCAAGGCTAAATATCAGGAAAAAATCACAATATTTTGTTACATGCAATTCAATATATTTGCGAAACCTAAAAAAAACCGCTAAATTAGATATCTGTAAGCAAATAAAAAAATACATAACAAGGCTATTAGAAAAGAGGTACAAGACGTGGAGCAAAACATGACATCGTTAATTATGATATTTGGTGCAACGGGTGATTTAGCGAAGCGAAAATTATTTCCTTCCCTTTACCGATTATATTCCCGAAATAAACTAGACAAATTTGCCGTAATTGGTGTAGCAAGAAGATCTCTTTCTAATGAGGAGTTTCAGCAATCAGTTAAAGATTCCGTCATCTCAGCCTTAGGAAACAAAGAAAATCTTGATGAGTTTGTTTCCCATTTCTACTATCAATCACATGATGTATCAGATTCTAACTCTTATGTAACATTAAGAAAATTTGCTAATCAGATTGATGAGAATTATGATCTTGAGGGCAATCGAATCTTTTACTTGGCAATGGCTCCCGAATTCTTTGGTCAGATTGCCTTGCATTTAAAATCCGATGGTCTAACTGATGTAAAAGGATATAAACGCCTTGTTATTGAGAAACCATTTGGGCATGATTTAGAATCTGCTAAAAAATTAAACAAACAAATAAGAAGTGCCTTTTCTGAAAAAGAGGTATACCGAATTGACCACTATTTAGGAAAAGAAATGGTTCGAAACATTGAGGTAATTCGTTTTGCCAATGCTATTTTTGAACCTCTTTGGAATAACCGTTATATTTCGAATATTCAAATAACATCCAGTGAAACGCTTGGGGTGGAAGAGCGCGGACGTTATTACGAAACAAGCGGAGCCTTGCGTGATATGCTGCAAAATCATATGCTACAAATGGTCGCATTGCTTGCAATGGAACCTCCAATTAGTCTCACTACTGATGAAGTCCGGTCTGAAAAGGTCAGAGTGTTTAGATCCCTTAGAACCATTGAAGGCGATGAAGTAAAAGAATATTTTGTTCGGGGGCAATATGGTGAAGGAACGATGGAGGATGTTAACGTTCCAAGATACCGCGATGAAGCAATGGTAAATAAGGAATCCAATACAGAGACTTTTGTAGCGGGTAAGGTAATGATTGATAATTTCCGTTGGGCGGGCGTTCCTTTTTATATTCGAACAGGTAAGAGAATGGCTACTAAATCAACAAAAATTGTGGTCCAATTTAAAGACATTCCAATGAATTTATATTATCAACCGGAAAAGATGTTGAATCCAAACTTGCTTGTCATTCACATTCAACCTGAAGAAGGTATCACCCTGCATCTAAACGCTAAAAAAGCGGGAGGTCATCTTGATGCTCAAGAGGTCAAATTAAGCTTTGCCAATACAGGCATTCAAGCGATGAATACTCCTGAAGGCTATGAAAAACTCTTGTACGATTGTATGAGAGGAGATGCAACGAATTTCACCCATTGGGATGAAGTTGCCTACTCTTGGGCATTCGTTGATAAAATCTCTGCTGTTTGGGAACAAACAAAAGCTACATTCCCTAATTATGCATCCGGTACCATGGGTCCTAAAGAAGCTGATGAATTATTAGAAAAAGATGGCTATTTCTGGTGGCCTGTTGCCGATTTAGACGTAGATATTTGTAAATAGAAAAGCGTAAGCGCCTTGATCAGCCCCGACAAGCTTAAGACCTCGAGGGGCTAGGCGCTGGAGCTGGACAATTCTCGAAGTTAAAATTTCTTATAATGTCAAAAAGCTCCCTTTGTACATAACAAAGTGGAGCTTTTTTAGTGTTCATTTTGCTTTTTATCAGATATTGAACGTAAGAAATCTTTATTGAAACTCGTGCCAGTTCCGATATTTTTGGTTTGTTCATTGGTTTGTGAGCCAGCCCGTTCAATTATATTTTTCCCATACTTTTCACGAAGGGTCGATAGAGTTTTTAATAGCGGCTCTTTTTTTGCCTCTTTTTCGTAAGAAAACAAATCTAATTGTTTGTAAGCGTGATCCTGCTCTACTAAATCATTTCCGGTAATCCCTAATAATCTGACAGGATCCCCATTCCAAGCTTTTATAAAAAGCTGCTTCGCAAACGTAGAAATATCATCTTTATGATTAATAGGATTTAACAGCTTCATACTTTTCGTAATCGTCTTCCGATCTTTGTAACGAATGGTAATAGCTAAAGCAGATGCCATAACGTTTTTACGTCGCAATCTGGTCGAAACGGTTTCGGCCAATCCCTCAAGTACCTGAAACAGTTCTTGCTGATTACTAATATCTCTAGGCATAGTAGTGGAATTTCCAACACTTTTAAATTCAGATACGGACTCTGGATCAACAGGTCTAGAATCAATCCCGTTCGCCCTTTCTTTGATACGAATCCCATTGATACCAAGAAGAGACTTCAATTGAATCTCATTCCCTTTTGCTAGTTCCCCAATTGTATAAATGCCAATTGTTTTCAACTTTTCGGCAGTCTTATTTCCAACCCCATGCATTTCATTCGTATTTAATGACCAGAGTGCAGTGGGAATATCACGTTTTCGCAGGATCGTAATTCCCAGTGGTTTTTTCATATCAGAGGCTGTTTTCGCCAAAAACTTATTCGGTGCAATCCCAATACTGCAGGGTAAATCGAGTTGCTCTAGAATTCTTTTTTGGATACTCTCAGCAATTTGAATGGGACTTCCCAATGAAAAGCTTTCGGTAATATCCATGTAACCTTCATCAATGGAAACCGGTTCAACTAGCTCCGTATATTGTCTTAATATTTCAAACATGACAAGCGATGCCGCCCGGTACCGCTCGAAGTTCGGTTTCATAACGACCAGCTGAGGGCAAAGTTTTTTCGCTTCCCAAAGTGGCATAGTCGTTTTTACACCAAATTTCCTTGCTTCATAGCTGCAGGTAACGATAATTCCTCTTCGCTCTTCTACATTACCGGCAATGGCAAGCGGCTTACCCTTTAAATTCGGATCATAGGCCATTTCAACAGAAGCGTAAAAACTATTCATATCCACATGTAAAATGACTCGCCCATTTTTCGGATACATTTCCTTCAAGCGAAACACACCCTTATCAAGTAATACTTTTATTATAACAAAAGGAGAGTCTGCTGACTCTCCATCCTAATTCTACGACTATTGATTGGTTACTTCTTTGATGATAGCAATCGTCATTTCAGCCAGCTTATACAATTCCTCAATCGGCATACGCTCATTTGTGGTATGAATTTCTTCATAACCAACAGCCAAGTTTACGGTAGGAATATTAAAGCCATTAAATACGTTGGCATCACTTCCACCACCGCTATGCAAAAGTTCACAGCTGCGGCCAATTTTTCCTGCAGCGCTGCGAGCAATTTCAACCACTTCGTCCCCTTCGCCAAATTTGAAGCCTGGATACATGACCTCCACATCGACTGCAGCTCTGCCTCCCATTTCTGCTGCAACTGTTTCAAATGCTTCTTTCATTTTTTTCACTTGAGACTGCATTTTTTCAGGAATAAGCGAACGAGCTTCTGCTAAAATATCAACACGATCACAAACAATATTGGTCGCTTGACCGCCTTCAAAACGGCCAATATTAGCAGTCGTTTCATGATCAATTCTTCCTAGTGGCATCCTTGCTATTGACTTCGCGGCAATGGTAATCGCAGAGACCCCTTTTTCGGGAGCCACACCGGCATGTGCTGTTTTGCCGTAGATAACTGCTTTTACTTTTGCTTGTGTAGGCGCTGCAACCACCACATTTCCAACTAATCCATCGCTGTCAAGAGCATAGCCAAATTTTGCTTTTAACAATGCAGGGTCAATTGCTTTTGCACCATGTAAGCCCGATTCTTCCCCAACAGAAATAACAAATTGGATTAAGCCATGAGGCGTATTTTGTTCTTTTAGTAATCGAATCGTTTCTAGCATGACAGCGATACCTGTTTTATCATCGGCACCTAGAATAGTCGTCCCATCTGTTACAACATAGCCGTCTTTTATGGATGGTTTAACCCCCTTCGCAGGTGTAACGGTATCCATATGACAGGAGAAATAAATAGGATCTACTCCTTCTTTTGTTGCAGCAAGTGTACAGATTAAGTTACCTGCTCCATGTCCTGTTATAGCAGTCGTATCATCTTCAAAAACATCTAGGCCAAGTTCGGAAAATTTTTGTTTTAAAACCTTTGCTATTTCTGCCTCGAATTTCGTTTCAGAATCAATTTGTACAAGTTCTAAAAACTCATTTAAAAGTCGTTCTTGATTAACCATTATTTTAGATCCTCCCATATATGTACTCACTATTTCAGTATACCTCTATTAATTCCATACCATCAAATGATAGAAATAATAGATAACTTAGAGAGGGATATTTCCATGCTTTTTAGCTGGTCGGGATTCTTTCTTATTCTTGAGCATTTCCAATGCTTGAATAATTTTAATTCTAGTATCACGCGGGTCAATTACATCATCGACCATGCCCCTGCTTGCTGCCACATATGGGTTAGCAAATTTTTGACGGTATTCTTCAATTTTCTGCTGCCTTGTCAGCTCTGGATTTTTACTACTGTTGATTTCCTTTGCAAAAATAATATTAGCTGCCCCTTGTGGACCCATTACGGCTATTTCTGCATTTGGCCACGCAAAAACTAAATCCGCACCAATCGACTTACTATTTAACGCTACATAGGCACCGCCATATGCTTTTCTTAAAATAATCGTTAATTTAGGAACAGTCGCTTCCGAATAGGCAAATAAAATTTTTGCCCCATGTCGGATAATTCCCCCATGTTCCTGCTTGACCCCTGGGAAAAAACCAGTAACATCTTCAAATGTAATAATAGGAATATTAAAACAATCACACGTTCTAATAAACCTTGCTGCTTTATCGGAAGAATCTATATCCAAGCCTCCCGCCATTACTTTTGGCTGATTACAAACAAGTCCAATTGTTTCCCCTTTGATACGGGCAAATCCAACAACTATATTCTTGGCAAAGTCTTGATGAATCTCCATGAAGGTGCCATCATCCACTACTTGTTCAATCACCTTTCGGACATCGTAAGGACGCACGGCATCAAATGGAATGACATCCATTAAATCTGGACGATAATCGTTCTCTTCCTCCGACTCTGCCACTGGTGGCTTTTCACCATTATTTTGCGGCAGATAGCTTAAGAGTTTCCGCACATTATCCAATACCTCAGCTTCCGTTTTAGCTTGAAAATGAGCATTTCCACTGATCGAGTTATGAACATTTGCCCCGCCTAGATCTTCTGCAGAAATCTTTTCTCCTGTTACTGTTTCAATGACCTTAGGACCTGTAATAAACATTTGGCTTGTGTTTTCCACCATAAAGACAAAATCAGTAATGGCCGGTGAATAAACCGCACCACCAGCGCACGGACCCATAATAACTGAAATTTGTGGAATGACTCCAGAGTATATAGCATTCCGGTAAAAAATATGACCATAACCGTCAAGTGAAACAACACCTTCTTGGATGCGGGCACCGCCAGAATCATTAAGACCCACAAAGGGAGTACCGTTCTTAGCTGCTAAATCCATAACCGTTGCAATTTTTTTCGCATGCATTTCCCCTAACGCCCCGCCAAAAACAGTGAAATCTTGTGAAAATAGATAGATTGGCCGTCCATTTACTTTTCCAAACCCAGTTACAACCCCATCGCCAGGTCCTTTTTGCTCATCCATACCAAAATCGTTAGTACGGTGCTCAATAAAAGGATTTAATTCCACAAAACTGTCTTTGTCGACTAACAGGTCGATTCTTTCCCGGGCGGTCAACTTCCCTTTTTCATGCTGCTTATCAATTCGCTCATCCCCACCGCCAAGTTCTACTTCTCTGCGCTTATCATATAACTCATTTATCTTTTCATAAATGTCAATCATTTCCCCAACCCCTTTTTATCACAAAGCTCAAATAGCACACCGGTTGTTGATTTTGGATGCATGAAAGCAATTTGTGCCCCGCCAGCTCCTAGTCTCGGCTGGTCATCAATCATTCCAATCCCCTGTTGTTTCATTTCAGCTATTCTTTCTTCAATTGACGACACACCTAGAGCTACATGATGAATCCCTTCACCGCGTTTGGCAATAAATCCTGCAATCGGGCTTTCCTCGCTCAATGGCTCTAAGAGCTCTATTTTGGTATCACCTGCTTTTAGAAAAGCCACTTTCACCTTTTGGCTCTCCACCTCTTCGACCCCCAGCAACGAAAGCTTTAATACATCCGTATAAAATGGCAGCGTTTTCTCAAGAGACTTTACAGCAATTCCAATATGGTCGACTTTTTCAATCATGTTTTCCCCTCTGTTCTAAAAATTAGACTGTGTTAAAGGTTATTGTTGATTTTGGAACGATGTTGAATGGAGCGGAAGGCGCTCGACTCCTGCGGGAGTACGGGGCTGGGGAGACCCCACAGGCGCTTTAGCGCCGAGGAGGCTCCCCGGCACGCCCGCGGGTTTGCTGAGCGCCTGGAGTGGAAATCAACCTCCATGTTTAACACAGCCAAAATTAAAATCAATCGAATAATTACCTAATTCGGTAAAAAGTTCATAAATCCTTCCTTTTTTACTTACTTGTACCGTTGTTCATTTAAGCTTTTCCTAGTAAAATAATAGTTAAAGCTTTAAAAGATGTGGGAGGAATTTAAATTGTCCAAAAAGAAAACCAGAAAAATTATTGTCTATCTAATGCTTTTTGCCATGTTAGCCTCAACCCTCCTATTAGGAATTGCGCGATTTTTATCATAAAAAAATATGAAGGGACTGTTCAAATTTGAACAGTCCCTTCTCTTACTTAATAGCTCCATTTTCTTTTGCTAATGCATCGAATGATTTAGTTGTAGAAGTAACCAATATTTTCGTTCCAAGAGGGATTAATGGATAAAGTGAGCTGATAACCTCATTTTGCATGCGGATACAACCTTGAGAAACATATTTCCCTATTGATGCTGGCTGATTGGTTCCATGAATTCCATATATTCGTCCATCCGTTCCTTTTGCATCAAACCCTATCCAGCCAGCCCCAAGTGGATTATTGGGGTCCCCCCCGGGAATATTCTTCTTACGATAATAGGGATTCTTTGCCTTTACAGCTATCGTAAAAAGACCTTCAGGAGTTAATTCTTGCGTTTTGCCGGTTCCGACGCTGACAATCGTTTGAACTTTATTATCGTTGATAAGCGCCAGTTCATTTTTCGTTTTATTCACAATCACAAAGGGATCACCAGGAACGGGATTTTCCCCTAACGGCCAAAGTGGTGAGAGAAAAAAAGTCATGAGGAGAGGCGATAAAAATTTAATCAATCCAACCACCTACTTTTTTTCCCTAGTTTGCCTCGGCTTTTCTCATTTCATGCGCATTTACTTTTTTTACATAAAAAGAGCTTTTGATTATCAGATATTCATTCATTTCATTCACTAATTGCAGCAGTACTGCTCTGACTTCAAATTCCTTTCTTGTCTTAGGAAGTTCCATTTCTTCAAATTCTTTTTTCATGTCTCTTAATTTATCGATATAAATATAAGCCGTGTTCCCGGGATGAATATTTTCGGAAAGTTCCTCAAGAAAAGCTGCGACCATCTCTCCTTGCTTCACTGTACTAGTGAGTGAAGTAACCATCGGTAACACACGCTCAATAATTTCAAATTGTTTCTCTCTCATCTTAAAATACTCAAAATAAACGTTTTCTTCACGTAGAATATGGTTTTCAAAATCTCTTAAGGCAAGCATTTTGGCTACATTAAGCAGATTCGCACTTTCCGTAATTTCTTTTCCATCCCAGTTGCTTTCACCGTTTCTTAAGTACCTTACCATTTCACAAAAGATAATTTTAAAATTCTCCTCAATTTTCAATTGAAAATTTCTTAGCTTTTTATCAACACTCGGCATATAAAGGTTGATGAGTAGCGCAACTCCAATACCAACCGTTATGACTCCTAGTTCATTTAAAAATAATGACCATGAAATATGGTGAGCCATATAAATATGTAAAATAATGACGCTGCTGGTGACAATTCCATCCGGAGCCTTCAACATAACAATGATCGGAATAAAGACTAGCAGCATAATGCCAATTACAATTGGATGATAGGCAATTCCTTCGAAAAAAAGAGCTGAAAAAGGCATAGCTAACACACAAGCTAAAAAACGATCCCATGCAGTACGAAGTGATCTTCTTTTGGTTACCTGCACACACAAAATCGTTAGAATCCCTGCAGATGCATAGTTTTGAAGACCTAAATGTTTTGCTATTAAAATCGCAATGGCGAATCCTATGGCTGTTTTAATGGTCCGATATCCGATAGAAAACTTCATTTTTCCCCCTTCAAAGTAAAAAGATGATTTAAAAATACCCACGCTAAGATATCAACATTATAGCATCTTTCTAGGTGGCCTATTACTAAAAAAAGCCAATCCCTGTTAGAGATTAGCTTTTTGTAAATCATTATACTTCTTCACAATATTTATCAAATTCACTTTGCAGCTTTGCAACAACTGTGGCAGGGTCAAAGCCTTCAATTTGATGTCTTTCTATCATGGTTAAGATTTTTCCATCTTTTAATAAAGCAAAAGATGGCGAAGAAGGCGGATATCCGGTGAAATAGCTTCTTGCGGTTTCGGTTGCCTCTTTATCCTGACCGGCAAATACAGAAACTAAATGGTCAGGGCGTCGATCATTGTGAAGCGCATGTGCTGCCGCTGGGCGCGCAATCCCTCCCGCACAACCACAGACCGAATTAATCATGACTAAGGTAGTTCCTTTTTGGGCTAAAGCATCTTCTACTTCAGCAGGTGTTTTAAGTTCTGTATACCCAGCCGCCACGATTTCTTGACGAGCTTGATTGACGACATCATTCATAAAAAAATTAAAATTCATACTCATATAAACACACTCCTTCTTATTCAGTATATATCTACATCATAACAGTAGAAATGTGTTTTTTCCAAATAAAATGGTCAAGGAATACATTTACGTTTTTTTGGTTGATATGAAAATATCCATTAAGGTTTCTACAGCAGCAGCTACCGTCTTTCCCCCAGAAATCACTTCATTTTCTAGTTTAGGAAGAGCACCTCTAACTCCATTATGATGATAAAATAAAAAATGGAGCTGGTCGGTAATCATTGAATATAACCATTCTCTCGCTTGACTTCTCCTTCTGTCCTCAAACACCCCTGTTACTTTGATGTTCTTTTCAAAAGATTGAATGACTCTCCAAATTTCACTTATTCCTTCCTGAGTTAGGGAAGAGCAGGTATAAGCTTTTGTTACCCAGCCTTTCGTAGCAGGCTGAAGGAAGTGTAGAATTTGGTTATACTCATGCTTTGTTTGTTCTGCTCTTTCTTTATTGGATCCATCGGCTTTATGAACAATTATGGCATCAGCCAATTCGATAACCCCTTTTTTCATGCCCTGAAGTTCGTCCCCAGCTCCTGTCAAGGTAAGCAGCATAAAAAAATCAACCATATCTCGAATGATTATTTCACTTTGACCTACACCAACTGTTTCAATTAAGATAACATCGAAACCTGCTGCCTCACAAATTAGCATGGCTTCCCTCGTTTTTCGATGTACCCCGCCAAGCTTTCCTGCCGTAGGCGAAGGGCGGATAAAAGCATTTGCGTGTTTGGACAATTGTTCCATTCTTGTCTTATCACCCAAAATACTGCCACCCGAGATACTTGAACTTGGGTCTATTGCTAATACCGCAACTCGATATCCAAGACTGCACAAATACGTCCCAAATGACTCAATAAAGGTACTCTTCCCTGCTCCTGGTACACCAGTTATGCCGATTCGTATCGATTTACCAGTTCGCGGTAAGAGTCTCTGCAGCAATTGTTGTGCTTCTTGAAAATGCTGTTCAGCATTGCTTTCTACTAAGGTTATCGCTCTAGCAAGCAGGCTCCGTTCACCTTTTAGGACACCCTCATATAGAACATCAATGGAAGGCTCTGCTTGCTTGCGTTTTTGAAAGCGGGCATTTTTTTTTACAGAAATGGACTGCCCCTCTAACTCCTGACCACTTCTGATCATACTTAAACAGTGGGGATCACCCCATTCCGGCTTTCGATCCTCTTCCATTTATGGTGACACTTCCTCATAACCAAGTTTTAAATAAATCTCCCTGATTACTTTTTGTGCAGCTACAGGGATGATGGTTCCCGGTCCAAATATAGCCGCCGCACCATGATTGTATAAAAATTGATAGTCTTGTGCAGGTATGACGCCGCCAACAACCACCAATATGTCTTCCCGACCGAGCCTTTTTAATTCTTCAACCAACTGCGGCAGCAATGTTTTATGTCCCGCTGCAAGCGAACTCATGCCCACCACATGTACATCATTTTCAACAGCTTGATTGGCTGTCTCTTCAGGTGTTTGGAACAATGGACTAATATCAACGTCGAACCCTAAATCAGCAAATGCAGTAGCGATAACCTTTGCCCCCCGATCATGGCCATCCTGACCCATTTTCGCTATTAAAATTCTAGGCCTTCTCCCTTCATTCTCAAGGAATTCATCCGTCATTTTTTTTATTTCAGCTATTTCTTCCTCATTACGAAAGGCTGTACTATACACACCACTAATCGAACGAATGACAGCTTTATGTCTCTTTGCCACACGTTCAATCGCATCCGAAATTTCTCCAAGTGTTGCTCTAACTCTTGCTGCGTTTACAGCAAGCGCTAATAAGTTCTGTTCTCCTGTTGCTGCGGCTTTTGTTAATGCGGTTAATGCTTCTTCCACTTTTTGATTTTCGCGGTTTGATTTTAAAGCCGTTAATTTTTCGATTTGCTTTAAGCGGACCGCTGTATTGTCAATATCCAAAATATCGATTGCTTCCTCTTTTTCAAGCCTATACTGATTAACTCCGATAATAATCTCTTTACCAGAATCAATTTGTGCTTGTCTTTTGGCCGCAGCCTCTTCAATTTTCATCTTGGGAAGTCCCGTTTCAATGGCTTTAGCCATGCCCCCCAGCTCTTCAATTTCTTCAATATGTGCCCAAGCCCTGTTCACTAATTCATCTGTCAGCTTTTCTATATAAAAGGATCCTCCCCACGGGTCAATCACGTTGGTAATCCCGGTTTCCTCTTGTAAAAACAATTGAGTATTTCGAGCAATCCGTGCTGAGAAATCCGTAGGTAGGGCAATCGCTTCATCTAAGGCGTTGGTATGAAGTGATTGGGTATGACCCATTGCAGCAGCGTGGGCCTCAATGAGTGTACGGGTCACATTATTGAATGGATCTTGCTCGGTTAAGCTCCAGCCAGAGGTTTGAGAATGCGTTCTTAATGCTAATGATTTTTCATTTTTTGGATGGAAAGACTTCATCATTTTGGCCCAAATAAGCCTTGCTGCCCGCATTTTGGCCACTTCCATGAAGTAATTCATTCCGATTCCCCAGAAAAAAGAGAGTCTTGGTGCAAACGAATCAATATCGATCCCTGCTTTAAGGCCTGTTCGGACATATTCAAGACCGTCACATAGTGTATAGGCTAATTCAATATCAGCCGGTGCACCCGCTTCCTGCATGTGATAGCCAGAAATACTGATACTATTAAACTTTGGCATGTATTTTGACGTATAATCAAAAATATCAGCAATGATTCGCATCGACATTTCAGGAGGATAAATATAGGTGTTACGGACCATATACTCTTTCAAAATATCATTTTGAATGGTTCCCGAAAGTTTATCCTGGCTTACTCCTTGCTCTTCTGCTGTTACAATAAAGAAGGCTAAAATGGGCAAAACAGCACCATTCATTGTCATTGAAACAGACATCTGGTCTAATGGTATTCCTGCAAAAAGTGTCTTCATATCTAGAATGGAGTCAACTGCCACACCAGCTTTGCCCACATCCCCCACAACACGAGGATGATCCGAATCATAACCACGATGTGTTGCTAAATCAAACGCTACTGACAAGCCTTTTTGTCCCATAGCAAGATTTCTTCGATAAAAAGCATTACTTTCTTCCGCGGTTGAAAAGCCTGCGTACTGTCTAACCGTCCATGGTCGGTTGACATACATGGTTGGATATGGACCTCTTGTAAAAGGGGGGATACCTGGAAGGTCATTAATATGCTCTACTGAATTCCGGTCCTCCTTTGTATATATGGGCTTAAGAAAAATCTGCTCATAGGTTTCAAATCCTAACTTCTCAATGGAAATGGAAATATCATTTTTGACTTTTTGTTCCCATTCCGTTTTTGTGATGAAGTTTTGGTCAGCAAATAAATTGAGATTTTGAAAGTCAGGCCTTTGTTTCTTCAACCGTGTTCACCTCCATATCAGCAAGAATCTCTGCTAAGGTTTCATAGCAATTGGTGTTAAGATGAATAAACTGTTTAATTCCAACTTCCTGCCAACCTGCCTGTTTATCCAATTCAGGAAGACCAGCCAAATAAAAAATGCGTTCCGGAAACTCATTCGTTAAAGAAGTTAGAATCGCTTTACCTTCCGATTCGTACTGTTCATTCGTACCACACAAGCAAAAATGAGAGGTATTCATATCTAAAATAAATTGCTTGGCATTTTCAATCGAAAAGACTGGCTTGCTTTCGAACGCTTTCACTCCACCCGCCGCCAGAAAACTTTTCATAAAATCCATCCTTTGTTTATGCTGTTTTAGTTCTCCCAGACAGATCATCCCAACTGTAGGCGTGGATCCTATTTTTCTCTCTAGTTGTTTTGCCTTCCTTCTTAATTTTTCAAATGGTTCCGTTAGTCTTCGAACGGGAATGGCTTCTATTTTACTTAGCGCATAGTCCCGATTTGCCAAAAAACGATACCTATTTCTTTGTAGAGGATTTGGCTGGGTCTCATTTAAATCAGCATACATATTTGTACCAATCATACTTTGCTTTCTCGTTTGTAGATCTAGATTCCTTTTTTCAAAAACAGTATTGATCTCCTGCTGCATCCAGCCTGATTTTAGAGCATTTAAAATACCTCCTTGCCCTTCGATTTTTTGGAAGTATTCCCATGCCTTTTCAGCTAAGTCGTTTGTTAATTGTTCTAAATACCAAGATCCACCTGCAGGGTCAATCACTGTTCCTAGATGTGACTCTTGCTTTAAGATTAGTTGTGTATTTCTTGCGATTCTTTCCGCTGATGAAGTAGAGTGTGTAAGAAAATCAAAAGGAGTAACTTGTAAATATTGAACCCCTCCGATGATGGCAGCAAATGCTTCATTTCCTGCACGCAGAAGATTGACATAGGGGTCAAAGATGGATTTTGTAAATGTAGAGGTTTTGGCAGAGATGATCATTTTACGTGCTTCGTCTGTAACACCATAAAGTTCTGTTATGCGATTCCATAATATCCGTGCTGCCCGAAGTTTTGCGATTTCCATAAAGAAATTATTTCCAATAGAAAATTGAAAAATCATTTTTGCAAGGATTTGTTCTATTTCCATTTCATCTTCCTGGAGGATATCTAGAAAATAGACACCTTCGGCAATAGCAATCCCAAGTTCTTGAACGGCATTTGCACCGCCATTGTGATACGTTTCCGTATTTATTAGAATCGTTTGTAAATTTGGTAACCTTCTATTTGTTTCGATTATTGTTTTTTTCCACTCACCGATAAATTCTTTTGAGACAACTCCTTCTTCAGCAAATAATGCGATGGGGTCTGAACCAATATACCCTAAGACGTTTTCTGCTTGATTGTCTTGCTCTGCCATTTTGGCTAATATACTTAGTACTTCACCAGACAATCCTTCTGCATTAATTGCTAAAGGATATTGATGGTAATAACCTGTTAAAACACTTGAAAGGTTTTCAGTTGATTCCATTAAATCCTCTGAGATACTAAAGGCTATCGCCGTTTGGCCTTTTTTAAGAACTTCATGAAGTTTCTCTTTCAGTTCTTCAAGTGATTCGTAAGATAACTCCTGAGCAACTATCCATTCATTGGTTAAATATCCAAGGGGGTAAATACCACGCCTATAATCGGATCCTCCTGCATAATCTGGGACTGGTTTTTGATCCTTCTTTGTATAAAGCGGTTTCAAAACTATGTTTTCATATGTATCATGATTTAAAGATTCTATCCTTTTCCCTTTGAGAAAGGCTTCCACTTTAGCTTGCCAATCCTTTTCAGTTCGCTCTGAAAAAGATTGATTTTTAAGATTGTCCATCTCCCTTTCCCCCTCGCTTTTCAAATTAAGCTAAAATTCAATTAATTCCCCTTATTTCTATTTTATGGCACAAATACGATTCAGGCAATGAAATTCCCTTTATTAACATGAAAACCGCTGCCAATCTGGCAGCGGTTTTTATGTTAATAAATAGATGTGGTTGATTTTGATACATTTTCAAGGATTTCCTTCACCCGTTGCAGGAAGCGACCGGATATAAGTCCGTCCAATACCCTGTGATCTATTGACATACATAGGTTCACCATATCTCGAACTGCTATCATATTATTATTCATGACCACAGGACGCTTGACAATGGATTCTACTTGGAGAATCGCTGCTTGCGGGTAATTAATAATCCCCATGGATTGAACAGAGCCAAATGAACCTGTATTGTTCACAGTGAATGTACCACCCTGCATATCTTCTGATTTCAGTTTTCCTGTCCTCACTTTTATAGCAAGTTCAGAAATTTCTCGGGCAATTCCTTTAATGGTTTTTTCATCTGCATTTTTAATGACAGGTACGTAAAGAGCATCCTCTGTCGCAACCGCTATGGAAATGTTAATATCTTTCTTTTGAATAATTTTATCTCCAGCCCACATTGAATTAATTTGCGGGAATTCTTTTAAGCTTTGAGCCACGGCTTTGACAAAAAAAGCAAAGAAAGTTAAATTGAAACCCTCTTTTTTCTTAAATTCATCTTTCAAACTATTACGATATTCCACGAGATTGGTTACATCCACTTCGATCATTGTCCAGGCATGTGGAATCTCGTGTTTGCTTCGAAGCATATTTGACGCTATTGTTTTACGAACCCCTGTTAGTGGTATCTCGGTGTCACCAGCGAATGTAGGAACAAGCACTTGCCCGGTGGCAGGTCCTGGTACAGCAGTTGGTTGACTAGGTACAGTGTTTAAAACTTCTTGCATTTCTGGCCTTGAAACGGTTTCTTCCACTGTTTCAGCCGATGGTATTTGACCAGATTCAATTAATTTCAATAGATCTTTCCTTGTAATCCGACCACCAGCACCTGTCCCTGAAACCTTGGTTAGATCAATCCCGTGTTCTTGAGACAGCTTAAGTACGGCAGGGGAGTAACGCGCTTTATTACTTTGATCCAATTGCGTAGTAGGTTCTTCTTTACCAGCTGGTAGTGTATTAGAATGATCCGCAGCGAATGATTCCGTGGTTCCATCGGCATCGAGCTCTATCGTACATATCACTTCTCCTACTGTTAACGTATCTCCTTCTTCTGCAATTAACTCTTTGATTACCCCTGTAAAAGAAGACGGGACTTCCGCATTTACCTTATCAGTCATAACCTCGGCAAGGGGATCGTATTTATTTACCTTATCGCCAACAGCTACTAACCACTTGCTAATCGTACCTTCGGTTACACTTTCCCCTAACTGAGGCATTTTAATTTGTTCAATTGCCACTAGTTCCTTACCTCCTTAAAATGCCGCAAGCTCTCGCATCGCTTTTTCAACTTTGTCCGGATTCACCATAAAGAATTTTTCCATTGTTGGAGAATAAGGCATAGCCGGTACATCTGGTCCTGCGAGTCTCTTAATTGGAGCATCTAATTCAAATAAGCAATGTTCGGCAATGATCGCTGAAACCTCACTTATGATGCTTCCTTCCTTATTATCTTCCGTAATAAGCAAGACCTTACCAGTTTTAGAAGCTGCTTCAATAATAGCCTCTTGATCTAACGGGTAGACCGTTCGTAAATCAAGTATATGAACTGAAATTCCATCTTGGGCTAATTTTTCTGCCGCTTGTAGGGCAAAATGAACACATAACCCGTACGTAATAACTGTAATATCTTCACCTTCACGTTTAACGTCAGCCTTCCCTATCGGTAAAGTATAGTCATCTGTAGGGACCTCACCCTTAATTAAACGATAGGCCCGTTTATGTTCAAAGAAAAGAACAGGGTCAGGGTCACGAATGGCCGCTTTTAATAAGCCTTTGGCATCGTATGGTGTGGAAGGCATAACGATTTTTAGCCCAGGTTGATTGGCAAAAACCGCTTCAACTGATTGGGAGTGATAGAGCGCTCCATGTACCCCGCCTCCATATGGTGCACGGATGACAATCGGACAGCTCCAATCATTATTTGATCGATAGCGAATTTTTGCAGCTTCAGAAATAATTTGGTTGACAGCCGGCATAATAAAATCAGCAAATTGCATCTCTGCAATTGGACGCATCCCATACATTGCCGCCCCAATTCCTACCCCTGCAATAGCTGACTCAGCTAGTGGAGTATCAATGACCCGTTCTTCGCCAAACTGTTCATATAAACCTTGTGTTGCTTTAAATACACCGCCTTTTACCCCTACATCTTCACCCAGAATAAATACTTTAGGATCTCGTTCCATTTCTTCACGCATTGCCATTGTGATTGAATCAATATATGAAATAATTGCCATTTTACGTCCCCCTTACTCTTCCGTTTCCGCATATACATATTTCAATGCATCTTCTGGTGCAGAATAAGGAGCATTTTCTGCGTAATCTGTTGCCTCATTCACCAGCTTCATTACACGTTCATTAATTTCATTTTCCAGTTCATCATTCATGACACCTGTTTCCTTCAGGTACGCTCCAAAGGTAATAATCGGATCCTCCGTTTTTGCTTTTGCCACTTCATCCGGTGCCCGATAAGTACGATCATCATCATCCGAAGAATGTGGCGTAAGCCTATAAGACACTGTTTCGACTAAAGTTGGGCCTTCACCGCGCCTTCCTCGGTCAGCAGCCTCTTTTACAGCTTTATACACGTCTAAAGGATCATTGCCATCCACCGTAACACCTGGCATACCATATCCAATCGCACGGTCTGAAACCTTCTCACATGCTAATTGTTTCTCAATGGGTACTGAAATCGCATATTTATTATTTTCACACATGAAGATAACCGGGAGTTTATGCACTCCTGCAAAATTTGCTCCCTCGTGAAAATCACCTTGGTTAGATGATCCTTCTCCAAAGGTAACGAATGTCACTAGATTTTTCCTAACCATCTTTCCTGCCAGCGCAATTCCTACGGCGTGAGGAACTTGTGTCGTAACGGGTGATGACCCGGTTACGATTCTATTTTTCTTTTGTCCAAAATGTCCAGGCATTTGCCTGCTCCCCGAATTGGGGTCCTCCGCCTTTGCAAAACCCGAAAGCATCAATTCTTTTGGTGTCATTCCAAAAGTTAATACAACCCCCATGTCACGGTAATAGGGGAGTACATAATCTTTTTCACGGTCAAGCGCAAAAGCAGCTCCTACCTGTGCGGCTTCCTGCCCCTGACAGGAAACAACGAATGCTATTTTCCCTGCTCGATTTAACAGCCACATCCGCTCATCAATGCGCCTTGCCAGAAGCATTGTTTCATACATCTCCAATACCTTTTGGTCGCTTAAACCTAACTTATCATGACGATTTTCTGTCATTAATACATTACCTCCAGTTGTTCAAATAGACACGAACACAAATTAAAACATGAAATTTTTAATTTTTATGAATGAATTGCTTTTCCGTCAACCGCTAGTGCCGCTTCTCCAATGGCCTCTGTTAAGGTTGGATGCGGATGAATGGTATGAGCAATTTCCCAAGGTGTTGCATCTAATACCATCGCAAGCCCTGCCTCTGTGATCATATCTGTTACATGCGGACCAATCATATGGACCCCTAGAATATCATCAGTCTCAGAATCAGCTACAATTTTCACAAAACCATCTGATTCGCCAAATACAAGGGCTTTTCCGATTGCCCGAAAAGAAAACTTACCTATTTTTACTTTATGCCCATTTTCTCTAGCCTGCTCCTCGGTTATTCCAACACTTGATACCTCAGGATTACTATAGATACATCTTGATACTAAACGATAATCCATTGGTGATGGTTTTCCCCCCGCAATATGTTCTACAGCTAAAATCCCCTCATGTGATGCTACATGTGCAAGTTGTAAACCGCCAATAACGTCGCCAATCGCATAAATATGGGATTCCTTTGTTTGGTAAAAATCGTTTGTTACAATAAAGCCCTTTTCAATTTGAATCTCAGTATTCTCAAGTCCAATTCCCTCTATATTGGCTTGGCGGCCAACCGAGACTAAGAGTTTTTCAGCTTTAAATTGTTTCAGTACTCCCTTAACTTCCGCTGAAATATGAACCTCTTGATCCTTTATAATTGTCTCAGGGAGGACCTTTGCACTCGTAATGAGATTGATCCCTTTCTTTTTCATTACACGCTGCATTTCTTTTGAAATTTCTTTATCTTCGGTTGGGATGATTCGGTCTGCAAACTCGATAACAGTAACTTCTACTCCAAAATCTGACAGCATGGAAGCCCATTCGATTCCAATTACACCGCCGCCAACAATAATAATGGATTTGGGCAAAGCCGAAAGCTGTAAGGCTTCATCCGAAGAAAGGACGAATTTGCCATCTATTTCTAACCCAGGAAGTGTTCTTGGTCTTGATCCAGTAGACACGATCACATTTTTAGGAATTAACATTTCGTTTTCTGTTCCGTTATTCATCTCAACTGAAATCGTACCTGGTATTGGTGAAAATATCGATGGTCCAAGAATTCTGCCAATTCCTTCATAAACATCAATCTTTCCTTGCTTCATTAGATGTTGGACACCCTTATGTAATTGATCAATAATTTTATTTTTTCTCGCTTGAACTTTACCAAAATCTAATGAAACATCACCAGTTATTACACCAAATTCGGCACCCTGCTTTGTTGTTGCAAATACTTCAGCACTTCTAAGTAAGGCCTTGCTTGGAATACAGCCCTTATGCAGGCAGGTACCGCCTAATTTTTCTTTTTCTACAATGGCTGTTTTTAAGCCAAGTTGTGAAGCGCGAATAGCTGCCACATAGCCGCCAGTTCCACCTCCAAGAATGACCAAATCATATTCTTGTGCCACTTAAATGTCCTCCCCATTTACCTTAAATTTTTAAAGGATGAAAATTACCTGGATATACCTTTACATCCTCTTCACCTCGTAAAACCCGAAGTGCTCCTTCCGCCAAGGCCTGAAGTTCATTTTCTCCTGGCTGAACAAATACATCCGCAATCCAATTAATCCGATCACTGATTAATTTCACAAATTCATCTCCATATGCGAGTCCACCAGTTAAGACAATAGCATCCACCCTGCCTGAAAGGACAGCACTGCAAGCTCCAATCTCCTTTGCAACTTGATAGGCCATTGCCTCATAAATGAGCTTTGCTTCCTTGTCACCTGCGGCAATCCTCTTTGCGATTAATTCTGCATCGTTTGTACCAAGATAGCCAACTAGCCCACCTTGTCCCACGAGTTTCTTCATCATTTCTTCCCGATAATAGTCACCTGAATAACAGAGAGCAATTAAATCCCCTGCTGGCACCGTACCGGCACGTTCAGGACTAAATGGACCATCTCCATGAAGACCATTGTTCACATCAACAACTTTGCCTTGCTTGTGAACACCAACAGTAATACCGCCACCCATATGGGCTACAATTAAATTTAGTTCACTGTATTCTTTTCCAAGATCCCTTGCTACTCTTCTAGCAACCGCTTTTTGATTTAAGGCATGAAAGATACTTTTTCTTTCAATTAAGGAAAAACCAGAAATTCTTGCAATGGGCTCAAGTTCATCAACAACCACTGGATCGACTATATAAGCAGGAATATTTAAACCTGAAGCAATCTCGTAAGCTAAAATACCACCTAAATTTGATGCATGCTGTCCTGCATAACCAGATTTTAAGTCTTCTAGCATAAGGTCATTGACTTCGTATGTTCCTCCTTCAATTGGACGAAGCAGACCGCCACGACCACAAACAGCGGATAATTTCGAGATATTTATTCCTTCATTATCCAGTGTTTCCAAAATAGTCGTTTTTCTAAATGAATATTGGTCAATAATATTTGTAAATGTATTCAAAATTTCCGCATGATGGCGGATTGTTTTTTCAAAAATCGAAACTTCCTTCTCAAATACGCCAATTTTAGTGGATGTTGATCCTGGGTTGATAATTAGAATTCGCTCTCTATTCTCTGGCAACGTCAAAACCTCCACTTAAAAACATCTTTTTAAAGGCAAATGCGCTGAATTCGAATTCAGCGCTCTTGCCTTGACAATCGCTTATCCCTTTTAAAAATTCAGGATTGGTTCACTAAGCTCGATGACACTTACTAGAAGTCGTTTTTTATCTTGAGATTCGATGGCTTAAGATATGATGGCCGTTTTGCAGGAACTGGCTTCTAGAATTACGAATTCTGGCTATTCTTTCTTCTGCCATTCTATCTGCTGCAACATATGTTGGAATACCATCTCGTTTCGAAATTTCAATAACCTTCTCAATGGTTGTATAAAGCTGTTCAACTTTTTTCATTGCGCGTTCTTGATTATATCCATAAAGCTCATCTGCCACGTTAATGACGCCACCTGCGTTTATAACGTAATCTGGAGCATAAACAATCCCCATCTCGTGAATGATATCTCCATGCCGAGCATCTTTCAATTGGTTATTAGCAGAACCAGCAATTACTTTTGCCTTCAATTGAGGGATTGTGTCATCATTTATGGTTGCCCCTAATGCGCAAGGTGCATAGATGTCACACTCAACCCCATAAATCTCATGAGGATCCACTGCACGGGCGCCAAATGCTTTAACAGCACGATAAACCGCTTCTTTATTGATATCTGTTACAATCAGCTGAGCTCCTTCTTTATGAAGATATTCGCAAAGAGTAAAGGCCACATTTCCAACACCTTGAACTGCAACTACTTTTCCTTCAAGTGAATCTGTTCCAAAGGCTTCCTTCGCAGCTGCTTTCATTCCGCGATAAACCCCAAACGCAGTGACAGGTGATGGATTTCCAGAAGAACCAAACGCTGGAGAAATACCTGTCACAAAATCGGTCTCTTCATGAATGATATCCATATCGGCCACGGTTGTCCCTACATCTTCGGCTGTAATATATCGACCATTTAAGCCTTGTACGTAACGACCAAAGGCCCTGAATAAAGCTTCATTTTTGTCTTTCCGGGGATCGCCTATAATAACTGTTTTTCCTCCCCCAAGATTTAAGCCTGCGGCTGCATTTTTATAAGTCATTCCTCTTGCAAGGCGAAGGGCATCTTCAATAGCCGCCTCTTCGGTTGCATATGTCCACATCCGGGTACCACCTAATGCTGGACCAAGTGTTGTATCATGAATAGCAATAATTGCTTTTAAACCGGACTGTTTATCTTGACAAAATACTAATTGTTCATAATCATAGTTCTCCAAGTACTTGAAGATTTCCATGTTTGTTTCCTCCTCAAAGGGTAAAAAATCTATTTATTTACACAGCATAATGCTAACGCTAAAGAATAAAGCTTGCTTTCAGCTGTATCTGATCTGGATGTTAGAACAATAGGGGCATTAGCTCCAGCAAGTACAGCTCCAACACTAGCTTTAGCAAAGTAAATTAACGATTTATATAAAACATTCCCAACCTCGATGGAAGGCACGAGTAATATATCGGCATTACCGGCCACATCACTTACTATGCCCTTGTGTTTAGCAGCTAGTTCTGAAATGGCATTATCGAGTCCAAGAGGTCCATCAACGATGCAGTCAACTATTTGTCCTCGTTTATTCATCATTGCTAGCGCGGCAGCATCAAGAGTAGCCTGCATGTTGGGATTAACTGCTTCAACTGCAGCAATTACAGCTACCTTGGGAATTGCTATCCCAACTGACTTTGCAAGTGTAACGGCATTATTTATAATGCTTACTTTTTGTTCTAGATTAGGGGCAATGTTCATGGCTGCATCAGTAATTAAGATGAATCGGTCAAATTCAGGAATTTCAAAACAGGCAGTATGTGACAGTACATTGCCAGTTCTAAGTCCATAATCTTTATTTAATACAGCCTTTAATAAAATATTGGTTGGGATATTTCCTTTCATTAAAACATCTGCTTGCCTATTTGAAACAGCTTGAACAGCCGTTTCTGCAGCAGAAGTAACAGAGTCTGCATGAACAATTTTTAATTTATTATTATTCAATAGCTCTTGTTTTTGCAATTTAATTAGTGAAATGATTTTTTCACGATCACCGAAGAGGATAAATTCAGCTAGATCGCGATTTAATGCATCTATTACGGCCTCAATGACTTCAGCGGTTTCTGCTGCAGCAACAGCAACTGTATAAAGGCCTTTACTGTTTGCTTTTTCAAGTAGCGAGTCAAGTAGCAAGCAGTCATCAACCCTTTCTCTCTATTCCCTCACAATAAAACATGCAAGTTTTATGCCAATGATTTTATATGTACACAATTGATTTTACTGAACAAAACAGTGCAATAAATTTCAGATACTGAAATTTATTGCATGCCGTTTTTTTCAAGATTGAATTTTTCTAGCTTATAATAAAGGTTTCGAACTGATAACCCCAGTGTTTTTGCAGTTAATGTTTTATTCCCATTCAACCTATTCAGCGTTTCCTGAATAATCTTAGCTTCGAATTCCTCTAGCATTTCAGGCAATGTCTTTGCTAAAGAATGATTTTCATTAGAATTACCTAAAGAAGAAACATTTCGGCTATTTATATTTCGTAACTCAGGAAGATGGTGAACATTAATTAAGGTTTCATTATACTTCATAAAAATAATAGCCCTGCCAAGGATATTTTCTAATTCTCTCACATTCCCCGGCCAGTCATAGATTATTAATTGAGCCAATGCCTCTTCGGTTACCCCTTCGACGTTTCTTCCATAATCCCGATTAATCTTTTCAATTAACCGCCTGCATAAAATTGGGATTTCCTCTTTACGTTTTCTAAGAGGTGGAATTTGAATAGGCATGCGATTTAATCGGTAATATAAGTCTTCCCTAAACGAACCGATGGCAATACCCTTTTCCAAATTGACATTTGTTGCAGCAATGATTCTTACATTTATGTTAATTGGCTTCGTTCCGCCTACACGTATGATTTCACTTTCCTGTAAAACCCTTAGGAGTTTTGCTTGAGTATTGGCCGACAATTCACCTATCTCGTCTAAAAAGATACTGCCATTGTTAGCCTCCTCAAACAGTCCACGCTTACCTCCCCTAATGGCACCTGAAAAAGCTCCTTCCTCATAACCAAATAATTCACTCTCTAGTAAGGATTCTGAAATGGCTGCACAATTTACTCGAATAAACTTGTTATATTTCCGGTCACTAGCATTGTGGATCGCGTGGGCAAATAACTCTTTCCCCGTACCTGATTCCCCCCGAAGGAGCACAGTTGCTGGGGTTTTCGCTCCGAGCTTTGCCTGTTCAATTGCAATCACCATTTCCTCCGAACGTCCAATAATATCTTCGAATGTGTACTTCGCTTCAAGGTTTCGGATAATTTGTCTCGCTCGGTTCAATTCTCTGCTTAATGATTTCATTTCTGACATATCGTGAATAACACCCACACTGCCTTTTAATTTTCCCTTTACAATAATGGGAGCTACATTAACAATTACTTCCTTTTTGTTAGGCCCTAATCTCATAGGTACACCTCGGACAGCCCTTCTAGTCTGCAAGACCTTCATATGCATGCTTTCTCCCTCAGATATATCTGCAGTGGCTGGGTGCCCAATTACCTGTTCTTGTGTAAGTCCAGTCAACCGGGTGTAGGCTGGATTAATAAGGATACCGCGCCCATTTTCATCAACAACGGAAATAGCATCATCACTCGAATGAATAATCGCCTGAAGCATTGTTTGAATTTCCTTTAAATCTGTAATCTCCTCTGCTAAATTAACGACTTCTGTAATGTCTTTAAAGACAGCAAATGCCCCCATTAAGGTTCCATTTTCCTCTAAGATTGGAATGCGGGTAGTAATAATTTTCCGACCATTTTTCAAAACCATTTCCTGATTAGACTCTATCCTTCTTGTCTTCAGAATGAGTAAAAGCCGGCTAGTGGGAATCACTTCGAGCACTTCTTTTCCGATTGCCTGTTCTTTTGATACATCCATGATTTCTTCTGCTCTTTTATTAAAAAGGATGACTTTTCCTTGCCGATCTATCACGACCATTCCATCATTAGTCGCATTAAAAATGAGTTCCTGCTTGTAGGAATCATTCTTGAGTTTTATCACCAGCTCTTCCTTTTCCTCCATGAGTTTTGCGACTAAAAAAGCCACACTTCCCGGAATTAATACTGTTTTTCTGTTTTTAGCATTGCGAATGGCCTGAAAAACTTCATCGTCACCAGTTACGTCAATAATGATATCGATTTCCTCATTAAGAAACGGCTTCCAGCATGTCCCTGTTTTTATTCCCTCTTTCCGCGAGAGGATGAATCCCGGAGCATTTTCGTTTCTATCAATAACTACTTGGACTTTAAGTACTTCGGATTCTTTTAATATTTTTAAGATTGCCGTTCCACCTTTTCCAGCTCCAACAATCATAATGTTTTGCATTTACTTAGCCCCTTTGATTTATAGGAAATATTTTTCATTAATCAGAGGAAAATTTCTGCAATTCTCTTCATTAACAATTTTATACCGAAAACACTCACTTTGACAATTTTCTTCTATGTATTACTATTCTGTTAAGATATAATGTTAGTGAAGTCTTTACATTTCTAATTGGAAGGATTTATTTATGATACGTATTATCGCCCTTATCATTTTAGTCATTCCAGGTGCATTAGCAGCTTTAGGAATTAAATTAATGCGTGATATGACATTTGGGATTCTTCAAGCTCCCTTTCCTAATTTATGGCTTCAATTTTTAGTAGGATTGATCTTTTTCATTGGGGGACTTGGATTTGTAGCTGGTTTTATTTTACACAGAGACCGAAAACGTAATAAAGTGCAGCCAAAATTTAAGAAATATTAAGCAAGGCGCAAGCGCCTTGGTCAGCCCCGACAAGCATAAGACGCTCCCAAAAGGAAGGCGCTTTTTGCCTTCATTTTGGGAGTGGCTGTAGACCATCGAGGGGCTAGGCGCTGGAGCCAGAAAATTTCTCGAAGTCGAAATTTATATTTTCTTAATCATTTAAAAAAGGAGAGGCTGTTCCAACATGAACGGCACTCTCCTTTTTATAATTAGGCTGTGTTAAAGGCCATTGTTGATTTTGAAACAATGTTGATCTCCACTGCAGGCGCCCGCGGAAAGCGAGCGCCTGCAGTGGAGATCAACATTCATGTTTAACACAGCCTATAATTAAAGTTGTTCTATTTTTTTTCATATTGTTTTCTGATTCTAAGGGCTTTTACTGGATCATCTGTTATAAAAGCTTGACAATTAAGGTTAAAAAACCGATGCATATCCTCTTCTTTGTTTACTGTATAAGGACGTACCGCAATTCCATTCTCCATGGTATGGAAAAGAATATTATCAGACATTGCCGAGTGTTTAGGATGAATTCCTTTTGCCCGAATCGATTGGGCATAAATCCAAGGCATATAAATTCCTTCAATAAATAGGGGTGCTGTTTCTATTTCTGGCGCAATCCGAAAACTGTAAACGATACTATAATGATTAAAGGAAGAAATAATGATTCGCTCGGAGAGGCTGTATTTTCGGACAAGCTGAATAACTTTCTCTTCCATCCCTTCATAGGGAATAAGCCCATTTTTCAATTCAATATTACAGATTAACTCGTTTGTTTGGAGCCATTCTAATACCTCTACTAAGGAAGGGATTTGTTCCTTTTTTAACCCTTTTTTATTCGCATTTAGTTTTCTAATTTCTTTAAATAAGAAATCTTTCACAAATCCGCTTCCAGTGGTTGTTCGATCCACCTTCTCATCATGGATGACGACCACTTCACCATCCTTAGTCAATTGTACATCTAACTCTAAGCCATCAGCGCCTGCTTTTTCCGCTTCAATAAAGGCGCCCATCGTATTTTCAGCATAAGAGGCGGAGTAGCCACGATGTGCAAAAATTTGTGTCATTTTTTTCACTTCCTAAATAAAAAAATGGAGGCATCTTATGAAACCATTACAATTATCACCAGAAACTGCCTTAAAACTATCTGAGCAATTAAACATACCGTTAGAACAGCTTATGCACTTACCTCAACATATTCTTTTAAAAAAACTAATGGAAGCAGAAAAGAAAAAAGAATAAAAAATTCCTAAAAACTTTTAAGGCCTTCATCAATAAATGAAGGCCTTTATAAATATTACCGATTGGTTTTTAAGAAGCCTTATGTTCAAGGCGTAATTTATCAGCTACCATCGCAATAAACTCACTATTTGTAGGTTTTGCTTTTGACATGCTAACAGTATAACCGAACAAGGAAGAAATGGAATCAATATTACCGCGGCTCCATGCCACTTCAATGGCATGGCGGATAGCTCGCTCAACACGGCTTGCTGTTGTATTATACTTTTTAGCAATATCTGGATATAACACTTTTGTGATAGAACCTAAAAGTTCGATATCATTGTAAACCATTGATATGGCTTCACGTAAATACAAATATCCTTTGATATGTGCTGGAACACCAATTTCATGGATGATGCTAGTGATACTAGCATCGAGATTTTTGGGTTTTGGTTCTGATTGAGAACGGTAACTTACAGCAGGTGCCTTGCGTGCAAATGAATTCGTATTTCCGCTGACTTGTCGAATATGATTACCGAGATTTTCCATATCAAAAGGTTTCAAAATAAAATAGGAGGCACCAAGTTCAACTGCCTTTTTTGTTACATCCTCCTGTCCAAATGCTGTTAGCATAATGACATTTGGAATAGTTCCTTTTTTGACATCACGTAAGCGCTCAAGGACAGCCAAACCGTCAAGATGCGGCATAATAATATCTAATACAAGAACATCAGGCTCTGACGAAGCCAGCATATCTAAACATTCTTGACCGTTATGGGCAATTCCTACAACTTCCATATCATCCTGGGAAGAAATATAGTCCTCTAATAGTCCAACTAACTCTCTATTATCATCAACAACGCACACTTTTATTTTCTTCAATTCCAGTTCCTCCCTTATTTCAAATCCGCCTCTATTTTTAACTGAACATTTTCATCATATGTTTTGTCTTAATTATATTGTAAATTAGAAATTCGACAATGCAACTAAAATTCCTTTCATTTTTTTAATATTTGTTAAAATAGTGATAAAATCTTATCTTTTCTTTGTTATACTTCTTTTTTCGACTCAAATCGCATTTTTTCCATAATCTAACTGATTTTTGTCGAATAATCTTTATTAAAAAAAGAAGCAAAATAGGTTTTTTTACCTATTTTGCGTTAATTGGCTAGCTCCAGCACCCAGCGGCGAGACGACTTCGCCCTTCGCCCTACGATAAGTCAACACGGAAAAGCTTCGCTCTCCGTGTTTCCTTTATCTCAGTTGAAGGGCTCCAGTCCATACGCCGCTAAACGGGTGCTTCCGCTTTTCTATTTTAACTAGCTTTGTCCTTCGGTGTTTCGTATATATTAATTCCAGCTTCATTAAGCATCCATTCAATATGAACTCCATAGCCGGATGTAGGATCATTGACAAAGACATGTGTTACAGCACCAACTAGCTTTCCATTTTGAATAATCGGGCTTCCACTCATCCCCTGTACAATGCCTCCTGTTTTTTCAAGCAGCTTAGGATCGGTTACTTTTATCACCATGCCTTTTGTTGCCGGAAATTTTTGCGGGATTGTACTAACAATTTCGATATCAAACTCTTCTACTTTGTCATCATTAACCACTGTTAAAATCTTTGCAGGTCCTTCTTTAACCTGATCTGATAAAGCGATTGGAAGTGCTTTATCCATTATTCCATTTTTTAAATTTCTGTTCAATTCGCCAAATATTCCAAACGGGCTATTCTTTTGAATATTTCCGACAATTTCATGATCAGATGAAAAGCGTGCTAATTTTTCACCTGGATCACCATTGCTTCCTTTTTCGATTGATGTAACCGTGGATCGAACAATTTGACCATCTTCAACCACAATTGGCTTTTTGGTATCCATGTCTGAGATAACGTGCCCAAGGGCACCATATTTCTTAGATTGCGGGTGGACAAAGGTCATCGTACCAATTCCTGCTGCAGAATCTCTGATATACAAGCCAAGCTTATAGGTATTCTCACCTTTATCTTTTAAAGGTGTTAGTTTAGTGGTGAATTTTCCACTTTCACGACTTATGACCAAATTAAGGGGTTTTCCATCTTGACCGGCAGATTGGACAAATGGAGCAACATCTGTCATTTTTTCAATCTTATTGCCATTAATTTCTGTAATGATATCTCCAACTTTAATTCCTGCAATTTCACCTGGAGATTTTTTTCCGTTTTCCGTATTGATTAGGTGGTGACCAACCACCAATACACCAACAGTATTCAATTTTACACCAATTGATTGACCTCCGGGTATCACACGGAAATCTTTTAAGACCTGTACATCGACCTTTTTAATCGGGATCCCTGCATACTCTAGAAGCATGACGTTTTTTCCATGTTCATTCGCATTAACTGATACCGAATTTTTTTCCTGATTAAGTGAAACCTTTGAATTGTGAGAAGCCAAGATGGCTGTTACCGGGGCAGCCTTCTGAAATGTGTAATCTTGTCCTTCAAATACGGTTATTGACTTGGGAATGGCAAGGTATTGCTGTAAAGGCTGAAAAAAAATAAGGCTAATTAATGAAACAAGGAGAATTCCACCAATAATTTTTCTAATTATTTCTAACTTCAAATCATTCACTCTCCTCGCTTCTTTTCACTCACTTATAAATGGCTACATCTTTAATTTTGCCTCCTTGACAATCATTTATAACTTGGTTCAACATAAAAAAGCTACCCAATTTGGATAGCTTTTCATTTAAGCTTAATTTTACCAGCTATTTGTAATAATTCTTCCGCATGTTTCTTGGTTAAATCGGTAATTTCCGTACCTGAAATCATTCGTCCAATTTCTTTTATTTTTTCCCCAGTCTTTAATGAAGTAACAGAGGTTTTAGTTCGTCCGCCTTTTATCAATTTAGCGATAAATAAGTGGGTATCGGCCATTGCTGCTACTTGCGGTAAATGGGAAATACACAAAACTTGAGAACCGATTGCCACTTTATAAATTTTTTCAGCAATAGATTGAGCCACTCTGCCACTGACCCCTGTATCCACCTCATCAAATATAATTGATGTGACCCCTTGATGTTTGGAGAAGATACTTTTTAAGGCCAGCATAATTCGTGACAGTTCTCCTCCTGAAGCCACCTTTGATAACGGTTTTAATGGTTCACCGGGATTGGTTGAAATATAAAACTCAACATGATCGACACCATTTTTTGCAAAATGATGGGGTTCTGACTCAAAGCGAATTTCAAAAATAGTTTTCTCCATATAAAGTTCTTTTAATTCTTTATGGATTAATTTTGTTAATTTTTCTGCCCATTTGTGACGAATTTCTGTTAATTGCTTTGCTTCGAGTATCAGATCTTTTTTAATGGATGATAATTCCTTCTCAAGTTCTCCAATATGTGTTTCTTTATTTTGCAGCGTTTCAATTTCTTCTTCTATCTTGGCTGCATATTCTAATATTTCTATGATTGTTTTACCATATTTTCGTTTCAGTTGATTTATCTCATTTAAACGATCTTCAATATCATTCAACCGCTGCGGGTCATATTCAAGTACGTCTAATTCGTTTCGTAATGCATGTGCTACATCCTCTAAAAGATAAAAACTATTTGAAACCGAATCAGATAACTCTTTAAAGTTTGAATCAAGTGCTGCTGCATCTTCAAGGGAGCCCATGACCATCCCAATCCAATCAAGCCCCTTTTGTTCACCTTTTAAAGCATTGTAGCCTGTTTGAATGGCTTCGAATACTTTTTCAAAATTCCCTAGTCTTCTTTTTTCTTCTGCCAATTCTTCGTCTTCGTTAGGCTTTAAATTTGCGTTTTGTATTTCGTCTAATTGAAATTGGATTAAGTCTAATCGATGTGCAGTTTGCTGATCATTTTCGCTTAATAATTTAAGCTTATGTAATGTCTGCTCATAGCGGCGAAAGACCTGAGAATATTCTTCCAATGATGGATTAATTTCTTCTGCTCCGAACTGATCAAGCAATGGAAGATGTCTAGTTTCATCCATAAGTTCTTGATGTTCATGCTGCCCATGAATATCGACCAGTGTTGACCCTATTTCCCTGAGTGTTGCAATCGTCACCAATTTCCCGTTAATCCGGCACACACTTTTCCCAGAGCGGGAAATATCACGGCGTAATATTACCATACCTTCCTCAATATCAATGCCAAAATCATATGCTCTCACATACACGGGATGATTGGGGTCATCTAATTGAAATAAACCTTGAATGACGGCTTTTTCTTCTCCGTGGCGGACAAATTCAGCTGACCCTCTGCCTCCCACTAGTAAATGAATAGCATCAATGATAATTGATTTACCGGCTCCTGTTTCCCCAGTAAGAACCGTTAATCCTTTTTCAAATGAAATGGATAAATCCTCAATAATGGCAATGTTTTTAATTGATAATTCAGCTAACAAGGAACCTCTCCCCCAATTTAAAGCATATCTAGGAACCGATTGGTGATGACCTCTGTGTCTTCTGGTGTTCGGCAAATGATTAACATGGTATCATCACCACAGATTGTTCCTAATATTTCATCCCAATCCAAATTGTCAATTAGTGCACCGATTGCCATCGCATTTCCTGGTAAGCACTTCATGACAAGCATATGACCAGCGGAATCAATCCTGATAAAAGCATCGATAAGCGCCCTTTTTAATTTTTGTAATGGATTAAAGCGCTGATCTGCCGGTAAACTGTATTTATATCTTCCATCTGTTAATGGCACCTTGACTAAATGCAGCTCTTTTATATCTCTAGAGACGGTTGCCTGTGTTACGTTATAGCCTGCCGCCTTCAATTCATCTACTAATTCATCTTGTGTTTCAATATCATTGCTGGCAATAATTTCTCTAATTTTAATATGTCGTTGACCTTTATTCATTGTTTCACCCCGTAATAAAAAAACATCAAAGTATTTTTACTATAATGTTTATCTACCCATATGTTAGCCCATTTCTTTGGGAATGTACATTTTTTTTTATAAAAATACAATCATATGCAAAAGGATAGGCTTAGCGCCTACCCTTCTACTTGCTTTGTATGGAATTCCTTATGAGATTCCTCGACAATCTCAACAGGCTGTTTCTGCAGTTGATTAATTCCTGCTTCCTGTTCACCTTCCCATTTAAGGTGAAGCAAAAATTCAATATTCCCGTCTCCTCCTGTAATAGGAGAATAGGATAAGTTTTTTATTGCATAACCTTCCTTAACCGCGAAGTTAATAATTTTTTCAATTACCTGTAGATGTACTTTACCATCCCGTACAATTCCTTTTTTACCAACTTGTTCACGACCCGCCTCAAATTGCGGCTTTACTAGCGCAATAATATCACTGCCTGGAATTAGAAGGGTTTTTAACACAGGTAAAATTAAAGTTAATGAAATAAAAGATACATCGATAGTGGCAAAGTTAGGCATTTCCCTGCTTAAATCTGCTGGTGTAACATAGCGGAAATTGGTCCTTTCCATTACCACTACCCTTTCATCCTGACGGAGCTTCCAAGCCAGCTGATTGTATCCAACATCCAGCGCATATGACATCTTAGCTCCATTTTGCAGGGCACAATCTGTAAATCCTCCTGTTGAAGCACCAATATCTAATAGTACTTTTCCTTGGACATTTACATCAAATACTTTTAATGCTTTTTCCAGCTTCAAGCCTCCTCGGCTAACGTAAGGAAGGACATTTCCCTTTACTGTTAAGGGAATATCGACCTTCACTTTTTCACCAGGTTTATCTAAACGTTCTTCATTTGTATAAACTAAGCCTGCCATTATGGCTCTCTTAGCTTTTTCTCGGGTCTCAATTAGTCCTCGATCAACTAATAAAACATCTAACCGTTCCTTATTTTTCATTGTTTTATGCCCTTTGTTGTTTTTTTCTTATCTGCGCTAATAACGATGCTCTCTTAACTACTTCTTCGGTTGTTAGCCCAATCTCTTTAAGTAAAGAATCAACATCACCATGCTCAATAAATTGGTCGGGTATTCCCATTCTATCAATGAGTGCTTGATGATATCCATGGGAGCCGGCATATTCCAAAATGGCACTTCCAAACCCACCTTGTAAGACTGCCTCTTCAATGGTTAAGATTGGGATATTTTGATCTAAGAGCTCGGTAAGCATCGTACTATCAATTGGCTTGATAAACCTTGAATTGATAACACGTATTGATAGGCCCTGCTTTTCAAGAATTTGGGCTGCCTCCATTGCCATCGGAATGGTAGTACCAAAAGTTAAGATGGCTGCATCCTTACCTTCTTTTAATGTCTCCCAACTGCCTATAGGAATGTTGTGGAATTCCTCATCCATGTCTACCCCAATCCCATTTCCGCGTGGGAATCTCATAGCTATTGGGCCATCATTATAATTAAGTGCTGTATAAACCATGTTTTGACCTTCATTTTCATCCTTGGGCATCATTAAAACCATATTGGGCATATGCCTTAAAAAAGCAATATCAAATACTCCCTGATGGGTTTCACCATCAGCACCTACTAATCCAGCCCGATCAATACCGATAAAAACATTTAAATTTTGTCGGCAAATATCGTGGAGAACTTGATCATAGGCCCGTTGTAAAAAGGTTGAGTAGATTGCTAAGAATGGCTTCATGTTTTGAGTTGCGAGTCCTGCCGCAACCGTTGCTGCGTGCTGCTCAGCAATGCCGACATCAAACATTCGGTCAGGGAACTCGCTGGCAAACCCTTCTAACTTCGAACCAACTGGCATAGCCGGAGTAATGGCAACAATTCTTTCATCAGTTCTTGCCAGTTTACGAACCGTTTCACTTACAACACTGCTCCATGCAGGCGGTTGTTTTTTAGTAGGTTTAACAAAATCCCCTGTATCCATTTTATAGGGACCCGTGCCATGCCATGTCCCAATCTTATCACTTTCAGCCGGTCTAAATCCTTTACCTTTTTTTGTGATCACATGAAGAAGTACAGGTCCTTCAGTTTTTTTAGCATATTGAAGGCTTTCAAACAAATTATCAAAATTATGGCCATCAATAGGTCCTAAATAAGTAAAACCTAGCTCTTCAAAGAACATCCCAGATACGACCAAATATTTCAAACTATCCTTTATTCTTTCTGCGGTAGCCGCCAGCTTTCCACCTACAGCAGGGACTTTCTTTAAAAGCACTTCGAGTTCATCTTTTACCCATTGGTATTTTCCGGCTGTCCGCAATTGGCCCAATATATTATGAAGGGCGCCGACATTTGGCGCAATCGACATTTCGTTATCATTAAGGACAACAATCATATCCTTTTTTTCATGACCAATATGATTTAAGGCCTCTAATGCCATACCGCCTGTTAAGGCACCATCCCCAATGACTGGAACTACAAAAGATTTCTCCTTTTTTAAGTCTCTCGCTATAGCCATCCCCATAGCTGCAGAAAGCGAAGTTGAACTATGCCCAGTTTCCCAAACATCATGCTCACTTTCTATTCGTTTAGGAAAGCCACATAATCCTTTAAATTTTCTTAATGTATCAAACTCACAGGCCCTTCCGGTTAAAATCTTATGAACATAAGATTGATGACCAACATCCCAAAGAATTTTATCCTTTGGACTATCAAAACATTTATGTAAAGCAATCGTTAATTCGACAACTCCCAAATTCGGTCCGATGTGTCCACCGGTCACAGATAATTTTTCAATTAAAAATTCGCGAATCTCCTTACTTAGAGCCTCAAGCTCACGATTCGACATCCCTTTTAAGAAGGATGGGTCCTTGATTGATAATAAATCCATTTCTGGACCACTCACTTTCATACTTTTTCGTTCATTTTTATATTTCTAGTATTTGTATCTATAACTGAAAAAATAGCCGCTAACACTAAGTGATAACGGCATTAAACAGCATTTCTTGTAAATAAGAACAATAGAAGCTACTATACTAGCCTAAAAACACCTAGTGATCCCTTGAAGCAACTAAATCCGTTATCTCATAAAGAAGAGCAGTATTTAAGTCCGTCTTTTTTAAGTATTCTTTTGACAGCTTAATTTGATTCTGAAGGGCTGCCCTGGCTCCCTCTAGGGACAATAGTTGGGGATAGGTACTTTTTTGGTTAACGGTATCACTTCCAACTGGCTTTCCAATTTTTTGTTGATTGCCAACTAAGTCTAGTATATCATCCTGAATTTGGAAAGCTAGACCCAGATGATGAGCAAAGGCTGATAAATCTTGTAATATTCGTGGATTAGCTTCAGCCATAATGGCTCCTGCTACTACACTGAATTTAAGAAGCTTACCCGTTTTGTGAATATGTATATACTCTAATTCATCCAAGGACAAAACTTTGTTTTCCCCTTCCATGTCAGCTACCTGTCCGCCTACCATTCCCTCCGCACCAGCTGCTTTTGCCATTTCGATCACTAAATTAATTTTTGCTGAGGGAGATACAAAATGATCAGAAAGCAAATTGATTACTTCAAAACTATAGGTTAATAAAGCATCTCCTGCAAGTATGGCGATTGCTTCTCCGAATACTTTGTGATTAGTTGGTTTACCTCTACGTAAATCATCGTTATCCATACTTGGCAGGTCATCATGTATGAGGGAATAGGTATGAATCATTTCAATTGCACAGGCCGCAGGAAGTCCCTTATTAGGGTCGATTCCAAATGCATCTAATGTTGCAAATAACAATAAAGGACGAATTCTTTTGCCCCCTGCTTCAAGAGAATAAATCATGGAATCCTTAATTACGGAAGGAGCATCCAATTTTTCTACAAGTGCTCGAAGTTCCCGAATAAGCTGTTGTTGATATTGTTTACTAAATGTCTCTAGTATCCCGGTTTCCAAGCCTACTCCTCCTCCGCAATAGAAAAACGCTCCGTACGTCCATCCTCCGTAATAATTTGCGTTAGCTGTTCTTCCACAGTTTTTAATTTATCATGACATAATTTTGAAAGTTCCATACCTTCTTTGTAAAAAGTAATCGCTTCTTCTAATGGCACATCTCCTTCTTCAAGCTTTTCGACAATTTGCTCAAGCTTCGCCATGGCCTCTTCAAAGGTTAAAGTTTTTTCATTTGTCACTAGCGTCTATCTCCTTTATTGTTTCCACATGACAGAAAAGGCTTCCATCTGTTAATTGAATTTGGACCCGTTCATTTTCTTTTACCTGCTTTACACTTTTAACGAGCTGATTATCCTCTGTGTATGCCAAACTATATCCCCGCTCCATTATTTTAAGTGGACTTAATGCTTGTAATGTAGAGAGAATTCGATCAAAATCAGTCTGTTTTCTCACATAAATTTGGTTTACGGTTCGGTTTAAATCTTTTTCTAGTCTATAAAATTGTTTTTTTGCCTCTTGTAGCCCTTCATTTGGATGATTTCGCTGCAATCGTTTTGATAATATTTCATGCTGGTCTTTTTTGATTGACGATAATCTCGAGGCACCTCGGACGAGCATTTCAGTTAACCGATCAACCTGTTCCAGCTTTTGCTCATAAAGCCTCCTAGGATATCGAAATGCATAAGACTTCTGAACACGGTTTAACCGTTCCTTTTCAAACTTAAACTTACCACTCATAACACCAATCAGACGAGTTTGCCGCTGTAAAATTCGGTCTAGCAGCTCCTCAATATGGGGAACAGCTAATTCCGCTGCACCGGTTGGAGTAGGCGCTCTTAGATCGGCGACAAAATCAGCAATGGTAAAGTCGGTTTCATGACCGACTGCTGAAATAATCGGAATTCTGGAGGAGAAAATGGCACGGGCTGTCAATTCTTCATTAAACGCCCATAGCTCCTCAATCGATCCTCCTCCCCTCCCAACAATAAGGACATCTATTTCCTTCAGATTATTGGCCTTTTCAATCGCCTTAGCAATGGACGAGGCAGCGTTCTCACCTTGTACAAGCGCTGGAAAAACAAGAATATTCGCAATCGGATATCGCCTTTTAATAGTGGTAATGATATCTCTAATCGCCGCACCGGTTGGCGAAGTAATCACACCTACTGTTCCTGGATAAAGAGGGATGGTCTTTTTGGTCTCCGGAGCAAAAAGACCTTCCGATTCTAACCTTTTTTTCAGCTGTTCATATGCTAAAAACAATTCTCCGATTCCATCAGGCTGCATTTCTCTTATGTAAATTTGGTATTGTCCGCTCGGTTCATAAACACTTACCTCACCTTTTACAATCACCTTCATCCCGTTTTCCGGTGCAAACTTCATTAAACGTGACTGGCTTGAAAACATGACTGCAAGAATCCGAGCTTTGTCATCCTTTAAAGTAAAATACATGTGTCCGCTTGAATGCTGTTTAAAATTTGAAATTTCGCCTCTCACATGAACCTCACGTAAATGAGGATCAGCATCAAATTTTCGTTTTATATATTTGGTTAATGCATTCACTGTTAGATATCGTTGTTCCTGCATGAAGAGCTCCTTTTGTTAAAGATGCGAAAGTATAAATTTCGACTTTGAGAATTGGCCAGCTCCAGCGCCTAGCCCCTCGAGGTCACAAGCCAATCCGTCCAAAAGGTTAAAAGGCAACCTTTCAGACGGCTTGTCTTGTGCTTGTCGGGGCTGACCAAGGCGCTTACGCTTTTATAATAATAAAACTGTCCTTATCCATTATACATTTAGCTCTATTTTTTGTCTGTAACAACAATAAGAACTCAATGTAAGAAGATAAGGACAATCTTTTAACTTAATTTCGATCCAGACTCCAAGCAGCAGATTTTGCAGTATTATACATGAGCATCGTAATCGTCATTGGACCTACTCCTTTTGGAACAGGGGTAATAAATCCTGCTTTTTCCACTACCTCATCAAAAGCAACATCACCGCAAAGTTTACCATTTTCATTACGATTAATGCCGACATCAATAATTACAGCTCCGTCTTTTACATGCTCTTCCTTGATAAAGTTTGGAATTCCAACGGCAGCTATTAGGATATCTGCTTGATTTGTATGGAATCGTAAATCTTTTGTTTTCGAATGACAGTAAGTAACTGTCGCATCTTGATTTAAAAATAATTGACCAACTGGTTTACCAACAATATTGCTTCTTCCCACTACCACAACATGTTTTCCAGCAACAGAGATGCCTGTTTCTTCAAGTAATACCATAATTCCATACGGTGTACAAGGTAAGAAGGCATCCTGACCTGTCATCATTCTCCCAATATTAATCGGATGGAATCCATCTACATCTTTTGATGGAGATATTGATTCAATAACTTTCTTTTCTTCAATATGTTTTGGAAGTGGCAATTGTACTAAAATCCCATGAATTTCAGGGTTTTCGTTTAATTCATTAATTTTAGCCAATAATTCCTCTTCAGAAACTTCTTCCTGCATTTCAATTAACAGCGAGTTCATTCCTAGTTCTTTACAAGCCTTTTCCTTATTGTTCACATAGGTCCTAGATGCATGATTATTACCTACAAGAATAACCGCTAAGCCTGGAGTAACCCCTAGTTCTTTAAGTCTTTCAACTTCTTTAGCAATTTCTAATCGTTTCTTCTCGGCAATTTCTTTTCCGTTAATAATTTGAGCTGTCATTGTTGAATTCCCCCTATTCGTTAGTAAAACCCATCTTACTTATGTAATGTTCCTTTAATTTTAGAAAGAACACCATTAATAAATTTGCTTGATTGGTCATCTCCAAATACTTTTGCTATCTCAATAGCTTCATCTAGTATAACATTTTCCGGTATTTCCTGAGAGAATGTTAATTCGAAGGCAGCCAATCTTAAAAGGTTTCGATCTACTGTTGCTAATCGGTCTAAAGACCAATTTTCAAGGTTGGCTGTAATTAGATTATCAATTTCACTTTTGTGTTCCACGACACCTAAAACCAATTTGTTGAGGTAGTCGTCATGCTGTTCCCCTTCCAACACATGTTCAATCGCTAATGTTGGTTCTGTGTTACTAACATCAATTTGAAAAAGAGCTTGTAATGCTTTTTCCCTGGCTGTTCTTCTCTTCATAATACGGTTAACTCCTTTAGATATATTAACAAATTTTTATTTGATTTTGGTAAATGAACTGCCACAAAACAATTAAAACTAGCTTGCACATAAAAAGATAATAGCATAACTAAAATGGAATCGCACGGTATGTCTAATTATTTTATATTATGCTGTGTTAAACCAGTATTTTTTTTACAAATATTTTACTTGAATTAGCTTATGAAAAAGGATGAGGTAAACATGTGATGTTGATTTCCGCTCCAGGCGTTCGCTTTCCGCGAGCGTGCCGGGGAGCCTCCTTCGGCGCTAAAAGCGCCTGTGGGGTCTCCCCTGCCCCGTACTCCCGCAGGACTTTGAAAACTCTTCCTCGAGTCCTCCCACGCACGAAGAAAATGCGATAGCATTTTCGAGGAGTCGAACGCCTTCCGCTCCAATCAACATCGTTCCAAAATCAACTATAACCTTTAACACAGCCATAAAAAAAGAGAAGAACCAAAGGATTTAAGACCTTTGGTTCTTAGTATTATAATTCAGATTCAATTTCCTGTTCATTCTTTTGCGTTTCAAATTGAATTCCGACAACATGTATGTTGACTTCCTCTGCGTCTAAAGCAGTCATGTTCAACAAGGCCTGACGAATATTATCCTGAACCTGTCCTGCAACCGTTGGTATGGAGGTACCGAATTTCATTAAACAATATACATCCACTTTGATTCCGGTCTCAGTCAGTTCGACCTTAACGCCCTTACCATGATTCTTTTTCCCTAGGCGTTCCACCACACCTGTGGCAAAGTTTCCGCGCATGCCAGATACACCTTCCACCTCGGATGCAGCGATACCGGCAATCACTTCAATTACCTCAGGGGCAATTTCAATTTTACCATGTCCATTGTTTCCTTGTTCCATTTCCAAGACACTAAATTCGCTCATTTTAAACACCTCCAGATATTAGACAGACTTCATCACATCATGCAATTCAAGAAATTTCGTATTAAAATTGCCTTCCACAAATTTCTCATGCTCTAATAATTTTAAATGGAATGGGATTGTAGTATGGATACCTTCTACAACAAACTCACTTAGAGCACGCTTCATTCTTGAGATTGCTTCTTCTCTGGTGCTGCCATAGGCGATGACCTTCGCAATCATGGAATCGTAATATGGCGGAATGGTATATCCTGGATAAGCCGCTGAATCAATACGAACTCCTAACCCGCCTGGTGGTAAATACATCTTAATTTTCCCTGCTGAAGGAAGAAAGTTCTTCTCTGGGTTTTCTGCATTAATCCGGCACTCAATTGCCCAACCTGTAAAAGTAACATCTTGCTGTTTAAGGGTTAGTTTTTCTCCGTTTGCAACTCGGATTTGTTCTTTAATCAAGTCAGTTCCAGTGACCATTTCAGTGACAGGATGCTCAACCTGAATTCTCGTATTCATTTCCATAAAATAAAACTTGCGATTGCGGTAGTCATATATAAATTCTACTGTGCCAGCACCTGAATAATCAACTGCTTTTGCCGCTTTTACCGCTGCATTTCCCATTTCTTCACGAATCTCACCATCTAAAGCCGGTGATGGCGATTCTTCCAGCAGCTTTTGAAGCCGGCGCTGGATTGAGCAATCTCTTTCACCTAAGTGAATCGTATTTCCATGTTTATCACCTAGTACTTGTATTTCAACGTGACGGAAATCCTCAATATATTTTTCTATGTACACACCAGAATTCCCGAAAGCCGTCAACGCTTCCTGCTGAGTGATATTGATTCCTTTTATTAATTCCTGCTCATTTTTGGCAACACGGATCCCTTTACCGCCCCCGCCTGCAGTTGCCTTAATGATGACCGGGTAATCGATTTGTTTAACAAGCTCAAGTGCTTCATCAATATCATTAATAATTCCTGTTGATCCTGGAACAATTGGTACTCCTGCTTCACGCATGGTTTCCCTTGCAATATCCTTCGTTCCCATCTTCGTAATCGCTTCTGGGCTTGGTCCAACAAAGGTGATATTACATTCTCGACAGAGCTCAGCAAAGTCTGCATTTTCAGCAAGGAACCCATATCCCGGGTGAATGGCATCACATGAGGTCAATCTTGCAACACTAATTATATTTGTAACGTTTAAATAACTGTCTTTTGATGATGTTGGTCCTATGCAATAGGCTTCATCTGCGAGTTGAACATGCAGGGCTTCACGGTCGGCCTCTGAGAAAACGGCAACCGATTCAATCCCCATTTCCCGACAGGCACGAATAATCCTGACGGCAATTTCTCCTCTGTTTGCAATTAACAGTTTCTTTATCATCCTGTTATCGCTCCTTATTCCGGTTTTACTAGAAATAACGGCTGGCCATATTCGACTAATTGGCCATTTTTAACCAGTACTTCAACGATTTCTCCGTTTACTTCTGCCTCAATTTCATTAAATAATTTCATTGCTTCCACAATACAAACGATGGAATCTTTCGATACCTTGTCTCCTGCTTTTACATATACATCTGTATCAGGAGTTGGTGAAGCATAGAAAGTCCCTACCATTGGGGATGTAATCTTGTGTAAGTTTGCTTGTGCCGCTTGATTATTTTCCAGTGCTTTTGCTGATTCCTGCGCAGCTTCCTGGACCTGAACAGCAGGTACTGGCTGTGCGACAGATCCCGTTTGTACTGCAGCAGGTATTAAGTCAACTGCCTGTTGTATTGGAGCCGCCTGTGAAATAACAGCAGGTGCACTATTTTTCTTCATTTGAATTTTTGAACCATCAATTTCATATACAAATTCATCGATACTAGATTGATCAACCAATTTAATCAATTCTCGAATTTCTTGTACTTTTAACATTGAGTAACACTCCTTGTACAACTTTAATTAGTACTAACTACTAATACTATACGATAATAGCTAGTAAAAGTTCAATAACCTAAATTCAACTGAAGAGTCGATTTAAGAAATGACTTCCGTCTCTATATTAATCTTTTTTGATAAAAAAAAGAAATCATAACAACTATTCTCCTTATAAATGATGATTTTTACCTACTCTAATCAATCTTAAACATGAAAAAAGGAAAGCTACAAACTTTCCTTTTTTTCCTTGTTTATTTATTTTGCAGGCTGATATTCAACCGCTACATAATTTGTTTCACCAATTTCTTTTTTCACTTCTAGCATAATTTTATTAGCATCTGAAGCTGATGGCTTTTTCTTGGCCTTTACAGTCACTATAACCTTTGAGCCATCTGCTCTTACAAGAACATCTTCATATCCCATTGTTTTAATAAAAGTCTCAAGCAATTCCTCACTTTGGGCAATTTGATTTAGTTTATCCATTTGATCCTTTACTTTACTTTTTTCAACTGGTGAAAGATCGGTTGAAGCCAATTCGTTTGTTAACTCTTCTTGTTTTTTGCTCCGTATGTCTTCAAGATTCATACGAAGTTCTTCAAAAGCGGAATCTCCAGCAATACTAGAAACAACTGTTTCCCCCGCTTTTGCCTTCGTTGGAGTACTTGTTTTACCTAAATTTTGATCCTTAGCCTTTTGTTGTACTGCTGTTAAATTATTACTCTTTTGCTCTGGTGATGTAATGTAATAGACTGATAATACCACTACTAAACTTAACATTGTTAATAGCCAAACTGTTTGTTTTTTCAAAAGCATTCTTACTTCCCCCTTTATTTTTTAGGCATAACTGCTACTCGATAGCTTGGTACGCCTAAAGCTTTTGTAACGGCATCCTTAATCCATTTTTTCACTTCTATATTATCTGCTCCCTTAGCAACGACTAAGACACCACGAATATCGGGTTTCTGGGTTTCTACGACAATCGGAACCTCTTTATCTCCATTTCGGAGAATAACCAGTTGTTCGTCTGTTGATGAATCTACTACTTTTCGCTGTCCGCCTTCTCGATCTGTTTCATCAGTTGTTTGCGTTTTTGTTGTTGTATTTTTTTGAAGTATTTTTTTATCGGTGGAATCAATGGTCACCACTACGGTTACATCGCCAACACCGAGCATTTGCTCTAAAGCCTTCCTCATTTGAGTTTCATATTTATCCTCATAATCAGCAATGGTCTTATTCTCAGAACTATTTTTCAAACCAAAAGTAGGAACATCTTCTGAAGCAGCTTTCGCATTGGTTGAAACAGTTTGTGCCTGAGAGGATGAGTTACCTTTAAAAACAATATTACCTACAAGCATAAAAGCAGCTCCAATACAGAGAACCAGCAACATATACTGGTATTTACCAGGTTTTTTTCCATCCTTATCTTCAGGTTTTAGTATTTTTTTGAGCCATGATAACGGTCCTTGGTTTTTATCCATTATTGTTATTAATCCCCCCTTCAATCGAAACTTTTACTGTTTTAGCTGATACATTCCATTTCTTTGACAGAAATGAAGCAATTTTCTCTGATTCTTTTGTTGATCCTTGAGATGGAAGAGGTTTTTCTGTGTTTATTTCGATTTGTTTAATCGCTTCGACTGTCTGAACGCTATTTTCTGGCTGTTTTAGAAGAACCGTCACCTTTTGGAGGTTTTCAGGGAATGCTTTGTCACTTTCATCGTTTACTGCTAGGTCAATTTTTTCGATCTCCAATCCGTATTGATTCATCAACTCCTCCTTAACATCCTTTTTTAGCTGGACAGCCATTTCTTCTAAAATATATGCATGCTGGGAAGCTTGTATTTCTTTTTTCTTTAATTCTATTGAACTTTTTATATTTTTTTCTCCAGAACTTGGAAATATTGAGATTGAACTAATATTTGTTTCAAAATCATTGGAAATGAGCTTGAAAATTGGAGTAAGAATGATCGCAATTAAAAGCAGTCCTGTAACCATTTTCGTATACTTCTGCATACTAGAGTTTGGAAGAAGCATATCAATGACGGTTGCTAACAAGATAAAAAGGATTATATTTGTAACCCATTCCTTGATAAAATCCATATTTCTCCCCCTTATCTCATCATCATGGTTAAATTTCCTGCTGCAACAATAACCGTAATACTTAAAAAGAACATGAGTGAGACAATCCCTAAGGCAGCAAATACATAGATGACACTCTTACTTATAATATCCAAGCACTTTATAACTGGTCCTCCTCCTAATGGCTGAAGGATGGCAGCTGCAAATTTATAAATAAAAGAAATCATTAATATTTTCAGAGCCGGAAACGCTACGATAATTAACAGAATGGCAACACCTGCAATACCGACCGTATTTTTCAACAGTACTGAAGCACTTACAACCGTATCGGTTGCATCTGTAAACATTCGTCCGATAACAGGTATAAAATTTCCGGTAACAAATTTTGCGGTTCTAATCGCGATTCCATCCGTAACTGCCGCTGATGCTCCTTGTACTGAAATAACCCCTAGAAATACCGTTAAGAAAAGTCCCATTAACCCAATGCTCCAATTTCTTAGCAAAGCTGCTAACTGGGTAACTTTGTATTGATCAGAGATGGTACTAACAATACTTAGTAAAACCGCTAAAAAGAGCAGGGGAAGAATAATATATTGCATAATTAAGCCGCTTGAATTCATTAAGAATAAAATAACTGGATGAAAAAAGGCTGCAGAGACAACTCCTCCAGAAGCGGCAATTAAAGCAAGCAGTAGAGGAACAAGAGCCAGAACAAACGAGGTCATTGTCCCAATCGCTTCATTTGTGTAGCTGATGGCAATATGAAAACTATTTAATGCTAAAATAACCAACACCATATAAACAATGGAATAGGCTACTTTACTGATCGTGCTTTGCTCAAAGGCATTTTGCATTGATTGAAGAAACATACTGAAAATAGTTAGCAAAATTAAGGAACCCAACAATTTACCATTTGCTACAAACTCATGAAAAGCAAATTTTAGTATTCCTTTCCCCCATTCATTAAAGGAAAATTTTTTATCCCCTTTAACAAAGTCGTAAAGACTTCCCTTTTGGCTTTCCGGAAGAAATCCGCCATATTTAGTGGTTATATCCTCCCAATATTGCTGAAGGTCGGATAAATCCAACGATTCTAATTGTTGGTCTACTAAATTCTGTGCCGAGAGTGTTGTGGAGGTGTCTTTTGATTCTTCAGCAGCTTGTACATTCGGGATTGAAAAAAATAAGAAAAAGAGAATCATTATAGGAATAAACGGCAACCTTTGCTTCATCATTACACCTCTTTAATAGAAAAGCGTAAGCGCCCGGTTAGCGCACGACAGGGCTTGAGCGCTCCGTATGAGATAAAGGAAACACGAAGAGCGACAGCGATTCGATGTTGACTTATCGTAAGGAGGAGCGTGAAGTACACTAGTCGCTGGGCGCTGGACACAAAGCCCCAATCTATAATTAACTAGGAATTAGCTTTATAATCGTTTCGATTAATACAGTTAAAATTGGGATGGACATGGCTAGAATTAAAATTTTTCCGGCTAACTCTATCTTTGATGCAATGGCTCCTTGACCGGCATCTTTGGTAATTTGAGTGGCAAATTCTGCTATATAGGCAATTCCAATAATTTTGAGGATGGTCTCAACATAAACCATATTTACTTTTGCATTTACTGCCAGCTTTTCAAGCATATGAATGATTTCAAAAATTTTATCAACTAAAAAGAGAAAAATGGCACAGCCTACAAAAACAACTAAGAGAAAAGCAAAATTTGGTTTCTGCTCTTTAATAATTAAGGCAAGAAATGTTGCGGTAAGGGCTACACCGACAATTTTTAAGATTTCAATGGCTGAGCCCCCCTTTCTATTGAAACAAGAATACAGATTTTATTTTTTGGAAAAGGTCATCTACAATTGTAGCTACCTGAAACAAAATATAGATAAAACCAAATAATGTGACCCATTGGGCATATTCTTTTTTTCCTACCTGATCAAGGACGGTATGCAAAAATGCTACAACAATTCCTACCCCAGCAATTTTAAAAATAATATCCACATCTAAACCCATTGCTTTTCCCCCTAAAATAATAAAATAATCAGTAACAATCCTGATAAGAAGCCTAAACTTTTTAGCATTTTTTCATATTTTGCCTGCCGATCAATGGCATCGGCTTCTTCTCTTTCAAGATGGGAAAGTGTGAGCAAAATTTGTTTTTGCTGGGAATTACGATCATAACGGCCCAATGTTTCCCCAAATTGCTTCATAATTTCAAATTCACCTTGTTTTAAAGCGGTTAATTTCCATATTTCTTGTAAACTAGTCTCCCAGGCTGCTCTGACAGTAGTTTCTGTATTCGTTAATCGATTTGCAAAGGTATCAAAAAACTTGGAAAGTGGATTCGTTAGTTGGGAAGCTAATCTCCGGGCTGCTTCATGTAATGGTGTATGGCTGTACATGATTTCAGCATCGAGCGACTGTAATGCTGATCGTAATACTCTTAACTGCTTCGGCCGGTCACTAAATTTCCGGGCTAATTCAAACCCCGTCCAAGTCGTCGCAATAATAATAAAAATAGCACCAATTATTTTAATCATTTTATGTCACTCTCACTTTTTGTAGCATTTCGTTACCATTGGCATCGAGGATACGGGTAATAGTTCCAGGTCCCGACGCTCTACTAAGAATGACAAACCGATCAAATATCATTTGCTCCATAATATCCTTTAAGGAGGGACGCTTTCTTATTTCTTCTATATTCGAACCATGTGTAGTCATTATCAACTTAATTCCAGCATTGACTGCCTCTTGGATTGCTTCTCCATCTTCCCGACGTCCGATTTCATCAACGATTAATACATCCGGACTCATCGATCGAATCATCATCATCATTCCCTCTGCCTTTGGACAAGCGTCTAACACATCGAGGCGATGGCCAAAGGTTAATTGCGGAATCCCATTTACGCATCCTGCAATTTCACTCCGCTCATCCACAATCCCGACTTTTCTAGCGTAAATGCCCCTTGAACTACTTCCTGTTGAAATAATCCGCGCGATATCTCTTAACAAAGTTGTTTTTCCTGTTTGCGGCGGTCCAATAATCATGGTATGCATCCAGTCCTTTTGATAGATCGAAGGAATGATCGGTTCTGCAATGCCAACCTTCTCTCGGGCAATCCTAATATTAAAGGAAGATATATCTCTTATTGCCTTGACCTTTCCATCCTCAAGAATGACCTTACCTGCTAGTCCGATACGATGTCCTCCGGAAATGGTAATATAACCTCGCTTAAGTTCTTCCTCCAGTGTATAAATCGAAAAATGACTAATTTTATTCAACAAATGGAAAGCATCTTCTGGCTGAATAATATAGGATAGAAACCTCGGCGATCCCTTTAGAGTAATTTCAATCGGACGATTAATACGAATACGAATCTCTTCCACTTCTTCTTTTTGATTGGGAGGGATTTGGCTGATTAGGCTGGCAAGATTATTTGGTAAAAAATTGAGAATTGATTCCACGTCTACTTCCTCCTCATATTTCCTTTCTCATTATTTAAAATGTATGCCTGCTTGGACACAATATGACATGCATGTTTGCTAATTAGGTCTATTTTTTTACGCACCCGAAAAAAGATAATTAATGATTTCTAGACTAGTTAGTTAGTAAGGAACATTTTCCTGGGGCATCCATAATTTAAAAAAGAATGTAACGGGAGGGAGAAAATATGAATCATTACACTGTACCTAATCGGAATGGATTGCATTCCAAGGGTCATTTAATAAAAGTGACAGGAGAAGGAACAATTCATTTACAACCTGATACTGCATCGGTAAACTTAGGAATTATCACAGAAATGAAGGAGCTTTTAGCCGCACAACAGCAAAATTCTAAAGATGTGGCGAAAGTAATTGAGGCACTGCGGAAACTAGGAATACCTGCTAATTTAATTCAAACATCCGATTATCGAATTGAAACAGAGTACGATTATGATCAAGGAAAACAACTTTTTCGAGGTTATAAAATTAATCATTTACTACAGGTGAAAATAGAAGATTTGTCTTTAATAGGGAAAGTCGTTGACACTGCTGTACAAAATGGGGTGAATTTTGTCTCTAACATCCAATTTAGCCTTAAAGACAAAGATTCTTTTTACTTACAAGCACTTAATCTTGCACTTAACAATGCAACCGAAAAAGCTAAAACCATTGCCTCCAACTTAAATGTCACTTTAATTCCAACCCCTAGTACAGTGGTTGAAGCAGGCTCTATTGCACAACCAATCCCTTTTCAAGCTGAAGCTCTAATGAAAGGAACTAGTTCTACTCCCATTGAACCAGGGCAAGTTAAGATAAGTGCGGTCATAGCAGCTGAGTTTCACTTTTATTCGAATATTTGATTTTAACAAAAAGGACTGATTCTAAAGAATCAGTCCTTTTTGTTAAGATTATTTTCGCATAAGAGCCTTTGTAATTAACTATTTATCATATTTTTTTGCCCAGTTATATAACTGCATTTCTGTTACAGGTCCATTAAAATGCTCTCTGATGATTCCCTGTTTATCAATAACAAAAGTTTCAGGTTGTCCAGTAACATTATATATTTTTGATACTTTGGCATTGTAGTCAAAGAGATAGTGCATTCCTTCTTGGTTATTTTTGGTCGATTCTTTAATTCTATCAATGGTTTCGCCGCGATTTATCATTAGAAATGGATATTTGTTACCATAATCCTTTTGAAATTGTGTCAGCTCAGGGAAATCCTCTTTACAAGGCGCGCACCAGCTTGCGAAATAATTGATAATAACCACTTTGCCTTTATATTCTGAGAGTTTCGCAGTCCCTCCCTCATATTTTGGCAATTCAAAGTTATAAGCTTTATCACCTACATCGGTGGTTTTTCCTTTTGTCACTAAACTATACCCAAAAAAGCCAAACATACCTACTAATAGTATAAATACGAGTAATTTAATGACTCGCTGGTTCATCGTGCTTCCTCCTGATACATGGGAGTTTTTTACAAATATTCTTAAATAGTTTCATAGTCCCTATATAAATTTACTTTTCCAGTTCCTTTAAAAACTCAATTTCCTTTTTAAGTTTTGTGTGCCTTTTGCCTAGAATTAACATGTAAGCAAAAATAACCATCCATGCAACAGAATAAGCACCATACATATATTCATATCCCATTTTCAATTCCTCCTATTTTTCCATGTCTGCTCTTAATTTTTCTTTATAACATTCAACTTTAATTTTCATATTTTCAAAATTAACACCTTTGTGAAGCAAATAGGTATAAAGAATCGTGAATGCTGCAAGTGATACAAATAACGCAGTCAGCATGGTTCCCTCTATACCTCCGCCTTGCTGGGAAGGTCCACTGCCAAAAACAATTGGATGGAATTTTGTTTGCCACCAGCGAATGGCAAAAAAGACGATGGGAACATCAGCAAAGCCCATAATGCCGAATACAGCTGCTAGTCTTGCTTTTTTATCCCAAACACCATCCATTTGACGGATCATAATGTAGGCAATGTAGATAAAAAATAAAATTAATGTTGTGATTAACCGTGGTTCCCATACCCACCAGGTATTCCAAGAAGATTTGGCCCAAATGGGTCCTGTTGTTAAGACAATAATCGTAAACACAATACCAATCTCAGCAGATACATAGGCATACGTATCAAAAATTCTTTTTCGTTTGATTAGAAATAAGATACTAAATACGAATGTAACGAAAAATGCCATAAAGGCTAGCCAAGCTGAACTTACATGGAAATAAAAGATTTTTTGTGCCGCACCCATGTTTTTTTCTTCCGCAGCATAAATAAAAATAAAGTAAATATTAACTAACATGGAAATGACTGTACCGCCAAACAATAAATAAGCTAAATTGCTTTTTTTCTTTTCAACCGAATAAGCTCCAGGAAGGACTGTTTTCTCTCGTTCGAGATTCATACTCATCACTTAAACCTCCAGCACATAATCTATTAATAAACAACAAACAACAAAGAAGATCACATCGTATGCCGTAACCAGTTGGATCCAGGCTATGGCACTTGAAAGTTTTTCCATGTTTGTTAGGATAATCTTTGTTGCCTGGACAACACCAATGAGGATTGGCGTTGTGATGGGAAAAAGCAGAAGTGGCAGCAGCATTTCACTACTTTTTGAATTGGATGCAAGGGCAGCTAAAAACGTTCCGATTGCGATGAATCCAAAACTCCCTAAAAACACAACTAAGATAAAAAAGGCAAAGCTGCCGAGAAATTTAAAATCAAATAATAAAAACAAAAACGGAATCGAAATGAGTTCAACTACCAGCATCATCGTGAAATTTGCTAGAAACTTACCAAGGTAAATACTAACCGCTTCCATAGGTGCTACCAATAAGCCCTGCAAGGTATCATTCCGATGTTCAGAAATAAACGATCGATTAAGTCCTAGGATTCCTGCAAACACGATAATAACCCAAATGACCCCTGGAATAACAGCCTTTGTTGTATTGTTGGCCGGATCGAAAGCAAAACTGAAAACAACAATTACAAGTCCTGCGAAAATAATTTGTGTGGTTAGTATTTGTTTTGTTTTTAACTCTGAATATAAGTCCTTTTTTGCTAAGAAGAGGGCGGTTCGGAATAGGTTCATGATACGCCCTCCACTTGAAAATCATATTTTTCAGTAACAAAACCTAGATTTCCCTTTTCAAGGTTAAAGTCATCAGCAATCTTGCCATTTTTCACAATGATAATCCGATCGCAGATTTCTGCTGCTTGTTTAAAATCATGAGTAACCATTAATGTAGTGGTCCCTTTTTCTTTCATAGATAAAATGACATTATTTAAAATGGAAATGGCCCCTTGGTCCAATCCGGTGTGAGGTTCATCTAATAGAAGAATTTCCGGATCATGAATTATTGCCCTTGCAATGGCAATCCTTTGAATCATGCCTCGGGAAAAATTCTTTACTGGCTCATTTAAAAAGAATGATAAACCAACATCTTTTACAAGCTTCCTAGCTTTTTGTTCAACATCCTTAACCCCATATATATTCCCAAAAAATACGAGGTTTTCTAACGGTGAATAATGATCATAAAGCAAACTGGAATGAGGTAAATATCCCAATAATTTTTTTAATGCCATCTGGTTCTTCCGGAGTTCCAAATCATTTACAATTACTTGTCCAGATGTAGGTTTTATTAAGGTTGCAAGTACCTTTAAAAGGGTACTCTTCCCAGCACCATTTGGACCTAGGATGGCCACCGTTTCCCCTTTTTTTATTGAGAGGTCAACGCTACGTAAGATCAGCTTATTATCAGCTTGCTTCGTCAGCTTCTTTATTTCAATCATGTGCTTCCCCTCCCATCCCAGCTTTTTACTCAATAAAACTTCGTAAACTCAACTTAACTTGAATTAAATGCTGTTTATAGGCAGCAAGTTTTGCCTGGTATTCATCTTCTGGAAGTTTTCCAGCATTAAAGCTTTCTTCTAACTCAATAATCTTGTCCATAATTGCTTTTTGCTTTGCGATTAATTGCTTGAATGCTTTTTCTTCTTTATCTGCACTCAGTCTTTCTTCTTCTAATCTAGCTTTTCTTTTAAAGTAAATAAAAGAAGATATCCCTGCAATAATGATTACCCCGACAATAATTAAGAAAATATGTGGGTTCAAACTATGCAATGGAGATTCTTCCCACATTCTAATATGTCCAGGGTTGTGAAATGCCGGTGCCGTGTGAGTGACATTACTTGTATTTCCATTATCTGTTGTGCTTGAAGATTGCTTACTACTACTGCTACTTCTATCTGAAGGAGGTTGAACATCCTTTTTATAGATGAGTGTAAATGTCTGGTTTTCTTTTAAACCTTCAATGCTGTATCCATAATAGTTTTGGTCATCGAATTGAAATGTCCCTTGGCTAGTTGCTTCTGCCCCTGTAACTTCGACGCTCCCCATTCCTTCAGGTACAAGAATCTGCATAATTCCAACAGGGTAATCCATCGTTAATTTAATTTCTTTCCCTTTTGGTATTCGATAACTGTAAGGGAGTACGGTTGTTTGATTCGCAGGGACTGAAGTGGTTGTGATAAACCCCTTATCGACTTGCTTAAAGGCAATTTTACTATCTAAAAAGTTAAGATCCCTAGCATGATCGGGCAATGTAACCTTTAAAACAGCTTCACTCTTACCATCACCTTTGTATTCCTTAGAAGATGAATTAGAATAATTAACCATATTCATCAAATTGGTTGAACCATCTTCTGCTGGACTTACTACAAGGTAATGCATGTCAATTGAGATGTTAGAACCTGTTGCGGCTAATCCATGAAATGGAATGAGCATCCAGAGTCCAAGGAAGAGTAGGGTGATTTTCTTGATCACTTTCCTTCCCCCTTTTGCTTTCCATAGCTTTTCAATTGTGCTTCAATTTCCTTTTCTACTTCTGCCATTAGCTCTTTATCAATACTAGAATCTACTAATTTTTCCTCTTCCTTCATAATCTTGGCAACTTCTGCTTCATACTGCCTTTTTAAGTTTTTATAATCAGCAGGTGAGATTTTATCCATTTTGTACTCAAACTCAATCTCATTGAGTGTAGTTAAAAGAGACTCTTTGGTAGTTTCTAAATCTTGGTCCTTTGAATTTAATTGAATAATTGTATTCCATTTAAAAATTGGTGCTAATATTAAATACAAACATATGAGCGCCAATGCTGCAGTAAAAATCATAGAAATGATTGAAATATCATGCATTTTGTCCACATCCTAAAGATACTTTTTGCGTTCTTCATCGATCATAGAGGAAAGAATTTCTCCTTCTATTTCATCCTCAGTGCTTTCGTATTCAGTCATTACGGCGTCACTACCTTTTTTCTTTACCCATTTACGAATAATGATAAATACAGCAACTGCAGCTACTCCTAATACGACAAACGGAAGAACCCAAGCTGTTAAACTAAACCCGCTTTTCTCGGGAGAGGTTAATATTTCTTCACCATAAATATTGATATAGTATTGTCGGATTTTATCCTTATCCCAGCCTTTATTCATCATACTAACCAAGTCTTTTTTAAACTCAGTCGTGAGACTACAGGTATTTGGATCACATTCATAGTGGTCCTGACCACACCCGCAAGTACAGGCAAATTGCTCAGCTACTGCTTTAAATTCTGCCGATTTATAATCTATTTCCTTTGCTTCCGCCCGTATAAAAGTACCTTGAAAAATGATCGCAATGAGGATAAGCCCTAGATATAGTTTATTTCGCATTTATGACACCTCTTTGCGTACTCCTGTATATCTAGGAGTAACATTTCCATATTTTCCGTTCCAAACAGCAAACAGTGCACCAATTACGATCATAAAGGAACCGATCCATAACCAGTCCATCATTGGATTCACTTTGACGACAAAGGTTGCTTTTCCATCATCTTCCCATGCGCTTAACACAATATATAAATCTTCTTTTAAGGATGAAATGATTGCCACCTCTGAAGATGGTTGGTCCCAGTTACCGTAGAATACTTTTTCTGGCTGAAAAGTACCGAGTTTTTTACCATTTTTAAATACGGTGACGTCAGCGTAAACAATATCGTTTGCTCCCTCTTTCTTTTGATCAAGGCGCTCATAATTGAGTCGATAATTATTGATCTCAATCGACTTTCCTAGCCCAACGGTTTTCATTGTTTCAACATCATAGTTTTGTGAACCAATAATCCCCATTGTAATAAAGGCAATACCGAGGTGAACAATATATCCACCATAACGGCGGCGGTTTCGAATCATTAACCGATATAAAGCGACTAACGGTGATTCTTTTGTCATCTTTCTTCTAGCTTTTACACCTCTATAAAACTCTAAGAAATGAGTAATTAATAATAGAATGATAACTCCGTATCCGATAACAGCCCATGCTTTTTGGATACCAAGCACCACCATTAATACCATTCCAATGACAGCCAGAATAGCTGGAATCATGAAGTTTTTTCTAAGATTTTTTACTGTAGATCTCTGCCACGCAAGCATTGGACAAACAGCCATTACAAACATCATCGACAATAGGATAGGTGCTTCCACTTTGTTAAAAAAGGGCATTCCAACTGTTACCTTGGTTCCGCGGACAGCTTCAGATACAAGTGGGAAAACCGTTCCCCAGAATGTAGCAAATGCAGCACCGACAAGTAATAAGTTATTAACTAAGAATGAACTTTCTTTTGAAACAATTGAATTAAATTCTCCTGCACTTCTTTTAAGTAAGTTGTACCGGCTCATTAAAACATATAAGGCCAGAATGACTGCAATAGCCATAAAGATTAAGAAATATAATCCTAAATTTGAGTTGGAAAATGCATGCACAGATGTTAGTACACCACTACGCACGAGGAAAGTTCCAAATAAAGTAAATGCGTAGGATACAATAATTAAGCTTATATTCCATATTTTCAACATGTTTTTCCGCTCTTGTATCATGACGGAATGAAGGAACGCAGTCGCTGTGAGCCAAGGCATAAACGATGCATTTTCCACGGCATCCCATGCCCAATATCCGCCCCAACCTAGTTCGACATAAGCCCATTGGCCTCCGAAGATATTTCCTAGGCTCAAAAATAACCAGGCAATGATTGTCCAACGTCTTGTCATTTTGATCCAAAAATCATCCACATTTTTCAAGATTAAAGCGGCCATTGCAAAGGCAAATGGTACGGCAAGGCCTACATAACCTAAGTAAAGTGTTACCGGATGAATAATCATTCCCGGATTTTGAAGCATTGGATTTAAACCTTTTCCTTCTGTTGGAACAGTAGATAATAGTGCAAATGGCTTTGCAACAAAACCTAAAATGAAAAAGAAGAAAACAGCATTGGCCATTAAAATAGCAGAGATGTAGGGAACCATTGGGTTTCCTTTCATCTTTCTTGAATAAGCGATCATCACCATATAAAGAGTTAAGAAGAATGTCCATAATAATAATGACCCTGCATTTCCAGCCCACAAAGCAGTTAGTTTATAGATGATTGGCAAGTCGCTGCTGGTATAATCAGTCACGTATTCGTATTGAAATTGGGATGTGGCTAATAGGTAGAACATAGAAAGCATTGCCATGGCTGCACAAATAAATAAGGCTATCATCCCGTTCTTTCCACTATTAACGAATTTTTGATTTTTTGTGCTAATCCCCCATGTTAAGACGAGAAGCGAGTAAATGGCTATGGCTAAACCTATATAAATTGATGCGTTGGCAAATAAATACATTTCGTCACCTTCTTACGTTGACTCTTATTTTTCTTTGATTGGTTGATCTAACAATTGTTTATGTTTTTCAATATCATAGTTTTTCATATCTTTTCCCTCGTATTTAGAAGGACATCTGGTTTTTACTGATTCAGCCACAAAAGTATTCTTTTTCGTTGGTGAGCCTTGGAGGATACAGATAACCCCCTCTGAGAAGTTATCTGGTTTTGTCCCATGATAAATAACATGCATGACATTTCCATGATTATCCTTTACGTCAAATTTCAATTGAATCTTATCTGGATTCCATTTAATAGTTTTTTCCATCAGTAAACCTTCAACTGTAACAAAATCATCTTTATGCTGATCTTGAGTTGCTAAAAGTTCTTTCATTGTCAATTCAACACCACTAGAACCAGGAGTAGCTGCCATCAATAAGAATACAATTGCACCTGCAATAATAAAGCCGCCTAACATAACAAGCGTATTTTTCTTCATCCATCTCACCCCATTAAATCAATTTTTTCATTTCTTCTTCATACATGTCTTGATCGATTTTTCCTGTTAACAGTTTCTTACGCAATTCCTTTTTTTCTTCTTCATTATTAGTTTTGTTCACTTTTTTTCCGACTGTCTGCTTTGTTGATCGATTTTTTTGTTTAGTACTTTTAACAGATGTACGTCGCCCTATTGGAGAATGACCTTTTAGTCCGAGATAGACAAGGAATCCCGCAATAATTAAAGCAATACCAATAATGGATGCTGCGCCAACTCCAATTAGCGGCTGCTTGGCGTTACTGGTTGAGGTTCCCTTTTTCACTTGGTCAGTTGCGGTACTGCCACTAGTGCTTTGGGTTGATGAAGATTCTTGTTTGTTAATGGCTTCCATTGTTGATTCGGTTCCATCTTTTTTGTATGAAAAGGAAAATTTAAGATTTTCTTTTGCTTTTACATCCTTATATTGGTAATAATACAACTCTTCTCCATACTCACTTTTGGTGTTATTAGCTGTTTGGGGTTCTACTTGTATATTCTTAGCATCCATTGGGGAGTAAAAGATAACATCTAATTGGTCCATTCCAGCATTATTGTTCAACTGATATGTAAAGTTTTTTTGATCCCTCACATCAATTGTTCGGGTGTAATATTCAATGACAAATTGATAGGTTTGATTATTTTTAATTGCCTTTCCAGGCTTCCATGATATTATTCCTTTTTCCTTGTCAATATCGTAAGGACGTTGAACCTCCGGCTGATTTTCTGCTGGAAATTCTGCAACTAAATTAGCTTCAAAACCCTTATCTTTAGCAGGAATCGGTATTTCAATTTTTCCATCATAGTCTTTACCGCTCTTATTTGTAATCGTCCCATACATGCCTACTAGTAATGATGGAACATCTCTTGAACCCCAATCTTCTGGATAATCAAACTCCGGCATAATTTGTACTTGCATTTCCTTAAATGGAAATTTTTCCGCTTGAAAAACAGTTTCAGCGCTAGCCTTAGAACTGATAAAGTTACCAAGGAATGAGCAAATCACAAACATTGCCAGCCACTTTTTCTTTAGCATAAAAACCCTCCTTGATGAAACACCTTCATTTTCCCTTAATTTGCACTATAGTCCTCTTAGAAAAAATATTATTGTTTCTCTACCTATATAGTTGAATCACTCTTGAACATTTTGTTAAAGGGTGGAAACGTTTGACTTTTTGACAAAAAACCACCACAGAATGTTCACATTTTTGGCACCCCATCGAAATTCCATGTATTTTGTCGGATACAACTTTGAAAAAATAGTAAGAAAAGCGCAAGCGCCTTGGTCAGCCCCGATATAGGGAGACTTATCGATGGCAAGCAAAGCGTAGTCAGAGATTAGTCTCCCTTAATGCGTACAGAAAACGATAGTTTTCTGTAGCCAAGCATAAGACGCTCCCAACAGGAAGGCGCTTTTTGCCTTCCTGTTGGGAGTGGCTGTAGACCATCGAGGGGCTAGGCGCTGGAGCTAGACAATTCTCGAATTCGAATTTATACTTCATGTCATAAAAAAAACTGCATCCATTCGGATACAGGTTCTCAACTTTTTATGCTATTTTTGGACTTCCAAAGATCGGATATAGGTAACAATATCTGATATATCCTGTGTCTTTAATTGCCGTACACCGTCAAGACCTTTTAAGGATGGACCCATTCTAGTCTCTTCCCGACCATATGCAGCACTAATCCATATCTGCTTGTCAGTTGTGTATTTTAAATATTGTGGATGCGACAGTGCGGTTCCCATATGTAACATCCCAGTTCCTGCTTTCATATGACAATTTTGGCAATATAGATTGTATAATTTTTGACCATTTGCTGGATTTCCGGCAATGGTCTTCGGAACATCAAATTTAATATCCTTCGTTTGCCAATTTCGGATGAAGGCTACAAGGCTTTTCAGCTCTTTCTCTGATAATCTGGGTCCATATGCTGGCATTCCTGTTCCTTCTCTTCCAAATTTTATATAATTATATAAATTCTTATCCGTTACCGTGTTTAAAAAATTTTGATTATTCAAAGAGGTTCCAGCTTTTTCACCTTCACCTTTTCCATTGTCACCATGACAAACTAAACAATTTTGATTATATGCTTTCTCACCAGCAGCAATAGCTTGTGAATTCTTTTTAGCAAATATATTACTGTTGCTTATACAAACAATAATTCCAATAATAACCAAGATATAAAATCCAATTAGTATTTTTTTCATGGGTTACCCCTACTTTGGCTCAGGTGTTGGGGTTGCTTCCCCAAGATTTTTATATTTATCAGTAATTAATTGATAAATTTTCCCAGAACTATCACCATTAAGATGTAGTTCTACTGCATCCCGGGCAATATTGATACAGGTATCACAGGATATACCATGTGAATCCCACTCTGTTACAGCGTTGTTATCACCAACACTCTTAACAAAGCAATCTAGGTTGCTCTTATGACCCTCTGCCACACAACCACAATAACACGGTACTTGTGCAACAACATCCGGATAGGTTGATGCCATTATATACGTTTCTTGCACTTTTTCAGATGTATTTAAGACAAAATCTGGTAATGGTGCATGTTTTTTATCAAGCTTCCAACTGTGATCATCAAGCTTGGAACTGCAACCCGCAGCTATTATGGCTAATAAAATGAAAAGGAAGAAGAAAGTTGTTATTCGCTTCATTTTCGATTCACCCCTTTACTATATTCTTATACACATGTATTTTAACAAATAGGTCTTTCCGCACTAGCTCTAAATTCTTACTATTTAGTGAAGTTTTTAAGCTTACTAACTGTAGAAAGCCATCTATCCAGGCAATAAAAAAAACCTTAGACCCAATTTTGGTCTAAGGTTTTTGGTTAAACTTTATGCGCGAGAAACATAACTTGCTTCTGATGTATTAATGATGAGTTTATCTCCTTGGTTAACAAAGAAAGGCACTTGAACAATAAGACCTGTTTCAAGTGTTGCAGGCTTTGTACCGCCAGAAGCTGTATCCCCTTTGATACCTGGTTCTGTTTCAGTTACTTCTAATTCAACAGTGTTAGGCAGTTCTACCCCAAGGGTTTCATGTTGGAACATCATGATATGAACTTCCATATTTTCTTTTAAGAATTTTAATTCGTATTCAATATTTGATGCAGGAAGTTCTACTTGTTCGTAGGATTCCATATCCATAAACACATGAGCATCACCGCTTGCATAAAGATATTGCATTTTGCGATTATCAATTTGTGCTTTTTCTACTTTTTCACCTGCACGGAAAGTTTTTTCTTGAATAGCACCATTACGTAGGTTACGAAGCTTTGAACGAACAAATGCAGCACCTTTTCCTGGCTTTACGTGTTGGAAATCAAGAACGCGCCATAGACCGCCATCGACTTCGATCGTTAATCCCGTTTTAAAATCATTTACAGATATCATGTGTAAATCCTCCTAAAAATCTTACAATATAATTAGTTCTTTTGTTGAGTGGGTTAGAGCTTCATTATGAGTGTCCGTAATCAAAGTATCATCTTCAATTCGAACGCCGCCAAGACCTGGGATGTAGATACCTGGTTCACAAGTAACCACCATGCCAGGTTCTAAGATAATATCAGACTTCATTGATAATCCAGGACCTTCGTGTACCTCTAGTCCTATCCCGTGTCCAGTGGAGTGACCAAAGTATTCGCCATAACCCTTTTCTGTTATGTAGTCTCTCGTTATAGCGTCTGCTTCTCTTCCAGTAATTCCTGGTTTCAATCCAGCCATTCCACGTAATTGTGCCTCAAGTACAATATTATAAATAGCTTTTAGTTTTGCATCAGGTTCACCAACGGCAACAGTCCGGGTAATATCCGAAACATAACCGTTGTAATAACAGCCATAATCCATCGTTACGATATCTCCAGATTCAATTACCTTATCACTTGCAACACCGTGTGGAAGTGCAGAACGATGACCAGAAGCAACGATGGTATCAAATGAAGAGGAAGTTGCCCCAGCCTTTCTCATAAAAAACTCAAGCTCATTAGACACTTCTAATTCGGTTTTTCCTGGACGGATAAAATCCAAAATATGTTTAAACGCAGCATCAGCGATATCTGCTGCTACCTTTAATATCTTAATCTCTGCGTCTGTCTTAATCAAGCGTAACTTTTCAATTAAACCGGAAATGGGAACAAATTCAGCATCTATTTCTTTCTCATATCCTTTAAAGGAAGAATATGTTAGAAAATCTTCTTCAAAACCAAGCTTTTTGATGCCTAAATTTTTAACTTGCTTTGCAACTTCACTCGGAACTGAACTTGAATATTTAATAATCTCAAAGCCTTGGCATTGTTCGGTGGCTTGTTCAATGTAGCGGAAGTCTGTAATAAACTGAGCACTCTCAGCGCTAATTAACACCACACCTGCTGTTCCTGTAAAATTAGATATGTAACGGCGATTGTACGGGCTGGTTATCAATATTCCATCAATGCCTCTTTCTGAAAAAGCAGACCGTAATTTCTCTAATTTCGGCATGTATCTCCACTCTCCCTTATATTTGTAGATAAAAATATTTTATCATAACCTTTAATAATGGACTAATGAAACTTAGGTTGAAGCCTCTTTGTCTTGAACTTTATTAAGTTCATATTCATAATTAATGGAATATCCAATAAAGGTTCCATATAACATATATAAACAAATCGAAGTTATGATGGTGTCCCGTTTTAATTCCAGCAGTGGCTTGATTCCTGGGAAGATAGGATTTAGAACAAAAAATACCAATAAAAATAAAATAATACCAAATCCGACCCCAAACCATATGCCTTTTAACTTTCTTAGAACAGCATAATATACGAAAGCAGCAATAATTGAAACAATCGCCAAGAATACCATCGAAATTAATTTACCCAACCATCCATACTTCCAATTTCCCAGGGCCCATGGTTCCAAAATGACATTCGGGCTAACTTCTGTAAAATTAAAAAAATAAGCAATATATCCTATAGCACCCCAAAAAATCCCTCCAAATAAACCGGTCCAAAAAACCATCATTAAAAATGACATTTGTTTTGGATATAGTTGTTCGTCTAACATTTTTTAACAGCCTCCATTCTATCTTTTGAACATGCTCGTTTTTATGTATTTGATACTAAATTCCATAGTTATTATGCCCTTTGAAGTGTAATCCTTACCTAGAAAAAAATTTTTTACTGTTTTAGAGTGAAATATTTTGTCTCTCTAGAGGTTTTTTCACTTTTCTAGTAGAATAAAATTAAGTACATACAGATTAATCATTTCTGCTATTGTGCAACTTTGTTAATAGGTTGGTGTAACCATGTCTAATTCTCAAAAACCCGTATATGGCGGCCAGGCAGTTGTTGAAGGAGTCATGTTTGGCGGGAAACATCATTACGTTACGGCTATTCGCAGAAAAGATCGCTCTGTAGAATACTTTCATATGCGGCGGAAAGCAAATCCTTCTTTAAGCCGTTTAAAAAAAATCCCGTTCCTTCGAGGTATTATTGCAATCATTGAAGCAAGTGCAAATGGCTCAAAACATTTGAACTTTTCTACAGAAAGATACGATGTTGACCCTAAAGATGACGAAACCATTAAGGAAAAAGAAGATTCAAAATTAACGATGTATTTAGGAGTAGCCGTTATCGGAGTTATTTCTTTTTTGTTTGGGAAGTTTGCTTTCACGTTAATCCCTGTCTTTTTAGCTGTACTAACGAAACCCATTTTCCCATCAGATTTTGCTCAAGTAATGGTAGAAGGCTTTTTTAAGCTTTTACTACTCCTTATATATATATACTTTGTTTCACTTACCCCCTTAATAAAAAGAGTGTTCCAATATCATGGTGCTGAGCATAAAGTAATAAACACCTATGAAGCAGGGGTAGAATTAACGGTTGAAAATGTGCAGGCCCATTCAAGGCTTCATTATCGATGCGGCAGCAGTTTCATCCTATTTACGGTCGTAGTCGGCGTTTTTGTTTATTTACTTGTCCCAACCACCCCACTTTGGTTAAGGGTTGTTGACCGCCTTCTTTTAATACCCGTGGTGTTAGGGATTGCATTTGAAGTTTTACAGGTAACCAACAAATTAAGAAATGTACCAGTCCTTAAGTATTTGGGTCTGCCTGGACTTTGGCTTCAACTGTTAACGACGAAAGAACCAAATAATGACCAAGTAGAAGTGGCAATACTTTCTTTTCAAGAGTTATTAAAAAGAGAGAAAGAAACAGAATTTGATGCAAAAAATGAAGAAATTGTCTAAATCTTTTTACCTTTGTGTTTAAAAGAATAAAAAAATGCTTATGATGCTCTTAGGGAGGTGGCTTTCTTGAAAAATCGGATATCAACCATTATTGTTGGGTTACTTATTATTCTTGCAATACTGGGAATTGTCGGTTCCTTTACAGCAAATCCTGCCGGTTTCATTCAGGGAATAGCTGTCATCGCATTGATCGGTTTAGTTATTTTTTTCCTGTTTCGGAAGTATTCAAATTCGAGCCCTCAGAAAAAAGAGCAACGGGCATTTCTTAAGGCAGCTAAAAGATCAAAAAAACGATTGCAGCAAAAGAGTGGAGATTCTACTGCCAAAAGCTCAGCTCTAGGAACTTTAACCAAATTAAAGAAAAGCAGCAAACTAAAAAAGAAATCCCCTGCGCATCTGACCGTTATTGACGGCAAAAAGAGTAAAAAGAAAAATCGAGCGTCTTTTTAGACACTCGATTTTTTTATTAGAAATGTGGAAGCGCCTTGACCAGGTGCGCGAGGCTACAGTCAAGCCGGCGAGAAGGCTGCTCTTTAGACTTCTTGACAGATTGGCTTATGACACCGAGCCCCTAGGTGGCGAATCTAGACAGTTCTCGTAGTAATTAGTAAGTCCATTTATCTAAAAACTTTTTAGCATGATTTCTGCCGATTTCAAATAATTTTTGCTTCTTTTCATCGGTTATAGAAAATTCGGTTAAAGACACACCTTCTGCTTTTATAAAAATAATATTATCAACATGTTTTTTTGAAATATATCGTTGATCATGGGCATCCTTCATTGTTTCAAATATGGCCCCAAATAGTTGAATGCCATTTTTAATTTGATGTTTTTCATGTTCATATTCGCTTGGGCTAGTCTTTATTCCAAGTACTGGCCTGACTTTTTTTTCTGTATCCGTATCAAACAGCCACATCGGAAAATTACTAAGCACCCCACCATCGACAATGACATTTACGCCATCATTAGACCGTAATTTAACTGGTTCATAAAAATATGGAATACTGCAACTCATTCGAATGGCCTTAGCTATCGGGAAGGATCTCGGATTTATCCCGAATTTTTCTAAATCATCGGGCAGCACGACCAATTGTCCATTTGATAGGTCAGAAGCAATCACTCTTAGCGCATCTGGCGGAAGATCTGAAAATGTTCTTAAGCCTTTTGCTTCAAGCTTCTCTTTCATCCATTTTTCCAGTTCATTTCCTTTATATAGGCCTAATTTCCAATATACAAGCAGCCATTTTGCAATCGAGAATGGGATAATGGTCTTTCGAGTATCAAGCATCTTAGGCAAATCAAATTCATCTACCAACTGATAAATCTCTTTACTTGTATACCCGGCTACGATCAAAGCGGCAATAATGGAACCTGCACTTGTTGCAGCGAGCCTTACAAATTGAAACCCCCTGCTTTCAATTTCTTCATAGGCTCCTAAAATGGCAAAACCTTTAATTCCCCCTCCAGAAAAAACGCCGTCTATTTTCATGGCAGCCACTCCTAAAGATGAACTTGTTACATCTTTAGTCACGGGGATTGGAATATAGTACGGCGGACAAGTAGAAAATTTATGTGAAATATTGAACTACAGCGTTAGGAAAAAATTCCTGAACATATTCTCTAATGGACGTTTCCAGATCCTTTGCCGCTTCATCTGGATAGACATATTTTCCAATGCCATACCGCCCCCATTTGTATTTTCGCTCCTCCTCATTCATTTCAAGCTTGGTTTTCGGATAACGCTTAGCAATGACGTTTTTTGCTGGTTTGGTAAACCGATGTTGAATTAGTTCAAAAGTAAGATCCGGTATCTCTACACCCGCTAATTCTTCGCTTAGCCGTTCAAATAATTCTCGATAGCCTTCTTTCCAATCTTCATGCATGTAGATTGGCGCAACGATAAAACCTAGCGGATATCCAGCATTAGCTACTTTCCGTGCGGCTTTTAATCGATCCTCAAAGGACGATGTACCTGGTTCGAAGTTTTTTATTACATAACGAGAATTCACACTAAATCGGAATCTTGTTTTTCCATTATGTTTGGCATCTAGCAGGTGGTCAACATGATGAAATTTTGTTACAAATCGAAGTTGTCCATACTCGGATTGTCCAAAGAATTCGATTGCTTTCTTTAAAGAATGGGTTAGGTGGTCTAATCCCACAATGTCAGATGTACAGGCTGCTTCAAAGCGTGTAATTTCTGGTTTGCGCTCGTCGATATATTTTTGCGCCTGCTCAAAGATTTCATCTAAGTTAACATATGTCCTGATATAGGGTTTACTTCCAAGGGTTGTTTGCAGGTAACAGTAATGACAATGCCCCATACAACCCGTGGCGAGTGGAATAGCATATTCAGCAGACGGCTTCGATGTATCAAATTTTAAAGTTCTTCTGATTCCCACAACTAGTGTAGATTTAGCATTGCGGTATTGCTGAAGTTCGTTATCACCAGGTATCCCCCGGACTTGATTATGAGAGGTGGTTTCTCGAATTTCGAGACCCAGTTTTGTAAATTTTTCCTTCAGCTCCCTGCCAAGGGGATATTCTAATGCTTTCGGCTCGATATAGACAAGCTGTGGCATAAAAGGATCCATACTCATTCCCTCATTTCACTCTTTTTTAGTAGTATGAGTTGTTGTAAAGGAAGATAGTTAATAATAAGGGAGAGAAGTTTTTACCATATTAAGAAAAGCGCAAGCGCCTTGATCAGCCCGACAAGCACAAGCCAAGCCGACCGAAAGGTTGTTCTTTAACCTTTTGGACGGCTTGGCTTGTGACCTCGAGGGGCTAGCGCTGGAGCTGGACAATTCTCGAAGTTGAAATTTCTTATTTCTTAAACAAAAAAAGAGCACCGGTTTTTAATCCGATACTCTTCTCATTTTATATTAGATACGCTTTGCTCCGACATATCTAGGCTTCCAATAGGTATTGCTTGTATATGTGATGATAACGCCTTTTGAGGAAGAAGCCATAATCATTTTTCCAGAGCCGATGTAGATGGCTACATGTGTTGGTTTGCTTGCTTTAGTTGGGGCAAAGAACATTAAATCTCCAACCTGTAGTGAACTTACTCGATATCCTTTTGTATAGAACATATCTGATGCCGTACGTGGCAGTGTTACGCCTGCCTTGCCAAAAGAATACTTAACAAGTCCAGAACAATCAAAGCCAGAAGGTGTAATTCCACCCCATCTATATGGAACACCAAGGTTTGCTTTTGCTACTGTTATTGCTTTTGTATGATAATATGCCGCTTCTGCTTTTTCACCCGAAGTGGCAAACAAAGACGTTGCAATTGTAGCTGTCATTACGATTGCTGCAATGATTTTCTTTTTGAACATTTTGTTATTCCCCCTTGGGTGATTTGATACTTTTACTATACTAGGATAGGATAACAGGCTCATCACAGCCATATTACAATTCGATTACAATGTTATATTAGTAAAATTTATAGAATAAAAAAGAGGATGGAACAGTTAGCTCCATCCTCAAAAAGATTTTATAAACCACACTTTAATTGGGCATTACAGTTGGTACATGTATTGCATCCGCCAATTTCTTTGACTTTTCCTTTACGGCAGACCGGACAGGTATTACCGACCTCTGAACCGATTGTTACGTCTGTTGAGCGAAGGTCGCTAATTGTGTCGACAAGCACGACATGTTGATGTGGTTTTTCATCAAACATGGATAGTTGCTCATTTGTATTATCCTCAGCTTTTAGAGTCAGTACTTGTGAATCACGTGAACCGTCTACATATACAGTACCGCCTTTAGCACCGCCGCGATAGAGGCGCTCGTACACTTTTTCTACTTGTTCTACGCTGTATCCTTTTGGTGCGTTAACGGTTTTACTAATGGAGCTGTCGATCCAACGCTGAATGACACATTGAACGTCAGCATGTGCTTCTGGTGCAAGTTCCATGGCTGTAACGAACCATTTTGGCAGGTTGTTCGGATCTGCTTCTGGGTGCTGATCTAAATATTCTTGGACGATATCTGCTTTAACTTCAATAAATTTACCAAGTCGTCCACTTCGGAAGTAAGAGAATGAGAAATAAGGCTCTAATCCTGTAGAGACGCCAACCATTGTTCCAGTACTCACGTTTGTTACTCTCTATATTTCATAGAGGGCGGGGTTATTAGTACCCGCTCCATATGTCGCCATATGGGTCAGACTATATCATCAACCATATAAGTGGTTGCTCAGCATGTAGTCGTTGAGGGGTCAGCCACGACTTCCCTGCGGATTGTCTGGTAGGCTTTCGCCAACACTCTTACCTTTTTACCTATAAAAAGTTGGCAAGACTAGGTAGTAAGAGATACGCCAGGGTTTCCCGCATATAGCTAAGTTTACGCAGCGCTCTTACGAACACTTGGGGCAATATGTTTACCCGTTGGAGCAACAGTTAATAAATGAGAATTTCTAATTCCTTTTTCAAGTATAGATTCACGGACATCTTCAGGCATCTTTTTCATAAATCCAGTGTTAATGAATGCCTGTCTTAATCGGTTTGTTTCTTCAGGTGTATCACCAGTTAAGAATGGGAAGCTACCTTTCTCTGTTGCTAATTCAACCGATGTTCTATAAGCTGTTGTAGCAATCGCTTCGAATACTTTATCAACTAGCTCGTTACCCTCAGGTGAACCATACTCTGTTTCACAGTAAATTAAGAGATCATGTAATCCCATAACGCCTAGACCTACGCGTCGCTCACCAAGAGCTTGTTTTTTGTTTTCTTCTAAGAAGTATGGAGTAGCGTTTATAACGTTGTCTTGCATGCGAACACCGACCGCTACTGTTTGTTTAAGCTTCTCAAAATCAACTGTTTTGGTTTCTTTATTTGCCATCTCAGCAAGGTTTACTGCTGCAAGGTTGCACACAGAAAATGGTGCAAGTGGCTGCTCTCCACACGGATTTGTCGCTACGACTTGTTGTCCATATGCTTTCGCATTGGTCATGTCGTTAGCATTATCGATAAAGAAAATACCTGGTTCTGCAGAGTAGGTTGCGCAAATGTTGATTAAGTTCCAAAGTTCTTTTGCTTTAATCTTCTTATAAACACGAACTTTGTGTCCGAGTTTTTCCCACTCACGGACGTCACCAACTTTGTGCCACTCTTCATTGTAGATTTTCATTTCATCTTGATTGTATTGCTCTACATATGGGAAACGAAGATCATATTCACCGTCGTTTTCAACAGCTTCCATAAATTCCTTTGTCAAACATACTGAAATATTTGCACCAGTTAGGAACTCAGAATTATGAACAGTGTAATTACCGCCGGTTAGAAGCTTTTCCTCAGCATGAGCAATGCTATTTTCATCAAAACCACCAAATCCAGGAATGCTTTTGTAATTCACAATTCCTTGATACATCGCAGTTTCTTGTAGCGTTAATGGTGTAAATTTAAGTTTGTCTTTTGCATGCTTCTTAATCGTTTCATCGTTTGTATTTTCAATTAAGAATCTTAGAATTCTAGGATTCTGCATTTTGGAAATAATGAATTCAATAATGTCAGGATGCCACGCTTATACCGTCCCTTTCAGGATATTTATTCTGCTTGTCAGCAGACGGCCTAGACTATATCATCACCCTCAGCATTTCTCTGTTAGGGGCCGGGCGCTTATGAGAGTTTATTGTTGGGACTCACTCTCTAGTCGTTGAACCTTCGCCATTAACTATGCCCAATGACGCTTGGCTGCAGATTGTCCAATACTTACAATTTTTAAAGCTTTCACGCCCACCGTTTCCAGTCACGTTGTAGCTTGCAAGTCTCTAAGAATTTCCCTGCAATTCACCCGATTTTCTAGTCATTCATCTTCTGAATGACGCGGACTAGTGCATCTTAATTAATCCGCCAACATTATCATTTGCGCTCCACGTCTTGATCCACCTTGTTCAACAAGATGCGTCAATTTCGCAATATCATCCAACCATGAAACCGAACCAGATGATTTACCATTTACGCCTCGAGCAAGTGTATTTCGTGGTCTTAACGTTGAACCATTCGTTCCAACTCCGCCGCCTCGGCTCATGATTTCCATAACCTGTTTACGATGGTCGGAAATGCCTTCACGTGAATCCGCAACAAACGGCATTACATAACAATTAAAATAAGTTACATCCGTATCAGCCCCCGCCCCGTAAAGAACCCGGCCGGCCGGAATAAAGTTCAAGTTCACTAACTCTTGATAAAACTTCTCCGTCCATTCTAAGCGCTTCTCTTCGGTTGTTTCCACCGCCGCAAGACCTGTAGCATTACGCTTCGCAATCTGCTCATAGAAAAGCTCTAATGGCTTCTCAATAACATCTAGAGACCTAATGATCTCACCTGTTGCTGCTTCCTTAGGATCAAGTACGCCTCTAAATTCCTCTTCAACTAAAACTTTTGCCTTTTTCTTTTCCCAATCAATTTCTAAAATTTTTCCTAAGCCACGTGCAGGAAATTTTGGATCCTCTTTAATCGTTAAAACAACAAAGTCGCCAGTTGTTAGGGTAATTTTTGCAGTGTCTTTAAAGGTGTAACGGTCGAGCATAACCAGTCTTGATACACCTTTATGAGTTATTTTCATATCTGGGGTAACCGGATGCACTGGGGGGAATAGGCGGATATCCTCATTCAACCTTTCAAAATCAATATTCATTTTTTGTCTAAAAACTACAGACATGAGAACAACTCCTTTTATATAAAACTCTATATAGTGCTAGATTCTAGTAGCATCGCTATATCTAGTTGACTTAATAAATTTAAATTAACATAGTTACACACAATAAATCAACATATAGTACCGAAAATATTTTCGACACTACTATATATTGTATGGCGAGCAAATAACATTTATTTTGTCAAACTCAAAAAAACCTAGAATTAGAAGAAAATAAAAGATTTTAGCGGAATTTCGTCAAATAACAGGAAAATTTAACAAAATTCGAGGTTTGCTTCTTTCATAATAGGGCCATTTAAAAAAAAGAAAAAAGCGGCGTTTGCCGCTGTGACTACCTTTTAAAATTCCATTCATCGTTTTCATATCGTTCTTTAGCAATTTTCTCTACATAAGCAAGTTCTTCATCTGTTAATTGGTAGGGTTCGAGCTCAATATTCAACCCTTCAGCAAACCCTTTATAGAAGGCTTCCTTTGCCTCTTCTAATGTTATCCTTCTTGGACTAATCGCGTTTATCGCAACCGCCTTATCTTTAAATGCTTTTTTCATCCGTTCCTTAACACGATCATTTGGGTATTTAAATAAACTAAATAGCTTTTCCTCATCCAAATCCAGTAGAATGGAACCGTGTTGAAGAATGACACCCTTTTGCCTTGTTTGAGCGCTTCCCGCTACTTTTCTGCCTTCAACAACTAATTCATACCAGCTTGGGGCATCAAAACAAACAGCAGAGCGAGGATTTTTTAATGCATCTCTTTCTTCAGCCGTTTTGGGAACTGCAAAGTATGCTTCGAGTCCTAAATGGTGAAAACCTTTTAATATCCCTTCAGAAATAACACGATATGCCTCCGTAACTGTTTTAGGCATCTCGGGATGGTCTTCTGAAACAATGACACTATAGGTAAGCTCATGCTCATGGAGAACGCCACGCCCACCTGTTGGTCTTCTAACAAATCCTAATTTATGCTCTCTAACAGCATCCATATCAATTTCTTTTTCAACCTTTTGGAAATAGCCAACTGACAAGGTTGGCGGATTCCAGCCATAAAAACGAATAACTGGGGGAAACTTTCCTTCACTATGCCAATCAAGCAAAGCTTCATCTAATGCCATATTAAAGGACGGTGAACCATTTCCTGAATCTATAAAACGCCACGTTTCTTTTTCCATTTAAAAACCCCATTTGTATTAATTAGTACGAAATTTAGTCTACCAAAATCTGATAGGAATTCAAGTAGGAGATGTTTTTGGTATAATTTTTTATATAGAAACAAAAAAAGTTTTTCCTTTTCATCTTTATCTTTATTGGAATGACTTATATAATAAATACTAATGCAGTAAAGCTTGAAAGGGGCAAAAGAAGTTGAATCCACTTTATACATTAATCATTGTTGTTGCAGCTGTTGCTATCTACACCGTTTTTACTTATTTTTATCAGAAGAGAATTGTTAAAACGGTTGCAGAAGAAGAATTTCGTGCTGGGTACCGAAAGGCACAACTAATAGATGTTCGTGAACCGAACGAGTTCGAGGGCGGTCATATTTTAGGAGCACGTAATATTCCCATGTCACAAATGAAAATGTGGATGAAGGAAATTCGCCAAGATATGCCTGTATATTTATATTGCCAAAGCGGCATGCGCAGTGCACGTGCAGCACAAATGCTACACCGAAAAGGATATAGAGAATTAACCCAGCTTGAAGGCGGGTTTAAAAAATGGACAGGTAAGGTAAAAACAAAAAAAGCATAAAATTCTAGGGTTCCGATAAAATTCCGGGACCTTTTTTAAATTTTAAAAAAAAAGAAAGGCCAGATTATCTAAATCTGACCTTATCAATTCTTAGGCTTTTACATATTTTAATACAGGTTTACGAGCTGCTAAAGTTTCGTCGAGTCTGCCAACAACGGTTGTATGTGGTGCTTCCTGAACGATCTCCGGATTTTCTTCAGCCTCTTTGGCTATTTGAATCATCGTATCAATGAAAGAATCAAGTGTTTCTTTTGACTCCGTTTCTGTTGGCTCAATCATAATACATTCCTCCACATTTAGCGGGAAATAGATGGTTGGTGGATGATAGCCAAAGTCAAGAAGACGCTTGGCGATATCAAGCGTACGAACTCCTAATTTTTTCTGACGTTTACCACTTAGGACAAACTCATGTTTACAATGCTTATCAAATGGTAATTCATAATAGTCCGCTAGTCTTCTCATCATGTAATTAGCATTTAAGACCGCATATTCCGTTACCGCTTTTAAGCCATCCGGTCCCATTGAGCGAATATACGTATAGGCCCGCACATTGATTCCAAAGTTTCCATAAAACGGTTTTACACGTCCAATGGACTGCGGACGATTATAATCTAAAATAAATTCTTCCCCACACTTTGTAATAATTGGTTTTGGCAAGAACGGGATTAAGTCTGCTTTCACCCCAACAGGACCTGAACCAGGACCACCGCCGCCATGTGGACCTGTAAAGGTTTTATGCAGGTTTAAATGAACAACATCAAACCCCATATCACCTGGTCTGGCTTTAGATAGAACGGCGTTTAGATTTGCACCGTCATAATACACCTTTCCGCCTGCCTTATGGACGATTTCAGCTATTTCGAGTATTTGTTCTTCGAATAAGCCAAGCGTATTCGGATTGGTTAACATAAGTGCAGCCGTGTCGTCACCCACCACCCGTTTTAAATCCTCCAAATCAACAAGCCCTTGCTCCGTCGATTTAACAGTAATTGTTTCAAAACCTGCGATTGATGCGGAAGCTGGATTTGTACCATGGGCTGAATCGGGGACAATCACTTTCGTGCGGTTTGTATCACCATTTGCTTCATGGTACGCACGAATCAGCATTAACCCCGTCCACTCTCCGTGTGCACCTGCTGCAGATTGTAAAGTGACTTCGTCCATTCCAGTAATTTCCATTAAATGCTGCTGAAGGTCGAAAATAAGCGCAAGTGCACCTTGCACGGAATTTTCCTCCTGTAATGGGTGAATATGAGCAAAACCATTGAAACGTGCCACATTTTCATTGATCTTTGGATTATATTTCATTGTACAAGAGCCAAGCGGATAAAATCCTGAATCCAGACCATGATTTCTTTTTGATAATGCTGTAAAGTGGCGCATAATATCAAGCTCAGAAACTTCTGGAAGCTGTGGCTCTTCTTCACGCAAGTAGCCATCAGGAAGAAGACTTGTGAGATCTACTGCCGGTATATCCAGTTCAGGGAGGCTGTAACCAATCCGACCGGGAGTACTACATTCAAAAATAAGTGCTTGGTCTTGATTATGCATGCAAATCCCCCAATTCTTTCACGAAAGTATCAATTTCTTCTTTTGTTCTCTGCTCAGTAACCGCAATTAACATATGATTAGCAAGCTCAGGATAATCACGTCCTAAATCATAGCCCCCAATCATTCCATTTTGTAAAAGTGCTTGATTGATTTCTTTGATAGGTTTGTTTAGTTTCACCACAAATTCATTAAAGGAAAAACCATCAAATACAACCTCGACTCCTGCTGTTTTAAAAGCACTCTTTGCATAATGTGCTTTCTGTAAATTGGTTGCCGCCATTTCACGCATTCCCTTTTTACCTAAAGCTGTCATCGCAACGGATGCGGCAAGAGCATTTAATGCTTGGTTTGAACAGATATTTGAAGTCGCTTTTTCACGGCGAATATGCTGTTCACGCGCTTGAAGCGTTAAAACAAACCCGCGGCGTCCTTGATCATCAACAGTTTGACCGACGAGACGTCCGGGTACCTTTCGCATTAATTTACTGGTAGCGGCAAAATACCCGCAAGAAGGACCTCCGAAAGCGGTTGGAATACCAAACGGCTGTGCATCGCCAATGACAATGTCTGCACCAAACTTCCCCGGTGGTGTTAATACTCCCAGCGAAAGCGGGTTGCTGTTTACCACAAACAATCCCTGATTAGCATGAATGATTTCTTCCACTTCTTTTAACGGTTCAATACGACCAAAAAAATTCGGGTATTGGATGATAACAGCTGCTACTTCTTCATTAATTAATTCCTTTAAGGCTTCCACATCGGTAATCCCTGCTTTGATGGGCGCCTCGATTACCTCTAGGTACTGTCCTTTTGCATACGTTTTAAGAACCTCGCGATACTCAGGATGAACAGTCTTCGAAACTACAATCTTTTTCCGTTTTGAATGAGCTGCACTAAGCATGGCAGCTTCTGCAAGTGCGGTGCCTCCGTCATACATGGAAGAGTTGGCAACGTCCATACCGGTTAACTCACAAATCATTGTTTGAAATTCAAAAATAGCTTGTAATTCTCCTTGAGAAATTTCGGGCTGATAAGGTGTATAAGCTGTATAAAATTCTGAACGTGAAATAACATGGTCGACAATGACAGGTATATAGTGATCATAAATACCAGCACCTAAGAACGATACATTACGTTTGAGGTCCGCATTTTGGTCAGCTAACTTATATAGTTCTTTCATAAGGGCCGTTTCAGACTTTGCCGCTTTTATATTTAACTCTCCCTTAAATCGAACCTTTTCAGGAATATCGCTAAATAGTTCATCAATCGATGAAACACCAATGGTATCGATCATTTCCTTCTTATCTTGTTCAGTCATCGGCAAATAGCGATGTTTCATAAACTTAACTCCCCCCATTACTTCATATTTTTTTTATAAAAAGGTGTCGGTACAATTGCTGCTTTTAGTCTTTTACCGCGAATTTCCACTTCAATTTCGGTATCAAGTTTAGCAAATTCCGTCTTAATTAAAGCAAGACCAATATTTCGCTTTAAGGTAGGCGACTGTGTTCCGGTTGTCACTTGACCGATTAGCGCCTCTCCTTTATAGACTAGGTAACCATGACGAGGGATTCCACGATCAATCATTTCAATTCCAACTAACTTCCTTGTTAAACCAGTTTCCTTCTGCTTTTTTAAAGCTCCCTTTCCAATGAAGTCAACCTCTTTATATAACTTAACAGCAAAACCAATCCCGGCTTCGAGTGGTGATATATCAGGCGAAAGCTCTTGACCATAAAGGGCAAGCACCGATTCAAATCGAAGCGTATCACGTGCACCTAATCCGCATGGCAGAACCCCGTCTTCTTTCCCCGCTGTTAAAATAGCTTGCCAAAGGTCTACTGCATCAAAAGCATCACAATAAATCTCAAAACCATCTTCACCGGTGTACCCTGTTCTAGACACCAGCGCCTTTTTTCCGTTTAGATTTACTTCCTGCTGAAATTTAAAATAGCCTATTTGACGTAAATCTGTATTGCTAGCAAGCTTTTGGAGGACCTTTTCAGCAAGAGGCCCTTGAAGCGCAAGCTGTGCCGTCTTTTCCGATAGGTTATTAAGGATTACCTCTCCTTCAACATGATCTTCAAGCCATTGATAATCTTTTTCGATATTTGAGGCATTGACAACAAGTATGAAGTGATTGTCCTCTATCTTATAAACAAGTAAATCATCAACTGTTCCACCGTTTTCATAACACATCGCAGTGTACTGTGCTCCACCGTTGTTAATTTTTGAAATATCATTCGTCATCATCTTCTGTAAAAAGGGTAAACTGTCTTCCCCTTTCACTTCAATTTCACCCATATGGGAAACATCAAATAATCCTGCTTTGGTACGGACTGCTTCATGTTCTTCTTTGATGCTTGAAAATTGGACAGGTAATTCCCAACCTCCAAAATCGATTGTTTTCCCTCCGTGTTCTTTATAAACTGCAAAAAGTGGAGTTCGTTTTAATTCCGTCATCCCCTTATCCCCCTCCAGGATTTTGATTAAAGAATAATGGCCCTATTTCTTTGATTTAAGGATTAAGGACCTTAAAAATATAAAAAAGGACAGAAACCTCCCTATACTTCTAAGAAGGTCTCTGTCCTTTCACCTGAAAGTTTACCATAAATGGCTTTCCCCTTTGGTGGCTGCTACACAAGCAACGCTCTCCAGAGCTGCGTCAAACAAGAGTTCTTTTGCCTGAGAGATTCACATGTACTGCTTGCTCCTTCGGCGCTACTCTCGGTAGTCTCTCCCCTTGTTATCATTCGCATTATAATATTTTCCAATTTGGTAATACTAATTTTACTTAAAATAAAATTTCCTTATTAAAATATTTAAAACATTCTAGCTATTATCATCCTACCATTAAACTACAAAATGGAGCAATCATTTTATAAGAAAACAATACAAGAGCGAACAATCTTTATTATGGGCAAAATACTTGATACTACAATGTATGAAAAGGAGCTGTAATGATGTCAGTTGAAATTGAATTTGAATCCTCGTGGCAGGATGATTTTTTGCATCGAATTGACAACGATGGTCCGTGGGGGAACTGGGAGCTTTTTAAACTAGCAATCGATGTTGAAAACCATTTGGTCATCCCGGAGTTCGAAGGCTTACAAGCTCCAAATCACTTGCCAAATTTAACTCCTTTGCCGCATCAACTTGAAACGGCGAAACAAGTAATTGAAAATATGAATGGAAAAGCCATTCTAGCTGACGAAGTAGGGCTTGGTAAAACGATTGAAGCCGGATTAATTTTAAAAGAATACATGATTCGCGGCTTAGTAAAAAAGGTTTTAATTCTCGTCCCTGCTTCATTGGTAACACAATGGGCCATTGAGCTAAACAGTAAATTTTTCATTCCAGCTGTTACCCAAAGAAAAAGTTATGTCTGGGAACAATGTGATGTCGTGGTATCTTCCATTGATACAGCCAAACGTGATCCTCACCGAGAAATTATTTACAAGCAAGATTACGATCTGATTATCATTGATGAAGCCCATAAACTAAAAAATAATAAAACAAAAAACTATGAATTCGTACAAAATCTCAAAAAGAAATTCTGTTTACTGTTAACGGCAACCCCTATCCAAAACCGAATTGAAGAAATCTTTAATCTTGTTTCGCTCTTAAAGCCAGGGCATCTGGGCAGCGAGACCGCTTTTTATGAAAAATATAAACGGGATGCCCGCTCCTTAAATGATGACCAACATTTAAAAGAATTAGTAAATAAGGTGATGATTCGAAATCGGCGGGCTGACACTGGGATTGAATGGACAAAAAGACAAGTTGAAACCATTCCCATCGTATTCTCTCCTGCGGAGAAAGAACTGTATGATTCTATTTGTATGCTAAAAGGCGAGGGTGATTGGGTCCAAACAAGTGCGTTTTCAGTGATGACCTTACAGCGTGAGGCTTGCTCAAGCAGGGAAGCTGTTTTCTATACACTTAAAAACATGCTGCAAAAGAAAGAAGACCCAACTCCTGCCTTTGAAGAACAAATAAATTTCTTAATCAAAAAAGTGGAAGCTGTCCAGCAAAATTCGAAAGCAGAAAAAGCACTCGAATTAATCCAGCAGGTTAATGATAAGGTGATTATTTTTACCGAATACCGTGCCACGCAGATGTATCTACAATGGTATTTAAAACAGCATGGAATCAGCTCTGTTCCATTCCGTGGTGGTTTTAAGCGAGGAAAGAAGGACTGGATGCGCGAGTTATTTCAAAAACATGCGCAAGTCCTCATTGCCACTGAAGCGGGTGGAGAAGGAATCAACTTGCAATTCTGTAACCACATTATTAATTTTGATCTACCGTGGAATCCGATGAGACTAGAACAACGGATTGGGCGGATTCATCGCCTTGGTCAGGAAAAGGATGTCATGATTTATAATTTTGCCATTAAAAATACGGTTGAAGAACATATCCTTAAGCTTCTCTATGAAAAAATTCATCTATTTGAAAAGGTCATTGGTGAATTAGACGACATCTTAACAAAATTGGAATTTGGGAATATTGAGGACCATCTTATTGATATATTTGGTCAATCGAGTTCTGAAGGTGAGATGCGAATCAAAATGGATAATTTATCATCAATGATTGAATTTGCACAATCAATGAAGGAGGAGGATTCCCATGCAGCAGCAGGAAATTCATAATTTTCTTCTTAAATATTTCCAAGCAAACGATTGTCCGATTGTTGACAATAAACCGGGATATTTTATTGTTCAATTAACCATTGAACTTGATAAAGAATTGATGAACCGTCCTTTCTATTGGCACTATCTTGAAAAAACAGGCGGCATACCCAATCCAATGAGGTTAACGTTTATAACCGACCAGAAAAAGGCTCCAGAAAACTTAAAAGGAGAAATCGTTCATTTTGGGTCACCAAGGCTTCATCAAATATTTGCTTCTACCAAAAAATTAGCCAGTTATATCCGCTTATATGAAAATCATCAGCATATCCAAAACCAAACAGCCTTGTATCCATGGCTTTGTATGAATGTAAAGATTTCTTATCAGTGTGACCGGAAGAAAGATATCTTTAAGTCTATTGGTTTACAACTTATCAATGGACAAATGGTCGAAGATTTTCATGAACGTTTACAAAAAGTGCCTTTAACCCCAAAGATTCCGGATTATTCCTTTACATTATCTCCGCTGGTAAAACCGAAAAGCGGTATGATTCGGGTTGAAAATTAATTAAAAGCCGTAATTGGAGAAGATGATCATTCCTGGGCCGATGACGCGCGAAAGCGTTGGGAACAAGACTTGCGATTACTCAATCATTTTTATGAGGATGTTGAAGAAGAAGAAAATGTAAACTATGAAATCGAAAAAACAGCACTGCAAGAACAATACGAACCCAAAATAAACATCTCCTTCATCAATGGCGGACTCTTCTACCTAACCGAAAAGGCAATATAAAAATAAAATTAAATTTGGTGACAGGCACCATGTGAAAAATTCACAATGGTGCCTGTCACTTTTACTCAGAAAAAGTTTTTTTAGATTTATAAAAATAAAGAAGGAAAAGATGGAATGCTGTCGAATTATAATTATTGAAAAATAAAAAGGTGGTGGTAACCATTGTTAGTTCTATTGAAATACTAGCCAATCGGATTATCAAAGATGCCGTACGAAATCAAGCAACTGATATTCATATTATCCCTCGAAAGAACGACACACTGATTCAAATCCGTTTAACGAACAAACTCATTCCCCGATTATCCCTGCCAAAAGATGAATGCGACAGATTAATCGCCCATTTTAAATTCACAGCCAATATGGACATCGGAGAAAGAAGACGCCCCCAAAGCGGAGCCGTTTTTTGTGAAGTAGACGGACAATTAATGGGTCTTAGGCTTTCTACACTTCCTTCAAACAATAGAGAGAGTCTTGTCATCCGGCTCCTACCTCAACAAGAGCAAATCCCTTTTCACCAACTCTCATTATTTCCTTCTATGACAAGAAAGCTATTAGCCCTTCTCAAGCATGCACATGGATTAATCATTTTTACAGGTCCAACCGGATCGGGTAAGACTACGACACTCTATTCCCTCTTAAATGAAACAGCCCACCTATTTTGTCGCAATGTCATCACACTAGAAGATCCCATCGAAAAAAACTACGACTCTGTCCTGCAAGTTCAAGTAAATGAAAAAGCTGGTGTGACGTATGCAACAGGGCTAAAAGCGATACTCCGGCATGACCCCGATATCATAATGGTTGGGGAAATTAGGGATGCCGAAACAGCCAAAATCGCCGTAAGAGCCGCGCTAACCGGGCATTTAGTATTATCCACCATGCATACTCGCGACGCAAAAGGAGCCGTTTATCGTCTTCGCGAATTTGGTGTAAACTGGCTCGAAGTGGAACAAACACTAATCGCTGTTACCGCACAAAGATTAGTAGAACTTACCTGTCCTTATTGTGATGGAGAATGTTCACCGCTTTGTTATTCCTATAGCAGATGGAAAAGAGCCAGTGTCTTTGAACTCTTATCAGGTCGAAACTTAAACAATGCGATGAAAGCAGCTAAAGGGGAAAAACTGGACACCCATTACCGAACACTTAAAGAAGTGATTAACAAGGGCATTGCTCTAGGGTTTATTAAAGGATCCGAATATAAGCGGCTGGTGTACGATGATGAACAGTCATAAATGGTCCGTCAACGAACAAGCCAATTTCTTAAAAAGAACAGGCGATTTACTTTTACGGGGATATCCAATTGCGGAAGCAATTGAATCTATAGCATTACAATTACCATCTAATCGAAAGGAGGAATTAAATGGCTGTTTGGTAGAGTTAAAGCAAGGGTCACCCTTTCATGAAGTGTTGAATAATCTTGGCTTTCATAAAGATTTAGTTGGTTATGTTTATTTTGCTGAACAACATGGAAGTTTTGCTGAAGCACTTTTGGAAGGCAGCGATCTTGCTTTATTAAAGGATAAAGATTTTAAAAAGCTGTTAAAATTATTGCAATACCCACTGTTATTGATTTTTATCACTGGTTTTTTATTCATTTTCATCGAGAACAGCTTGCTGCCACGATTTACAACACTGTTTGCTTCACTTGGGCTTAAGGAAAATTTCTTTACAAAAGTCCTTTATGCTTTTGACCATTATTTCCCGATTGCTCTTTATACTGTCTTAAGTTCCCTCTCCCTGACAGCCATCTATTATTTTTTTGTATTCCGAAAACTCTCAATCCTTACGCAAAGGGTATTGCTTGTTCGAATCCCCATTGTCGGCAGAATCCTCAAACTATTGTTTACACACTACTTTTCCATTCAATTAAGTTTTCTTTTATCTGGCGGCATATCCGTCTCTCTTGCCCTTTCCCTTTTTGAAAAAAATCATAGACAGCCTTTTTACAGCCGAGTAGCTGAAGACATCAGAATTAAACTCGTAACTGGAGAAAATCTGAGTACAATCATAGCTTCTTATGCCTTTTTCGAAAAGGAATTTCCAATGATTATTAAACATGGTCAAGAAAATGGAAAATTAGAGCAGGAATTACTTTTTTTCAGTAAACATTGTGTAACAAGCGTGGAAGAAAGGATTGAAAAAAGTTTAAAGACCATACAACCCATACTATATGTATTTATAGGATGCCTAGTTGTTTCGATGTATTTATCAATTCTGTTACCAATGTTCCATCTGCTAGATAGCATATAAAATTGGAGGTTATCAAAATGAAGAAAAATGAAAAGGGTTTTACCTTAATCGAAATGATGATTGTTATGCTAATCATTTCAGTTATTCTTATGATTACAATACCGAATGTTGCCAAGCACAATTCTAATATCAACAATAAAGGATGCGAAGCATACGTAAAAATGGTACAAGCACAAGTTCAAGCATATCAAATGGAGAATAATAAAATTCCAACCCTCACAGAATTACAGACTGCTGGCTACTTAAAAGATGTCAAGGGCTGTCCAAATGGACAAGAGGTTAAGATTGATACTGATGGTAATGTCACTGCGGTTACAAATGAATAATATTACAAAAATGAGCAGAAATCAAAAAGGCTTTACTTTGGTTGAATCATTACTAGTTCTTTCGGTTTTTATGATCCTATCCTTAATCACAGCTTTCTCTTTACAACCCCAACATGATGTGTTGGAGGATAGGGTTTTTATATCACAGCTTAGTGCAGATCTCCTTTATGCCCAACAATATGCGATTTCCCACCAAAAAGAAGTATCGATTTTAATAGTGCCAAGTCAATACAAATACTATATGTTTGCAAGTGCTGCCGGTACACCTATTGTTGAGAGGAATTACTCCACCAACATTTATCTTACTGAAGGATCACTCCCCTTAAACTTCAACTTCCTGCGGGATGGTAATGTAAATAAATTTGGCTCCTTTTATATCCAAACAAAGAAAAACAATTATCGAATAACCTTTTTAATCGGAGAGGGACGATTTTATGTTACGGAGCTTTAAGGGGTATTTTCTGTTGGAATTGCTGTTGTCACTCTCAACATTGTTTATGATTTGTCTATTCTTACTCCCTCTATTAATGGAGTTAAAAGACCAATCAAGAAAATTAGAGCTAGAAAAAACCGCACAGAAATTCATGTATGAAGAACTAAAAGCAAAAATCATGGACAATCGGACTTTCTCCGATTATACAATCAAGGAAAATAATATTGAGTACAAAATTACTTGGATGAACCCTAATCCAGCTGGTCAAAAGGAGGTATGTGTAAAAATTGAAAAGAATTCAATTCAACCTGAAACCATTGTTTGTGGGATCCTCGAGTGAAAAAGCTTTTACCTTAATTGAGGTATTAATTTCTTTATCTATCTTTTCCACTATTGTTTACTTTATGGCACCTATTTTTCATATAATCCTAAACCAAAAAAGTACACAAATGGAATTGCAGGAAATGGAATGGGATGTATTCTCCAGTCAAATAAAGAAAGAAATTTCGACCGTCTCTCGTGCTGATATCCTTTCTGGGCGTTTAATTCTAACAAAGGGTACGGATACTGTTCAATATGAAAAATATGGACAGAATGTTAGACGGCGGGTAAACTCCAACGGACATGAAATCGTTCTCCAAAACGTTTCACAGTACTCATTATCTCTCGTAAATAATGGAGTGAAAATTACAGTGGTGGATGTATGGGGAAAAGAATATTCAGTTACAGCCTTCTCCTTCCTAAAATGGAGTACTGGTACATGAAAAGTGATGAACGTGGGTTTACGTATCCCCTAACATTATGTACGCTATTACTGTTCCTTATTTTTTTCTCCATGCATATTGAACAACTATTATCAGAACACAAGATGGCTGTCGAGACAGCAACAATCTTTAAACAGGAATACTACTTTCTGTTATCGGCCAAAAAAGTTGAATCACTGTATCAAACACGTGGTACGATGCCAGCAAAAGGAACCTTTGTTTATGTAAACGGTACAATGGATTACAAGGCAGAGACCCCTTCTGCTTATGTTCAGATTGTTGATTTCACACTTGTTCTTCACTTGCGTGAACCTATTATCGGATACGGATACTTTGATACTCGCTCAAAAAGTTTGATTAAATGGGTTGAAGTAAAATAAACGGTTAGAATGCTTAATAAATGGGCAAACTGTGACTGTGTAAAGGCAGGTGTGTCCATGAAAACGAATGATTATGTTAAATATATGACCCAAACCTTTGTTAAATATGCAGACCAACCGAAGGATGAGCGAAAACGAATTCGAATTGAGAAAAAACAAACAAAGGCTGACTTCTGGTACCGCTGGTTTGGGATTCTCCCTTATATCCTTTATTCTGAATTTAGTAAAAAACGAAGATTTAAATAGCGGTATTCCCATACCGCTATTTTTTTTGCCAAAAAGACCAAAGGAATGTAATTGACAAACACAAAACATCCTTAAATTAGAATTGTTATATAATATTGTTACAATAAATAGACAAGAATTGTGAACATTTTCTAAACATATAGTGTTAACATTGTTAACTCCGTTCCTAAGTATTTTCCCCTGTATTATAATGGGAATAAATTATGGGGGTTCGAGGTGAACAGTGATGGAACAAACATTAAAAATAACCAACGTTTTGTCAGATCCAACACGGTACTACATTTATCAATACATTACCAAACGTCATCAAGAAGTAACCGTTCAAGAGATAGCTGAAAATTTCAATATTCACCCAAATGTAGCCAGACTACATTTATCTAAGTTAGAAGATGTGAATATGTTAGCTTCTGAAACAAAGAAAACTGGAAAAGGCGGAAGACCTAGCCGACTCTACCGTTTATCTGATGATGTCATCCAACTGCATTTTCCTTACCGCGACTACATGCTTTTATCAAAAGTAGCCATTCAAACGATGATAACACTTGGTGAAGTGGGAAAAAAAGCATTGTATATGACAGGTAAACGCTTTGGAACTGAAGTGATTGAACAGGAAATGGCCAAAAGAGCGCCAGGCAACGAATTAGAATTCGAACAAAAATTGGCGATTTTAAAAAGCGCTGCTACCCTTGCAGGTTTTTATCCTGAGTTTGAAGCAAATGGCGATCAAACAAAAATTTACTTTAAGATTTTTAATTGTCCGTTTAAAGAAGTAGCGAAGGAACATACTGAAACGATTTGCAATATGCACCATGAATTCTTAAAAGGCATGTTCAATGCTTTATTCGAATCAGTAGAATTAATTGAAAAAGAAAACATGATTACTGGCTGTGAAACTTGTTCTTACCAAGCTCTTGTGACAAACTAATTAGTGTCAAATGTTTACATTATGCCTCCTTTTCCTTTATAATATTGTATGATGGTATAGCAGGTAAAAAGGGGGTATACATATGGATCGCATGTTCAGAGTTTGTGGTTTTTGGACTGGTATTTTTACCGTAATGCTCTATCTGGGTCATATGGACAGAACAGCAATGCTATTCTTAGCTCAAACAGGATTTTTTGTTCTGCTTAGCTACCTAAAACTTTCCGAGCGTATGTATTTGTATGTGTTCGGGGCATATTTAACTATTTTCTTCGTCGGCTTTACCTACTGGACAACGTTTATGATGCCGCTTGGCGCAGGAGAGTAATAAGAAAAACTAAGGTGCTTAGAAAGCGCTTTAGGATTAGAAAAGCGCAAGGCGCTTAGCCTTCGGCGACAAGCACAAGCCAATCCGGCCGAAAGGTTGTTCTTTAACCTTTTGGACGGATTGGCTTGTGACCTCGAGCCGATGGCGCCTGGAGCTAGACAATTCTCAAAGTCCAAATTTATACATTCATATCTTTAAATTAAAACGCCGGAGGCCCGGCGTTTTTTATTCTGGAAAAACATCTTTTTCTCTTAATTGGAGACCTTTATGCTGGATGATGATATGAAAAAACGAACTCATCCCTGATGGCATAATTAAACTCCGTATTGCTCGATTTTTTTTGCTAACTTCTGAAAAAGGATTGGGATCATAATGATTCTCTAATTCCTTTAGGATACCCGTCTTAATAAGAAATTCATCCTGCCTAAGTTTCGTTAGCTGCTCCAGCTGATACAGCCTCCCTTTTTGAACAAGATAATCAAAGTGAATATGTGTGGTTATATCCATTTCTCCTGGAAACTTCAAAACATTTTCCATCATATTATGTTGATGGTAGCCTCTTAAACTCCCCTTTTTATGTAAGGGATGATTCCATTCCTCATTGGAATAGCCATAATCTGCTGTCACCATAATTCCTTCATTTAAGACGTTTGACATATCCTTAAGCATCTTATCCATTGCTAATGGAATTTCCAACCGCTGTTTTTCACTTATACCCAATTGGCTTTCTGCTAAAAATGATAAAATCTCATGATTAGTTAAAGAAACCGTTTGTTCATACAATTCTCCTTCATCCGTGATCCCCACCATTACTTCCACAAGCTCACCATTCATTTTTTCAATAACATGAACAGGGAGAGCATCAAAAAGTTCATTAGAAAAAATCATGCCAGAAAAGGGTTCAATCTCTTCCAAACTCTCTACTTGTACAAATGAAAAATGAGGAGAAAGTAATTCGCGTTGTAGTTTTTGATGATATGGACTACTTTCCACTATCATATATTGGATGGGTCCTTGAACCGAATCATGCCATTCTTGTAAAAAAGCATTTGCAAAACGACCGGTTCCAGCTCCAATTTCACAAAATACAGGCGGTAGTTTTAATTGATTACATATGTGGAAAAACCATTTAGCTAGAAGTCTTCCGTATACATCTGAAATATTACTGGTCGTAATAAAATCTCCCTGCCTGCCGATTTTTGGTTTTTCTCTCATATAGTAACCTAATTCCGGATGATAAAGAGCAGCAGATATATAATCAGCATAAGTGATGAGCCCATTAGGCGAATTAATAATTAATTGTTGTAAATATGTAATCATGTTACTCCTTTTAAAAACCATTTAAAAATGGATTACTGTCCATTTCTTCTCCAATGGTTGTCACAGGACCATGTCCTGACAAGACATATGTTTCCTCTGGTAAGCTCAAGAGTTTATCGTGAATACTCTTTAATAGCTGTGCCGAATTTCCCCCAGGTAGATCTGTACGCCCGATTCCTCCTTGAAATAACGCATCCCCTGAAATAATAACATCCTTTTCTTTAAAGTAATAAGAAACACTGCCAGGTGAATGCCCTGGTGTATGATAAACATGAAAAGAAAAACCGTCTAGTTCCATGTTCCCTTCATGCTGGATGATATGATCTGCCGGCATAGCCTTAATAGGTTCAATGCCCATAAATAATTGAGAGCCGTTCAACCTCGGGTCTTCAAGCCATTTTTCTTCTTGTTTATGAATATAAACTGGAATGTTATAAGTGTCCCTAATCAGATCCACAGCACCGATATGATCAAAATGGGCATGTGTTAACAGAACAGCAATTGGCTTTAATTTTCTTTGATTCAGCAATTGGATTAATTTGTTCCCTTCTTCTCCCGGATCAAAGATTAAGCATGTCTTATCCGGATTTTCTACAATATAGCAATTCGTTTGCAAGGGTCCTAAAGGGATTTGCTGCCATTTCATATAAATTGTTCCTCCCATACATAAATACATCAAATTTATTTTACACTAAAGAGGATTGGAGCGAAAGCAGTCAAGAGCTCCTTATTTGTCCTCGACAAACACAATAAAAAAATATAAAATAGGAAATGAATGGATATAAATTAGTTACATAATTTTTGGAAATGTGAGGCATCTTGCCTGCTTTAACGAAAAGGGGGATTTAGGATGGGTTTAGTGATTATTTTTGCTCTCGTAACAATCCTTGCGGCTTATGGTGGATATAGTTCTTTGAAAAATAAGAACTTCCTTGCTGCTTTCTGGGGTGTAGCTTCATTTCTAGTTTTCGGCTGGTTTACAGTAATGACAATTATTGAATCCGGTTTCCCAACTGGAACCCACTGATCCATGAAAAAGCGGAAGGCGCCTGGTTATCGGCGACAGGCACAAGCCAATCCGGCCGAAACCTTTTGACGGATTGGCTTGTGACCTCGAGCCGATGTCGCCTGGAGCTGGACAATTATCGAAGTCAAAATTTATACTTTCCTATTCTTGCAAAAAAAGACTGTCAACGGACAGTCTTTTTTTGCTTTTTCTTATTCTCCTTGAAGCAGACTGTTAACCCGCTCAACCTTATATTCCATTGTTCGCTTAACATCTCTGCGATCATCAATCCGAATTGTTGTCGCCACTCGTTTGATCCCTTCAGAGAATGGAACCTCATGCATTGCCTGAATAACTTCAAAAAGAACTGGGAGGTCTCCTTCAATAATCGTATTCATTGGTGTTAATTGAAACTTAATTTTCCCTTCCGTTTCATACTGTCTTAATACCTTTTGAACACTTGCTACGTATTTGCTTACACTTGGTGTTTCAGTTCCAATTGGAATAACTGTCACATCTACAATTGCCATTCAAATCACCATCTTTGTATATTTTGTAACCCTTTGTGATTTTACCATAACCATCTCTAAAGTAAAAAAAGAATGACCTTTTCGTCATTCTTTTATTAAGTCATAGATTTTCTTTTCATTTAAATCAATTATTTTTTCAAAGCTATTACCCATTAATGCTGCATTTCCTGATGGGGAAACTGAAAGAGGAACATTTTCCAATCCTCCTAGAAGGATCTCACTGCTGCCCTTCTCGAGGTCATAACGCATAAGTTGGAACCCTTCTGAATAGGTATCCTCATCACCACTCGTGAGCGGTTTGAAGGTGATAAATTGCTTCTTTCCCTCACTATAATCATAAAAGGGTACCAGCCAATCTGAATAACTCGTTAACTGTGGGATTGAAAAGCTGAACAACTTCTTTAGCTTCTTATCAAAAAAAGAATAGTCAGCGACAGACTTGTCCTGTTTGTTTGCTGACACTGTCATTAGCATATTCCGATATACTTCAAATTGAATAATATTTGCAAAAACTGTTGTTTCTCCTTCTGTTCCGAATCCATTAAAACTTAGCGGGGCATCCAGTGAAGGACTATTTCGATTCCAATTTAAATACGCAATCTCATCTTTGTTGATCCATTTGATAAAGGGCTCAGGGAAATGAAGAACGGTGGTACTCGCATCCTTCGTATCTAATAAATTTAGTTGAAAGCTCCAGTCTTCCGCAAATTTGGTGACAAGAATTTGAGATTCATTATACGGATTCCACTCAAAATCTAAATCATAGGAAGGAAAAGTCTTCTTAAGGAGTTCAGTTCCTTTAGAATCAATGATGGTAACCAGTCCCTCATTGGAGGATGGTGAGGAATGAATTAATAGATATTTCTTTGATGGGCTGATTTGTACATTGACAATGGGATTTTCTGTTTTATAGATTAATTTGTTCTTCCCTGTAATAAGATTATAAAGATAGAGATGGGAAGATTGTTTTAAGTTCGTAACATAGAAGATTTGTTGATCTGATAGCCAGCCAATTACCTTATAAAACTCTCCTTGATCTGCTGAAATCGATATTGGCATTTTCCATTCCTTGACTAGCGGGACAACTGATTCCTTTGTTTTTTCATCTTTAATGGGTATTTTTTGTTTAGTTTGTTCCTGTCCGGAACAAGCACTTAAGAAGAGGGACGACAAAATAAAGATTAGCAACATGAATGCATAATTTGCTTGTTTTAGTGTCTTGAAATGAATCAAGTCGTCTCCTCCTTATCACTATCAATGGAAGATTTAGATGCTAGTTTCACTCTATTGTAATGACAATATTTATAGATTACAAGTGAAGAACATGTAAAATTTAATAAGTTATGGCCGTCAAAAAAATCTCTTCTGCGCGTTTAAGAATACTTGGAAATTGAGAAAGCGGCAAGGGATTAATCCCCCTCCCAAGCTCTAAAGTAATGCCTGGTTTTTGATATTTTTGGATAAACCAATCCTTATATCCGGCATGGCTATTAACATAGCGGATGGCGCGATAACCACTCACTTTTTCCAATTCCTTAGCCAGTACTTCAGACTCAGCAGGTTCAAGTCCTTCATATCCCCAATAAAATTCCTCTCCTTGCGTATGGAATGCAAGAACTAAATGGAACAGATTCTTTTCTGTTAAATCTGCAATAGCGACCGCTTCCGGTTCTGTTAAGGGTTCAATCCCTGGAAAATCTCTAGGTGCGGGTGACTTTGGTTTTTTATTTTTCCGGCAAATGTCCCAGTTAGCTGGGAATTGATTATTTAAATCAATTCCTCTTATATTTGCTTTCCAATGGATAAAGTCTTCACTGCCTTCATTTATTTCGATTAGGTCTTTTCGTAAGTGATTAGGTGGTCCGTTTAACACTAAATCTACTCCATCAGGGTTCACCATTGGAACAATGGATAACTCAACACCCTCGTAAAGAGCTAAAGGCTCCTTCCCTCTAATTAAAAGTCCATTGGTTATGGCTAGTAAATATCGATTTAATAAATTCATGAGAACCATGGTAGTAATCCATTCATTAGCATGGAAGGAAGCATTCATATGTATTTTCTTTTCTCCCTTTCCAATCCTAATTTCATCAATGGAGTTTCCCAAAACACTTGAGCCAATCTTAGATACTTCTATAAAAGGATAGGTCCTTTTAAGATATTTAATAAATTTGACTAACCTTTTATAATCTAAGGGAGTTTCTGTTGTACCGAAGGGAACCATTACCTTTTCAGGTACAAAAATCTTCTCACTTACCATTAAGTGATTTGCGTCTTTGGATTGATTTAAAAGGAAAAGGGCATCAATCTCTATTCCACTTCGCACAGCTATTTTTTCAAACGTATCTCCTTCTCTAACCGCATATGGTACTGAAGCATATCCTGGAATATGAATTTTGTCCGCTGGTTTTATCTTGGTCAGGATTGTGTTGGAGTTTGAATCCATGATTAATCTAAGTGGAATTTTAAATAACCGGCTATAATAATCAAATGTATCCCCAGATCTAACACTGATTTCCATATACTTTCCTCCCATCACAAAGAGGATATGAAGAAAAGAAAAAAAAAATGATGAAAACCCGTAGGTCAACGGGTTTTCATCATTTTTTTTCTTTTAGAACTTGGATCTCATGTCGTAATATTAACAAAGCAGACTGATACTCTTTTGGTTCAATTATTTGCGCTTGATATAAGTCTTTTAACTCCGCTTCCATAAGCTGCAAGTCACCCATTCTATCACCAACATAAATAATTGTTCCAAACTGTTTTAAAAATTGCTGAATATCATAAATAGTCTTCATTTTAGTACCCCCTCCTTTATTCTTGATGGAGAGCCCAATCTTCTTTTTCTAAAAAAGTATAACCCAAGCTCCGTTTTACAACAAGATATTCCTAATTCCCTGTTTCGGAAGATTGAAGCTGTTGATTAATCTCTTGTACAAGCTCAGAATATTGCTGATTTGATGGATCTAGTTTTGCTGCTTTGTCGGCATTCTGTTTAGCCTGTTTGAGATCATTTTGTTCCAGGTCAATCAACGCAAGATTAAAATAGGCCTCGTCGAATGTCGAGTCAAGTTGAATCGCTTTTTGTAAGTGTTTTTTTGCTTCAGGGAGCTGATTTTTCTTTATTTCCACGTAAGACAATAAAAAATAAGTTCGTTCTGAAAGATTGTCTGCGTTCGCCTCAGTTTCCTTTAATAGCTTGTATGCTTGATCATATTTACCTTGTTTTACATAGTCCTCTGCCAGCATGATGCTTGAATTTTCATCTTTGGTTTGAGCGGATGAACTAAACCCATAAGCTAAAGAAGTATAAACAATCGAAAAAGAAGCAATTAAAAATACTAATTGCCATAAGAGCTGTTTCTTTTTAGGAAAATAGGTAATTCCAGCTGCAAGGAATCCCCCAGCTAAACCGCCAAGATGTCCTGCATTATCAATACCAGATGCTGAAAAACCAAATACAAGATTGATACCAAGAACAACAATAATATTCCATCCCATTGTCCTAAAAAATAATTTTGGGAACATGGCGCCAAAATACAATAGAGCCCCAAAGCAGCCAAAAATGGCACCGCTCGCCCCTGCAGATAGGTTTGGACTAAAAAGAAAGCTGGCAATAACCCCCGTAAATCCCGCAAACAAATAAATAAAAGTAAAACGAGCTTTACCGAATATCCTTTCTACTGTCGTACCGAGATAATATAATGCAAGGCTGTTCATCGCCAGATGCAGAAAACCAATATGTAGAAAAACAGGTGTGATGAATCTCCACCATTCACCTTCATAAATCAAAGCGTTTTCCTTAGCACCATACTTGATGAGTGTCGATGTATTTGTGCTTCCTCCTTTTAGCTCTAACCAGAGAAAGACGAGCAGTTGTATAATGATAAACACATAAGTAAACACTGGCTTGCTATTAAACAGAATTTCTCGTTCTGCCTTTACCTTCCTATTAGCAAGATTTAAGGCAGACCTTTTTAATTCCTCAACTTCTTGTTCTGTGTAATCCTCTTGAACTTCAAAGTGAACATCACTGTTTAGCGTTTCAGATAAACGCTCAAAGCCTGTTTCAAGCTGCTCGCTTGTCAAAAGTATGGAAGTTACACTCGTTTTATTCCCTTGCGGAAAAATAAACGATTTTGCAAGTCGATATTCATACTCATCTACAGGTGGAAACTTACTGACATAAATATTCAGTACACTTATTTCATTTTTACTGATTTGCTTACGCACTCTTTCCCCATTAGCCGCCGTATATTCAATATCCCTCTGCATCGCATTGCTCCAATCCAAATCATGGAGCAGCATACGAATAATCGGGACTTTCTTATTTTCTAATTTTTCAAGCCACAGTTCTTTCTGGTTTTCAAATAATTGAATAACTCGATAGCCATGATCTGAGATGAATGAATAGGCCAGCCTCCAAAAGATGTAACCTTGTCTATGATTCATTTCTCCCCTGCTTTCTTACAGAATAGTGAAAGTATTTTGCTATGATAGACTTAATATGTCATCTTTCATATTTTATGAATTCATTTTTACCCGTTTCTTACATTATAAACGAAATGCACCTTTTGCTATTGTTTAAACACCTAAAGAATGCATATTTAACAAAATCGACAGGAACAAAAGCGCAAGCGCCTTGAACAGCCCCGACAAGCATAAGCCACTCAGGGTAAGAAGGCGTTCTTTGCCTTCATTCCCTGAGTGGCTGTAGACCATCGAGGGGCTAGACGCTGGAGCTGGACGTCGACAGTCCTTTTATTAACAGTTATCCACAAGCGAAAATTTTATATTTTCTAAACGATAAATAGAAAGCCATCTGTGGTTTTCACCGTTCAGATGGCCCTCCAAATACTGATGAAATTAATTTTTGCCTTACCCCTGGGAAGCTCATAAAGGAGCCTACTGCAAGTCTACGCATCCAGCCAGTACCGATTAAGACATTGATAATTCTGTACCTGAATTTAAATACAACATAACCAATGGAACCTATCATAAAAATAGATGTTAATATTCGAGACATTACACATCCCTCCTACTTAATATTCTGTGACGATTCACAAGAATTATCCCAAAAAGAAAAGAAAAGGGAAGGATTTTGAGAATCCTTCCCTTTTCTTTAGAAGTTCTTAAATACAGGTTCCATTGTCTTTTTTAAGACCTGAACAGAGTTTGTAAACTTCTCTTTCTCTTCCTCATTTAAATCAAGTTCAACAATTTCTCGCAAACCTTTGCGATTGATAACTGCTGGTACACCAATATATATGTCATCATGTCCGTATTCCCCGCTTAAATAGGCGGAAACAGTAAGAACAGAGTTCTCATTTCGTAAGATTGCTTTTGTTAAGCGAACTAACCCCATGGCAATCCCGTAATATGTAGCACCTTTTCGCTCAATAATGTGATAGGCAGCATCACGGACATTTAAGAATATTTTGTTTAAATCTTCCGGATTAAAGTCAGTCTTATTTTTTGTCCACTCCGAAATGCTTGTTCCGGCAATATCAGCATGACTCCATACAGGAAGCTCGGTATCCCCATGTTCGCCAATAATATAGGCATGTACATTCCGTGTATCCACGTCAAAATGTTCTCCCAGTAGATAACGGAAACGAGCGGTATCTAAAATGGTACCAGAACCAATAACCCTTCCTCTTGGGAGTCCGGAGAATTTCCAGACAGCATAGGTTAAAATATCAACTGGATTTGTTGCGACTAAGAATATACCATTAAATCCGCTATCCATAATTTCATCCACAATGCCCTTAAAAATTTTCGTATTTTTCTCTACAAGATCAAGTCTTGTCTCACCGGGTTTTTGATTAGCCCCGGCAGTTATAACAACAAGGTCAGCCAAACCGCAATCCTTGTAATCTCCATACCATATTTTCGTCCGAGATGGAGCAAAAGGCATCCCATGATTCAAGTCCATGGCATCTCCTTCCGCCTTTGCTTTATTTAGGTCAATTAATACCAACTCTTCTGTTATCCCTTGATTTAACAGGGCAAACGCATAGCTTGAGCCGACAGCTCCTGTTCCGATAAGTACTACTCTGTTAACACGTCTTATCAATGTCATTCCTCCAATTCACTTTCATAGTTTAATGCTGAGTAAACATTAATATGAATCAATGTAAAATTTTATCAAAAAAATCTAAAAATTACGATTGATAACACCGCAGCAATAAAACCTGAAAGAAAATTCACCATATCATTATCCACCATTGTGAATCCTTTTATTCTTTTGGTTGGGATCTGACAATGTTTCTTTTTTTCCGTCGTTATTCCGCATTCCACACAAATATATAATTGTTGATAAAAGGCACCAAATAACGTATCTAAGACATTACCGATAAAGCCAAATAGGAAAACAATCATAACTACATAAATTCCTGTATCGAAAAGCAAATAACTTAATATGGAGATAAAAAAAGCCCCCGCGAAAGCAGCAGCAGTGCCTAATCCACTAATGGCACCTGATGTTCCTCTTTCAATCCGTTTAAATGTTCTTATGTATATTGGTTTTTTCCTGCTTAGACTCCCAATTTCCGATGCCCATGTATCCGAGTTGGCGCTCGCCAAACAAACCATAAATCCTAACATCCATATTTGCTCATGTTGAAAGGAATATAGAAGGCTAAAAAAAGAGGCAGCTCCCCCGTTAGCAAAGACTTGAAGCCAATCTCTTGTCCCCCCTTTTGCCAGTTTTTCTTCTATTTCTCGTTTAACAGAACTTTTATATTTTGACCAATAGTTTGAAGAAACAAAAAAGGCACCGATTAGCGCAAGTCCATTAAGACCAAAACCAGCATTTACGGACAGACCAACCAGAATTGCTGCAAAAGCACCGGATAAGGTCAATGATTTAAATAAGTATCCAGATATCGCTCCAACGATTATGACAATAGCAATCAATAAGCTTACTATCATTTGATTAAGATAACCTCTTGGTTTGTTATAATTTTTGAAACAGGAATATCATGTGTTTCAATTGGAAACTGCGGAATGATTTGCTGTTGGAATGCTAATGATAAGGTTTTACCTGCATAAGTAGATAAAAAACGATCATAATATCCACCGCCAAATCCTAATCGAAATCCAGCCCTTGTATAAGCTAGTCCTGGAACGATAACTAAATCGACTAAATCTGAATTAACTTCAACAGTTAATGCCTCAATTGGTTCAAAGAGCCCATAAAAGACCATTTCTAACTGAGAAAACTCGGAAAGGGTTCTGAAAGATAATCTTTTATCTTTTGGATGACACCTTGGTACTACTATTTTTTTTCCCTGTTCCCATGCTTGACGAATAATTTGATATGTATCTACTTCAGGAAGTCTTGAAACATAAATTCCTATAACCTTAGCTTTTTTCCAATCATCATCATCATATAAAGTTTGGGCGATTCTATAGGAATAATCTTCATAAAGGGGTCTTGGTAGTTTCGAAAGAGTTTCTTTAACCTGATTTCGTACAATTGTTTTATCAGTCACAAGTTAACCTCCCTACTTTTTAAGCAACAAAAAAAGCAGCAGGAAGCCCTACTGCTTATTTTGTTTCGCGATGTGCTGTTGTACGCTTTTCTCTTGGGCAATATTTCTTAAGCTCAAGACGATCTGGGTTGTTACGTTTATTTTTTGTTGAAATATAGTTACGATCTCCACACTCAGTGCAAGCTAACGTAATATTTACACGCATGTTTATTTCCCTCCAAACGATTAAGCTGTTCGTTCATACGACTTTTCTATAATATCACTTTTCAAAGGGAAATGCTAGTATGTTTTTTAAGAAGTGCTTTTTCTAGCGTAAGCACCTCCGCTTTGCTTGCCCCATTTATAGACCAGGTGTCCATTTTACATGTTTCATGCGGCTCGATAATCATGCTCATCGTAAAGATACTAGCCGCGGGTCCTTTTGACATTGGTTGATATTTTAAGTTTCCTTTTTCAATTGAACTCCAAATTCGGTCGGTATATGCATACCTCAAAGGTATAGCCGTATATTCTTTCATGTCAGCTTTATCACAGTAACCATTCACCAGATACACTGTATGATCTGTATGATGAAAAAGGTGTTTTTCAATTGGAGAAACAAAGGTTAGATGCTTTTGTCCAATATTTGAAAAGTGATGCATGGCTAAAAATTGAACCTGAATGCTCTTTTGACTATGATTGCTTACATACACACTAGAGAGGCTTATTTTAGATTGTATTTGTTCCTGCTTGACCTTTATAGCCAATAATTTATCATAAATCACTTTTTCCATGGTATTTTGCAGCCAAAGGTATTTTCCATTCACCCATATACCAGGAACAAATTGAAGTCCATCCGTTACAACTTCAAGATTAGCGGCTTGTTTAATTTTTTGTAGTTCAGTCTTTAAATTCATCATCATGAACACCTATTTATCAGTTATTTTGCGTTGCTTTTTGCTCCTTCTATATATGCCCGTTTGCTTAATATCGTATCTTCCATAACCCTGATTGTTTCAGCAGCAATCCGTTTCCAACCATACAGACTTTCAACAATTTGTTTGCCCTTATTGCCAATTTCTTTCGCTTTTTCAGGGTGATTGATTAGAAATTCTATTTGTTCTAACAAACTTTGAGAATTCCCTGGTACCATGAGCATTCCTGATTGTAGATGCTTGACAATACCTTTCATCCCACCTGTATTGGAAACAACTGTTGGTTTTCCAAGAACCATCGTTTCTAACACAACAATCCCAAAAGGTTCATAGAGGCTAGGGATTACCGCTATTTCACATCCCTGTATAAGGACATTTCGTTGGTCATCTGTGACGTACCCTATAAACAAGACATGCTCATTCAAACCACGCTCAAACACTTGTTTTTGATAATTCTTCAATCTCGGTCCTTTACCTGCTATTACGAAAATATAGTCTCGTTTCTGTTCCTTTACAATGGCTGCCGCTTCAATGATGGTATCAAATCCTTTTTCTTCCACTATTCTTCCTAACGAAAAAATATATCTTCTATCTTTTAATTCAGGAAAAATCACAGGAAACTCCGGCTCGACCGTTACTGGTTCAATTCCATTAGGAATGACATTCATTCTTTCTACAGGCAGATTAAAGACTTCTTTAAGCTCATTTTTCATAAAGTCACTGCATACAATGATTTGGTCTGATTCAAAGATTAATTGCTGTTCCTTTTCATGAATAAATCGTTGCATCTCATTATGGATTCCCTTATTTCTACCATGTTCTGTCGCATGTATGGTCGTTAAAAGTGGAAGACCCATTAGTTCCTTTAAGGAAATGGCTGCTGCTCCTACAAGCCAATCGTGAGCATGAATGAGGTTAAATTCTAACTCAGCCGCTAGCTGTTCTGCTTTCAACGCCATCGCTAAATTTAGACCTGCAATCCAGGAGAGGAAGTTATCATCATATTGATTAATAGGCTTAACGCGATGGACCTTGACCCCATTCATCACTTCAGATTCCGGTAGATTATGCTGACCCGCAGTCAGAACATGAACGTCATGTCCCAGTTCTGCCAAATAGCTTGATAATCCAAACACATGTCTTGAAAGCCCTCCTACAATATTCGGTGGAAACTCCCAGCAAAGCACCACTATGCTTAGTTTCCTAGTTGTTGTTTCTTTTAAATCCTGATCCATTAATGAAGTTGGTTGTTTATTCATGCTGCTCACCTAAATTTCTTGATTTTAAATAATAGCTATAAGTACTAACTTGCTCCATCCATTTAGGAGCTTCTTCCTCATATCGGTTCAATTGCAATAATTCCTGCTGATAGGTATCCCCGATTTGAAGATCTGGTGTTGTTGTTTGAATGCAATTTGAGCGCAGAAGCGGAAAAAATTGATTGTCTGCGACATATAAACCTAATTCAGAAATATAGCTGTGATTCTGTGCTAAACCTTTAATAAACCAGTGTCCGCTTTGATACGGGACAGTTATTTCGTTAAAATGGTGAGCATTTTTACCATTAAATAATATTTCCGTTACATCATAAATCCGGATTACTGTTACATGGTCTTCGAATTTTTGATTAAAAAATCGTTCAATGATTTTTTTGGGTAATTCGGAAGTGTCCCAGAAAAGTAATATTTTGCGAGGTGTAACAAGCTTTGCTAATAGCTCACCCTTTAGTGGATTTAATGCCGGTGAAATTGAATATTCTGAGGAATTTGTCTCCTTGGATGACTGCTGCTCACTGATGTTATTCGTTTTTCTATCTTCATTTTCTTCGAGCCATTTATGCCAACGGTATTGAACTTTCCCTACTGTCGTATTTAATTCTGTGGCAATTTTTCGAAATGATAATCCATCAGTTCTTAACCTGATAATTTCCTCGATCATTTATATCCCCCATTCTGTAAACAATCAATTTATGCAAATAATCGTAAAATTATTCCGATAATTTATAATTTAATGGTATCACCAGATAGGAAAGCATACAATAAACACAATTTGTCGGTTTTTCGTTCGCCCATATAGCAAGCTAAATTTTCAGTTCAGAAAAATTTTTTTAGCTCCCTATCACATACCGTTTATACAATTATCAACATTTTTCTGACCGACCATTACATCTACTTTCGACATATTCTGAATGTATAAAAAAAGAGGATACAATTAAGCATCCTCAGGCTGTCGAAAGAACCTCGACAGTTTCTTATTTTATACAGACACTTTAATAAATCACCGCTTAAAATGGAAATAACATTAATGGTAATTTCAGATTACAACAAGTCTGTTGATTGGCGCTCCAGGCACGAGCGGTTCGAGGGCGTGCCGGGGAGCCTCCTCATCGCTACGCTCCTGCGGGGTCTCCCCTGCCCCGTACTCCCGCAGGAGTCTGCGTGCCTTCCGCGCCAATCAACAGAGTGTTTTCAATAAGGAATTAACTAAACTTATAAATATTAAAAAGAGTGGTGAATTCAATTTTTAATCCAAAAGAGTCTAGTCAAAATGTATATGAATTTGTATCTATTGATGAATTTGTTCCAGATAATCACCTTCTTCATTTGATTGACAAATATATTGATTTTTCATTTCTTCTTGAAAAAACCCGTCCATATTATAGTAATGATAATTGACGCTCTACTGATCCCCTTATTCTATTTAAAATGATGTTTATTGTTTATATTACGGCATTCTTTCTGAGCGACAATTACAAAGAGAAATAAAAATGAACATCGCATACTGATGGTTCTTGGGATTGAGATTCCATGATACAGTGCTACATCATTCTACGATTAGTTGGAATCATCAACACCGTTTTAAAGATACAAATATCTTTTTGGGTATTCAAAGAAGTGTCAGAACTGCCCACTAATTTCCCAATGTAAACGCTCAAAAAATATGGTAAAAGTTGTAACACAAAACGTATGGGAGGAACATAAGGAAATTGTATGGTTAGGTTAAATCGCTTATCCAAATCAGGAAAAATGCTTTATAAATTTAGAAAGGAAAAAATTGAGCGAAGATTCGGAGACTCGGGAAGAGCTGCACGGGCTTCACTATTGCTGGTTACGGGGATTGAAGAATGTATGTGAGCAGACTCTTCTTACTGCAGCCTTCCAAAATATAACAAAGATTACAGCATACTTGGCAAGGTTAGAAAAGGTGTGTTGCAATACTTTAGGTTGATAGCCTCCCTGGTGATTGGAGTGGAGGGCACTTGACTCCTGCGGGATAGAGAGGTCACTGGAGATCCCGCAGGCGCCAAAGCGCCGAGGAGGCTCCAGGACCTCCCCGCGGAAAGCGAGTGCATGGAGCGGAAATCAGCAGGCCCAATTGAAGGGGAAATCAATAAATTTGGAATTTAGATTCTGTAAAATAAAAAAATTGCCGAGAAAAATACCTTCTCTCGACAATCTGAGGATGCGATTACGCAACATAATTTTTTTGACAAACTATGCATTTAAATTTAATTGTTTTCCCGTAACAAGATAAATAGCATTCTCGGCAATATTTGTAGAATGGTCAGCAATTCTTTCAACAAACCTACATACAAATGCCAACTGAATAATTTGATTTGTTGAATCCGGGTTTTGTGGAATATAACCTATTAACTCGTTAATGATGCGCCCAAACATTTGGTCAACTAGGTCATCTTTTTTTGCACATTTTTGTGCAAGAGAAACATCTTCAGTGGTAAAAGCCTCAATCGATTCAGAAACCATCTCTAATGCAATCCCCATCATATTCGGAATATCAATGATTTCCTTAATATGTTTTTCCTCACCAATATGAATGGTTGATTTAGCAATATTTACGGCTATATCTGCTAATCTTTCAATCTCTGACGAAACCTTTAATGCCGCGCTTATTTTTCTAAGATCTGTTGCTACTGGTGATTCTCTTGCAATTAATAGTAATGCTTTATTGTTTATTTCATGCTCCAGTTCGTTTATTTCATTATCCCCCATTATTACAGCTTTCGCCTTTTCGAGGTCTTGATTAACCAAAGAAACCATAGCCTCTCTAATGGCTATTTCTGCCTTTTTGGCCATCGATAAGAGCATGTCATTTAACTGCTTTAAATTATTATCAAAATTAGACCTTGTACTCATTCTATTCACCTCATCATCCGAATCTTCCAGAAATATACCCTTCAGTACGTGAATCTGCAGGGTTTGAAAATATTTTTGCAGTAGAATCTAATTCTATTAACTCCCCCATCAAAAAGAATGCAGTCTTATCTGAAACCCTTGAGGCCTGCTGCATGTTATGGGTAACAATAACGATGGTATATTTTTCTTTTAATTCTAAAATTAATTCTTCAATTTTTAAGGTGGAAATCGGATCTAACGCAGAGGTTGGTTCATCCATTAACAATACCTCTGGTTTTGTCGCTAAAGCTCTGGCAATGCAAAGCCTTTGCTGTTGTCCGCCGGATAACCCTAACGCAGGTGCGTGTAATCGGTCTTTTACTTCCTCCCAAAGAGCTACGTCCATCAATGATTTTGTAACAATCTCATCAAGATGAACCTTCTTTTTAATCCCATGAATTCTTGGCCCATATGCAACATTGTCAAAAATGGATTGTGGAAATGGGTTTCCCTTTTGGAACACCATCCCAACATGTTTCCGAAGCTCTACAAGGTCAACTTTGTCATCAAGGATGTTTTTTCCTTCAAAGTTAATTTCACCTGTCATTTTAACATTTGGAACCATATTGATCATTAGATTAAGAGTTTTAATAAAGGTTGACTTACCGCAGCCTGACGGCCCAATAATGGCCGTAACCTCTTTTTTATTTATAGGGAAGTTTATATCTTTAAGGGCATGGTGGTCGCCATACCATAAATTCAAATGATCAATACCAAAAACTTCTCTTGTTAACATCGAAGTTGTCATTGTTTTTCCCCCTTATCCAAATCTTCCAGAGATATATTCTTCGGTCTTTTTAACGGAAGGATTGGTAAAGATTTTTTCGGTAGAATCATATTCAACCAAATCTCCATTCAAGAAGAATGCCGTTTTATCTGAAATTCGGGAAGCCTGCTGCATATTATGAGTAACAATAATGATTGAATAATCTTTTTTCAAGTCCACAATTAGTTCTTCAACTTTTGCGTTAGAAATAGGGTCTAATGCCGAACATGGCTCATCAAGCAGCATGACTGTCGGCTTCATGGCAATGGTCCTAGCAATGCATAAACGCTGCTGTTGTCCCCCTGAGAGTGATAATGCAGATTTATGAAGTCGATCCTTCACTTCATCCCATATTGCCGCTTTTTCAAGGCTCTCCTGGACAATATCGTCAAGCTCACTTTTCTTTTTAACGCCACTAAATTTCAACGCATGTGTAATATTTTCATAGATTGATTTTGGAAACGGATTTGGCTTTTGAAACACCATTCCAATCTCTTTCCTCAATGCCACAACATTTATTTGTTCTGATAATATATTTAAATCCTCATAAATGATTTCTCCTACAGCTCTTGCTCCAGGGATTAGATCATTCATCCGATTAATACTTCGTAGAAATGTTGACTTACCACAGCCTGAAGGTCCAATTAATGCTGTAACAGCATTTTTCTCAATATCCATTGAAATCCCATTTACGGCACGTTTATCTCCATAATAGATTTCTAAATTATTGACTTTTAATATATTTTCCATTTGCACTGGGACGGTTAATGGTAAGGATTCTCCAGTTTTTTCTTTTAATAAAAGTGTTTCTTTTTCTAGTAACGATGTAACCATCCTTTTCACCTGCCCTTTATTTAGTTGCTGTGATTTTTTTATGAATCAAGCTTCCTATCCACCTAGCTAACAGGTTAAACAGTAAAACCGATAATACGAGCACGGCTGCAGAACCATTTGATACCTCTTCCACGTCAGGAATTAATCCTTGCGTATTTACCGACCAAATGTGTACCGCAAGCGTTTCTGCAGGACGAAAAATATTTAGTGGAGATTGTGCAGAAAAGGGGTTCCAGTCTGCATAATCAAGCCTTGGAGTTGATAAGCCTGCTGTAAATAATAAGGCTGCCGCTTCACCAAATACTCTTCCTGCCGCTAAGATGGCACCTGTTAAAATCGATGGAAAAGCACTTGGCAGAATAACTGTTTTAATGGTATGCCAATGAGTAATCCCTAATGCAAGACTTGCCTCTTTTAAGTCACGGGGCACTGTACGAATAGCGTCCTCGCTAACCCGTACAAGGACGGGAAGATTAAATACGGTCAGTGCTAATGCTCCGCCAAGAATGGTATAGCCCCAACCTGTTGAATTAACAAACATTAATAACCCAAACATCCCAATAACAATCGATGGAAGAGAAGCTAGTACTTCAATACAAGAACGGATGATATCGGTCACTTTACCAGGCTTAGCATATTCAGCCATATAAATTCCACCACCTAAACCAAGCGGAACCGTAATTAGCATCGTAATAAAGAGGACGTAAAACGAATTAAATAATTGGTCACGAATTCCTCCGCCGGCTAATACATTGCTTGATGGCGTTGTTAAAAAGTGGAAAGAAACAGATTTTAAGCCATTGACTAATATAAATGAGAATAATCCTACTAAAATCGAAATGATAATAATCGCAATCGCAATAAATACTCCAGTAGCTAAACGATCGGCAGTTTTACTATTCATTACATTTTCCTCCTTGATGATAGATAACGAATCAGGAGAATAAACGCAAACGACATGACTAATAAAATTAAACCCATGGACCAAAGTGTATTATTTTCAACACTTCCATATGTGGTATGACCCATGTTTAATGTAATAATCGTCGTTAACGTAGCTGAAGCATCCAAAAGGCTTGTTGGTAGAGTACGTACATTTCCGATTACCATTTGAACAGCCAAAGCTTCTCCAAATGCTCTAGCCATACCTAAAACTACTGCTGTTAGTAATGTAGGAAGTGCAGCTGGAATAAGAACTTTTCTAATGGTTTGCCAGCGTGTAGCACCCAGTGCGTACGATCCCTCTCTTAAATTCTTTGGTAATGAGCTAATTGCATCCGTTGCAATAGTAGTGATGGTTGGTAATATCATAATTGCCAAAACAATCGTCCCTGATAGCAAACTAAAGCCAAGACCGCCAACATGTTCTCTTACAAAAGGAACTAATACTGTAAGCCCGATGAATCCATAAACAACCGATGGTATTCCAACTAAAAGCTCTATGACTGGCTGTAATATTTTTCTTCCCCATGAAGGTGCAATCTCTATCATGAATATTGCCCCACCAATTCCTAATGGCGCAGCAACAATTGCAGCGAGAAAGGTGACAGCAAAAGAACCGAAGATAAATGGTACAACCCCATATTTCGGGTTAGCTTGATCTGTAGGATTCCAATCTTTACTGGTTAAGAACTCAATAAGACTGACACCATTTTGGATAAATGATTGTAAACCTTTGGTGCCCAGGAAAATAGTAATGGATATTGTTGCCGAAATCATAATTACTGCGCATAAGATTACTAGAATTTTCCCGCGTAATTCACCGTTCATCCAATTTTTTTGAGATTTTAATAATCTTTCCTTGGCAGGAATAATTTTTTCCATAATGCAAGAAACACCCCTAATTTACGTTATAACAGGGTAAATGTATATGTCACTTACCCCGTTTAAACCTTTTGCTTTACTTATAGATTTTTTTGATTTCCTTTAGCATCTCGTTCTACTTTCATTTTTGTAACAGGAAGATATCCTTGTTGTTTCAAAAGATTATTTTGGATCTCGTCTGACATCATAAAGTCAAGGAACGCTTTTGCAAGATCTGTAGGTTCACCCTTTGTATAAGAGTGCTCATACGCCCATACAGGGAATTTTCCAGTTTGTACATTTTCATCAGTTGCTTTTACACCATCAATGGAAAGAGGTGTTACTTTATCATCAGTGAAATATGAGAAAGCAAGGTAACCAATAGCGCCATCTGTTTCATTAATAATCTTTTTAACTGTGTTTGAAGAATCTTCCGTAATACCTTCTGCTGGTGTTGCTCCATCAAGAGCAAGCTTATTGAATACTGCACGTGTACCAGAAGAGTCCGGACGGTTTACTAGAACGATTTTTTGGTCTTTTCCGCCAAGTTCTTTCCAGTTCGTAATTTTTCCAGTGAATACTTTGATTAAATCTTCTTTTGAAATATCTTTAATGCCAACCTTAGGGTTAACAGCTGCTGTAATACCTACAACTGCTACTTTATGATCAACTAATTTGTCTGCAGGGATACCCTCTTTTTCTTCAGCAAAAACGTCAGAGTTACCAATTTGAACAGAGCCTTCAGCTACTTGTGATAAGCCTGTACCAGAACCACCGGCTTGTACTTGAATATCAACTTTTGGATTTTGAGCCATGAATTCTTCAGCTGCCGCCGCAACTAAAGGCTGCATAGCAGAAGAACCTGAAATCGATAAGGAACCTGAAAGTTCTTTCTTTTCTTCCGTTTTTGCTGTGGTGTTTTTACCTTCTGTTTTATCTGTAGAAGCCTCTCCACATGCAGCCATAAATACCATTAACGCTGCAAATAATGTAAGAAGGCTAAATTTTTTTACATTTTTCATTCTTTTAATCACTCCTAAGAATTTTGTCGAAACTAGTTTATTTTTCTTACAGTTTTAAGATTAAAAGATGTATGTAAATGCTGTTTTAATAAAATGTAAAGGTTTTGTAAATGTATGTATAGAAATTGTAAATCCAGGGGAAAATAAAAAACCACCTGACTCAGATTAGACAGGTGGTTTTAGGCATAACATATTAAAATTATTGGCCAGTTTGCTGGCTATTTTGCGTAGTGTTTGTTGAAGTTTGTGTTGTTGGCTGCTCTGTACCAGTTACATCTTCGGTTAACTGACGTTTTTTCTTCAAGTCAAAATAGGCATCCAATACTCGGCGCCCAATTAAGTTGTTGATACTTGGACCACTATTACCTGAATAGGCCCAAGGCACAACGACAGCAATGGCAACTTCCGGATTGGTTGATGGTGCATAGCTAACAAGACTTAAGTTCCATACTTCTGTACCATGTAATGATTTCACTGAACCATCATAAAAGGCCTGAGCCGTTCCGGTCTTTCCAGCAGGGCTGTATGGTGCACTTCTAAAGGTGCTAGTTGCCGTACCATCTCCAACCTGCATAACCATTCGGAAGCCTTCTTGGACCCGTTTAATCCAAGCATCCTTCATATCGATACGATTTAATACCTTGGGTTCTATTTCTTCAATAATCGGTCCTAGCGTATTGCTGTCCATTACAGGTTCACGAATTTCTTTGACAATGTGCGGCTGGATACGATTTCCGCCATTAGCAATCGTTGAAACATATTGCGCTAACTGCATCGGTGTATACGTATCATACTGACCAATCGCTAAGTCCATCAGTTTACCAGGTGAATTATTCTCGGTTCCTTGAAAACCATTCATTTCATTAGGTAAATCGATTCCTGTCCGGGTTCCAAGTCCAAATTCGGCAAATGATTGGCGCATGGTATTAAATGTCTTTGCCGTATTCATATTAAGCGTACCATTTGGAACATACTTTCCACCTGCCATAGCAATTACGGTTTTCCACATATAAACGTTGGATGATACCTGCAATGCTCGTAAATCATTAATAGCACCAAATGTCTTCCATGATTTCTTGATTGGAGTATTTTTTATCTTTAACGGTTCATCCAATTGAATGGAACCAGGTTTAATCGCCCCTGTTTGATAACCCGTTAAGACCGTTGCACCCTTGACAGCTGAACCTACGTTATAAGAGCTTGTAAAAGTACCGCTAGCATAGTCATTCATGACGGTCTTACCATTTTTGTCTTTCCCAATTAGTTTCCCGGCCATCGACAATATTTCACCTGTATTAGGATTCATGACAACAACAAAAGCACGATCCATAACACCCGTATTCGGTTTACTTTTAGCTGACCACATTTCTTCCTCGATTATTTTTTCAACCTGCTGCTGAAGATCCATATCAATGGTTAGAACTAGGTCATCTCCGCGCTTCCCTTCGGAAACAGTTTCAGTGGACAGAACTTTCCCAGATTTGTCCGTTACGCTTTTCACTTTGGCTTTTTGACCATGGAGTACATCTTCATATTTTAATTCTAAATAACTTTTCCCGACACGGTCATTTCTACTATAACCCTGCGCAAGATATTTATCTAACTGCTCTTTAGGGATTCCCTGATCAGAGGTAGTAACATCTCCTAAAATAGATTTTAAAGTTGTGCCATAATCATATTTGCGTTCCCAGTCGGTGGTGGTATCAACACCAGGTAAATTTTCTAAATTTTCACTGACAATTGCATATTCTTCTGGGGTTACATTTTTATTTTTGACAATTTGCGGAGTTAAAGCAAAGCCACTATTAAATTGCCTATAAATAGCAAGTGTCGTAAGTTCTTCCTTAGAAAAACTATTTAATTCCTGATCCGTAACCCGATCAAGCTCCAACTGATAGATTTGAGTATCGTCTAATTTTTTTTGATTATATTGAGCCCATTCTTTTTTGGTAATTTTCGCTTTAGCTTCTTTCGGATGTTGGGTAATCCAGAAATCCTTCTTGTCACGAATTGGAATTTTTGTGGTATCCATTGTAATAAGCTTGGCAAGTTTTCCCGCTGTGTCAAGCATTTCCTTTTGCGTTACATTTTGACTTTTGGTATAAGTAATTGCATTTAGAGGACTATTATCTACAATAGTATTACCGTTACGATCGTACATCTTTCCCCTCGGTACAGGGTTATTTACAGTGACATCCGCCGTTCGCTGAAGTTCACGTTTAAAATCATCACCGAAGACAATTTGCAGTTCTCCAAGACGTAGAATGAGAATGGAGAAAAGGACAAATACAACAAAAAACACCATATTTAAACGGAACGGAACATGTGTTTTTTTCATTTTCTTTTTAAGATTCAAGGTCCATATACACTTCCTTTACTACACAGCTAACATAACTTCTCTATTCTATAGGATACTGTTCTATTTTTCTATGAATAACCCTTACCAATTTTGTTAAAATTCTTGGACTAGACGGTGACCTTTTTTGAGAGGCTTATTTTTAGGGGATTTTGTGAAGCAAAAAAAACGATGAGTAACGAACTCACCGTTTTATGCTGCAGGTAATTGAACTCTCCTCATGAACGGATAAATTAATAAATGACCCGCCCCTAAAAAGAATAAAAGAATCGGTATACTATCTTTTTCATTAAACCAGGTAACGGCTGCTAAAAAAGCTAATATCGAGACAATTCTGCCTATATTGAGGAATATTTCCCGGACAACGATATATTCAATCCTCATTTCCGCAGCTTTCCAGCCTGACCCAATAACATCATATGTAGTTGAACTATACGGAACAAGTAATAAGGGGTAAGCAACTGCAATCATACCTGCGTATAACAATAATTTAACAAAATTCATATCCCAAATAATAAGCAGAACGGCGACATATAGAATAATCCCGCCAATTAGTATTGCTATTTTTCGATATTTTTTCTTAATTAATCTTGAGGCAAAATAATAAGCGATAAAAGATATTCCTGAATTAATAAGACCAAATGTTCCTAAAGACAATTCACTTCCGGTTGAAAGATAAACAAAGACGGAAATAACAAAAGCAAATGTCCCTTCTCGTAAGCCCTGAAAGAAATGAGCATTTGTTACGAAGCGCCAATTGTCATTTTGCTTCCTTTCCTCAATAATCCGTTTAAAGCAATAGATGCCGGAAGCAGGTCTTGGTTTTAAGGAGAAACTTAAAAACACCGCTAGTCCAAATAAAGCCAGTGACAAACCAAAAACAAAAGTATACCCAGTAAATTCCTCAAATCTTGTAATGATAATCCCTGCTGCAATCGGACCAATCATACCACCAGCGGAAGATAAAATCCCTAAAAACCCATTAAAAAAATCTCTTGTCTCGGGTTCAGTAATTTCAAAGGTTAACACGTTATAGGCTAACCAATAAAAGCCATACCCAATTCCCAACAAGCCTCCTAATAAGAGTAAATAAGTGGATGCCTTTGTACCAGTCACAAGTACGGCTAAATAAAACATAGCTAAAAAGATAACCCCAATTCGAAGCACAATCACTCGATCAATTTTTTTCGCCCACCGCCCTGCCAAGATGAACGTTATGGGCTGTAGAACAACAATAGAGAGGTTGTATAACGCAATATCTGAATACTGTCCTGTTTGTTTCCACAGATAAATATTCACAAACGTATTGGAAAGAGCAACACTTAATGAGTATAAACCACCTATGATCAGCAAAAGTGATAAATCCTTCGTTAATTCCACGTCACCTAAAATCTTAAATTTTTTTGCCATAAAAAAACTCCCCTTTTTCATAAGGGTAGTCTTTATCAGAAGAAGTGTTCTTATACTCCTTTTTAAATAAATGAAAAAAGACAGCTATTCGCTGTCTTCCTTCATTTTATTACTTCGCTGCGCTATAACGCTTAGAAACTTCATCCCAGTTTACTACGTTCCAGAATGAGCCAATATAATCAGGGCGTTTGTTTTGATATTTTAAATAGTAAGCATGTTCCCAAACGTCTAAACCAAGGATTGGAGTTTTCCCTTCCATTATTGGAGAATCTTGATTTGGTGTGCTGGAAACTTCTAATTCACCATTATTTACAGATAGCCAAGCCCAGCCAGAGCCAAAACGAGTAGTTGCTGCTTTAGCAAATTCTTCTTTGAAGCTTTCAAAGCTGCCAAATTTGCTATTAATCGCGTCAGCTAATTCACCAGTTGGGGCACCGCCGCCATTTGGAGAAAGGATTTGCCAGAATAATGAGTGGTTAGCATGTCCGCCGCCATTATTACGTACAGCTGTACGTGCAGCTTCTGGAACCGCATCCAAATTAGCAATAACTTCCTCTACTGATTTAGAAAGTAACTCTTCGTTTCCTGCTAGTGCATTATTTAAATTTGTTACATAAGTGTTGTGGTGTCGAGTGTGGTGAATATTCATTGTTTCTTTATCAATGTGTGGTTCTAATGCATCTTCTGCATAAGGTAATTTTGGTAATTCAAATGCCATGGTCAATTCCTCCTATGTATGTACTAATTTTTTCAGCTTTAGTAATATAACCCTTACGATTTATAAGAATATTTCTAAAGCTTTAGTTTTAAGATACCAAAGATGGTATTTCCTTTCAAATAAAATGCTTATACCCAACATAAATACAATCCCCTTTCCACCATTTTTTATACAAGGTTTTTATTAAAAAAGTTCTCACCCTAAGAATTCGAAAAATTGTCATGATTCACCAAACAAGCATCCTGTCAACGATTTTTGTCATAACACCATAACTAAACTTCCAATTTCTGTTAATCCTCTGTTGACATGTTGTTAATAAAGGATTTTAATCAACTTGAAGAGTAAAAAGGGGTGAGAAAAATGCAAACTACAAGCATTTCCATATATAATTTAATGTTACAATTTTTCCAAAAAAATGAGCCCGTACAAAAAGTAAAAGCAGGAACTGTACTTTTTCATGAAAAAGATCTGGTTGAATATGTATATTTATTACTTAAAGGAAGTATCTCCCTTGGCCGAGTTCACCTACGGGGAAAGGATTTTATTTTAAAAGTTTTAAATGAAAGGGAATTAATTGTAGAATATCAGCTTTTTAAAGCTCATCCCCACTATCAGTTTTATGCAAAATCCCTAACTGACTGCGAATTGCTTTTTATTAAAAGAGAACAGTTTGAAGAATTTATTCAAACTGATCCTGAAGCTATGAGTGCATTGGTTGAATGGTTAAGCACTGGATATTTAAAAGCTCAAATGAAATGTCAGGACTTAATCATGAATGGTAAAAAAGGAGGGTTATATTCCATCCTCGTCCGCTTATGTCATTCTTACGGTGTACAAACAGGAAACGGGATACTGATTGATTTGCCCTTGACCCATCAAGAACTCGCCAACTTAACCTATGGTACTAGAGAGGTCATTCAACGTGCTTTAAAGGAACTTCGTCAAAAAGATATTATTCTATACGAAAACCAAAAATTTACGATCAAAAACATGGCATACTTAAAAAGGGAAGTAGATTGCCAAAACTGTGCATCTGAAATTTGCGGAATCAATTAGTCACTTGAAAAACCAAGTGGCTTTTTTTAAGTTTCTCCGTTCTTGTATATATTGATAACACAGGCTACAATAGAATGTGTATTAATATACTAGTTTTTACAAGTGCGAGAAATTTGTTTCTCTTTTAAAGGTGGTTTTTATGAATATATTCAAACAATTTTATAAAAGTATTTATTCGCCAAAAGATATCGCTTTATTTCGTTTCCAAGGAATAGGAAAAACCATTTTTTATGTATTTTTCCTAACATTCATTTCCATCCTGCCATCTATTTTTTATCTTACTACAGCGTTAAACCAGGGTATAGATGCTGCAAAATCCGTTATCAAAGATGAAGCTCCTGCATTCTCCATAAAAAACGGCCAACTTACAGCAAAAACAGATGTTCCGGTTACCATAGATAAAGGAAATTTCACCATTATTATTGATCCTACTGGAGCTATGACAGAAGATGATGTAGCCGATCAAGGGAATGCTTTTGCATTATTAAAGGATAAGTTTGTTTTATCCTCTGCCAGCAAGGTGGATACCTATCCCTACTCCATGCTCGAAGGACTTCAGATTACCAATACTGACCTGCTCCATTTTGTTAACACCATCGCTGGAATGAAAGGAATTATTGTCCCAATTATTTCATTATTTATATATGTATTTTCAAGTGCAGCAAGCTTTATTGAGGTGTCTGTTTTAGCCTTTATCGGTCTTCTTTTAAAAGGGAATCGTAAGCTTCATTACCGGCAATTATGGAGAATGGCGGCATACAGTGAAACCCTGCCAACCCTTTTCTTTACAATTATGACTGCCATTCAAACATCTGTACCAAATAGTTTTCTCATAAATTGGTTTGTTGTGATTATTGTCCTCTTTCTCGCTATTAGGGAAGTACCGCAACCTAAAAATACACATTAAAACGTCCAATGAATGGGCGTTTTTTTGTTCTAATTTAATGTGGACAAGCATACGAATGTACTAACATTCCTACTGGAGGCTTGTCCAATGAAAAAACTAATCGGCTTTCTACTATCAATTTTAGTTATATACGTCATATATTACGATTTAACTGTTGGCACCCTTCCCACTTCTCCAGCGCAGAAAGTTGACGCTAAAGTTGAACAGGTCACTCCATCTTCATCGTTAAACTCTACTACCATTCCTTCTTTTGATGCAAAAGTTGAACCCGGCGACACCGTTATGTCCATTGTTGAACATAGGATTAATAAATCACTTCCAGTATCGATCACAGAACTAATTGAGGACTTTCAAACATTAAATGGAGGTAAGTCGCCAGAAAAAATTCAAATTGGGCTTACATATCATTTTCCAGATTACTCAAAATAAAGAGGATATAGCGTTAATCTTGTCAAAAATAGCTAATGGCTGATAAAATAAGTTGAACCTCTCATGAGGATTTACAATTATTTCTATTGTGCAGAGATTTTAAACAAATAAGATCGAATTTATTAAATTCGAATCCATCTTTAAAGGAGAGCGAATTACACGTGAGTGAAATTATACATCGCACCAAAACCCGTCCTATTAAAGTCGGCAATCTGACGATAGGCGGAAGCAATGAACTGATCATCCAAAGTATGACAACAACCAAAACCCACGATGTGGAAGCAACCGTGGCTGAAATAAAACGATTAGAAGAAGCAGGCTGTCAAATTGTCCGGGTAGCATGTCCAGACGAGCGTGCCGCAAATGCGATCTCAGAAATAAAAAAACGAATAAATATTCCCCTTGTGGTCGACATTCATTTTGATTATAAATTAGCACTTAAGGCCATTGAAGGCGGTGCTGATAAGATACGAATTAATCCAGGAAATATTGGGAAACGGGAAAAGGTTGAAGCGGTGGTAAAAGCAGCCAAAGAACGTGGAATCCCTATTCGGATTGGGGTAAATGCTGGATCACTTGAAAAGAAAATCCTTGAAAAATACGGTTATCCAACAGCTGATGGCATGGTAGAAAGTGCCCTCCATCATATTAAAATACTGGAAGATCTAGATTTCCATGATATTATTGTTTCAATGAAGGCCTCAGATGTTAATCTTGCCATTGAGGCTTATGAAAAAGCGGCGCGTGCTTTCGATTATCCATTGCACTTAGGTATTACAGAATCCGGGACACTTTTCTCTGGAACAGTGAAAAGTGCGGCTGGCCTAGGAGCCATTATCAGTATGGGAATTGGAAATACACTACGTATTTCTTTAAGTGCAGATCCTGTTGAGGAAGTTAAAGTTGCCCGTGAACTTTTAAAAGTATTTGGTCTTTCTTCTAATGCGGCAACATTAATCTCTTGTCCAACCTGCGGAAGAATTGAAATCGATCTAATCAGTATAGCTAATGAAGTGGAAGAATATATTTCAAAAATTAAAGCTCCTATCAAGGTTTCCGTATTGGGCTGTGCTGTAAATGGTCCGGGTGAAGCTCGTGAAGCGGATATAGGCATCGCTGGTGCCCGTGGAGAAGGATTGTTGTTTAGAAAAGGTGAAATTGTCCGGAAAGTACCAGAAGCACAAATGGTAGAAGAGTTAAAGAAGGAAATCGACCAAGTTGCTGAAGAGTATTTCCGTAAAAAGGCTGAAGAAGAAAAGATGTCCCAAACAAAATAGAACTCAGGAAAAGCGCAAGGCGCCTGCTTATCGGCGACAAGCACAAGACGGGCCAGCCGAAAGGTTGTTTTTTAACCTTTTGGACGGATTGGCTTGTGACCTCGAGCCGATGGCGCCTGAGGCTAGACAATTCTCAAAGACAAATTTTATACTTCTTATTATATGAAAAAACCCGGTGTACTCACCGGGTTTTTTTTTGCTCCCACGCAGATCACTGTTAAAAGAACGGAAGAATGAAGATACCAACCACAATCGATATAGCTCCAATACCAATTGCCCAAGCACCAAGGCCTTCGGCACCTCTTCTTCTTGCTACGAATCCTAACACAATCCCTGCAGCACCAAATAGTATAGGCATGACGAACAGTGATAAAATGGATAACGCTAAGGCAAGGGTACCCAATCCCGTTCCAGCAGCAGCTCCCGCTTTCTGTTGCTGCTGGGTATTATCCCGATCTTTGCGCAGTACAACAGGAACTGGTGCAGCGATTTCTGCTGCCGATTCTTCACGATATTGGGAAGACCTTATTGGAACGGACGCACCAATCTGAGGAGTACTCTCAGATTTCTTTAATGAATAAGAAGTCTTGATTGGTGCGGCAACTTCTGAAGCAGTCTCTTCCCTGAATTCCGTAGGAGAATTGGGAATATCATGTCCAACAATGGGCCCTCGAAGAGCTTCTTGCACTTTCGTGTCTCTTTCATCTGCCATCCTAATCCCTCACTTTCAGTAATAGGAGCATTTATTATTGTGAACCATGTTTTGATTTTTAATATGTTAATGTTTGTCTTAAATAGTGATTTATTTGAAATTCCGGGAATTTTACTTTTAAAATAAAATCCTTTATTATTCCAGTCTGTTTGGTAAAATATAAGGGAAACTTAGGATTAACGTAGGAGAAGAATGTGATGAAACGATTTGGGATAGATATAGATGGAACTGTGACCTCGCCCGCTTCACTCCTTCCATTTATCAATAAAGCGTTTAATTTAAATATTTTGTATGAAGATGTTAATCAATACGAATTAACACCTTTTGTCAATGTAGGAGAGAAAGAATTTGCTGAATGGTTTACGGAAAACGAACCAATGATTTACAAAGGTTCTCCTCCTGCAAATGGGGCGATTCAAGTATTAAAAAAATGGAATCTTAAACATGCATTATTTTTTATAAGTGCACGTGATCCTCATTTACTAGATGTTACAGAGGAATGGTTTTACCAAAATGGGTTGACTTTTCACCATATTGAATTAATTGGTTCCCATAATAAAGTGGAAACAGTCAAAAAACATGACATTGATATTTTCTTTGAGGATAAACATGATAATGCCGTGATGATTCATGAGGAATGCGGCATACCTGTCCTATTATTTGATACCCCTTATAATCAAGACCCTATTCCGAAGGGGGTCATACGTGTGAAAAATTGGAAGGAAGCCAATAAATGGGTTGAAAATTGGTTAAAAAGATCGGAATTGTCCGCAAAAAAACAGCTTGTGTAATCACAAGCTGTTTTTAACAACACTCCGGGCACCGTCCATATATTTCAAATTTATGACCGGAAATGTCATATCCCTTAAGATTTTCACTTAATCCATTCATTGGGCATGTTTCAATTTCCTTCGTTTTTCCACAGTCTAAACAAATAAAATGGTGATGATGGTGGTTTCTAGAACAGGTAAAACGAAAATGTTTCTCTCCTGATAACTCGGTCATTTCCAAAATCCCCATTTTCACAAATAGTGAAAGATTTCGATAGATGGTATCAAAGCTCAAGCCTGGATAATCATCTTTTAACAAATCAAGTACATCTCTCGCTGTTAAATATTTATCATGATCTGCAAATAATTGCAGCATATCTTCTCTTTTTCCTGTCTGCTTAAACCCTTTTTCCTTTAGGTATTGTATAGCCTCATTTACATTCACTTAGCTCCTCCTCCAAGTCTAGTGGTTGATTTTTTATATAGGATAGCAATTATTAGGATAAGTACCGCAATCATAACAATTGTCCCACCAGGAGCAAGGTCAAGATAATAGGCTGTAAAAAGCCCGCCTAAAACAGAGATTTCACCAAAGAGGACTGATAAAAAAATCGTCTGTTTAAAACCTTTAGCAATTCGAATACTTGCCGCAACTGGCAGTGTCATTAATGAGGACACCAACAATATCCCTACTATTCTCATCGATGCGGCAATGACAAGTGCAACCATCACAATAAAAATAAAATGAATACTTTTTGCAGGTAATCCAGATGCTTTTGCATGCTCCTCATCAAATGAAAGTAAAAATAACTCTTTAAATAATAAGATAATGATTAAAATGACGACAACACTAATGAAAAGGATTACCCATAGGTCAGTACGGCTAACAGCAGAAACACTGCCAAATAAATAGCTGAATAGGTCTGTATTGAATCCATTAGCAAGTGAAATAAAGATAACGCTTAAGCCCACTCCACCGGACATAATAATCGGGATGGCTAATTCCTGATAATGTTTATACACTTCTCTTAATTTTTCTATAAATAATGAGCCACCAACAGAAAAAACCATTCCCATATAAAGCGGGTTTAATCCTGCCAACATAGCTAATTTATTTTCGATTAACAGACTTAGTGCGATTCCTGCCAAGGTAACATGGCTTAATGCATCTGCAATTAGTGATAATCGTCTGACAACAATAAACACACCCAGCAATGGAGCTAGTACTCCAATCATAATCCCTGTTAAAAATGCATTCTGTAGAAATTCATAATGAAAAATACCTTCAATCAATGTTTTACGCCTCCGTGTTCATGGTTATGGGCTAGCACATGGACATCATGACCATAAACCTTAGACAAACCATCTGAACTAAGCTGTTCAAATTCTTCCGTGTCTCCATGAAAATGCAAATGTTTATTTAAGCAGGCAACATGTGTGACTTTATCCGAAATAGTGCCGATATCATGAGTAACCAATAACAATGTAATTCCATTGCTTGTATTGAGTTCACTAAGCATTTGGTAGAAAGATTGAACATTTTCGGCATCCACCCCGACAGTTGGTTCATCTAATATCAAAAGCTTTGGTTCACTCACGAGGGCACGGGCAATAAATACCCTCTGCTGCTGTCCCCCGGAGAGTTCACCAATATTTCGGTGACTAAACTCCTTCATCCCTACTGCAGCCAATGCTTCGTAAACTTTCGCTTTATGGCCCTTCTTATAAAATGTAAAAAGTCCCAATTTTTTAGTAAGTCCACTTAATACCACTTCAAAAACGGTGGCTGGAAATCCTGTATTAAAGGAATTGGCCTTTTGCGAAACATAACCAATTTGGTGCCAGTCCTTAAATTTACTTATTTCTTGACCAAATAAATAAATATCTCCTTTTTGAAGCTTTAATAGACCGAGTATCAATTTTAACAATGTAGACTTACCTGAACCATTTGGCCCTACAATAGCCAAAAATGCTCCATCTGGTATGGTTAAATTTATATCTTCTAAGACACGATCCTTTTCATAACGGTAGGATAGATGTTTGGTTTCTATTATGGATTGCATGATACACACTCTCACTTTTAATTTTAAGAATCATTCCGATTTAACTTCAAGTAGTATACAATAGGAAAATTCAATTGTAAAGGTTGATGAATCGCGTACCTCTTATATAATCCATTGTCACACTCTATTTCCGGCTTCATACATTAGCATGGAGGAGTGATGAAGGTGAAAATATTTGAAAGCATCATTAATCATAAAATAAACACCATCACAGCAGAAGAGCTTGTTAAGTATGCAAATCAGTTTAATATTACCGTTAGTCAACAGCAGGCAAAAAAAATTGCCGAATACTTAAGAGGGAAAAACATTAATATTTTTAATGATACAGAGCGCTCTCAATTGATTAAGCAAATAGCCAAATCAGCCGGGCCTGAAACAGCTCGGGAAGTAAATAAGCTATTAATTCAATTTACCAAACAATAAAAGCTGTGCTACTTTAGCACAGCTTTTACTTATCCTTGCATAATCTCGTCTAATAAGTTTTCATTAAATACTTGGTCCCTGAGCATATTAATTTCAAACTTATACGGCGCTTTTTTATTGTTTTTGTCCTCACCAACGAAAGGTGTTTCTAAAATTTTAGGAACATCCTGTAATTGCGGATGATGTACAACATAATTTATGGCTTTAAATCCAATATGACCGAAACCAATATTTTCATGGCGGTCTTTTCTCGCCCCAACTGCATTTTTACTGTCATTTATATGGAGTACTTTAAGCCTGTCTAAGCCAATTATTTGATCAAATTCATTTAGCACACCATCAAAATCTTCGACAATATTGTAGCCAGCATCATGTGTATGACAAGTATCAAAGCAAACAGACAATTTTTCGTTATGGGTGACACCCTCCATAATCATGGCCAGTTCTTCAAACGACTTCCCGCATTCAGAGCCTTTTCCGGCCATTGTTTCTAAAGCAATTTGAACCTGCTCTTTACCGGTCAATACTTCATTTAAACCCTCAATGATTTTTTTAATGCCTAGTTCTGTCCCCGCACCAACATGGGCACCAGGATGTAGAACAATTTGCTTTGCTCCAATAGCCTCTGTTCTTTCTATTTCACTGCGAAGAAATCTTACCCCTAATTCGAACGTATCCGGGTTGGTTGTATTACCAATATTAATAATATAAGGAGCATGAACGATAATTTCTGAAATCCCGTTCATTTCCATATGTTTTCTTCCTGCTTCAATGTTCAAATCTTCAATTTTCTTTCTTCTCGTATTTTGCGGAGCACCCGTATAGATCATAAAGGTATTAGCACCATAGGATACCGCTTCAGCACTCGATGCGAGCAGCATATCCTTTCCACTCATTGATACATGCGAGCCGATTTTTAACATACTATCTCTCCCCTTATATCATTATTTCTTTCTCTTCTCGATCTTGCGCTGTCTTTTTTTAATTTTATCCATTTCCCATTGCATCTTCTTTTTATATCCAGGTTTTACTTTTTGTGGCTTTTTGATCATTGATTTTGCGGTTCGATCTGCCTCATCCTCTTTTCGAACACGAGTTTTTCTCTTATTTCTCTCATCAATTTCATCTATAGCCCCATTTTTAAGATCCACATGCTTAAACTGAATCCCCATTTTTTCTAACCGATTTAAGGCATCCTCATCAGAGTTTTCGTAAATTGTAAGAGCGATACCAGAATGCCCTGCCCTTGCCGTTCTTCCTACCCGATGGATATAAAAATCTAAATCCGTTGGCAGCTCATAATTGATGACATGGCTGATACCTTCAATATCAATCCCTCTAGAAGCAAGATCTGTTGCGACAATATACTGATACTCCAAATCCTGTATCTGTTTCATCATTTTTTTCCGTTCCCTTGGGTTAAGATCGCCATGTACTCGGCCAACCTTTAGACCTTTTTCATTTAAATAATTGGCCACCTCTTCAGCCATCTTTTTTGTATTCGTAAAGACGATCGCCAGATATGGATTATATGCAAGTAAAGCATCATGAACTAGCTGTTTCTTATTACGATGCCTTGATGGTAATAAAAACTGCTCTAAATTCTCTGCCGCTTTTCTTTTTGATTCAATCTGGACTGTCTTAGGGTTTTCCATATATTTTTTTAAGAATGGTTTTAACTTTTCAGGTATTGTAGCAGAAAACACCAACATTTGAAGTTTTTCTGGCATTCGTGAAGCCACTTGGTCGACATCTTCAATAAATCCCATATCCAGCATCATATCTGCCTCGTCTACAACAAGGATGTTGGAAGTATGAATAAATAAGGCCTGCTCAATCATTAGGTCCTTAATTCTCCCTGGGGTACCGACCACAATTTGTGGTTGAACTTTTAATTTTTCAATGGTCCGCTGCTTATCAGTTCCTCCAATATAACATCTAGTCATAATTTGTTGATCAGGACTGCAATGTTCGGTAACTTTTAAAATTTGCTGATAGATTTGCGTGGCTAATTCTCTTGTTGGTGCGGTAATCACAGCTTGAACCTCTTGCCGATTAGGATCAATTCCTTCTAGTATCGGCAAAACAAAAGCAAATGTTTTCCCCGTCCCTGTTTGGGATTGTCCAATTGCACTTTCTCCCTTTAAAATTAAAGGCATCATCTTTTCCTGAATTTCAGTTGGCGCAAAAAAGCCAAACTGGTTCAAGGCTTCTATGATAAAAGGCTGAAACTTAAAACGCTCAAATTGATTTATGCTCATATATAACTCCTTATTCTCATTAATCTTTCATATGGATTCGCTTATCTTTAGGTAGACCGCCTGTTTAATTCCATCATGTTATTATAGTGGAATTTCACTTAAATAACCAGCTAACTATTACTTTTATTCACAGCTTTTACTTAATAACCATTTTTAAAACGAAATTTTCATTTTTTCCTTGTGTGGAAAACCTAAACAAAATTTGGCGTTTTGCATATTTTAATGTATTAAGATTTTGGTGAAAGGAGGTAATGGAATGCAACCAAGACCAAGAATGCCATTTAACAGTGGAATGGGTCAACAGATGTTCGGCGGAGGCCCTTCTATGATGGGACCAGGAGGGCAGCCTTCTTTCGGAATGAATCCCATGATGAGACCGCAGTCTGGAACTTTCGGTGGCGGTGCGCCCATGATGGGAGCCAGAATGGGGGCAGGCGGAATGAATAGAGCGGGTGGTGGTGGATTATTATCGAAACTTCTCGGCGGAGGTTCCCAGGCAGGAGGATCAAGAGGAATGATGGGAATGGGTAGAGCTGCCGGTGGAATGATGGGAGCAGGCAGAGCTGCCGGTGGCGGTGGCGGCGGTTTACTGCAATCTTTAAGCAATCCCGGTGGCCTAACAGGAATCTTAAACAATACACAGCAAGTTTTAAAGACCGCTCAAACAATCGGGCCAATGGTACAACAGTATGGACCAATGGTTAAAAATTTACCTGCAATGTGGAAACTCTATCGCGGCTTGAAAAATGCCTCAAATAACACAGAGTCATCATCAACTCAATCCAAAGCGGAATCTAAGGTGGAAGAATCTTCGAGTAGTGAAAGTCAAGAGAGTAACAATAAGAAACGCTCCCCACAATACCCAAAAGGAAGTTCCATTCCCAGAATGTATATTTGAGAATGCTGTCCCACAGCATTCTTTTATTTTTTCTCAAGATTCAACAGGAAAAATGTATCTTTGTATTATATCTATTAGTTTTATATAATAAATACATAGACTAACAGAAATGACCATCGTAATAAGGACATTCTGCATTGTTATGACTTGAAAAAGTAATGAAAAGTTCAATTAGGAGGACTTTATAGATGCAAATTATAAAAATTTCACCACGCGGTTACTGCTATGGTGTGGTAGACGCTATGGTGATTGCCCGAAATGCCGCATTAGATAAAACACTTCCACGTCCTATCTACATTTTAGGGATGATCGTTCATAATAAACATGTTACCGATGCCTTCGCTGAAGAGGGTATTATTACTCTTGATGGAAAGAATCGGATGGACATACTTGAAAAAGTAGATTCAGGTACTGTTATTTTTACCGCTCATGGGATTTCTCCAGAGGTACGTGAGCTTGCAAAGAAGAAAGGCTTAGTAGCGATTGATGCGACATGTCCAGATGTAACCAGAACACATGATTTAATTGAGGAAAAAACAAATCTGGGGTATCAGGTAATCTATATTGGTAAAAAAGGGCATCCAGAGCCGGAAGGAGCAATGGGTGTAGCTCCTAACATGGTTCATTTAGTTGAAACTCCTGCGGATGTGGAAGCATTAACGATTCAAAGTGACAAACTAATTGTTACAAACCAAACGACCATGAGCCAATGGGACGTTGCAGATACCATGAAAAAAGTACAGGAAAAATTTCCTCATGTAGAGGTCTATAATGAAATTTGCCATGCAACTCAAATTCGACAAGAAGCCGTTGCCGGACAAGCAACAGAAGCTGACGTTACGATTGTGGTTGGCGACCCAAAAAGTAATAACTCGAATCGTCTTGCGCAGGTCTCAGAAGACATTGCAGGTACAAAAGCCTACCGCATTGCAGATATATCCGAATTAGAAATAGAATGGATTAAAGATGCCAAAACCGTGGCTGTTACATCCGGTGCCTCCACACCAACACCGATTACAAAAGAGGTCATCACATTTCTTGAGCAATTTGATCCTAATAATCCAGCCACATGGGAACGCCGCAAACAAGTGCAATTAAATAAAATATTACCTCGTGTTAAAACTTCCGAGAAATAAGAAAAGCGGAAGTGCCTTGGTCAGCCCCGACAAGCATAAGACGCTCCCAAAAGGAAGGCGCTTTTTGCCTTCCTTTTTGGGAGTGGCTTATGACCTCGAGGGGCTAGGCGCTGGAGCTAGACAATTCTCAAAGTCGAAATTTATGCTTTTTATATCATTAATAAACACAAAGAACCGCGTCACTATGACCGGTTCTTTGTATTTATGAAGAATTATACAAACTGAAAAGGATCAGTATTTACTTCGGAAGGAAATACATCTACACTGTAGCCTGCTTCTTGGCACATCTTTTGCAGTATCTTTGTCAATCCTATTTTCATGATTTTTTCAACATTATGTCCCGGGTCGATCATATTTAGACCCTCCATCATCGCATCATGGGCTGTGTGGTAATAAATATCACCGGTAACATATACATCTGCCCCTTTGAACTTCGCATTCATGAAATATTTATTCCCATCTCCGCCTAAGACAGCCACCTTTTCCACCTTGGATGATAAGTCGCCAACAACTCTGACAGACGACACCCCTAATGATGTTTTTACCTTCTCTGCAAATTCAGCTAATGTCATTTCACTGACTTTTCCTATTCGACCAAGACCAAGGACTTCACCCTTATTCTCGATTGGATATACATCATACGCCACCTCTTCATATGGGTGGGCTTTTATCAACGCGGTAATCGCCTTTTTTAATAAAGGTTCAGGGACAATCGTTTCCACTTTTACTTCCTCAACTTCTTCTAGCCTTCCTGGTTTCCCAACATATGGATTCGTTTGTTCCCCTGGTAAAAATCTCCCTGTTCCATTTGCCGAGAAAGAACAATGACTGTAGTTCCCGATAAAACCAGCTCCTACATTTCCTAACACTTGTCTTATTTCCTCTGCATGACTAGAAGGAACAAAAACAACTAATTTCTTTAGTTTCACCTCATAAGTAGGAACCAAAACTTCTGGGTCCTCAAGTCCTAAAGCTTCCGCTAATAGGTCATTTACGCCTCCTTTGGCGACATCTAAATTTGTATGAGCAGCGTATACAGCAATATCATGTTTTATTAATTTTTCAATCATTTTCCCTTGTGTTGAATCTGTTAACAAGTTTTTAAGCGACCGGTAGATAATGGGATGATGGGCAATAATTAGCTGAACATTTTTTTCAATTGCCTCGTCAATAACATGTTCAAGCACATCAAGTGCAATCATCACCCGGTCAACCTTTTTATTTAGTCGCCCGATTTGTAAGCCAATTTTATCCCCTTCCATTGCCAGCCCCTTCGGTGAAAATTGTTCAAATAGCTGGATGATTTCATGTCCGTTAGGATTCTTCATGGTTTTAAGACCTCCTCTACAAGTTCTATCTTATCAAGTAGCTCTTTCTTTTTATCGACTGTTTCAGCCGTCGTAGATGCTCCTGCGAGAGCTTCGTATATTCGCTGCCAATTCTTTATTTCTGCAGTCCATTTCTTTTTAAAGATTTCATTTTTTTGTTGCAGAAGGAACGGCCCTAATAAGAGGCCTGCTTCTCTTTTTTCCTGATACGGTTTAGCCGGGTCCCCTTGCTCAGCTACTAATATTTCGTAAATCTTCCCGTCTTCTTCCAAAATCTCTTCCGTCACTAACTCCCAATTGTTTTCTATTAGCCATTTCCGAATGGAGATTGCACTAATATTAGGTTGTAAAACAAGCCTCTTTACACTGCCAAGTTTTGTATTCCCATTTTCCAAAATACTAGAGATAAGAGCACCTCCCATCCCTGCTATGGTGATACAATCTACCTCACCAGGCTGTATCACCTCAAGTCCATCTCCCATTCGAACGGTAATTTTCTCCGCAAGCCCTTCAGCTTGCACATTTTTCTCTGCAGATTGGTATGGTCCTTGCGCGACTTCACCTGCAATGGCATAAGAAATTTTTAAATTTTTTGCCAAGTAACATGGCAAATAAGCATGATCCGACCCAATATCGGCCAATCTCGCTCCTTCAGGAACATATTTTGCAACTGTTGTTAATCGAACTGATAATTTATCTGTATTCAAAATTCCACCACTTTTACTTTATGTATTTAATTCAGTATATAAAAAAGTCCTTTACATTTGCAAAGGACTTTTTATAAATTATTTAATTTTAGAAACCCATTCTGCCATTGCTTCCGCTTGCTCTTGAGGTACAAGACCTGCTGGCATGTTGCCTTTACCTTTTGTGATGAATTGGACAATTTGTGCTTTTGTATACTTATTGCCAACCCCTTTTAAACTTGGACCTACTACCCCTTGATATTGATCTCCGTGACAGCCAATGCAAGTTGACTTATAAATATCTTCTGGTTTTGTAGCTGCAACCTCTGTTGTCTTGTTGCTGCTTTCCCCCCCACTATCCTTGGCGACTTCTTTCATGTCTCCCAGGCCTTTGAAAGAAAGGACAAAAACTAAAACGATTCCAAAAACCATGACAAGAATGTAAGGAATTACCGGATTCCGTTTCATGAACTTACCTCCCTTATGTACGAACACTGGTAAAAATTAAATAGTCTTCAAACAATTACTATTTTACTTGAAAAATAACCGTAGGAAAAGCCCTAAACTAATTTTACCACTATAAACTCCATTAAATTAGAAAAAGAGACTGTGAAATATACATAGCATCAGCCTCTTTCGTCCCCTAACCTATTTAGCAGCCGATAAGACGTGAAATGACCATTCGCTGTATCTCTGAGGTCCCCTCACCAATTTCAAGCAGCTTCGCGTCACGCATCATTCTCTCTACTTGATACTCCTTCATATAACCATAACCACCGTGGATTTGCACGGCTTGATCCGTGACCTCCATACAAATTTCAGAAGCATACAATTTACACATGGCCGCTTCTTTTGAAAACGGTCTGCCGTTGTCTTTTAACCACGCTGCTTTATAAACCATATTTCTTGCTAATTCAATTTTCATAGCCATATCTGCCAGCTTAAATTGAACGGCTTGGAAGGAGGAAATTGATTGGCCAAATTGATTTCTTTGCTTTGCATAGGAAAGCGCCCTCTCAAAAGCCCCTTGAGCGATGCCTACGGCCATTGCACCAATCCCGATACGTCCACCATCTAGAGTAATGAGAAACTGTCTAAATCCCTCTCCACGCTTTCCTAAGAGATAATCGAATGGTACTTTTACATCTTCTAACACCAACTCAGTGGTATTTGAGGCATTTAAGCCCATCTTTTCATAATTATTAATAATGGTGAATCCTTCAGCATTTGTGGGAACAATAATGGCACTGATTTCCTTGCCTCCATCCTTTTCACCAGTTACAGCAGTTAAAGCAATATGTTTTGCGTAACTGGCATTGGTAATAAAACATTTATTTCCATTAATATTAAATTCGCCATTTTCCTCTTTTGCCGTAGTTCTCGTGCCACCTGCATCAGACCCTGCATTGGGTTCTGTTAATCCAAATGCCCCAAATGATTCACCGGTACAAATAGGGACTAGAAATTGATGCTTTTGGTCTTCTGTTCCAAACAAATGAAGTGGTGCACCACCTAACGAAATATGTGCAGAGTAGGTTATTCCAGTGGAGCCGCAGCCTCTGCTTAACTCTTCGACGACAATGGCAAAGCTAATCGTATCCGCTCCTCCGCCTCCATATTTCTCTGGAAAAGGGAGCCCCATCATCCCCATATCACTCAGTTTTTTAAATATCTCTACAGGAAACTGTTTCATCCGGTCCCGCTCAATTGCACCTGGTGCGACTTCTTCCTCTACAAAATCCCGCATAGTCTTTTTTATCAATTGTTGTTCAGATGTTAAATCGAAATTCATATTCATCCCCCTAAAACAACATTGTAGACGCTTTCTTTATATTATATATGTATTTTCAAACAAATCCCAATACTTTAAAAATTAAAAACCATAAAGGTGCATTTGCAAAATGAGAGACAATTCAGTAAAATAACAAATAAAGAAAGTGCTTTCATATTAAGAAAAGCGCAAGGCGCCCGCTAATCGGCGACAAGCACAAGACGAGCCGGCCGAAAGGTTGTTCTTTAACCTTTTGGACGGATTGGCTTGTGACCTCGAGCCGATGGCGCCTGGAGCTGGACAATTCTCAAAGACAAAATTATACATTCTTATCTTTTTTTAAAAAAATAGTCTACCTCCATTAAGAAGTAAACTATTGTTTAAATGAATCATTTTATTCTAAGAAATCTTTTAGACGTTTGCTGCGGCTTGGGTGTCTTAATTTCCGTAAAGCTTTTGCTTCAATTTGACGAATACGTTCACGAGTTACGCCAAAGACCTTTCCTACCTCTTCAAGGGTGCGAGTCCGGCCATCATCTAATCCAAAGCGCAATCTAAGAACATTTTCTTCTCTGTCTGTTAAGGTATCGAGTACATCTTCTAATTGCTCTTTTAATAATTCGTACGCTGCATGTTCTGAAGGTGATGTAGCATCCTGATCTTCGATAAAATCTCCTAAGTGTGAATCATCCTCTTCACCAATTGGAGTTTCAAGTGAAACAGGCTCTTGAGCAATTTTTAAAATTTCTCGAACTTTATCAGGAGTTAAATCCATATCTTCACCGATTTCTTCCGGTGTTGGTTCGCGCCCTAGATCTTGCAATAGCTGCCGCTGAACCCGAATAAGCTTGTTAATCGTTTCCACCATATGAACTGGAATACGAATTGTTCTTGCTTGGTCAGCAATCGCACGTGTGATAGCCTGACGGATCCACCAGGTAGCATAAGTACTAAATTTAAAGCCTTTGCGATAATCAAACTTCTCAACAGCTTTTATTAGACCCATATTTCCTTCTTGGATTAAATCAAGGAATAACATTCCCCGACCAACGTAACGTTTTGCAATACTAACAACAAGCCTTAAATTTGCTTCGGCAAGACGACGTTTTGCCTCTTCGTCTCCTTCTTCAATCCGGTTTGCAAGCTTTATTTCTTCTTCCCCGGAAAGTAAGTCAACACGGCCAATCTCTTTCAAATACATGCGAACAGGGTCATTAATCTTGACTCCTGGAGGTACACTTAAATCATTTAAATCGAATTCTTCATCATCTTCTTTTGCCAATTTTTTTACGTCTGGATCTTCTCCATCGCTTTCGCCTACTAATTCAATTCCTTGTTCAGTTAAGGACTCATAAAATTCATCCATTTGCTCAGAATCTACATCAAAGTTAGCCAATTTTTCAGCAATATCATCATAGGCAAGGACACCGATTTTTTTACCCAGTTCAGTTAACTGGTCTTTTACTTGTTCAATGGTTAATTCATTCTCAACCTCTTTTGAACGGGCTGATTTTTCAGCAGCCATATGTCCCCCTCCTTCCAAAAATCAAAACAATAAAATAGAATTTATAACAATTTTCGCAAGTGATTAATTTCTGTGAGGACCTCTGCGGCTTTAGTAAAGTTTTTTTCACGTTCAGCCTCTTTAAGTTCCTCTTCTTTTTCTCTTATCTTTAACAAATTTTGATAATTCAACACCTGCTTGATATAATCAGTTAATTCCTGAGTTGTTAGCTCATCATTAATCGACATCATTTCAATGTCGACAACCATTCTTCTAAGATTATCATCTTGAATATAGGTTAAAAACGAGCTGGCGTCAGGAACTAAATGATCTTCATAAAACCCTAATAAATAGGTTATTATTGCCTGATGCTCATCCTTATTAAAAGTAGTACCTGCTAATAATTCCTGAACCTTATATGCCACGTCTCGATCTTTCAGCATATGGGCAATTAATCGCCTTTCAGCGGTAACGTATTTCGTTTTTAATTCTTCCGCAGGCTTAAAGCTTAATAAAGGCTTTTGAGCTGGTTCATTCTTACCAGTTGATTTTCTTTTTTCAGCAAAATAAATTTGCCTTTGCTGTTGCATTAATGCTTCTAATGAGAGTGAAAATTCAGTTGCAAGCTGTCTTAGGTAATGGTCCCTTTCAACTGCCTTATCAAGTTTGCTGATTTCCTTAATTATCTGTTCGATGTAGGCTAGTTGATCTCCTTCATGCTGAAGATTTTTTCCGCGTCGATAGTAGAGAAATTTAAAGCCCATCCATGTTAAACTTGCGCCAATTACTTCATTTCGGAACTTATCTTGACCGTTTTTTTGAATGTATTCATCAGGATCCATTCCATCTGTCATTATAGCTACTTTTATTTGAAAACCAGCATCATGAAGATGGTTTCCTGCTCGGTAAGCAGCCTCAATTCCCGCTTTATCGGAATCATAGCAAATGGTAACCGTTTGAACATTTTGTCTTAAAAGACTGATATGCTCATCTGTTAATGCTGTTCCCATTGTGGCAATACCATTTTCTACTCCTGCGCGGTCTGCAGCGATAACATCAGCAAAACCCTCAAATAAAACAGCATACTGCATTTTTTTTATACTTGGCTTGGCCAAGTGATAATTATATAAAATTTTACTTTTATTAAAGATTGCCGTTTCGGGACTATTTAAATATTTTGGCTCATCAGCCCCAAGTGATCTCCCAGAAAATGCAATCGTATTACCGTGACGATCAAAAATTGGAAACATAATCCGATCTCTAAATCGATCAAAATAAGTTCCATCCCGTTCTCGTTTGATAATCAATCCGGCTTTTTCCATCCATTCAGGTGAAAAATTCCTTTTTGAAAGGAATTTGTATACGAAGTCCCATGAATTTAAGGAATAACCGATTTGGAATTTATCAATCGATTCTTGGGTAAAACCTCTGTTAAGTAAATACTCTAACGCCTGCTGACCTTCTTTTGTATTTACCAAGAGATGGTGGTAAAATTTCCTTAAAAGCTCATGCGCTTCGAGCATCGCTTGAAGCTCTTTTGAAACTTTTTTTCCACCCTGTGATTGTGGTAAATTAATTCCTAAATCAATATTTACCTTAGCAGCAAGTTTAATGGCTGTTTCTTGAAAGGATAGCCCATCAAGTTCCATTAAAAAAGTAAATACATTTCCCCCCGCTCCACAGCCAAAACAGTGAAAAATTTGTTTGTCAGGTGATACTGAAAATGATGGGGTGCTCTCTCCATGGAATGGACATAATCCGAAGTAATTTCGCCCCTGTTTTTTCAGTTGGACATAATCGCTGATTACTTCGACTATATCAACAGCCTGACGAATTTGGTCAATCTTTTCTTCGGCAATAAGGTCTGCCATGAAAACAACTCCATTTGTACTACAGGTATTCGGCACGCAACGATTAAATTCCTGCAAATTTCGACAAAATTTTTGTTAATTCCATCACAAATCTCGCTCGATCCTCAGATTGATAAGGTTTTGGTCCTTTTCCGTATTCCCCTCGTCTCCTTGCCTTCGCATTTAAAAACCGTAAATCAAGGGCAGTTTGGATACTGCTTTCTTCAAATACAACTCCCCTTGGGGATATCACGTATACATCCTTAGGTAGCAGTGTCGATGCAAGACCAATATCTTGTGTAACGACAATATCTCCTTTACCTGCATGGTTCATAATTTACAGGTCCGCAGCTTCCTTACCTGAGTCAACGTATTTCCAGGTTGCATATGTAATGTTTTTCTCTTTCACATGATGATCATAGGAAGCAACAAAAAACGTCTACGGGAATTCTAGATGCGATTTCGACAATTTCTTCTTTGATCGTGCAAGAATCTGCATCGACAAAAATAGCCGGTTTACCTTTTCCATAAGTATAAATTCTACATCACTCCGCATATTCCTTCTTATGAGATGAACTTTTATAAAAAGGATTTATGTCGAATTTTTTTTAGGGGGTTGCCTTGACATCTAACAATAAATAGTTTATTCGTTCCAAAGCAACTCTAAACCTAAAAAGATATATTTTTATCACAATTTTTTATTATAGTATATTCGTTATCATTTTACCATAACTTTTTTTCAATTTTTCTTAACGAAAAAACACATAATCCACTGATTATGTGTTAGGGTCTCCCCTTTTGAATATAATTTAATATTACATTCGCTGTCTCTTCCACTGCTTTATTGGTCACATCAATAACAGGACACTTTATCTTCTTAACAATCTGCTCAAAGAAGGTTAATTCCTCTTTAATCCGTTCAATATTGGCATAACTTGCTTGATCATTTAATCCTAATGACAATAGACGCTCTCTTCTAATATTATTAAGCTTTTCCGGACTTATTTTTAACCCAAAGCATTTATCAATAGGTACCCGATATAATTCTTCTGGAGGATCTACTTCTGGAACCAACGGGACATTTGCCACCTTTAATCGCTTATGCGCTAAGTATTGAGATAACGGCGTTTTGGACGTTCTTGAAACTCCTATTAGTACGATATCTGCCTTTAAAAGTCCTCTCGGGTCACGACCATCATCATATTTGACGGCAAATTCAATAGCTTCGACTTTTTTAAAATAGTCCTCATCCAGTTTTCGAACCAAGCCTGGTTCACATAACGGCTTTTTCCCGCTAAAAATCTGAATTTGATCCATAATTGGACCAATTAAATCAACTGCCTGTATACCGTCTTCATCGGCACGTTCTTTTAAATATGTACGCATATCCGGTTTAACTAGTGTGTATGCCACCATGCCCTTATCATGAGAAACCATTGATAAAACTTCATCGATATGTTCTTTATCCTCAACATAAGGAAATCTTTTTAATGTCATACCAGAACCATTAAATTGGCTAATTGCTGCTTTCGTAACTAATTCAGCTGTTTCCCCAACTGAATCAGAGACCACATATATGATAGGCGAACTCATTCTCCCTCTTCAGCTCCATTCTCAGTTAATATTACTCATCACCTAACGCCAAAAAGGCTTTCGTAATGTTCGTTTTGGTAACTCTGCCGATAACCTCATAACCTTTTTCAGATTTTTTAACCACAGGCAAGGCATCGATCTGTTTTTCAATTAGTTTTTTGGCCACATCCATCAATAAGTCCTCTCGTTCACACGTTGTTATGTTTGGCATCCTTGTCATAATAATATTAACAGGGATACTTGAAAGCTCTTGTTTCCCAATACTTGCCCTTAGTAAATCCTTCCTTGAAAGCACACCTACTAAGATAGAGTCTTGATCAACTACAAATAGAGTGCCCACATCTTCAAGGAACATTGTACAGATGGCATCATATACCGAAACACTTTCACTCACTACAACCGGGATCGATTGATAATCTGCAACATATATTTTCTGAAGGTTTTCAGTCAAAAGCTGAGCCCCTGATTTTCCTGTATAAAAATAGCCAACTCGCGGACGTGCATCTAAAAACCCAGCCATGGTTAAGATAGCCAAGTCAGGCCTTAAGGTAGCTCTAGTTAAACTTAATTGATCCGCAATTTGCTCACCGGTTATAGGTCCATTATCTTTCACAATCTGTAATATATGTTCTTGACGTTTAGTAAGTTCGATTGTCCTCACCACCTTAAAAATGTTCTTAAACCACACATTTAATAAAAATATTATATACTACTTAGATTCCATTTAAAATGATAATAAAAGCGTAAGCGCCTTGGTCAGCCCCGACAAGCTTAAGCCACTCCCAAAAGGAAGGCGCTTTTTGCCTTCCTTTTGGGAGTGGCTTAAGACCTCGAGGGGCTAGGCGCTGGAGCTGGACAATTCTCGAAGTCGAAATTTATCTTTCTTATCATATTAAAAGGTGCGGATAACCGCACCTTCTTTTATTAAAAAACCATCTTCTCTTGTAAAAAGCTTACTAATTGTGAAATTGGCAGACGGGTTTGTTCCATTGTATCCCTGTCACGAACGGTCACCATGTTATCTTCTTTTGAATCAAAGTCATAAGTAATGCAGAATGGGGTCCCAATTTCATCATGACGACGGTAACGTTTTCCGATTGAACCAGCTTCGTCATAATCAACCGTAAAGTGTTTGGAAAGTTCAGCAAACACCTCTCTTGCCTCTTCTGAAAGTTTTTTCGATAATGGCAGAACTGCTGCTTTATACGGTGCTAAAGCCGGATGGAAATGCATAACAGTTCTAGATGTACCATCCTCAAGCTGCTCTTCATCATAGGCATCAATTAAAAATGCAAGGGTAACCCTGTCAGCACCAAGTGACGGTTCAATACAATATGGTACATACCTTTCATTTGATTCTGGATCCAAGTAATGGAAGTCTTCACCGGAGAAATCCATATGCTGCTTCAAATCATAATCCGTTCTTGAAGCAACTCCCCATAATTCGCCCCAACCAAATGGGAATTTAAATTCAAAATCTGTAGTCGCATTACTATAATGTGAAAGCTCATCCTCTGAATGGTCACGAAGTCTGATATTTTCTTTCGTAAGACCTAAAGATAATAACCAATTTTCAGCAAATTGTTTCCAATAATCAAACCATTTTAGTTCCTCACCAGGTTTGCAGAAAAATTCTAGCTCCATTTGTTCAAATTCTCTAGTTCGGAATGTAAAATTACCAGGGGTAATTTCATTACGGAAGCTTTTACCAATTTGGGCAATCCCAAAAGGTAATTTTTTACGCATCGTCCGTTGTACATTTTTAAAGTTAACAAAAATACCCTGAGCCGTTTCCGGACGAAGAAAAATTTCATTTGTACTTGATTCTGTTACGCCTTGGAAAGTTTTAAACATCAAATTGAACTGGCGGATTCCAGTAAAATCATGGCTGCCACAGTCCGGACAAGCAATGTTATGTTCCTTAATCAATTCTTCCATTTTCTCAAATGGAAGTCCATCAACAACCAATTCGATTCCTTTTTCGTCTAGGGCATTTTCAATTAATTTGTCCGCACGATGACGTGCCTTACAGTTTTTGCAGTCAATCATTGGGTCATTAAAATTACCAATATGACCTGAGGCTTCCCAAGTTCTTGGGTTCATGAGAATGCTGGCATCTAAGCCGACATTATAGGGAGACTCTTGAACGAATTTTTTCCACCAAGCCTGTTTGATATTGTTTTTAAATTCAACACCTAATGGACCGTAATCCCAAGTGTTTGCCAATCCTCCGTAAATCTCTGAACCAGGGAATATAAATCCTCTGTGTTTTGCATGTGAAACGATTTGATCCATTGTTACACTCATTTTTTCTCGCTCCTTAATTAAATTAAAGTTTGTGTTAAACTTGGGTTGATTTCCGCTCCAATCAACAATGTTCTAAAATATGTGGCAGTGTAGTGGACATAAAAAAACTCCCGTTCCTATGCTTGTGAAAAGCATAGGGACGAGAGTTACCCGCGGTTCCACCCTATTTGCTGCTTAAAATGCAGCCTCCTTAAATGTGTTTCTTCAACACGATTGCTCAGGAATGCCTTCATTAGTGCTCTATACCCTAGCTTACACCACCCTAGGTTCGCTTTTATAGAGGATGACTAATTACTACTTTCCGTCAACGCAAATATTTTATTATAGAAATAGTAACGAAAACTTCTAACATTGTCAACAAGGCAATTATAACAGATTACGAAAATGATCCATCGAATCAAGAAATTTTTTAGATTTAAGATGTAAACCTGAATACTCATCATAGTAAGCAGAAATAATTTTTTTCAGTTCAGCCTTTGTTTCATTTTTAACTGAAATATTTCCTAACCTTGATAGATCAAAATAATAAAATAGCCGTAATAATTTAACAGTTGCTGGTAATAATGGAAAGTGATATGGATCTTTTTCTAAGCAACGATGACAGATAAATCCGCCTTCTCTAATCGAAAATGAAAAACGTCCGTCTGTACTGCCACAAACCGAACATCGGTCGAGAATCGGATATAATCCCATGACATTTAACATCTTCATTTCGTATATATTCATGAGAATATCGGGATCAAAGCCTTCATTCATATAATTAAGCGTTTGATAGAGCAATTCAAAATGAAATGGATTTGGCTTTTTATCTTCCGTACATTTATCTGTAAGTTCAACAATATAACTGGCATAGGCCGTTAAAAAGATGTCTTCCCCAATCGAGCGTAAGGAAGTAATAATCTCTCCCTGCTGAAGGCTTCCAAGCCCTGAACCTTTTTGTAAAAGAAAGTATCCATGTGTAAACAGCTGAGAAATAGAGGAAAGGCGGCTGTTTGGCTTTTTAGCTCCCCGAGCCATTACGCCAATCTTACCACCTTCCCTCGTATATATTGTTACTATTTTATTGGTCTCACCATAATCTGTAGTTCTAATGACAATGCCTTCATATTTTTGAAGCATTTCTTGCCACCTTCTAACATACGAGCGAAAACAAACTTATGAAACGGGAAAATCAATTTGTGCTAGATCTTCATTCTGATTTCCGGGTATTTCTTGGTTTTCCTTCTCAAGCTCCTTAAAGAGAAGATATGTGTCAATATTACCTGTTTGGAGGAATACTTTCCACGTAAAATCCATCATCGAAAACCCCACCTTTCATTATTTAGACTAGCCTAATGTTAAATCCCAAACCTTATAATTATCATAGCCTGCCTTTGCCAAAATATAAGACGAAATAATTGTTAATGTTGTCCATGCATAATCTTGTATCAAAGTTAATATTTTAAATATCGTTTAGATTAATATTCATCTTCATTGAAGCCATAATCACGTAGCTGGGACATTTTATTACGCCAATCTTTTTGAACCTTAACCCAAAGCTCCAAAAATACTTTTGAACCAAGTAGATTTTCAATATCGACCCGGGCGCGCTTGCCAATTTCTTTTAGCATGCTCCCTTGCTTTCCAATTATAATACCTTTTTGTGAGTCTCTCTCTACAATAACTGTAGCCATGACATGAATGACATCTTTATTTGGCTGCCGTTCCATTTTATCTAGAACAACCGCTAGAGAATGGGGAATTTCCTCCCTCGTTAAGTGAAGTGCTTTTTCCCTAATTAACTCTGTGATAATAAACCGTTCCGGATGATCGGTGACTTGGTCAGCGGGATAATATTGCGGTCCTTCTGGTAAAAATGCTTTGATTTGGTCCAATAATCGTTCCACATTGTTACCTTCTAAAGCAGAAATGGGAACAATTTCTTTAAAGTCATATTTTTCTTTATAGGAATCAATAATGGGAAGTAATTCATCAGGATGTATTTGGTCAATTTTATTTATTACAAGAAAGATAGGGGTATTTACTGTTTGAAATTTTTCAAGAATAAATTCTTCCCCACGTCCAAATCCTTCTTCGGCATTTACCATAAATAAAACTAAATCCACTTCTTTTAGCGTATTTTGTGCTACCTTCATCATAAAATCGCCTAATTTATGTTTTGGCTTATGGATACCTGGTGTATCAATAAAAATCATTTGAGCGTCATTTAGGGATAATACACCTTGAACCTTGTTTCTAGTCGTTTGGGGCTTATCACTCATAATCGCAATTTTTTGCCCAATTACTCGATTAAGGAAAGTCGATTTCCCTACATTTGGACGACCAATAATTGAAATAAAACCTGACTTGTATCCGTTTTCATTCTCTCTATTTTGCATGTAAATCCTCCGAAGAAAAGGCACCTGGCAGTAACTCAGCTACTGTTAATTCTTGTACGTCGCCTTTAAGGTTTGTCAATATTATTTTCATGTCACTTGGGCATAGTTCAGATATTACTTGTCTGCATGCACCGCAAGGGGAACAAGGTCGGTCAGTTTCAGCCACAACGGCCATCATTTGAAAATCCCGGTCACCTTCTGAATAAGCTTTAAAAAGGGCAGTACGTTCAGCACAATTACACATACTATAGGCGGCATTTTCAATATTGCAGCCATGATATACTTTACCATTTGTTGTAAGTAGAGCTGCCCCTACTTTAAACTTTGAGTAAGGTACATATGCTTTTTCCCTTGCAATTTTTGCTTCTTCCATTAATTGTTCGATGCTCACTAAAAACGTCTTCCCTTCCAGCAGAAATCCTGCTGTTTCTTTATTTTACCTCAAATTTTAGAGAAAATCATTACTTGTAGCGAAAAAGTAATATAAAATTTAAAAAAGTTTGAATTTTCTCATAACGTAACTTACTTTAAAAAACAAATTATTTTTGTTATTTTACCTAAAAAATAATTGCTTTTCAAATCAAGAAAATTGCTTCAAAACATAAGGCAAGAAAATTACTAAACCTACAATCACTGATAAAACAGCATAAACAAAAACTGCTCCTGCAGCCATGTCCTTGGCCTGTTTAGCAAGAGGATGGTATTCTGTTGTTACTAAATCAACAACTCGTTCAATTGCCGAATTGATAAGTTCAAGGGCAAACATTCCCCCAATCAAAAAAAGAACGATGATCCACTCCATTTTGGATATGGAAAAAAAGAACGAAAAAAATAATACAAGAAGGGAACTGATAAAATGGAAACGCATATTTCTTTCATTTTTAATAGCGGTGAGGATACCGATTACAGCAAAAGAAAATGATTTTAATATGGAGAATCGTTTGCCTTTATCGTGTGAGTCCATATTCGTTTAAAATTTCCTTTTGCAAAGTGAACATTTCCTTCTCGTCTTCCTCTGTCATGTGATCATAACCTAATAGATGAAGGAATCCATGTACCGCTAAAAACCCAAGCTCTCGCTCAAAAGAATGTCCATAATCCTCTGCTTGCTCCTTGGCTCTTGGAATAGAAATAATAATATCACCTAAGACGCGCGGCATGTCCATTCCTGATAATTCTACCTCTCCCTCTCCCAACTCTTCCATAGCAAAAGAAATGACATCCGTTGGGGCGTCTTTATCACGATAATCTCGGTTAATCTCCTGAATTCTTTGATTCGACACAAACGTAATAGAAACCTCACTATGTTCTTCGATTTGTTGTTTTTTGGCAGCAAAATGAACCAATCGCTCAATATTTAGCATTTGCTGCTCTGTCAATTCATTGGTTTCATCCACACTATCAATAAGCAATGTCATGCTTCTCCACCTGCTTTGTCTTTGTTAATTCTGGATATTCGATTCTAGAATGAAATATTCCCTTAACCGTCTCACATAATGTATGGGAAACAGCTTCGATTTCTTTCATCGTAATATCACATTCGTTTAATTGCCCATCCTCTAAGCGCTCTGCCACGATTTTTTTTACGAGTGATTCAATTAATTCCGGTGTTGGTTTTGTTAAGGAGCGTACAGCGGCTTCAACACTGTCCGCAATGCCAACAATAGCTGACTCTTTTGTTTGAGCTTTAGGGCCAGGATAACGAAAGTCGTTTTCTTTAATATCTGACTCACTCTGCAATGCTTTATGATAAAAGAATTTTAAAAATGTGGTTCCATGATGCTGTTCGGCAATATCAATAATTTCTTTAGGCATATGGTAGTTCTTTAAAATAGCAGCCCCATCAATTACGTGAGAAATAATAATAGTTGCACTTTTATCAGGCGGCAGCTTGTCATGTGGGTTATCATGATGCAACTGATTTTCAATAAAAAAGTTCGGCCGTTTGGTTTTACCAATATCATGATAATAGCTTCCGACTCTAGCCAAAAGCCCGTTTGCTCCGATTGCTTCACAGGCTGACTCCGCTAAATTGGCAACCATTATGCTATGGTGATAGGTACCTGGAGCTTCCATTAAAATCTTTCTTAGGAGCGGGTGGTTTGGATTGGATAGTTCAATCAACCTAATGGTCGAAAGTATTCCAAAGCTAGCTTCAAAGAAAGGCAATAATCCAATTGTCAACACAACTGAGCTGATTCCTGAGACAAGTGCGGTTATGAAATAATAACCGTACTCGATTCCAGAATACTGACCATTGGGCAGAAGTATTAACGCCGCAATGGTTAACACATTTACTATGGTCGAAAAACTGCCAGCTTGTAAAATTTTTGAACGGCGTTGTTGATTGTTCAAGAAAAGAATGGCTGCAATCCCGCTAAAAAGGATATAGATTCCTACAGAATAATTAAGTGTACCAGTAATTCCTTCGTTGAACAAAATACTTCCGAAGACAGCCATAAATAGGCAATTGTATATCGCCAATTTTTCATCAATCAGTAATTTTATTAACATACAGCTCATAGCGGCTGGAAAAATATAGCCGATACCCTCAAAATTAAATATTTGCAGTAAACTAATAATTTTCATAATCATAATAGATATAAGGAAAATTATCCCATATATCAATAGATAGGTCTGCCTTTTTTCTGGGAACCACTTCATTTGATAAAAATAGTAATAAATAGCCGAGAGGATTATGGTAATTAACACTACTAAACCGATTAAAGGTTTATAGGAATACTGATTATTAATGAGTCCTACCAGCTTTAATTGGCGATAAATATCTTGATTAATTAATTCTCCTTCTTCAGCAATAATTTGTCCTTGAAGAATTTTTACTGGCTCGACATTTTCTGCTGCCTGTTGTCTAAGTTCTTCTGTTGCATTAGAGTCATAAAACTCATTTTGGATGACCGCATATCTGCCCAATTCAATTGCAGCTAATCTTAATTGATCATTTAAGGTGGTATACTTTAATTCTTCCTCTACCCTTTTTTTAGCATTTTCCACTTCATCAGCAGAGATTCGATTGGTCATCACATTATTGATTGCCGTAACGGTTAAATCCTTAGCGATAGAAAGCTCGTCATTATCAGCATGAATCAGAGCAGAGAAGACTTGATTGGAAAGATCTTTCGATACACTAGATGTTAATTTAGCTTTTAGCATCGACTCTTTATCATCATCACTCGGTTCACCTCTGGTTGTACTGTTCTCATTAGCTGCTTCTTCCTGCTTTTTGATATCATCTTGAATATCATCATTAACCTGAATAGCCGCTTGAAAAATAGACGTAATTAAATCAACCCGGTTTTGTGCATATTCATTTTTCAAAGAATATACAGGCTGAACCTGATTAATAGCATCTTTACGTTTATTTGCAGTACTTTCCTTATCCTCTACGGTTGCGGGAGACCGAATGGTATTTTCTGCAACTGAAAATAAACTTAACTTCAGTTTTTCGGGTTTTACGTTACTGTACAACGATCCAATCAACATAAGCCCTAGAACAATAAAAAACAAAATTCGAAAAAAAGTAATATCAAGTAATTTTCGTATCCGTATGAATTGCTGCTGTAGTGTATCCAACAATATCCCTCCAGCCACGGCCCATCCATCTTGTGTTTAGCATTAGAATAACATAATACGACCATAAAATGCACTTTATGTAAAATCATATCAGTTTTTCAGGAAAGTTTCATCCTAAATAGAACAAAATGTCAATAATGAAAAAAAGGGATAAACCGACAAGGTTTACCCCCATTTGTTTAATGTTGATTTCCCTTCTTTTCATAGGCTTCAATAATTCTGCCAACAAGGGGATGACGAACAACATCACTTTGTTCTAAGAAGATGAATGAAATTCCGTTTACATTCTGCAGTATTTCCTCTGCAACAATCAAGCCAGATTTCGCACCTTTTGGTAAATCAACTTGTGTCTGGTCACCCGTAATGACCATTTTTGAACCAAAACCCAACCGCGTTAAGAACATTTTCATTTGTGCATGTGTAGTATTTTGCGCTTCATCTAAGATGACAAAAGCATCATCCAATGTTCGCCCTCTCATATACGCTAGGGGGGCAATTTCAATCGTTCCCCGTTCAATTAATCTTTGGGTATGCTCTGCCCCTAAAACATCATTTAGCGCATCATAAAGGGGTCTTAAATAAGGGTCAACCTTTTCTTTTAAATCGCCTGGCAGGAAACCTAGACTTTCACCCGCTTCTACCGCGGGTCTCGTTAAAATGATTCTGTTTACTTGTCCAGATTTAAGAGCGTTCACGGCCATTACTACAGCAAGATACGTTTTACCCGTTCCAGCAGGTCCAATTCCAAAGACCAAGTCCTTTTTCTTGATAGCTGTCACATACTGCCTTTGTCCCAATGTCTTAATTCTGATTGATTTCCCTTTAACATTCTTTCCTATTTCTTCCTCATATAAATTGACAAAATAGTCTAGGGTACCTTTTTGTGCCATTTGAATGGCATACAGAACGTCCCGTTGGCTAATATTTATGCCCTTTCGAATCACAAAAATTAATTTATCTAAGATTTCTCCAGCCATATGGGCCATTTCTTCATCACCAGAAAGGCTTACAGACTCTCCTCTGGTTATAATTGATACCCCTAGCTCTTCTTCAATGATTTTTAGGTTTTGATCAGAATTCCCAAGCAGAGTAATGGCTTCTGCCGGATTTTCTAGCTGTACATTAATCGTTGTCAATTTTTCTGTCATTCAGGAGTCTCCTTGGTTATCGGTTGTCCGACTGCAATGTTTTCAATTATCTTAAAATGGATGTCTAGTATAACTTTACCATTTTCCATTGCCTTGTGTAAAATTTTTTCATCTTTTATCATAGCATCTTCATCTAAACTGCTTTTTATTTGTTTTTTTGCAAGTTCCAATGCTAACTTTTCTGCTTCACTCGTCGTATAGGTCCGTTCGTACACTTCCTTTTCACGAATAGTCTTATTAATATATGAAATAGGCAGCTCCCATTTTAAAAATCGTACTTTATGAACATTTTGTTCTATCTCATAATGTTTGAATTTAGGTTTTCCGAATCCCCAGATAGGTACCTCTAATTTCCCAAAAACAAGAGAATGTTTTTGCTCTTCCTTGCCATTATATACGTTAAATTTACTTACTAACGGAAGCTCTACATGGCTTTTGTACCATGTTTCTCCCCAAACTTCACCTTTTGCTGCTGTAAGTTCTGGTTTGTCTTCTTGACCAAATGCACCTGAAACAAGTAATTGCCCTTTTTCAACATGATCATGAATATCAACCATCTTTTGACCATTTTCTATAAACATTTTATATATTATCGCCTTTTTCTTCGCGATTAGGTTTTGTGGTGATAAAATCTCAGGTTTTTTCGGCTCGTTTTTTTCAACTACTTGTAGGTGGTAGGTTGTCCCCTTTAACTCCACACCAACCCACGTTAACGCCCCAATGTTATTGGTTAATTGTCTTTGAATACCCTCAACATTTTTCACAAAGAATTGTATATTGCCGATTTTTACCCCCATCTTGTCCAATTCTTTACGAATTTGATATTCCGTCGCTGGTTTAGCCCCTTTTATTTGAATTCCCCAAATCATATTAGACAATAGAAAAATAATAAATATAAAGGCTGCGGCCCCAATCATAAAGCCGCTGTTTTTCAACAATCTTTTTAGTAAAAATGGAATGCCGGTTCGCTGTAAAAAAGAAATATTGCATCCACTTTTTCTAGCAAACCTTCTGATTTTAAGGGCATCTTGGACCCGCATTTTGAATGTTATCGTTTCAGTTCCATGCCGCTTTACGTTCCAAATATGTAAACCATTTCTAATTAAAACATTAATAAACCGCTCAAGACCTTTACCAGTAACTCTTACTGTAACTCTTCCATATAGAAATTCAATCCACTGGTTCTTCATTTTGTTCCTCCCGCATTATCATTTATATAAATGACCTGATCGATCTTTCCTTCCAATAAAATTTCTTCAGGTAAGATGGTCTTTATGACAAATCCCTTGCCTTTAATAAGTAATTGTCCTTGTTTTAACAGTAATCGGAGTTCCTTATCTGTAAATGCCAGCAGCCCGCGGTGATTTTCCACATAAATATGGATTTGTCCAATCATGGTAATTCGAGGCAGATCCATTATGACATCTTGAGGAAGATCCATTTTATTAGCCATCCAATTTCGAACCCGTTGGCCCCATTTTTTTGCCATAAAAAAGAACCCCCTTTCATCTCATATTTATGAGATGAAAGGGGGTTCTAGCACACCTTTTTCTAGTCGTTTTCAATTCAATTGGAGCGTCCTTTAAATGTATAAGGCTTTTTTGAACGTGGTTCGCTAAGTATTTCCGACCAAATTATTCCATTCAAAACTGCCCTTTGATCCGAATCCTCTGTAGTAGGAAGATTGATTTCTTCATTGCTATTTATATTTTCAATATGTTTTCGTGCCGCTGACATTCCCAGTCTACTAGCCTCAGACTCTTGTCTTACTTGCAGGTATTCTGCTTCAAGCTTAGTTTGGTCACTTTGCAGTGGGGCTTGCTTCTTTTCTGTTTTTCTTGCTATTGTGTCTTTGGAAATATTGTCAGTCATTTCTTTAATCATTGTTTGAATATCTCCCAGGCGCTGGCTGGTAGGTTTTCCTTTTAATGGACGTTGATTATTTTTTGATTTGCGAAAAATTATTGAGATGACTCCTATAACAATCATTAATAAAATGGATTCCAAACCTTTCACCCTCCTTTTTTGACAAAGTGGGTTTTATTGCTCATTCTTTTTATCACCTGTCATTTTTCCAATGGACCCTCTCATATCAGTATCAGCGGAAATATTTTTAAAATTCATATAGTCCATCACACCAATATTACCTGATTTAAGCGCTTGCGCCATTGCAAGTGGTACTTCTGCTTCTGCTTCCACCACTTTTGCTCTCATTTCTTGTACTTTTGCCTTCATTTCCTGCTCTTGAGCAACAGCCATGGCCCGGCGCTCTTCTGCTTTCGCCTGAGCAATTTTCTTATCTGCTTCAGCTTGCTCAGTCTGCAATTCCGCGCCTATATTTTTACCGATGTCGACATCCGCAATATCGATCGAAAGGATCTCAAAGGCAGTACCGGCATCAAGGCCCTTTGACAAAACAGTTTGCGAGATTAAATCAGGATTTTCAAGAACTTTACTGTGACTATCTGACGAACCAATGGTGGAAACCACACCTTCACCGACCCGGGCTACAACGGTTTCTTCCCCGGCACCTCCGACAAGACGCTCAATATTGGCACGAACGGTAATTCTGGCTTTTGCTTTAACTTCTATCCCATTCATCGCAACCCCTGCTATAAATGGTGTTTCAATTACCTTTGGGTTTACACTCATTTGCACTGCCTCTAAAACATCCCGGCCTGCAAGATCAATTGCAGCACAGCGTTCAAATGATAACTCGATATTGGCTCTATGTGCTGCAATTAACGCATTGACAACACGATCAACATTTCCTCCGGCAAGATAGTGACTTTCAAGCTGATTGGTTGTGACATTTAAACCTGCTTTATGGGCTTTAATAAGGGGATTTACAACCTTGCTAGGAGTTACACGTCTAAGCCTCATTCCAACTAACGTAAAAATACTAATCCGAACTCCTGCAGCTAATGCCGAAATCCACAGCATGACTGGCACAAAGGATAATAAAATCCCTAAAAATATAAGGGCAATGATTACAACAACAATAATAAAAATAGCTCCTCCTGAAACATTTATCATTGATTAGTTCCCTCCTAACATTTATTGTATTTCTCTAACAACAATACGGGCCCCTTCAACCTTTATCACTTTCACTTCTGCATTTTTTCCAATGAATCCACCTTCACTAACTGCATCAACACGTTCATTGTTAATAATAATGGTACCTGCGGGACGTAAGATGGTTAAAGTGCGGCCTTCCATCCCAAGAAGGTCAGTTCGGTTAATATTTGAAACATATCCGTCCTCTTTTCTAGCAGTTTCGGATAGTACCATCTTATTAAATAAAACTAGTTTCTTACCAAATGTCTTAATCATCAAAAAGAATACAAAAATAGAGACAGCAATCGCAATTAAAATAGAAACTCCAATTTGTAAAGCATTTTGACCAGCTAAAAAAAGACTTAAAATTAAAGCTGCCACACCAAGGGTACCTGCAATAGCACCAGGTAAAAAGAATTCCAAGAAAATAAGCAGAATTCCTGCAACAAATAGAATAATCGTTCCATACCCTGCAAGTCCTGCTTGAAAGTGAACATAAAAGAATATTATCAGTGCAAAGACCCCTATAAATCCGGCAATCCCGATTTTAGCTGAAAAAAGCTCTATGACTATTCCGACTCCTGCAATGGTTAAAAGAACAGTTACTACAACTGGGTTTGTTAGAAATTCAACCACATAAGCCCCCCCTTTCTATTCAGTTCTTTCTGACTATATGTTTTACGTTTTAAGCCTTAAAAAGGTTTCATAATATGTAAAAAGACTGTAGGTATTAGAACCTGCAGTCTTTATGTCAGAATACTTATGAAAGGTGTTGTTGTACAAATTTATTTACGAGTGAGCCATCTGCTTTACCTTTTACTTTAGGCATAATGGCAGCCATCACTTTTCCCATATCCGCTTTTGATGTTGCGCCGACTTCAGCGATTGTTTCTTTAACAATCTCTGACAGCTCCTCTTCAGAAAGCTGTTTCGGTAAATACAGTTCAAGATTCTCAAGTTCTGTACGCAATTTATCAACTAGGTCTTCACGACCAGCCTTATCAAATTCATGGAGGGAGTCTTTGCGTTGTTTTACTTCGCGAGAAAGGACCGTTAACTCTGCATCTTCGGAAAGCTCTTGTGTACCGAGCTTAATCGCTTCATTTTGTAAAGAAGCTTTTACCATCCGAATCACTGAGAGTTTGTCTTTTTCCTTGTTTTTCATCGCTTGTTTCATATCATTGTTTAAACGCTCGAGAAGACTCATGTATTACACCCTCTCTTAAAACTTACGTTTTCTTGCTGCTTCAGACTTTTTCTTACGTTTTACACTTGGTTTTTCATAAAATTCGCGCTTTCTTGCCTCTTGCAAAGTACCAGTTTTTGATACTGTACGTTTGAAGCGACGAAGAGCATCTTCAAGCGATTCGTTTTTACGAACGACGGTTTTAGACATTCTCTTTCCCTCCCTCCGAAACACAACACACTTACATTCAATCCATGTACCTTGCAATTATAATATAACCTTGAAACAAGGTCAACTTAATTTCATTTTTTATCTGAAACTTGTTTTCCCTGTCTAAAAAATTAGCATGTCCCTCCAAATAAAGCCATAGAATGAACGGAGGGGGCAGGTAGGATGCTGTACATATTATTATTCATACTTTGTATATTAATATTTGTCTTTGGGATGATGATTATAAGGTTTGGGTTATTTAATTTATCTGCCAATAAATTAAAAACATGGTTAATTAAACTAACCAAAACACCGTTAAAAGGGATGTTAACCGGAACTTTTATCACCGCCCTTTTACAAAGCAGCTCGGCTGTAATGGTAATTACAATTGGGTTAATTTCAGCGAGAATTATGACCTTTCCACAATCGATTGGAATTATTCTCGGTACTAATATTGGGACAACTTTTAAAACAGAACTAATTACATTTGATATTGACAGAATCCTGGTTCCTTTAGCTGTAAGTGGTGCACTGCTAATCCTATTCAAGAATAAAAAGGCGAGAAGTATCGGGATGCTGCTATTTGGGATCGCTTCTGTCTTCACTGCGATGAAAGGTTTTGAATTATTAGCAACTCCGCTTACGGGTCTGCCGATTATCAACAAATTTATTTTATCGATTAATGACAATGTTCCTTTAAGTCTGCTGACAGGGACGGTTATCACTGCCATAATCCAGTCCAGTACGGCCATGACAGGCATTGCAATGGGGTTTTTAACTGCCGGTTTACTTCAGCTGGATGCGGGTATTGCGATTGTCTTAGGAGCTAACATAGGGACATGTATAACAGCTGTCATTGCATCAATTGGAGGCGGTAAAGAATCTAGATTAGCAGCCTTTACTCATGTTTGGCTTAATGTATTTGGAGTATTATTATTTATCCCATTGATTCCAATTTTATCAAACCATGCTTCACTGCTCGCCAGTGAAAAAGATATTCAACTAGCACATATAAGCGTCATTTTTAATGTTGCAACCTCATTAATAGTCCTACCATTTGCAACTCAATTTGGTGAAATGATTCTTTTTTTTCACGACCGTCCACCCAAAAAGCCGGTTTCCTAAAAATCTCTGTTATTTTTTATAATCCAATAAAAAAAGGACCAGTTAGGTCCTTTTTTTAAATTATAAGAAAGTATAAAATTTGACTTCGAGAATTGTCCAGCTCCAGCGCCTAGCCCCTCGAGGTCTTAAGTCACTCCCAAAAGGAAGGCAAAAAGCGCCTTCCTTTTGAGAGCGTCTTAAGCTTGTCGGGGCTGATCAAGGCGCTTGCGCTTTTCTTATTAAATCGCTGCTTCTGCCTGATTAAAGATTACTTCTTTTAACGAAGAAGCGTCCTCGACAACTTTGACAAATTGTCCTTCATTATATGGATAACCCGCTTTAGTTATCTTGACTTTGACAATTTTTCCAATCATCTCTTCGGTTGCTGGAAATACTACTTTTAAATAATTATCTGAGTATCCAACATACAGTCCAGAATTAGCTTCGTCCTTGTATTCCTCTTCTGGAATAACCTCTAATACTTCCCCTTCAAATAGAGAAGCATATTCCTTAGCAAGTTGATCAGAAAGTGAAATCAAGCGGTGTACACGCCCATTTTTGACTTCCTCATCTACTTGGTCCTCCATTCTCGCGGCAGGTGTACCAGTCCGTTTAGAATAAGGGAATACATGGAGTTCAGAGAATTTATGTTCTTTAATAAAATCATAGGTTTCCACAAACTCTTCTTCCGTCTCGCCAGGGAAGCCGACAATAACATCGGAAGTAACCGCAAGTCCTGGAAGTACTTCCTTGAGTCGGTCCAATCGTTCTGCAAAGAATTCCATTGTATATTTTCGGCGCATCCGTTTTAAGACTGTATTGGAACCAGATTGAAGCGGAATGTGCAGATGTCGGACAATAATATTTGAATGTTTAATCACTTCAATGACTTCATCTGTTATTTGACTTGCCTCAATGGATGAGATTCTCAATCTTTCTAAACCTTTAACACTTGCCTCTAAATCACGAAGAAGTGCAGCAAGATTATAATCTTTCATGTCCTCACCATAACCGCCGGTATGAATACCAGTTAAAACAATTTCTTTGTAACCGGCATCCACTAGCTGCTGGGCTTGATGAATAACTTCTTTTGGATCACGAGATCTCATAAGCCCGCGTGCCCAAGGAATGATACAGAAGGTACAGAAATTATTGCAGCCTTCTTGAATTTTTAGTGAGGCACGTGTACGATCGGTAAAGGCTGGAACATCAAGTTCTTCATAAACTCGATTTTTCATGATGTTTCCTACACCATTAATCGGCTCGCGTTCATTCTTAAATTGTTCAATATAGTCCAGCATTTTCACACGGTCCTGTGTTCCTACCACAATATCAACGCCAGGAATGGCCATAATTTCTGCAGGAGAAGTTTGGGCATAGCACCCAGTTACACAAATAACAGCATCTGGATTTTTCCTAACAGCTCGCCGAATGACTTGACGGCTTTTTTTATCTCCCGTATTGGTTACGGTACATGTATTAATAATATAAACATCGGCAATTGATTCAAAATCAACACGCTCATAGTTTTCTTGTTTAAACAACTGCCAAATGGCTTCTGTTTCATAATGATTTACTTTACACCCAAGTGTATGAAACGCAACTGATGCCATTTAATCTCACCTCAATAGTTCAAAATGATAGGAAATAGCCGCAAGTGAATACAATGGGGCAGTTTCCGTCCTTAAAATACGCGGTCCTAAGCCACAAAGTCCAAACCCAACATCTTTTAATTGCTGGACTTCTTCCTCTGCTAACCCGCCTTCCGGTCCAAAAACAATCAGAAGGGTTTCGCCTTCTTTCATGCTGTTTAACGTTGAAGAAAGGACTGATGTCTCCCCTTGTCTGCTTTCTTCCTCATATGCTGCTAATTTATAGTCAAAGTCTTGGCTTTTTTTCAGTAAATCTTTAAAAGTCATTGGATTGATAATAGCAGGTAAAATTGTACGATGGGATTGTTCCGCAGCTTCTTTCGCAATCTTTTGCCATCGTTCTATTTTTTTGGCTGCTTTTTTTTCGTCCCATTTTACAACGGAACGGGCAGCAGAAAAGGGCAGGAACTGATGTGCACCTAATTCCGTTCCTTTTTGAATAATCCATTCCAACTTGTCCCCTTTAGGTAACCCGCTTGCAATAGTTATAGAGATCGGAAGTTCGGGACTCTCATCTATCCATTGTACAACGTCTGCAACGACACTTGAATTGGTAATTTCTGAAATCCTGCAAACGGCCTGTTTCCCCCCTGGGTCAACGCAAATAATTTGATCACCGACTTGCATCCGCATAACTTTTACAATATGATGGCGGTCCTCTTCACCAATGAAAAAGGTAGCATCATTTGCTTTTTGTGAAACAAAGTAGCGTTGCATACATTGCACCTCTTCTAAACATTTTACTCTTTATTTTTCTCCAATAAAGAAGTTAAGGAAAATAAAAAGGGGTTCTGACCACCCCTTTTTTTAACCATTATTTCCTTTTAGCAATAATCGCAACCCAATCTTCCATTAAAATGGTTTCAAGGATTTCAAATCCTGAATCCACTAAGGCTTCTTTAACTAGGTCTTTTTTAGGTTGAATAATTCCTGAAGCAATAAAAGAACCACCTGGTTTTACCACACGCGCAACATCATCTGTGAACCGCAAAATAACTTCTGCTAAAATGTTCGCCACAATAACATCAGCAGACCGTTCGTCTACTCCATCTAAAAGATTGTTCTGCTCAACCGTAACCTTATCATTTACCTTATTTAGCTTAATATTAAGCTTGGCAGATGCTACGGCAACTTCATCAAGGTCATAGGCCCTAACATCTTCAGCACCAAGCATACCGGCTGCAATACTTAGCACTCCTGAGCCTGTCCCGACATCAATCACACGGTCACCAGGTCGGACAGTTCTTTCTAAAGCTTGAATACACATAACGGTGGTTGGATGTGTTCCCGTACCAAAGGCCATCCCAGGATCTAATTCAATAATTAATTCATCACTGCTTACAGGTTCGTATATCTCCCATGTTGGCACAATCGTGAATTTTTCAGATATTTTCACTGGATTATAATATTTTTTCCAGGCTGTGGCCCATTCTTCTTCATTCACTTCGCTAATGGTTACCTGATTCATGCCCAAATCAATATCATGAAGAATTAAATCGTTAATGGATTCTTTAATAGCATCAACCGTTTCACCAAGAAAACTGTTGACAGGTAAGTAAGCTTTTATAATGACTCCTTCTTCAGGATAATCATCTGGATTTAGTTGGTAGATTTCTCCGAATTGATCTTCCCTTTCTTTTGTCAAATCAAATGGATCCTCAATCACTACACCGCTTGCCCCGGCTTCATGCAATATATTAGAAATAGGTTCGATCGCCTCGTTTGTTGTGTGGATACTAATTTCTGACCACTTCATTTCTACCAACTCCATCCTTACTCGCTTTTAAAAGCTCTTTTAACTTTTGAGAAAAAACTTTCTTCATGTTCACCTATTGGTGAAGTACCACTAAGTTCCGCAAATTCTTTGAGTAGATGCTTTTGTTTATCTGTAAGCTTCGTTGGAGTAATAATGCGGACTATTATATACTGATCTCCAACACCGTAACCACGTACGTTTGGAATACCTTTTCCTTTTAGACGGAACTTTTTACCTGTTTGAGTACCAGCAGGGATTTTAAGTTTCACCTTGCCTTTTAAGGCTGGAACCTCAATTTCATCCCCTAAGGCAGCTTGAACAAATGTAATTGGCATTTCACAGTAGATATCATCGCCATCTCGTTCAAAAAACTCATGTGAACGTACATGGAATACTACGTAAAGATCTCCAGACGGACCGCCGTTTGTTCCAGCTTCACCCTGACCAGACATCCGAAGTTGCTGTCCATCATCAATTCCGGCAGGAATTTTGACATGAATTTTTTTGCGATTTTGAACTTTTCCTTTTCCGCCGCAGGTTGCACATTTATCTTTAATCTCTTTCCCTGTGCCATTACAATAATGACATGTCCGACGATTCAATACTCTGCCAAATGGAGTATTTTGTTCAACATTTAACTGTCCTGTGCCATGACAGTGCTGACACGTTTCAGGATGGGTTCCAGGTTTGGCACCTGATCCATGACAGGTATCACATGTTTCTTCTCTTGGAATTTCAATATCTGTTTCTTTCCCAAACGCCGCTTCTTCAAAAGACACTGTCATCGTGTATTGCAAATCTGCACCTTGTCTTGGTGCATTTGGATCACGCCTTCTTGAACCGCCACCGCCGCCAAAGAAGGTGTTAAAAATATCTTCAAAACCTCCGAAGCCGCCGCCAAAATCACTACCGCCAAAACCTCCGAAACCTTGGTTTGGATCGGTATGTCCGAATTGGTCATACTGGGCCTTCTTTTGGTCATCACTTAATACTTCATAAGCTTCCGCAATTTCTTTAAATTTATCAGCCGCATCAGGCTCTTTATTAATATCTGGATGATATTGTTTGGAAAGCTTACGATATGCCTTTTTTATTTCATCCTTAGAAGCACTTTTACTAACACCAAGCACTTCATAGTAATCCCGTTTACTCATGATTACCACTCCCGAATCTGTCACATAAAGATTATTCTAACACCAATTAGAAGGGTATTGCAATAAAAAAGCCAAAGCCTGTAACTTTGACTTTGACTTTTTTGTAAGAATAAAAAACTTTTATAACTGTCCAGCGGCTAGTGGCCTTCGCTCTTCTCCCAATGATAAGTCAACATCGGTCACTATCGTTCACCGTGTTTCCTTTATCTCAGTCGAGGAACTCCAGCACATACACCGCTAAACGGGCGCTTCCGCTTTTTTATTTATCGTCTTTAACTTCTTCGAACTCTGCATCGACGACATTGTCATCTTTAGGACCTGCAGCGCCTGGATCTTGGGCACCTTGTTGTGCTTGTGCTGCTTGTTCGTAAAGCTTAACTGTTAATGCTTGAACAACTTCTTGTAAAGCATCTTTTGCCGCACGAATTTCATTTAGGTCGTTTTTCTCAATAGCTTGTTTTAAGGCATCTTTAGCATCGTTTGCTTTAGCAACTTCTGCAGCATCTACCTTACCTTCCAAGTCTTTTAACGTTTTTTCCGCTGTAAAGACTAGCTGGTCTGCCTCATTGCGAAGTTCAACTTCTTCTTTGCGTTGTTTGTCCGCTTCAGCATTTTCTTCGGCTTCTCTAACCATTTTTTGAATTTCTTCATCAGAAAGACCTGTGGAAGACTTAATCGTAATTTGTTGCTCTTTATTCGTGCCAAGATCTTTTGCACGAACGTTAACAATACCGTTCTTATCAATATCGAAGGTAACTTCAATTTGTGGAATTCCACGTGGTGCTGGTGGAATATCCGTTAATTGGAAGCGACCTAATGTTTTGTTGTTAGCCGCCATTGGGCGTTCACCTTGTAAAACATGAATGTCAACAGCTGTTTGGCTATCAGCAGCAGTTGAGAATACTTGTGATTTTGATGTAGGGATAGTAGTGTTGCGGTCGATTAACTTCGTAAACACTCCGCCCATTGTTTCAATACCAAGTGATAAAGGAGTAACGTCTAGTAGTACAACATCTTTCACATCTCCAGTGATGACTCCACCTTGAATCGCTGCACCCATTGCTACTACTTCATCTGGGTTTACACCACGGTGTGGCTCTTGATTAGTTGCTTTCTTAATAGCTTCCTGAACAGCTGGAATTCTAGTAGAACCACCAACAAGGATTACTTTATCAATTTGTGATGGGGTTAAACCTGCATCACTTAATGCTTGGCGAACTGGACCCATTGTACGTTCAACAAGATGAGCTGAAATCTCATCAAATTTTGCTCTTGTCATTGATACCTCAAGGTGAAGCGGTCCAGCTGCACCCGCAGTGATAAATGGTAAAGAAATTTGCGTTGTGCTAACACCAGATAAATCTTTCTTCGCCTTTTCAGCTGCATCTTTCAAGCGTTGTAAAGCCATTTTATCTTGAGAAAGATCAATGCCATTTTCCTTTTTAAATTGCTCAACTAAATAATCGATAATAACTTGGTCAAAGTCGTCTCCACCAAGACGATTATCTCCAGCAGTTGCTTTAACTTCGAATACACCGTCACCTAATTCAAGAATTGAAACGTCAAATGTACCACCGCCAAGGTCATAGACTAAGATGGTTTGATCTTGGTCAGTCTTATCTAATCCATAAGCTAGCGCAGCTGCAGTTGGCTCGTTGATAATACGTTCCACTTCAAGACCTGCAATACGACCGGCATCCTTCGTTGCTTGACGCTCTGCATCGTTGAAGTAAGCTGGTACAGTAATAACTGCCTTTGTTACTGGCTCACCCAAGTAATCTTCAGCATATGATTTCAAATATTGAAGAATGATAGCTGAAAGCTCTTGTGGAGTGTAATCTTTTCCTTCAATATCCACTTTGTAATTTGTACCCATATGACGCTTAATGGAAATGATTGTATTTGGGTTTGTGATTGCTTGGCGCTTAGCCACTTCCCCTACTTGGCGCTCCCCGTTTTTAAATGCAATAACAGATGGAGTTGTACGATTTCCTTCTGGATTTGGAATTACTTTTGGTTCTCCGCCTTCTAGTACGGATACACATGAGTTTGTTGTTCCAAGGTCAATACCAATTATTTTACTCATTGCCTTTTCCTCCTATTAAATATGTAGAATTATTGATTTACTTTTACCATTGAAGGTCGAATCACACGATCTTTTAATAGATAACCTTTTTGAAATTCATCAGTCACAATATTTGAACCGAAATTCGCATCTTCCCCTTGCATAACTGCCTGGTGCAAGTGCGGGTCAAACTCTTTGCCAACAGCCTCGATTGGTTCAACACCTTCTTTTTTTAGTGCCTCTACCATACTGCGGTATACCATATCCATTCCCTGCAGCAGAGTTTTAGTCTGTTCATTGTCAGCTTCCATTTTCATGGCTCTTTCGAAGTTGTCTAACGCCGGCAGTAAATCAGTGATCAATTTTTGAGCTCTATATTTTTCGCCGGCCTCTTGGTCCAATCTCGTACGGCGGCGGAAGTTATCAAAGTCTGCTTGAAGTCTTAGGTATCGATTATCTGCTTCCTCTAATTTCGCGTTAAGCTGCTGTATTTCTTGCAAATATTCGTCAACAGGATTTACTGCTGTCTCTTCAGTTGATTCCTCTTTACCAACAACAGTTTCACCTGTATTTTCTTCAGTAAGTTCAACTTCGTTATTTTCTATTTCGAGTTCTTCATTAATCGTATTGTTTTGTTCATTCGTCAACTTACTCACCTCCCTTAAAGGATTCAATGTATTAATCATTACTGATAGTCTCACAAGGAAAAAGGGTGAGATTAGAAAAGCGGAAGCGCCTTGAACAGGGGCGCAAGGCTACAGACAAGCCGGCTAGAAGGCTGTTTTTTGCCTTCTTGACGGATTGGCTTAGACCTAAGAGCCCCTAGGCGCTGAAGCTGGACAATCCTTTTCACCCTTACTCAATATTACCAGCACTATTTACTTTGATACAATTTTGTTAAAACAGCGGTCAAATCCGTGCTTAAAAATTGCAGCAGGCTGATCACACGCGAGTATTCCATTCTCGTTGGTCCTAGTATGGCAATTGTTCCTAGCTTTTCAAGGCCCACCGAATAGGAAGCCGTTATCAAACTGCAATTATCCATTGCACTTATATTGTTTTCCCTGCCAATTTTCACATGAATACCGGCTGACTCATTGCGGATTAAGTTGTAAATCCATTCTTCTTGATCAATCATGGTCAACAGACTGCGTATCTTTGAAATATCATGAAACTCTGGCTGGCTTAACATATTGGTTTTTCCACCAAAAAACAGCTTTTCTGTTACTGGCGCTTTAAATGAATCAGCAATCATCTGCAGCATTAGATCATTGTTATGAATATGCTGCCGTAACAGCATGGCCACTTCCTTATAAATCTTATCATTTAAATCTTCAAGAGGTACTCCGGATAACCGCTCATTCAGGATATTCACCGTTTTTTCAATATCACTAGCATCAACCATCTCAGGCAACGAAAACGTTCTGTTCTCCACATGCCCTGTGTCCGTCACAAAAATAGCAACCGCTGTTTCCTTGTTTAAGGGAATGATTTGAATTTTCTTTAACTTATTCACACTAACAGCAGGCCCTAATACTATAGATGTGTAATTGGTAAGCTCTGATAAGATTTTGGCGGATTTTTGAATAATTGCTTCAAACTCAAATATTCTTTCTGCAAAAATCGATTGTATAATCGAAATTTCCTTTTGATTTAAGGTTTGAGGCGAGATTAAATGATCCACATAATACCGGTATCCTTTTTCAGAAGGCACACGACCTGAGGAGGTATGTGTCTTTTCGATATACCCCAACTCTTCAAGGTCGGCCATTTCATTTCGAATGGTAGCGGAACTAAAGGAAATTTCCTCTTTTTTCGACAAACTTCTTGAGCCGACTGGTTGGGCAGATCGAATAAAGTCATCAACGATAACCTGTAGAATTAACAATTGACGATCTGTTAGCAACATTCATCACCTCTGTTAGCACTCCTCATCAACGAGTGCTAATTATATTAATAAATTATCAAAAAAAGTGGGAAGATGTCAATCAAAAAGCAAATCGGTTTGCTTTAAATTACCCCCAAAAAGGCCTGAAATACTTCGTTCCCTAACAAACGACCTTTTTTAGTTAAATATATAGTGTCATTGTTTACTTCTATCCATTTTTTATTGGTTAAATCATCTAATTCGGACGCAAATATTTCCATTGGGTTTGTACCGAATTTTTCAGTAAAGTGCGGAATGGAGATTCCTTTCGTTTTTCGGAGCCCAAGAAACATTTCTTCTTCCATTTGCTCCTCTTTTGAAACAGGGTGATCTTCAAGAATAGGTAAAACATGTTGATTTAGCTGTTCCATATATCTTTTTAATGGTCCTATATTAGACCGTCTCCGTCCATTTACATAACTATGAGCACCCGCTCCAAATCCGTAGTAATACTCATTATTCCAATAAGTTAAATTATGCTTACTTTCAAACCCTGCTTTTGAAAAATTACTAATTTCATATTGATTAAATCCGTGTTTTTCCATTTCTTCCATTAATATTTCATACATATTCGCCTCCACATCTTCCCCAGGGGTAGGAAGCTTGCCTTTTTTTAATAAATTATAAAAGACGGTTTTGGGTTCAATGATTAGCGAATAGGCGGAATAGTGAGGAATATCAAGTGAAAAGGCCTCTGTTAATGAGTCTTTAAAATCCCGGACAGTTTGCGTGGGTAAACTGAAAATCAGATCAATACTGATATTTTCAAATCCAATCCTTTTGGCATTTTCAACTGACTGATAAACATCCTTTGCCTTATGGACACGTCCAATTTTTTTTAACAGCTCTTCATTAAAGGTCTGTACCCCCAAACTGATACGATTTACACCAGCATCCTTTAATATTTGTAATTTTTCCTTTGATAAGTCTCCCGGATTGGCTTCGAACGTATATTCAAGAGTATCGCTTTTAGGTAAATTTTTATTAATACTTTCACAAAATTGGTAGAGCTGTTGTTCATTTAAAGAAGTAGGTGTACCGCCTCCTACAAAAATGGAATCAAGGGACCGCGTTGGGAACTCGCTAAGGGTCAATTCCATTTCTCGGCCAATCGCCTCAATATATTCATTAACAGGCTGACCCTTTAAATACACTTTATTAAAATCACAATAGTGGCAAATATGCTCACAAAAGGGAATATGGAGGTATGCCGCTTTAATCATTTTTCATCCTCTGCTCTTTCTAACAAAAAGAGGCTAGAATCACCTGTTTTAAGGCAATCCCTAACCTCTTATCTTGTTTATTTTTTCGTATTGTTATCGTCCATTTTCAATACGGCCATAAACGCTTCTTGTGGTACTTCAACGGACCCTACTTGTTTCATCCGTTTCTTACCTTCTTTTTGTTTCTCTAACAATTTACGTTTACGCGAGATATCGCCGCCGTAACATTTAGCTAATACGTTTTTACGCATCGCTTTAATAGTAGAACGAGCCACAATTTTTTGACCAATTGCCGCTTGTATAGGTACTTCAAACTGTTGTCTTGGGATCAGTTCTTTCAGTTTCTCTACAATGATTTTGCCTCGGTCATAGGCAAAGTCTTTATGGACAATAAAACTTAAGGCATCAACTTTTTCGGAATTTAGTAATATATCCATTTTAACCAGGCTTGAAGGTTGATAACCAATCAACTCATAATCAAAAGAAGCATAGCCTCTTGTACTAGATTTCAACTGGTCAAAGAAATCATAGACAATTTCGGCTAATGGAATTTGATAAACAATGCTAACCCGATTTTCACCTTGATATTGCATATCAATAAAGATTCCCCGCTTTAATTGGCAAAGCTCCATTATAGCCCCAACATAATCATTTGGAGCCATCATCGTGGCTTTAACATATGGCTCTTCCACACGATCAATTTTTTGCGGATCTGGCATATCGGATGGGTTGTCAACATTTAGTTGAGAACCATCTGTTAAATGGACATGATAGATAACACTTGGTGCTGTTGTAATCAAATCAATTTTAAATTCACGCTCAATACGTTCTTGAATGATTTCCATATGAAGTAGTCCAAGGAAGCCGCAACGGAAACCAAAACCGAGTGCTTGGGATGTTTCCGGCTCAAATTGAAGCGCAGAATCATTCAATTGCAGTTTTTCCAAAGCTTCACGGAGATCGTTAAATCTAGCGGTATCTATTGGGTAAAGCCCACAGTATACCATCGGATTTAATTTACGATAACCTGGAAGAGGTTCTGTCGCACCTTTTTTGGCGCTGGTAATCGTATCACCGACACGGGTGTCCCCTACATTCTTAATGGAGGCTGTCAGGAAGCCAACATCCCCTACAGACAGCTCATCACGCATAACGGCTTTAGGTGTAAATACACCAACTTCGTTTACTTCAAACTCTGCTCCTGTAGCCATCATCTTAATCTTGTCACCGACTTTAACAGTCCCTTCGACAACACGGATATAGGCAACAACACCGCGATAAGCATCATATAAAGAGTCAAAAATCAATGCTTTTAGGGGAGCTTCCGGATCACCTGCTGGAGCAGGAATTTTTTCCACAACTTGTTCGAGAATTTCTTCAATTCCAATGCCTGCTTTTGCTGATGCAAGAACGGCTTCAGAGGCATCTAAACCGATCACTTCTTCAATTTCACTTCGGACTCTTTCAGGTTCTGCACTTGGCAGGTCAATTTTATTGATGACAGGTAAAATTTCAAGGTCGTTATCTAGGGCTAAGTATACGTTTGCTAGTGTTTGTGCTTCAATTCCCTGGGCAGCGTCCACGACTAAAACAGCCCCTTCACATGCTGCAAGACTTCTTGAAACTTCATACGTAAAATCGACATGTCCTGGTGTATCTATTAAATGGAAAGTATATTCTTCGCCATCTTTTGCTTTGTATTTTAATTGGACAGCATTTAACTTAATCGTAATCCCGCGTTCTCTTTCTAAATCCATTGAATCCAACAGCTGATCTTTCATTTCACGGGATGATAAGGCATTCGTTTTTTCCAAAATCCGGTCAGCTAATGTTGATTTCCCATGGTCTATATGGGCAATAATGCTAAAATTTCTAATTTTTGATTGTCGTTTGAGTTTTTCTTCTCTGTTCATGGTCTTCCACTCCTACTATACTCGCACATGTACACTATTTTTGATTATATCAGTAGGCTAGACAAGATTCAATACAGAATGCCGTTCCATAAGTTTCTAACTACAACAATAATGAAAGACGGCACCCATCAATGCCGTCTTTCATTTATAATTTAGTATTGATTTCCGCTCCAGGCGCTCAGCAAACCCGCGGGCGTGCCGGGGAGCCTCCTCGGCGCTTAGAGATGAGTGGGGTCTCCCCTGCCCCGTACTCCCGCAGGACTTTGAAATTCTTCCTCGAGTCCGCCCACGCACGAAGAAAATACGATAGCATTTTCGAGGAGTCGAGCGCCTTCCGCTCCAATCAACATGGTTTTTAATAGACCCTTCATTTATTATTCTTCAATGAAATGAATTAGTTTTTCTGAAGCACTTGTGATTCCATTTGACAGGTTTTTTCCCATTGAGGAAAAAAAATTAAATGCGCTTAATTCTTCTAATTTTTTCTTCTTTGCTGCTATATCATGGCTAGAAATGTCTTTTCCTAGTATGGATGCCTTAACGGTATTATCTTTTTCATGAAAGCTAACAGCCGTTTCAAAGTTTGGGTCCTCATATCCTTTCATCTTTTGTATGCCACTGCTTGCCAATTGCATGCAAGTTAACACAGCGATTAACATGATGGCAGCTAGACATATGCTTTTTAACATAAACATTTTCATAAAAATGCTCCTAATCACTATTGTTGATCTGCAGGCTGCTTTGTATCCGTATTTACTTTCTCAGCTTGCCAGTAGAAATCACTAAACACATCTGCAAGGGCATCAGCGGAGCGGTTTAGTTCATCGAATGTATTATCAACGCCGCCAAACTCCATCAGAATCGCATTTTCTGATAGATTCTGGTTATAAATACTATTTGATCCTGCGGCATTTTTGATAATAACCCCCCTGCTTAAACCCTTATATTTTTTCTGTAATCGGTCATGAAGTTCTTTTGCCAGTTTAGCATTCTTTTCGTAGTTAGGATTTTTCCCACCGATAATAAAGGCAACCTTTGCATACGATTTTCCATTAATCGTGACAGTGGTTTTGTCTCTTCGTTGTGAATCACGATGTATATCAATAAAATAATGGTAGTCCCGATTGTTGGTCATGGCTGTTTGCACAACCGTTCTAGATTCATCATAGGACTGCCAAAACTTCCAGCCCTTCTTATTTAATTCCGCTTGAATATCCGTTTTATCTATAAAACTGCCAATTCCTTTTTCTTCGAGGCTTTGTTCTAATTCATCACCTATTTTGGTCACATTAATTTGCGAATGATAAGCTAAATCCGGGTCGGAGACTCCTTTTAGATATGGTAAATAGGATTCCCGATTATGAGAGAAGTAAACATAGACGACCTTTCTGCCTCCAGTCGTTTGATTAGGAGATGACGCAGAATTTTCATCTGTTGACTTGTCCAATCCTTCAAGATTTTGCAGGGCGGCTTCGCGTTGCTCCTCCATAATTTTAATTGGCGGCGCCGACTCAACCGGCATATTGGTATAATTTGTCCCTTCACCTGCTACAAGAATTTTCCCATCAAATTGATAGAATCCCGGAAGTTCTCGGCCTAGAAGACTGCGTGGATCATTTAGATTAATATTACTAGAGAGTGTAAAAATCAAATTGGTCAGCTTTGGTGTTGCTTCCCAGTTATTCTCAATCATTAAGAAATGATGATTCTCCCAGCCGATTAATTGATAAAGTAATTTACCATTCACATTTGTAGCCGCTTGGTTTACAGAGCTCGACATTAATTGATATTGCGGCTTTAAAGATGTTAAAAGCCCGCTTATAAAGAAAATGAACAGTATAAATAGGGAAAGGGCAGTACCTATTTTCAAGATGCTTGCCCCTTGGACAATTAAAAAGGCACCTGAATTTCTAGTGTTTTTCATAGTTCCACCTCGCAAAACGATTCTAGTAAATTCTATGACTTTACTAGAAATGGTAGAACTATGATTTCTATTTAAAAAAAGGTACCATTTTAAAAACTAGACCCCTTTTATTGTACAAAGACTAAGAAAGAAATTTCGACTTTGAGAACTGTCCAGCTCCAGGCGCCATCGGCTCGAGGTCACAAGCCAATCCGTCCAAAAGGTTAAAGAACAACCTTTCGGCCGGCTCGTCTTGTGCTTGTCGCCGAAAGCTAAGCGCCCTGCGCTTTTATTAATTATCTTGTAGTAAAACCGGCATTTTCTTGGTCAATGGCTGAATGGAGCGAGGCATTTAGTCCATTCGCTATGAGATTTGCCATATCTTCGATAAATACATCAACTTCTTTCGGTGTAACCATTAAATTATGTCCAATTGGTGATAATACCTCATAGATAAGTTTTCTTTTTTCCTCGTCCGGTAAGGTGCCAATCATACCTAAAAAGGTTTTTCGATGTTTTTCTTCAGGCATATCTTCATCCGTTAATGTTCTTTTCTCACCAAATGTCATTCCCGCTGGCGCCAAGGCTCTTGAAGGACGGTTCCCTTCCCTAAGCTCTTTTCCAAAGTGTTTTAGAATGAAGTCAATGGTATCACTTGTGATTGAAACAGCATCCACCACTGTGGGAACACCAATAGCTATGACTGGAATCCCAAGTGTCTCCTTACTTAATTCCTTGCGTTTATTGCCAACACCTGAACCAGGGTGAATTCCCGTATCAGAGATTTGGATTGTAGAATTAACTCTTTCAATTGAGCGAGACGCTAATGCATCGATGGCAATAACAAAATCTGGTTTTGACTTTTCAACCACACCAAAAATAATATCACTTGTTTCAATACCAGTCAGTCCCATAACACCGGGTGATATAGCGCTGACAGAGCGATAGCCTTCTTCAACATTCTCCGGCTGAAGCTGGAATAAGTGCCGAGTGACCAGTAGATTTTCACACACCATTGGTCCAAGTGCATCCGGGGTTACATTCCAATTCCCTAATCCGACTACGAGACATGAATCGGTTTTTTTAATTCCAGAGCCTTCTAAGAAATGGGCAAACTCTCGGGCAAAAACTTCTTGGACTTTCTGTTGAATCTCCGTATTTTGCTGCCTGATTCCCTGAACCTCTAATGTTAAGTAGCGACCTGCCTTTTTTCCAAGCTGTTCTTCGCCCTGTTTGGTTACCTCAACTAGCGAGATCTTTATATCATCTACATCTTTTTCTTTAATAATGACACCTTCAATTTTTGAAAGGTTCTCTTCTTCGCCGACAGACCTTCCAGCAAGCACCATTTCTCTGGCTTCAATCGCCAAATCTGTTCGGACAGAATACTTGCTTAAATCAATAGACTCATTCATGAAATTCACTCCTAATAGAGAATCCTAAAATAGAAACTATTTCCTATTTTTGCCCTGGAATGTGTAAAACATGCATTTTAAATTGTTCTTCTCATGAATTGTGTATTGCAATCTAGGCTTCTGTTTGATAAAATACTCTTTGTTCTCAATTATTTTGGATGAATGTAAAGTCGAGTTCATATAAGTCTCGATTCTTTGTAGGAGGTGAATGGAATGCCTAACATTAAATCTGCTATTAAGCGTGTTAAAACAACTGAAGCTCGTAATGCTCAAAATACAACTGCTAAATCTGCAATGCGTACGGCTGTTAAAAAAGTAGAAGCTGCTGTTACTCTTAACGATGCTGCTGCTGCGAAAGAAGCATTAGTTGCTGCTGCTAGTAAATTAGACAAAGCTGCTGCAAAAGGTCTTATCCACAAAAATGCTGCTGCTCGTAAAAAATCACGTCTAATGAAAAAAGCGAACGCTCTTTAATTATAAGCGTATAAAAAAACGATTCCCTACTAGGAATCGTTTTTTTATTATCTCTTTAATCATCTCTTTAATCGGAACAAAAGCATCTCTATTAGTAATGATTTATTCATACCACCCGTTTTCATCTGGTAATCGGCGTCTGCTAGCAGCCCCATTAACTGCGCTAATTCTTCATCCTTGAAACTTGCGGCCTGACCGAGGGCTAATTTTACCCGAAATGGATGGGTTTTTAAAAAGCCAGCAATTTGCTGTTGTCCATATCCTCTCCTTGAGAGCTCCTTAACCTGATAGATTAAGCGAAATTGACCGGAAAGCAATGCTAAAATCTTAATCGGTTCTTCATTCTGTTTGAGTAAGTCATAATAAATTCGTAACGCCTCATCTAATCTCCTTTGAACGACTTTTTCGATGAGAGTAAAAATATTCTGTTCTAATGTCCTAGCAACCAACCTTTCAACTAAGTCACTATTAATGCGCTTTTGCTCTGCCGCATATAAGGACAGTTTATCCACTTCACTTGCAAGCATAAACATATTAGTTCCAGCAAGTGCTAACAATTGGTCAATTGCCGCTTCCTCGAATTCCAGCCCATTATTTTTCGCTCGGTCTTTAAGCCATTTTTTTAATTCGTGTTCATTTAATTTTTTAGCCTCAACTAATTCAGCAGTCCGCTTCAATTCTTTGGTAATTTTTTTTCGTTCGTCCAATTTTTCATATGGTGCGGAGATAACCAGTATGGTATATGGAGCTGGTTCTTTCAGATAGGTTTCCAATTTTGCTATATTATGTTCTACCTTTTCCCTTGTTTTTTCCGCTGTTAAAAAAACAGGATTATGTAAAAAAATGACCTTTTTCTCTCCTAAAAATGGAAAAGTCTCAGCATCCTCTAATGCAATGTCAACGGGAGTCTCCTCTAAATCATAAGCCGAAAAATTAAAATCCCGTTCTTCTTCATCCAGGATATGCTCCAATAGTAATTGTTTTGTTTCATTGATTAAAAAAGCTTCAGTTCCATATAATAAGTAAACAGGAGCTATTTCCCTTTTTTTAATTTTTTTCCATATCTCTAATACCATTTCGTCCAGCGCTCCCTTTTATTTTCACTCATCTCTTATCGTAATGAAGCTTGGACCTTTTGACAAGTACTTAAAGGGAATTAGCACTATTTATCCCACAAGTGCCAATTCCCAAATCTATTTTAACGCCAGTCATATTTGCCCTAGGATCATCTATGATCTGGCGGGGTTCCCTTTATTACTTATATTGTAGCCTTACCCGTGTCGAAGTATTTTGACAACTCTTGTCAGTACAGGAAAGTACAAAAGGCATGCTGGATTTTTTCAGACAAATAGCTTATACTATACTTGAAAATAGGGGGGGTAGCGCGTGAATCATTTTGAAAAGGACATGCAAAACAAACGCAATGATGCGATCGATTCTGGGGTAGGTTTTGGAGTTTCTTTTGGATTTTTTGCATTAATTTTTATTATCGCAACAGTCATTAAGATAGTTGGTTCTTAATGCGATGCTACATAATGATCACGGGGACTGCTACGTTGCAGTCTTTTTTTATTGAATAATTAATATAACCTATGGTAAATAGGTTGAAAAGGTTCCTTTTCCACGATAAAAAATATAGGTAATCGCCCCCTGCTGATCGGTACGATATATTTTGGTATTTACCGCAGCCAAACGCTGCAATACTTCCTGATGCGGATGCCCAAACCGGTTATGTTCACCGACAGAGATAAGGGAAACCTTTGGCTGAATTTGATTAATAAAGGATTCGGAACTCGACGTTTTACTTCCATGATGACCAGCTTTTAAAACATCAATCTTTAAATGAGGATGTTGCTTAATTATTTTCTCCTCTCCCTCTTGGTCGAGGTCTCCACCAAAAAACCAGCTTACACCTCCAATGGTCGCAACAAACGCAATCGACCCACGGTTTCGTTCACCCGTAAAGTTCTTTTCCGGTGAAAGGACATAAAAATCATTTTCTCCTTGATGCCACTGATTTCCTGACGATACCTTAATGACTGGGATTCCTTGTCTTTGTGCTTCCATAGCAATAAGCTCTTCGGTCTCTGATGGTTCTGTTACGGATGGCATCAAAATTTGTTTTACCTTAAGACTTGATAATATAGATGCAGCACCTCCAATATGATCCATATCGCCATGGGTCAGGATTAATTTATCGATTTGAGTAATCCCTTTCCCTTTTAATAAAGGAACAACAACATCCCGCCCCACCTCGAATGGTTTAGACTTTATTTTCCAGTCCTCTTCTAAAAAATTCAATGAACCCCCTGTATCGATGAGATAATTACCTTTTCCATGTGGGAGGTGGATTAAAATAGAATCTCCCTGTCCGACATCAATCATGGTTACTTCACCATAAGGATTTAACCAATTCCATGCTGGTTGAATCACTAGCAGTGAAACCCCAAGCCAAAATAAATGAATTTTTTTGTTCGGGTATGGCCTTCTTTCCCAAGTAAAAAAAATAATGGAAATAAGAATGATATAAAAACTGAGAATGAGGATATGAGGTCTGCCAGGTGTAAAATTTGTGAATGGCAAATTGGCCAAAAGGTCCATTAGCTGATTGGATAGCTCGATTATTTTTTGAATGATGTTGATTAATAACCTTGGGGTGGCTCCGAACATTAATTGAATAAAAAATAATACATAAACAACAGGAAGGTAGACAAATGAAAACAGTGGAATATATAACAAATTTGCCATTATCCCTATGAGTGAAATTTGAAAATAGTGATAAAGTAAGAGCGGCATAGCAGACAGTTGGGCGGTAACAGAAGTGGCAGCCATCTTTGCCAAATTCCCCTTATATCCTTGCAAAATTTTGGGAGCAGCTAAAATAATCGCAAAGCTAACTAAGAAGGATAGCTGGAAGCCAATATCAAAAATAACTAACGGCGCAATAAAAAGATACATAATAAAGGCCAAACTTATAGCATCGAGGGTAATTAGTTTTAATTGGTGCTTCCACTTATCAGCGATCAAAATGAGGGAAATCATCAGAGCGGAGCGTATAACTGATGGAGAACTGCCCGTTAAGATGACATAAATAGGCAAAAGGACCAAAAGAAAGTTTGACATGAATTGTCTGCTTAAACCGCACCGTATTCCGATCAAAAAGATCATCCCAATAAATAAAGAAACATGCAGACCGGAAATTGCCAATAAATGGACAATTCCGGTACGTTGGTAATCACTCAAAACCTCAGGTTCTAAGATATGGGAATCGCCAAATATTAATGCTGCAGCCAATCCGGCAATTTCTGGGGGAAAATGATTGTCTAAATAGCGAATACCAATAAAGCGAAGTTGTTTAATGGATATGGTCAGGGTCGATTTGAGAGGTTTACAATTTTCAAGGGGGTATTGGCTAAGTTTTACAATCCAAAAAACACCTTTCGAGGCCAAATACTTACGATAGTCAAATCCATTTGGATTTTTAGCAATAGAAGGTCTTTCCAGCTCCCCTGTAACCTTGCATTGGCTTCCATAAAAGCTTTGATTTTGTAAAACATTTTTCTCTTCCTCCGATTTAATTTGGTAACGGAGAAGGACCTTTTCGTTTGATTGGCTGTCTTTGCCTTGCACCTTTAATAAGTCACCGTCAATCATGGGATCACTAATATATTCGATATAAAAAATGGTCTTAGACGATGAAAGCTTTGACTGATTATCAGCCTCTGCCCATTCGCCTTTTAAGAAAAAAACAAAACTTAAAAGAAAAAGGATAAAAATATAGACAGGCTTGAACATTTTTATCTTAGCTAACACGAGCACATAGAGGAAAAATAAGAAAAGAAATAAGAAAGGATTCACAAGGGCACCTAGAACACCCAATAATACACCTAGAGCCATATAAATATATTTTCCGCTCATTTTTTGCTTCTCCGTCATATTATTTTAAGAGGATAATTTTATATTCGGGGTGACGCCGGAAAGTACCGGCGCCATTTAGTAGAATGGATTTCTTACTTGCCTAATTGAATAACTGATTCTTTTAATTCAACCTTTTCAACTTTTACATTTGCTTGTTCAAACAATTCAACAGCATATGGATGATTTTTATAATCCTCGGCATAATAAACCGTCTTGATTCCCGCCTGAATAATTGCCTTACAGCATTGAAGACAAGGAAAATGAGTCACATAAATTTCAGCATCCGTTGTTGGAACACCAAATTTAGCACATTGCAATAATGCATTCATTTCGGCATGAATGGTTCTTACACAATGATGGTCAATGACATAGCATCCTTTATCAATACAATGGTCTCCGCCAGCAATTGAACCATTATAGCCCCCAGCTATTATGCGTTTATCTCTGACTATTGTTGCCCCCACTGTTAACCTTGTACAGGTACTTCTTAATGCAAGCAGATGGCTTTGTGCCATAAAATATTGATCCCAAGATATTCGTTCCACGCTGCCCACTCCCTTCAGTACTTTTCTTATAAGTTTACTGGTACAAGTCAACTATGGTCAATGGAAGTTTTATTTTACTACAATTAAATCTTTTAATTTTTCAAATGTTTTATCGCCTATCCCAGTGATGTTTTTTAAGTCTTCGATTGCTTTAAAAGGACCGATTGTATTGCGGTATTCGATTATCGCGGCTGCTTTGGCAGGTCCGATGCCCGGAAGATTTTGCAACTCCTGTTCATCCGCTTTATTAAGATCAATTTTCCCCTGATTTTGCCCCGTTCCGCCCGAAGCATTGCTGTTATGTCCACTGGTTGCAATAATTGCACTTCCCTCTTCCCCTTTCGGAGGTATATAAATCACCATTTCATCCACTACATGCTCAGCAAGATTCACTTGTGTTTGGTCAGCTTGGTCCGTTAATCCCCCTGCCCTTCCAATCACGTCCATTACCCTTTCATCTGTACTAGATTGATAAACTCCTGGATTCTTCACTTGCCCCTTTACATCCACCATAATTTTTTCAGGCTGGTCTGTTGCTCCTTGGACCGGCTTATCCGATTTCGTCTCAACTTCCGTTTTTAGGGATTCTGTCTCTTGACTAGTGGTATTGAACGTGGAAATCTCCTCAGACCCCTGAGCATAAAAATAATAAAATCCTCCAAGAACAAGTGATAGCACAACTCCCAATTTAATCTTGTGTTCCATCAACCAATCTTTCAAGAATATCCATCCTTTCTAAAGGTATATTTCACCTAAAATTTTCATAATGTTATAAAAGAATACGGGATGCGAAGGAGGGTCGATAATGAATATAGGCATTATTGGTACCGGTAATATGGGGAGAATCATAGTGGAAGCTTTGATTGACGGTAAGGCCGCTTTCCCTTCTTCCATGATGATCACAAATAGAACGAAATCCAAAGCCTTGTTGCTTAAAGATAAATATAAAGACCTATTAATTGGGGCGAATCCAGAGGAAGTTGCAGCATATTCCGATTTAATTTTTATTTGTGTAAAGCCCTTAGACATTCCCCATATCCTTGAGCAAATCAATCCACATGTAACACCCGATAAATGTCTAATATCGATAACTAGTCCGGTCAATACCAGCCAAATTGAACAAAAGGTATCATGTTCAACAATCCGAGTAATCCCTAGTATTACGAATCGAGCATTATCCGGGGTATCACTTGTGACCTATGGTGAACATTGCAGTGAACATTGGAAAACAAAAGTAGAAAAGTTAATTTCAAAGATTTCTGTACCGGTGAGCATAGATGAACGAATTACGAGGGTTGCTTCTGATATTGTCAGCTGTGGACCTGCCTTCTTTAGCTATCTTCTTCAAAATTTTATTCAAGCAGCTGTAAAAGAGACTGAAATTGATACGGAAACCGCGACGATTTTTGCAAGTGAGATGATTGTGGGACTTGGTGAATTAATAAAACAAGGTCATTATACATTACCGTCACTTCAAGAAAAGGTCTGTGTAAAAGGCGGGATAACAGGTGAAGGGATTAAGGTATTGGAGAACGAACTAGGAATGGTATTTGAACACATTTTTCAAGCAACCCATGCAAAGTTTAAAGAGGAACTTGGAAAGGTAGAAATTCAATTCTCTAAAAAATAATTCGCCATCAAATTACAAATTCCTTTAATAAATGATAAAAAAGCCATCTTTTTTATAAAAAAAGATGGCTTTGATTATTTTTTTCGAGCAACAAAAAAGATTCGTTCAGAATGTTCGTTTGGTTCAATATGCTCAAAATCGGCACCCACCTCTAGGATTTGAAAGCCCGCTGCTTCCAACCAGTTTATGTATATCTCATTAGGATAGGTCCGTTGAAAATGCAGTTCATCAATCCGGTCATATTTTCCTGATCGATCATCAAATACAAAAAAACTCAATTCATGCTCGACACTATTTGGAAATTCTCCAGGAAAACTATTCCAAATATAAGAAACTTCCTCTTCATTCAAGGCAAAAGTTTGATTGAGGAATATGTCGTTCATTTTATAGAGCGAATGGACATCAAAAATAAAGACTCCATTATCTTGTAAATGTTGATGCACATTTGAAAAAGTCGCTTTTACTTCGTCTTCTCTTTGCAAGTAATTTAAAGAATCACAAAAGATACCAATAACATCAAATTGTTCTTGTCCTTCTAAATTCGCCATGTTTTGCTGAAAAAAAGGAATCCTAACTCCTTTTTCCACAGCCTTCGCCTGGGCCACTGACAGCATATCCTCGGACAAATCAATTCCAGTTACCTCAAAACCTTGTTGCGCAAATCGGACAGAAAGCTCTCCTGTCCCACAGGCTAAATCCAGTAGCTTGCCTAGCTTTACATCGTATTTGACTAGAATGTTTTGAACATAGGATACCCACTGATCATATGGAGCATCTTTCATCAGTTCATCATATAAATAGGCAAATCGCTCATAGCTCATGAATTTAACTCGCTATGGATATCCACAAGAGGAGCATCGCCCCATAAACGTTCTAAATTGTAATAGCTTCGCTCATCGCGGTGAAACACATGGGCAACAACATCGCCTAGATCGATTAACACCCATCTTGCTTCATCAAAACCTTCCATTCTTTTGACATCATAGCCGTTCTCTTGAGCCTTCTCTTTCATTTCCCGTGCAATGGCTTGTACCTGTTTATCAGAATTACCATGACAGATGATAAAATAATCGGCAATTAACGAGATTCCATTCATATCTAACGCCAAAATATCTTCAGCCCTTTTATCGTCTGCTGCTTTTACGGCAATTTTTAATAGTTGTTGATTTTCCATTCATCAGTCCTCCAGTTTTTGAATCAAATCGTTATAGGTATAGAATGTTTCAGGATAAATTGTTTGGTTCTTTTTCATTAGAAACAAGATTGTATTTTGAACTGCTTTCACAAGGGCTTTATCCAAATGCTCCTTGGCTATTTCCCTTACTTCCTCTACTCCAGGAAAATGTCTGCCCGGTTCAATATAATCAGCAAGGTAGATCACTTTTTCCAATAAAGTCATACAGGTGCGTCCAGAAGTATGATAACGAATGGCATCCAGTACCTCTGAATCGGTAACACCTGCCTCTTTTTCCACTAAGTAAGCACCAACTGGAGCATGCCATAATTCACTGTTAAATAAAAGCAAATCCTTGGGCATCCCTTGTGTGGTAATGATTTCTTTCATTTCGTCCTTGGGACGGAACTTGGCATAATCATGAAAAATTGCGGCTATTTCCGCCTTTTTTGGATCGGCTCCATATTTTTCTGCCAAGCTAATCGCTGTTTCCATTACCCCTAATGTATGCAGATACCGATGCTCTGTTAATTGACTTTTAACTAAATTTAATGCCACTTGGCGTTCCATATAATTGCTTCTCCTCAATATAATCAATGACCGAATCCGGCAGCAAATACCGAACCGATTTACCTTTTTTTACTCTGTCCCTTATCATACTTGAAGACACATCAATGGACGGAACATCAATATAGAGAACAGGATAGTCGGTTTGATGATTATAGGACGGTCTCTCAACCCCTACAAATTGGACAAGATTAACAAGTATATCAATATCATGCCATTTTGGCAAATATTCAATCATATCAGCCCCAATGATAAAGAAAAATTGATATTCAGGATAATTTTCGTTAAGAATCTTCATAGTATCGACTGTATAGGATGGTCCCGTCCGTTTAAGTTCAATCGGCTGAACAGAGAAATTAGTGTTTCCGGTAATTGCTAGCTCTAGCATACGGAGGCGTTCCTCATCTTTAACCGAATCCGGCTTTTTTTTATGTGGTGGTTCATGGTTTGGCATAAACCAAATGATATCAAGATCCAGCTCTGAAAGAACTTCATTGGCAATCAAAAGATGTCCATAATGAGGTGGATTAAACGTGCCGCCTAATATTCCAACTTTCTTCATGCGTTCGCCGTCCTTTACTAAATTTCAAGGTCCATTTTAATGTGGAAGGTTGATCGTTTTCTTTTCGACAGACTCTTTATATAACACAATCGTATTCCCGATAATTTGCACAATTTCTGCACCTGTCCCTTGTGCCAGCTGATCAGCTACTTCCGTTTTATCTTCTTCACAATTTTGCAAAACACTGATTTTAAACAGTTCTCTTGCTTCCAATGCATCAGCAATTTGTTTAATCATATTTTCATTTACGCCGCCCTTACCGACCTGAAAAATAGGATCTAAATGATGGGCCTTTGAACGTAAAAATCTTTTTTGTTTACCTGTAAGCATTATTTTCCTCCTAATTGTCTTAACACATTTTCTTTCATTCTTTGTATATCTGGTAGTCTTCCGGTCCAAATTTCAAAAGCAAGGGCACCCTGATAAACAAACATATTAATTCCGTTTTGAACAGCAGCCCCTCTCTCCTTTGCATCACGTAAGATACTGGTTTCGAGTGGGTTATAAATGATATCACAGACAAGAGCCTGCTTGTTTATATTTTCAAGACTGATTGGCTGCTCTTCTGTATTTGGTTCCATCCCAATCATGGTTGTTTGAATAATCAAATCATACTCCCCTAAATAGTTGCCTGCTTCCTCTAAAGTCAGGGCTCTGGAAGTAATCGAGTACGGACACTCCGTAATAAGCTCTACAGCTTTTTCCACTGTACGGTTAGCAATGTCAATTTGCACCGGATTTTCTTTTGCTAAGGTGAAGTAGATAGCTCTAGCAGCACCACCTGCACCAATGACCAATATCTTATGACCTTCAATCTTGGTTACATATTCATCTAACCCTTTTAAAAAGCCTAATCCATCTGTATTATAACCAATCAATTTACCATTTTGATTGACAACAGTATTTACAGCACCAATACTTGCTGCTAATTCATCAATTTCATCAAGAAACGGCATAATGGTACTTTTGTGAGGAACAGTAACATTGAAACCAACCGCGCCCAATGCTCTTAATCCATTTACTGCCTCTTTTAATTCCTCCTCTTTAACTTGAAAAGGAAGATAGACAGCATTCATGTTATAAAGTGAAAATAAATCATTATGCATGACTGGTGACATGGAGTGACCTATCGGATTCCCCAAAACTGCAAATAGCTTTTTCATTTATTTCCCCCACCCTGTTTTACATTTTCTCTTTTAGATTAAGGATCTTCGTATTAATGTCTGTACACCTTTTGGAACATAGGCGGCCACTTTTGCTCCCGGCTCATTAACGGTAATCCATCCAAGCCCCGAAAATACAATATCGGTTTTGGCTTCTTTAATGGTAAATTCTTGTTTAACAAGCGGCGGGAAGGTTTCTAAATCTTCCGGTCCAGGCGGGGAGAGCATTTCTCCAAGATGATTTTCATAAAGGCTTTCCGCATTTTCTATCTTGGTCCGATGAATATTTATTTCATTTGAAACATAACAAACAAATGATCTTCTGCCTCCGCTTATATAATCGAAACGAGCAAGTCCCCCAAAAAACAATGTTTGCCCTTCATTTAATTGAAATACCTTTGGCTTAATTTCCTTCTTAGGAGTAATTATTTTTAAATCCTTTTTATCAATGAAATGTGCCATTTGATGGTGATTAATTATTCCTGGTGTATCAATCAAAGATTTTTCATCATCTAGAGGAATTTTAATAATATCTAATGTTGTACCTGGAAAATGCGATGTCGTGATAACATCCTGTTCTCCAGTTACTTCTTTAATAATTCGATTAATAAAAGTTGATTTTCCTACATTTGTACATCCAACCACATAAACATCTTTCCCATTACGTAATTCATCAATCGCTGCGGCTGTATCTCTAATATTTAATCCTTTCGCGGCACTTACTAAAAATATTTCTTCCGGTCTTAAGCCCAGTTCTTTTGATTCATTTTTCATCCATTGAACTAACTTGTGATGCTTTACAGACTTTGGTAATAAATCCACTTTATTACCAACAAGGACCACCTTATTGTTTCCTACAAATCGATGTAATCCTGGAAGCCAGCTTCCATTAAAATCGAAAATATCGACAATCATCACAATTAGGGCATCAGTTTTGCCCACCTCATTTAAAATCTTCAAAAAATCATCATCTGTTAAACTAACATCTTGAACTTCATTATAATGTTTTAACCGAAAACAACGTTGGCAAATAATCGCCTCTTTCTCCAAAGCAGAAAGAGGCGCATAGCCCATTTCGTTAGGGTTTTCAGTTTGGACTTTAACACCACAGCCCATACAGATATATTGTTGATCACTCACAGATTAATCCTCCCATTGAAGCATCCCTTTTTTGCGAAACCAATTTAGAATCCTGCGCTCCGCAAATCGGTTAAATTTGGTTCCTAAACCATCCGTTTGGGCAACAGGGACAACTAAGATTGTATGAAATCCGCCGCGATTTCCACCGAGGACATCAGTCAATAATTGGTCCCCAATGACAACAGCCTCTTCTTTTTTAATGCCCATTTGCTTGACTGCCCGATGAAACGCCGCACTCATCGGCTTTTTTGCTCTATAAATAAAGGGAATTTTAAGTGGATCTGAAAAAAACTTGACCCTTGCTTCATTATTATTCGAAACAATCGTTACCTGGATATTTTGTTTTTTTACTTCATCAAACCATTTGATTAATTGAGGAGTGGCACTAGGACGGTCCCATTCAACCAAAGTATTATCCAGATCGGTAATAATCCCTTTCACTCCTTTTGCTTTTAAATCTTCGGGTGAAATATCGAGAATGCTTTTCACATGTTCATTCGGCAAGAATTGTTTTAACACTAAGCGTACACCTCATTAATAGTAAATAAAAAGATGGATGTACATCCACCATTTTCTTTTCTTGTACCATCATAACCAATTTAACTCCTTGTTTCAAAAGAAAAAATGAAGGGACACGAAAACAAAACAAAATCACTCTATAGCTTATTATCCTTCAAATATCGACAAACCATGATAATCAATCATAATAACATACTCTCTTTTAAAAGATTTGAGCTTTTCCTAATTCATTAATTAAATATTTTTCGACATTTTTCCGCATTTTACCATTCTGTGGATAACCTTATTAACATTTTACCCATTGTTTCCTATACCTTTCATTGCTTTATAAACAAATTAATAACAAGTTATCCACTAGAATCTGTGGATAAAGAGAACGATTGTTCTAAAGGAATAAATTTGGTAGATTTAGGTTATAGCAATCGAACTTAACAATTTATGTTTTGTACGGATAAAATAGAACATTTATTTTTAATCGGAGGTGGAATCTGACATGCGCAAACTGTCGGACGAATTATTAATCGAATCATACTATAAAGCAAGAGAACTAAACTTAAGCCCAGAATTTATCAACCTGATTGAGTCTGAAATTCATCGGCGCTCTCTATTTAATAAAATCAAAAAGTCTTCGTGATGTTTACCGTTCGCCCTTTAAGGGCTTTTCTTTTTTTATGGGTTTAAACTTCAACTTTTTCTTTTACTGAAGTGAGCATCCCTAGTCGTACCCCTACTTTAAGCTCTTGCGGGGTACGAAGTGATGGGTCGATTTGAAATAGATCTTTTTCAAATAGTAGGACCACAGTTGACCCAAAACTAAAGTAAGCTATTTCCCCGCCTTTTTCTAGTTCACTGCCTTTATGAGTCGTTTCAATCGAATTTACAAACATGGCTCCGACTTTAACAATGGCAACATGGCCATAATTTGTTTTCACTTCTGTTATCACCCTATAGTTTTTTGAAAGGGTCTCACGTCCGTATTTTAATCCCCATTTATTGACTGGAAACGATTTTGATCCAAGTTCCCATTGTTTGGTGACAGTGCCACTGACAGGACTATGTATACGATGATAATGGCTAGGACTTAAATATAAGATCATATAGATTCCGTTTAAATATTTTCCCAAGATATCTTCATTACCTAGCATCTCTCGAATGGAATATGTCTTCCCTTTTACAACGATATCGCTTGTTTCTTTAATAGTGCCAACGTCTTCCAAAACAGCATCGACAGGGCTGACGACAGATTGCGAATGCTGGTCAATAGTCCTAGCATCTTCCTTTAAGTTTCTAATAAATAAGTCATGCAAAGTAGGATAATCATTCAGTCCTTTTTCCATTTCTTCTTGGTTTAATTGATAAATGCTTGCAAACGATGGCACAATAAAACGACTAATAGATGACCGGGCAAATCTCCTTAAGATACCCGATGACCATCTTCCATTAGTTAATTCTATGAACAGCCGATATAAACCTTGTATCACAATAATACCCCCAAATAGTGTAAAAATACTCTTTACGGAATGACATAAAAACCTTAGAATTAAATAGTATAGATTAACTTAGTTAAATAAAATTCCTTCTGTTTTTTAAAAAAGGAGTGGTGTGGAGAATGTTTTTATTGGACGTATTGGATCACACAATTAAAAAACTGAAATCGCAAACAGCAAATGTAATAACGTTAACGAATCTTGCACTCGGCGGCTTTGCCATTGTACTTGGTTTAAACGGAAATTTACGCTTAAGCTTATTGCTTATTTTTATTGCTGCCTTAGCTGACCGGTTTGATGGGATGATTGCGCGGAAATTTCAGATCGAATCAGAGTTAGGCAAACAATTGGATTCCATGAGTGATATTATATCATTTGGAGTCGCACCAGCACTATTACTATACCAAGGAATTTTAAATGAGTTTGGTGGCCCTGGCTCTTTTTTTACGGTTTTTTATATTAGCTGCGGTGCCTTTCGATTAGCTCGGTTTAATATTTCAGAGAATAATGGTTATTTTACTGGACTGCCTATTACTGCAGCAGGCTGCCTTGCAACTCTAAGCTTCTTGGCCATCCCTTATCTGCCTCCACAAACCTTCTTATTTATTTTGATTATTTTATCATTTCTAATGGTTAGTTCGTTTAAACTGAAAAAAGTATAATTTTTTAGACAAAAGTGCAAGCGCCTTGAACAGCCCCGACAAGCATAAGACGCTCAGGGAAAGAAGGCGTTCTTTGCCTTCATTCCCTGAGTGGCTGTAGACCATCTAGGGGCTAGGCGCTGGAGCTGGACGTCGACAGTCCTATTATTAACAGTTATCCACAAGCGAAAATTTTATATTTTCATAAACGATCACTAAATGACCTCCCTTCGTTGCCGGCTAAGGAGGTCATTTTCTTTTTAAACATGGATGTTGATTTCCGCTCCAATCAACATTGTTCCCAAATCAACAATATCCTTTAACACAGCCTTTTATAAATAAAATTTTCGGGACAGACACAATTTCTTGTTTTTTTCATAGGAATTAATAAAAGGATCCTGGGTCCAATAAAACACGGGGGTGGATATAGATGACTGGAATCTTAACAGCTCTCGGATATTTAATGAAGGAATTCTTATTTCTGGTTTCATATGTTAAAAATAACGCCTTTCCCCAACCCCTATCTGCGGCGGAAGAAAGAAAGTATTTAAAGTTAATGGCAGAAGGGGACGCGCACGCACGGAATATGTTAATTGAACACAATTTACGCCTTGTCGCCCATATTGTCAAAAAGTTTGAAAATACCGGCGAGGATTCCGAAGATTTAATTTCAATTGGAACAATCGGGCTAATAAAAGCCATTGAGAGCTACTCAGAGGGGAAAGGAACAAAGCTTGCAACCTATGCAGCAAGATGTATTGAAAATGAAATCCTAATGCATTTACGCGCGCTTAAGAAAACGAAGAAGGATGTTTCTCTGCATGATCCAATTGGCCAGGATAAAGAGGGGAATGAAATCTCCTTAATTGATGTCTTGAAATCAGAATCTGAGGATGTAGTTGATACCATTCAGTTAAATATGGAACTTGAAAAAATAAAAAAATATATCGAAGTACTCGATGACAGGGAAAAGGAAGTCATTATCGGACGCTTCGGTCTAGATTTACAAAAAGAAAAAACGCAGCGTGAAATTGCCAAAGAGCTAGGAATTTCAAGAAGCTATGTCTCAAGGATTGAAAAGCGGGCGCTGATGAAGATGTTTCATGAATTCTACCGTGCAGAAAAAGATCGTAAAAAGAAATAAGAAAAGCGCAAGGCGTCTGCTAATCGGCGACAAGCACAAGACGAGCCGGCCGAAAGGTTGTTTTTTAACCTTTTGGACGGATTGATCTAAATGTGGAGGCGACTGTTCTGGGACTCTAGGCTAAGACGCACCCTGCAAGAAGGCGTTCTTTGCCTTCTTCTGGGGGTGGCTTATGACTTGAGTCCCAAGGAGCCGCAACTGGATAAGCTTGTGACCTCGAGCCGATGGCGCCTGTAGCTGGACAATTTTCAAAGTCGAAAACAGAGCAGGAGTACTCTCTCCTGCCCTTTTTGTTGACTATTTTTATTTTTTACCTGCTGACAGCAAATTGTTCCATGTTTTCCCGCCATCTGTGGATTCGTAAACATCATTATTATAAGTTGAAAAGGCCAACTGATTTGTATTCTTTTGATTAACCGCCAAATAAGTAATGGGATTCTCATAATCCAGAAACGGTATTGGCAGATTTGTCAGTTTACTCGTTAGTGGATCAATTAATTTTATAAAGATACTCTCATCTTCAACACTGGAATATAAAATAGAATTCCCTGAGAAGGTGACAGCAGTAACCATAATCGGATCTGTTATCCGTTTCATGGTATTTCCATTATCAGTTGATAAATAGATTCCAGATCTAGTGGACATAGCAATCGTATTTCCATTCGTTGGATGGACCGCAATCATGCCCATAGAATTAGCATCAAAATTTTGCATCTCACTCTTTTTCCATGTCTTCCCATTATCGGTAGAATAATTTACACCCAGACTTAAAGAATCACTTTGCTCTTCACCAATTACATAGAGCCCATTTCCTGAGTAACTTGCTGCAGTGAAATGGAAGTTGGCTTGATTATAAAAAGCTAGCTTTTGAAGTGTCTTTCCCTTATCAACGCTTTTAATAAGTCCGAACGGATCTTTGAAACCTGTCCCTTTTTGCGGATGCCCGCTGGCAATAAAACCGGTTTCAATTGGCTGAAAGCCAATATAGTCATGTTGATTTGTTGTTGTTTTGTACCACTTTTTATCCTTATAAAGTTTTAGTCCATCATCTCCGGCAATATATAAAGCATGATCGTTTCCTGGATAGCCAATCCCGCGGATGTTTTTCAGATTAATACTATTTGTCTCCACAATAGAAAAAGGGGTTGTCGTTTTGGTGGTAGTTTTCTTGCTGTCCGTATTCTGCTCCTGACTCTTACTTGAACAGCCTGATAATAGTAGGAGCAATCCCAAAAAGGCCGCCATAAACAGTTTCAACTTACGCTTCATTTTTCCCTCCTATTATTCATCATATTAAACTATGAGATATTTTCTTGAGAACCCTTATCCATCCACTTATACCCCACTCCCCATACCGTTGTCAAATAATCGTCAACAGGAAAACCTGCTTTCCGAAGTTTATCGCGTAAATTCCGAACATGGGAATCGATGGTTCGATCTTCCGTCAGTGCTTCATACCCCCATATGGTCGTTAAAAGTCTACTTTCTCACTGCTATTACGATTAATAAAATTATACTATGTCTCTGCCAATAATTAAATTTTATGTGGATAGAGATAATTTTTCAAAAAAGTTATAATGTTGTAGTACATATTAAAGGAGGAACATTTTTGAAAGCTACAATTTATTCAGAAGTATGGAATCTTGATGTTATTTTCCCTGGAGGAAGTGATTCTCCGGAGCTGGAAAAGTTCCTACTTGAAACAGAGGAAAACATTCGTTGCTTTGAAGCAAAGGTTAATAGTTGGGAACCGCAAAATTCACTGAAAGACACCCGCTATCTAATGGAGCTCTTAGGTGATTATGAACAGACTTCTAAAAAGCTAACACAAGCTGGAGCATACATTGGCTGCTTATTAGCGCAAAACACAAAAGATAAAAAGGCCTATTCTCTTGATGCTAAAATAACAAGTTTAAATGCTGTATTTAACACAGCGTTAGGTTCTCTTGATCATCATTTAACACTTATTGATGATGATGTTTGGCTGCAATTGACTGCTGCAGAGCCTTTAAAAGATCTTAGCTTTGTTTTAACGGAGAACAGAGAAAAGGCCAAAGAGAAATTATCGAAAGAAGAAGAGGCACTCATCAGTACACTTGAGGTCGATGGGTATCATAGCTGGGGTCAATTATATGATTTAATCGTAAGTAAAATTAAAATCCCATTTGTTGAAGATGGTGAGGAGATTCAACTCTCCGTAGGACAAGCCTTTAACAAGTTTTCAAATTCAGACCGCGTGGTCCGTGCTGCTGTCTTTAAAAATTGGGAACAAGCCTGGAGTAACCATGCAGACTTACTGGCCAAAGCGCTTAATCATCTGGCCGGTTTTCGGTTAAATATTTACGAAAAACGCGGTTGGGAAGATGTCTTAAAAGAACCCCTTAGTATAAATCGGATGGAAAAGGTGACCTTGGAAACGATGTGGTCCGTTATATCCGAAAATAAACAAAAACTCGTTGAATATTTAGAGCGGAAAGCTAAGCTTTTAGGAGTTAAGAAGTTAAGTTGGTTTGATTTAGATGCATCATACGGAAAAACAACAACACAGGTGTCATTCCAGGAAGGAGCAAGCTTTATTGAACAAAACTTTGCCCTTTTTGGCGAAAAGCTTGCAGAGTTTACGAACCATGCTTTTGAGGAACGGTGGGTCGAAGCCGAGGACCGCCCTGGGAAGGCGCCAGGAGGTTTTTGTACTTATTTTCCTGTGAAAGAACAATCGCGGATATTCATGACATACTCCGGAACTCCATCAAATGTTTCAACTCTTGCTCATGAACTAGGACATGCCTTTCATTCCTATGCAATGAGAGATGTTCCATTTCTTAATTGCAATTATGCCATGAACGTGGCAGAAACGGCTTCTACTTTTGCTGAAATGATTGTTGCCGATGCAGCTGTCAAAAACGCCAAAAACATAGAAGAAAAGCTTGTCCTATTAGATGATAAAATTCAGCGAACCGTAGCCCTTCTCATGAACATTCATGCACGTTTCTTGTTTGAAACTCGATTTTATGAGGAGAGGAAAAGTGGAACTGTCTCTACAGAACAAATTAATGAATTGATGCTGGCTGCTCAAAAAGAAGCATATGGTGAGGCATTAGAGCAATATCATCCACTCTTTTGGGCGTCTAAACTCCATTTTTTTATCACCGATGTACCGTTTTATAACTTTCCTTATACCTTTGGCTATCTGTTCTCGTTAGGTATTTATGCTCGGGCCATTGAGGAGGGAAAAGGCTATGAGGAAAAATATATGGCCTTATTAAGAGACACTGCCTCTATGCAGGTAGAAGATTTAGCGTGGAAACATTTACAGGTAGATTTAACCCAAAAAGATTTCTGGGAAAAAGCGGTCGGGATTTGTGTGGCTGATATTGAGGAATTCTTGGAATTAACTAAATAGAATAAACTTGATAACAAATGAGCATCGGCTTCTTGCCAATGCTCATTTGTTTATTTATTCTACACTAATCTCTGCTGCAATAACGCATACAATTGCTCCAGTAATAACGAGAGCGATCACAACCATAAACATGTTCTCCACCCCTTAGAGATCTGTTTGTTTCTACCTTGAATTTATCACATTCTCAAGTTACCAATCTGAGGGAAAAGTGAACATTTTGTTAATAATCATCTAGCTCCTCTTTGCGCTATTTTCAGATGATTATTAGAGATTTTTATTTATAATTGTTTTGATTAATTTAAAAAGTATCGATAAAAAAATCGGGTGCAGCGGCATTTTGTTACCTCCTATTCACTTACCTTTGGCTAGGTGGTATCCTTCAAATCCCATAGGCTATCTCCTCGTCCTTGCATTAGAAAAAATCTCATAATTAAAACCACCTTTCTGTTTGTTTTTTGTCCATTTACCAATTACATGATTCTGTACAGGGAAATTTCTCGGTCTTTGTTTTGTTCATAAAGCTTTTCAACCATTTCTTGGTGTTCTGCTTCTTGATTACTGATTTTTCGTTTATGGATGGTAATCGAGAAAAATAAAATATTCAGGGTCATCTATATCACCTCCTTTTTTGCTTTTTGGCTATGTTAAACTTGGATGTTGATTTCCGCTCCAGGCGCTCAGCAAACCCGCGGGCGTGCCGGGGAGTCTCCTCGGCGCTTTTGCCCCTGTGGGGTCTCCCCTGCCCCGTACTCCCGCAGGACATTGAAATTCTTCCTCAGTCCGCCCACGCACGAAGAAAATGCGATAGCATTTTCGAGGAGTCGAGCGCCTTCCGCTCCAATCAACATTGTTATAAAGTTAACAATAACCTTTAACACAGCCAAGTTATTAAAATTTGATTAAAGCTATGAACTGCTTTTCATGGCTGCAGTTTTACCTTATGCAATACATATCCAAAAGGCTCGTAAAAAGGGCACAAAAAGGCCGCAGAAAGGAATCCCTGCGGCCAATAGGTTTATGGGTACAAAAATACCGCAAGGCGTCATTCTCCCTGCGGCATGGATATGTATAAACACTTTACGCCATAAATGCGCTAAGCAATCCATTCCAATCTGGTCGAATGCATGATATTCAAGTATAAAGTTTTCATGTGAGTGCCTTCAGCTGCCCCTGCTGGATAAGTTGTTCTTGATAACATCATTTTCCTCGACCTCCTTTGGAATATTTCACTTTCTATGGTAATTATATCCATCACCCTTCACTTTGTAAACCTTTTTAGGCAATTTTTAAAAAATTAAGGAAATGGCCCTTTATATATATGAAAAAGGCACCTCCGAAGATCGGAAGTGCCTGTAGTTTAATTAATTATATAAATCTTCGTTATCATCCATTTCTAACAGCTTCATTTGACAATGCTTTGACTGGATAAAAAACAAAATAGACAGAGCAATAAAAGAGGCAGAAGAAAGGACCAATAAATTTAACTCAAATTCGGTCTTTGCATCAACCGGAATAATCACACCTAAATAAAAAAATATACCAACAGCCAATAAGACAGTTCCAAAACGTTTAAAATCAACCATTTTCTCATACCAAACCTTCGATTGTTGCTGCACTGCTTATCACCTGTCTTTCTTTAAATCTACTAACCTACTTTACCACAGAAATAGTGGCAAAACAGTATGTAAATATTAGAAAATGTGACAGGCACCATGTGAAGAATTCACATGGTGCCTGTCACCTTTTGTTGTATTGTTACTATTTTAATGCTTGTTCTAGGTCTTCTAATAGGTCTTCTACGTCTTCGATGCCAACTGAGATTCGGACGAGGCCTTCTGTGATGCCAAGTTCTGCTCTTCGTTCTGCTGGGATAGAGGCATGTGTCATTCGTGCAGGCACTGAGATTAGGCTTTCAACTGCTCCGAGGCTTTCGGCGAGGGTAAAGTACTTAACTCTGCTAAGAATTTGATCTGCATTATCCCCGCTGCCTACATCAAAGGAGACCATGCCGCCAAACCCTCTCGCCTGCCTTTTGGCAATTTCATGATTCGGATGTGATTCAAGTCCAGGATAGTAAACTTTGCTGACCTTAGGGTGGTTTTGTAGAAAATCAACAATCGCCTTTGTATTGGCTTCCGTTTCTTCCATGCGAATTCCTAATGTTTTAATTCCCCGAATTAATAAGAATGAATCCTGTGGTCCTAACACCCCGCCAGTGGAGTTCTGGACAAAATGGAGATCTTCAGCTAGCTTGTCGCTGTTTACGACTGCTAATCCGGCCACTACATCACTGTGACCGCCAATATATTTTGTCGCACTGTGAAGGACTATATCTGCCCCCAACTCAAGCGGATTTTGCCAATATGGAGTGGAAAAGGTATTGTCAACAATGGTTAACAAATTATTCTCCTTGGCAAGCGTAGCAGCTGCTGCAATATCGGTAATCTTTAAGAGCGGATTGGTCGGTGTTTCGATGTAAATCGCTTTAGTATTTGGACGAATTTCACGTTGAATATTTTCCAAGTTACTGGTATCTACAAAGGTTGAATCAATGCCAACACGCTTTAAGACCTTTGTCAAAACACGGAACGTACCACCGTAGACATCATCAGTTATAATAACATGGTCACCGCTGTTAAACAGCATAAATACAGCCGTAATCGCCGCCATTCCAGAGCCAAAGGCAAAACCTGCTGTACCGCCTTCAATATCCTTAATGAGCTCTTCAAGTGCGTGTCGCGTCGGATTGCCGGTACGGGAATATTCAAACCCCTTATGTCCGCCAACACCCTCCTGCTTATAAGTGCTAACCTGATAAATAGGATAAACAACAGCTCCAGTGGCAGGGTCTTCACTGATTCCACCATGAATTAACCTTGTTTTCGGTTTCAAGCTAGATACCTCCCTCAAAAATCTTCTTACTTAAATAACGTTCGCTTCCATCCGGAAAAATAACCACGATATGGGTCCCCTCTTTTGCAGCTTTTGCCTCCACTAAGGCTGCAAAAAAGGCCGCTCCTGAAGAACTTCCACATAAAAGTCCCTCTTTCGCCGCTAACTCACTGACAAGACGAAAGGAATTCATATCTGATACCGTATGAATAGCATTAAAATAAGCAGAATCCATATAACCAGGCAGAAATTCCATTCCAATCCCTTCTGTTTTGTGCGGTCCCGATTCACCGCCGTTTAAAATGGACCCTTCAGGTTCCACGATAACGGTTTTAACGTGTGGATTCCGCTCTTTTAAATAACGAGCGGTCCCCATAAATGTACCGCCCGTACCTGCACCCGCAACAAAAATATCAACATCCCCATCCATTTGCTTCCAAATTTCAGGACCAAGTGTTTTGTAATAAGTTTCAGGATTGGCTGGATTTCCAAATTGCTGAGGGCAGTAAGAACCCGGGATTTCTTTTACAAGCTCCTCCGCTTTAGCGATTGCTCCCTTCATCCCTTGTTCTGTAGGAGTATGAACGACTTTAGCTCCTAAGGCCTTCATTAACGTCTGTTTCTCAATACTAAATTTTTCTGGTACACACAAAATGACCTGTACTCCTTTATTAATCGCAGCAAGAGCCAGGCCAATTCCGGTATTTCCAGCAGTGGGTTCAATGACGGTACCGCCCGGTTTAAGTTTTCCGCTCGCAAACGCCTCATGTAAGAGTTCAATTCCGAGGCGGTCCTTAACACTTCCCCCTGGGTTCATGAATTCAAGCTTTGCAAAAATACGAACGCCTTTAGGCAATGAAAATTGAGTAATTTCAACAATTGGTGTCTGCCCAATTAACTCATGGACGTTTTTGTAAAACTGCATTGCTTCACCCCTGTAAAACTATTTTAATGCAGCCACCATTTTCATAACTAAAGTAGCAGAATTAGTTGCTGCTTTGTCAATAAATTGGTCAAATGATATTTCAGACTCTTTGCCTGCAATATCGGATAGTGAACGAATGATAACAAACGGAGTACCAAAGCGATAAGCGACCTGAGCAATCGCTGCCGCTTCCATTTCAACCGCCTGCAAATCCTTAAATTTCGACCTTACAAACTCCACACGTTTCGGGTCTTCCATAAATGAGTCACCTGTAACAATTAGTCCTTTTACGATTTGAAAATTATCCAGTTCCTTTGCAGCTGATTCAGCAACAGTAACCAAACGCTCCTCCGCTAAAAACGCAGCTGGCAGCTGAGGTACCTGGCCATATTCATAACCAAAGGCGGTTACATCGACATCATGATGGCGGACTTCCGTTGAAATAACAGCATCCCCTACGTTCAAGGAAGGATTATAGCCTCCTGCTGAACCGGTATTGATAATACAATCAGGCTTATATTTTTCAAGCAGGATGGTGGTCGACATTGCAGCATTTACTTTCCCAATTCCTGAGCGCAACAGGATAACCTCTGAACCGTGCATGTTCCCAAATGTAAATTCACAGCCCGCTACCGTTTCTTGTTTTTGATCCTTAATATTATCCCTTAGTAAAGTAACTTCTTCTTCCATTGCTCCGATAATGGCAATCTTCATAAATTTACCTCTTCCTTCTTTACAGCCACCCATTAACCTCGCAACAAAATGGATTGATTTATTGTATTCAATAATGATGTGTTAGGTTAGCGTAGGCAATTTATTTATTTTTACGTTAATACGATTATAATCTTCCTCGGATTCATACATCGTATCCGTAAACCCTATTCTAACACCATTTAAAAACAACCTGCTAGATTAATGCTAAAGAGATTGTCTACAAGGATAATAATCACTAAAATGAACATATAGAGAGGAGGATAAAGATGAATTTTCAGCTCGACTTTATTGAGGATAAGGTAGAATTTTTTGAGGCAACTAATATAAAATCATTACAAAAACAAATTGAGTCACAGATTGATGAAAATCGTGCGCTTATGTTATCCGTTCATTCGGTATCACACCAAATGCAAATGAACGAGAACGGACAGACTTATTTTACCGCGGTCGTTCATTTTAAAAAGAAATAGGATGGTGCCTAATAAAAGCACCATCCTCTTTTTATTATTGAACTTCTTCAACCTTTGTAGGTACATAGCCTTGGCCATCCACCCATTTAATATAAACCTTATATTTCTTTGTATTATCTTTAGAAGCAACTGTCCCAACGGCTCCATTGGCAGTAGACTTATCACTGCCAAGCCAATAAACGGTCATATTGCTTTGGTCAAGACCTGTTGCACCAGAAATGGCATTTAACATCTGCTGCCAATCTTCACCCTCAAATGTCATTTTATGCTCACTAGTTTGCGTTGTAGAAGAACTTCCATTATCAGTAACAGCGGCCTGTGTATCAGCTGGCTGTTCGGGTGTGGTTGTTTCTTGACTATCTTGTTCGTCTGCCGTTTGATCGTCTGAAGAAGAACTGTCGTCACTTGATACAGTGTCGTCCTTTGTATTATCTTTGGTCGTTGTTTTACTATCTGTTGTTTTTTCTTTATCAGTAGTTTTTGTTTGTTCCGTTTTAGTACTACTTTCTATCTTAGTTGATGAAGCATTATCATTTCCCGATGCAAAAATATTATATGCAACAAAAATAATTAATAGCAGTACAACTACAATTAGCGTATTTAAAACAAGATTTGTTTTTTTCCGTTTTGTTCGATAACCCGAACGCGAATTTCCATCATTACTCAAGATTAATCCCTCCAAAAAATAAGGCTCTCAATATTTTAACATGATTTAAGGAGAACTTGAAGGGAAAACCTACTCACTACTTTTTTCCTTATCTTTTTCATAGAGCATTTTGACCATATCGGCAAATAATAAGTTCACACCGCCCTCCGTATCTAACACATCTAAATTAACAGCCACAAGAGCATATTTTGGATTTTTATATGGAAAATACCCGGCAAACCATTTATTATGAAGCTGCTTGCCATCGATATATTTTCCTGTTTCAGCAGTACCTGATTTCCCAGCAACCTCGTATGGGAGATTTCGAAACCATCTTCCTGTCCCATTTGGATTAAGAACGACTTCGCGAAGCAATTTTTGCAGCCTCATGCTCGTATAGGGTGAGATGCTATCCCCCCCTAAGCTTTGCACAGGAAAATCTACCATCGTCGTCCTATTTTTATATTCAATTTTAGATACGGCCCTTACCATCTCTTTCTTTCCCCCTCTAGCAATCGTTGCCATCATATTAGCAACGGCTAAAGGTGTGACTCGTACTTCATTCTGTCCTATCCCAGACATTGCGGCCATATTGGCATCCTTTCTTGCCTCATCCGATACAAATACCCTACCAGAATCCTCGTCAGGAAGCTGTTTAAAATTACTTGTATGATAGACATCACCCTGCCAGCCAACACCGCCGGTTAATCCTAATTTACCGGCATATTCCTCTAAAGAAAGAGGGTCCTCTTTTTGTAATTCCTTTGCTAGTTCACCAAAAGTTTGATTACAGCTTCTCGCAAAACTATTCGTAAAATCTAACATACCATAATTATATTGGACTTCTGGCTTTCCATTAATTTTTTTACTGCAATCAAATTGACGCATAGGAGAATCAAGATTATGGTCAATTGCGGCAGCCGCCACAACCGTTTTAAATACCGAGCCTACGATCTGTTGTTTTAACATCCTATTGGTGATCCCTGCACCGCTATAAGGGTCCTTTTTATTAATCGATGGACGGGAAACCATGGCGAGGATGCTGCTGTTTTTTATATCAAGAAGGACTAGACCGCCCTTTTTAATTTGGGATTGATCTACTAAATCCTCGGCCCTTTGCTGAATGTTCTTATCAATAGTGGTCCGAATATTAACCGGATAAAATGGATTAGCCGGATCAACATACTTTACATTTATCCCAAATAGTGGTCCGCCAGAACCATCGACATGGTAAACCAATTTCGATTTCCCCTCTGGAAGCAGAAATTCATCGAAGCTCTCTTCCAGTCCCGATACACCAAGCAAAGTTTTTTCTGATAACTCTTTATTTGGATACCGCCTTTTAACTTCTTTTGGGTTTTCACCAGTCAAACCAATCAGTTGTTCTGCCGGAACCTCTGAACGTTCAAACTTCTTTTCTATTGCGAAAACACCAGGTATATTTAATTGATTAATTCGTTCCATTTGTGAAGAGGTTAATTCTAGTGGCTTCGGATTACCATAGGCAAACGGTTTTTTTGCCCGTTCTACTGCATTTTTTAAGGTTTTGACCGGAATTCCGCTAATTTCAGAAACTTTATTTGCATTCCAGTCTATTTTTTTTAAAAATGGAAACAGGACAAGGACGGAAACTTTTTTATGGGTAAGCATAACGCCATTTCGGTCCAGAAAATTTCCCCTGCCGTTATCTATCACCAGCTCTTGTGTTCTTTGCTGCACACTTTCCTCAAGTAAATTGATGTTATGCTTAGAAAATGCCTCTGTTTCAATTAGTTGAATTTGCATAAGCCTGATTAATAGCAATGCAAAGCCAATGATACAAATGATTAGCCATCCAAAGGCCCGTCTTTTCCACATAAAAAACACCTCGTCAAAAGTTTTGACGAGGTTCGAGCTTTTCAAACTATTGAATTAATTATTTAATCGATACAATACGAACATTCATTTCTCCGCCCGGTGTTTGAACGGTTACTTGATCGCCCACTTTTTTCCCGATAAGACTTTTAGCAATCGGTGAATCATTTGAAATCTTTCCTTCAAATGGATCAGCCTCTGCACTTCCTACGATTGAATACGTTTCTTCTTCACCATTTGGTAATTCAATAAAGGTAACTGAACTTCCTAAAGTAACAGAGTCACCTGCTAATTCGCTTTCAGCAATGATTTTTGCGTTTCGAATCATATTTTCTAATGTGGTAATCCGGCCCTCAACAAATGCTTGTTCTTCTTTCGCAGAATCATACTCGGAGTTTTCAGATAAATCACCGAAACTTCTAGCAATTTTAATTCTCTCTACAACTTCTTTACGTTTAACCGATTTCAAATGTTCAAGTTCTTGTACGAGTTTATCCTTACCTGCTTGTGTCATTGGAAATACTTTCTCAGTAGCCAAAATCCTCACTCCTTCTAGTCTTCACAATCCCCCATTAGAATTGTGTGTGTTATATGTAGGTTATAGTACATAAGGTAAATACATAGTAGCGCGTCCTTCCAATAAGGGCGCGCACTATTACTATTTATTTTAAGTCTATTCTGTTGCTATTGTGTCATAAAATTGATTTTTGTTCAAGAATTGTTTGAATTTTTGTGACCATTAAATCAATCGCCACATGATTTTGCCCGCCTTCAGGGATAATAATATCAGCATAACGTTTAGTTGGTTCAATGAACTGATTATGCATGGGCCTGACAACATTTAGATACTGGTCAATCACGGACTCAATCGACCTCCCGCGTTCTTTAATATCTCTTTGTAATCGGCGAATAATCCTTAAATCAGCATCTGTATCCACATACAATTTAATATCCATTAAATCGCGAAGACGCTCATCTTCTAATACTAAAATCCCTTCTAAAATAATAACATCTTTAGGCTGAACAGGTATTACCTTCTCTGAGCGTGTATGAATCGAATAATCATAGACCGGTTTTTCGATTGGTTCATACCGTAATAGCTTCTCAATATGTTCAATGAGCAAGTCATTATCAAAGGCTAGCGGGTGATCATAATTGGTTTTTAAACGTTCCTCAAAGGGGACATTTCGCTGATCCTTGTAATAATAATCCTGCTCCAACACTAAGATAGAAAGATCTTTTAAACTTTCATAGATCGAATTTGTTACACTGGTTTTTCCGGAGCCGGAGCCGCCGGTTACACCAATAACAACCGGTTTGCGCATTATGCGTTCTCCTTTCGCATCATGTTGTTAGGGTATACCGGTTTGTCCAATTTAAATTTTACAATCTGAAGTGGATGTCTAGCAGCGTCTAATTCATTCCCTTTTTCGTCCCAAACCTTATCAATTACATGTGTGAAATTTTCAATTTCAGGTCCGAAAAATTCCACTTCATCTCCTGGTTTAAAATGATTACGCTGCTGTAAGGTGAGCATTTGTGTTTCTTCGTTATAATCCAACACAAGTCCTACAAATTCAAAGTTTGTCTTCTTGCTATGATTACCAAACATTTGCTCTTTATACCCAGGAATTCCTTCAAAAAACGCTGGAGCTGTTTCACGGTTGGCACATTTATCAAGTTCTTCTAACCAACTTTTCTTAATGACAAAATTATCAGGGTCAGCACAATAAGCATCAATGACTTTACGATAAACACTTACAACCGTAGCAATATAATGGATTGATTTCATGCGCCCTTCGATTTTCAAGCTATCGATTCCAAGTTCAATCATATTTGGAATAGCTTTAATGAGGTTAAGGTCTTTTGGGCTCATTGCAAAAGGAGCGTCCCCTTCATTAAACAGAGCATTTTCTTGTTCCTCGCCCTCAAGCTTGTAAAGGTCATAATCCCAGCGGCATGATTGACAGCAGCCGCCGCGGTTAGAGTCTCTAGCTGTCATATGATTACTTAATGTACAGCGACCAGAGTAGGCAATACACATCGCACCATGGATAAAGGTTTCGATTTCAACATCCACCTTTTCCTTCATTTCTCTTATTTCCTCTGCACCCACTTCACGGGCTAAAACAACCCGTTCTGCTCCTGATTCTTTCCAAAACTGGGCAGCCTTCCAGTTGGAAAGGGATTGCTGGGTACTAATATGGATTTCAATTTCAGGCGCTAAGCGGCGGCAGGTTTCAATAATAAGCGGGTCAGCTACAATAATCCCTGCTATACCGGTTTCCTTTAACCCCAGAATATATTCTTCTAAGCCGTCAATATTTTCATTGTGAGCAAAGATGTTCGTTGTCACATATATTTTGGCTCCGTATTTCTTAGCAAACTCCACGCCTTCTTTCATTTCTTCGAAGGTAAAGTTATCGGCATTCGAACGAAGGCCGTATTCCTGCCCGCCAATAAAGACAGCATCTGCACCATAATGTACGGCAATTTTTAATTTTTCTAGATTGCCTGCAGGTGCTAGGAGTTCTGGCTTCTTTACAATGACGCGCTTTCCGTTAATTATTTCAGAAATTTTGTCTTTTAGTGTATTCACGATTGAACCCCTCCCATAAAAATGTGGCTGTTGATTTCCGCTCCAATCAACTAAGTATAAAAACAACAATATTGTTTAACAGAGCCTTCTCTTAATAAACCGTTTCTTTGAAATAGAAGCCTGTATCTAATGAACGATTGGCTGGTTGGATTTCTTCTATAGCTTCTAAAAGCTCGTCTTTTTTGTCATCATACGCATCCGGATCTTCTGCACATAAATCAATGGCCGTACGGTAAGCTTTTGTCACAGCCAAAATATATTCTGGGCTTTTTAAGATCCCGTCAATTTTAAACGAGTCAACACCAGCCTCCATCATTTCCTGAAGCTCATCAATGATACAAATATCATTTGGGCTCATGATATGCGTTCCATTCTCATCTTCAAAGATAGGATATTTATTTCCACGCTCTTTATCGTGCAAGAACATATTTTCTTCCATTTTACGATTTTCAATTTCCATGACCTTGCCCTGATATTCATAGTAATTTCCAAGCAAGGAACGTTTAGATTGAAACATACAGCTCATCCCGTGAACCTGTACTTCAATTTCCACTTCTGCATTTTCTTTTATTTCAATAATGGCATCCATATTAATTTCACGGGCAAGAACGGACCGTTTGGCACCCTTTGAACCCCAATAATTACAAGTAAACCAGTTTGTACCGGTTGTTTCTGTATTCCAATGGAGTTTCATTTCAGGAGCCACTTCTTTAGCGGTCATTAGAACTGCAGGATCGCCAAAGATAATCGCATCTGCATTTGCCTCTTTAACAAATTGAATATAGTCATCAAGTTCCCCAATTTTCTCATTATGAAAAATGGCATTCATGGCTACATATACTTTTTTTCCTTTGCTATGTGCCATTTCAATCGCCTTACGGACATTATCACGATTGAATTCCCCTGCAAGCCGCAGTCCATAACGCTGTTCACCTATCACAAATGCATCTGCTCCTGCATCTGCTAATGGTAAAATATGGTCAACTGTTAATGGGGTAACAAGTAATTCCGGTTTCTTCATAACCCTCACCTCTTCTTAATACTTATGGCTATTCCGTCTCCTACTGGTAAAATAACGGTATGATATTCAGAGTGATTCATTAACCACTTATTGAAATCAGCTATTTTTTTGACCAAGTTTCGAGTTCTTTTGAATTCAATCTCATCTTCGGCAACGAGACCTTTAAATAGGACATTATCCGTGACAATTAATCCATCTGCTTTCAAACACTTTGCATACAACTCAAAAAACTTTTTGTATTGACCTTTTGCAGCGTCAATAAAGATCGCATCAAATGGACCATGTGCATGCACATCATTCTCTACTTCCAGGGCATCTCCCTCGATGCAGATAATTTGTCCGCCTTTTCCTGAACGCTGAATAAATTCTTTGGCCGTTTGAATTCTATCCAAATCCCTTTCAATCGTAACAACTTCTGCCTCAGGAAGGGCTTCGGCCATCCTTAAAGCAGAATAACCAATTGCTGTTCCGACCTCAAGAATTTTTTTGGATCCATGAATTCTCAATAATTGCAACATGGTTTCAATGCCTGCAAGTTCCATGATGGGAACATGATGTTCGCTAGCATATTTCTCCATTTCTGTAAATAAACTATTCCTTTCGGGAATAAGACCTTCTATATAAGAATGCAGCTTTTCATTTAACAAGCTGCCGTCACCTCTATCCTCATAAGAAAACCGGAAGCTTTCATCCGGAAGATTCTTAAATTCAAATGCTTTTATTATTTGCCAAAAAAGAATGCTTTAGACATGAAAAAATAGCGTTCACAGAATCAAATGAAAACCAGCTAAAAGAAATAACTTTTAGAGCTATTCACAGCAAAATCTGCCGCCAGTTCTGTATCTGTGGGTTACGCTATAGAATACATATTAAAATACCTGAACTATTCTACCATAAAAATAGGGGGAATGCTAATCTTTCCCCCACGTTCACATTATTTTTTATTGGAAATATACTCAGCCTTTTTCTGATTGTGCTCAGCCAATGTTCTTGTAAAAATAACATCACCATTATCTGTTGCAAGGAAATAGTAATAATCGGTTTGAGCCGGTTCAAGTGCTGCCTCAATGGATATTCTACCTGCACTAGCAATCGGTCCAGGTGGTAGCCCAGTATGCTTATAGGTATTATAGGGTGAATCTACCTCTAAATCTTTATAATAGATTTTTTCTTTATGTCTGCCTTGTGCATATAAAACGGTTGGATCTGTTTGCAGTGGCATCCCTTTTTTCATCCGATTATAAAAAACACTGGCAATCGTTTTACGATCAGCTTTTGCGCTTGCTTCCTCTTCAACAAGAGAGGCCATTGTTAATAATTGATGAACAGACAGCTTCTTTTCTTTCCTTTTCTCTGTGTAATCAGATAGTACCATTCTCGTTTTATCGAGCATCGCGGTGACGATTTCATCCAGAGTAGGATTTGGTTTATAGAATGGATAGGTGGCCGGATAGAGATAACCTTCCAGTGGATATTTTACAGTTGAATGCAAGATTTCATCTGTTAAGATGTCTGGATATTTGGTCATTAGCGTTTTAATATATTGACGATTATTTAGTTTGTTAAACACATCATTCTCATTTTGGTTGGTCGCCTTTGCTATGATCCCAGCAATTTCCTTAAGCTGTTTCCCTTCAGGAATCGTTATTTTAAAAGTGGCATTTGCTAATACTTTACCGTTTTTTAAACGATTGACAATTTCAGGAACTCCCATTGAAGGACTTAATTGATACTCGCCTGCCATAAAGCCGCCTTCGTTTTTAAACTTGACATAGTACTTAAAAACCTTTGCGCTCTTAATGATTCCATTTTGCTCTAATCTTTCACCAATTCCTGTAACAGATGAGCCCATTGGAATATCAACTGTTTTTGTGGTTTTACTGTTTGAATCAACTGGTTTTAATGCGGATGTTATGTAAAGGTAACCTCCGCCGCCTATTAAAAGGATGAATAAGAGCAGAAAGATGGAAATATATAAAACAATCCTTCGGACAATTTTCGCTTCATGATGATGTTCTAACATTTTTTGTCGAATAACAGCTTTTTTATGTTCTTTGTCGTTTGTCTTCATCTTGTCCCCCTTCCCGATGCCAATGGTACATGAACGCTTGTTTATCTATACATTCAATAAAATCCAATCAATATTAATTTGAGCACATAGTACGAAAAATGTCAATTTAACAAGCAATATGTCAAAATTAGACGAACAAAAAAACCGACTCATGATAAGCCGGTTCAAAAAATCTTATTCTTCTTGTTCTTCATTGAAGGTATTGAATACTTCTTCTACCATATCCCATTCTTCATCTGTTTCAATTTCCATTAACTCTCCGAAACCGCCATCTTCCGTAGGAATATAAGCATAGGTTAGAATATCAATTTCTTCTTCCTCATCTTCATTAGCCCCTACTGGGTAAAAGAATACATAGGACTTTTCATATTCATCAGAGTCAAATGTGAAAAGTATTTCAAATAATTGTTCATCGCCATTTTCATCAACTAGTGTAATGTAGCGATCTTCTTCGTGATTATGATTTTGTGCCATTTTTCCACCTCATTATTTTTGGCTATCAAGAAAACCTTGTAGGATCATGACGGCTGCCATTTTATCAATGACCTTTTTGCGCTTTTTCCGACTGACATCTGCCTCAAGCAAAACACGTTCTGCAGCCATTGTGGTTAATCGCTCGTCCCATAAAACGGTTGGAACAGCAAATCTGCCCTCTACTTCTGCAGCAAATTTTTGACTTGCTTCACCTCGCGGTCCAATCGTCCCATTCATATTTTTAGGTAATCCGATAACGACTTTATCGACTTGATACTCATTTATTAATTGCCCAATTTCCTCAAAACCAAACTCTTGTTTTTCTTCGTTGATTTTGAGCGTTTTTAGACCCTGCGCCGTCCAGCCTAGCTCATCACTCAAAGCTACCCCAACGGTTTTTGAGCCTACATCTAATCCCAATACACGCATCTATTAACCCTCTCGTTGTTGTTTTAGATAGGATTTAACCAGTTCTTCAATAATTTCATCCCGTTCTAGCTTACGGATGATATTACGGGCGTCACGATGCCGAGGAATATAGGCAGGATCACCTGACAATAGATATCCTACTATCTGATTAATTGGATTATATCCTTTTTCTTGTAAGGCCTCGTATACTTGAAAAAGTACATCGTTTACGTCATGTTCAAACGGATCTTCCGGAAAATTAAACCGCATTGTTTTATCAAATGAGCTCATGTCTCCACCTCGCTTATTAGTTGACGAGAATTGTAGTGTCAAACTGCAGGGCCTACACACTGCAACATTTCTGATGTCTAGCTACAGCACCTAGGGGGCTCGGGGTCATAAGCCAATCCATCAAGAAGGTTAAAGAACAACCTTCTCGCCGGCTTGACTTATGCCTGTCGGCCCTGGGCAAGGCGCTTCCGCTTTTCTTTTAGTTACCTATATTTTACACTAGTTTGTCCCATTATCAAACGGATTTCACCCATTCAGCAACGAATTGAAGTGCAGTATCCAATTTCTCCGGATCTTTTCCACCAGCTTGCGCCATATCTGGACGACCGCCTCCGCCGCCTCCGCATCGGGAAGCAACCTCTTTAATTAATTTACCTGCATGATAGCCTTTTTCAATTAGGTCCTTCGTGACGGCTGCAATTAAATTAACTTTTCCATCATGTGCACTACCAAGGACGATGACAGCAGATCCAAGCTTTTGTTTCAAATCATCGGCCATATTTCGTAAATTATTCATATCAGCCGCTTGGACTCTGGCAGATAAAACCGTCACGCCCTCAATTTCTTTTGCATTGGAAACAAGGTTGCCTGCCTCAATATTTCCAAGCTTGGCTGCAAGTGATTCATTTTCACGCTGCAGCTGCTTGATTTCCGTTAATAAACCTTCAATTCGGCTGCTAATATCTTTGGGATTGGTTTTTAATTTTTCAGCTGTATCATTTAATAAACGAACCTGCTCATTTAGTAGTTTATAAGCGGATTCACCTGTAACAGCTTCAATCCTTCTTGTTCCTGCACCAATTCCACCCTCGGAAACAATTTTAAATAAACCAATAACAGATGTATTTGGTACGTGGCATCCACCGCAAAGCTCAAGGCTGTAATCGCCGACTCTAACTACACGAACAATATCGCCATACTTCTCACCAAAGAGTGCCATGGCCCCCATTGCCTTCGCTTCAGCAATTGGCTTTAAGTTAATATCAACTTCGATATTGCGCCAAATCTTTTCATTTACAATGCGTTCGACTTGTTCTAATTCTTCCGGCTTCACTTGACCAAAGTGTGAAAAGTCAAAACGGAGACGATCAGGTTCAACTAACGATCCAGCCTGGTTGACATGCTCTCCAAGAATATCCTTTAATGCACGGTGAAGCAAATGTGTTGCAGTATGGTTTTTAATAATTTTGACACGATTCTCTGCGTCGACTGTTGCTGTTACCTGTTGATTGGTTTTCAGTTGTCCGTTTTCAATTGCAACCTTATGAAGGTTTTGACCATTCGGTGCTTTTTGAACATCTTTAACCGCAACCGTCACGCCATCCCCTTGAAGCAAGCCTCGGTCAGCAATCTGACCACCGCTTTCTGCGTAAAAAGGAGTGATATCAAGGATTACTTGTACCTCTTCACCTGTTCCAGCTGTTTCAACTAACTGACCTTCTTTAATAATCGCAATGACTGTAGAATTCGTGTTTAATTCGTCATAACCAACAAATTTACTTTCAAGTGTAACATCACGTAGGACACCGCCTTGAACTTGCATGGAATCGACATCCTGACGAGCTGCACGAGCACGTTCGCGCTGCTGTTCCATTTCTGCCTCAAATCCATCATGATCGACTTTCATGCCTTCTTCTTCCGCATATTCCTCTGTTAATTCAACCGGGAAACCATACGTGTCATATAAACGGAAAATATCAGCACCCGAGATGGTATTACTGCCCTTTTCCTTTTCCTTGCTGATGACGTTTGATAAAATGGTTAAGCCCTCATGAAGGGTCTCATGGAAACGTTCTTCCTCATTTTTGATAACTTTTTGAATAAATTCGGTCTTATCCTTTACTTCTGGATAGTAATCCTGCATAATCTCGCCAACTACAGGTACCAATTCAAACATAAATGGACGATTAATATTGATTTGCTTCGCATAGCGAACAGCACGTCGCAACAGGCGGCGCAATACATAGCCGCGTCCTTCATTGGACGGCAATGCTCCATCACCAACAGCAAAAGCAACCGTCCGGATATGGTCTGCAATTACTTTAAAAGCGACATCCTTTTCTTTGTCCACACCGTAACTTACGCCAGATATTTCTTCTGTTGCCCGGATAATCGGGATAAATAAATCGGTATCAAAGTTGGTTGGAACATTTTGAACAACGGATGCCATCCGCTCAAGTCCCATTCCAGTATCAATATTTTTCTTTGGCAGTGGGGTATAGGTACCATCAGGGTTATGGTTAAATTGTGAAAATACCAGATTCCAAACCTCTAAATAGCGTTCATTTTCACCGCCTGGATACAATTCAGGGTCCGAAGAATCATCTCCATACTCAGGACCTCGGTCATAGAAAATTTCTGTGTTTGGTCCACTTGGGCCTTCCCCAATGTCCCAGAAGTTCCCTTCCAAGCGAATAATCCGCTCCTCTGGAATACCAATCGTTTTATGCCAAATTTCATATGCCTCATGATCCTCTGGATGGACCGTCACACTTAATAACTCTGGGTCAAAACCAATCCATTTTTCTGCAGTTAGAAACTCCCATGCCCAAATGATGGCTTCTTCCTTGAAGTAATCACCGATTGAAAAGTTTCCAAGCATTTCGAAAAACGTATGGTGGCGGGCTGTTTTTCCGACATTTTCAATATCATTGGTACGGATTGATTTTTGTGCATTAGTAATTCTCGGATTTTCTGGAACCACACGACCGTCAAAGTATTTCTTTAATGTAGCGACACCGCTGTTAATCCATAATAATGATGGGTCATCATGCGGAACAAGTGATGCACTTGGTTCAATGTTATGTCCTTTTTCTTCGTTAAAAAACTGAAGAAACATAGAACGAATTTGCGCTCCTGTTAATTTTTTCATTTTTTATAGACCTCCTTTAATTTAAAGGCTCTTTTAAATTAGGCTGTTGATTTCTGCTACAGATTCAACCTTTAACACACCTTTTTAAAAAAGCACACAAAAAAGCCCTCATCCCAAAACAGGGACGAGAGCTAGTCTCGCGGTACCACCCTGATTATGAATACAAAAAGCCTGTATTCATCTCTCAATTACAGCCTTAACGCGGCAATGACGGCAGTGATTAGCTGCACTCCGGAATAGCTTTCTGTTATCCTTCATCTAGAGCTTCTTTCAGCCTGGGAAGCTCCTCTCTTTTACGCAAGTACGCGTTACAGATGGACTACAACATACTTAATTCCTTCTACATTTTTAAACAATTATTCTATATGACGAATTATAGCCACCAACAAAACGTTTGTCAATTTGAATCGTTAATTAGGTGGTTTTTTGCATGAATGATACCCACCTTTATAACCGCAAGAATGGGAACAGCAAGAATTAATCCAAGAATTCCGCCAACTTCACCGCCCGTTGTTAAAGCCGCCATAATTAATAAAGGGTGCATATGCAAACTCTTTCCAACGATATACGGCGACAATATATTGCCTTCTAAAAACTGTAAACCAAAGACAATCACAACGGTAATGATCACTAACTTAATAGAAACAGTGGCGGCAATGATTACCGCTGGGATAGCTCCAATGATGGGTCCAAAATAGGGAATGACATTTGTTGCCCCGACAATTAACCCTAAAAGAAGCGGATAATTCAGATGAAAAAGCCAAAATAACAGAGAAGAAACACTGCCAATAATGATACAAACAAGCAGCTGACCTCTAATGTAGCCGCCGAGTGACTGATCTACATCCTTCAGAAACATTGTCCCTTTTCTTCGCCATTTTTTAGGACTTAAGTACCACACAGTCCTTTTTAATAATGGGTAATCTTTAAGCATATAGAACGCAATAAAAGGAATGATCATCATCAAAAGAGCAGAATTTAATATGTCGACTAGGATATTAACGATAATCGTTAATAGTGAGTTAAGCTTATTTTCAATTGCATCGATTCCATCATCAACCCGTGCCTGCAATCCATCAGGCCATTCCTTTGTATGTTTTTGCAGCAGGGCAATCCATTCTCGATATTGTTCAGCAAACACAGGTGCACTTTCAGATAAATCTTTTATTTGATTAATGACGATGGGAATTCCTTTATATAAAGAAAAACCGATGCCGCCAAAAAAAATAACATAAATCAAGATGATAGCAAGGCCTCGGTGAAGCCCTTTTTCATGTAATTTTTCCACAATGGGGTGAAGTAAATACGTAATAAACCCGGCAATGATAAATGGAAAAAGAATCGTTCCAATAATTCGAACAATCGGCATCCACAAAGAACTAATCTTTAAAAAAACATAGATGGCGATTAATAAAAGGAGTACAAACCCAATTCGATAATACCATTTTAAACGAATATCCACGTCGAAGCCCTCCTTACATTAGTTTTGGAGACTGCTGGTGGAAATATACAAGTTATACTAAATCCCCCTCAGAACTTTGAGGGGGATACATTTAAAGTATTACACGTTTAAGCTTTTTTTGCATTCTTTTCATATTGCGGGCTGACATCATATTATTCCTTTGGGCAATATTATATGCTGCCATTCCTGCACCAAAAACAAGCATGGTCGTCATCATTTTATTCATGCGTCTCACCTCTTAGACAAATTGGCCAGACAAACAAACGAGGGGACCTCGATGTTTTTAAATCGTATAACGACGTTCTTCTTCTTCAAACAGATCATCTAATGAACTGAGTGACCCGTCTTCTTCAACCTGATGGGTATTGATGATTCCTTTGTTAACGGAGAGTTCAATAAAACAATTCCAGCAATAATACTGGTTAATACCAATTTTGCCGATATCTTTGCTTTGACAATTGGGACACTTTAACACGAAAAGACACCTCACGTATCATTTACATCTACGATAATGGCATCCTTTCCGATCGCGACGGGCTTACCGGATTGAATGACTTGTTTGCCTTCCGTGATTTCCGAAAAGAAGCCATCCGTAATCTCATACCCTACGATTGTGCCCAATTCTTCCTGAAAATATACATCTTTTAACAATCCGAGGGAGTCACCGCTTTTAGAAAGCATCAACATCCCATCGATCGCATGTTGATGGTTTAATGTATATTCAGGACTCTCCTTTAATTTTTTTAAATACTTGGAATCCTCAATCATGACCCCATCCCAGCCAAAGGAGGCGACCTTTTGTATATCAAGGAAGTAGGTTTGTTTGAAGAATATTCCTTTTTTGACTAAGAGTCCGTCAACTTTTCCAGTGCTAGCGATACAAAGATCCATTATTTCACCTATTTTTGTTCCACTTCTGGTTTCAAAAACAGGCTGTCCTTTTAATAACGAAAATGTCGGCAAAGAGTTTTCACCCCCCGAACATTTCTTAGTTTCCGTCAATGGTTAAAAAATCATAAGGGGTAAGGTTTTCCATTCCAATCATGGGATTGACCCGCATCATTTCTTCTTCATAGGATAGCTCGCTAGAAATATCTATAGGGGGCTGTGTCACCATCGTAATTGATTCCTGCAGCTTTTGACAAAGCGTTGTTTGTCTTTTACTCTCATCCGCCCGTTCTACTCCCATCCTAAGCGCATCTTCCTCCCCACAGATAATCAATGATTGTTTACTGCGGGTAATCGCGGTGTAGATTAAGTTTCTTTGCAGCATCCGATAATAGCTTCTTGTAATTGGGAGGATGACAATTGGAAATTCACTGCCCTGTGATTTGTGTACAGAGCAACAATAAGCATGAGTAATTTGAATTAAGTCTTGCCTTGTATATTCCACTTCATTGCCTTCAAAGGAAATATAAATCATATCTTGCTTTTCTGTATTTTCTTTAGCATATATGATGCTGATAATTTCGCCAATATCACCATTAAAAACATTTTCTTCCGGCTGATTGACTAGTTGGAGTACCTTGTCGCCAATTCGGTATTTAACCTCGCCAAAGCTGATTTCCTTCCGCTTGCCATCGGGATTTGGGTTAAAGATTTCCTGCAATAAAACATTTAGGCGGTCAATTCCAGCCGGCCCCCGGTACATCGGTGCAAGCACTTGGATATCCTTTGCCGTATATCCTTTATTTTTGGCGTTAAGAGCAACTTTTTCAACAACTTGAGCAACTTGTGCCGTTGAACACTTTATAAAGGAACGGTCCGCTTGTTTGGCGGTTATATTTGGTGGGAGATAGCCTTTTTTGATATCATGGGCTAATTCGATAATCGACGACCCTTCTGCTTGACGGTAAATATCGGTAAGCCGAACCGTTGGAATGGTTTGTGATTGGAGCAAGTCTTTTAATACTTGACCAGGTCCAACCGATGGAAGCTGATCCTCATCCCCTACCATAATGACTTGAATATGTTCGGGCAGAGCCTTAAATAATTGATTGGCAAGCCAAATATCGAGCATTGATGTCTCATCGACGATTATAATTTTCCCCTCTAACGGACTATTCTCATCGCGGTCAAATCCTTCTGTTCCATTAAAACCTAGTAAGCGGTGTATGGTCACAGCAGGAAGTCCTGTTGACTCGGTCATCCTCTTTGCCGCACGGCCTGTAGGGGCCGCAAGTAAAATCGGAAACGGTTCATCTTTTTTGAAATAATCCTTTGGCTCAAGCGAACAGCCGTGGAGTTCACCATAAAGTTCGACGATCCCTTTGATAACGGTGGTTTTACCCGTCCCCGGACCGCCTGTTAAAATCAACATCGGAGACATGAGCGCATTTTGAATGGCTTCTCTTTGTGATGGGGCATATTGCACACCTAGACGCTCTTCTAAGCCGCCTAGTGCTAGGAGGAACTCAGATTCAGGGAATTGTTCACTGTATTCAGTTTGCTTCAATATTCGATTAACGCTAGTTACTAGACCTTTTTCCGCAAAGAATAAGGACGGGAGATAAATTCGTTTTTCCTCGCCAATTATTTTCCCCTCTTCTTGGAGTTTAATCAGTTCGTTTGAAATATGGATATACTCAATTTGATCGCGTTGGTTTTCTTCGAGGAGCGACTTTACTTGTTCAAGCAAATCCTCTGCATGTATAAAGACATGGCCTGTTTGCATGCTTTCATTTTCTAGAGTGTAAAGACAAGCTGCTTTGATGCGGTCAGGGTGGCTGCCGGAAATCCCCAGCTGGTAGCCGAGCTCGTCCGCCCGTCCAAAACCGATTCCCTCAATGTCCTCAACCAGCTGATAAGGATTTTTTTGAATAGTCGATAGCGTTTCCTCTTTATAGGCTTGATAGATACGCATGGAAATTTGCGGTCCGAAACCATATTGGTTCAAAGCTACCATAACTTGCTCAAGCCCCTGATGTTCCATCAAGGTATCATAAAGCGTTTTGGCTTTTTCCGGAGGAAGCTTTGGAATGGAATCAAGTAGTGACGGCTGATTGAGTATCTTTGAAATCGCATTTTCGCCAAGAGTTTCCACAATGTTCTCCGCTGTCTTTTTCCCGATGCCTTTGAACATTTCCCCTGATAGATAAGCAATTACCCCTTGTTTGGTCTGGGGCATGTCCTTTCGAAAATGTTTGGTATGGAACTGTAGGCCAAACTTTGGATGTTCTTTAAATTCTCCAAAGAATATGTAGGTTTCTTGTTCGTGAATTTTCGGAAAATAACCGGTTATCACCGCTTCTTTGTCATCGTATTGATCATTGGTTTCGTCGACGCGGATTCGAAGAACAGTGTATAGATTTTGTTCATTATGAAAAATGGTGACAATCGGTCTTCCCTTCACGAACTTTCCTTGTTCGGCAAATAAATCAAGGGTGTCTTGCATTTCCATTCTGCTTCCTCCTTTCGTCTGTATTTATAATTATTGAATTTGTTCGAGTAACTTTTTTGCGTGACCTGCCAGAACATGATCGGGCTGAATTTCGAGTGCTTTGTTAAACATTGTAAGGGCTTCGGCCTGATTTTCTTTGAATGCGTAGGAAACACCCAAGTTATAATAAGCATCTGAATGGTTCGGATCCAGTTCGATACATTTAGTTAGTTGAATAATTGCTTCATCAATGAGTTCATTTTGAGCCAGGCATAATCCATATTGAAAGCATGCTTCTGCGTCATGTTCGTTTAGCTCGACACTTCGCTGCAAGTATGGAAGGGCTAGTCTTCCTTGGTCTAACTGTATGAGGGTTAGGCCTAACATAAAGTATGTGTCGCTTGAATCAAGCCCTTTTCGCATGGCTTGCTCAAAACTATGTTTCGCTTCCTCAAAGCGGTCATGACTAAAGAGCAGGTTTCCGATACTATAGTAAGCTGCAGCAGCGTTTTCGTCGATTTCGATGGCTTTTTGATAAAATTTGAGGGCTTTTTCATCGTCGCCTACTGCTGAGAGAACATTGCCAAAATTGATATAGGCTACTGGGTCTTTCGGGTTTTCTTCAATTGCATCGTTAAAGGCTTTGGCTGCCTCTTCCCAGTTACCTTCTTGCATGTATTGTACACCTAATTGGTTTTTATCCATTTTGTCCACTCCAATCTACATGAAAGTATAACATATTTTTGTTTGAAATTATGTTTTGGATTTTGGACGGTTTACGACCATTACTTTGATAGTCTTTATTATTTGAATTCCTCCTGTTTGGGGACTAATTCCGCCGACTTTTGCGTTTATTCCACCTGATTTTCTGTTTTTTCCGCCAAACAGTAAAAAAGACCCGACTCCATTGAAGGAATCTGGGTCATAAAATTAGCCAACATAGGTTAACCGTTCACCATTTTTATAAACTTTATCAATCGTTCCGCCGCCCAGGCATTCGTCACCGTTGTAAAAAACTACCGCCTGACCAGGTGTGATCGCACGAATTGGCTCGTGGAAAAGAACTTGTACATTGTTCCCTTCTAAGAGACGAACCGTGACTTTGTTGTCCTCCTGACGATAACGGAATTTAGCTGTACATTCGAATTCTGAAGGCTTCTCACGATCCGAAACCCAGCTTACGTTTACTGCCGTAATTGCATCAGAATATAATTTTTCATGATGGAAGCCTTGTCCAACATACAGGATGTTTCTTTTTAAATCCTTACCGATTGCAAACCATGGTTCACCTGATCCGCCAATTCCAAGACCATGACGCTGACCAATGGTATGATACATCAGCCCTTCATGCTTGCCTTTGATTTCCCCTTCAAAGGTCTCCATGTTTCCCGGCTGTGCAGGCAAGTATTGACCTAAGAATTCTTTGAAATTCCGTTCGCCAATAAAACAAATCCCAGTACTGTCCTTTTTCGTCGCAGTCGCGAGTTCTGCCTCCTTCGCAATCTCCCGAACCCTTGATTTTTCAAGATTACCAATTGGGAACATCACTTTACTTAACTGCTCCTGTGATAATTGATTTAGGAAATAGGTTTGGTCTTTATTTTCGTCAAGACCGCGGAGCATTTTATATTCACCATCACGGAACTCGACACGAGCATAATGGCCTGTAGCGAGGTAATCCGCACCTAGGTTCATGGCATGCTCTAGGAAGGCTTTAAATTTAATTTCTTTGTTACACATCACATCAGGGTTTGGCGTCCTGCCCGCTTTATATTCATCAAGGAAATAGGTAAATACCTTGTCCCAATATTGTTTTTCAAAGTTTACGGCATAATAAGGAATGCCAATTTGATTGCAGACACGTATCACGTCCTCGTAATCTTCTGTAGCTGTACAGACACCAAATTCATTAGTATCATCCCAGTTTTTCATAAAGATGCCGATAACGTCATAGCCCTGCTGCTTCAATAAAAGCGCAGCGACAGAGGAATCGACTCCTCCTGACATTCCAACCACAACACGTGTGTCCTTTGGGGCTTTTCTTTCCATGATTTCACCTCTCTTCAAACAAGTCTATAAAAATCTATTTTTTCAGGCGCTTCACGATTTGCGTAATGGCTTTGGCTGCTTTACTTACCTCTTCTGTCGTAGTTGTAAAGCCAAAGCTGAAGCGAATCGAATTGGTCAGCCGCGCTGATTGTTTACCAAACATGGCAACAAGAACATGGGAAGGCTCAATCGAACCTGCAGTACATGCTGAACCGCTTGAAACAGCCACTCCTGCTAAATCAAGATTAACCAGCATTGCCTCCACACTCGTTCCCGGAAAGCTTAAGTTTAATACATGTGGGAGTGAATATTCAAGTGAACCGTTTATGTTAAATTCAACCTGCCCCTCATGGAGCTTCTCTAGTAAAGTCTTCTTTAGCGAAATGAACTTCTCACGCTTTTCTGACCGCTCTTCATTTGCTATTAATACCGCCTCATGAAATCCAACAATAGAGGCAACGTTTTCCGTACCGGCACGGCGTTTTCTTTCTTGGTCACCGCCAAAGAGGCGTGGAGCTAATTTAACCGTTGACCTGGCAAAAAGAAAACCAACTCCTTTTGGGCCATTAATTTTATGAGCGGAAACGGATAATAAATCAATATTGCTTTCCTTAACATCAATGTTTTCAATGCCATACGCTTGAACAGCATCTGTATGAAAAATAGCCTGATGATTGGTAAGTAATTGACCAATTTCATTTATAGGCTGCAGAGTTCCTACTTCGTTATTTCCGTACATAATGGATACAAGAATCGTATCATCTCTTAATGCCGCTTGGAGGTCAGCTATGGAAATTCGTCCTGTTTCATCGACTGGCAGATAGGTAACTTCATAGCCCATTTTTTCTAACTTGTTACAGGCATGAAGCACAGCATGGTGTTCCACTTGTGTAGTAATAATATGCCTACCTTTTGATTGGGAGCTTTCAGCCACACCAAATAATGCCATATTATCTGCTTCTGTTCCACCACCAGTAAAAATAATCTCATTTTCCTGGGCTCCAATGCTGCGGGCAAGCGCGGCACGTGCTAAGTCAATATAGTGACGTGCTTCTCTTCCGTAGGAATGAATGCTCGAAGGGTTTCCGAAAGTTGCATTCATAATAGTGACCATTTTGTCGATTACCTTTGGGTGCATCGGACTCGTTGCAGCATGGTCGAGATAGATTCGTTCCATTTATTACACCTTCAATCAAAATATTTCTCTATTTTACAATTCAAATTACTGTAGGATTACTACATTCTTCGACGTATCTAGTAAATCCGTTACGTTTATTTTTAACCTTAAATATAAAACATATAACCTTCTGGCTCATGATCATTACTATGACTAGCAAGATCTTCTAGGGTCGTATTATCCAACACATTTTTAATAGCATCGCGAATACGAATCCACAGCTCGCGTTTAGCTGGTTCTTCATCCTCTATCCCTTCAACCGGTGTTATCGGACCCTCAAGTACACGAATAACATCGCCTGCGGTAATTTTCGAAGGTGGACTTGTTAATTCATAGCCTCCATATGCCCCTCTAATACTTTTTACTAAACCAGCATTTCGTAATGGTGCAATTAATTGCTCTAAATAATGCTCAGAAAGTTCATTTGCCTGAGCTATCGTTTTTAAAGAAGTAGGACCTTCACCATGTTTTTTTGCCAATTCAATCATGATCGTCAGACCATAACGACCTTTTGTAGAAATTTTCATCTTTAGCACCCCTATTCGTTAATGTATCTATAATAAATAAAATCTCAGTAATTTGATAGGCATTCAAAATTATATCATATTCTTCTTTAATATGCTTTTCTAAGGGAAAATGGTAAAGTTAAATTTAGAAGAAATAGTAGGGATAAATAGAATTGAATTTTATTAACATCGAACTAATCCATTAGTTCAAATAGTTGGAGAGATGATTATGCAGCAAAAACCATTAGCATTCCGTATGCGTCCGCGTACAATTGAGGAAGTTGTTGGGCAGCAGCATTTGGTTGGAGAAGGAAAGATTATTGCTAGGATGGTAAAGGCCAAACAGCTGACCTCAATGATTTTATACGGGCCGCCTGGCATTGGAAAAACCTCCATTGCCAGTGCCATTGCTGGAAGTACAAAATATGCCTTTCGGACACTGAACGCAGTCACAAACAATAAAAAAGATATGGAGATTGTTGCCGCAGAAGCGAAAATGTCCGGCAAAGTAATCCTCCTATTAGATGAAGTTCTTGTATAACCATTCCTGGAGTTAAAAGAGTGGAACTCCTGTCTCTTTCTTATTTTATAAGGATTAGATAATATCCATAATCAAAACACATGGATAAAAAACTAGTTTATTATCATGAAGGGTAAATATCCTAGATGTTATATTAAATTAAAAAGAAATATGAAAGGGAATTAATTAAATAATAAGTTCAGTTGGAGGAGAATGTAGCCCACAGCGGGAGGCGTATCCGCAGATGCGAAGCATCGAGGACCTTAGAAAACAAAAAGAATGTACATAATAATAGGTAGAAATCTTAATGAAAATAATTAACTATATATAACTAGCTCCAAACAACAATCTTTCATACCTAGATTAAAATAACAATCTTAACAAGTAAATTTCTCAAAAATATATTTAAAAGACGTGTCCATTTTTTTGAACACGTCTTTTTAAATGAAGAAATATTTTTAAAAAATAAGATTACCTTAATATTTTGATGTATTGGTACCATTATACCTAGAATTAATTTTCACTATTATTATGTCAAACTACCTATTTTTACTAGAAATTGTATATAATTGGAGGTGTTGAATTTATTGGAGGTGTTTTTTTGACATTAAATACTATTACATGGATTATTGCAGCCTTTTTTCTGATCGGTGGATTATTTTTGATAATAAAACATTTCGCTCAGAAACAAAAAGAAGAATCTTTATCTTATACGTTTATCACGATTGGGCTCGAACTTATTACCACTTCATTCGGAACTTTTGATGACAAAGTTTTTGCTTTTCTTACCAACACACAAGTTAATACCAATTATGTTCAAATGGTTGTTGGCGGTATATTATCCATCCTGGGTGTCTTCTTATTATTATATATTAAAAGCAGGATTTATGTCATTAACATCAACGGGTATTCTGATTACCGAATCGAAAAGCATTATAAAGACCTAAACTTGAGTGCATTTGAATTCAAGGAAAGAGAGATTGATTTTATCAGGCCTTATCGTAAAGGAATGGATTCAACAGTTGCTGATGAGATACAGGATATAATCACAGAAAAAATGGCCACTTTCAAAGCTGAGAGTAGCGATAAGAGCAGAGCCTATACAGGAATCGCTCCAATCCCATTTATTTTTGTGGCAGGCAAACTTTTGGGCAAAGAAAAAATTGAAAGATATTTTGAATATGATAAATTCAAGCAATCCTACTATCCGCTTACAATTTGTAAAAAGAAGAGAAAGCCATATACATCCTTAGAATTAACCCCACCTTTAAATCAAGTCGTACCTTTAACCGCATACGAAGTTGTGTTGGCTGTTAGTATTACACAACAAATAACTAATGGGAATTTATCTCAATTTACATGTCCAATTATTCATTTAGCTATCACTCACCCAACAGATAACACAATTAAATATACCGATCAGCTTGAATCGTATACCCATACGATTTACCAACTTTTAATAGATGGGCTTCCTAAGAGGTTTTCCAATTTAACAAAAATTCATCTTGTGTACGCAGGACAAAGTTGCTTAGCTTTTGAGGTTGGAAAATTACTTGATGACCATCGAATGGTTGAAGTAATTAGTTATCAATTTACTGCACAGTCAACTCCCAAATATCCGTGGGGTATCGTGCTAAATGGGAATCGTAAAGGAACCTATATAGAATCATAATCTGGTTTAACAAGGAGACGGGGAAAATGTTTGATCTAAGTTCCAAATTTAATACTTTCTATTCCAATCATGTTGTTCTAAGTGGAGTAGAACAAAAAAATCTAAACGAAAAAAAGAAGATAAATATCGACCGATTAGAGGACGGTTTAATTGAGTACAACAATGAGAAAAAAACCAATTATCAATTTGTCGATGATATTGTTCAGGGTAGTATGGCTATGAGTACCGTAACCCAAAACGACAAAAATGAATACGATATTGATGTTGCTATCATTTTTGATAAAGAAAATATTCCAGAAGGAACCACTGCAGTAAAAAATATAGTAGAAGATGCTTTAAGAAGAAAATGCAAACAATTTAATACTGAACCAGAGGCTCTTACGAATGCCGTTAGAGTCGAATATGCAGATGGCTATCACATCGATTTTGCTGTTTATAGAAGGTACAAAAATTTTTGGGACGTTTATGAATATGAACATTGTGGAAGCCAATGGCGGCGAAGAGACCCCAGAGCCATTACTAATTGGTTTAATTCAAAAAATGCCACAACAGACGGAAAAATCCGAACCGTTGTAAGGTTATTGAAAATGTTCTGTAAATCAAGAAGTGGTTGGTTAATGCCAGGTGGGTTGATTCAATCTGCTTTAGTGGAAGAATGCATCCAGGAGAAAGAAAGAATTGATGAAACCTTCTACTATACAATTAAAGCCATTCGTGACCGTCTACAATTCAATAAAGAAGTATACAACCCCGTCGATGCCTCAATCAGTCTATTGATGACAAATAAGGACGTGCAAAAGGTAAGCAATCTTTATTCACGTTTAATCACTTATATAAATAAGTTAGATGTGTTGTTCAAAGACAATTGTACGGCGGTACAAGCTATTTCAGCATGGAACGATTTTTTTAATCATTCATATTGGGCTGCATTTATTACGGAATCAGCTGAAAACAGAGCTGTTACTAAAAGCTTTACTACATCACCATATATGGTTCTTGTCGATGCAATGGTTGAATGGAAGCCAAATGCTAAAATCCCACTTAGGAATATTGGAGGCAGATTACCAAAGGGAAAAACGGTTTATTTTAAAGCAACCCCAAATTTTAAGGACTTTGATGTTATAACATGGGAAGTCCAAAACACTGGGGATGAATGTGGAACAGACACGAATCACATCCAAACTGGTAACTATATCCACGAAACAACACGTTATCGTGGAACGCATACAATGACATGTCGTGTATATCGCAAAGGCACCGAATTATGCAGGCAACAAATTAAAGTTAATATTCGATAATTAATTATTCATATATAAACAAAAAAGACTAATCCATTGGAATAGTCTTTTTTGTTCCTAATTGTTCTTTTTCTCATCTATTGTTCTTTTTATTTCATCAATTATTGTACTATGGTCTTCTAGTTGTTGTTCTGACAAATCTACTTTTGAATAAAAATCTAGGAGCGGTCGAAGTAACAATTTTACCAGAACTTCATCTTTATCTATGGTTATTTTATCTTTAATTCTTTCCGTTAATACAGATTCAAAAGCAGTAACGTCCAAATCATTTTTCATAATATTGCCAATATATGTACATACTTCTACATTTCCAGGCACATATAAATCACTGCTACTTATTCTGTCTGGGCTGAAACGTAGGTATTTGAAGCCATTTCGCAACTCTTTTTTCTTTTCATCTTCATCTGCTTCTTTTTTTGTGATAGGGTTTTTTAATTGCATAGGCAACATAGTATAAGGACATAAAAAATGAGTGTCTTTTTTTTCTATCCATTTTTTTCTCATTTCTTGAGCAAATAAAATTTTATTTTGTTTTTCATCATTATCAAATTTAACTTCTTTCCGACCTTTATCTTTTATAACCATTGCAGCCTTATCCCAAAAAGGATGACAATCCTCACATATTTTATTATTTTTACCTAAGTGTCCCCCACAAACAATACAACCTGTTTCTTCTTTCTTATTTGCTAACCTTAATGACAATGTTCTTCCTCTTTTCCTATGAATAATATATAAACCGAACTCATTCTCCCTAAATTATCCTACAATTTTTTACAAAACAACAAACAATATGCCGATTTTTTCTAAAAGAATCTTTCAATCATTTATAATCTTTATAATTAGGTTGATAGCTAAAGTATCAGTTTATTTTACATTAACTTTACATTGGTGAACTTGAATTGGAATGTTCATTGATTTATTATATAAGCAAATAGTTATATATTAATATTTATATGAATTAAACCATTTATTTGGAGGTGTAAATGATGTTGAAATCAATAGTTGACATGGAACGAGCTGCAAGCGTTTTGAAGTTATTAGGAGATAAAACACGCTTAACCATTGTTGCAATTTTAAAACAACGAGAATGCTGTGTATGTGAATTTCAAGAAGTATTCGATATGAGTCAACCTTCTATCAGTCAACATCTTAGAAAACTAAAGGATTTAGGTTTAGTTAAAGAGGACCGCAGGGGTCAGTGGATTTTTTATTCTTTGAATCCACAAAGTAATTTATATGGACTTATTGAGGATGTTTTAGAGCATGTACCAGTCCAGACAGAAAAAATTAAACAGATTGAAAAAAGCAATCCTACGCTTCGTTGTGGTTGTTAAGCAATTTAACCATCAAGGGGATAATAGAAATGACAAAAAAGTTAATAAGCGAATTTTTAGGAACCTACTTTCTTGTTTTCGCTGGAACAGGTGCAGTAGTTATAGACTCGATTACAAAAAGTTTAACTCATGTAGGTGTCGCCCTTACATTTGGGTTGGTTGTTATGGCATTAATTTTTACGTTTGGTCACCTCTCAGGTGCACATTTTAATCCAGCTGTTACCATTGGGTTTTTAATTCATGGGGATATAAATAAAAAGGAAGCCATTTATTACATTATTTCTCAACTCATTGCAGGTATTGCTGCTAGTGCAACTTTATTATGTTTATTTGGAAATGTTGCTTCATTAGGGACCACCTTACCAAGAGGCTCATGGGAGCAATCATTTTTATTGGAATTCATACTTACATTTTTCTTAATGATGGTTATTTTCGGCTCAGCTGTTCACGGGAAGGCTGTAAAAGACTTTGCAGGAATTGCAATTGGTTCAACCGTAGGTTTAGAAGCTATGTTTGCAGGACCAATTTGCGGTGCATCCATGAATCCTGCAAGATCAATTGGACCAGCAATCGTATCAGGAAATATACAATGTTTATGGATTTATATTGTCGCAACGATTTTAGGAGCAAGTCTTGCGGCAATTTTTTATAAAATACTACACGAAAAATAAAGGAGTATACAACATGTCTAAAAAAACAATTTATTTCTTATGTACTGGTAACTCTTGCCGAAGCCAAATGGCAGAAGGTTGGGCTAAAAATCATTTAGGTGATGAGTGGGAAGTGAAAAGTGCTGGTCTTGAGGCACATGGTTTAAATCCGAATGCCGTCAAAGCGATGAAAGAAGCTGGTATTGATATTTCAAATCAAACATCTGATGTAATCGATCCTGAAATTCTAAATAACGCAGATTTAGTTGTTACGTTATGTGGTCATGCAGCAGATCACTGCCCTGTAACCCCTCCACATGTAAAACGAGTTCATTGGGGATTTGATGACCCTGCCAAGGCAGAAGGAACGGATGAGGAAAAATGGGCATTCTTCCAACGTGTCCGTGATGAAATTGGGGAAAGAATTAAACGATTTGCCGAAACTGGAGAGTAAGATAACTAAACAGCCAGGAGAATTCTCCTGGCTAAACAATTGTAAAGCAATACTTCTACTCTGCAAATGTGTAGTGGAGTAAAATAAGATTGAACTTTGAATATAGGAGGAATCGAACATGAGAATTACAGACGAAGGCCGTGATATGTTTAAACAAATGTTCAAAGAAGAGAATGCTAAGAACATTCGAATTTTTTTTGATGGCTTTGGCTGAGGACAGCCAAGAATTGGACTGGCTCTGGATGAGCCAGAAGCAGACGATATTATCGTCACAATTAATGAAATACAGGTTGCAATTGACCCTATTATCGAACCCAACACAGAAGGCCTGATTCTCGATCGCAGTGGAGATGGAAAAGGGATTTCAATGATAGGTAATACTGGAAGATGTTGTTAGAGGAAGGCCTTTTATAAGGAAAGGGTTCTGTTTTAAAGCAAGTCTGTATCAAACACAAAAAAGCACCGTAATAGAACGGTGTTTTTTCTGTTTTTCTTATTTAATTAAAAATTAAAATTTTTTAAACTGGTATAAGCAAAGGATTTAATACATAAAAAAAATATGTGGAAGAAAATCTGAGTCGATTAGATGCTTCTCCGCTGCGGGCGAGACATCTCAGTTCATTACATCATTGGGTGTCCAGAATATGATAAGGAGTTCGATGTGTAATGAGTGAACAAATTTATTCGAAAAAGCAAGCTTTAGGTTACATTGCAAATGCATTATTTAAGGGTGGTATTCCGCACAGGGATATAAAGGAAATCATGGCCAGGGCCAATAATAATATTAAAAGGGATCAAGTGATGCGTTGGACCAGTGTTAATGACATATTTCTTACTATATGCGGTGATACTCGGAACATAAATGCTAAAAACATGAAAAAACAATTAGATGAATGCCTAGGTAATTTGCATTGGTCTTTTGACCATCGTAGTGTAAAATGGGCTGAAGAAATGTTTGATACTTATGTTTTATTCTCAGGTTATGATAGTCTCCTAAACGGAATCTAAAACGAAAAGGCCACACCAATCACGGTGTGGTCTTACTTCTTTTTAACTTTAATCCAGATAAAGGTGTGTTTGCTTTTATCTGAAGCTGTTGAGTGCAACAACAAGGTAAATCAGTAATCATATTATCTGCAAAACCATATGAAGTCATAGACATTTTTAAATCGATAAAAGGCACTAGAATTGCATTATCCTGTCCTGTTACTTTAAGTGCTACATTTACACTCTCTAAATTAATGCTTTCTCCAATAGTCTTAGATAACTGTTCATAGGCATCTAAAAAACGTTCGTACGTCTGGTTACCATACCTCATGGGGTTGTTTTTGAAAAAGAAGCTAATGGTTAAATCCTTGGCTTCTTCTAAAGAACAGTTTCGAGAAATCTTGATTAAATTTATATAAGAAAGAAAATACTCTTTTTTCAAGGTGCTAGCATGGTTGACGGTCAACGTTTCAACCTCCTTTTAAAGTCGAGATTTAGCAACAAACGCATTCACAATTAGTTTTTACGGTAGTGCTTTCCCTTCTCGCTTTAAAACTCGTTAATAGCTTTTTGAAAAAAGATTCCTTTTGAAGATGTTCTAACTTCCAAACGTTGCGGGCATTTCTTTCTACTTCCTCTTGGCGTAGTTTCATCATTAGGTACTTTTCATACTCATTAAACATGTTTAACCCTCCAATTAATCAAATTATATTGATAAATTAATCAAAAAAAATTGATTTAATGTTTAAAAAAAATTAACAACAGGTTGGTTTGAAAACACAGCAAAGCTCATGCGACAATAGGTGATTGAGCTCTTCTTGATTTAGCTCGTAATAGCTCCAGGTTCCTTTTGTTTCTTTGATGATTATATTAGCGTCTAATAAGATTTTTAAATGATAAGATAATTTGGATTGAGACATATCCATCAACGGTGCCAAGTCGCAAACACACATCTTCCCGTTTTTTGTGAGTATATTCATGATCTGGAGTCTCTTTTTATCTGCAATTGCTTTAAATTTAAGCTCGTATTTTTCAAAAAACTTATCCATCGAAATGTCTTGTAATTGGATTTCTTCTGTCATAGGTTTCACCTTCTCTAAATCAAATAATCTTGATGAAATCATCATATATCCAAATTTTTCATATGTCAATATCAAATAAAATTGATTTAAACTTATTCTTATCATATTTCAGAAGCGTGAAAATGATACAAATAAATCAATTTTTTTTGATTAAGGGGTTGTAATTAGAAAAAATTGCTAATATACTGTAATCATAAATCAAAAAAAGTTGATTTATAGCTAATAAATCAAAAATATTTGATTTAAAAACCCATTATTAAAAGGAGATGTTAATGACGAAAATGCATGTTGGAGTGAATGTAACAAATTTAGAAAAATCAATTGAGTTCTATACTAAAGTATTCAATACGGAGCCTGTAAAGATAAAAACAGACTATGCTAAGTTTTTACTTGATGATCCTGGCCTTAACTTCACTTTAAACTTAAAAGATAAGGTATCAGGAAACCAAGTTGGACACTTTGGATTTCAAGTTGGTAACCGAGATGAAGTTTTCCAACATAAAGGTCGTTTAGAGAAATTGGGCTTTTTCGCTCGTGAAGAAATGGACGTTACTTGCTGCTATGCAACCCAGGATAAATTTTGGGTAACAGATCCAGACGGTAACGAATGGGAGTTCTTTTATACAAAAAGCGATGTAGAAACAATGACTACGGAGTCATCTTGTTGTGCAACTCAACCGACCAAAGAAGAAACAAAAACTTCAACATGCTGTTAACTCTCTAAGGTTAACAGCAACTCCTTGAGCGTTTCTGTATAAGCAGAAACGCTTTTTATTACTTGATGGAAATACGCATTGCATTTATATTGAACTTAATAAATAGACAAAGCTGGTGGTTTGAGTGAAAGATTCAATAGTTATCAAACAAATGCAACGGGAACATTGGGACCAGATTCGTGAAATCTACTTAGAAGGAATCGCTACTGGTAATGCAACCTTTCAAAAGGTAGCTCCGTCATGGGAAGAATGGGATAGTAGTCATGTGAAGGAGTGTCGTCTTGTTGCACGCTTAGAGGAAAAGGTTTTGGGCTGGGCTGCGTTAACCCCAGTCTCAGGGCGATGTGTATATGCAGGCGTAGCCGAAGTGAGCATTTATGTTAGTCAAAGCAATTATGGAAAGGGGATTGGCAGTAGGCTTTTAAATTCCTTGATTGAACAAAGCGAACAGAACGGTTTCTGGACGTTACAATCAGGTATATTCCCTGAAAATGTTGCTAGCCTTAAATTGCATAGTAAGCATGGTTTTCGGGAGGTTGGTAGAAGAGAACGTATTGGGAAAATGGATGGTGTTTGGCGTGATACTGTATTGTTAGAAAGAAGAAGTAATAAGGTTGGAATCAATTAAGTTCATTCAATTAAACTGTGCTTTAGTTCAAAAGTGGGTCGCTTTGGCTACCCTTTTTCTTTTTCCTTCAATGGGCAGGAATGTGGGTTAAGCATACCGAATATTACGTTTTGGACATTTTAAGGAAATTCAGTTTAGTTGATAGGAGTGTTTTTGTTGAGCAAATTAGGCGGAGTTGAGGTAAACAGTGTTGTTTCATACATAGGGGTAAATGGAGGCTATTTAGGGGATTTTACATACCCATCTCATGCTGATTTTTATCCTAGGTATTGCAGTTTAGACATTAACCCAAACGAATATCAGGGAACCACAAGAGAACGCTTTATTAAAATTTTATCGGACTCCAATTCGAATGAACAGTCGAAGATACTTTTAGGGATTCTTGAAAAGTATCCATTGGAGTATTTCGAAGATAGGCTTGAAAATGAGTTCATAACACTAAAAGAATATAAGCAAAAAGAAAGATTGCACGAAAAAATAACTCAATGGATCACTCAGCTGAGGGGAGAAGTAATAGAGCAAGGTGAGCTAAAACATGATATAGAGTTTGTAAAAGAGGTCTTACAGCAGGCGGATACTCTGATTGCAAATCATTCTTACAGTAGTGCGGTTGATCGTGCTCACACTGCACTACACGGCTATTTAAAAGAAATGTGCGATGAACAAGATATTACATTCAATGAACAGAATGTGAAAATTCAGGATATGTGGGGAAGGTTGAAGACTGAACATCCAAGTTTCAATATCGATGTAAAAGAGCATCAAAGACCTATAAATCAAACCGTAAACGCCATAAGCAAATTTCTGGAAAACATGAACGACATTAGAAATAGACATGGATTCTCTCACCCAAACGATGACATTATAGAAGAAAATGAGGCCAGGTTTATTATCAATCTTTCGAGAGTTTTATTGTATTACATAGACAGCAAAACGAACGCATAAATAAAAAAGGTAGGTTAACACCTACCTTTTTATGTTTTCAGTCAAGTTGAGAACTGATTTTTGAGTACTACTATTCTTAAATCGTTTAATTACTCAATGATAAATGTTCCTCTACAAACTTATTAAGCTCTTTACTTTTTATGCCTTTTCTTCGTTTCTTCTTTATGGAACTAAAATGATTCTTGATTATATCCAAATTTTTTAATTCTTTTACTGTTAAGTCTCCATTCAATAACATAATTGCCGCTGCCTTCACTTCTTCATCAGAAGTTTCATTGAATAGAAGAAAAGCCCAATCGGTTACCTTGTCCATTTCTAAAAACCCTCCATTCGGGCAATTCATTTTAAGGGAATCTGAACTATAATATAAGCGGTCATAATCGCCTATTAGTCTTCTTCCATTCCTTATAGAATTTATTGAACTCCTTCACGCTGTTAAATACTAACCGTGTCTCACGTTTGAATTTGATTTCTTTCGGCGGCTCCGATGGGAACAGAATCTCCTTAGCCCTTTCGACAGCTTGGTCGAGTGCTCGTTGCCTTGCTACTGGATCCTTTATATAAAACGGGTGTTTAGTAATGTCTATTTCCCTTTTATCGGTCATTTGTAATCACCTTTTCTAAATGGAGGTAAACTGGCTCTAATCCGTGCTTGTTCCATCAAATCATCCGATACTCTCGCATCTTTTACCAATCGGTAAAATTCATCGACTATTTTACCAAACGTTTTTTTCGCTTTTACATTAGTTGCGGTTTTTAGTAAATCTTCGGTATTACGAATAACGCTTAGACGAGCCGCTAAATAGGTTGTCGACGACATACCATTTAACCCTTCGATAAACTTTTTTAATTCACACTGGTATCTCTGTTCTTCTGGCGGTAATTGACTTAATTTTAATTGCTTGTAACCTCTACGATAATCGCTTATTTCCCTTTCTGTCCTTATATCGCTCCAATGCCAATGCTTGTGTATTTCCCGCATTACTTTTTCAAATATCAAAAATTCTTCGTCCGTCATTTATCGTACCGCCTCGGATTAATAATCATGGCAAAATGTTTAGCAACTTCGGGGCTATTCTTAATCATTTCTTCGTAGTCTTTTCGAATAGCATCGTCTTTTAACATTTTTGCTGTTTCTTGCAACCATATTAATTCTTTATGGTCCATTGTCGCCCCCCAGTGTTATCGCAGGATTTCGGATGCTTTTAGGCATCCATAAGCATAATCACTTTCATCCATTAATTTTTGTACTGATTCCTTGATTACTTCTACATAATCAGAATTACTATTTTCGTACATTTCAAGCCATATACGATGCCAATTTAATGTTCTTCGCCAATGTTTATACTCAGTTTCAAGGTGCTCTATGACGAGATCTAATTGCGAACCATTGTAATTATTGCTCATTCTCGTTCTCTTTCAAATCATAGCGTGATAATGATTCCACATCACGAACTTCAACGGCAGTAACGTAATCAACTGGCTCGAACATAACAGTTGTATATTTTTTTCCTTCCAGTATTCCAGTTACTTTTACAAGAGTTGCCCCGACAGGAATATAATTGAACGCTACGATTGAACCCTCTTTTAACTCTTCATTAGTGGTAAATCTGCATAGTTTACTGCTTGTACCAATAAAATAATAAGCAAATTTTGGTTCATAATCCCATAGTTCACCTATCATCATTTATTTTTGTCCTCCTCGAAGATGTGCTCCCAACCTTCGGATCCTTCTTGAAAATAGTAGGGAGAACGGTTAACAATATTTACGAAGTGTGCCGTTTTTACATCAACAATAGGTTTATGCGGTTTATCAATCAAACCATCTTTTAGCAGCTCGTTTGCGGTCAATTCCATCCACTTTTCAAACATCGCAACTAATATGTCAGGGTCGGTTGAACGAAGATCCTCACTCATTCCCATGCGGTCATCCATATCACGAATAATAGCTTTTACAATGCGTACCTGAATCGGTTCAATCATTTTTTCTCACCATCTCTTCCAGCAATATTCCACCTAACATCTCATGAATTAGAACCATCGACCTTTCCTCCCAATTCATCAATATTCAATACTTCTGATTTCCTTCTTTAATTGTTCAACAAATTCTTCAAGTCTTTTTATTCCTATTACTGGGGATTGGGACATCTTAATTGTAGCGAGAATAGAAGTTAATCTCATAAGAACCTTCATTTTTTCATGGTGTATGGCCATGTTTAATTTAAACTTCTCTAAATTAGTCAAAGGCTTACCTCCTAGCATTCTTAATGGCTATTACCATTGCTAATTGCAATAACACTAGTAATATTAAAAAATCCTACTTTGAATTTGGAATTAAACTCGTCCTCAATGACAATGTTTTTTTCTATTGGGTTCACTTTCTTTACTTTACAAACCCTTTTGGTAAAATAGCCGTCCTTCCACGTCGTGATCTCAACAAAGCTTCCTTGAGTAAGGCTTTCCTGTAATAATCGTTCCATTTCTTCAATTTGTTCTTCGTTTAATGTGGGGCGTGGTTGTTTATTGTCCTCACTAAACATTTGCCTAGTTGCTTTTACATTTTCGGGCATCATGAAACCATACCATTTCTTCATACCACTGTCACGTATCACTGATAACACACTCCTGATTGTTTTATGCCCACTTTTGTTTATTGATAAAAAACTTTCGGTTTTCATTGAACCAGCTGTGGGTTGCCAAAAAGACTTCATGGCTTAACTCTACAAATATTGTGTCAGGGTCGACTCCAAGACCAAGCATGTCCAGAAGATAATCGGCTCTCCGTTTTAAGCATTGTTTGCTATAAACTTCAAACATATGGGACACCTCCAAAAAATATAGGTAGAGGTACTCTTCAACATCCTTTTCTTGATATAGCCCCCAGATGTAATAACCACGAAGCTTATTCCTATTGAATGCTTGGATTGAGGTGATTTTGAAATAGTAGTTTTCCGATTCGATAGTCACCAACTCCTTCTTTAAAGAATTCTTCTCTATTATTTTATAGGAACTGGTGTTCTATTTTCAATCACACTATATAGTGTTTTTTTAACACTACTCCTACATTTACCATGTTCAAATTTGATACTATTTTTTATCATTAGGACAACAAGAATTTAGAGGTGCATTATGTCCTGGGAAGATTTATTTTCAAAATATAAAAAATACAATTATGGTAAAAAACTCGTTTTGTTTAATCAACTGTTTAATTGGCATAGAAAAAAACGAATGATTCGTCGAAATCGTGGACCATTTGATCCGATGATTCTCCATGAAACTTTGAGATTTAAACATGATAAATTAAAACAAGTTGCATACTATTACATTATGAAAGCACAAAAAGAAAAGCCGTTCATTGATGGAACAGCAATTGAAAAACGAATATATGAAACGGAAGCGGTAATTAAAAAACAAAAGTTAGAACAGAACGTTTTTAACACTAAAATAATTGATAAATATTTATTTATTGCACACCAAATAAAATCGCTAGCACCAAAAGACAAAAAAGTAACGATACATAAGAACACCGATTTAATTAGTTCATTGAGCGATTCGGACCTAGAAATTTTATTTGAGAATGTATGCGAATCCTTAATAGCAGACTTTAAGTATCTGGATGATAAATTAAAAGAAGATTTACAAGAAACAATTGCTTTTGCCGCTGAATTTTATGTAATTCATATCCAGCATAAAAAAATTGAAAACATTATTGTGGATTCATTAGTAAAAGAAATTGATAATGCCCCATTGGATGTACTGGACAAAAAAATAATGTCCTATTATTCTCAAGTTTCAAAAATGCATAGTGAAAAGGATACATACGAAGAAGCTATTAGAGAAGTTAAGATATTGGAAGTAGTCCAGGAAGAAGCAAATCCACGAAAAGGATATAAGAAACTACGGGAGATATTTACAAAGAATTTACAAGAGGCTATAGAAAAATCCGATTACAAAACTATTAAAAGTTTCATTGAAGATTTCGGAGAAATATGGGAGTGGGAAGATCATGACCATATACGACGAATGGTAAAAGGAAAAGTAGCACTTACTGCGGAAGATATATATGTGATAATTACAGAAATGGAAATACCATCTAAAGAGTTGTTTAAATAAATGATGAATTGACTATTATAACATAATTTTAGACTTTTAGGAAGGCATATAATGCTTTCCCTTTTTTTTATCTAAAATATAAAATGGAATCCTCAATATGAATCAAAGTTTTTAACGATTGAAGTCGAAAATCTCCCCCTTGATACGAACTAATGTTTGGGGTACAATCGATATAAATAGATCATATGTTCGTGTTTTATCAAAAAAAGGAGAGTGAGATTTCCAATGACAAATGTTTTTAGGAACACAGAACGGCTCGGTGTTTACATGACTCCTGACCTAAAAGAGCAACTATTCACAATTAGTCAAGAGACTGGGATTTCACTTAATAATCTTAGCTTGATTGCTATTACTAGTTTAGTGGCCAACTACCAGGAACACGGTCAATCCATTTTTGTGGAGATTGTAAAAATGAGGAAATAACGAACGGTTAAGTCAAAATAACCATTCTTTCTCTTTTTGTAACCATCGAAACGCAATATGCGTGTTCTTATGAACAAATTGTATAGGAGGAGAATTAATGCAGAGATTATGTTTTCCAATACCACCTGACCTAAAAAAACGTTTTGAAATCATGTGCGAAGAAACCAAACTCCAACAATCCCAGCTAATGTTAATGGCTTTACATTCCCTTCTCGCAAATTATGAGTCGAAGGGGTCATTTATTTTTGTTGATCTGATCGCACCTGAACATCGGGAGAGTCGCAAAAAAAAATCACCATAGATAATTCGGTGTAAAAGCTAAAACAAATAATATCTAGGAGAGATTACTATGAGTTGCAAGGATAATAGATTTGTAGTGGTCGAATACACTGCCTTTTATTACGCAAATGAAAGGGAATTCAGCGAAAAGGTCATTGGAATCGGAGTAAGAGATCAAACAACTGGATTAGTGTATCCATGTCCCCCTTTAATAAATTTTATAAAAACTAAATATAGAGGCAAATCTAGGGGGCTTAGTACACAAAGGAATGCTGCTTATGAAATCACTAAGTTCTTGAACTATTTAACAAAACAAACACAACTAGGTGTTCAAGAATTCCAAGATTTAATTGAAAAAGGTCTACTTGGATTGAGACGTACCCATGCTTCCCATTACATATCTTTTTTATCAATGAGAGCTAGAAGTGAAGAACTTTCATCTAGCTATGTATTTCGTGTGGAAACATACCTCATTTCATTTTATGACTGGTTAGTTAAAAACAACATCGTAAGTGAAGCTATAAACTTTGCTGACGGCTCACCTTTTGATGATTTGGAATTAGGCACAATTTATCCTGGCAGAGATGAAAATGTTCGTGAAAATCTTGTTGATTTTGGCGAAAATCGATTAGAGCTACTTCAGAGATTTATTAAAATATCCCAAGATGTTGCCCCTGAAATCACACTAGGCATCTGCTTTGAGTTATTTGGAGGGGTTAGAACAGGCGGAGTTGTCAATTTGACTAAAGATGCATTAGAATCCCCTAATTATTGGAATGAACAAGATCTTGGCGAAACTAAATTTATCTTAAAGATTAGAGACAGGCAATCACAACTATTTGGCAAGAAAAGAAACCTACAACATGAAGGAGTGAAAGTTCCTCGCAACCAATCTTTGTTGGTCAATCCTCTTCTCTCTAAGATTTATAAAGAACATAAAGAGTATTTAAAGCGATTAGAAAATAGGAAAAAAATCATAAACAACAATGCATTGTTCGTGAATCCGAGGACTGGAGAACCAATAACAGGAAAAACTTATAAAGAACTGTTTAACAAAGTTAAAATGGCCTTTATAAAAAGCCTAGTTGACGAAGGCCGAACAGAAGAGGTCTTATTTCTCACTGATAAGCCATGGTCGACTCATATTTGTAGAGGTGTTTTTACAAACATTCTTCTGGAAATGGGTGCTAGCGTTACAGAGGTGGCTATCGCAAGAGGGGATAAGAATTTAAAGTCTCTTTTAAAATATGTAGAGGAAAAAAATGCTTTAAAACTGACAAAAGAAGCTATCGAAAAAATAAGAAAAGCTGCAGAAGTTCAGGAAGCAACAATTGACGATGGATTAATTTACAGTTTTAAACTGGCGGGGTAATCAAAAATGAGCATAACACCTATTACTATGATTGAGGCAGTAGAGCATTTGGAAGGGTTTCAAAATAAATTAACTGAATTATCGTCTTACAATGAAATCTACAAAACATTAAATGCTATAAAAGTGGAAAATCCAGAACTAAATTTCGGGACAAAATTATTGAGACGCTTAGGAAATGAAGGCGTTGTTTCAACAGCTCAAGATAAAGAACGGATACTATATTCCCTTTATTCCATTGCTCTATATCAACTCTGTTATAAAGAATTAAAAAAGCATTACTACACGGTCAAAGAGGTATTATTAGAGCTCTGTTTTAGCAAAAAATCGCAAAATTTATACCAATATTCTTATGACCAAAAGTTCTATTCACTTCATAATAATGGACACATGAACATGGTATTGTTAGACCATAAAATCGAAAAAAATAATATATTCATTCTTAAAAGTGAGGTTGAACGATTTAAGAATGAATATATTTCTTGGCCAGAGGCAGCAAACCAAGCAGGTATTACAATGGATTCGTTTAAACACTGGATGATGAGTTATTCAAAAGTTATTATCAGGCTAAAGAATGATACGGACTATTTCTATATTTACAGAAAAGATTGGACGTTATTCTTAAAAGAGAAAAAAAATATTGGTTATATTTCTAGAGCACAGGTCGCAAAAGCTTTAGGTGTAACTGAACCTACCGTTGATAAAGTAATATCTATTTACAATATTGCACCTATAAAAAGAGACGGAGATAATATTACAAACTACTTCAAACAAGAAGATGTAAATAGACTGATCAAAAGACAAAATCAATTATGGCTACAATTTAGAAAAAAATATTTTTCCTCGAAAGAGGCAACAAGTATACTAGGCATCAGCTCCATTTCACTTCGTTCCAAAAATTACAATGACAAAATTCGGTCATTTATTGTTCCACCATTAATCTCAATAAATCGTGATGAAATTAATTTTCGAAAAGGTGGAGGTTGGTTTATTTACCTTAAAAAAGATGTATTAGTGGTTAATCAACAGCGTGAATTACCTCGTTGGGTAGAAAAGGTGTTAATAGATATAATTCACCAATCGGACCAGGTTACATTTAAAACCTTCGAAACAGCCTTGAAGGAAGCTAAAATCTCATTCAGTGATAAAGGAAAAAAAACCGAACAGTATTGGCACCAGTATGTAAAGAAAAAAATTACTAATAGTAAGGCTACTGATGATACTAAAAGAAAAGAAATAAGGAAATATATAACCACGACTATTAAACTAACAAAAATGACATTATTACAAGAGATTTTTGATTTCACAGAAAATGAAATCAATATGTCCGTATTTAATTCAACAACTGAATCAACTGTCCAAACGGAAATGTATAAATTTTTAAAAGTAATCTCCAAAACAAGAAACAATTCAAGTTTGCCAATCAGTTTTAAATTTAACAAGTTGAAGAATATCTATAAAAAAAATAATAAGGAAGAAAAAAAAGAAAAAACGATTTACCCAACAAAGCAGTACATTGACTTACTGGATTTTTCGTGTGACATTCAAGAACGTAAATTAAGGGCTATAGAAGATATTCGTAAGCAATTTAATGGTGAAAGTCACAGTAATAGAGATTCATCTTGGTTATATGTCCTTCTCCATTTAAATAACACTTGGCGACATTATGACGTTACTCTCTTTCCTCGTATTACACTAAAAGGAACAGCCTTTGAGCAAATGGATCCATTAGACGCTTTAAACTGGATAGAAAAAAATGACTTAACCGAACTTGAAACTTCAAACATTATCAATCACGTGAAATCCATTCCATTTAAACACTCTAAAACAAAGAAAAAACGATATTTCTTTTGTTCTGAAGATTTATCTAGTGCATTTGCTTTAGCAGTGGTATTATGCGAGCTTCGCTGCAGAATTTGCCAACCTTTAATGGACACTGTAATAGACTTTGGTAACAACAGAAATTTTAAAGAATCACAAAAAAAAACATTTTTTGAAGGATTCAAACATCAAGATTTTAACTTTATGTCAAAGCAAATGAATCGAACTCTTATTAGTTATATTTACAGTATTATTAAAAATCTCACTAACCGTAATCCCGTCGAAATAACAAAATATATAAGGAGTCATGCAAGCGAAGAAACAACCAATATTTATATTCAAATTCCTCAAGAACAATTGGATTTTATTTCAAACCAATTGTTTTTGAAAGGCCATTTTGGCTATGCCTACGATGCGTTGTGTGAACTAATCTTACCTGAAAAAATGGAGAACATGGATATAAAAAATAGAAATGCCTTATTAATAAAAAATGTGTTCGGAGACGCTTTTCAAATCGAACAAACAGCTCGCTACATGAACCGTTTAACGAAAGAGCAGCAATCTGTACGTAAAGTGTTAGAAGGCCTCTCACTCGAAGAAAGGGTTGAATTGTCCAACTCTATCAAATTGGGGTTACAGCCTGCCAAAAAAGAAGGTTATCAATGTATTTTTAAATCATGTAGGAACAAAGAAATCGATTGTGATAAATGCCCCTTTTCTGTGCCCAATTTTTATGCTCTTTCACAATTAGAAGAGGATTTTTATCTACAGTTAAATGAGTACAAAGAAAAATTCAACTCAACAGATAAAGACGGAGAAAAAATTCGTTTATCAAATATTTTATATTCCTACATCCACTTAATTGGGGTAGCTGTAAATAAATTTGGGAGCGAAACTGTTTCCGCATTTTTCAAAAATGGACTAGATGGTGTAAAGAATGAGTTAGCAGCACTTCCAAGCTCAAAAGAGCTTGTAACAATACCAGAGATAAAGTAGGTGAACAAAGATGTCACTGACAGCTCATGTGCTGGATGATGAGTCGATTGATGAATTTAATGATTACCAATTTGATTTGGAATATATGATTTCTCATGCTATTGAAATATTAGATGAACAAAAAGATAAAAACATTTTTATTTACGGGGATTTTGAGAGTTTAGAATGGCGTTTTATCTGCGATACTCGTCACGTTCCAGTATACTTTAATTTTTCTGAAACCATTGAGAAGTTAAAAGTTTGGACTAAAGAATACGAGCAAATAATTATTTCTTTAAAAAGTTGGATCGCATCGCTTATTCCTTCTCGTTCCATAGAAAGTATAAGAAAATACTTTAAATATCTAGAAGATTTTCTAACAATTTCTCAAGTATTTGACATAAAAATGCTAGAACAATGCGAAATTTATTTTAATCATGAATGTGATGATCGGTTGCGATGGAATATTTGTGTCTCTACACTAAATTTTATTGATTTCTTTGAAGAAATTGATAGTGGCCAAATGTATAAAAAATTGCTTGTAGATGTTAAAAAAGGTATTAATGTTAAAAAAGTAGGGGGAATGGTTCGTAAGCTTCCACCTGCTAAGGATGTATTAACTTTTTCTTGGGTTCTTGAAGACTTCTTCTCTAAACTTGAAAAGTACAATGAGACATTTTTTAGATATTTTCCTATTTATATTTGGTGGACATTAAGTAACCTCATTCCAATGAGACCATCAGAATTTTGTCAAATAGATAGAAACGCCACTTTTGAAGAAAATGACAGATTTTATGTAAGATTACCAAGACTAAAACAAAAAAATAATCATCACAGAATACAAATTGTGGATAAAATATCTATTCCAAAATGGCTATTTGAAGAAATGAATAATTACATTGAACAAACAAATTGCTTTGGAGAAACAATTACATTAGTTTCTAATGCTTCATTTATGAAGAAAATTATTGAAATTAATGGGGACCTTCATAAAAGGTTTACGCTAGAAAAACTTCAATATTTAATAAACCAATTTTACGAAGAAATAATAGAGAATACCTACGGTATGAAATGTAATCAAAGAATTCGTCCAGGAGACACCCGCCATTTTGCCTTTTTAAATTTAATGAGGCAAGGGTATCATCCTGTTGAAATTGCAAGGCTTGGAGGACATACGTCTCTACAGGCCCAATATCACTATCAACAACATATGGAATACTGGGTAGATGTTGAGATTATTCAATTGATGCAACGCTTTAATCTTTATCAAACCACAATGAATAAAGATGGAACAAACCCAATAAGTGATTTTTCTATTGATGATGAATTTATTAGGGAAAAGGTTTTAAAAGTGAAAGGCAGTAACTTTAAAAAGGAAGTTGAAATTGGATTTTGTACCGACCCTGATATGTATTGCCAAGTCGATAAATGTTTCTTTTGTAAACATTGGGGAATTAGCTCTAATGAATTCTTAGAAAAACGAAATGAAATTGAAAAGGAATTTAAAAAGTGTAAAAGTGAGGTCAGCAAATTAGTCGGAATGTTAAATAATTTATATAGCATTGCATTAAAAGAAGCATTTGAAGATGATTTTGCTGAAGAGAGCATCGAATTTAATCAAGACCTATTTCTTACCAAGAGCCAATTAGATGAAAAAGTGTATAGGATGCTTAATTTTTCATCGAGTATTGCAAAAGCAAGAAAGGATTGATGAATCTTAATGGGAAGGAACAAAACAACGTATTCCGAAGAGTTTATTGAGGGTCTTATTTACCGATATGCAGATGAATATAAAGTACATGGAGAAGTTCCATATATGGATATGCTCCGCTTCACTGACGAACTGATAAAAAACAAAGAAATTGATATAGGGAAAGTAAGTTTTGGAGAGTATTTTTGGCGAAAAGGCGATGGTAGAGATGCTATCGACAAAGCTAATCAAGTAATGAAACATAGTATTCAAAATGGATTTCAAGAGGATAAATCATATGTTGATACAAGGAGTACTGTAAATAAATTCTTTAAAGGCACAAATGCTAATAAAGAAAAATTAATAAACAATTTAATGATAAACGAGAAAAAGTTACAACATTACATGAAAAAGTGCGAGCAATTAGAAAAGGATTTATTGAAGACAAAAGAAGCCTTACAACAAGAAAAAGTGTCCAGACAAAGAAATAAGGAGGAGTCAGAAACATACAAAGAAACTTTATTCCAATGGACTGAACTGAGTGTCAGCAAGGACATCCCTATTGTAAATTTATTTTCAACAGGTAAAACAAGACATCAAGTCGTAGAAGAAATGCTAAAAAATGTATTATCAGACAAACCAATAGCTACATTTAAAAAAATGAATGATTTTATCGAGTCGAGCAAAAAAGAAAAGTCACAGCAAAAAAAGTCACAGTTGGTTTCTGTCACATCATCAATTCAAAAACAGAAAAGCATGCTCGATGATATAAATTTCTAAAAAAGTCCTCACCTATAAATTTGGTGAGGACTTTTTTAAAGAATTCAGCCTTTGATAAATTTGGCTTAATCTTTTTTCTGCACCTGCTTCTTTTGGCTCGTAGTAGATCCTATCTTTTAATTCTGAAGGAAGGTATTCTTGATTAACCCAACTATTAGGGTAATTATGAGGGTACAAATATTCTACACCATGCCCTAATTTCTCTGCCCCTCTGTAATGAGCGTCTCTTAAGTGGAAAGGTATATCACCAGTCCTTCCATTCCGAATATCTTCAATGGCCGCATCTAACGCTACATATGCGGTGTTACTTTTAGCAGAGAGGCACAATTCTATGACAACTACCGATAATGGGATACGACCCTCTGGCAAGCCTAAACGTTCCACTGACTGTATTGCAGGTAAGATCCTTGCACAAAGTTCAGGATTGGCTAATCCAATGTCTTCGTATGCAATAACAAGGAGTCTTCGGCAAATGGAAACAAGGTCTCCTCCCTCTAATAACCTTGCTAAATAATGTAAAGCTGCATTAGTGTCGCTTCCTCTTATACTTTTTTGAAAACCTGAAAGTAAATTATAGAAAATATCGCCTTTATTATCATGCGTGAACCCTTTATTTTGAATACACTCTACAACTGTGTCCTCAGTAACGTTAATGTTGCCTTCTTTATCCTTCGGTGAAGCCCAAACGATATTTTCTAAAAGAGTAAGTGCGGTTCGTCCATCTCCAGTTACGTTTGCAATACGGTTTAACAGGTCATCGGAGATATTTATACTTTCTTTCCCCAAGCCATCACTAGTATCATTCAAAGCCTTTTTAAGAAGTTTTAATATGGCAGAAGGTGTTAGTAGCTTAAGTTGCTTAATCTGACCGATTCTCGACAATATAGCCCCTCTAACGCTGTGAAAAGGGTTCTCTGTGGTAGCTCCAATAAGAGTAAAGACTCCTTCCTCTAGCGTCTTTAGAAGAAAATCTTGTTGGGTTTTGTTTAACAAATGGATCTCATCAATGAAAAGAATTGCATTTCGGGTTAGCCTTGCTTCGTCGATAACTTCCTCTATTTCCTTTTTTCCAGCTGATGTAGCATTCAGGGCATAAAAATCCTTCTTTGTGGACCCTGCAATTGCAAAAGCAAGTGAAGTTTTGCCTGTCCCTGGAGGGCCATATAAAAGCAAAGAAGGAACGTGGCCATTTTGAATCATACGATACAAAGCTGTTTTAGGCCCTATTACATGATCTTGTCCTACAATATCTTCTATGGTTTTAGGCCGCATTCGATGCGACAATGGTTCAGTTTGGAACATAAAAACTCCCCCTTCCAAAACAAGAAAAACGGACCCCATAAAAATCTTTCAACAGGTTCATAATTACTTACCATAAATAATTTCAAAAGACTTGTATAGAAAATTATTCAACATTTACAAATCTATTTTGGGATTAGATAAGATTATTTTACCACAATATTAAAAGAAAGGTTTTACAACCAATTTCTTCTTAATCTCGCTTACCTTGAGAAAACCATTCAAATTTTATCCACGAAATAATGGATAAAACTCTTACAACGCATAAGTAGCATGGTAATCACTATAAAATCCATGGAAAACGGTTATACAAAGGTGCATCGATTAGATAAAGCTAAACAGGATTTTTTACTGCCTTATTTGGAAAACGGCATGATTGTGTTAATTGGGGCTACCACTAGCAATCCCTATCATGCAATCAACCCAGCGATTCGGAGCCGCTGTCAAATCTTTGAGCTTAAGCCTTTAGCACCTGAAGAAGTCAAGCAAGCTTTGATCTATGCCCTACAAGACGATGAACGCGGGTATGGGAAAGAAAAAGTGGACATCTCTGATGAAGCATTATTGCATTTTTCGCAAGGTTCAAATGGAGATGTTCGCAGCTCCTTGAACGCACTTGAACTAGCCATTTTGTCAACGGATAAAGATGAAAATGGGATGATTCATATTGATGTAGAAACGGCAGAGGAATGTTTACAAAAGAAAAGTTTGGTTGCCGATAAAGACGGAGACGGTCATTATGATGTCCTTTCCGCTTTTCAAAAATCGATTCGCGGAAGTGATGTGGATGCTGCGCTCCATTATCTTGGCCGCTTAATTGAAGCAGGTGACCTTCCAAGCATCAGCCGTAGGTTGATTGTGATTGCCTACGAGGATATAGGGCTTGCCAATCCCCAATCAGGAGCACGGACATTAGCGGCGATTGAAACGGCCGAGCGAATTGGATTCCCTGAAGCGAGGATACCTCTCGCCAATGCCGTCATCGAACTTTGCTTATCACCTAAATCAAACTCAGCCATCCTGGCAATTGAGGCTGCTTTGGCGGACATTCAAAAGGGCATCGTTGGCGAAGTACCGGATCACCTGAAGGATGCCCATTATAAAGGGGCAAAAGAGCTAGGCAGAGGAATTGACTACTTATACCCACATGACTACGAAAACGGTTGGGTACCGCAGCAATATTTACCCAACAAATTAAAAAACAAAAAATACTATCAGCCTAAGAAAACAGGAAAATTCGAACAAGCCCTGGCTACCGTCTATGAAAAATTAACAAGGTCAAGAAAGTAGAAACAGTAAAAACGGTGACAGGCACCATGTGAATTCTTCACATGGTGCCTGTCACCGTTAGTTATGCGGCTATGTCTCGTTTGTTAAAAACGTAGAAAGCGAGTAACTGGAATAGGACAAAGTATATGACGAGTATGAAAATGGAGAAGGGCACTGTCATACTGTCGACTAGCGGGGTTCCTTCAAAATATTGCATTAAATCGGTGTTGGCAAATAAGATGTATTTTGCCCAGTCAAATTTCATGGCAAGCAGGGCAGTAAATTGGCTACCGGTAAATAATAAGAACAACGAAAGCCCAATCGCAAGTGAGCTATTCCGGAAAACAGCAGAAATCATGAATGCCATGGTCACTAACATAATCATATCAATTGAGCTGAGCCCATAATAGATAAGCAAATGAATGAGCATATTTTGTTCAGAAACATGACCATTCGAATAGTTTAAATATGGAACAGTTTTCTCAGGCAAACCGAACAAAATGGCCCCCAATAGACCAGAGAAAACAAACATGATCACCAACATAAGGAAGGCAAATAATAATACCGTTATGTATTTCGATAATAAAATCTTTGACCGATTAATCGGCCGGATTAATAACAGCTTAATAGTCCCCCAATTAAACTCACTGGCTACAATTCCAGCAGCAACAATAATAATAAAAACACCGGCTAACATAATCAGTTGGGTGGAATCTTTTACGAAGGACCAAACCGAATATTTCTCTTTAGGCGGTATATTATGTTGAATTCGGTAATCATTAATCGCGATTTCTTTTTTGAAATACTGCTTCTCCATTGCAGTCTGGCTCTTGACCATTTGCTGCTTTAAGGCACTATTCTCCTCCTGTAAGACTTCCTGCCAATTCTTATCCTGCTGGACATCCATACTATTATTCTGAGCCTTCATGACAATCCCAACAAGCGCAAGAGTTAAAACTAAAATGGCTATCATCACAATCGTTCCCGGACGCCTAAATATTTTCATCCATTCATTTTTAATTAAATTAACCACGAGCCCTCGCCTCCTGTTCAGATGTCACTTCAAGGAAGCGATCTTCTAATGTTTTTGCCGCTTCCTTTATCCCAAAGATGGAGATCTCTTCGGCAACTAGCAACTTAACCAAAGCAGGAATATCCTGTTTATTTAATTCAACCGTTAGACCATTTCGAGAATGCTTTACTTTAGCATTTGGGTAAACCTCTGCTATAAGATTTATGGCCTTGTCACTCGGAACGGCCTCTATTTCAAATGCTGCTCCTGAGCCATGAACAAATTCACGGACAAGCTGCACATCGATTAACCTGCCATCTTGAATAATCCCAATTCTGTCACACATCATTTCCATTTCAGAAAGTAAATGACTCGAAACGATTACGGCCATATTCTTTTCACGAGCCAGCAGGCGGACATAATCACGGATTTCTCGAATACCAGCGGGGTCTAACCCGTTTGTAGGTTCATCCAGAATTAACACCTCTGGGTCATGCAACAGGCACTGAGCTAAGCCTAAACGTTGTCTCATTCCGAGCGAATAAGTTTTGACTTTGTCATGAATTCGATTTGATAATCCTACCAATTCTATCGTTTCAGCTATTTTTTCCTTGGTAATTCCTTTCGTCATGCGTGCATAATGCACTAGGTTTTGATACCCGGTTAAAAACTTATACATTTCAGGATTTTCAACGATTGCTCCGATATGACCAACAGCATCCTCAAATTGCGTCTTTATACTATTACCGCCAATCAGGATGTCCCCAGAGGTAATTCCCATCAGACCCACAATCATTCGAATGGTCGTGGTTTTTCCTGCACCGTTTGGACCTAGAAATCCAAACACTTCCCCTTTATTTACTTGAAAGCTGATTTGGTCTATTATGGTTCTTCCTCTAATCACTTTTGTTACATCTCTTAACTCTACGATAGTCTCCAAATTCTCGCTCCTCTCTTAAACAGCCCCCAAAAACAAGTTTACCTGAAACTTGAAAAGATTTCCTCTTCCTAGGAATAAAAAAAGCCCTAAACTATTCCAGTTTAGAGCCGGGCACTTTATTTTTCATCTGAAACACGTTGAATTTTGATGTCTTTTAATAATTGTCTAACCACATAGCTTGCCATAATAAGACCTGCCGCTGATGGGACAAAGGCATTAGATGCTGGTGGCATTTGTGCTTTGCGAATTGGTGCATTTTCATTTCCCACTTCTTTTTTGATATCCTCACGAATAACAATTGGGCTTTCGTCAGAAAAGACGACTGGAATGCCTTTATGGATTCGTTCTTTGCGAAGTTTAGTGCGAATGACTTTGGCAATTGGGTCCGTATGAGTTTTTGAAATATCGGCAATTTGGAAACGGGTTGGGTCCATTTTGTTGGCCGCCCCCATGCTTGAGATAATCGGTATATTTCGTTTTAAGCATTCTTTCATCAAATGGATTTTATAGATAATCGTATCAGAGGCATCCACAACGAAGTCCAATTTGTGACTAAAAATTTCTTCATACGTTTCTTCTGTATAAAACATTTTTAGCGAAATGACTTCACAATCAGGATTAATATCTCTAATTCTCTCTTCCATGATTTCAACCTTTGGTCTGCCAACTGTTGACAAAAGGGCAATTAACTGGCGGTTGATATTCGTTATATCTACATCATCTTTATCAATCAAAATTAATCGACCAACACCAGACCGTGCTAAGGCTTCAGCCGCAAAGGAACCGACACCGCCAATTCCTAAAACAGCAACGGTGCTGTTTTTCATAATATTTAGTCCTTCTTTACCAATCGCAAGCTCGTTGCGTGAAAATTGATGCAGCATGATATTCACTCCAAATTTATATTCACTTTTATATATTTTTTCACCCATAAGAATATATCATACCCACCTATAAAAACAAGTAATCAAGTAGGAATTATTATGGAATGTGTTAAAATGGTTTATTTCCGCTCCAGGCGCTCGCTTTCCGCGGGCGTGCCGGAGAGACTCTTCGACGCTAAAGCGCCTGTGGGGTCTCCCCAGCCCCTTACTCCCGCAGGAGTCGAGCGCCTTCCGCTCCAATCAACATACTTATAAAATAAATATGACCATTATTAAAGACAAATAAAAAATCACCTTCCGCATGTGCAGAAGGTGATTTTTTGAAAAACAAAGAGTCCCAATGATGCCGTCGCTCATGATCCTTCGTTTTGATCCCGCTACTAGCAGGTGGGTGCCCTGTTTCCGTTATTGTAAGTCCCTTTACCGTATAGGTGGGGCATTTACGCAAGTAGAAAACTCCAGACTCCCGAATCTTAAATGTTCGGTCAAAACTTCAGGTAACACAACGTACATTTCAGGACTCTTCTTGAATTGTTTTTATCATATCACATTTTATAAACCACGACAAGAATTCATGAAAACGAATTCTTGTTATTTATTAACATTTAGTGACAAATATAATTCCTTTAATTGCGCCTCGGAAACTTCACCAGGTGCATCGGTTAACAAGCAACTTGCACTTGCTGTTTTTGGAAATGCGATGGTATCACGTAAGTTGGTACTGCCGGCAAGCAGCATTACCAAACGGTCAAGACCAATGGCGATTCCACCATGTGGAGGTGTTCCATATTCAAAGGCATTTAACAGGAAGCCGAACTGCTCTTGCGCTTCTTCTGGAGTAAATCCAAGAACGCTAAACATTTTTTCTTGTATCGAACGTTCGAAAATCCTTAGTGACCCACCGCCAAGTTCATAGCCATTTAAAACAATGTCATAGGCTTGGGCACGTACCTTTGAAGGGTCTGTATCAAGAAGTTCAAGATCTTCTCTAAATGGCATAGTAAACGGATGATGTGCCGCATAGTAACGACCTTCTTCTTCAGCGTACTCTAATAACGGCCAGTCCGTTACCCATAGGAAGTTAAACAGGCTAACGTCGATTAAACCTAGCTCTTTTCCTAGTTTAAGTCTTAAAGCACCAAGAGCATCTGCCACAACACTCTTTTTATCGGCAACAAATAATAGTAAATCTCCTTCAGCTGCTTCAAGAGTTGCCTTAATGGCTTGTGCATCCTCTTCAGAGAAGAATTTGGCGATTGGTCCCTTTAAGCCTTCTGCCTCTACCTTTAACCAAGCAAGCCCTTTTGCACCGTAGACAGCAACAAATTCTGTTAAAGCATCAATATCTTTACGAGAGTATTGATCAGCGGCTCCTTTTACATTAATGGCTTTTACCTGACCGCCATTTGCAACAGCTGCAGCAAATACTTTAAAGCCGGAATCTTTTACAATTTCAGAAAGGTCCACTAGTTCTAAACCAAATCGGGTATCTGGTTTATCTGATCCAAATCGGCTCATCGCTTCTGCATAAGTCATCCGTGGGAAAGGTGTTGAGACTTCTACCCCTTTCACTTCCTTCATCAAACCAGATAACATTGTTTCCATCATGGATATAATGTCTTCTTGACTTAAAAAGCTTGTTTCAATATCGACCTGGGTAAATTCTGGCTGACGATCTGCTCGCAGGTCCTCATCACGGAAACAGCGGGCAATTTGATAATAACGTTCAACCCCGCCGACCATCAGCAATTGTTTAAATAACTGCGGTGATTGCGGTAAGGCATAGAATTCTCCTGGATGGACACGGCTTGGCACTAAATAGTCACGTGCTCCCTCCGGTGTACTTTTTGTTAAAATTGGTGTTTCAATATCTAAAAAGCCTTCGCTGTCTAGATAGTTTCGAATATGCTTCGTCACTTGGTGGCGCATCTTTAATGTTTCAAACATGACTGGGCGGCGGAAGTCTAGATAACGATATTTTAAGCGAACATCTTCAGAAGCATCTGTCCGATCCGTAATTTGAAACGGTGGTGTTTTCGCTTCATTGATAATGGTTACTTCTTCAGCTTGAATTTCAATCGTTCCTGTTGAAATGTTTTCATTGATGGTTCCTTCTTCACGGCTGACAACTGTTCCAACCACATTCAGAACATATTCGTTACGGATAGTTTCTGCTAATTGAAGTGCTTCCTTTGATAAATCAGGGTTGAATACGACCTGTACTATTCCGCTACGGTCACGTAAATCAATAAAAATTAAACCGCCAAGGTCACGGCGTCTTTGAACCCAACCCTTTAATGTTACTTTTTCACCTACTGCTGATTCTGGTACTTCTCCACAAAAATACGATCTGCCAAACATGATTATCCCCCTCTTAAGCTTGCAATTCCTGAAATTGTTTTATAAATGTGTTTAAGTCTAATTCTACCTGTTCTCCCGAAGCCATATTTTTCACATTAATTTTGTTATTTTTAAGCTCGTCATCCCCAAGGATTACTACATACTTAGCCTTTAAACGGTCCGCAGCTTTAAATTGAGCTTTGATTTTGCGGTCCAAGTAATCTCTTTCCGCAGAAAAACCAGCCATACGCAGCTGCTGCAGGAGTCCAACCGTATAATCTTTTGCATCTTCCCCAAGTGAAGCTAAAAACACATCGATTCCCTGATTGATTTCAAGTTTAATGCCTTCTGCATTTAGGGCTGCAATAAACCGCTCAATACTTAAGGCAAAGCCGATACCAGGCGTTTCTGGACCGCCGATTTCTTCGGCAAGACCATTATAGCGTCCGCCTCCGCATAGGGTAGTAATCGCACCAAAGCCTTCTGCATTACTCATAATCTCAAAAGCAGTGTGATTATAATAATCTAAGCCGCGGACTAAGTTGGGATCCACTTCAAATGGAATATCAAGGAGCGTTAAATACTGCTGTAATTTTTCAAAATAAGCTTTTGAATAATCATTCAAATAAGCCAGAATCGATGGAGCTGTTTTCATTAACTCATGGTCACGGTCCTGTTTACAATCCAGGATACGAAGCGGATTTTTCTCCAGACGGTTTTGACAGTCATGACAGAATTCTCCGATCCGTGGTTTGAAATGATTTACAAGCGCCTCTCGGTGTGCCGTACGGCTTTCTTTATCACCGAGACTATTGATGATGAGCTTTAACTTCTTAAGACCCATTTCTTTATAAAGATTCATCGCAAGAGAAATAACCTCCGCATCAATGGCTGGGTCATTACTGCCTAATGCCTCCACACCAAATTGAACGAACTGACGGAAGCGCCCTGCCTGAGGACGTTCATATCGAAACATCGGCCCCATGTAATACAATTTGACAGGCTGGTTAGCTAGTCCAAACATTTTTTTCTCTACAAAGGAGCGAACGACCGCTGCAGTACCCTCTGGTCTAAGAGTAATACTGCGCTTCCCTCTATCCTCAAAGGTGTACATTTCTTTTTGGACGATGTCGGTACTGTCACCGACTCCTCTTGAAAAGAGATCGGTATGTTCAAAGATTGGGGTGCGAATCTCTTGATATTGATATTTTTCACAAAGTTCTCTAGCTTTCGCTTCGATGAGTTGCCACTTTTCAACTTCACCTGGCAGAATGTCTTGCGTGCCTCTCGGGATGCTGATTGACATGTAAATTGCCTCCTTTATTAACATAATGCGTATGTAGATATTATTAAATGAACACAGCTACGGGTGCTCATTTGCTTTTTTTTGGAAAAACAAAAAAACTCCCATCCCTTGTAATCATTACAAGGGACGAGAGTTTTAGTCCCGCGGTGCCACCCTAGTTGAAGAACATGAAAAATGCTCTTCCTCTTAAACAGTTAACGCCTGCTACGTTCATCTCCTACTAAAGCAGCTGCTTTTTCAGAGAGAAGCCTACGGAGTGTTCTTTCACTAAGGTACATGTAGAAATGCTTTCAGCCTAAGGCATTTCCTCTCTTTACATGGATGATCTTAATTACTGTGCTCCATCAATGGTTATTCCGAAATATCTTTTATATTTATATAATAATACGGAGCATAGGAGGTAATGTCAAGAGACTTTTACGACCTACCTAGATGTTTTTTTAACTTTCTGACATCGCCCAATGTTAAGCCAAACTCTGACGCCAATTCAACTGAGTTTGAATGCCCCTCTTTTTGAATAGAATCACGGAAATCCACTCCAAAAAAGCGTCCTTCCATTGACTGGATGTTCATTCCTTTTTCACTTGACCTCATATCCCATCACCTCAGTCTTTTTTTCTAGTATTTCCACTAATTGAAAAATATTTGCATGTTTTTTTATTTTTCAACTTCTGGAGCTTTTTTTCAAAGAGGTTTGATGGGACGGTCCTCATTTGTTACTATCAAGGTTTCTACAAAATTTCATTAACTTTGACATAGTAATTGACATCATTACTATGATGAAAAATAAGTATCTTACAATTAAAAAAGAGGGTCAAAACTTCAGTCATTTGCGGTGCCGTTTTGTGTATCAATTTTATTAATCTTATAAACTGGTCGATAAAAAGCTGCTGATTTTCGCATCTATGATCAAGAAGGGCCGCACTTTTCGGTTGGGGGATCAGGTTAAGAATGGGAGCTGATAATTAGACGGAAAAATTCCGCTTAAGTTAGTAATTATTATTAAAAAAAGCTTAAATAGGCGGAGAAATTCCGCCTATTGACTTGAAAAATTCGAAAATGAGGGATTTTGCTTGGCATAGACGGAAAATCTCCGCTTATATCCCCCGAAATGAGCTCCATTTTCCAACTAACCGGAAAATCTCCGCTTATTTTACTTTTGCAAGTTACTTGATTAAGGACAAGACATCTTATTTTAAAAGGAAATGAGGTTTATCTCCCTCATCTTGATGCATTACGGTGACCCCTATCACAAGTAAGTGAGGTTATATATAAATAAGGTTTTTGTAATTTCTAATAAAGAAACTCGCCAATTATGATCTGCCCCTAAATGTTAGACATCATTCTAACATTTACGGGGCAGATCATTACTATGACGAGTTTTACTTTTTTTGTATACCCATATCATTTCGGCACGTATTTTAAGAAAAGCACCTCAAAACGGAACCCTTTGGCACGGATGCCAAGGCTTCTTATTTGCTTTCTAAGATTAACGTGACTGGACCATCATTGACTAATTCTACGTCCATCATGGCACCAAACACGCCTGTTTCAACGGTAATTCCCTTATCGCGAAGCATCTGGTTAAAGGCTTCATACAATACCACTGCCTGTTCAGGTCTTGCCGCTTCCATAAAGTTAGGTCTGCGGCCTTTCCGGCAGTCCCCATAGAGCGTGAATTGGGATACAGAAAGGATTTCCCCACCTACATCGATCAATGAAAGATTCATTTTCCCATCATGATCATCAAAAACGCGTAAATTAGCGATTTTATCTGCTAAATAGGCCGCATCCTCTTCCTTATCTTCATGTGTTACCCCAACCAGCAAAACAAAGCCATGCTTAATCTGTCCAGTAATTTCACTATCGACGGTTACCTTGGCTGCTTTGCTGCGTTGAACTACTATTTTCATTGCTAGAACTCCTTAATTCATCATCCGGCGTACTGAATAAATATCTGGGATTTGTTTAATGCGCTCGACAACCTTTTGCAGATGATTCACATTATGAATGGCAATCGACATATTAATTGTCGCCATTTTATTCCGATCCGATTTACCAGAAACCGCCGATATATTTGTTTTTGTTTCCCCAACCGCTTGCAGAACCTCATTGAGCAGTCCCTGACGGTCATAACCGTTGATTTCGATATCCACGTTATATTCCTTCCGATCGTTTAAGGACGATTCCCACTCAACCGGAATTAATCTGGATTGAGCGTCATTGGAATCAATATTCGGGCAATCGGAACGATGGACAGAAACACCGCGACCTTTCGTTATAAAACCAACGATTTCATCACCTGGAACTGGATTACAGCATTTAGACAAACGGATTAATAAATTATCAATCCCTTGAACACGTACACCAGATTCGCGCTTTTTCGTGGATGGAAAAGCCTTTAAATCGGTAATAGCGTTGGCAATGGTTGCAGATTGCTCCATATCCCGCTTTTTACGCCACTTCTCCGTTAAGCGGTTGGCCACCTGCAAAGCGGTAACGCCGTTATAGCCGACAGCTGCATACATATCTTCTTCATTCATAAAATTAAACTTTTCCGCGACTTTTTTCAGATTATCTGAAGTTAAGATTTCCTTAATATCGAATTCCATATTACGGATTTCTTTTTCAACCAGTTCTTTTCCTTTAATCACATTTTCGTCACGGCGCTGCTTCTTAAAGAACGCACGAATCTTGTTTTTAGCTTGAGATGTTTGGGCTAGCTTCAGCCAATCCTGACTTGGACCATACGAATGTTTGGACGTAAGGATTTCAATAATATCACCGGTCTTAAGTTTATAATCTAGCGTCACCATCTTGCCGTTTACTTTAGCACCAATCGTCTTATTGCCAATTTCAGAGTGAATCCGATAGGCAAAATCGATAGGAACAGAACCAGACGGCAATTCGATTACATCACCCTTTGGTGTAAAAATAAATACCATATCCGAAAACAAATCAATTTTAAGTGACTCCATAAACTCTTCAGCATTTGCTGTATCATTCTGGAACTCAAGAATTTCCCTAAACCAAGTAAGCTTTTGTTCGAAGGTGGTGCTGTCGCTGATCGCTTTTCCTTCTTTATATGCCCAGTGGGCGGCAACCCCGAATTCGGCAATCCGGTGCATCTCATACGTCCGAATTTGTACTTCAAGTGGGTCACCTTTTGGACCAATCACTGTTGTATGCAAGGATTGATACATATTCGGCTTTGGCATCGCTATATAGTCTTTAAAACGACCTGGCATTGGCTTCCAGCAAGTGTGGATAATCCCAAGGACTGCATAGCAATCTTTAATACTATTCACAACAATTCGGACTGCAAGCAAATCATAAATTTCACTAAATTGCTTATTTTGCAGTGCCATTTTTCGATAGATGCTGTAAATATGCTTTGGACGTCCAGACAGCTCAGCTTTTATCGATACTTCACTTAAGCGGCTCTTCACTTCATCTACGACATCATCCAAATATTGCTCACGTTCCGCCCGTTTCTTTTTCATTAAGTTTACAATCCGATAATACTGCTGAGGATTTAAATATCTTAATGCGGTATCTTCCAACTCCCATTTAATCTTAGAAATACCCAGACGATGAGCTAAAGGTGCAAAAATTTCAAGTGTCTCATTGGAAATCCGACGCTGTTTCTCAACAGGAAGATGTTTAAGTGTCCGCATATTATGCAAGCGATCAGCAAGCTTAATAAGGATAACGCGGATATCCTGTGCCATCGCCACAAACATTTTCCGGTGATTCTCCGCCTGCTGCTCCTCATGAGACTTGTATTTAATTTTCCCTAACTTTGTAACTCCATCAACAAGCATTGCCACTTCGCCGTTAAAAGCCTCAGCAATATCCCCTAAGGTGACATTGGTGTCTTCAACAACGTCATGGAGAAAACCAGAGGCTACCGTCGCCGGGTCCATTTCAAGGTCTGCTAAGATACCTGCGACCTGAATTGGATGAATAATATATGGCTCCCCCGATTTTCTATATTGTTCACGATGGGCATGTTTGGCATACTCATACGCCTTTCTGACTAGTTCTACATGCTCATCATTTAAATACTTTCTAGTCTTGTCGATGACTTGGTCGGCCGTTAACACTTGATCGTTCGCCATGAAATCACCTTTATTTTCATCTCAATTTTTATATTATTAACATTTATTCGTCACATTGTATAAGAACAAATCACGAACAAATAGATTATATTTTAAAAAAATCGTTCCTAAATTAGAATGATTGTTACTATTATCGAAAAAAAATACGAAGTTGTAAAGAGATTAAACATTTTTTTTACAAAATAACGATATTTCTGTCTCTTTACCACTTAACCTCTATGTTTTTTAGATTATATAAAGAGAGCACTCCATAGTTGAGTGCCCTCATGCTCTTCTTAATAATGCAATAATGTAAGAACATCGTAGCCGTCTAATTTATTGCGACCTTCTAAATAGCTTAATTCCACTAAGAAAGCAATTCCTGCAACCACTCCACCAAGCTGTTCAACTAATTGAATGGTAGCCTCAATGGTTCCGCCAGTTGCTAACAGGTCATCTGTGATTAATACACGCTGACCAGGTTGAATCGCATCTTTGTGAATCGTCAGTACATCTTTACCATATTCCAAACCATAGCTGACCTTAATTGTTTCTCGAGGCAGCTTACCTTCTTTACGGACTGGTGCAAAACCCACTCCTAAAGAATAAGCTACAGGGCAGCCAATGATGAAGCCGCGTGCTTCCGGTCCAACAATGATATCTATTTTTTTATCTTTTGCGTAGGCAACAATTTGGTCGGTTGCATATTTATAGGCTTCCCCATTATTCATTAACGGAGAAATATCTTTAAATTTAATCCCTGGTTTTGGCCAGTCCGGTACGATTGTAATATATTCTTTTAAATCCATGCTTTAATTGCCTCCTCAGATTCAACTGATTCTTGTATGACTTGATCGAACCAGCCTTTTAATTCTTGAAAAGAGGAAAACAATAATTCTCTTTCAAGAGCAAACTGGGCCTGTTTTGTTTGATAAGTGTGGGAATCAGTTAGGTCACGCTTTGGCGCGCCAGTATTTAAAGTAATAAATCCATTGTTTATTGTAACAAAATCCAGTTCAGAAAACACCTTTGACATAAACTTTATCGTTTCCTGTGACCAGCCGCGGTGATTAGCAATAGTTTCACCATGACGGTTCAAATCGATTGGTCCCTTTTTTAACAAAAATGCATAGAACCATTTAAAATGATCACGGGTTGGAAAGGTGGAAAAATAGTCACTTGCTTCTTTATAAAAATACGTATAAATCCTTGCTGGCTTTTTCCCTGCTAATAAAGCTTGAAGATAATCTTTTGATGGCGGAAAATCAATTAAAGCAATATTGGCAGATGCCCCATCGAACGCTTTGGCTGCTTCTATATCTTGTATGAAGATGACCTCCGAACGCAGTTCAGGGTTCATTTTTTCAAGGAATTCTTTATTAAAAATAATAATTTTCCTGTTTTCACTCGGTACAGTTTTTTGCACATGATGAGCTTTTCTTTGCCCGCGAAAATCAAATAACTGCCAGGAATGGACCGCTAAATCGTGAATGAAAATTTGTGGCTTACGAATATTATTCCATTCATTAATCGATAATTCTCCTATTAATGAAATTTTTGAAGCTGGAGAAATATGATCAACGAGTGCCCCTAAACCAAAACCTACTCCGTCAAGGGCTGCGCCATCTTCATTCACCAAAACCTTAAGATGATTTTGGTCACTGCCAATCTTTTTCATACTTGTGATCGCCACTTGATCGATTAACACTTTCGGCTTCGGGTTGTCCATGCCAAAAGGAGCAAGCAAACGGAGTTCATCTAAGGTTGATAAGCTAATATCTTCGAGAAGTACTTCCTCATCGAGCTGGGTGATGGGAATTAAGTCTTCGTTTGTTAGCTGTTCGTCAGCTAGAATATTTAGACGCTGACGAAGCTCAGCTACGTCATCAAGCTTTAAAGTCATCCCCGCTGCCATTGGATGTCCGCCAAAATGCGGCAGAAGTTCTCTGCAAGTGGATAAATTTTTGAATAAGTCATAGCCGGTAATACTTCTGGCCGAACCTTTTGCGACCCCTTTTACCGGGTCAAAATTCAGCACTATCGTCGGCCGATAAAATCTTTCTACAAGTCTTGAGGCCACAATACCGATTACACCTGCATTCCAGCCTTCTCTACCTATGACAAGAACTTTATTGGTATCGATGGGGAAGTTTTTTTCGACTTCCTCGATGGCTTCAGCGGTAATGGTATTGACAATCTCCTGCCTAGTTTTATTTAGGTTATCCATTTCCATAGCTAAACTTTGAGCTTCATCCGGATCATCAGTCAGTAGTAACTGGACGGCTAAATCCGCATCCTCTAATCTTCCGACCGCATTAATTCTAGGGGCTAAGGTAAAACCTATCGTCTCTTCATTAATGGAGGCGAGGTCTACACCTGCCACTTTTAAAATGGCTCTTAGACCTATATTTTTTGTTAATCTTATTTTTTCCAAGCCTTTTTTCGCTATGATGCGATTTTCGCCTTTTAAAGATACTAAGTCAGCAATCGTACCAATTACAGCAATTTCTAATAAATGCTCGGGAACTCTGCCGTATAAAGCATGGGCAAGTTTAAACGCCACACCAACTCCTGCTAATTCACGGAACGGATAAGTGCTATCTGGATGCTTAGGATGAATAATCGCCAACGCTTCCGGTAATACAGGTCCTGGTTCATGGTGGTCCGTAATAATTAAATCCAGTCCAAGCTCTTTGGCAACTCCTGCTTCATGAACTGCAGCTATACCGGTATCGATTGTAATAATTAATTTGATCCCATTTCTTTCCGCTTCTCGGAATGCTGGTTCATTTGGTCCATATCCTTCTGTAAAACGATTTGGGATGTAAAATTGAACATTTGCTCCTAAATCGCGAAGGGTCATCATTAACAAGGTGGTGCTGCTAACACCGTCAGCATCATAATCACCAAAAATCAGGATTGGTTCCTGTTTTTCAATGGCTGCACGAATTCGATTTACCGCCGTATCCATCCCTTTTAGGGAGAATGGGTCATGAAATTCATCTTTACCAAATAAAAAATACCGAGCAGAATCTACGGTATTAAGTCCACGGTTTACAAGTAGCGTTGCAGTAAGAGGTGTTATCTTCAATTCATTGACAAGCATTTGAGTGAGATTTTGATCAGGATTGCGAACAATCCATTTTGTTTTTGATTTTAACATTAGTACGTTCACCCCTCAGACTTTCTAATTATACAGGAGCAAACCGAAGCTTTCAATTAAAAGAAAAAACTGCAAAATGATTGCAGTTTTTTCACCTTTATTATACCTGTGGCTGATCCGAGTATTTTCTCTTTTCTTTAACTGTTCGAATAACACCTTTCTTTTTCAGTTCTTTACATTTCATCACATACCATAAAGAACCTGCGACAAAAATCGATGAATAGACACCGACAATTAAACCAATAAACAATGCAATCGAAAAATTCCGTATGGAAGGACTTCCGAAAATCATTAAGCATGCTGTTGCCACAAGGACTGTAAACACAGTGTTAATAGAACGAGTTAAGGTTTGACGAATACTGATGTTTACCACTTCAGCAATATCTTGAACCGTTTTGAGACGCTTTTTCTTCCTCATATTTTCACGTACCCGGTCAAACGTAACAATCGTATCATGGTTTGAATAACCCACAATGGTTAAAATGGCCGCGATATAGTTTAGATCTACTTCCAGTCTTGTGATACTGAAAATAGCAATCATAAAGAATGCATCATGCAGGATCGCAACAATAGCTGAGATAGCCATATAGGCTTCAAATCGAATCGAAACATAGAGTATAATCCCAATCGATGCCAGCAATATGGAAATAAGGGCATTTTTAGCCAGTTCTTTTCCTACCATCGGAGAAACGGTGCTGACATTCGGTTCAAAGCCATAATCCTTTTTAAAATCTGCTTTCAAAGAGGCAATCTGATCTTTAGACAAAACCCCAATCATTCGAACAGCACCCATTTGATGATTGTTACCTGAGATGACGATATCATCCGGTTTTAAACCGCGATCAGTAAAAGCTTTTCTCACTTCTTCTGTGGTTAATGGTGTTTTCGATTGTACATCTATACGAGTACCACTTGAAAAATCAATACCCAAGTTCAAGCGGAAAATAGCAAGACAGACAATACCAGCGACAATGAGAGTACCTGATAAAATAAATACCTTTCTTCTTAAGCCAACAAAATCAATTTTATCAAATCTAGTTGGCAGGTCGATAGTATCAACATTATCTTTAATATTGTTAATTTGTGATGGATTGACGGCAAACCAGCCAGGCTTTTTATTAAAGATACCACTCTTCACCCATAGTCCTAATAGGAGTCTTGAACCGTAAACATTGGTCAAAAAGCTCATGAGAACACTGACAATTAGCATGGTCGCAAAGCCTTTTACAGAACTTGTCCCGTAGAAAAATAATACACATGCTGTTAGAATGGTCGTTAAGTTGGCGTCAAATATCGCTGTAAAGGCATGTTTCTCCCCTGCTTCAAACGCTGCTTTCAGACTTCTGCCGACTTTCAGTTCCTCACGAATTCTCTCATAAGTAATAATGTTGGCATCAACGGCCATTCCGACCCCGAGGATAATGGCCGCAATCCCTGGCAATGTCAGGACCCCATTCATCCAATCGAAAATTAATAACACCAAATAAGTAAAAATCGTTAATGTAATCGTAGCTATAAAGCCTGGAAAACGATAATAGAAAATCATGAATAAATAAATGATAGCTATACCGATAATTCCAGCAAAAATCGTCTCATGTAGGGCTTGTTCCCCAAACTTAGCACCTACAGAAGTGGAGTATACTTCTTTTAGTTTAACTGGTAAGGAACCAGCATTTAATAGGGAAGCCAAAGTTTGTGCTTCTTTAACTGTAAAGCTGCCGACAATTGAAACGGTATCCTGATTAAAGACTTCTTTAACAGTTGGAGCAGACAAAAATTTAGGATTCTGTTTTGTTACTTCTGTTTTAAAGGAATCTTTTCCTTCTACAAAATCAAGCCAAATGACCAGATAATTATTTGGCGCCTTATTCAGAATTTCTTGGGACACTTTTTTGAATTTATCCGCGCTCTTTAGTGTTAGAGTTACACTTGGAGCATTATTTTGGTCAAAGGTTTGTTTGGCTCCGCCCTGCTTTAAATCAGAACCATCCATCATCAGTTTGTCATCAGCATCACGGAAAGACAGATTAGCCTGAGTAGATAAAATTTCTCGCGCTTTATTCTGATCTTTAACCCCAGCGAGCTGAACGCGGATTCGATTATTTCCTTCAATTTGGATACTAGGCTCACTTACGCCTAAAACGTTAATTCGCTTATCAAGGGCTTCAACGGTACTTGTCAGTACCTCTTTGTCAATTTTTTGCCCTTTTTTCGCTGGCTGAACCTCGTATAAAACCTCAAATCCACCTTGCAGGTCTAGTCCTAGCTTCATGTTGTTTAAGATATTTTTGGTTGTTGCTCCTATTGTGCCTCCAACAATGAGAATCACAAGAAAGAAAGCAATAATTCTACTACGCTTTACCATTATGTATTGTTCCTCCTTAGTGCATAAAAAAGTAGCACTCTTGCGTCCAGCCCTATTAATATAATAAAAAAGTCACTGCTTTCATTATGAAATAACTTAGTGAGGCTGTCAATTTAACATTTTATGTTATTTTAAAAGTTCTTTCAGTTCTTCTTCATTATCAAGTGAGAATTCGGTTGTTTTATAAGATTCAATGGTTACATAGTTAAGATAATCACTTACCTTTACAGAGAGAATTTCCTGAATCATTTCATAGAGCCGCATTTCATGTTTTACCTTTTTCCATTTTTTCTTAATTAAGTACTCCCAAAGCCCCTGTTCTGTAACAGAATCAACCCCCAGCAGGCGAAACTCCTCTAATTTGCTCTTTAACACTGGCTGTACTTGGGTACGATTATTCTCGTTTATGTGGCTATTTTCCATTTCCCTCTGCCTCCACCGACATCTGTTTTGAATATCCTCTATATTTAAACCATTTCAAAAAGCTTTGACAACTTGTCATGCTTTGTCCACCTATAGGCATATAGATAATTGTATATGAATTCTTCTTTTTTGAGAAGGTGGGAACCGAAATGTCAAAGTTTTTAAGAGGGACCTTTATCCTGTTAGTAGCAGGCTTCATTACAAGGGTTCTCGGCTTTATTTATCGGATTGTACTAGCAAGAAGTATTGGAGAAGAAGGCGTCGGTTTATATATGATGGCATACCCTACGTTTATCCTGGTGGTAACAGTCATTCAATTAGGGCTTCCAGTGGCTATTTCGAAAAATATTGCGGAGGCTGAAGCCAAAGGGGACTATGCGGAAATAAAGAAGATCCTTATTGTTTCCCTGGCCATCACAATCGGCTTATCCATTATCCTCACACCGGCATTAATATTATTGGCACCGATTTTATCGACTACCCTTTTTACTGATTCGAGAACGTATTATCCTTTAATTGCCATTGCACCAGCACTTCCCATTATTGCCATTGCTTCGGTCTTAAGAGGTTACTTCCAAGGTCGGCAAAACATGCGTCCATCCGCCGTTTCACAGATTTTAGAACAGCTTGTAAGAATCACTCTAATTGCAACAGCAACGAAAACCTTCTTACCCTATGGAGTGGAATATGGAGCAGCCGCTGCAATGGGTGCTTCCGTTTTAGGAGAGTTACTTTCACTGGTTTACCTGCTTACCACATTTAAGTTAAAGAAACGTTTTAAATTGAGGAAGAATTTTTTTCAATTTGTTCAAAAAGGACAAAAAACATTTAAGGACCTCATGGGAATTGCCTTGCCAACAATGGGGAGCAGAATGATTGGCTCAATTTCTTGGTTTTTTGAGCCGATTGTAGTCGCGCACAGCCTCGCACTGGCTGGTGTCGTCGCCGTTAATGCCACAAAACAATACGGAGCTCTAACCGGCTACGCGATGCCGCTATTAATGCTTCCTTCTTTTGTTACGTTTTCACTCGCAACTTCACTCGTTCCAGCTATCAGTGAAGCTAATTCTAAAAATAAGCATAAACAAATCGAATATCGATTGCAGCAAGCACTACGATTTGTATTTTTATCAGGAGGACTAGCTGTTATCCTCCTTTATGTCCTAGCAGACCCGCTTATGCAGCTAATGTATGGTTCCACTAAGGGTGCCTACTTTATCCGCCTCATGGCACCTTTTATGCTTATTTTTTATTATCAAGGTCCACTGCAGGCTGTCTTGCAAGCACTAAATTTAGCAAGAGCCGCCATGATCAATAGTCTCATTGGTGCTATTGTCAAAACAGCCGTTATCTTTGTCCTTGCCTCCCAACCATCGTTTGGCATAACGGGTGCAGCTTTAGGTATTGTTGTAGGGTTTGTTCTAGTCACAGGTCTACACTTTGCCACCGTATTAAAGAAGGTAGCCTTTTCATTCTATATCCGTGACTATTTAAAAGGATTCTTATGTATGGGTGCTGCGGGCTGGATGGGATATTGGCTGTATCACCATTACTTCCTGGGTCATCATTTAGCAATCCGCGTGGTTACAGCTGCACTCATGATGATGATTGCCTATTTATTATTGCTTGTTATATTCCGCCTCATAAAAAAAGAAGAGCTAAAAAGAATCCCATGGATTGGAAACTTTATAGTCCTTAAATAAGAAAAGCGTAAGCGCCTTGGTCAGCCCCGACAAGCACAAGACAAGCCGACCGAAAGGTTGCCTTTTAACCTTTTGGACGGCTTGTCTTGTGACCTCGAGGGGCTAGGCGCTGGAGCTGGACAATTTTCAAAGTCAAAATTTATACGCCCTTATTCTTCATCCAGTAGATCAATAAAAAAATTTCCATTTTCATAGCTGCAAAAGGAGATTTTCTTAATATCCCGATAGCCCTTTTTTTTCAATTCTTGACGCAGCCATAGATTGGTTTTATTAATGCGCCTGAGGTTTTCCTCATCGATTTGTCCATCGAGTATTAAGGGGATCGTGATATCTCCCTGTTTGGTTTCATTGCCTGAATTTTTTAGCTTTTCAATCACAGACAAACTTCCAGAGGACTCGAGAATCGCAAATTCAACATCAGCAATGCTGCGAATGTTCTTTTCTCTTAGTTGAGTAAGCAAATCATCAAAATTATAACGTTGTTTACGCATGGCATCTTCATCAATTTTCCCTCTATTTATAATGATGATTGGCTTTCCATCAATCAAGTCACGAACTTTCTTACTTTTTAAAGAAATAATCGCCAAGATAATTTGTAAGGCCATCAATACAATCATTGGGACCATGGTGTGAAGTAATGGAGAATCATGCTTTTCAATGGCGACTACTGCCATCTCACCAATCATAATGAACACAACTAAATCCAATATGCTTAATTCACCAATCTCCCTTTTCCCCATAACCCGAAAAATGATGATAATAAGTCCGTAAAAAAATAGTGTTCTAAACACAATCGCTGCATAATCCACATTGGTCGCCCCTTTTTCAATCCAAAATTAGTATTTGCATTTGATTGCAATTAATGAAAGGAATTAATTCCCAAAATAAAAAAGTCCATAAAAAAATTTATTCTACTTTATTGCTTCCACGAATACGCTTGTACTAGGAAAGAAACTGTCATAAAGCCTGCAAATTGGCAGGCCTAAGACAATGAAGGGGGAGAGTTATCATCGAATCGAAAAGCTTTGGGCTATCCATTCTGTATGGATTAGTTTTTATCTTTGCCTTTGCTCTTGTTTGCAGTCTTATTTTTGCGTTCATTCTTCGGTTTACATCCACAAAGGAAGGATCACTACAGTATGTGATTACAGCCCTGTCGTTTATCGGACTGTTTGGCGGAGGCTTTCTTTCTGGAGGAAAACGAAAAGAAAAAGGCTGGTTAATTGGAGGAGTAACAGGGCTGCTTTATTCCTTTCTTGTTTTTTTATTTCAATATCTTGGCTACGACCGCCTATTTAATGCAGAACAAGTGATTTATCATACTTGTTATATATTAATTGCGATGATGGGTGGCATTTTAGGGGTTAACATTGCTTCAACGAATTCAAGAAGATCTATATAAGAAAAGCGCAAGCGCCTTGATCAGCCCCGACAAGCATAAGACGCTCCCAAAAAGAAGGCGCTTTTTGCCTTCATTTTGGGAGCGTCTGTAGACCATCGAGGGGCTAGGCGCTGGAGCTAGACAATTCTCATAGTTGAAAATATACTTTATTCTTTAATTAAAAAGGAAGCCATCGATTCTGGCTTCCTTTTTGTTTCCTTATTTGTTAAGGCTTACGCTGCCTTCACCCGCAGCAGATTCTGTTACTTCACGAATCGCATTACGGTCAAAGGTAAGACGGCTGCCGTCACCACATTTAATGACTGCTTTATTATCATCAATAGAGTCAATAAAGCCATGTAGGCCACCAATCGTGACGATTTTATCACCTTTTTTCAATTCGCTTTGCATGGTCGCAACCGCTTTTTGGCGTTTTTGCTGTGGACGAATTAATAGGAAATAAAATAACACAAACATTAAAATTAATGGAATGATTGTACCAATACCACCTGACATTTTGTTTCCCTCCTTTCAAAATTCTTCTATTAGAAATTTTTCGCGTTTGGTTTGTTAAAACCATAACGTTCAAAAAACTCTTCGCGGAAATCTCCAAGCCTGTCTTCCATAATAGCTTGTCTGACCTTCTCCATTAATCTTAACAGAAAATAGAGATTATGGTAAGACGTTAAACGAATTCCAAACGTTTCATCACATTTAATTAAGTGACGGATGTATGCTCTACTGTAGTTTCGGCATGTATAGCAATCACACTCTGGATCGAGCGGTCCAAAATCACGGGCAAATTGGGCATTTTTCACAACAAGGCGTCCTGTGCTAGTCATTAAGGTTCCATTTCTGGCAATCCGTGTTGGCAATACACAATCGAACATATCAATTCCGCGAATCGCACCGTCAATAAGCGAATCTGGAGAGCCAACCCCCATTAAATAACGAGGTTTATTCGTCGGTAACATTGGGGTTGTAAATTCAAGAACCCGGTTCATAACATCCTTCGGCTCGCCAACCGATAGTCCCCCAACAGCATACCCTGGGAAATCAAGTGAAACAAGGTCGTTCGCACTTTGTCTGCGAAGCTCCTCGTATTCACCGCCTTGGACAATTCCAAATAAACCTTGGTCTTCTGGGCGCTGATGGGCTGTTAAACAGCGCTCTGCCCATCTTGACGTCCTCTCAACTGATTTTTTCATATATTCAAATGTCGCAGGAAATGGCGGGCATTCATCAAATGCCATCATAATGTCAGATCCGAGAGCATTTTGAATCTCCATTGCTTTTTCCGGTGATAAAAATAATTTCTCACCACTCATATGATTGCGGAAATGAACGCCTTCTTCTTCTATTTTGCGGAATTCACTTAAGCTGAAAACCTGAAACCCGCCAGAGTCTGTTAAAATGGCCCGATCCCAATTCATAAATTTATGAAGGCCTCCAGCTTCCTTAATAATTTCATGCCCAGGTCTAAGCCATAAATGATAGGTATTACTTAAAATAATTCCAGCACCCATTTCTTTTAAATCCTCAGGTGACATGGTTTTTACGGTTGCTAATGTCCCGACTGGCATAAAGGCAGGTGTGTCAAATGATCCGTGAGGTGTATGGACTCGACCAAGCCTGGCCCCTGTTTGTTTACATGTTTTAATTAATTCATAACGAATAGCCGTCAAATTGTTGTCTCCTTCCTAAAGGCGGTGTGAGCAGAGCTATGTTAAATCTTTATAAAGTATAAATTATATATTATACAGAAAACATTGTTTACAATGTTCCATATTTGCGGCGCTCCGCCCCCTTACCACTAGATGATGAACATGGCATCACCAAAGCTGAAAAAACGATACCGTTCAGCAACGGCTGTGTTATAGGCATGCAAAATATGCTCTCTTCCAGCTAAAGCACTAACAAGCATGATTAAGGTAGATTTAGGCAAGTGGAAATTAGTAATCATCCCATCAATCCCCTTAAATTCATATCCTGGATAGATAAAAATACTTGTCCAGCCGCTCCCTGCGATAAATTGACCATTATTTGCCGATGCAATCGTTTCTAACGTCCTTGTAGATGTTGTTCCAACGGTAATAATTCTTCCCCCACTTTGCCTTACCTCGTTCAGTAATTGGGCAGTCCCCTCGGTTACCATATAAAACTCAGCATGCATATCATGTTCCAAGACATTATCGACACTGACAGGACGAAACGTGCCAAGTCCTACATGGAGCGTGATAAAGGCGATATGTACTCCTTTTGCTTTAATTTCATCCAAAAGGGACTCTGTGAAGTGAAGACCTGCGGTAGGTGCCGCGGCTGATCCCGGTTCGCGTGCATAGACGGTTTGATAACGGTCTCGGTCTTCCAGCTGCTCCTTGATATAGGGTGGCAGCGGCATTTCACCTAACTGATCAAGTACCTCGTAAAATATTCCTTTATATTTGAACTCTAGGACTCTGCCGCCATGGTCGGACTCTCCTGTGCAAACAGCTATTAACAGACCATCACCAAAGATGATTTCAGTCCCGATTTTCACCCGTTTTGCCGGTTTCACAAGTGTTTCCCACTGATCTCCTTCGAGTTGTTTTAATAATAGGACTTCAATTTTGGCACCTGTGTCATTTTTTATACCGAAAAGGCGTGCAGGCAATACCTTCGTATCATTTAAGACAAGGCAGTCTCCCTCACGCAAATATTCGGTGATATGTTTAAAAACTTCGTGCTTGATTTCCCCTGTTTGTTTATCTAAGACCATCAATCGGCTGTCTGTCCGATTGATTAGGGGTACCTGAGCAATTAGCTCCTCAGGCAAATGGAAATCAAATAAATCTACTTTCATATCTAACACACCTTACTTATCAAAATTTCCTAAAAGAAAAAACAAAGTCACTCCATTGGCACTTCCATGCCAAAATGGTGATATACGGCACCCGTTACCACCCGGCCGCGAGGGGTTCGCTGCAGAAAGCCAATTTGTAAAAGGTACGGCTCATATACATCTTCAATCGTCTCTGCTTCCTCACCTATCGAGGCAGCAATGGTATCAAGCCCTACCGGACCACCGCGGAATTTTTCAATAATTCCTTTTAATAGTTTGTGATCAATATGATCGAGACCCAAACGGTCAACCTGGAGTAATTCCAATGCTTCTGTTGCTAGAGCTAGGTCAATTGTACCATTCCCCTTAACTTGCGCAAAATCCCTCACCCTGCGCAGCAGTCGGTTGGCAATCCTTGGTGTCCCCCTTGACCTTCTAGCGATTTCTGCTGCTGAAATCTCATCGATTTCAGTTTCGAACAAATCAGCTGTTCGTAGGACAATATCTTTTAATTGTTCTTCCTTATAATACTCGAGCCTCGACAAAACTCCAAATCGGTCCCGTAATGGTGCAGATAAGGAACCGGCACGGGTAGTGGCACCAACAAGTGTAAAGGGAGGAAGGTCAAGCCGAACTGATCTGGCGCTTGGACCCTTACCAATGACAATATCCAAGCAAAAATCCTCCATTGCAGGATAAAGCACTTCTTCAATCGTGCGCGGCAGTCTATGGATCTCATCAATGAATAGGACATCACCTGGTTCAAGCGAAGTTAAAATAGCCGCTAAATCCCCTGGTCGTTCAATCGCAGGTCCAGATGTTGTCCGGATATTAACACCCATTTCATTCGCAATAATAACTGCAAGGGTTGTCTTGCCTAATCCTGGAGGACCATATAGAAGAACATGATCAAGTGTTTCCTTCCGCAGCCTTGCCGCTTTGATAAAAATCTCAAGATTCTCTTTTACCTGAGTTTGGCCAATATATTGCTTTAAAGTTTGCGGGCGCAAACTTTGTTCCATACTGATTTCACTTTCATTCACTTCACTAGATATGATCCGTTCGTCCATGAAATATCACCTATTTTAAAAGCCGCTGGAGGGCTTTTTTAATATATTGATCCGTTGAAAGCTGTTCTTTTTGTAATTCAGGTGAGATTTTTTTAATTTCTTTATCTGAATAGCCAAGAGCTTTCAAAGCAAGCACCGCTTCTTCAAACGCTGAATTAGCTGCTTGAACAGGAACCGAATAAGTATCGGCATTGAAAAGGTTAGGGAAGTAATCAGGAACAATATCCTGTAATTTTCCTTTTAGGTCAAGAATCATTTGCCGGGCCGTTTTTTTACCGACTCCTGGAAATTTAACTAGGAAGCTCTCATCTTCATTTTCAATCGCCATTACCACTTGCTGGACTTCTCCTGAAGCCAGAATGGCAAGCGCGCCTTTTGGACCAATTCCAGAGACATTTAATAGTTTTGTAAAAAGTCTTTTTTCTTCTCTTGTTTCAAAACCGTATAAAGCGATCACATCTTCACGAACGTAATGGTAAGTATAAACGGTAATCATTGTTTCCATTTTACCAGCGAAAATAAACGGATTGGGTGTAGAGATTTGGTAACCAATCCCATTATTTTCGATTACAATATATTCTGGTCCGACAAATTCTACCGTCCCCTTTATAAATTCATACAATCGTATTCTCTCCCTAGTCTATCTCTTGTAAAAATTAGCATCTTTCATTTTAACATAAGTCCAGAAGGTTATTGAAGAAAATCGTTTGCTAGGAAAAAGTCTAATAATTCAGTTTACCCAAACGTTGGGCTGAGTTAAAGGTCATTATTTTATTGTATCTGTGTTGATTGGAGCAGAAGACATGAGGCTCGCGTGGGATTATGAAGTTGGCGGGGGAAACCCACGGGCGCTCTCATCGTTCTAGGATGCTCCTTGGACGGCCCTCGGACCTGATTCGATAAGGGGACCGTTGATTTAGTGCAAACCTGTTCGAATGACCACCTGTTTTTAGACAGGCAGATCGTTAGTTTAAGTCAATCCACTCAATTGTGTAAAAGTGTCAACATTGATTTTCAACTATTTAGAACAACTTAGTGTAGTGAACGGTAATTTACTTCGGACAGCTCTACGTGTTTTCTGAGTCATGCTGTCCGATCTTGGCTGACTTCGGACAGCTCTGCGTGTTTTCTGGCTTGTGCTGTCCCAACTTGGCTTGACTTCGGACAGCTCTGCGTGTTTTCTGGCTTGTGCTGTCCCAACTTGGCTTGACTTCGGACAGCTCTGCGTAATTTCTGACTTGTAATGTCCGAACTTGGCTTGACTTCGGACAGCTCTTCGTGTTTTCTGTGTCGTGCTGTCCGAACTTGGCTTGACTTCGGACAGCTCTGCGTGTTTTCTGAGTCATGCTGTCCGAACTTGGCTTGACTTCGGACAGCTCTGCGTGTTTTCTGAGTCATGCGGTCCGAACTTGGCTTGACTTCGGACAGCTCTTCGTGTTTTCTGAGTCATGCTGTCCGAACTTGGCTTGACTTCGGACAGCTCTACGTGTTTTCTGGCTTGTGCTGTCCGATCTTGGCTTGACTTCGGACAGCTCTGCGTGATTTCTGAGTCATGCTGTCCGATCTTGGCTTGACTTCGGACAGCTCTGCGTGTTTTCTGAGTCATGCTGTCTGAACTTGGCTTGACTTCGGACAGCTCTGCGTGTTTTCTGAGTCGTGCTGTCTGAACTTGGCTTGACTTCGGACAGCTCTGCGTGTTTTCTGAGTCATGCTGTCCGATCTTGGCTTGACTTCGGACAGCTCTGCGTGTTTTCTGGCTTGTGCTGTCCGAACTTGGCTTGACTTCGGACAACTCTTCGTGTTTTCTGAGTCGTGCTGTCCGATCTTGGCTTGACTTCGGACAGCTCTTCGTGTTTTCTGAGTCATGCTGACCGAACTTGGCTTGACTTCGGACAGCTCTTCGTGTTTTCTGGCTTGTGCTGTCCGAACTTGGCTTGACTTCGGACAGCTCTGCGTGTTTTCTGAGTCATGCTGTCCGAACTTGGCTTGACTTCGGACAGCTCTGCGTGTTTTCTGAGTCATG